>JALHRD010000006.1 GCA_022841625.1 Xanthobacteraceae bacterium
GCGCGGCGGCGGCAGCAGCGGCCGCAGCAGCAGCCGCAGCGGCGGCTTCGGCGGCCGCCTTCATTTCTTCGGCGTAGCCCGACGGCGGGACGATCGTGACCAGCGTCTGGTCGACAGTCCCCACCACCCGAATATTCGCCGGCAGGGTGACATCGCTCAAATGCTTCGAGTAATTGATCTCAAGGCCGGAAATGTCGACGTCGATCGATTCCGGAATCTCCTCCGGCGAGCAAATCACTTCCACCGCATGGGTGACGATATTGACCGCGCCACCGCGCTTCACGCCGGGCGCCTGCTCTGCATTCAACACATGCACCGGAATGCGCACGCGAATTTTGGCGCCCGCGCTCAGGCGCAGGAAGTCGACATGAACCGGCAGGTCACGCACCGGATCGAGTTGGAAGTCGCGCGGGATCACGCGGTGCTTGGTTCCGTCCACGTCGAGTTCATAGATCGTGGTCAGAAACCGCCCGGCATAGATGCGCTGCTTAAGCTCGGCGTGGTCGACCGAGATGGCGATGGGGGTTTTGCTGTCTCCGTAGATAACGCCCGGCACGCGGCCGGTGCGACGGACTGCCCGGGCGGCCCCCTTGCCGGCCTTCGGACGCGCCGTCGCTTTCATTTCCATGACGGTGGCCATTGTCGTGAATTCCTTGCTTTAACGAATAATAACGCTGCGGCCTGCCTCCAGGGGTGTCGGGGCCGCGATTGCGGGCGTTGTTTAGCGGCTACGCCGAGGAATGACAAGGAACGGCCAACAGCCGCCACAAGCCGCCAGGAACGCGCCGGGATCCCCCGAAACCAGGCCTATTGGGGCGGTCGCTCAATGCCGCCGGGGCCTATCCTGACATTGCCGGAGGCCCAGGCTGCGCGCCACCGCCAGAGGCCTTAATCTGGCCTTCCAACGCGGCAATCCGCACCTTGAGCGCCTCGTTTTCCTCACGCGCCAGGCGCGCCATATCCTTAACCGCCTCAAACTCCTCACGCTTGATCAGATCGAGATCCCGCAGCCAGCGCTCGGTCTGGGTCTTGACCAGCGTTTCGAACTCGCGCCGTACCCCTTGCGCCACGCCGGCGGCGTCGTTCATCAGCCGCGCGACTTCATCGAAGAAACGGTTGCTGGTTTGGGTCATGGCTCTCTCTCTCGCGCGTCCGAATCTTGTCGATTAAAAATGGCGTCTGGCCGGCGTCCTTGCAAGGCGCTTGCCGCACCCGATCGGCCCGTCCACCCGGGCCAGACCTGGCTAGTGCCACTTTTCGATTTGAAGTTCCTAACTGAATTTGCAGCAAGCGCTGTAGGAGCTTCAAATCGGCGGCACTCATCTAAGGCACCAGCCTAGTTCATAAGGGTTCATAGCCCGTTTCCAAAGCCGCGGGCGCGCCAACGCCGTCATTCGCGATCTTTCCGCGTGTTATTTGCCGCTATCCCTCCGCAATCTATTGACTTCGCCCGAGCGGCGGCCGCATCACCGCCGTACTTATGCGGTGACCTCATCAGAGATGCCTGTTCTCGCCCTCCCCTTCCCCGTCTTCGACCCGGTATTGATCAGCATCGGACCGCTGGCGATCCGCTGGTATGCGCTGGCCTATATCGTGGGCATTCTCGGCGGTTGGTTCTACGCCCGCCGCATCCTTCGGTCGGAGCCGCTGTGGGGCGGCAAGCCGCCGCTGACCGTCGTCGATTTCGATGATTTCATCCTCTGGGTCACGCTTGGCATCATCCTGGGCGGACGCTTGGGCTATGTCTTATTTTACAATCCGGCCTATTTCGCCGCTCATCCGATCGAGGTCGTTCAGCTCTGGAAAGGCGGGATGTCGTTTCACGGTGGCTTCCTCGGTTGTGTGATCGCGGTGATCGCCTTTGCTCGCCACCGCGGCATTCCAATTCTCTCGCTCGGCGATGTCGTTTGCGCAGTGGCGCCAATCGGACTGTTCCTCGGCCGCATTGCCAATTTCATCAATGCTGAATTGTGGGGCCGCACCACCGACATGCCTTGGGCCTTTGTGTTTCCCGGTGCCGGGCCTTTGCCACGCCATCCAAGCCAAATTTATGAGGCGACGCTTGAAGGGATTGCGCTGTTGGTCGTACTGGCAATCATGATGCGCAGGGGCGCACTCCAGCGGCCCGGCACGATCCTCGGGACGTTCTGTCTTGGCTACGGTATCGCGCGGACGTTCTGCGAATTCTTTCGCGAGCCCGACCAGCAACTCGGTTTTCTGTTCGGTTGGCTCACGATGGGGATGTTATTGTCGTTGCCACTGATGATCGCCGGCGTCGCACTCATCGCGGCGGCACGACGCCCCCAGCGACAGGCATGACTACGATGACGCACGACCTTTCGCCGATCGAGGCTGAAATTCGGCGCCGCATTACCGCGGCGGGCCCGATGCCGGTGGCGCAATTCATGTCGCTTTGTCTCACCCACCCACAGCACGGCTACTACATCACGCGCGATCCGTTCGGCGCCCGGGGCGACTTCATTACCGCGCCGGAAATCAGCCAGATGTTCGGCGAATTGCTCGGGCTTTGGTGCGCCGCGACGTGGCAGCTCATGGGATCGCCCGAGAATATACGCCTGGTCGAGCTTGGGCCCGGCCGTGGCACCATGATGCTCGATGCTCTGCGCGCGGTGCAGATCGTGCCTCAATTCCGCAAGGCGCTGGTCGCTCATATGGTCGAGATTAGCCCCACGCTCGAACAGCGCCAGCGGCAGGCGCTGTCAGCAATCGATGTGCCGACCGAATGGCACCAATCGCTCGATCAGGTGCCGGACGGGCCAACCATCATTCTCGCCAATGAGTTCATCGACGCGTTACCGGTCCACCAGGCCGTGATGTGCGTCGACGGCTGGCACGAACGCGTCATCCGGATCGCCGAGGACGGCAGCCTGCAATTCAGCCACGCGCGCGATCCCATTGCGCTGTTCGAACAAATGCTGCCGCCCCGGCTGCGCGACGCGGCAATCGGAGACATCTTTGAATGGCGCGGCGACCGGATCGCGCTTGAGATCGGTCGCCGGGTCATGCGGTCACACGGCGCCGCGCTGCTGATCGATTACGGCCATCTCGAAAGCGCGGTGGGCGATACGCTTCAGGCGGTCGGACGGCAGGCCTATGCCGACCCGTTGCAGGCGCCGGGAGCTCTCGACCTTACGGCCCATGTCGACTTCCAGGCCCTGGCCCAAACCGCCCAAAGTTTTGGCGCCCGCGTCCACGGTCCGATCACGCAGGCCACGCTGCTGCGCCGTCTTGGCATCGAGACCCGCGCCGACGCGCTCACAAAAGGAGCGCCGCTCAGCAAGAATTCCGAGGTCAAGAATGCCCTGGCGCGACTGACCAGCGAGGATGCGACCGGCATGGGCAGGATGTTCAAGGCCATCGCATTTGCCGATCCCGCGCTGGGCGAACTGCCGGGGTTCGAGACCGAACCGGCAGCCAACGACACCGGCGATCGTCACGCGCCCAGCCAAACCAAGCCGGCGTAAGGGGCATTGCCATGCTCCACGCAACGTCGCTGACATCGCTAAACGGCATTCGCCACGCCTTCTTCACGCGTCATGGCGGCGTCTCAACCGGACTCTATGCAAGCCTGAACGGCGGCGTCGGCTCGCGCGACGCACCGGATTGCGTGGCGGAAAATCGCGCACGAATGGCCGCAGCACTCGGCGTTCACCCGGATCGTTTCCTGACCCCCTACCAAATCCATTCGCCCGATGTGGTCACCGTCGAGCAGCCATGGACGCCGGATGCGGGACCGCGCGCCGATGCTCTGGTCACGCAAGGCTGCGGCATTGCCATCGGCGTGTCGACTGCCGATTGTGGACCTATTCTGTTTGCCGACGCGAATGCAGGCGTCATCGGCGCCGCGCATGCCGGCTGGCGCGGCGCGTTGACCGGCGTAATCGAAGCGACGGTCGCGGCCATGGAGCGCTGCGGTGCGAACCGCAACGCTATCGTCGCTGCGACCGGCCCGATGATCCGGCAATCCAATTATGAGGTCGGCCCGGAATTCGTCGATCGCTTCACATCGGACAACGCAGCCAATGCGCATTTCTTTACGCCAAGCGTTAAACCGGGCCATGCTATGTTCGATCTCAACGGCTATATCGCAGCGCGGCTTTCGAGCGCCGGCATCGGCCGCATCGAAGATCTCGGCCGATGTACCTATGCCGATGCCGATTCATTCTACAGCTATCGGCGGTCGGTGCATCGCAACGAGGCCGATTACGGGCGGCACATCAACGCCATCGCGCTGTCGGACTAACCGGTCGGATTAGCCATTGCGGTGGCGCCATTCCCGCGGGAGCCCGCGCGGGCGCACAGCGAAAAACCCGCGAAATTCGTGGACTTTCGGGCCGTGTCGTATTGCCAGCCATATTGCGGGCTTGTTATCAGGTCGCCGCCATGTGATCGGGTGAGCCTCAGTACCCGACGAGCCTTGGAGACTGCGATGGCCACCAATAACGGCGTGATCAAGCTGGTCGCCGGCAACTCCAACCCGGCCCTATCTGGGGCCATCGCCGCCCATCTTGGCGTCCCGCTGACCAAGGCGGTGGTCCGGCGCTTCGCGGACATGGAGATTTTCGTCGAAATTCAGGAAAACGTCCGCGGCTCGGACGTGTTCGTCATCCAATCGACCTCGTTTCCCACCAACGACCACCTGATGGAACTGCTGATCATCATCGACGCCCTGCGCCGTGCATCAGGGCGGCGCATTACGGCGGTTATCCCCTATTTCGGCTATGCCCGACAGGATCGCAAACCCGGCCCACGGACACCGATCTCTGCCAAATTGGTCGCCAATCTGATCACCACGGCAGGCGCCAACCGAGTGATGACCCTCGATCTCCACGCCGGCCAGATTCAAGGCTTCTTCGACATTCCGACCGACAATCTCTATGCGTCCCCGATGATGGTGCGCGACATCAGGGAGCGGTTTGACCTCGATAAGCTTATGGTGATTTCGCCGGATGTCGGCGGTGTGGCGCGGGCGCGCGGCCTTGGCAAACGCATCAATGCGCCGCTCGCCATTGTCGACAAGCGCCGCGAGCGACCCGGCGAATCCGAGGTCATGAGCGTGATCGGCGACGTCAAAGGACGCACCTGCATCCTGGTCGACGACATCATCGATTCCGGCGGCACCATCGTGAATGCGGCCGACGCCCTGCTCGAGAAGGGCGCCACCTCGGTTTATGCCTATATCACCCATGGCGTGCTGTCGGGCGGCGCGGTGGCCCGCCTTGCGAAATCTCGGCTCAAGGAACTGGTGATTACGGATTCGATTCAGCCGACCGAGGCCGTCGCCACGGCGCCCAATATCCGAATCCTCTCCACTGCGCCCCTGATCGGCGAGGCGATCGGCCGAACCGCCAACGAAGAATCGGTGTCGAGCCTGTTCGACTGAACCGCAACCCGCCGGTTACGAGTCCCTGCCCCGCATTGCTACTTCTGCGAGTCGTCAAGTTGTGGATGACGACCCAATATCCACCAATCGTTAACCTGGACTGGTGCCCACTCTCCTTGGACGGTGGAATCAAGCGGTTATATTCGAATCGCTTAGTGATTCGCCCCGGACCAGTCAAACCAGGCTCCATCGGGGACCGCGTAAGAAAAAAAACCCGGTGGCGTGTTGCACGGTCGCGTGCGCATCCACTCCAAGCGGCAAGGTGGAGACGACATGTCCCTCATCAACTACAACGAACCGGCGCGCATAAACCCGCTGGAGGTCGTTGAACGCGTCGCCTCGACCAATGACTGGTCGTTCGAGCGAGCGGGCGAAGACGAGATTACGCTCATGGTGCGCGGCAAGTGGGCCGACTATCAGATGTCGTTCACGTGGATGTTCGACATCGAAGCCCTGCACGTGGCCTGCGCCTTCGAATTCAAGGTTCCCGATCGACTGCGCGCCGAGACCCAACAGCTGATTGCAATGATCAACGAGCAGTTGTGGCTGGGTCATTTCGACCTTTGGGTCAAAGACGGCCTGATCATGTACCGCAACGCCCTGCTGCTCGCCGGCGGGGTCGAGGCGTCCAGCCAGCAATGCGAGGCCATGTTGGCCACCGCGGTCGATGCCTGCGAGCGCTACTTCCCGGCCTTCCAATTCGTGGTCTGGGCCGGAAAGACCGCGCAACAAGCAATCGACGCCGCCATGTTCGATACCGCCGGCGAAGCCTAACCGCTTGCAAGAGCGCCGATTGCCGACAGACCTCATGGCCGGGCTTGTCCCGGCCATCTTCGTTTTCGATCCCTCGTGATCTAAGACGTGGATGCCCGGACCCATGCCCGGGCATGAAGAGAGCGAGAATACGGACCCAGGAGCCGTAAGCCACATGACGACATCGACCTCAACAACCGCGCGCCCGCTTACCGGTCGGGCTGGAACCATTGTACTGATGGGCGCCGGCAAGATGGGCGGCGCCCTGCTGGAAGGCTGGCTGGCGCTGGGGCTCGAGCCGGCTTCGGTCGTCGTCATTGAGCCGCAACCCGGGCCCGAATTATCGGCGCTCAAGAGCCGCGGCCTACGCCTCAATCCGCCGCCTCAGAGCATTGGCGAAACGGCCGCGATTGTACTCGCCATCAAGCCGCAGGTCGCTCCCGAGGTCGTACCGACGCTGGCGCCCTATCTCGGTGCTGCGACCGTGGTGCTGTCGATCATGGCCGGCCGCACCCTCGGCTTTCTCGCGCAGGCCATGCCGCAACGCGGCGCGCTGGTACGCGCCATGCCCAATACGCCGGCCGCGATCGGTCGCGGCATCACGGTCGCCGTAGCCGGCCCGCAGGTCTCCCAGCGCCAGCGCGAACTGGTCGACGCCCTGCTATCGGCAACCGGCGCCGTCGAATGGATTGACGACGAAACACTGATGGACGCGGTGACGGCGGTGTCGGGTTCCGGGCCGGCCTATGTGTTTTTGCTGGCAGAAGCGCTGGCGCAGGCCGGCGTGGCCGCCGGCTTGCCGGAAGCCCTCGCCGGCCGGCTCGCCCGCGCGACCGTGGCGGGGTCGGGCGAACTGCTGCACCGCTCGCCGCTCGATCCCGCGGTCTTGCGGCAGAATGTCACTTCGCCGGGCGGAACGACGGCGGCCGCGCTCGACCTGCTGATGGCGCCCGACGGTCTCAACCCATTGCTGCGCAAGGCGGTTGCGGCCGCGACGCGCCGCTCGCGCGAATTGGCCGGTTAACCCAATGCGTGCGCCAAAGCCTTCGCGCCCAAAGGCTTCGGCCGCCTTGGAACCGCCCCCGTTGTCGCCTTATCTTGCGGAGCACATAGTCCTATCGAGGAGCCGGCCATGACCGACGAATCCACGCAATCATCGCATAGCGGCGCCGATCCGATCGTGGACGCCTTCATGGCGCTGTTGGCCGAAAAGCGTTTCGACGATATCGGCTTTGCCGACATCGCACGGCGCGCCGGCATTTCCTTGTCGGAACTGCGCGCCAAGCAGCCATCCAAGATCGCGCTGCTTGCGGCGCATATGCGCGCGGTCGACCGGGCCGTGCTCGACGGCATCGATCCCGGCATGGCCGAGGAACCTCCCCGCGAGCGCTTGTTCGACGTGCTGATGCGCCGCCTCGACGTGCTGGCGCCGCACAAGGCGGCGGTGCGTTCGCTGCGACAGTCGGTCGTGGTGAACCCGGGCCTGATCCTGGCGCTGAACGGCCTCGCCGTTCGCTCGATGCAATGGATGCTCACGGCCGCCGATATTTCGGCCGCTGGGCCGAAGGGCATGATACGGGCGCAGGGTCTTGCCATGCTGTTTTCTTCGGTGCTGCACACCTGGCTTACCGACGACGATCCCGCCCAGGCGCGCACGCTGGCCGCGCTTGATAGCGCACTGGCGAGCGGCCAGCGCTGGGCGGGCTTGCTCGACGATCTCTGCCGGATTCCGGAAGCCGCCTGCAATGCGCAACAGGCATTCCGGCGGCGCCGCGACCGCGACAATCGCGACCAAGAGCCCGCGGCGGCGTAGAGAGAACCTTATACCGGCACCTTCACCGTCGCGCGCAGCCCGCCCATGTTGGAATCCGACAGCGTGATGTCGCCGCCGTGCGAGCGCGCGATGTCACGTGCGATTGCCAGCCCGAGCCCGGTGCCGCCCTCGTCCTGATTACGCGCATCGTCGAGCCGCAAGAACGGCTTGAACACTTCCTCGCGCATGGCGGCGGGAATGCCGGGACCGTCGTCGTCGACCATGATGGTAAGCCAGCGATGGTCGCGGTGGCCGGTGATTGAAATCGCACGCGCATGGCGCGCGGCGTTCGACACCAGATTGTCCAAACAACGCTTGAACGCTGCCGGGCGCACAGTCACGATTGGCAGTCCATGAAACATGACGCTGGTGTTGTGACCGTTGCGTTCGCTTTCGGCCTTCAGCTCGTCCAAAAAAACCGTCATATCGGTGGCGGCCGAGGTTTCCCCGGAATCGCCGCGCGCAAAGGCGAGATAAGCCTCGAGCATCCGCGCCATTTCATTGACGTCGCTCTTCATTGCGGCGATCTCGGGACTGTCATCGATCAACGCAAGCTCCAGCTTGAAGCGGGTCAGGATGGTGCGCAGATCGTGTGAAACACCCGCGAGCATCGCGGTGCGCTGCTCCATCGCGCGCTCGATGCGGGTTTTCATTTCGATGAAGGCTTGCGCCGCGCGCCGCACCTCGAGCGCGCCGCGCGGTCGAAAGCTTGGCACCTCGCGGCCCTTGCCGAAGCTCTCGGCCGCATCGGCCAGCCTGAGAATTGGGCGGATCTGATTGCGCAGGAACAAGATCGCCACAATCAGCAACACGATCGAGGTTCCAACCATCCAGATCAGGAATATCTCCGAATTCGACGCATAGGCGGCGCTCCTGCGAGCGAATACGCGCAGCACCGCATCGTCAAGTTGGATGCGAATCTCGACCAATGCGGACCGGCCGACGGTGTCGATCCAGAACGGCCGCCTGATGCGCTTGCTGATCTCCTCGGAGAGCGAATAATCGAGCAGCGAGAAGAACGGCCTGGGTCCGATCGGCGGCATTTCGGCGATCGGCAAAAAATCCACGACCAGGCCAAGCCGTTCCTGCGCGATGCGCCGGATCTGCGCCTGGTCGGCCTTCAAGGTCGCATAAACGTCGATCAACGCCGCAATATCTTGCACCACGGCCGCCGAGAGCCGCTGCGTCACCGAGTTCCAGTGCCGTTCCATGAATACGAAGGCAATCACCGACTGAAGCAACACCATCGGCAAAATGATGATCAGCAGGGCGCGCGCATAGAGGCCTTTCGGCATCACGTCCCGCAACGCATTGCCGGCACGGTCATAGGCGCGATAGGCGCGCCTCGCCGCCGAGCGCAACGCCGCGATCCCGGTATCGAGGGCGGTCACGGCGCCACCATCAGCCGGTAGCCGATGCCGCGAACGGTCTGCACCAGCAACGGATTGGCCGGGTCCCGCTCGATCTTGCGCCGCAGCCTATTGACCTGCACATCGACGGCGCGCTCGCCAATCGCACCGCCATTGCCGCCACCGGCGAGCGCAAGGCGGGTCACTGTTTCGCCGGGCGTCGTCGCCAACAGCTTCAGCATCTCGCGTTCGCGGTCGGTCAGATGAACGACATCGTCGCCGCGCTTGAGCTCGCTGCGTGCGAGATGGAAGACGAACTCCCCGAAACGAACGATTTCGGCCAGCGGCGCAGCGGCCGGGCGCGCTCGCTTCAGGATGCTCGCAACCCGCAGCGACAATTCCCGCGGCTCAAACGGCTTGCCGACATAGTCGTCGGCGCCGATCTCAAGCCCCTGAATCCGGCTCTCGGCCTCGCCGCGCGCCGTCAACATCAGGATCGGAACGTTCGACGATGTCCGCAGCTTGCGGGCAAATTCGAAGCCAGTTTCGGCCGGCATCATGACATCGAGTATCAGGAGATCGAAACTCAATCCTTCGAGCTTGGAGCGCGCCTCAGCCGCCGACTGCACCGTGGTGACCCGATAGCCCTCGCCCATGAGAAAACGCGACAGCAATTCGCGAATCCGGCGGTCGTCGTCGACCACCAAGAGATGCGGTGCGTCGTCGGGTAAATTGCTTATTTTAGCCCGGCCGGCTGCCATCGGCTCGCGTCCCTTCAGGAGCGCTGACGCCGCGCGCGGTCGGCTCGCGCAATAATTCGCAGCACGCCGTCGCGGTTGTCGGAATCGATGAGCGCCGTAAGAAAGCGGCGCGCCGCTTCATAGCCATTCGGACCCAATTCGCCAAGTGCGCGGGCGACCCGCGCAGTCTGCAAGCCCGCGAGCTTGATCGCCAGGGTCTCGCCTTTCGATGTCACATAAAGTAGCCGCTGGCGGCGATCATTGGCGCCTTCCTTTTGCACCACATAACCTTGGTCGACGAGTTGCTTCAACACGCGCCCGAGCGATTGCTTGGTGATCTTGAGGATGTCGAGCAGTTCCGCCACCTTCATGCCCGGATTGCGATTGACAAAATGCAGGACGCGATGGTGCGCACGCCCAAAGCTCAACTTGGCCAGCACATCGTCCGGCTCGCTGACAAAATCGCGATAGGCAAAGAACAGCAATTCAATGATGTCCCAGACCGGCTCATCCTGGCGGGCGATGCGGTCCCCGCCCGAAGGCCTGAGATCGGAAGTGGCGGGAGCATTTAGGTCAGCCATATTGACATATTTCGCTTGGTTTGATAACGATCAACTGCCAGCGTGGTTGAGCGCTCATTTCGCGAACCCCACGCCCGGTCGTTGCGCCGCCGCAGCCGGCGCCCGTTCATCGGCAGCGGAAACATACCGGGTGTTGGCCCGCGACGCAAAAGCGTACAACAAATACGGCAAACGGCCGTAACCTTTGCCGATGGGCCAGATGGAGAAGCGCGATGTCCGAGAAACCCTATGACCGGCTCGACGGCGTCATCTGGTACGACGGCAAGCTCGTGCCTTGGAGCGAGGCCACGCTGCATATCTGCTCCCACGGCCTGCATTACGCGAGTTCGGTGTTTGAAGGCGAACGCGCCTATGGCGGCGAGATTTTCAAATGCACCGAACATTCCGAGCGCTTGAAGCGCTCAGCACAGACCCTCGATTTCGAAATCCCCTATTCGGTCGCTGAGATCGATGCCGCCAAGCGGCTGGTGCTGGAGAAAAACGGTCAGCAGGAAGCCTATATCCGACCTGTCTCCTGGCGCGGCTCGGAGATGATGGGTGTTTCGGCCCAGAACAATAAGATCCATCTCGCCATCGCCACCTGGCAATGGCCGAGCTATTTCGATCCGGTGCAACGGCTCAAGGGCATTCGTCTCGACCTCGCCGATTATCGCCGGCCCGACCCCGCAACCGCGCCGGCGCGCGCCAAGGCCGCGGGCCTCTACATGATCTGCACCATCTCCAAGCATAAGGCCGAGCGCAAAGGCTATGCCGACGCCATGATGCTGGACTGGCAAGGCCGCGTCGCCGAATGCACCGGCGCCAATATCTTCTTCATCAAGGACGGCAAGATCCACACGCCGATCGCCGATTGTTTCCTCGACGGCATCACCCGCCGCACGGTGATGGATCTTGCCCGAAGGCGCAGCATCGAAGTGATCGAGCGGCGCATCATGCCGGACGAAC
The DNA here is from genome assembly GCA_022841625.1 of Xanthobacteraceae bacterium. Lineage (GTDB taxonomy): Bacteria > Pseudomonadota > Alphaproteobacteria > Rhizobiales > Xanthobacteraceae > VAZQ01. The sequence goes on from JALHRD010000006.1 coordinate 11,586, forward strand.
TGGCGCAATTCTCCGAATGTTTCATCACCGGCAGCGCCGCCGAAGTTACCGCGGTGTCGGAAATCGCCGATTGGCGCTTCACGCCCGGCAGCATCACTCGGCAGTTGATGGACGATTACACCGCCGAAGTGCAGCCCAAGGGCAAGGCCGCCGCGGCTTAATAGCCACCGGTTTAAGCGCGGTCGAACGACATCTCCGTAGGCCGCAGCAGCGCCACATGGCGGACGCCATTGGCAACGACAAAAAGCGCCATCGGCTCTTCAACAACCCGTCGTCGACTCTGCGCCGCGTGCCGCAGGTTCAATTCTCCGTGTGGCCCGCGCATCACCAAACCGGTGTGAAAGAAATCGAGATTTTCCCGCTTCGAAACAAAGCCGATAATATCGCCGCTCGCCAGCGCGTCCGGATGCGCCAGCGCCGCATCCGTCGGAACGCCAAGGATCGACACCCGCCGTCGACCGAGATTGCTCCAACGCACAGTTTTCTCAATTGTCACGGCCTGCGGCAGCGCGACCGGTTGGCCGATTCCGTTCTCGACGGCGCGGCGAATCCATTCCGCGAAATAGTGATTACGCCGATCCCAGCGTACGACGCCATCGGCATAGCGGATTTTCCTTAGGGCCAGATCGAAAGCGCCGTAGTCGCGCGCCAACGCCGCCGCCAGCACGACTTCGCAATAGGTAACGCAATCGAAAGCATCGTCACGGACCACGAACTGCTCCGGCTGCCGCGGCCCGCCGATCAGCGTATTGGCGCGATAGCGGGTGCCAAGCAGCGCATGGGAGATGAATTCGATGCGCGCCGATATCGGTTCGAGCCCGCGCGCCGCGTGAATCAGACGCGCGACCTGACCGCCTTTTTGAGCGAATGAAGCACCGCCGCCGCCGGCCAGCAGTGCAACTCCGCCAAACACTTGTAGAAACATTCGGCGATCGAGCGGATGCACCATGGCTTTGCCCCGTGGCTGAGCGCAGCATGAATTACCAGCATTATACTGGCAAGTTGGCGTGCGAGCCTCCGTGTCGCTCTATTTCGGGGCGTGCGCCGCGATCAGGGCTTCGCTCATGCGATCAAGGCGGGCGCCGAGCCCGTCGATCCCGACGCTTTGCGCGGTCACGCGCGCGCCTTCAAGCATCAGGCCGAGTTCGTCGGCCAGCAACTCCGGCTCCTTGAGGCCGGCGGCGCGGCAAAGCGCGATCACCTTGTCACGAGTCGCAGACTTGCATTCCTCGATGACGCGCCGCGCCGGATGGTCCTTCTCCGGCAGTTCGACCGCGGCGTTGGCCAGCGGGCAGCCACGCTCGTCGCGGCTGACGACATGGCCGAACATCTCTTTGAGCCAGGCGCGCAGTTGCGCGAGTGCATCACCAGGATGCTGCGCGTTAAGCCGCTCCCAGCAGGCAGCCTCCCCCTTGGCCGACTGGCGCAGATACTCGGCGACCAATTCGTCCTTGGACGCGAAATGACGATAGAGCGTCATCTTGTTGGTGCCGGCCGTCTCGGCAATGGCGTCGACACCAACGGCTCTGATCCCATGACGATAGAACAGATCAGCGGCAACCGCGAGGATGCGTTCCCGAGGCGGCATTCTCTCTGCTTTGTCAGGGGCTACAGACGCTTTTGCGCTCACGGTCGATTGGCCTCTTGACACAGGTGTTACCGGTAAGTACCTATCATATAATGTTACTTACCAGTAACACAACATCGGCTGCCTGTCATCCCCTGGCCGGAGTCGCATTATCAGGAGCCCCCTTATGAGCGTCCAACCCTCCGCCAACCACCCCCACCCGGTCCGACCGCAACCAACACTGTTCTCGCCCTACGCGTTGGGCAATATCGCGCTCAATAATCGACTGGTATTGGCGCCGATGACGCGCAGCCGCGCGCTCAAAGATAACGTCGCGAACCCTGTGGCTGCGACCTATTACGTGCAGCGCGCGTCGGCCGGCCTTATGATCACCGAAGGGACCCAGGTGAGCCCACAGGGCGTCGGCTACATTCGGACGCCCGGCATCCATTCGCCCGAGCAGGTCGAGGGCTGGAAGCGGATCACTGACGCCGTGCATCGGGTCGGCGGCACCATCTTCGCGCAGCTCTGGCACGTCGGCCGCGTCTCGCATCCTGATTTCCATGGCGGCGAATTGCCGGTCGCGCCGTCCGCCCTGCCGGTCACGGGCGAAGCCTTCACGCACAACGGCAAGGTCAATATCCCGACTCCGCGTGCGCTCGAAACCAATGAGATCCCGGGCATTGTCGCACAATTCCGCAAGGGCGCCGAGAACGCAAAGGCCGCCGGCTTCGACGGCGTCGAACTCCATGGCGCCAATGGCTATCTCCTGGATCAGTTCCTGCGCGACGGCACGAACCAGCGCACCGACGCCTATGGCGGAAGCGTCTCCAAGCGCGCGCGGTTGCCGCTCGAGGTAACCGAGGCGGTGGTCGAGGTGTTCGGCGCAAGCCGCGTTGGCTACAAGCTCTCGCCCTACTTCGCCGGTTACTCGATGTCGGATTCCAGCCCGGTCGCCACCTTCAGCCACATCGCCAGGGAGCTTGGCAAGCTGGGTGTCGGTTATCTGCACGTATCGGAAGCGATCGCCGGACCGATGAAGGTCGACGGCGCGGTGCGCGTCACGCCGCTAATTCGCAATGTATACGACGGCGCCTTGATCGCGAACGGCGGCTACGCCGCCGACTGCGCGGAAACGGCGATCGCGGGCGGGCAAGCCGATTTGGTCGCGTTCGGCGTGCCGTTCCTGGCCAATCCGGATCTGCCACTACGGTACCGCAACCGCGCACCGCTCAACGCGCCGGACGCATCGACGTTCTATGCCGGCGAGGACAAGGGCTACATCGACTATCCCGCGCTGAGTCACTGACTGCACAAATAGAGTGAGGACCCATGCCACATCAAGAACTCACGCTAGACGACGCGCTGTCCGACCCACTGGTGCGGATGGTGATGGCAGCCGACCGTGTCGATCCGCAGGCGTTGCGCGCAATACTGAATTCCATCGCGTCAACGCTCGACCGCGCGAAACTTAAACCGCAGCGCGGCGCTGCGTTCCACGCAACGAATTGCGCCTGACCACGTTACCGCACTGTCGTGGCGTGTCCCCGCCCCGCCCCACGCCGCGCACGCGCCGGATGACTCGTCCGCCCCCGGATGAAGTCGTCCGGCGCTCAATTTTTTCGTCATGGCGGGGCTTATCCCACCTACGCGCCAAAGCCGGCATACGCGACTTGCGAGACACTCACAGGCAACAGCGATTGGCATTACTCCGCCGCGTCGCGGCGGCCCGGCGCCGGTTCGCGCCAGCGTTCGACCGCGCCGTCGTCGGACTGCTTGGCCTCGACCCAACTGGTGGCGCCGGCTACCTCAACTTGTTTCCAAAACGGCGCGCGTGCCTTGAGGTAGTCCATCAAGAATTCGGCGGCGGCGAAGGCGTCATGGCGGTGCGATGACGCCGCCAGCACCAAGACGATCGGCTCGCCCGGCGCGATCCGGCCAAAACGATGAATGACGGTGACGCCCAACAGCGCCCAGCGCGACTGCGCCTCCTCGACATGACGCGCGATCTCAGCCTCGGCCATGCCGGGATAGTGCTCAAGCGTCAGCGCTGCGATCGGCGCACCATCCTCAGCGCCACGGCAGATGCCGGTGAAGGCGACCACCGCGCCCATGTCGGTCCGACCGCGCGTCAGCGCCGCCGTCTCGGCGGCGGCGTCGAACGGCTCACGCTGCAGGCGGATGGTCGCAGGCATTGCTCAGCCTCCCGTCATCGGCGGGAAGAAAGCGATCTCGCGCGCACCGCCGATCGCGGTCTCGGGTCGAACATGGGTGCGATCGATCGCCGCGCGAATGACCCGCGGATTCTCGAAGGCGTGGGCATATTCATCGCCGCGCTTGGCAAGCCAGGCCATTAGATCGCCAACCGTCGAAATGCCCGCCGGCAACTCGACGTCTTCCTGCGGCTTGCCGATGCGCTCGCGCACCCATGCGAAATAAAGCAGCTTCACGCCAACACCTGTTTTGGCTCTGTTGCAAACATCGCAATTCTATATCAATCGATCAAATGGCGCAGCCCAGCGCGGAAATAATCCCAGCCGGTATAGAGCGTCAGCAGCGCGGACAGCCATAATAGCGACAAACCGATGATCGTCACCACCGGCACAATCGCGTCGCCGGCGTCGCCCGCGATCAGGAAACCGATCGCGACCATCTGCAGAACCGTCTTCCACTTGGCGAGCCGCGTCACCTCGACCCGGACATTAAGCCCGGCAAGGTATTCACGCAGCCCCGACACCAAAATCTCGCGGCACAGAATGACGACCGCCGCGAACAGCGACCAGCCGCGAATGGTGCCGTCCGACACCAGCATCAACAGGCAGGCCGACACCAGGAGCTTATCGGCGATCGGATCCAGCATGCGGCCGAACGAGGACAGCTCACCCCACTTGCGCGCCAGATAACCATCGAAGAAATCCGTTACTCCCGCCGCGATAAAAATCGCCAGCGCAACCAAACGCAGCCATTCGCCGGAGCGGGGCACTTCTTGAAAGAAGAGACACAACACCACCGCCGGCACGGCGACAATGCGCGCATAAGTCAGCAGATTCGGCAGCGCAAAGGGGCGCGCCGGCAACGGTTGGGCCGGAATCGGCCTGCTGGTGACCCCATCCATCGACTACATGTAGTCCGGTTCGCCCGGACTCAAAAGGGGGCCGGTTGGATTACACACCAACAATAATCAGCGCATTCGGAGCTAGCGGTCCGATTCTAACATTCGCATACCATTTCCGCGCGCGATTTTGCGAATGTTAGAATCAAAGGACCACTAGCAAGTATAAGCTGCTAGTGGAGTTTTGGATTTGACATTCGCATCGCGTGCTTGCTGCCAGGTGGGTAGCGAATGTCAAATCCACTCCACTGGCGTATCGGGTCACTTTCACGTCACCCAGGCACCTTCGTCAATCCGGCCGGCGTCCGGACCACTTTCGCCCGGGCCCGCGAACGACCACATAACAGTCAAACCCGGGAATGTTTGTAACATGCTCAACACCCACCTCGCTTCTCTGTTGGATCCCGATCAATCTGTGGCGCAGCCGGCTGCGCCCGATCCAGCCGACGGGCGCGGCCTGTTCGACGCCTATTCGGAAGCGGTTGCGTCCGCGGTCGAAACGGTCGGCCCGGCGGTCGTGCGCGTCGACACCCGCGGCGGCGAGCAGCCGCGCGGCGGCGTCGGATCGGGCGTCGTGATCTCGCCGGACGGACTCAGCTTGACCAACGCCCATGTGGTCAGTGGCGCGCGCCAGATTCGTCTTTCCGACAGCGAAGGTCGGATCACTGTGGCGCGTCTCCTCGGGATCGATCCCGATACCGACCTCGCGTTGCTGCGCGCTGACACGGCGCGCGATTTCGCGTTCGCTCCCCTTGGCGATTCCAAGATGCTGCGCCGCGGCCAGCTCGCAATCGCGATTGGCAATCCGCTCGGTTTCGAGTCGACCGTTACCGCCGGCGTGATCTCGGCGCTCGGCCGCTCGCTGCGCGCCACCACAGGCCGCACGATCGAGGACGTGATACAGACCGACGCCGCGCTCAATCCCGGCAATTCAGGAGGACCGCTGGTGTCGTCGCGCGGCGAGGTGATCGGCATCAACACCGCGGTAATCTCAGGCGCGCAAGGTATCTGCTTTGCGGTCGCGAGCAACACCGCCAATCACGTCCTGAGCGAGATCATCATGCACGGCCGCGTGCGACGCGCCCATGTCGGCGTGGCGGCGCAGACCGCGCCGGTACCGCGGCGGCACGCGATCGAAGCCGGCGTCGAGAACAAGCTCGGCGCAATGCTCACCGGGATCGACCAGAATGGGCCGGCAAGTCGCGCTGGGCTTCTGTCGCACGACCTCGTGGTCCGCCTCGACGGCAGGCCGGTCACCGGCGTTGACGACCTGATCCGCCTGCTCGACCGCAGCCGCATCGGCAAGCGCGTCACCGTCGACGTGCTACGGCTCGGTCGTCTGCGTTCATTCGAGATGACGCCGATTGAGCGGGCAGCTCCGGCAAGCTGACTACGCGTGCCGGCTGCGCGACGCCCGCAGCAGCCATTTGCGGAACGCCACGAAGTCGCGCTGGTCCTTCCGGAAATCGCGATAGACGAGATACCATTGCTGCCCCTTGGACACGGTGACCGCGAACGGCGCCACCAACCGTCCGGCCGCAAGATCATCATCGATATAGGGGCGGATGCCCATCGCAACGCCGACGCCGTCGGCGGCGGCTTGAATGGCTTGACCATAGTATTCGAACTCTGGACCCTTGGCGCTGATGCGCCCGCCGCCCGCTGCCTTGAGCCAGCGCGGCCAGTCCTCTCTTGCATGCGCGACCCGCAGCAACGTCGCCCCACCGAGGTCGCCGACACGCTTGAGGCCCGCAGCAAAGCGAGGCGCGCAGACCGGCAACAGATCGGCGGCGAACATGCGCTCCGCGGTCAATCCCGGCCACTCCCCGTCGCCCAGCGTGATGCCGCAGGTCCAATCGTCGGCGAACGGCGCCGCCACACCGCCGGTGGTGAACCGCACCTCGATGTCGGGTTCCACTTTCTGGAAGTCCGCGAGCCGCGGTATGAGCCAGCGGATGGCGAAGGTCGGCCCCACGCCGATTGTGAGCACGCGCTCGGCGATCGATGAGGTCACCTGACTGGTGAGATTGGCAAGGGCATCGAAGATGGTGGTCAGCCCGGCCTGATAGGTTTGTCCGGTTGGCGTCAGCGCGAGGCGATTAGACTTGCGCTCGAACAGCGCGACGCCAAGCCGCTGTTCCAACAGACGCACCAACCGGCTGATCGCCGCGGGCGAGACGTTGAGCTCCCCGGCCGCGGCCGCGAAGCTGCCATTGCGGGCGGCTGCCTCGAACGCCTTGATGCCGTTGAGATGAGGCAATTTGCGCATCGGGAGCCCCGAACGAGCATCAACAAAATTGATGCTAGGCCAACATATCTCAGTTTGTCTTCGCCGCTCAACGGAATCACACCGGCACCGAGGGAGGCCCCGCTGTGACGCCTTGGATGATCCTGCTGCTCTGCCTGCTGATGATCGCGACGTCGTTCCTGTCCGGCATTTTCGGCATGGCGGGAGGCCTCATCCTGATCGGTGTCTTGCTGGCCCTGCTGCCGATTCAGACCGCTATGGTGCTGCATGCGGTCACCCAGATCGCGTCAAACGGCTGGCGTGCTTTCTTGTGGCGCAAGCACGTATGCTGGAGGCCAGTCGGCGCTTACGTCTTCGGATGCCTCGTGGCGCTCGCCGCCTGGTCATTGTTCCGCTACGTTCCGAGCACCCCCGTAGCGTTCATTTTTCTAGGGGTGAGCCCATTCCTAATTAAATTGTTTCCTTCCGACTGGCAGCCCGACCCCGAAAGCCGATTGCAAGGCACGCTCTACGGCACGGCCTGTATGACATTGATGCTGTTAACCGGTGTTGCCGGTCCGCTGATCGACAGTTTCTTCCTCGATGGCAAGCTTGATCGTCGAGAAATCGTCGCCACCAAGGCGACGTGTCAGATCATTGGACACGCCCTCAAGCTTGCCTATTTCGGCGGCATCATCGAGCAGGCCGGCACGCTCGATCCGGTGCTCGCGATCCTCGCGATCATGGCGTCCATGGTCGGCACCACTTTGGCCAGGCGCTTCCTGGAGATGATGAGCGACCGCCAGTATCGGATCTGGGCGGGACGGATCATTACAACCATCGCCGGCTACTACGTCATCCAAGGCATGACCCTGCTGATCATGCCTCGGTGAGGTTCACTGGGGCGCCGCGCGACGGCAAACCCGATCAGCCCTTGAGTTTCAGCGCGGCTATGACGCGCGTGAATTCGTCAACCTGACGTTGGATATGCGCGGCAAAATCGTCGCCGCAACGCGGATTGGGATATAGCCCATGCGCGACCAACTTGGACTTGACCTCGGGCGCCTCGATCGCGGTTTTGAACCAATCGATATATTGCGCAATGATCGGCGACGGCGTCTTGGCCGGCGCAACCAGCCCAAACCAGACCTCGGCGAAGAAATCCTTATAGCCGGATTCGGCAATGGTCGGCACGTTCGGCAGCGGCGGAATTCGTTCGCGTGTCGAGGTTGCAAGCGCACGCAACGCGCCGGCCTTCACCGGCTCGCCAAGCTCTGAGTAGTTTTGCAGCACCGCTGTCACATGACCGCCAAGCAGCGCATTGATGGCGGGCGCGCCGCCGGTATAGGGCACATAAGTGAGGTCGACGCCGGCAACACGCTTGAAGCGCTCAACCGCAATATGCTGCGTCGTGTTGGGGCCAACCGTCGAAATTGAGAACTCGCCCGGCTTGGCGCGTGCCGCATCGACGAAGTCGCCCAACGTATGGAACGGAGATTTACCGTTGACCACGAGCACCTGAGGCGAATCGACCAGGAAGCAGATCGGTTCGAAGCTGGTGCGCGGATCGAAGTTCACCTTGCGCAGGATCGGACTGATCATCTGGCCGTTCGAATTGACCAGCAGCGTGGCGCCGTCCGGCGCGGCGCGCGCGACGGTTTCGGCGGCGATGATCGAGCCGGCGCCCGGCCTGCTCTCGACCACAATGGTCTGACCGCGGGTCCGCCCAAGATAATCCGCCAATACGCGGACCAAGAGGTCAATGGTGCCGCCGGGCGGCACCGAGATCACGATCTTAATGGTACGCGCCGCTTCTGCCTGCGCAGCGCCCGACGCGAACGCAAGGCCGACGCCGAACCAGGCGCAGAGCGCCACGATGCGAAATATCGGCATACGCTTCCTCCCATCGCGGTTGACATCGCAACCGCCAACGCATGCAGCGTAGTCCGGTGCTGACTTTCAGCAAAGGGCTTGATCGTGGAAATGGCGCGCGCGCCAGCCTCATTCCGCGTTCCCGGCGGGAAGCGGCGGATTCGCGACGCTACGCCGCGACCTTGGTGACGGAAGCGAATGCGCGCACCAGCGCCGCGTCGAGCTTGGGGCCCATGCTGAGCAAGATATCGTAGGCCTTCTGGGGCGACATTGGCGGCTTGTATGAGCGTCGTTCAAGCAGCGCGCCGTATATGTCGGCGACCGTCATCATACGAACGAGATCGGGAATTTCGTTGCCGCCGATACCATGCGGATACCCCGATCCGTCGAGATACTCATGGTGATGGAGCACGATTTCGAGCATTTCCGGTTGGAAACCTTCTGCCGTTTTCAAGGCTTCGGCGCCGTATTCAGGATGCTTCCGCATGATCGCCAGTTCGTCCTGATCGAGCGGGCCCGGCTTCTCCAGGATTGAAATTGGAATCCGCGCTTTACCGAGATCGTGCAGCATGCCGGCAATCGACAACCGTTTACGGTCGGCGGACCCGACGCCAAGATGCTGCCCAAACGCAACGGCAACGCCGGTGACCAACAGGCAATGTTGATAGGTCTGGCTATGGTGACTGCGGACGGTCTCGATCCATGTTGAGAGCCCGTTCGCTTCGATATCGTTAACGACCGCCGCACCGGCGGATTCGATGGCCGTAGCCTTTAACGCATCGCCAAGGCTCGCCGCGCTGAAAATATCGCGCAGGCTATCTTGCGCCGCGGCCGCACCTTGATGGCCTAGCGCACCAAACCCCGGCGTTGTGTCGCCGAGGACCGCAATATCGTCCCAAAGCTTTTCCAACAATTCGGCACTATCGATCGGACGGTGCACAACACCGGTGGCGCCAAGGGCATGGGCTTGCGCATTCTCGACCCGCGATTCAGCGCGGGTCACGAAAACCATCCTGCCGTCCTTCGGGCGCAATTTAATCCACTGGCGGAGTTTAATCAGGCTGGGCGCGTCGTCGTAGTCCGGCGCAATGACGGTGAAGCGATCAGGCCGCTCACCGCCGACGCGCGCAAGTTCGACGAATTGGACATCGAACACCCCGGTCAGCAGCCGGCGTAACCGTTCGGCATCAAGCGTCGAGTTGCCGATAAAGGACAGCCGGTTCATAGACCGCAGCCTCGCAAATTGTCCTTGCTGTCGCAGTGCCGTCAGCAAGCAACAGCACAAAGCCCAATGCAGCATAAGCGCGACTTGTTACACATCGCTTAATCGTAAATTACACGCCTATATGCGCTGTTTAAGCCGTGCCGCCTCTCCAGCGCTCCCCGCCGCGCCAGTCGACGCCGGACATTCTCCTGGCACAGGCGAGCCATGCAGCCCGCCGGAAATTGATCCAAGTCAAATCGGCCAATTGCCAATGGCAACTAATTTGCCTTGGAAAGTCAACTTCACAAGGAGCAGCGCCATGCCAGAACCTCGCGTCAATGACATTCGCGGCCTCGACTTGGCGGTGCGTGACCTCGCAGCGAGCGAGGCTTTCTACACCAAACACTGGGGCCTCGATGTTGCCGCCCGCGACCGCAATACGGTTTATCTCCGCGCGACCGGCCGCGAGCACCATGCGCTCGCGCTACACCAAAGTCCGCGAATCGAGGTGCTAGGTGCGAATTACGCGGCGCCCGACAAGGCCACCGTCGACGCACTCCATGCCAAAGCCGTCGGTGCGGGGGTCGACATCGTCGCGGCTCCCCATGCCTTGCCCGCCATCGGTGGCGGCGGTTACGGCTTCAGCGTCCGCACACCCGACGGAATTCGGCATACCCTCAGTTGCGACGTTGCGCGCCACGCAACCGCCATTGACGACAAACGGCGGCCGCGGAAGTTTTCGCACGTTGTGTTCCGATCGAAGGACTACCCGCAACTTGAAACTTTCCTGCGCGAGGTCCTGGGTTTCAAACTTTCCGACCGTACCGACGGAATCGATTTCTTCCGCTGCTCGGGCGACCACCACAGCGTCGCGCTCGGCAAGCTGACTGGGCCGGGCCTGCATCATATGGCATTCGAATTGCCCGATCTCGACGGGCTGATGGGCGCATCAGGCCGCATGAAGCTTGCCGGCCATATCATCGAATGGGGCGTTGGCCGCCATGCCGGGCCCGGCAACAACATTTACAGCGTGTTCGTCGATCCGAACGGCCTTGCCGCCGAATACACGACAGAGATGGAACAAGTCGACGAAACGACCTACCCGCACCGCACCGCCGAGGACTGGCGCAACCTACCAATCCGGCCATGCGCCTGGGGCATGGGCATGGAGCGCTCGGAACGGCTGCGACAGGCCAACACCGGCAAGCTGGTCGACGAACTCAACCGCCGCCACTGCGAGACCATGTCACAAAGATCGGCAAGTTAGGCGCAGACGCCCGCGCCCAATTTCGCTGTGCTTAGCAAGCGACCGATTTTGCAATGGCAGCGTCACAGGAGAAGTGCGATCCGGTTCAGGAACGCGCAATCACGCTGCCTTGCTGTCCGCAGCCTTACCGGTTGCGCTGGTGCGGCAACCAATGACCTGCTTGCGAGTCTTGCAGTCAGGGCAGATTCCAATACGCGAGGTGAAGCGCTCAGTCTCCAGCGCGGCGCGCATGGCCGTGCGGCTGGCGATCAACAACCGCTCAACCAAGCAACTCTCACAATAGGCTGCGGTACGCTTTTGAAGGAACGCCGCGACACGCTCCACAATATTACGAACTCGGTCCATTGATAACGCTTTCAGCAGCAGGGGTTCCCTGCCGAGGCTCGATTCTCTGCTCTGTTGGGAGCAATTAAATAATCATACGCCGACGGCGTAGACCCGTTGATATATAGAGCAAAAATCTACATTCCGCCAGCCTGTAAATCGGCGGTGGTTAGCATGGCATGGCTGGGTTGCTAGAAAGCCTGGCATCGGCGCTGCGGACTTTTAACCAATGGCGCCCAGGCGCGACCCCCCCCCCCCCTGACAGGGGTTTTGGCCGGCTCGGACAACCCGATAACGCAGGTATCGGGGTGGGTGCCCCCAACCCAGGGAGCCACAGCAGCCCAAAACCGTGCACCTGAAGCTTGCGGCGCCCCCCTGACCCGCCTTGACCGCCTAACCCGCCTTATCGTGGAAGAAATCGTAAATCTTTTTTGCCATTTCCGCGCTCACGCCATCGACCCTGGCGAGGTCGGCGGGCGAGGCACGCTCAATCGCCTTGAGCGTGCCGAAGTGCTGGAGCAAGGCGCGCTTGCGGGTGGGGCCAACGCCGGGGATCTCCTGCAGGCCGGCCTCGCGGATATCCTTCTTGCGCCGGGCCCGGTGCGACCCGATGGCAAAACGATGCGCCTCGTCGCGCAGACGCTGCACAAAATAAAGCACCGGATCGCGCGGTTTCAGTTTGAACGGCTCGCGGCCGGGCGCGAAAAATGTCTCGCGGCCGGCATCGCGTTCCGGCCCCTTGGCAATGGCGAGCAGCGGCAGGTCCTGTAAACCGAGCGCGGCGAGGCTCGCCTGTGCCGCCGACAATTGTCCGCGCCCGCCGTCGATAATGACGAGATCGGGCCAGGGCGATGCATCCGCACCGTCGGCACTCTCGTCGTCAGCGGTCGCGGCCGCCCGCGTTTCGCCCATCAGCCGCTTGAATCGCCGCGCCAAGACTTCCCGCATCATGGCGAAATCGTCGCCAGGCGTCAGCGCCGTCGAGCGGATATTGAACTTGCGATACTGGTTCTTCTGAAATCCTTCAGGACCGGCAACGATCATGGCGCCAACCGCGTTAGTCCCCTGGATATGGCTATTGTCGTAGACCTCGATCCGGCGCGGCGGGCGCACGAGCCCTACGCTTTCAGCGAGCGCATCGAGCAGCCGCTTCTGCGAAGCGGTGTCGGCAAGCTTGCGTCCCAACGCCTCACGCGCATTGGCAAGCGCGTGGTCGACCAGATCTTTCTTCTCGCCACGCTTGGGCCTTGCAATCTCGACCTTGCGGCCGCTGCGCGCTTCGAGCGCCCGCTCTAGCAGCGCATGATCCGCAATCTCGTGCGAGATCAGCACCAGTTCCGGCACCGGCTTGTCGTCATAAAATTGCGCTAGGAACGCGCCCAGCACTTGACCGGGGTCGAACGCCCGATCGGCCTTGGGGAAATACGCGCGATTTCCCCAGTTCTGTCCGGTACGGAAAAAGAATACTTCGACGCAGAAAAAGCCGCCTTCTTGGTGTACCGCAAAAACGTCAGCCTCCTCGGTCGACCGCGGATTGATGCCTTGCTGTGCCTGCACCGCCGATAGCGCGGCGAGACGATCGCGATAGATCGCGGCCCGCTCAAAATCGAGCGCAGCGGACGCTTTCTCCATTTCGGCGGCCAGTTGTTGCTTCACCGCACGACTCTTGCCGGACAGGAAATCAGTCGCCTCGCGCACCAATTCCCGATAGTCGGCGAACGCGATCTCGCGGGTGCAAGGCGCGGCGCAGCGCTTAATCTGGTGCAACAGGCATGGCCGCGTGCGGCATTCAAAGAAGCCGTCCGAGCACGAGCGCAGCAGGAAGGCGCGTTGCAGCGCGGTGATCGTGCGGTTGACCGCCCCGACTGACGCAAACGGCCCGTAGTAGCGCCCGTCGCGGTTGCGCGCGCCGCGATGCTTGAGGATTTGCGGCGCCCAATGGTCGCCGGTGATCAGGATGTACGGAAACGATTTGTCGTCGCGCAGCAGCACATTGAAGCGCGGACGCAGGCGCTTGATGAAATTGGCCTCCAGCAGCAGCGCCTCGGTTTCGGTCTTGGTGGAGACGAATTCAAGCCCCGCCGTCGCCGCGATCATGCGCTCGATGCGCGGATCGTAGCCGGTCGGCCGCGCATAGGCCGCGATGCGTTTGCGGATGTTCTTGGCCTTGCCGACATAGAGCACCGCGCCCTGCGCATCGACCATGCGATAAACGCCCGGCGACGATGGCGCGAGCTTTACATGGCGCAGCACCGCGGCGCGGCCGGCCGCCAGCACGCCGGTGCCAGCGGCTAGGTCCGTCGCAGTCTCGATCTCCGGCAAGCTCTGATCGTCGTCTTCTTCGACCAGATCGGTCGTCGGGTCGATGTCTTGCTTGCCGTGGGTTTTCGGGGGAACAGCCATCATCGCAAAGTAGGAATTCGCCGCGCGCGGAGCCAGCCTTGAACGTCGCGATCGTTTCGCGACCGCACAGCCGCCGATCGCAGGTTGGCCGCCGCCCGCGCCGACTGAGGTTGCTTTAAGTATTCATTGACCATCACGACGCGATATTTACAGTTTGTTTTCTATATTCGCGGCGGTGCAGCGGCAGGAATGCCAGAATTTGGCACAATAAGTATTTGGTTAAGCCTACATCATCCTTACGCTAGACTTTAAATGAATGAAGAATACTATCAAATTTCGCGATGCGAGGAGGGTGTATGATGAAACGCGTTATTCTGGCGTGCTTGGGGCTCTTGGTCGTCACGGCAACGGCGGACGCCGCCGATATGCCACGGCGCGGCCAACAGTACCCGCAACAATCGGCTTACATGCCGGGCAACAACTGGACCGGCTTCTATATCGGCCTCAACGGCGGCGCCGCCTGGGGCACTTCGGCTTGGACCAGCGTCGGAAGCTTCGACGTTACCGGCGGCATGATCGGCGGAACCGCTGGCTATAACTGGCAGGGCGGACCATTCGTGTTCGGTCTTGAAGGCGATCTCGATTGGACCCGCATCGACGGCCGCACGACCGCGGCCTGCGTGACCGGCTGCAAGACCAGCAACCACTGGCTCGCCACGGTTCGCGGTCGCGTCGGCTATGCTTTCGACCGCTTCCTGCCGTATGTCACCGGCGGTCTGGCGCTCGGCGGCATCGATGCGAGCCGGCCAGGATTTGTCGGCGCGAAGGACACCAATGCCGGCTGGACGGTCGGCGGCGGCCTCGAATTCGTCATCGCCGGCAATTGGAGCGCGAAAGCCGAATACCTCTATGTCAATCTCGGCAGTTTCAATTGCGGCCTTGGCTGCGGCAATGGCATCAACCCGGACAACGTCTCGTTCAACACCCACATGGTGCGTGGCGGCGTCAATTTCCGGTTCTGATCGACCAACCATTATTCGACATCGACAAAGCCCCGGACCGTCGGTCCGGGGCTTTGTATTTTGATTGGCAAACAGAACCGTTCGCACCAACGTAACGATCACGCCGGCGGCGGTTTGGTCGCATCGAATGACGGCACACGCGCGGCAAAATTATCGAGCCAGGCCGAAAGACGCGGGCAATTCTTTTTCAGCATGCCGGGAAACCGAAACTCGCGGTAGCCAAGCGCGCAGGCGAGCGAGATCTGGCCGACATTGGGCGGACTGTCGAGACCGGGCGGCTTGGCTTCGAGCGCGGCCAAGGAACGATCGACCTTGCCCGCCTGCAAATCGAGCCACTTCTGCTCGTGCTTCTCCGCCGGCCGGTAACGGCCTTCATAGACGATCAGGATCGACGCATCCATGATGCCATCGGCGAGCGCTTGCAGGCGTAGTGCGTCAAACCGCGCCTTGGCGTCCGCCGGAATTATTTTGCCGCCGCCGGCCAGGTGATCAAGATATTCAATGATCACCGGCGAGTCGAAAATCGCGCTGCCGTCGTCAAGCACGAGAACCGGAATTTTGCCGAGCGGATTCTGCTGACGCAGGGGATCGGCGGGATCCTGCGTCGTCGCCGACTCGACACTCACTTTGCTATCGAGACCGAGCACACTTATGGCAATGCGGGCTTTGCGGCCAAACGGAGAACCAAAACTCGTTCGCACAGTCAACATGATCGACATCACCTTTGCTTGCGCGGTCGCGATGCGGCCGCGGCGACAAAACGACAAATCAACGAAACCTGCCCGGATGTTTGCTAGCCGGTGATGACAAGGTTGACCGCTTTTGGACCCTTGCCTTTCTTATCAGGCTCAACATCGAAGGTTATCCGCTGTCCCTCGTTCAATGCTTTGAGACCTGCACGTTCGACCGCGGTGATGTGTACGAACACATCGCGCCCGCCGTCATCGGGTTTGATGAATCCGTAACCGCGTTCGGCATTGAAGAATTTCACCGTACCTGCCATCGCCATCGGGAAACTCCCTTCCCCGTGGTTGCCGCCGCCGGCCCCCACGGCGCGACGGCGCGGCCGGACATCCGCAATCGGGGAAAGGCATCGGCCACCCAAGGCCTCAGTCACTCCGCCGGCCCCCAACGGAGGCGGAACGTCAAAGCCACCATGTATAGGAATAAGCTAAACCGGGGCTGTGGAAAAGTGGGGACCACGCTGTTTCGCAATCGGCCCACAAATTCGCCCGCGGTTACGCGCGGGCGATCCAGTTCAAGCGCCCGCCGCCGCCGAAAATCCTGGCAAAAGCTGGCATCAGGATCTCGACCTCCTCGGCCATTCCCCACGGCGGATTGATCGCGACCAGACCGCAAGCCGCAAGCCGCCCTGCCTCGCTTTGCGTTTTGTAGTCGACTTCGATGCGCAGCACTTTGGGAATCGCCGAACGACGCAGGCGCCGTGCCAGATCATCGGAATCCTGACGCCGCTTGATCGGATACCAGATCAGGAAAATGCCGGTCGGCCATTTGCGATGGGCGGCTTCCAACGCCTGCGCCAGCCGCGCAAATTCGTTCACCGCCTCGAATGGCGGATCGATCAGCACCAGGCCGCGCCGCTCCGGCGGTGGGATATAGGCATTGAGCGCGGTCCAACCGTCGATTGCGACGGCCTTGGCGCGCCGATCGCCGCCGAGATTGTGCGCCAATGCGGCGGCGGCATTCGGCTCAAGTTCGCAGGCAATCAGGCGGTCCTGACTGCGCAATAGCGTCCGGGCCAGCATCGGCGAGCCCGGATAGCGGGTGAGCCGGTCAGCGGAATTAAGCGCCAAAACCGCGTCGAGATAGGGCTTGAGCAGGGCGTGCTCCGCTACGCCGATCACCCCACGCATAATTTTGTCGATTCCGTCGCGCCATTCCGGGCTGCGGGTCGCTTCCGGGCCCTGCAGATCGTAGAGACCGGCGCCGGCATGGGTATCGATCACCCGAAAGGCCGCGGGCTTATTGCACAGATGCACCAGGATGCGGACCAGCACCGCATGCTTGATGACGTCGGCGGGTCCGCCGGCGTGGAATGCGTGGCGATAGTTCAATGGCGCGCCGGCCCGCCGCGCAGCGGCGGCATGACCAATCGATCCCGGCGGCAGGCGCGCCGGTCGGTCTCCTCGCAATCCCGAAAGCGCAGGTCCTTGGACATGCAGATCCTGACCTCGTTCAGGCGGCGGCTATCGCAGGTCACCGCGATGCCTTTGCGGCTCAAGCCTGGATTGACGCCGACAAAGGCCTCCTCGACCTCGTCGGGCGTCACCGTCAATGGGCGCGTGAGCTCGATATAGGGCTCCGGGATTTTGACCTGCGCGCGCGCCTTGCGCACCGCCTCGAAATAACCGCGCGGCTCAAGCCCGGAACAGACCCCGTGTTTGTCCCACTGATGGAAGATCAACCGCGGCGCGGGCATCAAGTCCAGCATTGCGGAGACGATGTTACGATCGAGCCGCGGCGCCGGGTTCTGGCAGAATTCCGGAAATCCCCGCTCATATTGCGGCCAAAGCCCGTGCACCACGAAAGCGTAAGGCCGCCCGCCACATTGCTCACGCGGCGCCTGCCCGCGTTCGGCCGACGCCTCGCAAAACGACGGCGACCAGGACAAGGCCAGCACATAGAAATCGAACTGGCCGGGCCGGTTCTGGCGCCGATCCTGCGCCGATGCTGCAACCGCTGCGAACAATATGGTCGCGACAACCACGACCCGACCGGCAATCCCAACCATCGACAGCCTCGCACGGTGAACCAAGCTGCCTGCAATTATGACGGCGCGCTAAGAACATTTCAAGAACAAATTCGCGGCGACACGCGGCCGGCGCTTAAGGCCGCGCCATTTTGCAGGCCGGACTGAACGCCCAGTTGCGATCAAGCCCGACCACACACCACTCAACCCCCCAACTGGTCCCAAGCAGGCCGCCGGCTTCACTGATGGCGTAATGCACGGGGTGCTTATAACCATCCGAAACCAGCGCGAGCGCGTTGCAGAACCGCCGCGGCATGGCATTGGGCGCCCACGGCCGATACGCCGTTTCGCGAATTCGCTCATAGCCTTGAATGGTAAGGTTCGAATTCCAATAGCGACCTTCCTTATGGGAAAAGCGCGATGAAATCGTGTCGAGCGCCGCGACCGAATCGCAAGCCGGTAACACGCCCTCATAGCGCGGACCAGACATCCAGAAATTCAGTTCAAGCAGGTTCGTCGCCAGCGCGGGGAGCGGCGCCAGCGCGGTCGCCGCGATCGCAAACCACA
This sequence comes from Xanthobacteraceae bacterium, assembly GCA_022841625.1. Taxonomy (GTDB): domain Bacteria; phylum Pseudomonadota; class Alphaproteobacteria; order Rhizobiales; family Xanthobacteraceae; genus VAZQ01. The sequence continues at coordinate 29,801 of JALHRD010000006.1, forward strand.
ATGCGCGTCTGCACATCATTCTCCCCCATCGAACAATATTTTGGAACGGTGCCGCGCCGGGCGTGACCGGTCAAGAGCGGACCAGCAACCGGGCACTGAATGTGCTCAAGCCTGTTGCCGGCGCGCAACGCCACCGTGATACCCCGTTGAGTTATCCACTGTTTCTACAGTGCGCCGACACCGCCCGGGATAGCGCCAGCGCCGATATCCGCGCCATTTCGCCGGCGCGGACTTTCCATCGACCGTCGCGCCGACTAGAATCTTGCACTCATAGCCGGGAGGCCAGCATGCGCGCGGAATGGCGTCTGTCGTTGATCGCTTTGGCTGTTGCCACGGGCACGGCGAGCGCGTCGGCCCAGATCTCTGCGATCTATCGCGGCAATGACACCGGCGGCATCATTCCGTGGTCATGCGAAAATGAAGCGCGAGCGCCAGAGACCGCCGACGGCTTCTGCGCGGGTTACGGCAAATATGGCCGCATCACCAGCGTGAACCGGATGGACGGCGATTACATTGCGTTCAGTTGCCTGTGGCGCCCTGATATTGCGCGCCATCAAATTCCGGCAGCGCGCACGCGCGCCTCGTGCCCGATTGGCCACGGCCCGCGGCGACAAACGCGCGGCAGCCTCCGCGAGTAATCGGCCGGCGTCACCGCGAAGTTTTTGTGAGGAGGCCAATCCATGCGCTCTTGCCTGTCGGTTCTCATTGTCGGTGTTGCCTGCGTGTCGTCCGCCGCTGCGCAGGAGTTCCCAACCCGCCGTGCCGGATTATGGGAAGTCACTATCAATCAGGATGGCGGCAAGATGCCGCCGCAAGTGATGCAGCAATGCACGGATGCGGAAACCGACAAGCTGATGAACGCATTCGGCGGCGATCTCAGCGCCGACCTTTGCGCCAAGCAGGAAGTCCGAAAAGTCGGCGCGACGCTCGTGATCAACGCGGTTTGCCAGATCGGACCCATGAAATCGGCGTCGCAGAGCGTCGTCTCGGGTGACTTCAACAGCAACTATACGGTCAAGGTCACCTCAAAGATCGAAGGCATTCCGGCCGGCGCGCAGGGCATGGCCGGCGGCACCACGACCATTCAGGCCAAGTGGATCGGCGCTTGCAAACCCGGCCAGCGGCCCGGCGACATGATGATGCCGGGCGGCCACACAATGAATGTCCGCGACCTGCGAAAGATGATGGAGGGCGGACTGCCACCGGGCGCTCCGCCGCAACGATAGCGCAGGTCGCGCCATTACCGATCGCGGCGGCGCCTTAGGACCAACTGACCCCGCGGCGCACCAGGAGTTCGCGCACCGCTTCGACCAGCCTGTCTTCCGGTATAGCGAACTGCGCTTCCGCCTGTTTCTTGAGATAGTCGTCGCGGTCTTTCGACAATCCGGCGATTTCCGCTCCGAGAATCAGGTCCTTGATCTGGACCTCGCCCTTGGCTTTTTCATCGCCGCCCTGGATCACTACGCATGGGCTGCCGCGTTTATCGGCATATTTGAGCTGATTGCCAAAATTCTTCGGATTGCCGAGATAGAGCTCGGCGCGAATACCGGCGCCGCGCAGTGCGGAAACCATCTTCTGGTAGTCGGCGGTGCGCGCGCGATCGAACACCGTCACCACCACCGGACCGGGCGCGGACTGGCCGGCGAGCTTGCCGATCATGGTGAGCGCGGCCTGCAACCGCGAGACGCCGATGGAAAAGCCGGTCGCCGGCACCGGCTCGCCGCGGAAGCGCGACACCAGCCCGTCATAGCGGCCGCCGCCGCCGACCGAACCGAAGCGCACCGGACGGTCCTTTTCGTCCTTGGTTTCGAGCAGGAGTTCAACCTCGTAGACCGGCCCCGTATAGTATTCGAGGCCACGCACGACCGACGGATCGATCAGAACACGGTCGTCGGCATAAGCCGACGATGTTGTCAACGCCGAGATCTGGCGCAATTCGTCCACACCCGCCTCGCCCTGCGCCGAACCGGCGACAACCGTCGCGAGGTTTGCGAGCGTTGCATTGGCATCCGCGCCTTTCGATCCGACGAAAGCCAGCACGCGATCGATCGAACCGGTATCGAGGCCGGCGCCCTTGGTGAAGTCGCCGCTTTCGTCCTTGCGACCTTCGCCGAGCAACTGGCGCACACCCTCCGGACCCAGGCGGTCGAGCTTGTCGATCGCCCGCAGCACGGTCAACCGGCGTGCCGCGCCCGCTTCGCCGCCAAGTCCGATGGCTTCCAGCACACCATCGAGCACTTTGCGGTTATTTACTTTGACGACATAGCTGCCGCGTGGAATGCCGAGCGCCTCCATGGTGTCGGCGGCCATCATGCACATCTCGGCATCGGCCGCCATCACGCCCGAGCCGACCGTGTCGGCGTCGAACTGCATGAATTGCCGGAAGCGGCCGGGGCCCGGCTTCTCGTTGCGGAACACCCAGCCGAAGCGGTAGCTGCGGTAGGGCTTCGGCAAGGCATCAAAATTTTCGGCGACATACCGCGCCAGGGGCGCGGTCAGATCATAGCGCAGCGACAACCACTGCTCGTCGTCGTCCTGGAACGAAAACACGCCCTCGTTGGGCCGATCCTGGTCGGGCAAGAACTTGCCGAGCGCGTCGGTATATTCGATCGCCGGCGTCTCGACCGGCTCAAAACCATAGCGCTCATAGACGTCGCGGATGGCGTCGGTCATGCGCCGGGTCGCAGCGATCTCGGGCGCGCCGCGATCCGCGAAGCCGCGCGGTAGCCGCGCCTTGAGGCGGTTGGTTTTGTCAGCCATCGTGCTACATCCGTGAATGCGCGGTTGGTAGCAGCCGGCTCGCGCAGCGGCAAGTGAGTGGAGCATGGAATGCCTTCCGGATCAGCCACATCAGCAGCGGTCCCCAACGATTTGGAGTCCTATTGGCTGCCGTTTACGCCAAACCGCGCGTTTAAGGCCGCGCCGCGACTGATCGCGCGCGCCAAGGACATGCACTACTACACACCCGACAGCCGCGCCGTGCTCGACGGCACCGCCGGTCTGTGGTGCACCAATGCCGGACATAATCGCGATCCGATTGTCGCTGCGATCCGCGCCCAGGCCGCCGAACTCGACTACGCGCCGGCGTTTCAATTTTCGCATCCGAAAGCGTTTGAACTGGCAAGCCGCGTAGCGGCGCTCGCACCGGCGGGGCTCGACCATGTATTCTTCTGCAATTCCGGCTCGGAAGCGGTCGACACCGCACTCAAGATCGCACTCGCCTATCACAACATCCGCGGCGAAGGCGCACGCACACGCCTGATTGGACGCGAACGCGGCTATCACGGCGTCGGCTTCGGCGGAATTTCGGTCGGCGGCATTGTCGGCAACCGCAAACTCTTCGGATCGCTGCTCACCGGCGTCGATCATTTGCCGGCGACCTACAATCGCGCCGAGCAGGCCTTCAGCAAGGGCGAACCGGATTGGGGCGCGCATCTCGCGGACGATCTCGAACGCATCGTCGCGCTGCACGATGCTTCGTCGATGGCCGCCGTCATTGTCGAGCCGATGGCGGGATCGACCGGCGTATTGCCGCCGCCGAAAGGCTATCTGCAACGGCTGCGCACGATCTGCGATAAACACGGCCTGCTCTTGATCTTCGACGAGGTCATCACCGGCTTCGGCCGGCTCGGCCATGCATTCGCAGCCGAACGCTATGGCGTCACGCCCGACATCATCACCTTCGCCAAAGGCGTAACCTCGGGAACCGTGCCGATGGGCGGCGCGATTGTGAAGAAATCGATCTACGATGCCTTCATGCGCGGGCCCGAGCACGTGATCGAACTGTTCCACGGCTACACTTATTCCGCCCACCCGCTGGCCTGCGCCGCCGGGCTTGCAACGCTTGATCTCTATCGCGAGGAAGACCTGTTCGCGCGCGCCCGCAAGCTTGAGCCGGTCTGGGCCAACGCCGCGATGGGCTTGAAGGGACTGCCAAATGTGCTCGACATCCGCTGCGTCGGGCTCACCGCCGGCATCGACCTCGCCGCGCGTCCCGACGCCGCCGGCCGGCGCGCCTACGACGCCATGGTGCACGCCTTCAACAACGAGAGCATTGTGATCCGCGTCACCGGCGATACCCTTGCACTGACGCCGCCGCTGATTGTGAGCGAAAATCAGATCGGTGAAATTTTTGACAAAGTTGCACGCACAATCAGAGCCGTTGCCTGATAGCCTCTGATCTACGCCGTTTGCGTTGCATCAAGGCCGAACCGTTCGAATGCCTCGATCGAGATAGGCAAGCGGGAGCGCTGTACGTGAAAATTCGCGGGTTTGCTGGCTGGATTCTGGTGATCGCCGCGGTCTTGGGCGCCGGCATGTGGTGGCTTTATGGCCAGCTGCCGCAAGTTGCCGCCGTCGCGGCGCAACGCGGCACCGCGGTCGAAATCGTCTATGCCACCGGCGGCGTGGAGCCGGAGCGTTGGGCCAAAGTCGCCAGCCTCATTCGCGATCGCATTGTCGAGATTTGCGATTGCGAGGGCAAGACGGTCGCCAAGGGAGACGTTCTGGCCCGTCTCGATGATCGCCAGGCGCAGGCCCAATTGCAAGAGTTGCGGGCGCGCGAGGAATTTCTCAAGCGCGAGATGTCCCGGGTGAGCGCGCTGATCGGAAAGGGCGTCACCACCGCGCAGGCGTTCGAGCGCGCCTCGATGGACCTCCGGCAGATTCAGGGGCAGATTTCGGTACAGCTCGAACGCATCAGCGACTATGTCATCACCGCGCCGATGGACGGCGTCGTATTGCGCAGAGACGGCGAAGTCGGCGAGATCGCAGAGGGCGGGCAAATTCTGTTTCGGATTGGCGTGCCCAAACCGCTGCAGGTGGTGGCCGAGGTCAACGAAGAGGACATTCCCCGGGTTGCGCTCAACCAGCTTGTCCTGTTCCGCACCGACGCATTTCCCGACCAGCGGCTCGCCGGGCAGGTGCGCGAGATCACTCCGATGGGCGATGTCATCACCAAGACCTACCGCATCAAGATAGCGCTCCCTGACAATACGCCGCTCATGCCCGGAATGAGCGTGGAGGCCAATGTCGTCACCCGCGAAAAGCAAAACGCGCTGCTGGTACCGGCGGATGCGATCCGCGGCAGTTCGGTTTTCATCATTGACAACGCCCGCGCGCACAGGCGCGATGTCAAGATTGGCATCCGCGGTGCGCGGGCGGTCGAGATCGTCTCCGGACTGACCGACGGAGAGCGGGTGGCCTCGCCCGCGTCCACCGACTTGGCGGACGGGACCCGCGTCCGCGTCATCGATGCACCGGCGAGCGGGTCATGAAATTGATCCTGACCATCGCCTGGACGCACGTTCGCTCCCGGGCGCGGCACACCGGATTTGCCATGGCCGGCGTCGCCACCGGCGTCGGCTTTTCGATCATGATGGCAGCGCTGATGCAGGGCTCGCAGGACGACTTCACCCAGCGCCTGGTCAATGCGATGCCGCATATCACGGTCTACGACGAGCGCCGGCTGCCGCCGCGACAGCCGGCGGAGCAGTCGTTCGACGCCATCGAAATCCACGGCCTGACGCCGGAGGCGCGACGCCCGGGCATCAAGAATCCGCTGGCGACCATGGCCGCGCTCGAAGCCTGGGTGCCGGGAGGAATCGCGCCCTCGGTTCGCGTGCAAGGCATTATCCGCTATGCCGGCCGCGACGTCGGCACCGCAATCGTGGGGATCGATCCACGCCGTGAGGCGGCGGTCTCCGACCTTCCCAAGCAGATGCGCGGCGCCACGCTGGCCGCACTCTACCGCGCGACCAACGCGATCATCCTCGGCGACAAGCTGGCGGAGAAGATCGGCGCCCGCATTGGCGCCAACATCACCGTGCAAACTAGCCAGGGCGCGCGCATCGGAGCTCACGTCGTCGGTTTTTTTCACAGCGGCGTTCGCCAGGTCGATGAGGGCACTGCCTATGTGCTGACCCGAACCGGGCAGATTCTCGCGCGCCAGACCGGCCTGATCAACGAACTGCGGCTGCGCCTGACGGACCACCTGTCGGCGCGGGCGATTGCCGAGCGGATCGAGAGCGATACCGGCTATAAATCGGTCGCCTGGCAGGAAGCCAACGAGGAACTCCTCAGCGCATTCGTCATTCGCAACATCATTATGTACACAGTTGTGGGCGCGATCCTGCTGGTGGCCAGCTTTGGCACCTATAATATCGTCTCAACGATCACCCATGAGAAGGCGCGCGACATCGCTATTATGAAATCCCTCGGTTTGCCCGAGGCGACCGTGCGGGCAATCTTCGTGGTCGAAGCAATGATGATCGGCTTGGGGGGAGCGCTCGTCGGTTTTGCGCTGGGCTACTTGCTGTGTCTGGGGCTTGGCGCCGTCGAAATTAAAAACCCGTTTCTTGACGCCAATCGGCTGCCGCTGGCCTATTCGGCTTGGCACTATGTGTTGGCCGGGATGGTGGCTTTGATATCGTCGGTGGCCGCAGGCTACATGCCGGCGCGCAGGGCTGCGCGCGTATATCCGGTCGATATCATTCGGGGTGCGACATGAGCGCCCCCACCGCCTCACGCCCGGTCGAGCAGGCGGCATCGTCATCGGTGCCACTGATCGAGGCTAAAGGCGTCACCCGCATTCTTCCGGGCATTGTGCCGACCACCCTGGTGCACGACATCAACCTGCAGTTTCGCGAGAACGAATTCGTCGCGATTACCGGGCCATCAGGTTCGGGCAAGTCATCGCTGCTGTATCTGCTCGGCCTGCTCGATTTGCCGACCTCGGGCGAGGTGCTGATCCACGGCAAGGCCACCGCACACATGGCCGAGGCGGAGCGGGCCTACACGCGGCTGTCGCAGCTCGGTTTCGTGTTTCAGTTTCATTTTCTGTTGCCGGAATTCACGATTCTCGACAATGTCTTGCTGCCGATGCGCGCGCTGGACCGGCTCTCCGCCGAAGCCATGCAGGAGCGCGCCGTCGAGATCCTGTCGGCGCTCAGCCTTTCCGACCACTTGAATAAACGGCCCGACCAGCTCTCCGGTGGGCAGCGGCAGCGCGTTGCCGTAGCACGCGCGCTCGCCAACGACCCGCCGATTGTGCTTGCCGACGAACCCACCGGCTCGCTCGATTCGCATGCCAGCGAGCAGGTCTTTCAGCTTCTACGCGATCTTGTGGACAAGCAGGGCAAGACTGTCATCGCAGTCACGCACGATCTTGGGCTGGCGCAACGAATGGACCGACGGATTCAACTGATCGACGGCGGGCTGGTCGGTGAAACGCCGCAAGATTCGCCGCCACAACAATAGTCCTGGCGCATTACCTCGCCGGCCCTGCGACGCGCTCGACATGAGCGGCAACGGCGGGACGCTCCGCTTCAGTCTCGGCCACGACATAACTCGGCCGGCGGCGAGTCTCGCGCAGAATACGGCCGACATATTCGCCAATGATGCCGAGCACGAAAAGCTGCGCCGCGCCCAAGACCGCAATCGCCGCCATGATCGAAGTCCAGCCCGCCACCGTATGCTGCACAAAAAGGAAACTTACGATCGAATAGACGACAAACAGCATCCCGAGCGCAGCGAACGCCAACGCCAGCCAGATCGCGGCGCGCAACGGCCGCACGCTGTGGGCGGCGATGCCGTCAAGCGCCAGCTCCACCATCCGGCTGACTGAATATTTGCTGACGCCGTGCCGCCGGCGTCCCGGCCGATAGCTGACTTTGGCGACTGGAAATCCGAGCCAGCGCACCAGGCCGCGCAGAAACAATTCCTGGTCCTCAAAGCCGTTGATGGTGTCGACGACGGTTCGGTCCAGCAGCAGGAAGTCGGCGCTGCCGGGCTCCATTTGCACGTCACCGAGCGCGCCCAACAGCCGGTAATACAGTCGGGAAGTTACGCGTTTGAACGGCGATACCGCGTCATCGTCCAGGCGTTGCGCCGCCACGACCTTGAAGCCCTCCCGCCAGCGCGCCACCAATTGCGGAACCAATTCGGGCGGATGTTCGAAGTCCGCGTCCATCACCACGACGACCTGGCCGCGCGCGGCGCGCAGCCCGGCGCGCATCGCCGCTTCGTGACCGAAATTCCGCGTGAACGAAATATAACGCACCATCGGGTCCGCACTGGCTGCGGCCCGCAGCGCATCGAGCGTGCCGTCATTCGAGCCGTCGTCAACGCCAATGATTTCGGTCGGGCCGATCGCCGCCATCAGCCGCCGCAATTCCGCAACGATCGGCGCGATGTTGCCGACCTCATTGTGGGCCGGAAGCACAATTGAGAACGCGACTGCGGCGGAAGCCATTGCGATGCCCGGTTGGAGCGGATCGGCGCCGCCCGATACAATGGCAGCCACCGACTATCGTTCATACATTAGCATCGCGGCCAGCCCGGGCGCACTGGACGATCCACCGATTTCCTGCGATGTGCCGCAGCCATGGCCGTGACCAACACCCTTCGCCGGTTATCCGACGGAATCGTCGATCTGGCCCAGCACCGGCCAAACGTCGTACTGGCCTGGCTGCTCGGGTTTCATGTGGCGGTCTGGACGCTGGTTCCCGCGCTTTTGTCGGCTAATTTGCAGCTCGACCTCATCGAGGGCCTCGCGCTCGGCAGGGAGTGGCAGCTCGGATACTGGAAACACCCGCCGCTGCCCTGGTGGATCACCGATCTCGCCTATCGCGCCACCGGCCAGATTAACGCGGTCTATATCCTCGGCCCGCTCGCGGCGGTGGTTTGCTTTTATGCGGTTTGGCTCTTGGCCCGCGAAGTGGCCGGCCCGGTCAAGGCCTTGATTGCGGTCGCGGCCTTGGAAGCGATCCACTACTATAATTTCTCGGTCGTGAAGTTCGCGCATGATCAAATGCAATTGCCGTTCTGGGCGCTGACCGGACTATTTTTCTGGCGCGCCATCGTCCGCGGCCGCATGCTCGACTGGGCGCTGGCCGGCTTATGCTTGGCGGGCGCATTCTGGTCGAAATATGCCGCATTCGCCCTGGCCGCGACGCTCGGCTTGATCCTGCTGATCGATCCGTTCGCACGGCGCGCCTGGCGCACGCCGGGGCCCTATGTGATGACCGCGGTTTTCGCGATCGCGATCGCACCCAATGTCTGGTGGCTCATCGACAATGATTTCATGCCGTTCCGCTATGTCGACGAACGCGCTGTCACCGCCGCGCGCTGGTATCACTATGTCCTGTTCCCACTGCGATGGACCGGCGGTCAGATCCTCTACCTCCTGCCGATGGTCGCGTTGCTGGCGCTGCTCTATCTGCCGCGCCGGCAGACCGCAATAGCGCCGCCAAGCGACCGGACCGCGTTCGACCGGCGTTACATCGGGGCGCTGGCGCTCGGCCCATTCGCCATGACCACTGTAATCGCCGCCGTCCTGGGACGTCAGCCGATAGCTTTATGGGGCTACCCCCTGTGGTCATTCGCCCCGCTGGCCATCCTGATGTTCTGGCCGCCGGCGCTTGAGGCAGCGCAATTGCGGCGGTTTGCGGGGGCGGCGCTGGCTGCGCTGGTTGCCTTTCCCCTGGCATTTGCGGTTGCGGAGATCGGCGAACCGCTGCTGCGCGATCGTTCCAAGGCAACGCAGTTCCCAGGCCGCCTGCTGGCCGAAACCATTGCCCGACAATGGCATGACGCGACCGGGACGCCGCTGGCCTATGTCGGCGGCGCCATCGTGATCGCCCGGGATACCGGCGTCCCGCGCACCATTAATGCGGCCGGCCAATTCGCCGCCAACAATGTCGCGGTCTATTCGCCGGACCGACCCCGCGTCATTGTGAACGGTGAACTCCGGCTCAGCCCGTGGATCGACGCTGCCGATTTCGACCGACGCGGCGGCGTGCTGGTCTGGCAGCCGGCGTCGCCCGGGCCAGAACTGCCTGAAAACATCCGCCGCGCGTTCCCCCGCGCGGCGCTGCAGCCCCCGCTGACACTGCCGCGGCAAGCCCTCGGCCCCCGGCGTGGCGATGTCGTCCACTACGCCATCGTCCCGCCACGCCCCTGAACCGGCATCCCCGACCAAACGTCCACCGCGGTATCGGTGGGGATCGATGGAGATCGCTTGACCCGCGCTAACTCTCGTAGAGATTGAGTGGATTCGGCCGAATCACTGCCGCCAGTCCGTTACTGGTTCGGGCTGCTGTAGGGCTGACCTTGGACTAATATTGATAATGCGCCTCGCAACGATCTTCATCGCAGCTTGCCTGATTGTGATCGCGGCATCGGCTGGCGCCACGGTCTTTCTGGGCCTCGGCGCCTCCGTGACGGCATCGACGGTTGCCGCGATCGCGATCCTGGCGGCGCTTGGGATCTACCATGCCTTCTCCGATCGGCTTGGCCTGAGGGGGACGGCCGGCCGCCAGATCAACGAACTCTCGCGCAGCAATTTCGATCTGACCCGCCAAGTGACGGAGCTGGGCCGGCAGCTTGCTTCGCTCGAGAGCCGCATGGACGCTGCGTACAATCGGGCGCGTTCGGCGGCCGACCCCCTCGCAATCGAAATCAGCGAGCTTGGCACGCTGGTCCGGCAGTTGGCGGAGACCGTGGCAACCTACGAAGCCAGGTTTGGCGAAATCGTGCAATCGATCCCGGCCCAGCCACCACCAGCCGTCGCGCCGGTCGTGGCGCCGGTGGCGGACACCGCGGTTGCGCCAACCCCAGCGATCACAGCCGCAGTACCGGCGCCTGCGGCACCCCGAGAGCCCGCGGCAGCGCCACCGACACCGGCGGCGATCCCCGTGTCCGCACCGGCCCCCCAGACGGTCGTTGCGGCAACGCTCGCAGAGACGATCGTCGCAGACGTCGAACGACTGACGGCAATTCGATCCGCCATCGAGGCCAACCGCGTCGACCTTTACCTGCAACCGATCGTGTCGCTGCCGCAACGAAAGGTTCGATTCTATGAAGCGATGTCGCGGTTGCGCACCGAAACCGGTGAGGTGATCCCGGCCGCCAATTTCATTTCCCATGCGCAGCGCGCGGGCTTGATGGCGCGGATCGACAATCTCGTGGTGTTTCGCTGCGTGCAGATCGTTCGGCGGCTCCTGCACAAGAACCGCGAGATCGGCTTGTTCTGCAATCTTTCAGAGTCGGCCCTGACCGACGCTGCGGTCTTCCAGCAACTGCTCGACTTTCTCGAAGCCAATCGCACCATCGCATCGTCGCTGATTCTTGAATTTACCCAGAGCACGCTGCGCTCCATCGGCCCGCTAGAGAACGAGGCTCTTTCAGCGCTTGCCGAGGTCGGGTTTCGGTTCTCCCTCGACAACCTACAAGATCTGCGGATTGAGCCGCGCGATCTTGCGGCCCGCGGCTTCCGCTACGTCAAGATCCCGGGCAGCCTTCTGCTCAATCCGAAAGACGCCGACACCGACATCCATCCGGCCGACCTCTCCGTTTTGCTGGGCCGTTTCGGCATCGATTTGATCGCCGAGCGGGTCGAGACCGAATCGATGGCGGTCGACTTGCTCGATTACAGCCCGCGCTTGGGACAGGGATTTCTGTTTTCACCGCCCCGTCCAGTGCGCGCCGAAGCAATGCAAGGTCTTACCGATCGCACCGACACCGCCACCCGCAATGCCGACGCCGCCCATGACGCGGCGGCCGCCGACATGACGACGCGCGATTTCATCGAGGAGCCTGCGGCCATTAGCCCTGGCACAAGGGGATTGGCCCAGCTTGCCCGCGGCGCGGCCGGCCGCGTTTGATCCAGCAAGGCGGATCGTCTAAGAGCATCCGGACCTTCGACCCAGGCAAGCGACAACGCATCGCCGCTGCGCCCACCCGCCTCAGAACCGACGTCAAACCGAATGTCCCCGCCTGTATCGATCATCAGCAATCGTTTTTCGGCGGTCGCCGATCTCTACGACGTCCTGCTGTCTGACGTGTGGGGCGTCGTGCATAACGGCATCGCCGCAACCGTGACCGCCTGCGATACGCTTTGCCGATTTCGCGAGCGCGGCGGCACTGTCGTCCTGATCACCAACGCCCCGCGTCCCTGCGAATATGTGCAGCAATTCATTGGCGGCCTCAAAGTGCCGCGCGAATGCTATGACGCAATCGTAACGTCCGGCGATGTGACCCGCGCATTGATCGGCGCACGGGCCGGCCAGCGCGTTGGACACATCGGCCCGGAGCGCGATCAACCGATTTTCGACGGCCTCGACGCAATGCTGGTGCCGGTGGAACAGGCCGACTATGTCGTCTGCACCGGGCTGTTCGATGACACCACCGAAAAGCCCGACGATTACGATGCAATTCTAGCGGCGATGCTGGCGCGCAAACTGCCGATGACATGCGCCAACCCCGACATCGTCGTCGAACGCGGCCATCAACTGGTCTATTGCGCGGGCGCGATCGCCGACCGTTACGCCGCCAAGGGCGGCACGGTGATCTTTGCCGGGAAGCCGTATCGCCCGATCTACGAACAGGCGATGGCCGCGGCGCGCAGGGCGCGCGGATGCGAAATTGCGCGCGAACGGGTGCTGGCGATCGGCGATTCCGTGCGAACCGATCTCAAAGGCGCGGACGCCTTCGGCATCGATGCGCTGTTTGTGACCGCCGGCATTCATGCCGACGAGCTTGGCGCGCGCGAGGCCCCGGATGCAACGGCGCTTGCAGCAGTATTCGCAGCGGCGCAGGTTTCACCGAAATTGGTGATGCAACAGTTGACGTGGTGAGGGGATTAGAGCCGCCGATTTGAAGTTCCAATATCGGTCGCCGCGAGCGCGGCTATGAACTTCAAATCGAACAGCAACACTAGGCTGCGAGCGGCGGCGTCGGCTCGCCTGCAAACGCTTCCTGGATCTTGTGATGCAATGTCTTGGCGGTAAACGGCTTGACGATATAATTGTCGACACCCGCAACCTTTGCCGCGACGACGTTCTCGATTGTCGACTCGGCGGTGACCATGATGAAGCGCGTGCTGCGCAAGACCGGGTCGGCGCGTACTTGAATCAACAGTTCGTAGCCGGTCATTGGCGACATGTTCCAGTCCGAGATGACCAAGTCGTAGGTCTTCGCCCGCATCTTCGCAAGCGCGGATACGCCGCCGCCGGCATCGTCGACGTTCTCGTATCCAAGCTGCTTCAGCAGGTTCCGAATAATGCGGATCATCGTATTGAAGTCGTCAACGACGAGGATCGACATTGACGTATCAATAACCATAACCCTCTCCTTTAACTCTGCCCATCCAAATACTCTCGGCGGCTCCTGCGCGCCTAACAGCAACAACCGTCAATTTCCGGCCAAAATTGCCCGATCGAAAACGTTAGCATCGGGGCTTTGAATATCCGGTAAATTGCGCTGCATTGTTCTCACCGGCCTGGATAAAACAAATTTTATCGGTAGAACCACCAGAACCACCACTCCTCAAGGGACGCCTCAAACCTTGCCGGCCCAACCTGCAAAGTCATGACAGTCAGCACGGAATCAACTCACGAATTCGTTGTGACCCAAGGGGCGACGCCCCCTGGCCATCGGCTGCGTGGCGCCGTGGTGGCGATCGGCAATTTTGACGGCGTGCACCGCGGCCACCAGGCGGTGATCGCAACCGCGCGCGGGCGCGCCGCAGCGCTCGGCCGACCGGCCGCGGCGCTGACTTTCGAGCCACATCCGCGCAGCCTCTTTCGGCCGCAGGAGCCGCTGTTCCGCCTGACCGACGCGCGCAATAAATTGCGATTGCTGGCGTCGACCGGGCTGGACGGCGCGATCGTGCTGACCTTCGACACGGCCTTGGCAGCGCTGAGCGCCGACGATTTCGTTCAGCATGTGCTTATTGAGCGGTTGGCGATTTCGGGCGTCACCATCGGTTTCGATTTTCACTTTGGCGCCAAGCGCTCCGGATCGGCCGACTATCTTGCCACGGCCGGAGCGAAACAAGCTTTCAGCGTCGATGTTGTTCCACGCTTTGAGGACAATGGACGCCGCATCTCCTCCGGCCCGATCCGGATCGCACTGGCCGATGGCCAGGTCGCCGACGCCGCCGAAATGCTCGGCTTCCCCTGGTTCGTGACCGGTGAAGTCGTGCATGGCGATAAGCGCGGGCGCGAACTTGGCTATCCCACCGCCAATCTGCGGCTCGATCCGACTTGCCGCCTTCGGCACGGGATCTACGCGGTACGCGTCAATGTCGCCGGCAGGCGCTACAATGGCGTGGCCAACTTCGGCCGCCGACCAATGTTTGACATCGGCACCGTGCTGCTGGAAATTTTTCTGTTCGATTTCTCCGCCGATCTCTACGGGCAGACCATCGACGTCGCCTTTATCGATTGGATCCGACCGGAGATGAAATTCGACAGTCTTGACGACCTGGTCCGCCGCATGGACGAGGACAGCCGGATCGCGCGCAGCCTGTTGGCCAAGGCTCCGAACGCATTTCCCCCGTTGGCAGACCGATAGGCGCGTGAGCCGCGCCAGTGGTCTGAATCTAACGTTCGCATCCCGCGCGAGCCGCAACGGCGTGGCGAATGTCAAATCCACTCCACTAGCGTGAGCGGAACCGATCTGGTACCAAGCCGCAATCATGGCTAGTCATTCACGCCTCCGTATCGTCATCGGGCCGGCTGCTCGGTCAATTCGTGGCCCGGCTTCCGCCTGACGCCAGCGTCAGCGGAGGACCGGGACCGCCGAGCCCTCACCGCCATTCTCAGCCTGGTAAGGTCATGACCGAAGCCGCCCGCGATTACAGCGAGACTCTGTTTCTACCCAAGACCGACTTCCCAATGCGCGCCGGCTTGCCGCAAAAGGAGCCGGAACTGCTGGCGCATTGGGCCAAGCTTGGGCTCTACCGCCGCCTGCGCGAGACCGCCCGCGGCCGCACCAAATTCGTGCTGCACGATGGCCCGCCCTATGCAAACGGCAATATCCATATCGGGCATGCCCTCAACAAGATCCTCAAGGACGTGGTGACGCGCAGTCAGCAGATGCTCGGCCACGATTCGAACTACGTGCCGGGCTGGGATTGCCACGGCCTGCCGATCGAGTGGCGGGTCGAGGAAGAGAACTACCGCTCCAAGAACAAAGCCAAACCAAATCTCGCCGATCCGGCGGCCATGGTCGCATTCCGCAAGGAATGCCGCGCCTATGCCGAACATTGGCTCAATGTGCAGCGCGAGGAATTCAAGCGGCTCGGCGTCGAAGGCGACTGGGACCATCCCTACTCCACCATGGACTTCGCAGCCGAAGCGCAGATCGCACGCGAGATCATGAAATTCGCGCAGAATGGCACGCTGTATCGCGGATCGAAGCCGGTAATGTGGTCGGTGGTAGAAAAAACCGCGCTCGCCGAAGCCGAGGTTGAATATGAGGATTACACTTCGGATCAGGTCTGGGTGAAGTTTCCAATTCGCAGCATCGAGGGCACGGGCGACCGGCTCGGCCCGCTGCGCTCGGCCGCAATCCTGATCTGGACCACGACGCCCTGGACGATCCCCGGCAATCGCGCGATCAGCTTCGCGCCGAAGATCGAATACGGGCTTTACGAAGTGACCGACGCGCCTTCGGACAACTGGGCCAAGCCCGGTGACTTGCTGGTGCTCGCGGATCGGCTGGTTGTGGACGTGCTCAGGCAAGCGCGTGTCACGGCATTCAAGAAGCTAAAAGCGGTTGCCACCACCGATCTTGCCACCATCGTCTGCCAGCATCCGTTGCATGAGTTTTGCGGCGGGTATGACTTTCCTGTCCCCCTGCTCGCCGGCGATCACGTCACCGACGACACCGGCACCGGCTTCGTGCATACCGCGCCAGGCCATGGCCGCGAGGATTTCGAAGTCTGGACAGCGAACACTGCCAATCTTGCGGCACGCGGCATCAATACCGTCATTCCCTATACGGTCGACGAGAACGGCGCGTTCACCGAGCAGGCACCCGGGTTTGCCGGCAAGCGCGTGCTCAACGACAAGGGCGAGAAAGGCGACGCCAACGAGGCGGTGATCAAGGCCCTGGCCGACGCCGGCATGCTGATCGCGCGCGCGCGGCTCAAGCACCAGTATCCGCACTCCTGGCGCTCCAAGAAGCCGGTGATCTTTCGAAACACCCCACAGTGGTTCATCGCCATGGACCAGCCAATCGCCGACGCTGGTGATAAAGCAAAGTCCGGCGACACCCTGCGCGCGCGCGCCCTCGGCGCCATCAAAACCACACGCTGGGTTCCCCCGCAGGGCGAGAACCGCATCAACGGCATGATCCTCAGCAAGCCTGACTGGGTGATTTCGCGTCAGCGCGCCTGGGGCGTGCCAATCGCGGTTTTCGTGCGCGAAAACGGCGATGGAACCGTCGCCATTCTTCGCGACCGGCACGTCAACAACCGCATCGCCGACGCGTTCGAAAAGGACGGCGCCGATGCCTGGTACGCTCCCGGCGCGCGCGAGCGATTTCTCGGTAAGCTCGCCAACGAGCAATGGCAGAAAGTCGACGACATTCTGGACGTCTGGTTTGACTCCGGCTCAACCCATGCCTTTGTGCTGGAAGACGCCAAGCACTTTCCCGGGCTCGCCGGCATCCGGCACAAGCATACCGGCGGCCCCGACACCGTGATGTATCTCGAAGGCTCCGACCAGCACCGCGGCTGGTTTCAGTCTTCGCTGCTGGAAAGCTGCGGCACGCGCGGCGTGGCGCCGTTCGACGCGGTGCTCACCCATGGCTTCGTGCTCGACGAAAACGGGCGCAAGATGTCGAAGTCACTCGGCAATGTTACGGCGCCGCAAGACGTCATCAAACAATTCGGCGCCGATATCCTGCGAATGTGGGTCTGCGCGTCGGATTACGCCGACGACCTTCGTATCGGGCCGGAAATCCTCAAGACCACGGTCGAGACCTATCGCAAGCTGCGCAATACGCTGCGTTGGATGCTGGGTTCGCTCGCGCATTTCCGCGAAGACGAGCGGATATCGCCCGAAAAAATGTCCGAACTCGAGCGGCTGATGCTGCATCGTCTTGCCGAACTCGATCGCCTGATCCGACAGGCCTATGCCGATTTCGACTACAAACGCATCTTCGCCGCGCTCAATGTGCTGATGACGGTCGATCTCTCGGCGTTCTATTTCGATATCCGTAAGGACGCACTTTATTGCGACCCGATCTCCTCTCAGAAGCGCCGTGCCTGCCTCACCGTGCTCGATCATTTGTTCCGGGCAACCGTCACTTGGCTCGCACCGATGCTGCCGTTCACCGCCGAAGAGGCGTGGCTGGAGCGCTATCGGTCCGATGACGATTCCGTGCATCTGCAGCCGTTCTCCAAGATACCGGCAACCTGGCGCGACGATGCGCTGGCCGAGAAGTGGCGCAAGATTCGCACCGTCCGCCGCGTCATCACCGGCGCCCTGGAGATCGAGCGCGCCAACAAGCGCATCGGCTCATCGCTGGAGGCCGACCCGATGGTCTATGTCTCCGATCCCGACCTGTTCGTGGCGCTGGTCGACGCCGATCTGGCGGAGATCTGCATCACCTCGGCCGCAACGCTGGTGGCAGACGACGGCCCGGCCGCCGCGTTCCGGCTGCCCGACGTGCCCGGCGTCGCGGTTGTCGCCGAGCTTGCCGAAGGCAGGAAATGTGCGCGCTCCTGGAAGGTGTCGGCGGCGGTCGGAAGCGATCCGGACTATCCAGATGTTACGCCGCGCGATGCCAGAGCGCTGCGCGAATGGCACACAATGCAAAGCCGGGCGGCGGAATGACCGCGACGCTCCGGCAGCCCATGGTCCGCCTTGGGCTCATCACCATGGCGCTGGTCATGCTGCTCGACCAAGCGCTCAAGCTATGGCTGCTGTTCGTTTTTGACCTAGCTGCGCGCGGCCCCGTGCGGGTGACCGCGTTTTTCGACCTTGTCCTGATTTGGAACAAGGGCATCAGTTACGGACTGTTCCAGCAGGACGGCCCCCTCGGACAATGGGTTCTGCTGGCGCTGGTGGCGGTGGCCGTCGGGCTGCTCGGTCTTTGGCTGCTGCGGGCCACGTCGCGGCTGGTGGCGCTGTCGCTGGGCCTGATTATTGGCGGCGCCGTCGGCAACGCCATCGACCGCCTCGCTTATGGGGCGGTGGCCGATTTCGTGCTGCTGCACCTAACGACCGCCAGTTTTAGCTTCAAATGGTATGTATTTAACCTGGCGGACGCCGCCATTGTTGCTGGGGTGGCCGGACTCTTGTATGATTCCTTCGCGCCCCATAAGCGAAGTTCGTGAGCCAGTTGCAGCGACCGCTGTCACGAACCTGGGTAGCCGAGGGGACACTAGTAACTCTATGATTCTAGTGACACTTTTCGACTTAAATGGCCTAATTGCACTTGTTGTAAGCGCGATAGGAAATTCAAATCGGCAGCACAAATTGGCTGGAACGCCGCAATACAGCCCTGATCTGTATGATAATTTCGGTTGGGGCCGCTATCCGCCGCAGAAACCGCAAGAATGCCGCGTCGAGGGACCGACATGATGCAAGCTCGCTGGGTTAGGCAGGCCGCCGCTGTCGGCGGATTGGCGCTGTTAGCATTGGCATTCGGCGCGCCCGTTAGCGCGCAGGCGCAACGCGACGACAGCGTCGAGACCAACTCGATCTGGGGCCTCGAGCAACGCATTATTGGCACCTTCGCCCGCGGACTCGGCCTGCGCGACCCGAACGCGCCAGCAATTGATTACCGCGAGCGCTCCCCTCTGGTGGTTCCGCCAAGCCGTGAGCTGCCGCCACCACAGGCCCGGGTGACCCCAGGCGATCCCGCATGGCCGGTCGACCCGGACGTGGCCAAAGCAAGAAAGCAGGCCGATATAAAGCGCAAGCAGGGCAGCGCAAACGCCAGAACGGCACGGGAAAACCAGGGGACACCGCTGACTCCGGAGCAACTGAACCCGACCGGCAGCACCGCGCCAGCCCAGTCCAACCGCTCCAATGCACCAGCGCCGGGCAGCGACCCTGACGGGCGCCAAGTCGCGCCGTCGGAACTCGGCTATTTTGGCGGGTTATTCACACCGCGAGCTTGGGGCTTCGGCCTTGGGCGCAACCAGAGTGAAACCGCAACGTTCACCGGTGAGCCGCCGCGGTCACAACTCACTGAGCCTCCGCCCGGCTACCAAGTGCCCTCGCCTGCGCATCCCTATGGCACGACCCACCGCACCGAACGGACCAAGGTACAAGCTTTCGATCCAGCGCGTTAGGATCACGGACCTGCCTTACAGGCTCTTGCGGCGATACTCTCAAATCGCCATTTGCAGCCAGGGCGGAATTGACCAACAAAGAGGCCTGCCTTGCCCCATGCTTTGAAGCGCACCTTTGCTGCGCTTGCGACATTGTCTTTGTCTTTCACCGTTTTCGCTGGGTCGAGTGGGCACGGCGCCGGATGGGGACCGGACGTTTCCCAGTTCACCCTCGCCAATGGCCTTGAGGTTGTGGTGATCCCCGACCGCCGGACGCCGGTGGTCACCCATATGCTTTGGTACCGGGTCGGTGCCGCCGACGAAACGCCCGGCAAATCCGGCCTCGCCCACTTCCTCGAACATCTCCTGTTCAAGGGCACCAAGAAAAACCCGCAAGGCCTGTTTTCGCAAACGGTGGCAACCATCGGCGGTTCGGAAAACGCTTTCACGTCGTCCGACTACACCGGCTATTTCCAGCGAACATCGCGCGAGCGTCTCAAGCTCATGATGGAGTTCGAGTCTGACCGCATGACCGGTTTGGTGCTCACCGACGAGGTGGTGAAACCGGAACTGAAGGTCGTGCTCGAAGAACGCAACTCTCGCGTCGAAAACAACGTGAATGCGCGGCTCGCCGAGCAAATGGAGGCCGCGCTATACTTGAATCACCCCTATGGCCGGCCGGTGATCGGCTGGCGCAACGAGATCGAGGGGCTGACGCGTGACGACGCGCTTGAGTTCTACCGCCGTTTCTACACGCCGAATAACGCGACCCTAATCGTCGCCGGCGATGTGACGCCGGAAGAAGTCAAACAATTCGCGGAAGAGACCTATGGCCGGGTTCCGCGCGTCGCCGAAGTAAAGCCGCGCATACGCCCGCAGGAGCCGCGCCAAGAAGCGCCGCGCACCGTCACCTTATCCGACCCACGCGTCACCCAGCCGAGTTTAAGCCGCTACTATCTTGCACCGTCCTACACCTCGGGCCGCCCCGGCGAAGCCGAGGCCATCGACATCCTGTCGCATGTACTGGGGCGCGGCGCGAACAGCCGGCTCTACCTGAAGCTGGTCGTCGAAGCCTCCACCGCGGTCAACGCCGGCGCGAACTATCACGGCACGGCGATCGACGCGACCCGCCTCAACGTCTACGCGACGCCGAAGCCCGGCACCAGCCTCACCCAGATCGAAGCGGCGATGGACGCGGTGATCGCCGAAGTGGTCGAAAAAGGCATAACCCCGGACGAGCTCGAACGCGCCCGCAACCGGCTGCTCGCCGATGCGGTCTATGCCCAAGATAGCCAGAGTTCGCTGGCACGCTGGTATGGCGCCTCGCTGTCCACTGGACTGACCATCGAACAGATCAGAAGCTGGCCCGACCGTTTGCGCGCCGTTACCGTCGATGACGTCAAAAATGCCGCCCGCCTGGTGCTCGACAAGCAACGCTCGGTGACGGGCTACCTCATCAGACCCGCCGGATCGAAGGACGACCGCTCGTGATCAATCAGCACGCCATCATGCGCCGCCCCTTCACCGCCCGGCTGGGCGCTCTGGCGGTGATCGCCGCCGCGCTGCTTGCGCTTTGTGTTCCGGCCAAGGCGACCAAGATCGAGCGCGTCACCAGCCCAGGCGGCATCGAATTCTGGTTCGTGCGCGACGGCACAGTTCCGCTGATCGCGATCGAATTTGCATTTCGCGGTGGCGCGGTACAGGACCCCGACGACAAGGCCGGCCTCGCTGAAATGACGGTCGCGACCCTGGACGAAGGCGCCGGCGACATCGATAGCACCGCGTTCCACGCGCGGCTGGAGCGCAAGGCGATCGAGCTGCAAATGCGCGCGGGCCGCGAAACAGTTCGCGGCACGCTGCGCACCCTCAAGGAAAACCAGGACGAGGCATTCGATCTGTTGCGAATGGCCTTGAACACGCCGCGGTTTGACGCCTCAGCGGTCGAGCGCATCCGCGCGCAGACGCTGTCGTCGCTGCAACGCCAGAGCACCAACCCCAATTCGATCGCGAGCCGCAACTGGTGGTCCAGCGCGTTCCCCAATCACCCCTATGGACGCCCGACCAGTGGCACGCCCGAGTCGGTTGCCCGCATTACGCCCAACGACATGCGCGACTATGCCCGCCGCGTGCTGGCGCGCGAGCATCTCAAGATCGGCGTCGTCGGCGATATCGACGCCAAGGCGGCAGGCCAGTTGATCGACAAGACCTTCGGACCGCTACCCGCCAAGGCGCAGCTCAAGCCGATCCCCGAGGGAAAACTCCTGGGACGCGGCGGCCGCAATGTGATCGACCTCAACGTTCCGCAGGCGGTGGTGATATTCGGCGGCATCGGCATCGCCCGCAACGATCCCGACTTCATGGCAGCCTATCTCGTCAATCACATTCTCGGCGGCGGATCGTTCTCCTCGCGGCTCTATCGCGAGGTCCGCGAGATCCGCGGCCTGGCCTATGGCGTTAACACCAGCCTGCTGTGGCTTAATCGCTCCGCGGCGCTGATCGGCAGCACCGCCACCCGCGCGGATGCGACCGCCGAGACCATCGAACTCGTAGAAACCGAGTTCCGCCGGATGGCGGCAGACGGCCCAACCGCCGACGAACTTGCCAAAGCCAAGACCTATCTCCAGGGCTCGTTCGCACTCAATCTCGACACCTCCACCAAGATCGCGTCGCAGCTCGTCCAGATGCAGGTCGACAATCTCGGCATCGACTACTTCGACCGCCGCAGCGCGCTGATCGACGCCGTGACACCGGCCGATGCCCGCCGCGTGGCCAAGCGGCTGCTGGATGGCGGCCTCTTGGTCACCGTGGTCGGCCGGCCGAAAGGCGTCACGACACGGCCACCTGGTGGCTAGAACCTTTCCTCGACAGGTGAACGGACTCTGGTCCGCGCGGTTGATCGGCCATGCCCCTGCTCCAATCCATTGAGACGGCGCGCGCGGAGCGCATTGGCGCCAACGGTGTCGAGACCGCCGCTTTCAACGAGACGCTGGCGCGCTGTTCGGCCGCGCTCGATTGGATCCGGTCGCGGCATGCCGACGGCGCATGGCCGCTCTTGCACCTGCCGGAACGGCACGACGACCTCGACGCCATTCGTGCCACCGGCCGCCGGCTCTCCAGCAATGCCAGCGACATCGTCGTGTTCGGCACCGGCGGATCCAGCCTCGGCGGCCAAGCCCTGGCCCAGCTTGCGGATTACGCAGTCGAGGGCGCGGGCGCACTGCGCAGCGGCCCGCGCCTGCACTTCATGGATAATCTCGATCCCGACAGTTTCGCCGCCTTGCTCGCACGGTTGCCGCTCGAAACCGCGCACTTTCTTGCGATCTCGAAATCCGGCGGCACCGGCGAAACTTTGATGCAAATGACGGCCGCGCTTGCCGCTGTCAAAGCGGCGGGACTTTCAAATCGCATCCCCGAACTTTTCCTTGGCCTGACCGAACCCATGCAGGGCGGCAAGCGCAGCGGCCTGCGCGCATTATGCGACGACCACAGCATCGCAATGCTCGATCACGATCCCAAAATCGGCGGGCGCTTCGCGGTGCTGAGCAATGTCGGGCTTCTGCCAGCGGCGGCGCTCGGGCTTGACATCGCGGCCATTCGCAAGGGCGCCGCAGCCGCGCTCACGCCGGTGCTTGCCAAGCGCGCACCGACCGAAGTGCCCGCCGCCGTCGGTGCTGCGCTCGCCGTCGCCATCAAAAAACCCATCGCCGTGATGATGGCCTATGCCGACCGGCTTGAGCGTTTCACGCGCTGGTATGTGCAACTCTGGGCCGAAAGCCTCGGCAAGGACGGCAAAGGCACCACGCCGATCGCCGCCCGCGGGCCGGTCGATCAACACAGCCAGCTTCAGCTATTTATCGCGGGGCCGCGAGACAAGCTCTTCACCATTATCACCACAGGCACTGCCGGCCGCGGACCGCGGATCGACGCCGATCTGGCAATGCGCACGGGCGAGCCGGATTTTGCCGGCAAGACCATCGGCGATCTTGTTGCCGCACAGGGTCGCGCCACCGCCGAGACACTGGCGAAGAATGGTTGCCCGGTCCGCACCATCCACATTGAACGGCTCGATGAGACCAGCCTCGGCGAGTTGCTGATGCATTTCATGTTGGAGACCATCATCGCCGCGCATCTGCTTGGCGTCGATCCGTTCGATCAGCCGGCGGTGGAAGAGGGCAAGGTGTTGGCGAAGCAGTATTTGAAGGGCTAATTCTGCTATTATTTGCGGATGATCCGGATCACCGACTCCATTGCCATTGACGAGAGCGAGCTGACCGAGGACTTCGTTCGCTCCTCCGGCCCCGGCGGCCAGAATGTCAATAAGCTCTCGACCGCGGTGCAGCTACGCTTCGACGTGCGGCGCTCGCCGTCGCTGCCCAACGATGTCGCGATCCGGCTGATGCGTCTGGCCGGCAGCCGCCTCACCAAAGACGGCGTCATCGTCATCACCGCGCAACGCCACCGCACCCAGGAACGCAACCGGCAGGATGCCCGTGACCGATTAGTCGCACTGATCCAAGAGGCCGCGGTCGTGCCGATCAAGCGGCGACCGACCAAGCCGACCCGAGCGGCGCGTGAGAAGCGGATCGAATCCAAGAAGCGGCGCGGCAGCATCAAGGGCTTACGACGGGTGAAGCCGGCATTCGAATAACGGGGGCGAATTGCGGCCGACCCTCGCGAAAGCCGGTATCGATGGTTAGATTTGCGCTTGTCGAATCAGGTTTTTGTCATGCCCGTCCGTCAGCTCAGCGAAGCCACCGTCAACCGCATCGCCGCCGGCGAGGTGGTCGAACGGCCGGCGAGCGTGGTCAAGGAACTCACCGAGAACGCGCTCGACGCCGGCGCGACCAAAATCGAGATCCTCACCGATGGCGGCGGCCGCCGGCTGATCCGCGTCACCGACGACGGCGACGGCATGACCGGCGCCGACCTCACCCTTGCGGTCGATCGCCATGCCACCTCCAAACTCAATGATGACGACCTGCTCGATATCAGAACGCTGGGTTTTCGCGGCGAGGCGCTGCCATCGATCGGGTCGGTGGCGCATCTCAGCATCACCACGCGCCACAACAGCGAGCCGCATGCCTGGAGCATCGCCGTCGACGGCGGCGAGAAGTCCGAGCTCAAGCCGGCCGCGCTTGGCGCGGGCACCCGGGTCGAAGTGCGCGACCTGTTCTATGCCACGCCGGCGCGGTTGAAATTTCTCAAGAGCGATCGCACTGAAGGCGAGAACATCCGCGAAACTATACGCCGCCTGGCTATGAGCCGCCCGGACGTTGCTTTCACACTCGCTGGCGAGGAGCGCGCGCCGATCACTTGGGCTGCGGCGCTGCCCGGCGCCCCTGGCCGGCTGGCGCGCCTGGCCGACATTCTCGGCCATGAATTCCGCGCCAATGCGGTCGAGGTGCGTGGCGAGCGCAACGGCATCGCCGTCGAGGGCTTTGCTGCGCTGCCGACCCACACCCGCGCCAATGCGCTTGGGCAATATCTTTTCGTCAACGGCCGGCCGGTGCGCGACAAACTGTTGATCGGCGTGGTGCGCGGCGCCTATGCCGATTATCTGCCGCGCGATCGCCATCCGATCGTCGCGCTATTTGTGACGCTCGATCCGCGCGAGGTCGATGTCAATGTGCATCCGGCCAAGGCCGAAGTACGCTTCCGCGATCCCGCGCTGGTGCGCGCGGTGCTGATCACATCCCTGCAGCAAGCGCTGGTGCGCGAGGGCCAGCGCGCCGCGACCAGCGGCGGCAGCGCCACCATTGCCGCCTTCCGACCCGCGACGACGACGCGTCCCGGCTGGGACTGGCGGCGCTCGCCGGCCTATCCACCCTTGTCGACCCATGGCAACGCCGCGCTCGGTTTTGCGGAAGCGGCGCAGGCCGCCTTCGACGTCGGCGGCCCATCGGCCGATGCACGGGTCGCAGTCGCCGAAGCGACCGCCGACCTGATCGATAATCCGCTCGGCGCCGCCCGGGCCCAGGTGCATGAGACCTATATCGTCGCACAAACCCGCGACGGCATTGTCATTGTCGACCAGCACGCCGCGCACGAGCGCATCGTCTATGAGCGCATGAAGGCGGCGCTGGAAAAAGCCGGCGTTGCGCGTCAGATCCTGCTGATCCCGGAAATCGTCGAATTGGACGAGGCCGCTGTCGAGCGCGTTCTGGCGCGCGCCGACGAACTGTCGCGCTATGGACTAGCCATCGAACCGTTCGGCCCCGGCGCGGTCGCGGTACGCGAGACCCCCTCCATGCTAGGCCACATCGATGCCCGCGCGCTGATCCGCGACCTGTCCGAACACATCGCCGAATGGGACGAAGCGCTGCCGCTGGAGCGCCGGCTGATGCACGTTGCCTCCACCATGGCCTGCCATGGCTCGGTGCGCGCCGGCCGCCGCCTCAAGCCCGAAGAAATGAATGCTCTGCTGCGCGAGATGGAAGCGACGCCGAATTCCGGCCAGTGCAATCACGGCCGCCCGACCTATGTCGAATTGAAGCTCAGCGATATCGAATCGCTGTTCGGTCGGCGGTGATCTGAAATTCAGACGATCGACGTTCGTGCCGCCACTGCCGGCGCGCTTGACTGCATGCAAGCCGCAAAGGTGCGCAACGCGGCGTCCTCATGCGTGACGCGGCGGCGCACGAAGAGGGTTTCAACCCGGCTTTGAGAGCTCTTGAGCGCGTGCGCGCTGATGCTCCCATTCAGCTCGCTGCGCGCGACAACGGTGCGCGGGAGGAGCGCCACACCCACATCGGCGGCCACGCAGCCGATGATCCCGTCGAGAGTTCCGAACTCCAATCGTGTGGTGCAGGGCCAACCAAATTCCGCAAAAACCTGTTCGAGCCGCTGCCTGTAGGAGCAGCCAGTGCGGAATACGAGAGCGGTGGGACCTGCTTCGGGCGTTCCCTTGCGCAACGCAGCGAGGCTCGCCCAGCGCCTCGCCGTGACGAGCACAAGTTCTTCCTTGAAGGCGGAGACGACCGTGAGATCAGGATGATCAATGGGGCCGGCAACGAAGGCACCGTCGAGCGACCTGTCGAGGACTGCCGCAACGAGCGCCGCCGTAGGACCGGTGCGCAGGGTCAACTGCACCGCCGGGCAAGCCTGGTGGAAGCGGGCGAGCAGGGGCGGCAGGCGAACGGCCGCGGTCGTTTCCATGGCGCCGATCGCCAGCGGTCCCTTGGGAACACCATCGTCACGGGTTGCAGCCATGGCTTCTCGCGAGAGCGCTGCCAGCCGTTCGACATAGGGTAACAGCCGCCGCCCGGCTCCGGTCAGCGTCATACCGCGACTATGCCGCTCGAACAGGGGGACGCCAACCTCGGCCTCAAGAGCCCTGATCCGGCTGGTTACATTCGACTGCACCGTTCTGAGTTCCCCGGCGGCGCGGGTGATGCCGCCACAGCGGGCGACGGCCGAGAAGGTGGAAAGATCTGAAAATTCCATCGCCGCACCCGATCTGTATTTGAGATGGGATCCTTCTTTACAAACTATTTCTCAAGAACGCTAGCCGCGCTTAGACTGCAGGCTGGATTGAACTCGGAGGGATTGCCCATGCCGACCCACACCGACCCGAACAGACTGCTGCGCATAAAGCACAAACTGGCTCCCACAGCGGCGGTCGGCTTTCTCGTGATGTTGACAACGGCAGTTGCGGCACCGGCCGCAGAAATCAAGGTATTCAGCACCATTGGCATCAGGGCTGTTATGCAGGAACTGGGCCCCGTGTTCGAGCGCGCGACAAAACACAAGTTAACGACAACATTCGATGTGGCCGCCGCGTTGAAACGACGGATCGACGCGGGCGAGAAGTTTGACGTCGCGATCCTCACTGTGCCGATCATCGACGACCTGATCAAACAGGACAAAATTGTCGCCGGGACACGCGTTGACGTCGCGCGCGGCGGAATGGGCTTGGCCGTGCGCACCGGCGCGCCCAAGCCAGACATCAGCTCCGTAGAGGCGCTGAAGCGCACGCTGCTCAGCGCAAAATCAATCGCCTACCCAAAGGAGGGCTTGGTCGGCATAAACTTTGTGCGCATCCAGGAACGCCTTGAGATCGCCGAAGACATCAAACCCAAGGCCAAGCTGACAGGTGCCGACAGTCCCGCCGGACTCGTGGCGCGCGGCGAGGCGGAAATTGCCGTGCATCTCATCCCTGAACTGTTGGCCGTGCCGGGTGTTGAACTTCTCGGTCCTTTTCCACCACAGCTGCAATATTACGTCATTCTCCCCGGCGGCGTGGGGGCCAATGCCGGGGAGCCACAGGCCGCCAAGGAATTGCTGCAGTTCCTCATCGGGCCGGCCGCAAACACCGTCATGAAGGCGAGAGGTTATGAGCCCGGGTAAACACCGGCGACGTGGCCGCATGTCGAGAAACGATCGCGCACTTTTCTCGGGTAACGCATACGAACCTAAGCGAGATGGAAGCGACGCCGAATGCCGGCCAGTGCAACCACGGCCGTCCGACCTATGTCGAGATGAAGCTCAACGACATCGAAACGCTGTTCGGGCGGCGGTGATCCCTGATCATCCCGACCCTGCATTGTGCGCCGATCACGCCGCGGCTCACTTGATCGAGCCGGATACGCGCAGGATGTAGCTGAGAACCTCGGCCACCGCGCGATAGAGGCTTTCCGGAATTTCCTGCTCGATATCGATACGCGACAGCGCCGCCGCCAGGCTGGGATTTTCCGATATTGGCACGCCACTCGCCTCGGCCAGGTCGATGATGCGCCGCGCCGCAACTCCGCGACCGATGGCGGTAACGCGCGGCGCATTCGGCTTTTCGTATTTCAACGCAACCGCCAGAGCATTCGGGTTGTCGCTCATGTTGCCTGATCCAGGAAATGGCCCGGCCCGGCCGCCGATCCTTGCGGCGTGCCGGCATGGCAGAGCAGCCGGCCCGGCTCGAGGTCCACGCTGCGCAGCCCGGCTTCGAGCAGCGGCAGTTCGCGCGCCAAGCGATTGGCGCTTTCGTCGCGTTCCGCTTTCAGCGTCACCGCGGCGCGATCGCCGATCAGGCCGATCCGCGCATGCACCGGACCGATCGGTTCGAGATTGATCGAGAAGTTGACCCGCCAGATCGGGACGTCACCCTCCGCGGTCCGTTCGGCGCCGTCACGCTCGATCCGCATTTGGGCAATGGCCGTGCCTTGCCCGTTGGTCAGCGGAATGTCGAACGTCAAATGGGTGGAAGCGTCTCCGCGCGGCCGGGCGCCGCTGCTGGCCTCCTCCGGCAGCGACGCAATCTGCAACAAAGTCTGACGCGCGAGCGCCGCATCGGTTTCGTTGAGCAGTTGGCGCGCCATCTCCGCCGGCGCCGCCTCAGCCGGAAGCGTCGCAGGGACCGCCAGCTGCGGCAAAGTCGGCGTGTTACGGAAGGGCAAAACCGGACCGGACGCGCGGGCCGCACCCAGCGACTCGCCGGTAGACGGCGTTGTGGGCATCGCCTCCCTAAGAGCGGTCGGCGTGGCGTCCAGCCAATTTTTCAGTGCCGCGCGCAGATCGAGCAAGGCCGACCGGAGATCGACCGGCATTGGCCGCACGCCCTGGGCCGGATCGGTCACCAGACCCGAACGCAGCAAGGCATTCTTGATCCCGTCGGCATCGACCTCAGCGCGGATATCGAGCCGCAATGCCAACAATTGCCGCGCCGCGGCGACAACCGGCGGCGGAACCTCCGGTCGCGCAAATGCTGCTTCGAGATTGGCATAGAGCGGGGCCAAACCGCCCTGGCGCAGGGTGGCATTGCCGACCAGAGCCGCAACCGACTTGACCGCCACCGCGACTGCATCCGGCGCAAGTGAATGGGGTGCAAGTGAATGGGGCGCAATTGCATCGGGCGCGGGCGCCACCGGACCGCGCAACGCGCCGTCCGGCAGCGCCTTTGCGACGGTTCCGACCGCCGAAGCGTTTGGCGACGGCGTTGCGGCGGAGCGCGGTACAGTTTGCGGCGCTGCGCCGCCGGGAAGTTCTGGCAACGGCCGCAGCACCAGCCGGGGCCGTGCTGGCGGACCCTCGATCGAAAGCTCCAGTCGCGTCGCCGGCGACGCCGCGCGCGGCGCAAGCGCCGGATCCGGCTGCGTACGGCTGGCCTCGAGATTCACCAAACGCGGGCCTGCGCCAACCGCGACCGGCTTGCCATCCGGATCAACGGCCGGCGGATTGGATGGTTGAGCCGCCGAACTGCGCGGCACGACTTGCTGCGCCAATTGGCCGGAAGACGCAGGGATGGGCCGCAGCACCAGCTTGGGCTGCGACGCTGGGCCCTCGAGCGCGAGCGCAACCCGCGTGCCCGGCGCGAGTTGTAGATCGGTCTTGAGATCGAGTGTCCCGTCGCCGAACAAAAGCCGCAGCGTCATGTCGGTGAGTTGCGCCTGCACCACGGCGTTCAGAACGGCCTCGGACTGTAGGCTCGGCAATGCGGGTGCGGCCACATTGGCGGCGGCGGTCGCGAGCGGCGGCAGGACGACGGGGGTCATACAGGGACAATCGAACGCATGAGGGTCGCTTGAAGCTAGCGCTTGGTCGTTAATCGCCTATTAACTGTAAGACCAATGACCCAGAATGATCACAAAGCTTTATCTTGTGGCCCAGCCAAGCATCGATCGTGTTTGGCCGCGCAAAGCCAGGAGACCACAATGTCCGTACGCATGATTGATGTCGTGACTGGTGCCATACTGCTCATTGCGAGCTCGGCCGCAGCGCAGGAGTGGCAGCCATCCCGACCGATCACCATGGTGGTGCCGTTCGCAGCCGGCGGACAGGTCGACGTGCTGGGTCGCGTGCTGGCGCCGCGGCTGGGCGAGATCCTCGGTCAACAGATCGTGGTGGAGAATGTCGGCGGTGGCGGCGGAATGATCGGCTCAAGCCGCGTAGCGCGCGGCGCGCCCGACGGCCATTTGTTCGTGCTTGGCTCAATCAGCACGCACACGTTCAATCAAACACTGTTCAAGCAGCCGCTCTACAACGTGACCACCGACTTCACGCCGGTCGCACTGATCGCGGAAACCCCGCTGGTGCTGGTGACGCGCAAGGATCTGCCGGCAAGCAACCTGAAGGAATTCGCGGCCTTCGTCAAAGCGCGCGGCGACAAAGCGACCTATGGCTCGGCTGGGGTCGGGTCGGCCAATCACCTGAGTTGCATTCTACTCGATATGGCGATCGGCACAACGACGACCCATGTTCCCTATCGCAGCGGCGGACTGGCAATGCAGGACCTAGTGGGCGGGCAAATCGATTTCAATTGCAACGTCGTGTCGAGCGCGCTGCCGCAAATCAACGGCAAGCTGGTGAACACCATTGCCATGCTGTCGCGCGCGCGCATCGCGGCATTGCCGGACGTGCCGACCGCCCAAGAGCAAGGGCTCGCCGACTTCGACGCCAGCACCTGGAATGGCGTGTTCCTGCCACCGCGCGCGCCGCCGGCGATCGTCAACCGGCTCAATGCCGCGATCCTCGAAGCAATGCGGACGCCACAGCTGCAAAGCCGCGCCCAGGAAATCGGCGCGTCCCTGGTCGCAGCCGATCGCCGTTCGCCCGACTACTTCGCCAAATTCGTGCGCGAGGAGATCGAAAAATGGGGCAAGACCATCCGCGCCGCCGGGATTGCCGGCTCCATGTGACCGGCCCTGCGTCGACGTCACGCCACCCCTGCGGCTCTATCGCTCTTGATCCGCGCCGGCCAGCGGGCGAGGCTTGGCCAATACAGGAGACTGGATATGCACAAGACCATAATCGCCGCCGCGGCCGCCCTTGTCGCGCTCTCCAGCATCGTCACCGCCCAGGACTGGCCGGCAGCGCGGGTCATCACCATGATCATTCCGTTCGCGCCCGGCGGCGGTGTCGATGCGTCCGGACGCATCCAGGCGCAGCGCATGGGCGAACTTCTGGGACAGACCATCATTGTCGAGAACATCGGCGCCGCCGCCGGCACCGTCGGCACGGCCCGGGTCGCGAAAGCCACACCCGACGGCTACACCATGCTGATGGGCAACTCCGGCACGCATTCCTATAGCCAAGGGTTGCGCAAGAATCCGCCCTACAATTCCGTCACCGATTTCGCACCAATCGGGCTGGTGACGGAATCGCCGCGCATCCTGCTGGCGCGCAAGGACCTGCCGGTCAACAATCTGCAGGAATTCATCAAATATGTGAAAGCAAACCATGACAAAATGCAGTTCGGCTCGGCCGGCGTCGGCTCCGGCACGCATCTGCCCTGCGAACTCCTGAATGCGACGCTTGGCGTCAAGGTCACGCACATTCCTTACAAGGGCGCCGCCCCGGTAATGCAGGATCTGATCGGCGGTCGCATCGACTATTTCTGCGACACCATCCAGACCGGCGCCGCGCAAGCCAAGGCCGGTACCGTCAAGGGCCTCGCGGTGATGTCGCCCCGACGCGTGCCGATCATCGCGGAGCTTGCCACCACCGGCGAGCAGGGCCTTGCCGGAGTTGAGGCGACGGTGTGGAACGGATTCTTCTTCCCCAAGGGAACGCCCGACGCCATCGTGCGCCGCATGAACAAGGTCATGAACACCATGATCGAAGAGCCGGCGATGCGTAAACGACTGGAAGAACTCGGCCTCGAAATCCTGCCGTCCGAGCAGCGCACGCCCGAATATCTCGCAAAATATCTGGCGGAAGATGTTGCGCGCTGGAAGAAAGTGATCCTCGACGCCGGTATTCCTGTTGAATGAGCGCCTGCGACCTTGGGAGGCATACCATGATGCGCATATTCGCCGCCGCCACGACCGCATGGTTGGCAACCGCGGCAATGCCCGCGCAAGCCCAGGATTGGCCGAGCCGACCGATCACCATGGTGGTGCCCTATGCCGCCGGCGGGCCGGTCGACACGATCGCGCGGATTCTCGCCGCCCGCATGGGAGAAACGCTCGGCCAACAGGTCATCATCGAGAACATCGGCGGCGCCGGCGGCATGACCGGCGCGGCGCGCGTCGCCAAGGCAGCGCCCGACGGATATTCGCTGCTGATGTCCGGCAGTGCCGTCCTTAGCATCAATCAGACGCTCTATCGGCGGCCGCTCTATAACGGCCTGACCGATTTCGAACACGCCGTATTGAATTCGGATTCTGCGCGCGTTCTGATTGCGCGGCCGGATTTCCCCGCCACGAATCTCGCCGCGTTCGTCGCTTACGCCAAGGCCAACCACAGCAAGATGCAGTACGGCTCCGCTGGCGCCGGCTCCGGCACGCATGTTTGCGCGGTGTTGCTCGATGTCGCCATGGGCACCAAGATCACCCATGTGCCCTATCGCGGCGCCGCCCCCGCGATGCAGGATCTGATCGCCGGGCGGATCGATTTCATCGCTGAGCAGATTTCAACGGCGCTGCCGCAGATCCAAGGCGGCAAGGTCAAGGCGATCGCAACGCTCGGGCTCGACCGCGCGCCCGGCCTCGAAAATCTCGCGACCGCGGAGGAGACAGGATTGAAGGGCCTCGACTGCGGTTCCTGGGGCTCGTTCTCGTTCCCGAAAGGCACGCCCGAACCGATCGTGCAGCGGCTGGCGCAGGCATCCAATGAGGCGGTCGAGTCGGCGATGGTGCGCGACCGTTTCCGGGCGATCGGCGTGGTGGTGCCGGCTAAAGAACGCCGAACCATTGCCTATCTCCGCAAATTCGTCGCGACCGAGACCGAGCGCTGGGCGGCCCCAATCAGGAACAGCGGCGCAGTGATCGACTGATCGCACACGCGGAGCCAGGGAGAAGCCAATGCCAAAACGCGTGATCGTGGCACTCTCGGCGCTTGCGCTGGCTTGGCATGGCGCCGCCCATGCGCAGGATTGGCCGACCCGGCCGATCACCATGGTGGTGCCGTTCCCCGCCGGCGGACCGATCGATTTCATTGGCCGGCTGATGGCGCAGAAACTCACCGAAAGCCTCGGCCAACAGGTGATTGTTGAGAATGTCGGCGGTGCCGGCGGCATGAATGGCGCAGCGCGCGTTGCCAAATCAACGCCCGACGGCTCGATATTCCTGTTCGGCAACCAGGGTACTCATACTTTCAGCCAGATGCTCTACAAAAAGCCGTTGTATAACGCCGTCGCCGATTTCACACCGGTCGCAGTGGTGGTCGAGAACGTCAAGTTCCTGGCGGTCCGCAAGGACTTCCCCGCCAATAATCTAAGCGAATTCATCGCCCACGCCAAAGCCAACCAGAAGACTATGCAATACGGCTCGGCGGGAATCGGCTCAGCCACCCACGTTACTTGCGTGCTGCTCAATCATTCGATTGGCGTCGACATTACCCATGTGCCCTATCGCGGCACCGGACCGGCCTTGCAAGACATGATTGCCGGCCGGATCGATTACATGTGCGAGGTGACTTCAACCGGCGCGCCGCACGTCCACGTCAATGCGATCAAGGCGCTCGCGATCCTATCGCCGTCGCGCAACAGCGCCATGCCGGATATTCCGACCGCGCATGAACAAGGCTTGGCCAATTTTGACGCCGACGGTTGGAACGCCTTCTTCTTCCCGCGCGGAACTCCCGCGGCAATCGTGCGCAAGCTCGCCCAAGCGACATCGGCCATCCTTGACGTGCCCGATATGCGCGTGCGACTGGAGAAGGCCGGTCTCAATGTTGCAGTGCCGGAACGACGTAACCCGGATTATCTCGGCAGGCTCGTGGCCACCGAATTGGACAAATGGGGTCCACCGGTTCGCGCCAGTGGCGTTAGCGCGGATTAACGCGCATTGGCGGAGCGTCAGCGCAAGAACACGAGTTCGGTATCGCCATAGCGGCGGCGCTCGATCTCACTGAAGCCGTCCGGCGCGATCGACGGCGTCTCAGCCGCCTCCTCGACCACGATCAACGCATTGGGCGCAAGCCAACCACCGGCGCGCGCCGCGACCAAAGTCGGGCCGGCCAGTCCGCGGCCATAAGGCGGGTCGAGAAACACCAGCGAAAACGGCTCGATTGGGTGGGCCGGACCGAGTTTGGTCGCGTCGCGTCGATAGACTTTGGTAACGCCGCCAAGCCCGAGCGCATCGATATTGGCGCGGATCAAGGCGCGCGCCTCCGATCCGTCATCGACAAACAGCGCAAACGCCGCGCCGCGCGACAGCGCCTCAAGCCCGAACGCGCCGGTGCCGGCGAACAGGTCCAGCACCCGTGCCCCCGTTACCGGATCGCCATGGCCATGGATCAGAATATTAAACAGGCTTTCGCGCAGGCGATCGGCGGTCGGCCGGATATCATGGCTACGCGGCGTCGCAAGCGTCCGCCCGCGATACTGGCCGCCGACAATGCGCATCAGCGTGGCTTGCCCCGGAACGGCCGCCGGCGCCGCTCCTGCCGCGCCAATTCCGGCTCGCCCACGCGACCGGGACCGTGCCGGCGCTTCGGTCGTTCGCCGCGCACTTTCTTCTGCCTGTCGCTGCCATCCTGAACTGGTTTCTTCCGAGTGCCGTCATCCAGAGCTGGTCGCGCGCGTGCGCGGACCTCGGAGGATCCCCGGCCCGCCCCGTCGGCCTTCGAGGCTTTCTGCCCGCGCGCCTCAGGGTGACGGGGTAATGCCGGCGCGCGTGCGGGCTCTTGCTCCCCGACCGGCCCCGCGAAATCGAGACCTGCCGCCGCGGAAATCCGCTCGCCAAGTTGCTCGCGCAGATGCCGCGTGCGCACTTCCTCGACCGCGCCCGCCGTCAGATCGCCGAGCTGGAATGGACCGAACGACACCCGAATGAGTCGATTGACCGCCAGGCCGAGATGTCCCAGCACGTTTTTCACCTCGCGGTTCTTGCCCTCGCGCATGGCGAAGGTGAGCCACACATTGGCGCCTTGTTCGCGGTCAAGCCGCGCCTCGATCGGCGCGTAGCGCACGCCGTCGATCTCGATGCCATGGCGCAACCGGTCGAGCCGCAATTGGGTGACCGTGCCGTTGGCGCGCACGCGGTAGCGGCGCGTCCAGCCCGTGGCGGGCAGTTCCAGCAAACGCGCCAGGCCGCCGTCATTGGTCAGCAGCAGCAATCCCTCGGTATTGGCATCGAGCCGCCCGACGCTGATCACGCGCGGCAGATGCTTTGGCAGCACGCTGAATACGGTTGGCCGCCCCTGCGGGTCGACATGGGTCGTCACCAGGCCGCGCGGCTTGTGAAACAAGAACAACCGCGTCCGTTCGCGCACCGGCAGCGGCTTGCCATCAACCGCGATGCGGTCCTCCGGCGTCACATTAAGCGCGGGCGAGGCGATGGTTTCACCGTTAACCGAGACGCGGCGGGCCGCAATCCAGGCCTCGGCCTCGCGCCGCGAGGCCAGCCCGGCACGGGCAATGGCCTTGGCGATCCGTTCGCCGTCGTGGACTTTGTCGCTGCTCTTGCGTGTCATGACCGCGGCCTGATAGCAGAACCGGTGCCGCATGTCCTGATTTGCGGCATGCCGCGCAAAGAACGCTATGGCCACTTTCATGGACCTCGCCCTGGAGGATGCCCGCGCCGCCAAGGCGGCAGGTGAGGTCCCGGTCGGCTGCGTGATCGTCCGTGACGGCGAGGTCATTGCACGGGCGCATAACCGCACGCTGACCGATCGTGATCCCACCGCCCATTGCGAGATGTTGGCGATTCGGCATGCGGCAGCGACCCTTGCCTCGGAACGTCTCGTTGGCTGCGACCTTTACGTGACGCTCGAGCCCTGCGCGATGTGTGCGGCGGCGATTTCCTTGGCGCGAATCCGACGGCTGTATTACGGCGCCGCCGACACCAAAGGCGGCGCAGTCGAGAATGGTGTTCGCTATTTTGCGTCACCGACCTGCCACCACCGCCCCGAGGCCTATGGCGGGCTGGCCGAGGCGGAGGCCGCCGCACTGCTCAAGGAATTTTTCCGCGCGCGACGATAGCGCGAGCTCCCGAAAAGGCGGAACCGGCTTCGGATAAGATCACGCGCCGTTAGAAGGTCGCGCCGCTATGCCGCAAACGATTGCGCACACAGCGCTCGATAATGCGCAGTCGCGCACGCTGTGAGATCGCCCGGGTTGGGTTGCGAGCAAACGATTGATTGCAACATTCCGCCCACACCCGGCCGCGTTCCGCCAGCGGCCGGCAGGTGGTGGCCCGATCCTGCGCCAAGGCCGGCCCGCCAAAAACGAGCGCCCAAACCGCGAATAATAGAACCCGAGCAACCGTCCGCATACGATCTCCATGTCTGGTACCGAGAGCGACGGAACCAAAGCAGCGTAGTGTCTCACAGACACAGAAGTCCGCAAGGGCGAACGCGACCTGCCAAGCACTCGAACGCCCACCGATCCCGGCTTTAGGTCACGATAGCAATAACGCCGCCAACCGCTGCCTGATTTCGACCTTGGTGGCCTCGCACACCCGCAGGATCGCGCTCGCCTGGAAGAAATCGAGGGTCCGGAACAGGCCGACATTCGGCCGCACCAACAAATCGGGCGTACCAAGCTTCAACTTCTCCGTGGTAATGGCCTGCCCCATCACCAGGATGGTCGCCAGGGTCGCCTCCCAGGGCGATGGAATGTCTCGGCGCGACTCGTTCGGCTCGCCGGACACATCGACCGCGACGACGATATCGGCACAGCCGCGCAGGTGATCGAACGGCAGCGGATTGGTGGCGCCGCCATCGATCAGCACCCGATTGTCGATTACCACCGGGCGCACCAGCGTCGGCAGAGCCATCGAGGCCGCGACCGCCGGACGTAGCGCGCCCGACGACAGCACCACTTGCTGGCGTCGGTATAGATCGGACGCAATCACCAAAAGTGGAATTTTCAATTCATCAAAGTCCTGCGGCATGGCATCCGGCAAGAACTGCTCGCAGAATTTTTCGCCGTCGACCTGGGTGGCGCTGCCAAAGCCGCCCGAGAACAGGCTCGCAAAACTGCCGGCGCGCGACGCTAGTAGACGACGCAGCACCTCGCTGCGATTATGCGCGAGCGCAATCACATGACGGCGAATGTCGCGACCGGACAGGCCAGAGGCATAGGCCGCGCCAATCATGGCGCCGGCCGAGGTGCCGGCGATCACGGTCGGCCGCACGCCCAACTCGTCGAGCACTTCGAGCACCGCGATATGGGCAATGCCGCGGGCGCCGCCGCCGCCGAGCGCGATCGCGAGCGATCTGGTCATGGCGCTCGCGCCCGTTCGACCGCGCGCCAGCCAATGTCGCGCCGGCAGAAACCATCCGGCCATTGGATGCGATCGACGGCGGCATAGGCGCGGGCCTGGGCCTCGGCGACGTTCTTGCCCAATGCGCAGATATTGAGCACGCGGCCGCCCGTGGCGACAATTCGCCCGTCCTGCGTAGCCGTGCCGGCATGAAAGATTTCGACCCCCTCGACCTGCGCCGCGGCGTCGAGCCCGGCAATGGCCGAGCCCTTGTCGTAGCGGCCGGGATAGCCGTTGGCCGCCATCACCACCGTGAGCGCGGTGTCGGACGACCAGCGCAAGTCGAAATTGCGCAATTGCCCATCCGCCGACGCCAGCAGCGCCGGGACGAGATCCGACGTCAGCCGCAGCATCAGCACTTGGCACTCCGGATCGCCGAAGCGCACATTGTATTCGATCAGCTTCGGCCCAGTGGCCGTGATCATCAACCCGAGATAGAGCACGCCGGTGAACGGCATGCCCTTGGCCTTCATGGCCGCAACCGTCGGCAGCACGAAATCGTCCATGGCGCGGCGCTCCACGGCCGCGGTCATCGCCGGCACCGGCGAATAGGCACCCATGCCGCCGGTGTTGGGGCCTTGATCGCCGTCGAACGCCCGTTTGTGGTCCTGCGCCGAAACCAAAGGGATTGCGGTCTCGCCGTCGCAA
The DNA here is from genome assembly GCA_022841625.1 of Xanthobacteraceae bacterium. Lineage (GTDB taxonomy): Bacteria > Pseudomonadota > Alphaproteobacteria > Rhizobiales > Xanthobacteraceae > VAZQ01. The sequence continues at coordinate 67,658 of JALHRD010000006.1, forward strand.
AGCGCAAAGAACGACGCCTCTTCGCCCGCGAGGAATTCCTCGATCACCACCTCGGCGCCGGCCTCGCCCAACCCGCCGCCAAACATCATGTCGATCGCCGATTCCGCCTCTGCGAGCGTCTGCGCCACCACCACACCCTTGCCGGCAGCCAGCCCGTCGGCCTTGACCACAATGGGCGCGCCCTGGCTACGCACATAGGCCTTGGCCGGCGCCGCCGCCGAAAAGCGCTCGTAGCTGGCGGTCGGAATCCCGTATTCGCGGCACAGGTCCTTGGTGAACCCCTTGGAGGTTTCAAGCTGGGCCGCCGCCCGGCGCGCCCCAAAGGCCTTGATCCCAGCCACTGCCAGATCGTCGACCAGCCCGGCGCCCATTGGCCCTTCCGGCCCCACCACCACCAGATCGACCTTGTGCGAACGGCAGAACCCAATGACCGCAGCGTGATCGCCGGGGTCAATTGCGACCAATTCGCATTCACGGGCAATGCCGGCATTGCCCGGGGCGCAATACAGCCGCTCTACCAGGGGGCTCGCGGCGATCTTCCAAGCCAGCGCGTGTTCGCGGCCGCCGGAGCCGATGAGAAGGATGTTCATTGCCTAAAGTCGGATGCTGTTGGGCGCGGCGGTGGTGTATCATTGTACTGAACGCCGCAATAGCCGCCGGGAGGCAGCGTTCCTACAATCTTCGCAGGTATCCCAATCATGAGCCGTTTGACACGTACTTTTCTCGCTGGATTTCTGGTAGTTCTGCCGATTGCCCTGACCATCGTCCTGGTGGCCTGGGTCGGCAATATCATCATCAATTACGTCGGCCCAAACAGCGTGGTCGGCAAGATGCTGATCGCCATTGGCTTTGGCCTCTCCGCCTCGACTTGGCTGGCTTACCTGATCGGGGTGCTGGTGGTGGCGTTCTGCATCTGGCTGCTCGGCGTGATGGTCGAGTCGCGCTTGGAGCACAGCGTCCATAACATCATCGGTACTGTGATGCAGCGGATCCCCTTGATCGGCTACATCTACGACATGGCCAAGCGCCTAACCGCGATCATCGAGCGCAAGGATAGCGGCGAATTCAAAGGCATGCGGCCGGTCTGGTGTTTTTTCGGCGGCGACGGCGGCGCGGCGGTGCTGGCCTTGTTGCCTTCGCCCGAGGCAATCATGCTGCAGGGCGAGCCGTATAACGTGGTCCTGGTGCCATCGGCGCCGGTGCCGGTGGGTGGCGCCTTGGTCTATGTTCCAACCAAGTGGATAAAGCCCGCCGATATTGGAATCGAAGGGCTGATGAGCATCTATGTCGCGATGGGCGTCACGCCGCGGCAACCTGGCATCCTGCAGGCGGCCATCAAGCCGCCAATCGTGCCATCCGGCCCCACCGTCCCGGAACCAGGAGCGGGGCCGACGCCCACCAAACAGCCATAAGCCGCATTGGCGCGAGCGCCGCGGCACACGATATATAATATTGCTGCCTGTTTGGCCTCCCAGGAGAGCACGCCAATGAACCTGCTCGCACCCGCATATCGTCGCGCCCGCATTATCATCGCCGCATTTTGCGGAATCGTTTTGACAGTCGCCGGCCCGATCGGGACCGCGGCCGCCCAGGCGCCGTTTCCCAATCGGCCGATCCGCGTGCTGGTCACGATCCCGCCCGGCGGCGCGCCCGATATCTCCGCGCGACTCCTGGCGCAGCATTTGGGCGAGACGCTCAACTGGTCGATGGTGATCGAAAACCGTCCCGGAGCGAACGGCAATATCGCCGCCGAACAAGTCGCAAAATCGCCGCCCGACGGTTACACGCTGCTGCTGCATGCCGACAGCGGCATCACCATCAATCCGCATGTCTATGGCAAGCTGCCGTTCGATCCGCTCAAGGATCTCCTGCCGGTTGCGAGCGTCGCGACCAACCAGTTCATGCTCTCGCTCAATCCGCAGGTGCCGGTCACGACGTTCCAGGAATTCATCGAATATGCCCGCAAGACCTCGCCACCGTTACCTTATGCGTCGGGCGGCAATGGCAGCCAGCACCAATTGATGATGGAAATGCTCAAGCAGCGCGCCAAGATCGACCTCCTGCATGTGCCGTTCCGGGGCGCCGCGCCGGCGACCCAGGCAACGGTTGCCGGCGATACAAAGGTATTGTTCTCCGGTTCGGCCAGCGCGGCGCTGATCCAAGCCGGTCAATTGCGCGCGGTCGCCACCAGCGGCAAAAAACGCGCGCCGCGTTTTCCGGATCTTCCGACCATCGGCGAATTTTATCCAGGTTTTGCCGTCGACATCTGGCTGGGGCTGTTCGCGCCCGCCGGCACGCCGGAACCGATTGTCACCAAATTGCGCACGGAAATCCACAAGCTGCTGTCCGACGCCACATTCGCAACCAAGCTCAATGTGTCCGGCAGCCTCGAACCGCTGGTGCTTTCGCCGATGGAATTTTCCAAATTGATCCAGGACGACTACGAAAAATATGGCCAAATCGTCCGGCAGCTCGGCATCAAGATCAATTAGAGAATGATCCCGAAAAGTGGGAACCGGTTTTCGGAAAAGATCATGCTCAAACAATTCAAACAATGAAGTCAGATCACGCTCAGTTCGATTGATCCGCCGCTACGCCGTATTCCCGCCAGCCGGCACAATGCGGATCAATTTGGCATTGTTCCATTAACCCATCCGAAAGCCTCGCGGTGGGAATGGCGCCATTTTTAGCGATCATCTCGACATTGCGTTCAGGCCGCCTCGCTAGCTTCGCCGCCATCACGGAACGGAGCCAACACCATGCCGCTATTCCAACTGCAAAGAAAACCGCGCGAATTGCGCAGAAGCCCGCGTTACGACGTGCACTATCGCGGACTGATCGAATCCGGCGACGGCGCGCAGCCGTTCAATTGCGTTATCAGCAACATTTCCTCGACCGGGGCTAAAATCACAACGGTTGGAACCGAGCCGATCAGCGACGAGTTCACGCTGGTGTTCCGGCGCCGATGCCGGGTGTTGCGGCGGGCGAACGGCCAGCTAGCGGTCAAATTCATCCCGTCATAACCGCCGCTGGTAACCTTTGTGCCCGCGCCGCCACGACTTTGGCGCACAGCCGCCCCCTATTCAGCACGAAAATGTCGGATGCGGATGATGAAGTCAGTCCTTTGAGGCATTCACGGGACGTCAGGGAGCACGCGCGGGCACGCGTGGCGAGTTTATGCGACGGGCCTCGATCGTCGTCATCTTCAACATTTTGTGCGTGCTGGCCGGCCTTTGGCCGGCGGCGGCGACGCAGCCGATGCGGCTGTTTGAACTGCTGACCCCGGATTCGGTGCTGCGCTGGATCAACACCTACCGGGCCAAGCCGGACCCCGCCGGCGTTCCAGAGGTGGTCAAGGCGCTCAGCCGGATGGGCGCGTTCAAGGACCCAGAGGCCGCCGGCCCCTATATCGGATTTATCGCCGGCGTGATCGCGGCCAATCCGGAGCGCGCCGAAGCGCTGATCGGCAAGATGTTTCCTTTGCCGGAGGAAAATCATTGGGTGATCGTGCGCGCGATTGCCTATTCGGCCCATCCGGACTGGAAACATCTGATGCGCCTATACGCGCCGCGCATGCCGACGCGCCAAGTCATGATTCAAAAATATCTCACCAATCAACTGCCGACCTTGTTCCAGATTGCGTCGCGTCGGGCGCCGACCACGGGCGAACGCGTGAGCTATTATTTTTCGTATGACACTTATTTCGGCGACGGAAAGAAAACCGGACGGCGCGAGGAGCTTGAGCCAACCCCCGAGCTGCTGGACACCTATTGGGGCTATTACTTTGCAACCGGCCGATATCGGCCGATTTCGCGCATCATTGCGATGCTGCCGTTTGCCAACGATACCAACAGCATCGAACTCTTGACGCTCGGCAACATGGCCAAATTCACGCTCGCCAGTAACGCCGTGCGCGACTACCGGCTGTTGTCGATGCTCAAACAAGCCAACCAACAGCAGCCCAAGGCGGTCACGGTCGTGCTCAAGGACGTTATCCATGCCGCCGAGACGGTCGAGACCTCGCGCCTGCGCAAGGAAGCGCTGGCCTCGATGGAGGAATTGCGCCGTAAAGGTCCGGCCTACCGACGCGACGTGTCGCGTTGGGGACAGATCGGGCTTGGCGCCCTGTCGCTCGGTTGCATCGGCGCTGCCGCAGTAGGCCAAATCGCGCTTGGGCTGCCATGCGTGGTGGGCGGCGCCATGACCCAGGCCGGCCTGCGTTACTGGGAGACCCAGCAGTAGTCCGCACAATTTTAATCAACTGCGCGCAATCGCCTTTAGCGTCTGACAAACCAAATTTGCTACGCCCTTGGCACCGCAGGAGCGGAAAGCTGGCAATGCAAAAAGATGCACCGTTGTCTGAGCGGCGGCCCGCGGGCCTTGAGCGACACGCCGCGGCGGTGGCGGCCGGGCGCGCCTACGCCAGCAGCCGGGCGCAGTCCTTCGATCGCCAAAAGGCGGCGGCCTATTATCGACAAGCGGCGGAGGCCGGCGACCCCTCCGGCATGCACAATTATGGCGCGGCCTGCATCAACGGACAGGGCGTGCCGCACGATCCGGTCGCGGGCCGCGAATGGATTGAACGATCCGCCCATGCCGGCCTTGCCGCCGCGCAACACACCCTATCGGTGCTGGCGCGGCGTGGCGTCGGCGGCGAGCGCGACTTGGAGGCATTTGTCCGATGGGCGCAACGCGCGGCCGACCAAGGGGTTGCACCGGCGTTTTACGACCTTGGCATCTATTTCCTGGAACCGGACGGAGCGCATGACGCCGATCCGCCGCGTGCAGCCGAATATTTGCGCCAGGCCGCGCTGAAACAACATCCGGCCGCGCAATATTCCTATGCGATGCTTTGCGAGCACGGCGTCGGCGTGCCAGCCAACAACATTCAAGCCTTTGTGTACTTCGCGCTGGCGCTACGCGGCGGCCAATCGGCTGCGCAAGAGCGGCTCGACAGGCTGCGCGCGCGCATGAACGCGCGCGAGTTGACGGCCGCTCAAAACCTGCTCGATACAGCAACGTAAGACGTTCCGGCGCGGCGCCTCGCCAAACCGATCTCCGAACCCGACCGCGCAAGCAGTATGCGGGCGGTCTGGGTGGTCCAGCCCGAGCGGCCGCGTTCCATCGCGTCGGAGATGTAGACGTCCCAACCTTGCCGCAGGAAGTAGTTCAGCCAGCCCGGCTTGCCGTCCGGCTTGGTCTCGTAGGTCACGCCCGACAGCCCACCGCCATGCCACATTAGCAGCGGCAGCTTTCCTTTGCGGTTCTGCACCAGAAAATACTGAGCTTACATTTGCTCGACTTGATAGGTGCCGTTGGGGTCGATCTTGGCCGGCACGCCACCCGGCGTGAACACCACCTCCTTGGTCGGCTGTCCCTTGATCTCGATATGCCGGCCACCGACATGGAACGAACCCATGTCGCGCAGGGCAATCGGCTGCTGCGCAAGCGCCGACGCTGCAACAAGCGTGGACGCGACCACAACTGACAATCTCAACACGATCTCCTCCCCGTTTTGCCGATGTTTTTATTGCCCCCCACGCAAGGACCGCGAGTTTACGATGCTGGCCTTACTACAACAGCCGTCCTATTTGCCGATCCTGATGCCGGTCTCCTGCACCACGCGGCGCCATTTTTCGTAGTCGCGGCGGATCCAGGCGTCGAATTCCTGCGGCGTAACGATCGGCGACGCCACGGCGCCGAGTTCCTGCATTCGCTTCACGATCGCGCCCTCGCGCACGAACTTGGCCAGCGGCGCGGCAATGCGGGCGCGGACAGCGGCAGACGTGCCCGCCGGCACCATGATGCCAAGCCAGGACATGACGTCGAATTCCGGCAGCGTCTCCGCAATTGCGGGAATATCCGGCAGGAACGGCACCCGCCCGGCGGTGGTGACGCCCAAAGCGCGCAGCTTACCCTCCTGCACCAGCGGCAACACCGACGGCAAGGTGTCAAACATCATGTCGACGTGGCCGCCCAGCAATGCTGGCAGCGCCGGTCCACTCCCAGTATAGGGCACATGCAAAATTTCGGTCTTGGTCAGCCGCTTGAACCATTCGGCGGACAGGTGCGGCGAAGCGCCAAAGCCGGAACTGGCATAGCTGAGTTTTCCAGGGGTCGCGCGCAAGAGCGCAATCAGCGCCGCAACGTCCTGGGCGGGAATCCCCGGCCGCACCACCAAAAGATTGGGAAAGCTCGCGATCAGCGTGACTGCGACCAGGTCGCGCAGCGAATCGTAAGGCAGATCGCTGCGCAGATGCGGCAGCAGCGTGGTGGCAGTGCCGGTGGCCATCAACAGCGTATGCCCATCGGCGGCGGCCTTGGCGCCGACGGCCGTGCCGGTCGCACCCGCGGCGCCGGAAACATTTTCGACCACCACCGGCCGGCCGAAATCGCCGCTCAACCGCTCCGCAACCAAACGCGCCAGAATATCGGTGGCGCCGCCGGCCGGGAACGGCACCACGATGCGAACGGTTTTTTCCGGATAGGCCAGTGCCGGCTGCGCCGATGACCGCTCGGCTGTTAAACCGAAGACGCCGGACCCGACGAGCGCCGCCGCCATGATCGCGATCCTGCCTAGGCGCGGCCGCCGCATTACTATCTCCCCTGCTTGCGCGCAACTATTCTAACACTCACCTGGCCCCAGAGCGATCAAGCTAAAAACGCCATCGCCCGCTTACGCGGGCGATGGTCAGCGAACCGGAGAACGGTGCGGTTGTCGCGTAGCGAGCAACACACTCAGCAGGGGACGCGACCACCCGACCAATGCCGACGATGGCACCAGGCGTGGTGGTGGTGGTGGAACTGGGGAACAATCAGCACCGGTGGCGCAATGACGGCGCCGCGGCGGGCGCAACCGTCACGCCGCCGCCAATCGGTCGGAGTATGGTGCGGATGGCCTGGAACGCAATGCACCTGATCGACAACCGACAAATCTTGCAGCGCCGCAAGAAGTCCGGAATTGCCGAGCGTCGTGGCACCAGCCGGTGCACCCAATGCCATCAGAGCTGCGATCGCCATACCGGGAAGGATTCTTCGCATTATTTTAGTCTCCCTAGGATTGGTCACCCACCGTGCCTAAACTGCATCAAACACTGTGGCCGCGCCAGCGATTTTTTTTCTGGCACGTGCAGTCGCCAGATTGATTCCACGAATCAGACAATTACACCGCGCTGCGGGCCTTGAGCCGCGCCTTTTTGTCGTCCGACAGCAATGTGTCGAGTTTGAACAGCTTGCGCGCGTTTTCTCCCAGGATGTTCCGTTTAGCCTGCTGGCTGAGAAACGGCAGATCGTAGATCGTCGATGGCAGATCCATGTCCCAGTGCGGATAATCGGACGCATAGAGCAGCTGCGTCTCGGCGCTGATCATCTTGAACGTCTCTTGCAACATGGACTGGTTGCCGATCATCTCCATCGGCTGCGAGGTGTAAAACATCTCGCGCATGTAATCGCTCGGCAAGCGTTTGAGCGTCGGCGCCTCCGAACTGCGCATCATATATTCGTTATCGAGGCGCTGCATCACGAACGGGATCCAGGCCAGGCCGCTCTCGATCCAGATTGACTTAAGCCCGGGGAAGCGCTCGGGAATGCCGTTCACCACCCAGTTGGTCATGTGCAGGATGTTGAACCACGCAAAGCCCAATGCATGAATTGCAATGAACTTGTTCGAAATGTGCATGCTCTGGTCGCCCCAATTCGTCGCCGAATGGAACCCCAGCGGCAGACCGCGCTCTTCTAAAGCGGCATAAAGTTTCATGTAGGCATTGTCGTAGAGCGGCTTGTAGCGGACCGTGGTGATCAGGAATCCAACCACGCCTTTGCGACCGCCGAATTCCTCGACCATTTTCAGCGCTGCGACCGGATCGTTCATCGGCAAGTAGAGCATGGACACCATGCGCGGTTCCTGCGCCAGAATCTTTTCGGTCAACCAGCGATTATAGGCGCGCGCATACTGCACCTCGACCTCTACCACCGGATTGAGGCCGAGCCCCAGCATCGGCGTCGGGAAGATGCAGGCGACATCGACACCGATGGCATCCATCCATTTACGCGTCAGCCCGATGTCGCGATGCGGCGCGCCCGGCGGCACCTGCTCGGTGGCGCGATGCTGGTAGCGCGTGATGCGGCCCGCCATCTCCTGATAGCCGCCGGTCGAACGCGGATGCAGCGTCTGGCCCTTGGAATATTTGAACTGGTCGCGCATCACCGGATCGTCGATATAATCGAAAATCTCCTTGTAGGAATTGGTCTCGTAGTGGTGGGAATCGACATCGATAATCATAAAGTCTTCGTAACAGCGATCGATCGCCTGCTGCTCGGCATTTGCGAGCAAGGTACGCGTGTCAAACGGTTGCTGGCTGGGATCGCGGACGATCGGCGTCATTACGTTCATGGACGGCTTCCCTGTTCAAAGGCCCGCGTCCGCGGGCGATATCGCGTGAAGATCAAGACTGCGGGGCATCGACCCGCTGATGCGGGGCGATGCAATTGCCGCTCATGGCCTGCCACATGCTGAGCTCAAACACCTGCACATTCAACGCATGCAGAAGGTCGGTCACGGCGAGCATGACTTCGGTGACCGTCAGGCCGCCGGCGCCGGGCGGCAGCGGTGTGCGCATGCCGTATTCCGCTTTGGCGGCGTAGAGCCGCACCACATTGGCAATCAGCGCCCGCAATTCAGGGTCGGGAATACGGTCGGGATCGTTGACCGCTGCCGCAAGCACATCGGCCGCGCGCGTCAACGCCTCGGCCGTATGATCGAGAACGTCAGATGACGACATAGACCCCTCCCTCGCGCTGCACCACCTCATACCGCTTCAGCCGCAACTTCGGATCGGGCGCGCATTCGCCGGTCTTCAGTTTGTATTCCCAACCATGCCAAGGGCAGATGATGTGAGGTTCGTTCTTGTCGTAGGTCTGGCCCATAAATGTCTTGTCCGGAGCGTAAAGGTCGACCACCTTGCCCCGCACGATGCCTTCGCAGGCAGGGCCGCCCTGGTGCAGACAGTGGTTACGGTAGGCGTAGAAGGCGCCTTCGTACCGATAGACCCCAACCTCAATCCGATCTTGACGAACGATCCGGACGTCGCCGTCTTTCATTTCAACGTCCTTGCACACAAACACCTCAGCCATCCTGACCGATCTCCCTATCGCAACCATAGTTTTGAGGCGGCACTGTAGACCATAAAGGCCGAGAGGCCATAGCACCTCGCTCGGGGTCAAAGGTTGAAATGCGCGGCCCTGTCACGCCCAACCAAAATTCCGCGCCTTCCCGATAATCGGCCGCTGCGGAATGGAATCCCTGTCGCTTGAGCGATTCCTGGTGCAGGATTGGCGCTGCATAAATGGGTAAGGGGGTTGCAATGCTGACGTGGCTCACACACCGCCAGATCTGCGCGAGAACCGCGGGTTGCTGCTTCGCGATCCTGCTTGCGGCGACCACGCCCAGCCATGCGCAGTCAGTCGCGGATTTCTACCGCGGCAAGACCGTACAACTCCTGATCGGCTATACCGCTGGCGGCGGCTACGACCTCAATGCGCGGGTGCTCGCGCGTCATATGGGGAAGCACATCCCCGGCCAACCCAACATCGTGCCACAGAACATGGCGGGGGCCGGCAGCCTGCGGCTCGCCAATTTCCTCTACAACGTCGCCCCCAAGGACGGCACCGCGATCGGCATGGTCGGCCGCGGCATGGCGATGGAGCCGCTGATCGGCGGCAGCGCCACCCAATACGACGCACGCCGCTACACCTGGATCGGCAGTGTCAGCGATCAGGTCAGCCTGTGCGCGACCTGGCACACGTCCAAGGTCAAGAACTGGGGCGACATGCTCAAGACCGAATTCACCGTCGGCGGCGAAGGCTCGGGCTCCGACCCCGACATGTTCGCGATCATGATCCGCAGCATCTTTGGCGTGAAAATCCGCCTGGTGTCCGGCTATCCCGGCGGCAACGAAATCAATCTCGCAATGGAACGCGGCGAGGTCGACGGCCGCTGCGGCTGGTCGTGGTCGAGCATCAAGATCACCAAGCCGGACTGGCTGACCAAGCAGCAGATCAACCTGCTGCTGCAAATGGCGCTCCACAAGAGCAGCGAACTGCCCGACATACCGCTGATCATCGATCTCGCCCGCAACGACCGCGAGCGACAAATCCTCAAGCTGGTGCTGAGCCGGCAGGAGATGGGCTGGCCATTCGTCGCGCCGCCGGATCTGCCGCGTGAGCGCGCGGACGCCCTACGCGCGGCCTTTGACGCCACCATGAAAGACCCCGACTATCTCGCCGAGGCCAGGCAACGCCGGCTTGACATCAATCCCATGAGCGGCAACGCCATCGACCGGCTGATTGCCGATCTCTACGCCACGCCGCCGGACGTGGTCGCCGCAACCAAAGCCGCGATCTCGGAAGGCGCGAAGTAGCGCGCCGAGTTCCGCCGTATGCGATCTCAACCGCTCGTTAATAGAGCGAGCGTTCGGTCGACACCGATAGCCGGCATTTCTGGGCTGTCGCGAAGGGCCAGTGAACGTATCGAGAATGGCTCTACTGAGCCATATTCCCTCCCCGGACGATTGCCGTAACCGCCAACGGGATTGAGACCGCACACCATGACCGACCGTCTTCCGGGACTTTTTGAAGGGACTGAAATGCCGACGGCAGGTTGGTGGGAGGCTCTGTGGCCTGATCCTGCCAAAGTGCTCCAGGCGGTCGGTTTGATGTCTGGCACGGACGTGATTGATCTGTGTTCTGGCGATGGCTGGTTCACATTGCAGATCGCCAAGATCGCGCGGCACGCTGTTGCTATCGATCTCGATCCCAAGCTGCTGGAAGTTACTCGACTACGTCTCAGTGAAGCGGGTATCTCGAACTGTAACTATGTGGCCGGCGATGCCTACGAGATTACGACGCTGGTACCGCAACGCGTCGATTTTGTCTTCCTGGCGAACGCCTTCCACGGCGTCCCCGATCGGCTTCGATTGGCGCGTGCCGTGCGCGAGGTGCTCAAGCCGTCAGGCCGCTTCGCTATCGTCAATTGGCATCAGCGTCGGCGCGAGGAGACTACGATATTGGGAGAACCGCGAGGGCCTCGAACTGAACTGAGAATGTCGCCAGACCAAACGATTGCAGCTGTCGAGCCGGCTGGCCTGAAACTCTCACTGCTTGTCGAAGTGCCGCCCTACCACTATGCCGCTGTGTTCAAACCATCGGCCTCGTAATTGCGCGACACGATCAGCGAAGGCGCCATTGCCCTCTTGTGACGAAGCTCGAAAAAGGACATCATCACGTTCAGACTTCAGACCATCTGACGAAGCGCAGTTTAACCGAATTCGCGAGGTCTGCCATGAGCAATGCCGAAGTCGCAGTGGCCCCAAGGAGTCAATACGTCGATTTCTGGAACAGTGTGCTCGTCCCGAAATTCGTTCGATGGCGCCATGTCCTCGTCGGTGGACTGACGCTACACAGCGCCAAGGTCTTCCCCACTCTCGCAGTGCGTCCGGGCGACAAGGTGGTGGATGCCGGATGCGGCTTCGGCGATACCGCAATCCAGCTAGCCCGTTTGGTCGGCCCGTCCGGCTCGGTTCTCGCCATGGATTGCTGCGATGGCTTCTTGCAGTACGGACGTCGGGACGCCGAGGCGGCCGGGGTCGAAAACATCACGTTCCTGGAAGCGGACGTGCAGACTTACCCGTTCAAGCCCATCCACGACTTTTGTTTCTCGCGCTTTGGAACGCAGTTCTTCGAGAATCCGGTGGCAGGCCTGCGCAACATGCGTGCAAGTCTCAAGCCCGGCGGCATCATGACTATGATCGTCTGGCGCGGCATCAACGACAATCCGTGGCTCGGATTTGCGAAACAGGTTGTGCTGCAATATCTGCCGCCGCCGGGCGAAAACGCGGCAACCTGCGGGCCAGGACCATTCTCCATGGCTGATACCGGTGTGGTAACCAAACAGCTAGAAATCGCCGGCTACAAGAGCATTGAATTTGAGCAGGTAGATGCGCAAGTGTTCGTCGGCAAGGATCTGGACGACGCCGTGGCCTTCCAACTTGCTGTAGGGCCAGCGGGCGAAGTTTATCGCGAGGCGGGTAAGCTGGGCGAACAGCGCCACGACGAGATCGCCCAAGCGCTCAAGGCCGAGCTCACTAAGTATCAGCGGCCCAACGGTATCATAATGGACTCGAGTTCCTGGAAGGTGACCGCCAAGAACCCGGAATAAATACCGGGAGGCAGACGCAAGATAGTCGTTGCTGCCCTTTTCTCGACAACAAGCAGCCGTCGTCCGCGTCGACCTTGCGCCAGCTATACTCTTTGTCTTCCTGCCACCGCCCTAGCGGTTTAGTACAATAAATTTTTTGCGACGCCGCATATTTTTGCGACATAAAGGCGCCCGACTTCCGGGTTGGGTCAATCGCGTCGCGTCGTCGATGAGTGATGTCCGCACGGCTCAGATAGCGGAACCGCGTAAATGCAGAAGCCCGGATTGCGCGTCTGCAACACCGGGACGGTGGGCTTCTGATGTACGATTTTTGGGGATAGCGCGCATTGTTTCAGTTAGCGCTGCGGCATCGGCACTTCTCACGGGTTTGTGACGCGCGTTTTGAAAACTTATCAACATTGCCATATTCGCTGTGTCCACAATGGCGGACCCCGCTTCATTGACTCACCACATTTTCATGCAAAGGGTTTCGTCGTTCCGTCCCCTGAGAGTGCTCGTCGCGAGGCATTGCACGGATAGGATGGAATGCGGTGTCCTGCGGGCTGCTCCATGCAAGCAGCACTCGGGAGGCCACGGGAAACGGACCCCCGCCACTAAGAGCGGACGCAAGGAGCTTGCAGGTGCCTCGGCGTTGTAGCGTGTAGACAACGCCGCCCACCGCGCCGTCCCGGGGTCAGCGTCAATGCCGCAGCGGGGCGCCGAGAGGCGAACATCCCGCGTCATGGGATGTGAGACGCCTCGCAAGCGTCTGCGGGCCTACGTTACTGGCCCGCCTAAGGGGTGCCGATGCACCCCGAGCGTCTTTCGGCGCTCCACTCCCTCATTGTCGAATGAGGGACAATTAGCAAAGCTCGGAGGGTATGTCCTCGCGAGAACGATGAGGCATGAGTGAACTGTGCAGCGGAGTTTGCAGGGTGGGTTAAGCGTAAACGAAACCCACCGTCTGTCAGCAAAAAAGGACACGGTGGGTTTCGCTAACGCTCAACCCACCCTTTGTAAGCTTACGCGGGAATGAGCGGGATAGGCCGGTGATCACATCATACACCCTACGACGGCCGCGCCTCATGGATCGCCCGCCACACCCGCTCCGGCGTCGCCGGCATTTCAATGTGGCGGACGCCGTAAACCGACAGCGCATCGACGATGGCATTGGCCACCGCCGGCATGGCGCCGACGCAACCGGCCTCGCCGCAGCCCTTGACACCGAGCGGATTGGTCGGCGTCGGCACCGGGTTGGAGTGGATGTTCAGCGCACTCATATTGTCGGCGCGCGGCATCGCATAATCCATGAACGAGCCGGTGGTGAGCTGACCGGACTCGCGATCGAAATGGATATCCTCCATCAGGATCTGCCCGATGCCCTGCGCAACGCCACCGGTGATCTGACCATAGACCAGGAGCGGGTTGATCACCGTACCGACATCGTCGACTACGCTGTAGCCCACGATATCGACCTGCCCGGTCTCCTCGTCGATCTCGACCTCACAGACATGGGCGCCATTGGGGAAATTCTCGACATCCGCATAGAACACCGACGTGGCGATCAAGCCGGCTTCCATGCCTTTCGGCAACTTGGCTGGATTGGCGGCGGTGCGCGCCACATCGCCAATTGTCATCGTCTGGTTGGACTTTGCGGACGAGAAGATGCCGTCCTCAAATTTGATGTCCTCGATGGCCACCTTGAACGCATGCGCGGCGATTTTCTTGCCCTTTTCGATCACCTTGCCGGCCGCGCCCGCGACCGCTGAGCCGCCGAGCGTGGCGGAACGCGAACCACCGGTACCTTCGCCGTAAAACACCGTGTCGGTATCGCCTGAGATATAAGTGATGTCCTTCGGATCGACGCCGAGACGGTCGCACACAATCTGCTTGAACGCGGTCTCATGGCCCTGGCCCTGATTGTTCGAGCCGGAGAACAGCGTGATCGTGCCGGAGCGATCGAACCGAATTTCCGCGCCTTCGGAACTTGGCGCGGCGGCGCGTTCGATGGTGTTGGAGAAGCCGAGCCCGCGCAGCTTGCCGCGCTTGCGCGATTCGGCGCGGCGCTTCTCGAAGTTCTTGGCGTCGCCCATATGCAGGGCCTCGTCCATGTTCTTTGCGAACTCGCCGGAATCGTAAGTGAAGGTGAGGCCGGTCTTGTAGGGCATCGCCTCCGGCGGAATTGAATTCTTCCGCCGCAACACCGCTGGGTCGATCCCGAGTTCGTCGGCGGCGACGTCGACCATGCGCTCGATCACATAGGCGGATTCGGGCCGGCCATTGCCGCGATAAGGCCGCACCGGATTGGTGTTGGTAAACACCGCCGTCACGTCGACATAGACCGCGGGTGTCTTGTAGACACCCGCCAGCGTGCCAAGATTGCCGACAAAAGATTGCCCGCCGACCTGCAGGAATGCGCCGACATTGGCGATGGTTTTGACGCGCAGCCCCAGGAAGTTGCCCTCCTTATCGAGCGCCAGTTCAGCGTCGGTGACATTGTCGCGCGCCTGACCGTCACTGAGGAAAGCCTCGGAGCGCGTGCTGATCCATTTCACCGGCCGACCGGTGACTTTGGCCGCCCACAGCACCAGCGCGACCTCATTATAGACCGCGCTCTTCATGCCGAAGGAACCACCGATATCGCCCGATACTACCCGCACTTTGTGCTCCGGAACCTTCAGCACGAATTTGCAAAGTTCCTCACGAAACGTGAAATTGCGCTGCAACGTGGTGTAAATTGTGTAGTGATCGTCATAGGGACGATAGATTCCGATCGAGCCGCGCGGCTCCATGCTGGCGGCGGTGACGCGGTTGATCACAAAGCTGTGCTTCACCACATGCGCCGCCTGGGCGAAGGCTGCGTCGGTTTTGGCTTTGTCGCCTTCGAGATGCACGAAGCAGATGTTGTTGGGGCAATCGTCCCACACCAGCGGCTTGCCCGGATTGATTGCGTCCGCGGTCGCGACAATCGCCGGCAGCGCCTCGTAGTCAACCTCGATCAATTCCGCCGCATCCATCGCCTGGTGCGTGGTCTCGGCCACGACAAAGGCCACATAATCGCCAACCCAGCGCACGCGGTCGCGGGCGAGCGCCCGATAGCGCGGCCGGTACAGCGGGGAGCCATCACGCCGTTTCGGACCGGACGGCACTGGAAGGTCGCCAAACCCGGAATTGTCCCAGTCCTCGCCGGTCAGCACCGCCAGGACGCCAGGGGCGGCCTTCGCCTTGGACACGTCGATTCGCTTGATCCGCGCATGGGCGTGCGGCGAACGCAGCACATAGCCCGGCACGGTGCCTGGGAACATCATGTCGCCGACATAATTGCCCTCGCCCCTGATCAGCCGCGGATCTTCAAATCGCGGGACCGGTTGACCAATTCCCCATTCACCCACTGCACAACCTCTCGCCTGTGAAGCCAATATTTAATCATAAGCGCCAGCTTGCCTCATGCCACCGGCAAATGCGAGCGTCCAGTCGGCCCCCTGTCGACGGGCCGCCACGGCCTTTGCTAAAGGAAGGCCGTGAAGCTGGAGGGTTACTATGCGTCGATGGGTAAGTTGGGGATTGTGCTTGGCCGCCTCGGCGATGCCGGCGGGCGCCCAGGCACAGTCGGTGGCCGACTTCTACAAAGGCAAGACCATCACCGTGATCGTCGGCTACACCGCCGGCGGCGGCTATGACCTTTACGCCCGGGCGCTGGCACGCCACATGGGACGCCACCTCCCCGGCAATCCGAATTTCATCATCCAGAACCTCACCGGCGCCGGCAGCCTGAACGCCGCCAACAACATCTACAACGTGGCCGCCAAAGACGGCACGGTGTTCGGCACATTCGCGCGCGGACTGCCGATTGAGCCGCTGATCGGCACCGCCCGGGTGCAATTCGAAGCGGCCAAATTCACCTGGCTCGGCAGCGGCACCAACGAGATTTCGATTTGTGCGACCTGGCACACCTCGCCGATCAAGACGTGGCAGGACGCCCTGGGCAGACAATTCGCGGTCGGCGGCGAAGGCGCCGGCTCCGACCCCGACACTTACTCGGCGTTCGTGCGCAACGTGTTTGGCGTCAAGCTGAAACTGGTCACCGGCTATCACGGCACTTCCGATATCATCCTGGCCATCGAGCGCGGCGAGGTCGACGGCCGCTGCGGCTGGTCGTGGTCGAGCATCAAGTCGACCCGCGCCGCCTGGATCAAGGAAAAGAAGCTCAATTATCTTATCCATATGTCCGAGAGCAAAGCGCCGGAACTGCCGGACGTACCGCTGATTGCCGACTTCGCCAATGACCGGCAGAAGCAGATCCTGAAGCTTGTTACCAGCCGTCAGATCATGGGCCGCCCATTTGCCGCACCGCCCGGCGTCCCCGCCGATCGCCGGCAGGCGCTGCGGCGCGCCTTCGATGCAACGCTCAAGGATCCCGCGTTCCTTGCGGACGCCGACAAGCTCCAGCTCGACGTCAATCCAGTCACCGGCGAAGAGATCGATCGGCTGATTGCCGAACTTTACACCACGCCGAATGACGTCGTCGAAGAGGCGCGCGCCGCGATCAAGCCATAAGCCATCAACGGCGCAACAAGTCCCTGATCCGTTGCGGCGTTACTGGCAGCCGCGTGATGGCGCCGGACATCTGCAATGCATCGTCGATGGCGGAGGCGATGACGCCGCCGGCGCCATTGATACCGCCCTCGCCCGCGCCCTTGAGGCCGAGCGGATGACGCGGCGACGGCGCATCCTCGGTCAACAACACTTCGACGTCCGGCACGTCATGCACGGTCGGCATCAGGTAGTCGGCGAAGGTTGCCGACAACGGCTCGCCGGCCTCGTCATAAACGAACTCCTCCGACAACGCGCCACCCAACCCCTGCACGCAGCCACCGACCAATTGGCCCTCGATCAGCAGCGGATTGACGGCGCGACCCACGTCGTAAGCGACCATGAAACGCTCGACCGCAACCCGGCCCGTGTCGCGATCGACGCACGCGACCGCAAGATGCACGCCATAAGGAAATACCGTGTGGTCGGTGTTGTACCAGCCATGCGCCGCCAGCTGCGGATCGCGGCCGCGCAGAAGCTTTGAGCCAGGCGCAAGGCGCTTGGCGAGGTCGCCGAGGGCAATCGACGGGCCGCCCTTGGTGTCGCGGCGCATCACCATGCCATCGACAATGTCGAGATCGTCGGCCGGCGTCTGCAACAGTTCGGACGCAAATTCGAGCGCCTTGTCGCGCACCATGGTCGCGGTCACATGCACCGCGCCACCGGTCAGCACCGTGGCGCGCGCCGCATGCGCGCCGATGCCATGGTCGATCAGGTCGGTCTGACCATGGATCACCCGCACGCGTCGATAATCGACCCCGAGCGCCTCGGCGCATATCTGCGCCATCACGGTCTCGAATCCCTGTCCAAGCGACGCGCCGCCGGTGATCAGCTCCACCGTGCCGTCGGGATCGACCTTGATCTTGGCATTGTCGCTCGGACCGCGGCCGCTCTCCTCCATAAAAATTGCAACGCCGGCGCCGACCAGTTCGCCGGCGGCGCGGCGACGTTTTAGATCGGCTTGCAGCTTGTCCCAGCCGAACGCCTTGAGCGCCTTCTCAAGCAATGCGGGAAAGTCGCCGGAATCGAATTCCAACGCCTCAACGCCGGGCTCATCAAACGCAATAACGTAAGGCATCTCCTGCGCAGTGATGAGATTGCGCCGCCGCACCTCGACCGGATCGATACCGAGCTTGGCGGCGACCGCATCCATCAGGCGCGAGCGCACGAAGGTGCTCTCGTAACGCCCGGGCGCGCGGTAAGTCGCCGCCGGCGTCTTGTTGGTGAGCCTGACTCTGGCCTTTGCCCGATAGGCCGGTACCTTATAGGCGCCGGTCATCATGCACATCGTCCGATTCGGAACGTTCACGCCATGGGTGCGGATATAGGCGCCCTGATCGTGGAAGATTTCGTCCTCGATGCCCAGAATGTGGCCATCCCGATCGACCGCGATGCGCGCGCGATGGCGCTGCTCGCGACCCTGATTGGCGCACATCAGATGCTCGCGCCGGTCCTCGATCCATTTTACCGGGCGCTCAAACCGCATGGCGGCGACCAGCACCAGGACATCCTCGGGATAGAGTTCGCCGCGAATGCCAAAGCCGCCGCCGACATGGCTTTCGTGCAGATGCAATGATGACGGAGCGCGGTTGAGCATCCGGCAGAGCGTTTCGCGATTGCGGTGCGGAATTTTCGCCGCGCCGTGCAGTTCCAAGAGATCCTTGGCCGCATCATAGACGCCAATTGCACCGCGGGTTTCCAGCGGCACGCCGGAATGCCGGCCGGTTTGCAGGTCGAGTTCAATCACCGCATGGGCGTTCCGAAACGCCGCTTCGACGTCGCCAAAGCTATGATGCAGCACGATCGCTTCGCTGGAACGACCGGGTTCAAACTCGCCAGGCGGATCGCTCGCTGACATGACCACCGGCAGAGCCTCGATTGCGAGCGCAACCTGTTCGGCGGCGTCTTCGGCGACATAGGGATCGTCGGCAAACACCGCCGCCACCGGATCGCCGATATAACGCACATAGGTCTGGGCCAGCGCCGGCTGGCGGAATTCGCGGATGCCAGTGGCGTTCTTGTCGGCGCGGAAATCGATCGGCGACAGTTCGGCGATATCGGCATTGGTCCAGACCGCGAGCACGCCCGGCATCGCCAGTGCGGCAGACGCGTCAACCGAAAGAATTTTGCCGTGCGCGTTGGGCGAACGCACAATCCGCATGTGGAGCTGGTGCGGAAAATTGATGTCGCCGGCATAGCGCCCGCGGCCGGTGACCAGGGGCCGATCCTCGATGCGGGCGACTGCGTGGCCCAGTACGCGCCGCGCCGAGGACGGCGGCGGGGTCGGATAGCCGTGCGCGTTACCGCCGTGGCTCATGTCGCCTTCGCGCCGCGCATCTCGTCCCGAGCGGCGCGCACCGCCTTGATGATGTTCTGGTAGCCGGTGCAGCGGCAGAGGTTGGAGGCCAGCACGTCAAGCAGTTCGTCATCGCCGATGTTCGGATTGTGCTCGAGCGCATTCACCGCCAGCATCAGGAAGCCGGGCGTGCAGAAGCCGCATTGCAGACCGTGGTGGGTAATGAAGGCTTGCTGCAACGGGTGCAGCGTCTCACCGTCGGCCAATCCCTCGACCGTTCGAATGTGCCGGCCATCCGCCTGCACCGCGAACATCAGGCAGGAACGGACCGCGTCACCGTCGAGAATGATGGTGCAGGTCCCGCAAATGCCGTGCTCGCAACCGATATGCGTGCCGGTCTGGCCGCAGTCGTCGCGGATCGCATCGACCAGCGTCTTGCGCGGCTCGACGCTGATTGCATGCGCCCGCCCGTTAATAATGAGGATGATGTCGGTCTTATCGGTCATCAGCGCGGCAGAATGTCCTTGAACCGCGCCAGGATTTTCTGGTCGAGTTCCGTTGAATTGCGCACGACGCGCGGGAAGGTGTCGCGCCGCCCGAACGGCTTGCAGGCATCGATCACCACCCGCGCGTTGCGCGGGTCGGTTTCGCTATAGCACATCGGATCAAGCACCGTGCTCCAGCAGCCGCGCAGAATTTCCAGGCCCTCGCGCGGCTCAAACCGCGTGCACATCGCCCACATCACCTTGTTCATGTCGGAAGGGTCGATGTCGTCGTCGACCACCACCACGAAGCGGTTGGCATAGGCCCCGGCGTGGCATTGCGAGGCGATCAGACCGGCTTGCTTGGAATGGCCGGGATACATCTGCTTGATCGAGACGTTGAGCCAAAGCCGGCTGCCGCCGGTCTCATGCGACCACACGCCCTTCACCTCCGGGACGCCGGCGCCTTCGAGCTGGTTCCACACCGCGCCCGAGCGATAGGTGCAGCGATAGTAGCTGTCGTCGTCCGGTGGAATACCGGGCACCGCGCCGAGCAGCACCGGCTTGTCGCGATGCATGAAGCTCTCGACCCGGATCGCGGGCTCTTTCTTGTTGCCACCAGCGTAGTAGCCGGTCCATTCGCCCAGCGGTCCTTCGTCGATCAGATCGTCAAGCGAAACATAACCCTCGAATGCGATCTCGGCATTGGCCGGGATCGGCAGGCCGGTGACCGGCCCGGGAATGGTCTCGACCGGCTCGCCCAAAAGTCCGCCAGCCGCATCATATTCATTCTTGCCGTAGGGAATTTCGAGCCCCGCCACCATGAACAGCGCCGGGTGCATGCCGCACACCACCGCAATCGGGCATTTCTGGCCGAGTTCCTTGTAGCGATTGAGGATGATGTTGCCGTGCTTGCCCTTGGAGCACATCACCGACGCCAGCCGCTTGCCGTGCACCTGCACGCGATAGGCCCCGTAGTTGATCCAGCCGGTGTCGGGATGGCGCATGATGACCATGTCGCCGGTGCCGATGTAATAGCCGCCGTCGTGCTCATGCCATTTTGGCGCCGGGATCTTGGTGAGATCGATGTCGTCGCCGCGATAGACGTTCTCCAGCACCAGTCCGGTCGGCACCTGCACCGGCGGAACGGCCTTGTTGTCCTTCATGTATTTGCGCCAAAAGGCCACGATATCCATGTCGCTCGCGTCCGCCGGCAGACCAAGCGTCATCTTGATGCGTTTAGTCGATGTCAGGATATTGGCGAGCACCCGATAGCCCGACGGATAGCCCGGAATGTCGTCAAACAGGACGGCGCGATTGCCGGTCCGGCGCTGGTAGAAATCGACAATGCCGCCGATTTCCGTGTCGCGATTGGCGCCGCGCACCAGCTGCACGTCATTGGCGGCCTCCAGTTGCGCAAGCCAGGTGCGCAGATCCTGCTTAGGGGCATTGGCGAGCGTTCGCGAGGTGAGATCGGCTGGCCGGTTCATTGTCCACCTTCTTTCGGCATTGGCGTTCGACCGCTCAAACCGCCGCGCTATCGAGCGCGCGGCGGGTCATAGCGCGCACAAGATCGCGCCGATAGTCGGCGCTGGTGTGAAAATCCTCAAGCGGCGCGATCGCTGCGGCCGCCGCGACGGCAGCGGCATCGAACGCCGTGGCGCCCGGTGGCTTGCCGATCAGCGCGGCCTCCGCCTCCGCGATACGGCGCGGAGACGGCTCGGCGCCGCCAATACCGACGCGCGCCGTGGCGATCTTGCCGCCCACGACCTGATAGGTCACCACCGCCATGCCGAGCGCGAAGTCGCCGGCGCGGCGCGAGAACTCCTGAAAACCGACGCGGGCATCGGCGGGCAACAATGGCAAGCGCACCTCGGTCAGCAGCTCATCCTCATCCAGCGCCGTGGTCATGATGCCGGCGAAGTAATCCTTCGCCGCAATCACGCGCTGGCCGCGTTTGCTCTGCGCCACCATCTCGCCATCGAGCATGGCCACCAGCGCACACCACTCGGAGGCCGGATCGGCATGCGCCACGCTGCCGCAAAAAGTGCCGCGGGTGCGGATTGGATGATGGGCGATGCTGCGCACCACCGTCGCCAAGAGCTTGCCCAAGGGCCCGTCACAGACCGGCTGGTAAAACGCCGCATGGCGGACGCAGGCGCCGATTTTGAGCTTGCCATCGGCAACCGTGACCCGCGCCAATTCCGAGATGCCGTTGATGTCAACCAGATGCGTCGGCTTGGCCAGCCGGAACGCCATGATCGGCACCAAGCTCTGCCCGCCGGCCAAGATCCGCCCGTCGTCGGATGCGACATCCGCCAGCACGGCAACCGCCTCCGCCAGCGTCTTGGGCGTATAGTAGCGAAAGGCGGCTGGTTTCATCGGCTCAGGACTTTCGGGCACGGGGCGGGCCATCTCAAGGCGCGCGCCGTTTCATAATTGGGACTATTATATTTTTTTGGATTCAGGCACGGTTTTCCGGCTATGTAAAGGCGCGGCCCGCCAGCGACATATTCCGAAATAAAGCGATGAAACCACCGCCCTTCAGTTACCACGATCCACGCACCGTCGGCGATGCCGTCGCGCTGCTCGGCCGGCTCGACAATGCCAAGCTCCTGGCAGGCGGGCAGTCGATGATGCCAATGCTTAATATGCGGTTTGTACAGCCTGACCACATCATCGACCTCAACCGGGTCGACGGTCTTGCCTACATCCGGGAAGCCAATGGCGCGATCGAAATCGGCGCAATGACCCGCCAGCGCGACATCGAATTCTCCGACCTCATTCGCAAGCGCTGCCCGCTGATGCACGAAGCGATCCAGCATGTCGGCCACCGCCAGACCCGCAATCGCGGCACCATCGGCGGCTCGCTCTGCCATCTCGACCCATCCGCCGAGCTTGTGACCGTCGCCGCTGCGATGGACGCAACGGTTACGGTGCAGGGGCCGAATGGAGCACGCCAGATCGAATTCGCGGCCTTCCCGGTCGCCTTCATGACCCCGGCGATCGAATTGAACGAACTGGTGACGGCGGTGCGCTTTCCGGTCTGGCCGGATGCGCATGGCTATGGCTTTAGCGAGTTTTCGCGACGGCATGGCGATTTCGCCATCGTCTCGGCCGCGGCGCTATTGACCGAAGACTCTGCCGGCAAGATCACCCGCGCATCGGTCACGCTTGGCGGCATTGCGGTCGCGCCGGTGCGCGCCACCGAGGTCGAGCAGGCGCTGATCGGTCACGCGCCCGACGACAAATTGCTGCGCGAAGCCTGTGAAAGCTGCCGCAAATACGATGCGATCGAAGACATTCATGCTCCGGCCAATTACCGGCAGCATCTCGCCACCGTGATGTCGCGCCGCGCCCTGGAGCAGGCGCGCGCGCGGCTCAACAGCCACGCGAAACGTTGAGTGGGCACGCCATGACCGAAACCCGCAAGGTTGCCCTGACCGTCAATGGCAAGCGCTACGAGGCCGAGGCCGAGGTGCGATTGACCCTCGCCGATTTCCTGCGCCACACGCTTGGGCTGACCGGCACGCATCTTGGCTGCGAGCATGGCGTTTGCGGCGCCTGCACCGTCCTGCTTGACGGACAGACCGCCCGCTCCTGCCTAATGCTGGCGGTCCAGGCCGAGGGGCACGCCATCACCACGGTCGAAGGCCTCGCGCCGTCGGCCACCGAACTCAGCCCGTTGCAGGAGGCGTTCCGCGACAATCACGGCCTGCAATGCGGCTTCTGTACGCCGGGGATGCTGACCACGTTGACCGAATTCCTGCGCGACAATCCGAACCCGACCGAGCAGGAAGTGCGGATTGCGATCTCCGGAAATCTCTGCCGCTGCACCGGCTATCAGAACATCGTCCTCGCCGCACTCGATGCCGCCAAGCGATTGCAGGCGGCGCGATGACGTGCACAAACATTGATCCGTCACCCTGAGGTGGCCGCGCGAAGCGTGGCCCTCGAAGGGCGACGGCCCGGATCCGGGCCGTGCATCCTTCGAGGCTCGCCGCTACGCAGCTCGCACCTCAGGATGACGGCGCGAGATTGTGAGCAAGCCATGCCCATCCGCTTCGACGATATCGGCAACCGACTGAAGGCGTTTCGCCTCGGCTCGGGATTATCCGCTGACGAAATCGCCAATCGGCTGGGCATTTCGCGGACCGCGCTCTACCGGTTCGAGAAGGGCGAACTCGCCAAGATCGAAACGCTCGAAAAACTGTCCGAGCTGCTGAGCGTGTCAGTCCCGACCCTGCTCGGCGTCGGAGTCGAATATATCGCCTCCTCGGTCGCCTATTTCGAGCGCATGCGCCAGATCGAGGAGACCTCCGAGCACATCATCGTGCTGGCCGGCCCGATCTCCTACCTGCTCGCCTCCGATGCGTTCGACCGCGCGCTGGCGGATGTGCTGCGGGAAAGCCTGCCTGACGGCTATCACGGCCGCGCCCGGGCACTGGCGCAGGTCGACGAACTGATGGCGGTGCTGCGCCAACGCAAGGAGAGCTACCGCCGCCGCCAACCCGGCATCGTCAATCTGATCTCGGCCACCGAAATGGAACGCTTCCTGCGCAACGGTCTGGTCGGCCGTGACGACCTGCCGGACGCAACACGTGCAGAGCGCCGTGCGCTCGCCCGCGCCGAAGCCGCGCATTTCACCGCCATGATGGCCGACGAACCGATCGGCGTGCAGATCGGGATTGTGCCGGACACCCTGCCACACACCAGCTTTCAGATTTTTCGCCAACCCGACCGCCATCTGCTGGCACTGTCGCCGTTCCGGCTGGGCGAGCAGCCCAATATTCGGGTTGGGGTCGCCATGATCACCGCGGCGCCGGAGGCGCTGGCGCTACATGAGAAGATGGCCAAGGATTTATGGGCGCGCGCCCTCAAGGGACCGGCGGCGGTGGCCTTCATGCGCGAGCGACTGGAGCGGATCGATTAACCGCGGCAGGGCGCGACGGACCGCCTTACACGCCCACGGAAGCGGCGGCGAGCGTGTCGGTCTCCATGTCCTGGTCGCGCACGGCGCCGATCAGCTCCGTCACTTTCGTGATGCCGCGCTCGTCGCACCAGGCTGCGAGGTCATCGATGATCGAGATCAGCGCCGTCGGATTGCGGAAACCGGCATAGCCGATGCCGACCGCGCTCGCGCCCGCCAGCATATATTCGACCACGTCCTCGGCCTTGGTGACGCCGCCGATGCCGATGATGGGAATTTTGACCTGCTTGGCCACCTGATAGACCATCCGCAGCACGATCGGCTTCAAAGCCGGTGAGACCAGGCCGCCGAATTTGTTGCCGAGCGCGGGACGGAAATTGTCGGTGCGGATTTTAAGCGAGAGGAACGTGTTGGCGATCACCAGCGCGTCGGCCCCGGCCGCTTCCGCCGCCTTGGCAATCGACACGATGTCTCCGGCATTGGGCGAGAGCTTGACCCATAGCGGCTTCTTGGTCTTGGCGCGGATCGCCTTGATGCAGTCGCGGGTATAGTCCTCGTGCATCGCGAAATTGCCGCCGGTCGAATTGCGGGTCGGGCAGGAGATGTTGGCTTCGATGACATCGACATCCGGCACGCTCAGCTCTTCGGCCAAAGCGGCGAAATCCTCGATGGTTTCCGACGAAACGCTGACCACCAGCGGCGGCGTGAATTTGGCGTATTCGGGCACGATGTGCGCGATGAAATAATCGATGCCTTTCCCCGGCAGCCCGATCGACTGGATGATGCCGGCCTCGGTCTCAGCCATGCGCGGCGTCGGATTGCCCAGGCGCGGCTCACGGCAGATGGTCTTGGCGACCAGCGCGCCGAGCCGGTTGAGATCGATAACGTCGTTGTATTCCCATGAAAATGCGCCGGACGCCGGCTGCACCGGATTCTGCAGGGTGATGTCGCCGATCTTGACGGAAAGATCTACCATCCGACCGCCTCCTGCATGTTGAAGACCGGACCCTCCCGGCACACACGCCTGAGCACGCGTTTGCCGTCGACCTCGAAGGTGCGCATACAAACATAGCAGGCGCCGAAACCGCAGACCATGATCTGCTCCATCGCGACCTGCCCCGGGATGTTGTGCTTCTTCCCGAGTCGCTGCGTTAGCTTCAGTAACCGGTTGGAGCCGCAGGTGAAGAAGGCATCCGCCTTGCGCGCAGCGATCAGTTCCTCAATGACCCGCTCGACATTCTCGACCGCGCTCGTCCCGTCCGAGTCGAGCACCGTGACGGTGCGCGCGCCGAGTTCCTCGAACAGCGCCTTCGACATCACGACGCCTTGGTGGCGCGCGCTCAGGATCGCAGTCACGCCGACGCCTTGCTCCGCCGCTAGCTGCGACAGCGGCGCGAGGGTCGCGAGCCCAACGCCGCGCCCGAGCACAACGATGTTTTTCCAAGCCGGCTCCAGCTTGAAGCCGGCACCCAGCGGACCCGCGATGTTGAATTCATCGCCCGGCTGCAGCTTCCCCATGCCGCGCGTGCCGCGGCCTTCAATCTTGTAGAGGAACTCGACCGCGCCTGCCGCTTTGTCGACCCGGTAGACGCTCATGGGGCGGCGCATCCACACCTCGGCGCCGTCTGGCGATGGACAGAGCAGATGGAACATCTGGCCCGCATAGGCCTTGAGCGCCTG
Organism: Xanthobacteraceae bacterium; assembly: GCA_022841625.1. GTDB lineage: Bacteria > Pseudomonadota > Alphaproteobacteria > Rhizobiales > Xanthobacteraceae > VAZQ01. Next base: position 93,832 of record JALHRD010000006.1, read on the forward strand.
CTCATGCACCTTGACCACGATGTGCCGGTATTCGTCGTTGACCCCGGCATTGGACGCTACGATCCCGATGAACTCGCCGACGCGCCGTCGCGGATAGCGGTCAACATCGCCGATCCGCAAGGCGGCGTTGGAATAGTTGTGGTTCGGATCGAGCGTCATCGATCGGGCAGTCTGATGAGGGGTTAGGCCGGGCCTGCACGCGTCACAGGCCTTACCGCTTGATATAGCGACGACAAACCGGTGTGTCAATTTTGGGACAGCGCGGAAACGGCCCAATCCCAAGTGTCGCTTAGCAGCCTTTAGCCATACAGCAGCGTCAGATTTATCCTGTGATTCTCGTAATTTGACGCGAATTCTGGGCGATCCGAGTGGTGGAACAGCCGTGACCGGAAGAGCACGGCGCGGTTCTGGCGATAGGGCACAACGAGGCGGTCGGAAGCCTGTTGTTCCAAAAATGTTACGATACGCTCCCGATCCTGGTCGTAGTCCTTGATCGCCCAGTCGCCCGGCGGCGGTGCGCGGCAGACCACCAAGCCGCCGTGCTCCGGGTCGAGATTGGCTTCCGTGGGCGTGACCCAGAAATTGACGCTGACGGCGGCATCGTCGGCGTGAACATCGACCGCCGATTGCGCTTGCAGACCTTTGAAGGCCCAGGCCTGAGACAGGCGGTATTGGCCGAGAATCTCCGGAAACACACGCCGGAGTTCGTCCGCGATTTGCAGCAGCAGCGGGCACGCGAGGCCATCTTCGAGATAGGACGCAACGAAGCCCTCGATATGGGAAAAGTCGTGCCAGATCGTGCTCTCCAACAAGAACCGCCGCAGGGCATCGAGCGCCGCTGGCGTGAGCAGTTCGTCAACCCAGATCGCGCCCTGCTCCGCAAATTGGGCGGTCAGCGCCGCCCGATCCGCCCGTTGATTGACTGCGCCGGCCGTGACCTCGGGCGCAGCGCATAGATGGATCGGCGTGTTGTAGTCCGCACCCAATACATCGATCTGCGCATCGGACAACGAGGCGCCCGTCTCCGGGATCAGCGTCGCGATCGCGCGGTAGTTGCGCGCGAGCAATTCAAAGCGTAGGCGATCCCGCTTGCGCTGCGACAGATAGAGAAACTGCGCGGCATCATGTTCAAGCTTGTGGCGTGTCGCCCGCGTCAAAGATTGCAATGCGATGGCGGTCCGGTCGTCGCCGCGCCGGAGTTCGTAGGTGCGCGCAAAATGATCGAGCGCCCGGCCCCGTTCGCCTTGCGAGAGCCAGAGGAAGCCGAGGGCGCGGTGCGCTTCGTAATGCTCCGGCTCAAGCCGCGCGGCACGGCCGAAGGCCCGGATCGCCTGCTGGCATTCGCCAAGCGCCAGCAGCGCGACGGCCCGGTTGTAATGCGCCGAGACGAAGCCAGGATCGGCCCTGAGCGCCTCATCAAAACAGCCGATCGCATCCCCATGACGGGCCTGGGCCGCGATCGCTACGCCGAGGTTGTGCGTGACGGCGGGATCGCGCGGCACCATGGCCAGCGCGGCCCGATAGAGGCTCTCGGCCTGCGCCAGCCGCCCGCCTTGAAAATGGGTCATGGCGTCGGCAAAGAGCGCACGAAATTCGGCTGACTGCTTCGCCATGGGTTGCTCCCACAATCTTGTCTAGCAGCCCGCCGTACAAAAAATGGCGAAAATTTTGATTTTGGTACACGGGGCGCTAAACTGCTCGGCGCTCGATTTCGGCCACGGCCGACCCTCCGGGGCCCAAACCGCACCGGCCGCGGGTTCCTCCAGTGATAGGTGTATCGGCCTTCCATGACCACTCGAATTACCATTCGCAAACCTGACGACTGGCACCTGCATGTCCGCGACGGCGAGATGCTCAAGGCGGTACTGCCACACACGGCGAAGAATTTCGGCCGCGCAATCCTGATGCCGAACCTGATTCCGCCGGTGACAACCACCAAAGACGGCATCGCCTATCGCGAGCGCGCGCTGGCGGCGCTGCCCAAGGGTTCGACCTTCAAGCCGCTGATGACCTGTTATCTCACCGACGACACCGACCCCGACGATGTCGAGCGCGGCTTCAAAGACGGCGTATTCACCGGCGTCAAACTCTATCCGGCCAATGCCACCACCAATTCGGCCGCCGGCGTCACCGACTATCGCAAGGTCATGCGCGTGCTCGAGCGCATGGAAAAGATCGACATGCCGTTCCTGATGCACGGCGAGGACGTCGATCCCGCGATCGACATTTTCGACCGCGAGGCCATGTTCATCGAGCGCTATCTGTCGAAATGGACCCGGCAGTTTCCCGGGCTGCGCATGATCTTGGAACACCTGTCGTCGAAGGACGGCGTCGATTTCGTGCGGAGCGCGGCACCGCAGGTCGGCGGCACCATCACGCCCTATCACATGGTCCTCACCCGTACCGATTGGTTCGGCTGGGGGCTCAAGCCTTATATGTATGTGATGCCGGTGATCAAAACCGCGAAGGATCGCACGGCGCTGCGCCAGGCCGCGACCTCGGGCGAAGCCTGCTACTTCCTCGGCACCGATTCCGCGCCGCATCCGGTCGCGAAGAAGCTGGCGCTCAACGGCATCCCGGGCATTTTCAATGCGCCGGTGGCGATCGAAACCTATGCCGAGATCTTCGAGGAGGAAGGCGCGCTCGACAAGCTGGAAGCCTTCGCCTCGCTCAACGGACCCAGGCATTACAAATTGCCGCCCAATGAAGAACGGATCACGCTGGAAAAGTCGCCCTGGACCGCGCCCGACGAGGTCAAGGTGGCTGGCCCCGACGAACGGGCGCTGGTCTATCGCGGCGGCGAGACGATTGAATGGAAAGTGGTGCAGGATTGATCTAAGCCTCTCTCCGTCACCCTGAGGTGCGCGCGCAGCGCGCCTCGAAGGGTGCGGCCCGAGACGGGGCCGTTCATCCTTCGAGGGCCGCTTCGCGGCCACCTCAGGATGACGGAGAAGGACATGGAGTAGGTGGAAGCAATGTCAGAATACGATGTGATTGTAGTAGGCGGCGGCAATGCGGCGTTTTGCGCGGCACTGGCGGCGCAAGAGCAAGGCGCCAAAGTGCTGGTGCTGGAAGCAGCGCCCGAGGATGAAGCCGGCGGCAATAGCCGGTTCACCGCCGGCTCGATCCGCGTGGTGTACAACGGCGTCGATGACATCAAGACGCTGATCCCCGACCTGACCGAGAAGGAGATCGAAGAGACCGATTTCGGCACTTACACCGCCGAGAAATTCTTCGACGATATGGCGCTGGTGACGCAGAACCGCGCCAATCCCGACCTGGTGGAACTCCTGGTGACCCGGAGTTTCGACACCCTCAACTGGATGCGCGAAAAAGGCGTGCGCTTCATTCCGATCTATGGCCGGCAGGCGTTCAAGATCGACGGCAAGTTCAAGTTCTGGGGCGGCCTGACGATCGAATCCGTCGGCGGCGGTCCGGGCCTGGTCAACATGCTTACCGAATCCGCCAAGAAACGCGGCATCGAAATCCGCTACCGCACCCGCGCGCTGTCGCTGATCCACACCGGCGACCGCGTCGAAGGCGTGCGGGTGCGCCACGACGGCCGCGAAAGCGAAATTCACGGCAAGGCGGTGGTCCTGGCGTCGGGCGGCTTCCAGGCCAACCCGGAATGGCGCACGCGCTATCTCGGCCCCGGCTGGGACCTCGCCAAGGTGCGCGGCACCCGCTTCAACACCGGCGACGGCATCCGCATGGCGCTGGAGATCGGCGCAAGCCCGTGCGGCAATTGGTCGGGCTGCCATGCCGTGCAATGGGAGATGAACGCGCCCGAATTCGGCGACCTCGCGGTCGGCGACCAGTTCCAGAAGCACAGCTATCCGTTCGCGATGCTGGTCAACGCCACCGGCAAGCGCTTTGTCGACGAGGGCGCCGATTTTCGCAATTACACCTATGCCAAATACGGCCGCGTGGTGCTGGAACAGCCCGGTCAATTTGCTTGGCAGATATTCGACCAGAAGGTGAAGAGCCTGCAACGCGATGAATACCGCATCCGCCAGATTACCAAGGTGACCGCCAACACGCTGGAAGAGTTCGCGGCAAAGCTCGAAGGCGTCAATGCCGCCGAATTCCTCAAGACCGTCGCCGAATGGAATAAGGCGGTACGCACCGACATTCCGTTCAATCCGAACGTGAAGGACGGCCGCTGCACCCAAGGGCTCGCGATCAACAAATCGAACTGGGCGAACACCCTCGATACGCCGCCCTATGAAGGCTATGCCGTAACCTGCGGCATTACCTTCACCTTCGGCGGCCTGCGCGTGAACACCGATTGCGAGGTTCTGAATACCGATTACCAGCCAATCCGCGGGCTCTATGCCGCGGGCGAACTGGTCGGCGGCGTCTTCTACTTCAACTATCCCGGCGGCTCGGGGCTGTGTTCAGGCGCGGTGTTCGGCAAGATCGCCGGCACCTCGGCCGGACGCGCCAAGGCGAATTAATCTCAACCGGCCTCACGACGGCGGATAGGGCGGGCCATGTCCTCACTCAACCAACTCTCCGCCACTGCCATCGCCAAAGGCATCGCGGCCAAGACCTTCACCGCCGAGGCGGTGGTGCGCGACTGCCTCGACCGCATCGCCGCGCGCGAGCCGGTGGTCCACGCCTTCGCAACTGTCGATCCCGATTATGCGCTGATGCAGGCCCGCGCGCTCGACCGCATGCCATCACGCAAAGGCCTTCTGCATGGCGTGCCGATCGGCGTCAAAGACATTATCGACACCGAGCACCTGCCGACCGAGATGGGCTCACCGATCTACAAGGGTCACCGCTCGTTTGGCGACGCTGCTTGCGTCGCCCTCGCGCGCATGGCCGGCGCGGTGATCCTCGGCAAGACGGTGACCGCCGAATTCGCCGGCATGTTCCCCGGCCCGACCGCCAATCCGCATAGTCCCGCGCACACGCCGGGCGGTTCGTCGTCCGGCTCGGCCGCGGCGGTCGCCGATTTCATGACGCCGGTCGCCTATGGCACGCAGACCGGCGGCTCGGTGTTGCGCCCGGCCTCGTATTGCGGCTGCGTCGGCTACAAGCCGACCTTCAACCTGATTAATCGCCAAGGCATCAAATTCGCCGCCGAGACGCTCGACACCATTGGGCTGCTGACGCGCACCGTCGACGACGCCGAACTCGTCACCGCAGCGCTCATCAACAAGCCGCCGGCTTATCTTCGGCACGACTCCCCGCCGCGCTTTGGCCTCTGCCGCACGCCGCTGTGGGACACCGCCGAGGACGCGACCAAACAGGCCGTCGAAGACGCGGCGAAGCGACTCGCCGGCGCCGGTGCGTCGGTCAAGGAAATCGTGCTGCCGGAAGAATTTTCCAAGCTCTATTACACCGCGCGCGAGACCATCAACAATTACGAGCGCTCAAAGAGCATGGCGGCCGACTGGCAGCACCATCCGGACAAAATCAGCAAAGTATTGGGCGATCGCGTCAAGCAGGGCTTCGCCATGAAGCACGCGGACTACATCGCCGCGCTTGAATTGGCCGATCGCTGCCGCGCACGCATCGCCGACGCCTATGACGGCATCGATGCCATCATCTCGCCCTGCGTCAAGGGCGAGCCGCCCGAGGGCCTCGGCTTCACCGGCGAGCCGGCGTTCCAGCAGTTCTGGACGGTGCTCAACGGCCCGGCGATGTCGCTGCCAACCCACACTGGACCCCAGGGCCTGCCGGTCGGCATCCAGCTGGTGGCGCCGCGCTACCGCGACGACCAGTTGTTCGCCGGCGCGCGCTGGGTGATGGAGCGGCTGGCTTAATTGGCGCTACCGCACCAGCGTGGCGCCGGCCTGCTTCAGCACTACGCGCAATTGCGCCTCGTACTCGCTGAGAAACGCAATCGTATCCTTGGAATTGAGATAAGCGCCTTCCAGCAGATTGTCCTTCAGGATCTTCTGCCAGGCCGCCGAGGTCGAGAGCTTCGCAAACAAAGTCTCGTAGTAGCTCACCGCCGCTGCCGGGATCTTGGGCGGCGCGATCAATCCACGCGCCTGCGGCACCTCCGGCACGTCGAAGCCGGCTTCCTTCAGCGTCGGCACGGCTTCGTAACCTGCGACGCGTTTGCTGGTGACCTGGGCGACCGCACGCACCTTGCCGCTGCGGATCAGTTCGCCGGCCTCGCTCGGCTCCATCACCATCATATCGACATGGCCGCCGAGCAGCGCCGCGATCCGCTCCCCGCCGCCCGGAAACGAAACAAACGCCCAGCGCGCGCCGGTCGCCGCCTGCAGCGTCTGGCGCACCAGATTGTCGCGCGCCAGGATCGAGCCACCGGACTGCTTGAGCGCGCCGGGATTCTTGCGCGCGCCGTCGATGAAGTCCTTGAGCGTGTTGAACGGCGAATCCGCGCGCACCACGATCACGCCCGGCTCGATGATCAGCCGCGAAATCGGCGTCATGTCGGTCATGCGGTGTTCGGCGAGTTTTTCGACCAGGGGATTGGAAATCCAAAGGCTAGTGAACACCGCGATCACATGCGGATCGCCGGCCTTGGACATCATGTAGTTCACCGCCGTAGTGCCGCCGCCGCCGACCCGGTTGGCGATCTGCATGCGCACCGGCGCGAGCTTCTCCTGCTCGATTGCGGCAATGACCGCGCGGCCGAACACGTCATTGCCGGCGCCGGGCCCCGAATGCACCACGACTTCGATCGGCTTGGTCGGAACAAATTGCGCCTGCGCCGTGCCGCCGAGGCAAGTTAACGCAACAGCAAGGGCCAATATCCGGGTCATGATCGCTTCCTTCGAATGTTCGATTGTAAGCATGCTCGCCGACCTTGCCGCCGGCATCAAGCGCAAAGACCGATGATTTCGCGCGCATCGCCGAGCTTATCGAGTTGCCATGCCGTCGCGGCGATTTGCCGCGCGCGGTCGTCGCCGAGCGCCAGTGTGGCATTGGCAATGAACTTATCCTCGAGCGCGCGGTCGGACATCGGATTATCGACGGTGCCGCTGGCATGGGCGACATGCGCCTCGATCCGCTCGCCGGAGGCGGTCACCAGCGTCGCCCGCGCCTCGTCCTTACGGAGGCTCTCGTCGGTCGACACCGTGATCTTGTCGCGCAGCGCCGCCACGTCGGCAGCCGCCGCCCGCGCATCCGAGAACTGAGCAATGCCGGCGCCGCGGTCGAGATAGGCCACCGCGCTGGCGTGATAGATGCTGAATTTCGATTGCAGTCCCGTTTTGGGATCGCCGAGGCCGGTGATCCGCACCGCGATTGGGTGTACGCGCGCCTCAATCCGCCCAATCGCATCGGGTGTGAGCAGGCGTTTGCCGCCGAGCGCCACCATCGCATCGAGGATCGGATGAAGCACAACGCCACAGGCATAGGGCTTGTAGCCGTTGCGGGTGATCTCCCAGCTTGTCCCGAGCGCGTCGAGCACCAATTCCGGCTTGGCAATATTGCTGTAGATCCGCGCGAAGCCACGTTTGCCCTCGACGATCTCTTCGGAACTGTCGACGCCCTGCTGCGCCAGCAATGCCGCCAGCAATCCATTCGACGCCGCGCGGCCGGCGTGGAACGACTTGCACATGGTGCCGCGGTTCTGCTGCATGCCGGCGGCCTGGGTCGCGGCAATACCGAGCGCATGGGTCATCTGCTGCGCGTCAAGACCGAGCAGCCGTCCACACGCTGCGCCGGCCGCGATCGTGCCGAGCGTGCCGGTGAGATGCCAGCCGCCATCGTGATGGCCGGGCGCCGCCTGCCCGACCCGCACGCCGGCCTCGAAGCCGGCAGCATAGGCCGCAATCAGCGCGCGACCATTGCAGCCGCCGCGTTCGGCGAGCGCAAACAACGCCGCCAGAATCGGCGACGATGCGTGTAGCACCACCCCGCCCATATGGGTGTCGTCGAAATCGAGCATGTGGCCCATTTGCCCGTTGGCAATCGACGCTTCGGTCAGCCCAAGCTTGAGATTGCGGCCGAGCACCGTCGCCTGCGGTTGCGCATTCAACGCCTTCAGCACCGGCAGGAGTTTATCGACCGTCGGATGCCGACTACCGGCGAGCGCGCAGCCGATCCAATCGAGCACGCCTCGGCGCGCTTGATGCACGGCCGTCTCGGGCAGATCTTCAAATCGCAAGCGTGCCAGGAACGCCGCGAGGCCGCGCGTGACGCCAAGCCCCAACGGCACTGCGCCGTAATCGGACTTGCTAGCGGCTTGTGATGTCATCGCTCGATCATGGCATAAACAGGCCGCCGCTGATATGGATGGTCTGGCCGGTGACGAAGCCATTGTCGGGCTGGCACAACAGCCGCACCAGCGACGACACATCCTCGAACGTGCCTTCGCGGCCGACCGGCGGATTGTGGCCGATGCCCTGCCCCGACGTCGCCGAACGCTGGCCACCGATCCGGCCCGGCACGATGCAATTCACGGTGATGCCGTGCGGCGCGAATTCCGACGCCAGCGCCCGGGTGAAACCTACAATGCCGGCTTTTCCGGCGCCGACATGGGCGCGGCCGGGCGCGCCGAGATGGCTCGATACGCCGCCCATATTGATGATGCGCCCGAACTTGTTCTTGACCATGTGCGGCAGCGCCGCCCGCGAGCAAAGGAACGCGCCATCCAGGATCACGCCCAGGATATCGCGCCATTGCTTGTAGGTCATTTGCAGGAACGGCGCTTCGGCGCGATTGGCGGCATTATTGACCAGGATGTCGACGCGGCCGAGTTTCGCCACCACCGCCTCGACCATCTGGTTGACGGCGGCCTCATCGGTCACGTCGGCGATGTGCACCATCGCCTTGCCGCCGGCGGCCTCGACCTCAGCGGCGGCTTTTTCGGCCTCGTCGCGCGAGGCGCGCGCATTAATCACCACCGAGGCACCGTCGCGGGCGAACGCCAGCGCCATGCCCTTGCCGAGCCGCCGCACCCCGCCGGTGACGATGGCGACTTTGCCTTCCAATGGACGTTCCATAGCCAAGCCACCCTCCACGGCGCCGCCGGGCGCCACAATTGTCATTCGGCATCGCCGCAAGCACAATGCGCGCGGCGAACAACCCATAGCGTGAGGTGATATGAGCGTTCAATCCGATAGTGCGGTTACCCCGATGACCCGGGCTCTGTCCGAATACATCGCCACCGCCGCCACAACCCCCCTGCCGCCGGCGGTTGCGGAGAAAACCCAGCATCACATCCTGGATTCGCTTGCGGCCATCGTCTCGGGTTCGCGGCTCAGGGCCGGCGAACGCGCAATCGCTTACGTCAAACGGCTCGCTGGCGCAGCCGAGGCGACCTTGATCGGCACTTCGCTGGTGGTGCCGGTCGAGAGCGCGGCGCTCGCCAATGCCATGGCCGGCCACGCCGACGAAACCGACGATTCGCATTTGCGCGGCCGCTATCATCCTGGCTGCGGCATCGTCCCCGCCGCGCTCGCGGTCGCCGAATTCGCCGACCGTAGCGGCGCCGATTTCATGCGCGCGGTGGCACTTGGCTATGACATCGGCACCCGCTTCAACATGTCGCTCGGCTATCCAAACCCCAATGCCGCGACCCACTCCACCCACACCATTGGTGTGAACTTCGGCGCGGCGGCGGCCGCGGCGGCGCTGCTGCGCTTCGATCCTCAAAAGGTGCGTTACGTCTTGTCCTATGCGGTGCAGCAGGCATCCGGCTGCCCCTACTGGTATCGCGACAGCGACCACGTCGAGAAAGCGTTCGACTTCGGCGGCATGGGCGCACGCAACGGCGTCGCCGGCGCGATGATGGTGGCCGCCGGCATGACCGGCGTCGAGGAGCCGTTCACCGGCCAGGGCAATTTTTTTGATGGCTTCGCGCTCAAGGCCAATCCCGCCATGCTGATAGAAGAACTCAGCAGCCGGTTCGAAATCATGGAAGCTTCGATCAAGAAATGGTGCGTCGGCTCCCCGATCCAATCGGTCCTGGATGCGACCCAGGCGCTGATCGACGAACATGGCGTGCGTGCCGACAATGCCAAGCGCATCGTCATCACCATGCCGGACGATCGCATGCATATCGTCAACAATGGCGCGATGCCGGATGTCTGCGTGCAGCATCTCGTCGCCATGGCGATTGTCGACGGCAGCGTGACCTTCGCCAGCGTGCACGATCACGACCGCATGCGCGATCCCGCGGTGCAGGCGGTGCGGCGCCATGTCGAACTCATCGGCAGCGCGGAACTGACATCCGCCAAACCGGCCCGCCAGGGCATTGTCGAGGCCACGCTTGCCGACGGCCGCACGGTGCGCCATCACGCGGTCGCGGTGCGCGGCACGCCCGACAATCCGATGACCACGAAGGAGATCGAAGCCAAGGCGATCGACCTCACGGCGCCAATTTTCGGCGAAGCCAAAGCCAAGGGCCTGGTGAAGGCGATCGACAATCTCGCCGCATTGCGTTCCGTGCGGGAATTGCGCCCGCTGCTACAAGCGTAATTACTGCCCCTGCGCCAAGACTTTCCCGGCCCGCTCCACCAACGGACGTGGTGTGACATAGGCATCTTCGAGAAACCGCTCGATCGCCTCGCCGCTGATTGGCGAAATATCGAGCCGCAGCTTGGCGGCGTCGGTCAAGAAGGCCGGGTCGCGCATGGTCAGGTCAAACGCCCGGCGCAGCGCGTGCTTGCGATCGTCCGGGACGCCGGGCGGCGCAAGATAGGGCCGCCCCATGATGGTCCACCCGACCAACAACCGCAGCACGCTACGGTCATTGTCGGTCTTGGCAAAGTCCATGACGAACGGGACGCCGGCAAGCTTGTCGTTGCGCGCAAGGCCGATCTGCATCAGCGTGCGCACCTTGCTTTCGGTCAGCCAATCCGGATGCGAGGTCTGCACCCCGGCATAGACCATGCCGCACATGCCCTGGATCTCGCCGCGCTCCATCGCCAGCATGATCGCGGACGAACCGTTATAGCCGCGCACGATCCTGATCTTGGTGCCGAGCACCGCATTGAGCGCCAGCGGGAAATCGAGATTCGACGTGCCCGAGGCGCCCAGGATCATTTCCTTATCGAACAAGTCGCGCGCGCTCACGATCGGACTCGTATGCCAAGAAAAGCAAACGCCGGGCTCATCATTGGCGCTGCCGAGCCAAGTGAATTTCTGACCCTCGAATTGCGTGGGCCGCACGCCAAACATCGGTTCAAGCGCGGCGCTGCCAGCGATCAGGCCCAATTCGGAGCCGTCCCTGGGCGCGACCTTGTAGAGATAGTTGGCGGCCCGCACGCTGCCGGCGCCCTGCATGTTCTTGACCACGATGTCGGGCGCGCCCGGCAGATGCTTCGGCAGATGCCGCGCCAGCATGCGCGCATAGGGATCGTAGGCGCCGCCAGGATTGAAGCCGACGATCAGGTTGACCTGCCGGCCTTTGTAGAACTGCTGCACGCTTTGCGCCTGCGCCGGCGCCGATAGAATTCCGGCCAAGGCCAATGCTGCGAAAAGCCCGCTGCGCATGGCTATTGCCCCTGCGCCAGGATTTTGGCCGCGCGCTCGATCAGCGGTTTGGGCATTGCATAGACCTCAGCCAGGAAGCGATCGATCTGCGCGCCGTCAATCGGCGCAATCTCAAGCCGCTGCCTGGCCGCATCCTCCAAAAAAGCCGGATCGCGCATGGTGGCGTCGAACGCCTTGACCAGCGCGGCCTTGCGGTCCTCGGGAATCCCGGGCGGCGCCAGGAATGGCCGCCCCATGATGGTCCAGCCGAAAATCATCCGCAGCACACGTTTGTCGTCGTCGGTCTTGGCGAAATCCATCACGAACGGCCGTTCGCCCATGCGCGCGGTGCGCTCAAGCCCGATCTGCACCAGGATGCGGACCTTCTGGTCGCGCAGCCAATCCGGCCGTTGCGCTCCGACAATCGTGTTGACCATGCCGCACATGCCCTGCACCTCACCGCGCTCGAGCGCGAGCAGGATGTCGACCGGACCGCGATAGCCGCGCACCAGCTTCATCCGGGTTCCGAGCACCATATTCATGGCGGTGGGGAATTCGAGGTTCGAAGCGCCCGACGCGCCGGTAATCATTTCCTGCGCGAACAGATCGGCCATGGTCTTGAACGGCGCACTGTGCCAGGCCAGACAACCGGCAATCTCTTCATTGGCGCTGCCGAGCCAGGTGAAGTGGCGGCCGTCAAACTGCGCGTTCTTCTTGCCGTAGAGCGGCTCAAGCGCGGCACCGCCGGCAATCACGCCGAGTTCAGACCCGTCGCGCGACGCGACATTGTAGAGATGATTGGCGGCGATCACGCTGCCGGCGCCCTGCATATTCTTGATCACGATATTGGGCGCGCCCGGCAGATGTTTCGGCAGATGCCGCGCCACCGTCCGCGCATAGGGATCATACGCGCCGCCAGGATTGAAACCCACGACAATGCTGACTTGACGGCCGGCGTAGAATTGCTCGACCGATTGCGCCGTGGCCGGCGTCGCCAGCATTGTCACACCGATCGATCCAAAAACCGCCGCGATCCGCACCGCCTGTCCCATCGCTATTTCGTGCGCCCAAGGATTTGCGCCGCACGGGCCGCAACCGCAGTCGGCGTCCGCGACGCATCATCGACGAATTTCGCGATCGCCTCCCCGCTCATTGGCTCAATCCCGACATTCATTTTCTCCGCGTCCGCCAGCAGTGCCGGGTCCTTCATCGCCCGATCGAACCCCTCACGCAGCGCTTGTACGCGGTCTGCGGGCGTGCCCGGCGGCGCCGCAATCGGACGCTCCAGATCGAGCCAGCCGAACACCAAAGTGAAAATCTGGCGATCCTGATCGGTCTTGGCATAGTCGAAAATGAACGGCACTTTTGGCATCTCGGGATTCTTCGACAGGCCGACCTGCACCAGGATATTGGCTTTGTCGGGGGCCAGCATCCCCGCGGTGCGCATCGAATTATAGCCGACGCCGCAGAAGCCTTCGATCTCGCCGCGCTCCATCGCCAGCCGCAGCGCCGCGCTGCCGGCATAGCCCTTGACCAACTTGAACTTGGTGCCAATGACATTGTTCATGGTCAGCGGAAAATCGAGCGTCGAAGTACCCGAGGTGCCGGTGATCATTTCCCGCGTCAGGGCGTCGTCGATCGACTTGAACGTGGTGTTCGGCGACGACAAACAGACATTAGAGTCCGAGGACGGCGCGCCGATCCAGTGGAAGGCGCGCGCCTCGTATTTGTGCTGGGTTCCGCCAATCAGCGGGTCGATGACGATATTGCCGGCGAACAGGCCAAGCTCCAGCCCATCTTTGGGCGACACGTTGAACACGTAATTGGCCGCGATCACGCTGCCGGCGCCCTGCATGTTGCGAACCACCACTGTCGGATTGCCAGCCACATGGCGGCCGAGATGGCGCGCCACCAGCCGCGCATAGGTGTCGGCGCCACCGCCCGGATTGAACCCAGCGATCAAATTAATGGTCCTGCCGCGGTAGAAGTCCCCGGCATTCTGCGCCGACGCAATCTGGCATAATAGGAGCATCGCCAAAGCCGCCGATAGGACGACGCGAGACGCGCAGCAGGTATGGTCGCGTGACGGCATAAAGGTTTCCTCTCCCGCCGGCTGATGCAGCACTCACGGCTTGAGGCCGGTTTGCGCCGCATGCTACCAGCAATCTGAGCAAGCAAGATTGGCATAAAGGACGCACCTTTGTCAGGGAAACGATGAGCGAAGCACGGACCATCGCGGTTGTCGGGGGCGGGCTTGGTGGCCTCACCGCCGCCATTGCGCTGCGCCAGCGTGGCTTTGAGGTGACCGTCTATGAACAGGCGGCACAGCTTGGCGAAATCGGCGCCGGCATCCAGCTCAGTCCCAATGCCATGCGCGTCCTGATCGGACTCGGCCTGGATCAAAACTTCGAGGCGATCGCATTCGAGCCCAATCGCCATGTCGTGCGCAGCTGGAAAAGCGGCGCATTGGTTTCGGCGACCCAAATGAAGGACGTGTTCCGCGCGCAATACCAAGCCGGCTATTTCGGCGCGCATCGCGCCGATTTACATGCCGTGCTTCAGCAAGTGCTGCCACCTGAATGCGTACGGCTTTCGGCGCGCTGTACCGGCGTGACGCAAAATCCCGATGGCGCCACGCTCGCCTTTGCCGATGGCCGCACCGCCACCGCCGATATTGTCGTCGGCGCCGATGGCATCCGCTCGGCGGTGCGCGAGAGCCTGTTCGGGCCCGACGCCCCGCGGTTCACCGGACATATCGTGTGGCGCGGCCTGGTGCCGGCGGCTGCCTTGCCGCGAGGCTTGATCGATCCCGACATGACTGCCTGGTTTGGGCCCAACGGCACCGTGGTGCATTATTATGTGCGGCGCGGCGAATTGGTGAATTGGATTGCGCATTTCGAAACTGACTGGCGCAATGAATCCTGGTCGGTCGAATCTGATTGGCGCGAAGCCGCCGAAGCGTTTGCTGGCTGGCACCCAACGCTGGGTGAACTCTTCGCCCGCACCGAACGCTGCTACAAATGGGCGCTGTACGATCGCGATCCGCTGCCGCGCTGGACCTCCGGCCGGGTCACGCTGCTGGGCGACGCCGCCCATCCGATGCTGCCTTATCTCGCGCAAGGCGCCGCGCAATCGGTCGAAGACGCTTATGTGCTGGCCGATCTGCTGGCGCGACAGCGCCATGATGCACCGGCCGCGCTTGCAACCTACGAAGCCGAACGGCGGCCCCGCACGTCACGCATCCAGCTGCACGCCCGCGAGCGCGGCAAGATCAACAATACCACCTCGGCCTTCCAACGCTTCAAACGCGATCTCGGCTATCGACTCAAAAAACTGATCAAGCCGCAGCAGCACACCTATGGCATCGAGTGGATCTACGGCCACGACGTAACCGCCGCCCGGAATGATGCATCGAAAGCGGCGTGAGCATTAAGGCTTGATGTTCGCCGCCTTGATAACCGGCCACCACCTTTCGATCTCGGCCTTTTGCAGTGCGCCGAGCGCCTCCGGCGTCTGCAGCTCGCGCGCGGGAATCTCCTGCCCGAGATCGGCGAACCGCCCACGAACCACCGGATCAGCCAGGGCACGCACAGTGGCATCATTGAGCTTGGCGATCACATCCTTGGGCGTGCCTCTGGGCGCCCAAAGCCCGCGCCAATTCGAAAGGTAGAAACCGGGCAGTCCCGCTTCGTCCACCGTCGGAATTTCGGGAGCTGTGACCAAGCGGTGCTTGGACGTGACGGCATAGGCCTTGATGTTTCCGGCACGCGCCTGCGGCAGCGAATTGGCCGAGGTGTCGAACATCAGGTCGATCTGTCCGGCCACTAGATCTTGCATCGCCGGCCCGAGGCCGCGATAGGGCACGAATTGGAATTCCGTGCCGGTCTGCTTTTGGAAAAAGACGCCGATGACGTGTCCGACACCACCAGCACCGGTGGTTCCCGCCGAAGCCTTGCCGGGGTTCGCTTTCAACCAAGCGATCAATCCCTTCAAGTCGGTCGGCGGCATGGCTTTCTTTGCCACGATGACAATCGGCTCGCTAGCCAGTTGCGCTATCGGCTCGAAATCATTCAGCACATCGTAAGGAAGCGCGTAGATCGCGCCGTTGAGGACATGGGTGGGCCAATTGCCAAAAATGAGCGTGTAACCATCACTGGCCGCGCGCGCGACGCGGCCCGTCCCGAGGCTGCCAGCGGCGCCTCCCACGTTCTCGATCACAATGGGCTGTCCCAGCGTTGCGCGCATGTGCTCCGCCAGGATTCGCGCCACCGTGTCGCCCGATCCTCCCGCGGCGAATGCTACAACCGCTGTGATCGGGCGCGACGGATAGGCCTGCGCCGCCGCGATGCGCGAGACCGCTGGCAGCGCGGCGGCGCCTGCGGCCAGATGCAAGAATTGGCGGCGGGGAAGTTTCATGGTGGCGCCCTCTCAAAAAATTGCGCGGCCGATGATGTGCTGACCGTTCCACGCCAACCCACTGTACCGTGTTCGCACCCGCGATCTACGTCCCTCGCACCGACTTTTCGAACAAATCATCCACCGCGAAACCGCCTTTGATCAGGCCCTGGTCGCGCGAATATTTGATGAACTGTTCGAGGTTCGCGCGATTCTTGGCGAGCCCGTTCGGCCAGATGTTTGCGCCGAACTTCTCCTTCTCGCGCTCGAAATAACGCCGGCCAAACGCCAGGCTCGACCAGTTGGGATCGGAGAAGTAATCGTCGGCAAGCGCGCGGGCCTGGCCATACATCTCCATCACCGCACGCGGCAGCGCCGGATCGCGCGCCACCGCGTCGTTGCGGATTGCCAGGATATGCATGATCGGCCAGTAGCCGTATTTCTTGAAATAGCGCAATTCCTCGGCATCGGCGTCAGCAAACAGCCGCCGCACCGGCACCTCGCCGCCCATGATCGAATGCGGCGGATGCGGCTGGATCACTGCGTCGGCCTTGCCGTCGCGCAACAGATGACCGACATCGGTGCCCTTCGGCAGGGTTTCGATTTTCACGCCGGGTTTTGGGGTGAATGCGATCTTTTCCTCGTCTTCCAGCAGCCAATGGATCTCCTCCCACGGTACGCCGTATTCGAATTTGAGATCGCCCTTGGCGAGCAGCGACAAGGTGGTCTGGAATGAGCGGATGGCGACACGCTTGCCCCTAAGCTCTGCCGGCTGGGTCAAGGCTGAGTTGGCGGGCACGAAGAACAACCCGGCGCTGAACAGCCGGCGCGGAAAGATCGGCACCCCGGTGATCGGTAGCTTGCGGTCGATCGCCATCAGATAGGTCGACATCGAAAACTCGGCCACATCGAATTCGCCCTTGAGCATGCGGCCGTGACGATCGAGACCGTCGCGCGCCGGGCTCGATTGGCCGACCTGCATGGTGATGAGTTCAAGGCCCTTAGGCGGCTTCACGGTGCCGTCGAAGAACGGAAAATGGCGGTCGTAGCGTTCCAGCGCGATGGTGAGTTGCATGCCAAGTCCTTATCGTCGTTCAGCCACGTTTCACGGCCGGATTAACCTGACGGTCGATCGACTTAACCGCCTCCCAGGCGCTGATGATGGCACCTTCCTGCCAGCCGCTCCAGAACGTGATCTGGTCTCCGGCCTGGTGAAAACGCCCCTGCGGCGTGGCCAGCAATTCGGCATTCCCGCCAAAAGCCGGATCGGTCTCGTCGGCCCAGGCGAATCGGAAATGCTCCATCCGGTCCCAGCCAATCGCCACGCCATGCTCGACGAATTTGCCAAACCCTTCGTGCAGCCGCTCGCCCTGCTCGCGCGCGATATGCAGGCGTTCCTCGACCGGACGCGCATTGAAGACCTCGGCGTTTTTGCCATACATATAGGCGCCGGTCAGCACACCCTTGCGGCCGAGAAAGCCCGACGACGGATACCAGATCTGTCGGATGGTATCGGTGGTCCAGGAAATGCCGCCATAGATCTGGTCGCGCGTTTCCCAAAACCGCTCCGCTTGCCAGCCGACCTTGCCCGCCGCCTCGACCGGCAGATTGCGGGCGGCAGCCATATAGGCGGCGGAGAGATTGGTCTTCAGCCCCTTGAAGATCGGCATCGGGATGGTCGAGATGCAAAAGTCGGCAGCGAGCGTGCGCGCCGAGCCGCTGTCGTCATAGGCAATGGTAACACGATCATTGCCCAGGCTGATCGCCGTCACCTTGGCGCCAAATCGCACCAATCCGTCGATGGTGCCTGTCTGCCGCCGCAGCGATTGCCGGCCGAACGCTCGCACGAAATGATCCATGCCGCCGACCGGTTCCATCAACGATGCCTGCCACTGGATTTCGCCATCGCGGAAGATGAAATCGTTCCAAAGATCGGAACGCAGGATGTCATCGAGGGCGACCGGATTGAGCGGCACCAGAGGCTTGTTGCCAACGCCATGCGATCGCTCGAAACCGGCACGGCCAAATTCGTTCTTGTAAGAATAGCGGGTGGCGCCCGCCTGCGCCGATTTGGTGAGGCCACCGAAGTTCGCGAGCAGGTTCTGGAATTTTTCGATATCGGTTTTGGTGAGCGGCAGATCGATGCCGTTGGTGCTGACGCATTTGCTGAGGAGTTCGGCGATGTGGCCCTGCAGATCGTGCACCGCCTGACGCATCTGCCAGGTCCGGCCATTGCCGACATGGCCGGTGTGCACGCGATTTGCGCGACTCGTAAAAACATACGGCTGCAAGGCGACGCCAAATTGGCGACAGTAGTCAATGACATGGACGTGATGATGCGGGATGCGTCCGGGCCCGACATTGAGCCACTGCCCCTCGTCGAATTCGCACAGCTGAGCCGGCGTGTGCAATTCCTTGAGCACATCGCCGCGCCGCAACGTGAGACTGCGGCCGCCGATGCGGCGCGATGCTTCAAGAATCACGACATCGAAACCGGCGCGATCGAGCTCATAGGCGGCGCAAAGGCCGGCAACGCCGGCGCCGAGAATGGCGACCGTACGTCCCTTACCAGCATCGTTCGGCAGTGCGAGCCCAGCCGCCATCGCCGGCGGCGGCTTCAGAAAATCGAACAGCACCAGGGCTTCATAGGCCGCGCCCGCGCCGCCGAGGCGGGCCATGGCGTTCAGAAGGCCGCGGCGGGTCATGGTCATTGCAATGCTCCAATAGGCAGCGAAGGAGGCGGCCGGATCGATTTCGAAATTGAATCGCTAGCGATTGAGCCCAATATCGGCGACCAGCACCGGGATGGTGATGCGGCGACCGCCGCGAACAATCTCAAGTTGGATGGTGTTACCGATGCCTGCCTGTTCGAGCAGTCCGGTGAGCTCCGTCAGACGCCGCACCGACTTGCCGTTCGCCCCGACGATGACATCGCCGAGTTCGCCGGTCTGCGGATTGACGCCGCGCAGCCCAGCCCGCTCCGCCGGCAGGCCCGGCGCGACCCGAACGATCGCAACGCCTTCAATGCCGTTGCGGCTGCTCATCATGTCGTCGCCAGCCTGGATGCCGATCCCAGCTATCGGCACGCGCCCGTTCTGAATAAGCTGCGGCACGACGCGATTGACTACATCGACCGGGATCGCAAAGCCGATGCCCGCATAGGCGCCCGACGGCGAGTAGATCGCGGTGTTGACACCGATCAGTCGCCCCGCGGAATCGAGCAACGGTCCGCCCGAATTGCCGGGGTTGATGGCCGCATCGGTTTGAATCACATTGGCGACCTCGCGCCCGCCACTGGTCGGCAACCGACGGCTGAGCGCGCTGATGACGCCGGTGGTGAGCGACTGGTCGAGCCCGAATGGATTGCCGATCGCGAATGCCGCCTGCCCGACCTTCAGATCGGCTGACGACCCAACCGGCAGCGGCGGTGGCAGATCGCGCACATTAACCGCGCGCAACACCGCTAGGTCGTAATTGGCGGAGCCGCCAACCAGCTTTGCGCGAACCACTTCACCGGAAGCGAAGCGAACCAGGATATCGGACGCCCCCTGCACCACGTGGTTGTTGGTGACGATATGGCCGGCCCGATCCCAGACGAACCCGGTGCCGCCCTGGGTCGCGCCGCTGTCCGGGTCGGCCAACGGCTTTGCCCCCGCCCGGCCGGCGACCTGCACCACCGACGGCGCCGCCCGTTCGAAAATGTCGATGGTCAGCCGCTCGAATTCCGCAAGACTGCCGCGCGCTTCGATGGTGCGCGGCTGCATTTCGGCAAATAGCCGCCGTTCGATGAGCGGTCGCAGCAGATAAAGCCCGAGCGCAACCGCAACGATGGCGATGAGGACACCGGTACCGCGCCGCATATGAACTCCGAGACCGCCGCTGACGGTCCGGAGATATAGCCGATCCGATCAACCACCGCCAGAAAAGGCGGTGGGTTCGGTCCGTGCTTGCGCGCCAGCGAGAGGCTGCCGCCAGCGCGACGCGCGGCAGAGCAGCGCTTGCGATGGTCGGGAGCTAGTTGGTCTTGAGCCAGGACCGCGCTGCGCGCTGTGCCGCGGCGATCTCGGTCTCGGACATCTCCGCGGCAACTTCCTGCCGCAGCCGTGCCGCATCGCGATTGCCCTGCATCGCTGCAAGGTTGAACCACTTGTGCGCGGTCACGTAGTCGATCGGAACGCTGCGTCCGACCGAATACATCATGCCGAGATCAAACAGCATGTTGCCATGCACCGGGCCTTCGCCCAGGACGGCCTGATTGCCTTCATTCAGTTCAAATCGTGCCATGTCGGCCTCCCCAATTCGCACGCACTCATTAAGTTGCGAGTTTCGTGCGAAGCGTCCCTCAGCCCCCGGCCGAGCGTCGCGACTATCGCCGACAAAAATTGAATGGCATCATAAGGATCGACGTGAACCAAATCTGAATAACCTGGCCGCGACGCCACATACACTTTTGGTTAGGCAGAATATCGATGGAATTGCGCCGATAATCAGTAACAATGCCGCCTGATGTCGCGGGCTGTTGAAGGGGCGATAACCATCGCCGCAAAGTCCGAACGGCTGTGGCAAACGCCACACGTCGGCGCGCGGACGCAATGTGACGTTACCAACGGTGTATTCCAAGTCCCGCTTTTCGTTTACGCTGCGGTAACTCCCGAGGCCGCCTACCTTGGCAAGCGAGAACTGCCATGGCCCGACCTTCAACCGCCTTAGTCCTGATCGCCGCTTTCGGCGCGGACCCCGGACCGGCATTGGCACAGTCGCCATGACAGCCTTCGCGCCAACGCCCCATCGCCCTACACCGATGGAACGCGCCAAGCAATGGACGCGCAACATCAAGCGCGACGTGCTCGCACTATGGATCGCAGCGCGCGACCCGCGCGTGGCGTGGTACGTCAAGCTGTTGGCGCTGGCGGTCGCCGCCTATGCGCTGAGCCCAATCGACCTCATTCCCGATTTCATTCCGGTGCTGGGTTACATCGACGACCTTTTGATCGTTCCCTTGGGCATCCTGCTGGTGGTGTGGCTGATCCCCGCCGGCCTGATGGCGGAGTTCCGCGCACAGGCGGCGACGCTCGCAACCCACCCGCAAAGCCGCGCAGCAGCGGTCGTCATTGTGGTGGTTTGGATCGCGGCCGCGATCTTGCTAATGTGGTGGCTATTGCGGTTTTTTGACCGCATGTCCGTGAACTCCCCATGATACTGGCTTCGTCCATCCTTCGTCTTGCCGCAGCCTTGTTGGTCGTCGCCCCCTCGGCCATGGCCGATGAGGTCGCCGATTTCTACAAGGGCAAAAACCTCAGCCTGTTCGTCGGCTATCCGCCAGGCGGCGGCTATGATGTCTATGCCCGCCTGATCGCCCGCTACATGACCAAGCACATGCCGGGGCAGCCGCAGTTCACCGTGCGGCACAAGCCCGGCGCGGCCAGCCTCAATCTGGTCAGCGAGCTTTATAATGTGCTGCCGCGCGACGGCACCGTGTTCGGCATGTTCTCACGCTCGGTGGCGATGGATCGCCTGCTCGGCCGCGCCGGCGCCAATTTCGATCCGGTGGCGTTCAATTGGATCGGCAGCGCCAATAACGAAGTATCGATCTGCGCGGTCTGGCATGCGGTCGGCGTTCGCACAATCGACGCCTTCATGGCGCGGCCGCTGACGTTCGCCGCCAATGCACCGGGCGCGGAATCCGATGTCTTCCCGCGCATCCTCAACAATCTCCTCGGCACAAAATTCAAGGTCGTCACCGGCTATCCCGGGGTCAACGATCTCAGCCTGGCGATGGAACGCGGCGAAACCGACGGCCGCTGCGGCTGGACCTGGTCCGCGGCCAAAGCTGCGCGCGGCGACTGGATCAGGGATGACAAAATTTATGTCGCGGTTCAGTTTGCCACCGAAAAACATCCCGAACTGCAACATGTGCCACTGGTCACCGAGCTGGCGCGCAACGATCGGGAGCGCAGTGCGCTCGACTTGATCCTGTCGCAGCAGGCGATGGGGCGGCCATTTGCCGCGCCGCCCGGGGTCCCGCTGGCGCGGATCGACGCTTTGCGCGGTGCGTTCTCCCGCGCCGTCGCCGACCCCGATTTTCTGGCGGAGGCCATTAAGCAGCAGCTTGAGATCCGGCTGGTCGATGGCGAGGCCCTGCAAGCCCTGGTCGAGCGCATGTTCAAGGCGCCGGCAGAGGCGGTGGCCGCGGCCCGGACGGCGATCGCCCCGCGTTGAGTTTGTCGCCAGCTTCGGCTTAGCTATAGTTTGAACAGAACTGGGGAGGATGACGATGATACGCCTGGGAGCCGTCTGCGCTGCCGCAACCGCCATCCTGGCGCTGCCGCTCGGCCCGGCGCCGGCGGACGCGCAGACCCTTGCGGTCTTCACCAAAAGTCAGGGCAATCCGGTCGCGCGCGCAATCCGCATCGGCGCGGAAACCGCCGCGCGCGCCGAAAAGATGCTGGTGTTCAATTTCATCCCAACCAGCGCCGACAATGTGCAGCAGCAGACCGCGCTCGCCGAAGAGGCGCTGCGCTCCAAACCGGACGCCGTTGTGTTCACCCCGACCGATTCCAAGGCGCTGGTGCCGATCGTGACTAAATTCACCGCAGCCGGCATTCCGGTCATCAATGTCAACGACCGGCTCGCCGATGGCGGTTCGACCGCCTATGTCGGCAGCGACGATCTGGCAATTGCGCGCGCCACCGCGCGGGCGTTGTTCAAAGCGATGAACGGCACCGGCACGGTAGTCATCCTTGAGGGTACGCCGAAGGTCACATCGAGCCTGTTGCGGGTGCGCGGCTTCAATGAGGCGCTTAAGGAATTTCCGAACGTGAAGCTCCTGGCGTCGCAAACCGGCAACTACGCCCGCAAGTCCGCGTCCGAGACGATGAACAACCTGATCCGCAAATTTCCGCAGATCGACGGCGTGCTCGCCGCCAACGATCCGATGGCGCTCGGCGCACTCGATGCCCTCGGACCAAACCGGCGAACCGCGCTGGTGGTCGGAATCAATGCCAGCCGCGAAGTCGCAGAACTCATTATTTCGGGCGCGATCGTGGCGAGCGGCGATTACAACGGCTTCGTCGAGGGCTGCGTCGCGGCGCATCTCGCCATTCGCGCCATCCGCAAGCAAGCCGTGCCCAAGGAAGCAATCCTGCGCACGGTCGTGGTCGACAAGAGCAATGTCGAACCCTATATGGCGCCGGTCGAAAAACGCAGCTGCCCGGCGTTCGAGGCCGCGGTCGCGAATTGAGCGAATCGCCCTAGTATGAGGCTATGCTGTCCAGGTTGCCCTCGTGCCTCCGATTTGAAGTTCCTACAGCGGTTGCGGCAAATGCGGTTAGGAACTTCAAATCGAGATGTCGCACTGGAATCATAGCGTTGCTAGTGCCCCTTGGTTTCCGAAGTTCGTGTAAGTGGCTGCTGCGATTTATCACGAACTTCGGAAACGGGCCACTGGTCCGGAGCCTGGCGATGGCGATGAACGAACCACGTCTCAACCTGATCGAGCTGACAGTCTCGGAACTGTCGGCGTCGCTCAAACGCACCGTTGAGGATGCGTTTGGCCATGTGCGCGTGCGCGGCGAATTGGGCAATGTCAAATATCACTCCAGCGGCCACGTCTATCTCGATCTCAAGGACGACAAGGCAAGCCTTGCCGGCGTGATCTGGCGCGGCAGCGCCGGTCGGATCCGGCTCAAGCTCGAGGCCGGGCTCGAAGTCGTCGTCACCGGCCGCCTCACCACCTATCCCGGACAATCCAAATATCAGATCGTGATCGAAACGCTGGAGCCGGCCGGGCTCGGCGCACTCATGGCGCTGGTCGAGGAGCGCAAGAAGAAACTTACCGCTGAGGGATTGTTCGATCCGTCGCGAAAGCAGTTGCTGCCGTTTCTGCCGACGGTGATCGGGGTCATCACCTCGCCAACCGGCGCCGTGATCCGCGACATTCTGCATCGCCTGGCCGACCGCTTCCCGCGCCGCGTGCTGGTATGGCCAGTGCGGGTGCAGGGCGAAGGTTCCGCCGAACAGATCGCGGCGGCGATTCACGGCTTCAACGCGCTCGACGTCCAAGGGCCGATTCCGCGGCCCGATCTCTTGATCGTCGCCCGCGGCGGCGGCTCGCTCGAAGACCTCTGGTCGTTCAATGAAGAGATCGTGGTGCGCGCGGCTGCCGACAGCATGATCCCGCTGATTTCCGCGGTTGGCCACGAAACCGACGTGACGCTGATCGATTTCGCCGCCGACGTGCGCGCGCCGACGCCGACGGCCGCCGCCGAGATGGCGGTGCCGGTGCGCACAGAACTCCTGGTGCGGATCGACAGTCTGGCGCGGCGCACATTGGCGAGTTGGCAGCGCAGCCATGAGGCACGCCGGACCGAATTGCGCGCCGCGACCCGAGCGCTACCGAGCGCGGATGCGCTGTTCGCTTTGGCGCGCCAGCGGCTCGACCACGCCACCGCGCGGCTGCCGCGCGCCTTGATCGCGAACACGCAGACCGACCGGGTCCGGTTTTCGCGGATCGCCGGCCGGATCGAACCGCGGCTGTTGGGCGCCCAGGTCGAACGACGGCG
Source organism: Xanthobacteraceae bacterium (assembly GCA_022841625.1). Lineage (GTDB taxonomy): Bacteria > Pseudomonadota > Alphaproteobacteria > Rhizobiales > Xanthobacteraceae > VAZQ01. Next base: position 118,194 of record JALHRD010000006.1, read on the forward strand.
TGAGCGCCTCAGCAATGTCGCGCGCCTGCTGGCAAGCGCGCTCAAGACCTATCGGGACGCGCGCTTGACTGGCATTGCGCGCCACCGGGAACGCGTTACCGCCTTTGGCGAGCGCGCATTGCGCGCCATTTGTGGCCTGATCGACAATCGCGACCTGCGAACCGAACGGGCCGGACAGCTGTTAATGGCGTTCTCCTATCGCGGCGTTCTGGAACGCGGGTTTGCGCTGGTGCGTGATCGTGACGGCACCCCGCTGCGCCGCGCAGCGGCGATCCAAGCCGGACAAGGCCTGGAGATTGAATTCGCCGATGGCCGCGCACGCGCCACCGCCGACGGTGCGCCGGCGCTGACACCGCCCCCCCGGCGGCGCGGTGGCAGTGGCGGCCAGGGCAGCCTGTTCGACCCCTGAACCCGCTTTGGACCTCCCAAAAGGGTGACATTCGCGAGCCAGCGATTATCTTGGGGTAGGCTATTTCAAAAGGCCGGTGGAGACTTGACGTGCTAAACCGTTTCGATCGCTCCTCCCCGATGGCGGGCGAAGCCGAGCTGAAATATCTCGATGGCGACTTCCGGGTGCTGCGGCCGGGCGCTTTTGTGCGCTGCGCGGTTACTGGCACCGTCATCCCGCTTGAGGAACTGAAATACTGGAGTGTCGATCTGCAGGAAGCCTATCTCTCGCCGGAGGTGGTGCTGAAGCGACATGCCCCGGACTGGACCGAGTGCTGAACGCCCCGATCAGCGCCCCGTACGCGCGAGCGCGCGCCGCAACAAGTTCTGAAATCCAACTTCGTCATCGAACGCCAGCGTAACCGGCAGTGCGCGCGACCGTGCCGCCAGTTGCGCGACCGCGTCATCGCCCTGCATCCGCGCCAAGTCTTTCTCGGTGGTCACCAAAACGAAGCCGGCGCGATCGGCTTGCGCGCACAACGCCTGCGCGTCAGCTTGCGTAAAGCGATAATGATCGCCGAAACTGCGGGTCGCCGCGACCGCGATGCCCGCGCCGCGTAGCGTTGCAAAGAACTTCTCGGGATCGCCGATACCGGCGAAGGCCAGCACCTGTTTACCGGCAAGCGCGTCGATCGTCGGCCGATCGGCGACAAGCTTCGCACCGAACACCGCCAGGCCGCGAGCCTGCGCCGACGCCTTGATGTCGTTGGCCGGCTCGGAGCCGACCACGATCAAGGCCTGGGCGCGATCAAGCTGGCCATCGAGCGGCGCGCGCAGCGGCCCCGCCGGAATCACCCGACCATTGCCGACGCCGCGCCGGGCGTCGACCACCAGCACGGAGAAATCTTTGATGAGCGCAGGATTCTGAAATCCATCGTCCATGACAATGACACTGGCGCCGGCCGCCGCCGCGGCCTGCGCGCCGCGTGCCCGATCGCGCGCCACCACGGTCGGCGCGGCGCGCGCCAGCAGAAACGGCTCATCGCCAACATCGAACGCGCGATGCCGCGACGGATCGACCAGGACCGGACCGGGCTGCCGCCCGCCATAGCCGCGGCTCAAGAACACTGGCGATTCGCCACCGGCCCGCAGCAAGCGCGCCACGGTCAGCGCGACCGGCGTCTTGCCGGCACCTCCGGCGGTCGGATTGCCGATGCAGATCACCGGCACGCTCGCTCGCAATCCACTGCGCACCAGACGCCGTGCGGCGACCGCGCCATAGACGCCAGCCAATGGCGCAAGCAGCACGGCGGCAATGCCGGCCCGCCGCCACCAAAACCGCGGCTCACGCATGGCTGCCGCGGCGTTCCAGCCGGATCTGCATGAAATAAGGATCGAGCGCGGCCAGAGTTCGCTCGAGCGCGCCGCCAAGTTGATCGACGGTCTTGCGCGCGGCGCCGGTGATCGCGGCGCGCGCGGTCGCATCGGTCAGCAGCGCATCAATCCGGGCCGTGAGACCACCGACCTCTGTAATCTGCTCGGCGCCGCGCGCGCTATCGAGCGCCTCATACAATTCGGCAAAGTTCCAAACATGCGGTCCGTGCAGCACCGCCGCTCCAAGCTTGATCGGCTCCACCGGATTCTGGCCGCCGTGGCTCGCAAGCGACCCTCCCATGAACACGACCGGCGCCAAACGGTAGACCAGCCCGAGCTCGCCCAGCGTATCGAGCACATAGATCTCGTCCTGCGCATCGGGCAGCCGGCCGCGCGACCGCAGCGAAGCGGCGAGACCCGCGGCGCGCGCGATTTCGACAATGCCCGGTCCGCGATCCGGATGGCGCGGCGCAATGATGGTCAAGAGCCCCGGAAATGCGCGGCGCAAACGCCGGTGCGTCTCGATCAGCACCGCCTCTTCGCCGGCATGGGTCGAGGCTGCGGCAATCGTGGTGCGGCCGCCGACCGCGTCCCGCAACTGGCGTAGACTTTCTTGATCGGCGGGCGGCTCAGGCACATCGAGCTTGAGATTTCCGGTGGTCGAAATGCGCGGCGCGCCAAGATCGCGATAGCGCTCAGCATAGGCCGGCGACTGCGCCAGGCAAAGATCAAATCGGCGCAGCAGCGCCGCGATCAATCCGGGTGCAAAGCGCCAGCGATTAAACGAGCGCTCGGACACCCTGCCATTCACCAGGATCAGCGGTACGCGACGCTCCGCGCTCATCTGGATCAGATTCGGCCACAGATCGGACTCCGTAAACAGGCCGAGGTCCGGTTTCCAATGATCGAGAAAGCGCGCGATAAAGCGCGGCACGTCCAGCGGAACAAATTGATGGATAACACCCGGCGGCAGCCGCTGATCGGCGAGTCTGGCCGAGGTCACCGTCCCCGATGTCAGGAGCACTTTGAAATCCTTGGCCACGATGCGTTCGATCAGCGGGATAATCGCGGCAACCTCGCCAACGCTCGCGCCGTGAATCCAAATCAGCGGACCATCCGGCCGGGCCACATGCGTTTCACCGCGCCGCTCGCCGAGCCGCGCAGCGTCTTCCTTCCCGCGCCGGAGGCGGTGCGAAAGCATGACACTGGCCAGCGGTGCGCCCGCCATCATTGCCAGCCGATAGGCCCGCAATGCGACCGGCAATGGCAGCACCGCCATCGGCCTTTCGACGACCCCCTGGGACAACCCCTACCCTCCGGCTCAGGCGCGCAGCGACAGTAGCGCCGATGGTGTCACGCTTCTAGGCCCACCATCTGCATCTCTCATGATCGGTTCCCATGCCGGATCGATCGTTGTGAAGCTGGGCAGACGATCAAGCTTTCGCATGCCCATCGGCTTCCGGCTCGAGCAGGCGATGCAGATGAACGATGAAGTAGCGCATGTGGGCGTTATCGACGGTCTGCTGAGCCTTCGCCTTCCAGGCGGCATAGGCCGTCGCATAATTGGGATAAATGCCGACGATATCGAGCCGGCTAACATCCCTGAAATCATGGCCGCTGAGATCGGCCAATTCACCGCCAAATACCAAATGCAGCAGTTGCCCCCGTGGAGACTGATCGCTCATCGACGCTCCTCACACCCATAACAACGATATCTAGATGAAGCGCGCCTCGCGCTCCTGGACCAGCGCCAGTACAGAGCTATGGCGCGACCCGCCCGCGGCGACCAGCAGCGCGTGCACCGGCTGTGGACAATTATATTTCAACCGATCGCCATTGATGTCGGTCAGCCTACCGCCGGCTTCGTGCACCAATAGATCGGCCGCCGCAAGGTCCCAGTCGTGGCTATTGCCGCTGACGATGGCAATATCCACTTGGCCTTGCGCGATGCGGGCCAGCCTCAATGCCAACGAGCCGATTCGCGGCAGCGACACAACCGAGGGATCAAGTTCGGCGAGCGGATCCGTAAACCGCTTCGGACCGACCAGCTTTGCGCCTTCGAGCCCGGCGCCCGGCCCGACCTCGATCGGCACGCCATTGCAGGTTGCGCCCTCGCCAGCCACTGCAAAGAAAAATTCATCGGTCACCGGCGCAAACACCGCAGCGAGCCGCGGCCGGCCACCCGAAGCCAGCGCGACCGAGACGACCCAATCGTCGCGGCCGTCAAGATAGGAGCGCGTTCCGTCGATTGGATCGATGATCCAGACCGCATCGGCTGCGAGTCGCCGTGGATCGTCCTCGGTTTCTTCCGACAGCCAGCCATGAGCCGGAAACGTATGACCCAGCCGCTCTCGCAGCAGCGCGTCGACCGCGACATCGGCCTCGCTGACTGGCGACGATTTGCCCTTGATCCATTGCCGCATCGGGCCACGGAAAGTCTTTAGCGCGAGTTCGCCAGCCGCGCGCACGGCGGCCGCCAATAGATCGCGTTCGGTGGGCCGCTCATCTGCCTGCAATGGTCAGCCCCTCCACGCGAACGGTCGGCGCATCGACCGCATGGCGGAATTCAAGATCGTTGGCCGGCGTCAGGCTCGCGAACATGTCGACCAGATTACCGGCGATGGTGACTTCACTCACCGGATAGGTCGGCTTGCCGTTTTCAATCCAGAATCCCGCGGCGCCGCGGCTATAGTCGCCCGTGACCTGGTTGACGCCCATCCCAATCAGGCTGGTGACATAAAAGCCTTCACGGATATCGGCCATCAAGGCGTCGGGACTCAACGCGCCCGCTTCAAGATAGAGATTGGTGGCGCCCGGCGACGGCGCCGATGACACCCCGCGCTGGGCATGACCCGTGGTGGCGAGCCCGAGTTCGCGCGCGGTCGCGCTGTCGAGCAGCCAGGTCGTCAGCACGCCATCGTCAATCAGCGAACGCCGGCTGCCGGCGACGCCCTCGCCGTCGAACGGCCGCGAGCGTAGCCCGCGGCGGCGTAGCGGATCGTCGATCACGCGAATGCCCGCACGGAACAGGCGCTCGCCAAGCTTATCCTTGAGAAAGCTGGTCTTGCGCGCGACCGCGCTGCCGTTGATCGCGCCGGCGAGATGTCCGAGCAGCGAGCTTGCCACGCGCTTGTCAAAGATGACCGGCGCCTTGGTGGTTTCGACCTTGCGCGGATTGAGTCGCGCCACCGCGCGCTCGCCCGCGGTGCGCCCGACCTTTTCCGGCGATTCCAAATCGGCGGCGTGCAGCGCGCTGGTGAAATCATAATCGGTCTCCATCCCGGTGCCTTCACCAGCGATGGCCGACATGCTGAAACCACAACGCGAGACCAGATAAGCGCCGCGAAATCCGTGGCTGGTCGCCAACACCATGCCGCCAATGCTGGCCGACGCGGACGCGCCCTCCGACTTGCTCACGCCTTTGACCGCAAGCCCGGCCGCTTCGGCGCGCAGCGCGCGATCCTCAAGCACCGAAACCGTCGCCAGATCCGGATCGAGCAAATCGAGTTCCGGCATTGCGCGCGCCAATGCCGCGGCATCGGCCAGGCCCGCGAATTTGTCCTCGGGCGCTACTTTAGCCATCGCCACCGCGCGCTCGGCGAGTGGCGCCACCTCGCTCGCAATATCGTTGGTCGACACCACCGCGCTGCGCCGGCCGACAAACACCCGTAGGCCGACATCGTCGCTTTCGGCGCGCTCGGATTGCTCCACCGCGCCGTCGCGCACCCCGACCGACAGCGACATCGAGCGCACCGCCACAGCATCGGCGGTATCGGCGCCTGCCCGGCGCGCGGCGGTGACAAGACGCTCGGCAATATCCGACAGCGCCGTTTGATCAAGAAGAGATGACATTGCAGGGGTTCTAACTCGGTTGGCGCGGCAGCATTTTGCGCGATTGACGAGAAATTGACGAAACGTAGAAACGCCCCGTCAAGCATGAGCCGAAACGCCCACATTGATAACGCAGATTAACCAGGAACCTTAAGCGAATTCCGAGGCCTTTGCGGCATGATTGCGGCAACGAGCGGGGGACCAACTCCGACGGGGGCCAACGACCGGGGAAAACTCGGCGGGGAGCGCATTGTGAGGCGTCAAACAAACTTGAGCAGGGCAATGCCTGCCGGGTCGAGTCGCGTCGAGCGGCTCGACCCGTTCGCCTTACCGGCACGCTTTTCGGTCGCCGACACGGCCGCCGATGGCCGCGTGCGCCATGTCGAACTGACCCGGGATCGGGTGGTCGTGCGGCGCGCAATCCGCGGCATGAAGATGGCGGTTAATCTTCCACTCACGGTCTATCGCGGCATTGCGCTGCGCATGCAACCGCCCGCGGCCGACTCGCCGGGCACGGTTTCCATTGTACTGGAGCATCACGACCGCGCTCTTTCACTTCCTCTGTTTCACGCCGACGACAACAGCGACATTGTCGCGGAATGGCAGTCGTGGTCGCGCGTTCTCGGTTTGCCGCTGCTGGTCGCCGACGCGGATGGATGCTTGCGTGAAGCGTTCGACCGCATTGGCGCCCTTCGCATCGACACTCCCGCTGCCCGACGTCGGCGCCGCACCGCGATCTGGAAGCGGCGGCCTTCGATCCTGCTGCGGCGCAAGGTCGGCCGCTCGCTCGACGGCGCCGCAGTGCATCGCGACGAGCGCGAGATTATCGCAAGGAATTGAGGCCGCGGCCTCACCCGCCCGCGCGCTGGACCAGAACCTCAAGCACCATCGCACCAAACAAGATCAATCCGGCGTCGCGGTTGGACTTGAACAGCCGCAGGCACAAATCCGGTTCGCCAATCCGAAAGCGGCCGATCTGCCACGACAACTGCGCGGCAAACGCGAAGAGCCCGATCGAAAACACGATGCCGCCGGCGGCGCCCCAGCCGGCCAGCGCCATCAGCGCCACCGCCAGCGTGTAGAACAAAGCCAGCATCGGCCGCGTATTCTCGCCGAACAGCAGCGCGGTCGACTTAATCCCGATCAACGCATCGTCTTCACGATCCTGGTGCGCATAGATGGTGTCGTAGCCGATCACCCAGGCAATCGATCCGGCATACAGCACCAATGCCGGCCAATCGAGCCGGCCGAACAGCGCCGGCCAGCCCATCAGCGCGCCCCAGGAGAATGCCAGGCCGAGCACGATCTGCGGCCAATAAGTGATCCGCTTCATGAACGGATAAACCGCCACCACCGCAAGCGACGCCATACCGATGGCGATGGTGAAGCCGTTGAACTGTAACAGCACTGCAAGCCCGACCAGCGCCTGCGCGACCAGAAAGCCGGCGGCGGCCGGCACGCTCACTTGACCGGCCGGAATTGGCCGCCCGCGCGTGCGCTCGACCTTGCCGTCGAGATCGCGGTCGACAATGTCGTTCCAGGTGCAGCCGGCGCCGCGCATGGCAAAGGCGCCAATGAAAAACAGCACAACATGCCAGAGATCGACCGGCTGACCGGCGTGCATGGCGGCGAGCCCCGCCGACCACCAGCATGGGATCAACAGCAGCCACGCGCCGATTGGCCGATCAAACCGCGCGAGCCGCAAATAGGGCTTGAGCCACGCCGGCGCGTGACGATCGACCCAGTTGCCGGTCGAGTCGGCGACGCGCCCAGCCGCCGCCGGCGTCATGGACGCGCGAACGGATTGCCGGTCAGGGTCTCAAAGGTGCCGGCGCCCTTCTTCTGGCTCAGGTCCGGCAGCACCGGCGAGGTTCCGAGCGCGTCGCTCAGCGTCGGGCCGGTGGGGGCCGGTCCGCGGGCCGCCGCTTCGCAAACCTTGGCGGCAATCTTCTGTACATGGGCCTGGCCGTCCCGCACCTGCTGCACGAGTTGCGGCGGCGCACCGCAGGCTGGACCGTCCGCAGCCAGCGCCTTTATCGCCTTGCCGAACCCCGCCACAAAGTTGCGAAACAATTGGCAGGCGGTCTTCACATCCGCCTGGCGCTCGTTGGCGGCTTGGATGCCCTTGCCATGCTTTTCCAGGCTGTCGACCAATTCCTTGAGCGCGACGCATTGCGGCGGCGGCGCGGCCGGTGGGCCGCCGAACCCAGGGCTGCCCGGCATTCCTGGCATGCCGCCAAACTGCGCCCCGGCGTGATGGAGCGTGGTACCCACAATCGCGAGCACCAATAGGGCTCGGCAGATCAACATTGGCTTTCCTCCGCGCCGGGACCGTGAAGCGCCAGCGAATGACCTTACCTCGAAAGCACCGCCCCCGACACACCATATCAGGCTTTGCAATGGGGCAATAACACGGCGATGCTGGCCGTTAAGCTTTGTCCGCGGGTTTTAGGTCACCGCGCGCGTTAAGTTTACGCCTCGGCCGCCCGGAACTTCGGGCTTGGTCGGCCAATTAGCGATATAATGCCGTACAGCACACCATGCCACGCTACGATTTCCACTCACCGCGCCTGTTCGTCGACGCCCCGCTCGCCGCCGGGCAGCGGCTCGCGCTTGACGCCGCGCAGGCGAATTATCTCCGGAACGTGCTGCGGCTTCGGCCTGGCGACGCCGTGCTGGTTTTCAACGGCCGCGACGGCGAATGGCACGCGAGCCTGACCGATGGCGGCAAGCGAACCGGCGCGCTGGCGGTGGGCGAAGCCGCCCGCGCGCAAACGCCGCCCGTCAATCTGCATTATCTGTTCGCGCCGCTCAAACAGGCCCGCCTCGATTATATGGTGCAGAAGGCGGTCGAGATGGGCGCCTCCTGCCTGCAGCCGGTGTTGATGCAGCACGGCCAGATCGCGCGCATCAATCGCGATCGCATGCGCGCCAATGCGATCGAGGCGGCCGAGCAGTGCGGCATTTTGACGATCCCCGACATAGCCGAACCGATCGCGTTCGATCGCATGATCGCCACGCGCGACCCATCGCGGCTATTGGTGTTTTGCGACGAAGCGGCCGACGTCCGCGATCCGGTCGCGGCGCTGCGCGCGGCACGCGCGAGCCCGGCGCCGCAACCGCTCGCCGTGCTGATCGGACCGGAAGGCGGCTTCGCCGCGCACGAGCGCGCCGCGCTTTTGGCGCTGCCCAATAGGGTGCGGCTCGCCCTCGGCCCGCGTATCCTGCGGGCCGATACCGCCGCCGTTGCGGCGCTGGCTCTGGTCGGTGCGGTGTTGGGCGATTGGCGGGACAATTAGACAGTTAACCATTCCGCGCCCCGGCCCCGGACACCGGCGCTTTCCGTTAAGCGCGCCCTGCTATGGTCGTCGAAATCTCCCGCTGAACCATGCTACATCGCAGCGCTACCAATAGGTTTAAGCTGCCCAACCGATGTAACGGCCTCATGTGAGATGACGCGCGCTGCGACCATATCTCAGCCGACCGAACCCGACGCGCGGGCTGAAGCGCTGGTGGCGGCCTATGCGCGCGCCGGCTATCGACGCGTGCTGCCGGCGCTGATTCAGCCGGCCGAGCCGTTTCTCGACCTGTCGGGCGAAGAGATCCGTCAGCGCATGTTCCTGACCTCCGACCGGCACGGCAAGGAACTGTGCCTGCGGCCGGATTTCACCATCGCGGTATCGCGCGATTATCTGGCCTCGGCCGACGCTGGCCGGGCGACGGGTTTCTGCTATCTCGGCCCGATCTTCCGGCAGGGCGATGACGGGCCGAACGAATTCCTGCAAGCTGGCGCCGAATCCTTCGGCCGCAGCGACACCGCGGCCGCCGACGCCGAGATGCTGGCGCTGGGGCTCGAAGCCGCCGCCGCGTTCGGCGTGCCGACCCCGGAAATCCGCATGGGCGACGTCGGCCTGTTCACCGCACTGGTGGAGAGCCTCGATCTGGCGCCGGCATGGAAGCGCCGCCTGGTCAAGGATTTCAATCGCGCCGGACGGCTCGAGCGCGACCTCGATGTGCTCGCGGTCAATGCCGGCGCCGCCAATGCCGAATACGAAGGTGTGCTGGCGGCAATGGCGCGCTCCGAACCAAAGGCCGCGCAAGCGCTGGTGATCGATCTGCTGTCGATCGCCGGCATCAACGCAATTGGCGGCCGTTCGATCGAAGAAATCGCCGACCGTTTTCTTGAACAGGCCGCGCTCGGCGCCCAGGCGTCGCTGCCGCGCGAACTCGTGCTGCTGATCGAACGCTTCCTGTGGATCACCGGCAATCCCGGCAAAGTCGCAGCCGACCTGCGCGCACTCGCCAAGGACGCCAATCTCAAGCTCGATGCCGCCGTCGAACTGTTCGAGAGCCGCACCCAATTGCTCGCAGCACGCGGCGTCGACACCGGCCGCATCCACTTCTCGACGCGGTTCTTTATCGGGCTCGACTATTACACCGGCTTCGAGTTCCGGCTGCACGATGACCGCCACGACGCGCCACTGGTCGCCGGCGGCCGCTATGACAAATTGCTGAGCCGGCTCGGCAGCCCGACGCCGATCCCGGCGGTCGGCTTCGGCGTGTGGATCGAGCGGCTCGCCGCCAGCGGGAGGCCGGCATGAACGGCCCGCTCATCATCGCGGTGCCGGCCAAGGGCCGGCTGCAAGAACACACCGATGCGTTTTTCGCGCGCGCCGGGCTTGAACTGGTCAAGCCGCGCGGCGAACGCGACTATCGCGGCACCGTCAAAGGGCTCGACGGCGTCGAGGTGGCTTATCTGTCGGCGTCGGAGATTACCCTGCTGCTGGCGCAAGGCGCGGTGCATTTCGGCGTCACCGGCGAAGACCTCGTGCGCGAGGAGATGCTCGATCCCGACGCCAAGGTGGTGTTTATCGAACCGCTCGGGTTCGGCGACGCCAATGTGATCGTCGCGGTGCCACAGGCCTGGATCGACGTGCGCAGCATGGCCGATCTCGACGATGTGGCGACCGCGTTCCGCATCAAGCACGACCGCAAGATGCGGGTCGCGACCAAATATCTCAACCTGACCCGCGGATTCTTCTCCCAGCACGGCATCACCGACTACCGGCTTGTTGAAAGCGCCGGCGCCACCGAAGCCGCGCCCGCCACCGGCACCGCCGAATTGATCGTCGACATCACCTCGACCGGATCGACGCTCGCCGCTAATGGCCTCAAGATCGTCGACGATGGCGTGATCCTGCGCTCGCAGGCCAATCTCATTGCTTCGCGTAGTGCAAAATGGAACGACGACACCCGCGACCGCGCGCGCGACGTGCTCGACCGCATCGCCGCGCAGGCGCGCGCCCGCGCCTTCCGCGAAGTGCGCGCGCGCTTTGCCAATTGCAATGATGCGCTGCTGGCCGAGGCGCGCGAGCGCTTCGGCGTCGTCGCCCCGCTTGGCGGACCGACCTCGTCGGGTATGCTGACCCTGCACTGCCCGCCGGCGCGGGTGCATGCATTGGCGAGTTTCCTGCGCGATAAAGGCGCGGCCGGTGTAACCGTTACCGGCCTCGATTATGTGTTCGGGCGCGACAATCCGCTCTATGCCAAGCTTGAGGCCGGGCTGAAGCGCTGAGCGCGGCCGCGCGCCGCGCAGCCCTCCTTTGTCCGGCCGGCAATGGACTCGCGCCAATCCTCCCGGTAATTGTTACGCAGGCGTCAGCAATTCGGCTCCTGCTCGCGTGCCCTCGCAGGCGCAATAATATCCAATCGCGCCGGGTTTTCCGTTGACGACAGCAAGCATCGAGACACGCACCTCCTGGATCATCGCGACCGTATCGGTCGTGCTGCTCGCCACCTCGTTTGGCGGGTTGTGGATCACCGCGGTCGGCCTAAAGACGATTGCCGCCGATTTCGACGGCGCGCGTTCGGTTCCTTCGCTGGCGAGTTCGCTCGGCTGGCTCGGCACCGCGGTCGGCGGCGTGATCATGGGGCGGATCGCCGACCGCTATGGCATCCACTGGACTGTGACGTTCGGTTCGCTGTCGCTCGGCATCGGGCTTTACATCTCGACGCTCGGCGAGGCCTGGCAGCTTTACGTCGGTCACGGCCTGTTCATGGGACTGCTCGGCAATGCCGGGCTCAACGCGCCGCTTTACGTCTATATCAGCCGCTGGTTTGACCGCCGCCGCGGTTCGGCGCTGGCGCTGATCTCAAGCGCGGCCTATATCGCTGGCGCGTTCTGGCCGACGATTTTCGAGCGCGCGATTGCGCATTACGGCTGGCGCACCACCATGATCGCCTATGGCGTGTTTCAGATCGCGGTGATTTTACCCTTGGCGCTCGCCTTCCTGCGGCCGCCGCCGGAACTGCCGACAATCGCCGCTGGCGCGGGCCATGCCGGCGCCACAACGAAAGTGCTGGGCTGGCCACCGAATCTGGTATTCGCCATGCTGGCGGCTGCTGCGTTCCTGTGCTGCGTGACCATGTCGATGCCGCAGGCGCATCTGGTGGCGTTCTGCACCGATCTTGGAATTTCGGCATCGCACGGCGCTGCCATGCTGTCGCTGCTGTTGGCGGCGGGATTCTTGAGCCGGCAGGGCTGGGGCTTGGTCTCCGACCGGATCGGCGGGTTGCCGACCATCCTGATCAGCTCAATGCTGCAAGCGCTCGCCATGGCCGCCTTCTTGACCACCCAGGACGAAGCCGGATTGTTCGCGGTCGCGGGTGCCTTCGGCATCGGCTTTAGCGCACTCATTCCCGCATACGTACTGGCGGTGCGCGAATATTTCCCCGCGCATGAGGCGCATTGGCGGGTGCCGACGCTGTTATTGTTGAGTGGCACCGGCATGGCCGCAGGCAGTTGGCTCGCGGGCGCGATGTATGATTATTTCGGCTATTACGCGCCGGCATTCGCGGCCGGCGTCGGCTTTAATCTGCTCAATCTCGTGGTGATCGCGACCCTGGTGGTCAGAAAGCGCTCGCTCACTCCGGCTTGATGCCAGCCTTGCGAATGATCGGCCACCATTTGTCGACCTCAGCCTTATGCCAAACCGCTAGTGCCTGCGGCGTCTGCTGATCGCGCGCGGGAACCTCAAGACCGAGATCGTTGAGGCGCTTGCCGACTGCCGGATCGGCCATCGCTTCGACCGCCGCCGCGTTCAATCGCGCGATGATTTCCCGCGGCGTGCCCTTGGGGACCCACAGCCCGTTCCACAGCACCATATGGAAGCCCGGCAGTCCGGCCTCCTCGGCGGTGGGAATATCGGGAGCCGCCGGCAACCGCTTGCTGTCGGTGACCGCATAGGCACGGATTCGCCCGCCGCGAATCTGCTGCATCGAGTTCGACGCCTGATCGACAATAATATCGATCTGTCCGCTGACCAGATCGGTCAGCGCCGGCGCTGTGCCGCGATACGGCACGTATTGCAGGCGCAGGCCGGTGAGCGTTTCCAGATAGACGCCGGCAATATGCGAACCGGAACCGGCGCCGGCGGTGCCGGCCGTCGCCTTGTCGGGATTGGCTTTGAGCCAGGCCAGCAGCTCCTTGAGATTGGTCGCCGGCAGCGTGCCGCGGCTCACCACCACCATCGGATTGCTCGGCAGCATCGTCACCGGCTCAAGATCGGTAAGCATGTCATAGGGCAGCGCATAGATCGCGCCATTGGCGACATGGGTGCCGAGATGTCCAAAGCTTAGGGTATAGCCGTCCGGCGCGGCCTTCACCGCGCGACCGACCGCAATCGAGCCAGCCGCGCCGGTGACGTTCTCGACCACGAAGGATTGGCCGAGCGCCGCCTTCATGCGTTCGCCCATGATGCGCGCCAGCGCATCGGACGGTCCGCCGGCGGCGAACGGCACGATGATGGTGATCGGCTTGGTTGGATAGGTCTGCGCGGCGGCGGCACCGGCAATAATCGACACGGCGGCAACCGACATCGCCGCAACCGCCGATAAAGATGAAAGCGTCCTCATGTGCCCCTCCCTCGATGCCGTCAGCCCGGCACGATCGTGTACGGACATCATTGTTGGTCAGGCTTGATGCCCGCCGCCTTGATGATCGGCCACCACTTGTCGGCCTCGGCGCGGCGCAACGCACCGAGCGCGACCGACGTCTGCTCCGCCGGTGGCGGAACGATCTGGCCGAGTTCGGCAAGCTTGGCGCGCACGCCTTGGTCCGCCAGCGCTGCACGCGCGGCGACGTTGAACCGACCGACTATCTCCTGTGGCGTGTCCTTAGGCGCCCACAACGCTTGCCAGAACGACAGGTGAAATCCCGGCAATCCCGCTTCGTCGGCGGTCGGAATCTCCTGGGCGGAGGGCAGCCGTACCGGCGCCATGATGGCATAGGCCCGAACCTTGCCGCTGCGCACCAGCGGCAGCGAGGCGCCACTCGGCGCCAGGCACATCACGTCGACCTGTCCGCCGACCAAGTCCTGGATCGCCGGCGCCGCGCCGCGATAGGGCACGAAGATCCACTTGCTGGCGATGGTTTGCTGCAAATACAGACCGCATAAATGCGACAGCGTGCCGGAACCGATGAAGCCCTGCGACACCTTATCCTGATTGACCCTGAGCCAGGCGACCAGTTCGGTCAGCGACTGCGCCGGCACCGAGCTGCGCGACAACACCAACAGCGGGCTCGCGACCAGAAGCGCAATCGGTTCAAAATCCGTCATCACGTCGTAGGTCAGCGGGTAGACCGCGCCATTGAGAACCTGCGTGCCGACGTCGCCGATACCGATAGTATAGCCATTCGGCGTTGCGCGCGCGAGCCGGCCGAGGGCGATGCTGCCACCGGCGCCGCTGACATTCTCGATGACAAAGGGTTGCCCGAGCGTAAGGCGCATATGGTCGGTGACCACCCGCGCAACCTGGTCCACCGGCCCGCCCGGCGGATATGGCACGATCATGCTGACCGGACGGGACGGAAACGATTGCGCGGCAGCGCTTGCGATGCCCAGGGCGATAGCGCAGAGCGTAGCAGCGATAAGCCTGCCCATGACATTCGCCCTATTTCTTTTGCGCAGCGGCAACCGCTTCCGCGACCGGCTTCCAGACCCGCTGCTGCTCCTGAATGAAGGCGGTGAGTTGCTCGGGCGTCATCGGCTGCACGTAACTGCCGATCGTCGCCAGTTTGGACTGTACCTCTTTGTCATCGAGCGCGGTGCGCAAGTCGGCGCTGACTTTGCGCACGATGGCATCCGAAGTACCCAGCGGCGCAACCAGCACGTTCCAGCCGCCGGCGAAGAAGCCGGGCAGCGTTTCGGCGACCGTCGGCAAATCTGGAAATTCTGGCAGCCGCGTGGCGGTGCCGACCGCGATGCCCTTGAGCGCCCCGCTCTGCATTCCCGGCGCAACGCCGCCATAGCCGTCAAGCACAATGGCGACACGACCGGCGATCAGGTCGCTGAGCGCCTGACTGGGCCCGCCGGCATAGGGAATCATCTGCAGTTTGATGCCGGCCCTGAGCTGCAACAGCTCCATGGTCAAATGCGTGATCCGGCCGACGCCGGTGGTCGCATAGGAGATGTCGCCCGGCCGCTGCTTGGCCTGCGCAATCAGGTCGGCGATCGAATTGATACCGACTTTCGGCGATGCCGCGATGAACATCGGCTGCTGGCTGACAAAACCGATCGGTAGAAAATCGCGCGGCACCTCGATCGGCAGATTGGCCGGAACGCCGGGCGCGCCGGCCAGCGCGGTGAAGGTCGATGCCGCGGCAAACGACAGCGTGTAACCATCATTCGGCGATTGCGCGGCGACCCGCGCCGCGATCGAACCGCCGGCGCCGGGATGGTTGAGCGCCAGCACTTGTTGATTCCAGATACGGCTCAGGCGCTCGGCGAGCACCCGCAACGCCACGTCGGTCGCGCTGCCGGGCGCGGAATCGACAATGATCCGGACCGGCTTATTCGGGAAATCGCCCTGCGCAAAGGCGCTGCGTTCGGCCATGGCGGACATCAGCCCGGCACAGGCCGCAAGCGCGCATGTCCCCATGAAACGACGCGCGAATCTTGGCATTTTCACCTCCCAGACAATCAATCGATGTTTGGTCGATTGTCAGCCTAAAGGCTGGCGAAGTCGATGGGCTTATGGCGGTCGAGGGTGCGGCGGATCGGCGGCAGCGGATATTTCAGCCCGGTCGCGCAATTAAACAGCACCGCCCGCGCGTCGCGCCGAATCCGGCCGTCGGCAATGCCCTGCTTCCAGGCGGCATAGGTGGCGGCCCCTTCCGGACACATCAGGAACCCGTCTTCGCGCGCCGCCTCGTCGAGCGCGGCGGTGATCGCCTCGTCGCTGACCGCGACCGCATAGCCGCCGCTTTCACGCACCGCCCGCAGGATCAGAAAGTCGCCGACCGCTTGCGGCACCCGGATGCCGGACGCGATGGTGGCCGCGTTCTCCCAGCGCGGCGCATGCTCCTCGCCGGCCTCGAAGGCGCGCACCATCGGCGCACAGCCCGCCGCCTGCACCGCCACCATGCGCGGGCGTTTCTTGCCGATGAAACCGATCGCTTCCAATTCCGCGAACGCCTTCCACATGCCGATCAGGCCGGTACCGCCGCCGGTCGGGTAAAGGATCACATCGGGCACGTCCCAGCCGAGCTGCTCGGCAAGTTCGAGCCCCATGGTCTTCTTGCCTTCGATCCGATACGGCTCCTTGAGCGTCGAGGTGTCGAACCAGCCGACCTTGGCTTTGCCTTCGCCGACGATCTTGCCGCAATCGTCGATCAGCCCATTGACCCGATAGACCGTTGCGCCCTGCAGCGCGATCTCGCTGACATTCACCTCGGGCGTATCCTCCGGGCAGAAGATCGTGGTCTTGATGCCGCAATGGCTGGCATAGGCGGCGAGCGCCGCGCCGGCATTGCCATTGGTCGGCATCGCCATGTGCTTGACGCCGAGCGCCTTGGCCATCGACACCGCGAGCGCGAGCCCGCGCGCCTTGAACGAGCCGGTCGGCAGCCGGCCTTCGTCCTTGACGATCAGTTCGCTGGCACCGGCCTTGGCCGCAAGCCTTGGCAGCGCTACCAACGGCGTCATTGCCTCGCCGAGACTGACAATGTCGGCGGCGCGACGCACCGGCAAGAGTTCGCGATAGCGCCAGAAATCCGGCGGCCGCTGCGCCAACGCGTCCTTGCTCAGCGCCTTGCGCACGCCGGCGAGATCATAGCGCACCAAGAGCGGCTTGCCGGCGCGCGAGAGATTATGCACCTGATCCGCCGGATAGTGCTCGCCGGTGAAGGAGCATTCGAGATGGGTGACGAAAGTCGGACGCTCGATGATGAGATTTTGGTCGTATGACACGCGGCAGTCTCCAAGGCTCGGAGCGCAGCGCCGCTCCGCCGATTGCGGTTGGCGGGACGATAGACTGAGTTAAAGCGCCTGGGAACTGGCCGCATCGTCCCCGGCACAACGCCTTTTGATCGCTTACCGACCGAAACCGGACATCGGGGGCTCGCAAAGGATTTTGTCGACTTTACCCCCGAAGCGAACATCCGACAGGTCGCGAGGGCTGGGCCATCTTTGATCGCCCCGAATACGATCCCACGCCTTTCGCGCTTTTTTGTGTAAACCTTGCCCTGCATGTTCGATAGTTTGGTAAGAAGACGAGCATGAACGAAATTCTTACATTGGCCAGAGAGAACCTGATCTCTCCCATTATCCTCAGTTTCGTACTCGGTCTCTTGGCCGCGTGGGTTCGATCGGATTTGAGCTTTCCCGAGGCCATCGCCAGGGGAATGGCCCTCTACCTTCTCTTTGCAATTGGCTTCAAAGGCGGAGTGGGCGTTGCCGCCCATGGAACGGATGCGCGGCTGGCGGCCGCGCTGCTGGCAGGGATCGCGCTGTCGTTGGTATTGCCGCTCCTCGCATTCGCGCTTCTCCGGTCGCTCTCCCAAGTATCGATCATGGATGCGGCGGCTGTGGCAGGTCATTATGGCTCGATCTCGATCGTAACGTTTTTGACCGCGAGCACGCTTCTGACCGAACGCGGCGTCGCGGCCGAGGGTTACATGGTCGCCGTCGCCGCGGCGATGGAGGCCCCGGCGATCTTATCGGCGTTGTGGCTGGCCGCGTGGCGCGGTGAGGGCGCGGAAAAACCGGACGCGAAGGCGTGGCGTGAGGTCCTGTTTAACGGTTCCATCGTGCTGCTTGTAGGAGCATTTGTCATTGGCTGGATTACCGGAAAGGACGGGCTGGCTCAGATCGACAGCTTCATCGTTTCGCCGTTCAAGGGTGTGCTCTGCCTGTTTCTGCTCGACATGGGGCTCATTGCCGGTCGGGGACTATTGAACAGCCGCGGAATTCTTAGGCCGGGCCTTCTCGTGTTTGCTTTCTTGATGCCGCTGGTAGGCGCAATGCTTGGCCTTGCAGCCGGCTTGGCGCTTGGGCTGTCACAGGGCGGTGTCGCACTCATGATGGTGCTTTGCGCCTCCGCTTCCTACATCGCCGCTCCCGCCGCCATGCGGGTCGCACTGCCGCAGGCGAACCCTGCGCTGTCGCTCACGCTTTCGCTGGGGCTGACGTTTCCGTTCAATCTGATCTTTGGAATACCGCTGTACTTGGCACTGACCGAACTCATAATGAGACCATGATTGGGAGTCGCGGTTATGGAGATGCACAAGGCCAAACGGGTGGAAATCATTATCGAGGCGATAATGGAACGGCGCCTAACCGATGCACTGATCGGCAGTGGAGTGACCGGCTACACCGTGCTCCCGGTCAGCGGCGGGTCTGGACGGTCCGGGCAATGGACGCGTGAGGGACAGGTGAGTCCGGCCAGCGGTATGGTGTCCGTGATTTGCTTGGTTCGTCCGGAACGGCTTGACGGTTTGCTCCATGCGGCATTTTCGGTTGTGGAGCGTCATATTGGCGTGATCGACATCACCGACGCTTTGGTGCTCCGGGCCGAGCGGTTTTAATGCAAGAGATGGGCGGTGCTCGCCATCATTTGACAGAAGCGTTTGACTGTCGCCCGGAGAGGCCACTACTGCGGCTTGTCCCCGCGCCGCCGGAACACCAACAGATGCGACAGCGTGAAGTCGACTACGAAGCTCGCCCCGATGGCGAGCAGTTTCGCGAGCAGGACCGGAATGAAATACGACGCCGCGAACACCGTCACGGTGTTGGCGATCAGGCCACCGACCTGGGTTGCTGCAAACGCCACATAGGATTTGAAGCTAAGACGGCGGCCGGACTCAGCCGCGAAGGTGATGGTCGAATTCAGCACGTAGGAATTGCTGACCGCCACGCACCAGGCGACCAGATTGGCCGGGATGATCGGCAGACCGAAATAGAGATACAGCAGCGAAAACACCGCGAAGTCGACGCTCGCATTGACGCAACCAATCAGCGCGAAGCTGACCGCCTTGGCGAACAGCGTGCGATCCACCCAAGCTGGCAGAACGCGCGCAAGCAGGCCGTCGATGCGGGGGGACAGCTTCATGGCCGCCCCCGCTTAGCGCGGCGGCCGCCGCGCGCCAAGCCCCAATCGTTCGCCGGGTTCGATAGGCCCCTGCCCCACCGCGCTAATCCGCGAGCGGGGTTGGATTCGCAGCCGGCGGTTCGATGCCAAAACTGTTGGTGGTCATGCAGGTTATCGAGAACGCGCCGATGGCCGCGATCAGCGCCACCAGGTCGTTCAGCCCCATCGCCTGTTCCGCGGCCTTGTAGGTTGTATCGCTGAGGCTCGTGCTGGCGAGCAATTCACGCGCCACGACAAAACAAGTCCGCTCGCGCGCGTCAGCCAGAGCAGGCGTGCTCCGCGCATTGATCGCATCGATGACCGCCTGATCGATACCGGCGGCAAGCGAGGCGCGTGACTGCGCAAACCAGGGATAGCGCGCGCCCCAATGCCGCGCGACTGTGAGATTCACGATCTGCTGTTCGCGGCGCGACAACGGCCCGGACGCCAAACTGTTGCGCAGACCGTGGCTGGCCTCGAACAATTTCGGCAACCGGATATAGGCCCAATATGGCCCGCCCACCGGCCCGCCGGATTTCTGAGCGGCGTCATAGACCCGCGCCTGCTCGGCGTCCATGTCCTCGCGGTCGATGATTGCAATGCGTGCCATGTGATGACGTCGCTCCTTGGTGGTGTTGTTCCGGGACAAAGCTAGCATCGACCCACCGCGCATACGAGTTGCTCAGGCGTGAAATCTTCAGCTCGTCAAACTTCACCCCCAAAACGGCAACGCATATTGTCGCCCGGATGCGCGTCAGCGAAACCCGGGTCGGGCGGTCCTGCCTTTCGCGGGCGCTCATGGCGGGCTATGGCCGCCCCCGCGCGTTTTAGCTGTATGATTTTTGTTGATAGCGATCGACGCGCAACTTGCCCGCGCGCCATCGGCACATCTTACGGGTTGGCGACGCGCAGCGCGCGACGTTATGCACCGCGATGGGGTCCGCACGTCCCCAGCGTTTCGCACCGTTTCATGGCCTCGCCACTTTCCCGTGCCACGGTCTCCCCCGGCGTGGCTTAGCTAGCGACGCATGATTGGCAAGCCGAGCAGGACTGACTTCGGGTGACCGGATCGGCAAATACAGCGCAATATCGGTAAGAGTGTAAGATTGGCGACCCAAGTATCTGGAACCTCTTATGAATTTCAGTTCTCGACGATCTTACAGTGGGCGAAATTGAGGTGTAAGATGTAAGACTTGGCGCCGATCCGCGCGCGACAAAGCGCCAAACCAAACATCCGTTCACCTGGCGCGGCCGGCAATGTGCCGCAACCGCGATTCACAATACCGACAATTAATCTTGGGAGCGCCCCACGATCGCCGCCCAATCTTGTATGATGCGAGTGGCGCGGGGGCTTGAACGCGTTTTAAACGGCTGACCATGACCGCCACAACCTTAAACCCACCGATGCGTTTGCGCGGCGCTACCGACGCCGGCTTGTCGATTGTCATCCCGGTCTTCAACGAAGCCGGCGGGCTGGTCGCGCTGCATGCGCGCATTGCCATGATCGCCGACCGCCTCAGAGAACGCTGGCGGCTCGCGACCGAGGTGGTCTATGTCGACGACGGCAGCCGCGACGATACGCTGGCGATCGCGCGCGGGCTCGCGGCCGACGGTCTCGATGTCCAGGTGGTCTCGCTGTCGCGCAATTTCGGCAAGGAAGCCGCGCTGCTCGCCGGGCTCGATCACGCCCGCTTTGGCGCGGTGCTGTTCATGGACGGCGACGGGCAGCATCCGCCAGCGTTGGTCGAAACCCTGGTCGGTCATTGGCGCGATGGCGGCTACGACGTAGTCTACACCGCCAAGGCGAACCGCGATAACGAACCCCTGCTGCGCCGACTGTCGGTGCGCGGCTTCTACGCACTGCTCAACTGGGGCGCGCGCCATAAAATCCCCGCCGATGCCGGCGACTTCCGGCTCTTGTCGCCGCGTGCCACCGCAGCGCTCAAGCAGATGCCCGAGCGCAATCGTTTCTTCAAAGGGCTCGCCAGCTGGATCGGCTTCCGGCAAATCCGCGTCGACTATGAACCGGCGGAGCGCAGCCACGGCCGCAGCACTTGGAATGTGTTCTCGCTGATCGGCCTGTCGATCGAAGGGCTGACCTCATTCTCGGTCGCGCCGTTGCGAGTCGCGAGCCTGCTCGGCCTGCTGCTCGCCGGCGCCGCGCTGGTCTTCGGCGTCCAGATCCTGGCCGAGACAATCATCTACGGCAAAGATGTGCCCGGCTATCCCTCGGTGGTTATCGGACTGATGGTGCTCGGCGGTGTGCAACTGATCATGATCGGCGTCATGGGCGAATATATCGGTAAGATCCTGTCGGAACTGAAAGCGCGGCCGGTGTATTTCGTGGCCGAGCACAGCCTGAAAACCGTCGACGACGCCAACCGCGCCGAGGACACGACGGCGCGAACCGCAGCCGAGTAGCACGCCGCGATGTCGCAAATTCACGAGTCGATCGTGCCGACCGACACTTCATCGGCCACGCCCGCTCGCAAGATCTGGCTGTGCGCCGACGACTATGGCATCGCGCCGGCGGTGTCGCGCGCGATCCGCGATCTGATCGGACAACGGCGCATCAATGCCACCTCGGTCATGGTGGTGGCGCCGAGTTTCAATCGCGCGGAGGCTGACGCGCTCGAAGGCTTGCGCGTTCCTGGCGAACGCCCGGCGATCGGACTGCACCTGACGCTGTCGGCGCCGTTCCAGCCGCTGAGCGCGGATTTCACGCCGCTCACCAACGAGGCGTTTCCTGCGCTCGGAATGCTGCTCGCGCGTGCGTGCCTGCGGCAATTGAACCAGGAGCCGCTGCGCGCCGAAATCGCCGCGCAATTGCGGAGGTTCACGCAGTTGCTTGGCCGCGCACCGGATTTCATCGATGGCCACCAGCACGTCCATATTTTTCCGCAAATACGCGACGCCCTGCTGGCGGTCGCGCGCGAACTGTCGCCGAATGCCTGGATCAGACAATGCGGCCGCGCCGGCCCGCTCGCCAACCGGATCGGCGATCCCAAGGGGCTGCTGCTCGATCTCCTGAGCCGGCGCTTGCGCGCCCGCGCTGCGACGCTCGGGTTTAAGACCAACACCGCCTTTGCCGGAACCTATGCCTTCAATGGCCGCGCCGATTTCACGGCGCTGTTTCCGCGCTTCCTGCAATGGCTGCCGGACGGCGGGCTGGTGATGTGTCATCCCGGCACGGTCGACGCCGAATTGCAGCGGCTCGATCCGCTGACCACGCTGCGCGAGCAGGAATATGCTTATTTTTCAGGCGAAGCCTTTCCGCAACTGCTGGCAAGCCGCGGCATAAGTCTCGCCTGACACCAAAAAGGTTCAACGGTTTGGTCGAAAAATATTTGCGCGCGCGGCCATTCCGCCGCCATGCGGACTGCTTACATTGGCTGGCGTGACCCTGGGAGGATAGCGATGACCCCTGACGAACGCCAACGCGTGAGCGACCTGTTCGACCGCCTCGCCACCCTCGAAGATGCCCAGCGCGATCCGGATGCCGAGCGGGCGATCCGCGACGGGCTCGCGCAAGCGCCCAATGCGCTCTACGCGCTGGTGCAGACCGCATTGCTGCAGGACGAAGCGCTCAAGGCCGCGCATGCGCGCATCCAGGCGCTCGAAACCACGCCGGGCCATCCACCGACGCGCCAGGGCGGCTTTCCTGACAGCATGCGCAACAGCCCCTTCGGCCGCGGCGACCATGCGCGCGGCTCAGTGCCAAATGTGCGGCCAGCCGGCGCGCCGATGGGCACGCCGGCAAGCTTTGGCAACGCCGGACCTGCCATGGCCGCGCCGGCCCCCGCCGGAGCGACGCCGCCACCCGACCCGCAAACTCGCGGCGGCTCGTTCCTCGGCACCGCGGCAGCGGCCGCCGTTGGCGTCATCGGCGGCTCGCTGTTGCTGGACGGCATCCGTTCGATGACCGGCGGTAGCGGTGGCGCCAACCGCAGTTCCGCCTTGGCCGACCCCGCCGCCGGTGGCGAACGCGGCGGCGGCTCGCCCTGGGGCAATAATGCCGGCGGCGATCTCGGGCGGCAGGCCGGACTTGACGATATCGGGCGCGGTTCCGGTTCGGATCCGATCGGTCAAAGCCGCGGACTGTTCAACGATGCCGGCAACCGCGAACCGGACGCCGCCGATCCCTACGCGTTGACGCGGCTCGATGACGATGTCGCAGCGAGCGACACCGACGACATTGCCGGCTTCGACAGTGGCTTTGACGACAACGCTTGATCGGTCTTAGATCACCACGACCCGGGTGCCGACGCGCACCCGCCGATAGAGATCGATGACGTCCTCATTGCGCATGCGGATGCAGCCGGAGGACACCGCCTGGCCGATGGTCCATGGCTCGTTCGAGCCGTGGATGCGGTAGATCGTCGAGCCGAGATACAGCGCGCGGGCGCCAAGCGGATTGTCGGGGCCGCCAGGCATGTAACGCGGCAAATTGGGCTGGCGCCGCAGCATCTCGGCCGGCGGCCGCCAATCCGGCCACTCGCGCATATTGGTCACGCTATGGCTGCCGGCCCACGTAAAGCCAGGGCGGCCGACGCCGATGCCGTAACGCAGCGCGCGACCGTTACCCTGCACCAGGTAAAGCAGGCGCTCGCGCGTATTGATGATGATGGTGCCGGGCCGCTCGCGGCCGTCATAGCTCACTTCCTGGCGACGAAAACGCGGATCCAGTTCCGCTTCGGATTCTTCGCCGGCGGCACGCGGTTCCAGCTCGGCATTGGGCAATGCCCCGCCGCGGAACAACAGGTCCAGGAACCCGCCACCCAAATTGGCTTGGCGCACTGGCGCGGGCTCCACCGGAGTCGGCGCCGCAAAGATCGCACCGATGCCAGTGGACGGATTTTGCGGATTGAGATTGAGCGGACCGGCATAGACCGGACCGCACATAAGGACGCTCGCCAAAAGGGCGGAAAGCGCAAGACGCTGCATCGGAACACTCTGTACGTTGGGACACGCTGCCGTTTGAACAACCCAGCGGAACCACCCCACAATGCAGCCCCGCACGCGCCACAGTTACCCCACAAACCGCATCGGCTTGGTTAATTTCGCCGCCGCAATTTTAACTAACCCCGCATGCAACGCTTGGTTCATCAAGTTATAGTTTCTTTTGCGTAAAGCGCCGCGATGGCGTCGCCTGATGTTCTCAGCACGCCGCTTTGCCGCTCCGCAATGAACCGCACGTTAAGTCAAACGCCGGTAACTTGCCGGAAGCGGGAGCACGCGAACCATGCCAGTTCAACGCAAGACCTTTCGTATCGAGCAAGCGGCGCCGAACAATGACCCGGCCGCGGTGTTGCAAAACATCGGCATATCATCGACGGAGCGGCAGGAGATCCTCACCGAATTGCAGGCGCGATTCGATCGTATCGAGCGCCACAACGCGGAATTGACCGAACCGGCCGCGAGCGCCGGCGCCGAAGAGCTGCGCCAGCTAAGGTCGGAGACCGACGCGATCCACCAAGCGCTCGGTCGCACCAAACAAGAGATCGCTTCGTTGCACGCCAATGTGTTGGCCACGCCGCCGGCGCGCATGATGCGCGAGCTCGACGCGGTGGTGGTATCGGCCGAGCAAGCCACCCAACTCATTCTCGGCGCTGGCGAGGCCATCGACGATGCCGCCAATACGCTGTCTGCGAGCCTGAAAGACCCGCAAGAGCAAGCCTTGGCGCAAGACATTCGCGAAAACGTGCAGCGCATCTTCGAGGCCTGCAATTTTCAAGACCTCACGGGTCAGCGGATTTTCAAGGTTCTGGAAACACTGAAATTCGTCGAAGCACGCGTCGCGCAAATGATGGAAATCTGGGGCGGCACCGATGCCTTCAAGTCCCTCGAGGCGGCCCAACCGAAACGCGGCGTGACCCTGCACGGTCCGAAACTCGAAGGCGACCTCGGCCATGCATCGCAGCAGGATGTCGATGCAATCTTTGCCAAGTGATGACGGCCACGGTCAACGCGGCAGACGCAACATCGCAAGCGCAATAAAGGCGATCGCCGCCAGGGCCGCAACCAGTGCAAGCCCGGCCGCATCGGAAACGCGCTCGACCATAAACGCAAGCACCAGCGGCGCGATCGCCTGCATCGCCAGGCTTGGACCGGCAATGCGGCCGATCACCGCGCCATAGCCGACCGACCCGAACAACGCGAGCGGTACGGTTCCGCGCGCAATCGTGATCAAGCCGTTCGCCATCCCAAACATCAACATGAATGCGGCGGCGGCGGCGGCCGCTAGACCGAACCATGCCAATACCACGAAGCCCGCAAGCACGACCCCAACCGCAAGCCGCGCGACCGCCAGCGGGTGGATGTTGCGCGCGAACATAAGTTCGCAGATCCGCGCGGCGACCTGCGCCGGCCCAAATAGCACACCGATCATGACAACGGTCGCGGCATCGATGCCGGCGCGGCCAAAGATCGCCAAGAGATGCGCCGACAGCGCCGACGGCACGAAAGCGAAAGCGGCAAACGCCGCCGCCACCGCCATGAACGGCCAACCGCGTGATGGCAGCACGGACGCAGGCGCAAGCGCGGACGCTGGCGGCGTCGGCACGGCGCGCATACGCGGCAGCGCAAAGGCAAGCAGCGGCGCAGCGACCAACGCCAGCACCGCCGCGTAAATCAGATAGGCGCCGCGCCAGCCGACGGCCTGCGTCAGCAGATAGGTCGCCGGCCAACTCACCGTCGAGGCAAAGCCGCCGGCCAGCGTCAGCGCTGTGATCGGCGAACGCGCATTTGCGCCAAAGATGCGTCCGAGCGTGGCGAAGGCCGGATCGTAGAGCGACGCCGCGATGGCGATGCCGAGCAATATCCACACCGCGAGATAGACCGCCGGATGCGCGGCATAGACCAAAGCGACCAGGCCGAGCGCGGCGAGCAGCGAACCCGCGGTCATCACCACATGCCCGCCCTGGCGGTCGATCAACCGTCCGACATAGGGCGAAACCAGCCCGGCGGTCAGCAGCGCCAGCGAGAAGCCGGCCATCGCGAACGTCATTGACCAGCCGCGCTCCGCTGCAATCAGCGGCACCGTCAGCACCGGCGGATAAAACAGCGCGCCCCAGGCAACGATCTGGGTCACGCCAAGCACCAGGACGGCGCGCCAGGGACCCGCAATAACGGTCTGAATGGAGAGCATTATGGCTCGGCTCGACGCCTTGCTTGCAAACCGCGTCAAGCACAATGCGCGACGTCGCGCATTTGGCGTTGGGTTAGGTGGTGAACGTCATTTCTTTTTCTTGGTTTGCGCCACATTACCGGGAGTTGGCGCGCAACGCACATAAACGCCGATGCCGTAACGGCCGTCGATCTCCGAATTGGTGAACCGCAACACCATCACGCGACCGTCAAAGCTGACAATTTCACGATCCTGCGGTCCACCCGCCGGTTCGCCGGCCGGACCGATGAAGTTGCGGTTATTGGGACCGCCCTTGAGCCGCAGTTCTTGCAGTTCGGGTTGATCGGCAAGGTACATCATCACGCCGCCGGCCGGACCCGGATTGATGACCACGGCCTGCCGACACTGGCCGCGCGCATTGGCTTCGGTGCGCGCCCGATCCTCTTGCCGGTGAAAAGCGGCATAGCCCCAACGACCCACGATCTCGGAGGCGCGAATGGTGGCCGGAATTTCCGGCATCGCCTCTGGCTGCGCGGTGGCGGGACCTTGCTGCGGGCTCGACCCGAACCAACTGCCGGTCCCGGCGCAGCCGGCCAGCGCGAGCGCGGCAATGACAACCGCGATCGGCGGCACAATGCGCCTAAATCTCTGCATTCCCTGCCCCTCCTTTGCGCTGCCCCGGCGAAGCCTGACGCGCAGCAGTCACCGCTATCGACCTTCGATGGTCCTAAGATACCACAACTAACCGGACCCGTCCGCAGAACTCTCACGCGTTTGAAGCAATAAGGGCCCGTCCCGGCGGATGTTAGGCACCCGCTTTGACCATGCGCGGCCGATCGCGGCCCGCTCAGTCCTTTGGCTTGCCCGTGGATTTCCGTGGATCCTTGAGCGGCGGATCGACCTTGATGTTAAGGCGTTGCGCCGCCTTGGCGTCAAAATCGGCGTCGGCCACAAAGCCGCCGGCGTGAATGCCGTCGATGGCGCAGAGGTCGTCGACCTCATTGACGTCGCCGGTCACGCCTAGGGCGCCGACGATCTCGCCCGATGGGTCGCGGATCAGCTGACCGCCGCCCTCCATGAACAAGGGCCCGTCCGACAATTCGTGCAGGTCACCCAGGAAGTGCGGCTTCTCGCGATATTTCTGTAGCACCTGACGCGACGAGCGGTTGAGCGACAGCGCCGCGAACGCTTTGCCATAGGCAATCTCGAACCGCAGCAGCGAGGCGCCGTCCTGCTTCTGAAACGCCTTCACGCGACCGCCGGCGTCCAGCACGATCGCCGCCAGCGCGTAGGCCTCGCGCTTCTTGGCGGATTTGAAAGTGCCCTCGATGATCTTGTTGGCCTCGGCCAGGCTGAGTGCGCGCATGGGATTGTGCTCCTTGCGTCCCTCATAAACCGGATCGCGCAAACGCGCGAGAGCTTTTGGATGGTCTCGGCTGGAGCAATGAAGCGTCCGCCGCGACCGTACGATCATCGTCAAAAAAAACGCCTTCGACGAAGGACCACCCGCGCGGACCCGGAACCAATAATGACCGACGCCCCTTTCGCGTCTGTGGGAAGCTGCGCTAGATTTGTCATCGAGCTGTCAGGGGCCAAGCCGAATTCTCCTTCATTTCAACGGCAGCGCTGGTGCCATCGGCGGGCGCGTATTCTCAATCTGGGATCCGTTTAGCCGCACGCGCGATAGCGCGCGGCATCAAATGTCGCCGCAGCATTCCTAATAGGCAATGCCATGACACTTCCCCGCCGCACCTTCTTGTATCTCGCCGCGGGCGCCGCGGCGGCCTCGTGCTACATGCGGTTCGCGCCGGCT
The DNA here is from genome assembly GCA_022841625.1 of Xanthobacteraceae bacterium. Lineage (GTDB taxonomy): Bacteria > Pseudomonadota > Alphaproteobacteria > Rhizobiales > Xanthobacteraceae > VAZQ01. The sequence goes on from JALHRD010000006.1 coordinate 146,132, forward strand.
CAGGCCTATCCGTCACGGCCGGTGCGGATTATGGTCGGCTTTGCCGCCGGCGGCCCGCCCGACGTGCTCTCGCGACTGATGGGGCAATGGCTGACGGAGCGGCTTGGCCAACAATTCATTGTCGAAATCCGACCTGGCGCCGGCAGCAATATCGCCACCGAGACCGTGGCGCATGCGATGCCGGATGGCCACACGCTCCTGCTGGCCAGTGCCGCGAACGCGGTCAATGCTACACTTTATGACAAACTCAATTTCGATTTCGTTCGCGACATTGCGCCGGTCGCGGGCCTCATTCGATCGCCCAATCTCATGGTAGTGAACCCAACGGTTCCGGCCAAGACGGTTCCCGAATTTATCGCCTATGCCAAAGCCAATCCCGGAAAAATCAACATGGCGTCGTCCGGCAACGGCACCTCGCCGCATGTCGCCGGCGAGCTGTTCAAGCTGATGACCGGCATTGACATGGTGCACGTGCCCTATCGTGGCGGCGCACCCGCGCTCACCGATCTGATCGCCGGGCAGGTGCATGTCTATTTCACCACCGTTACCAACGGCATCGAATATGTCCGGGCCGGCAAGCTACGCGCGCTGGCCGTCAGCGCGATGGCGCGCGTCGACCTGTTGCCGGACATCCCAACCGTGAACGAATTCGTTCCGGGTTACGAGGCCAGCGGCTGGTTCGGCATCGGCGCGCCAAGGAACACACCGGCCGCGATCGTTCAAAGACTCAACAAGGAAATCAATGCCGGCCTTGCCGATCCCAAACTGAAGGCGCGACTCCACGACATCGGCGGTACCTTGCTGACGGGTTCATCCGCGGACTTCGGCGCATTGATCGCCGCTGAAACCGAGAAATGGGGCAAGGTGATCCGGGCGGCCAACATCAAGGCGCAGTGAGACCGATCCAGTTGCGGGTCTGTCGTCCGCAACGCCCGATACACGATTTCAGCGAAACCGATTGCGGCGCTCGCATGCCTCCGCCTTGTTACTCCGCCTTGCCGTCCCCGCGCACACCCTTGGCCGCCTCCGCTGATTTGATCTGGATCGCGTGCCGCACCCGATCCAGCACCGCGGGTGGGGTATCGAGCATGTCGGCGATGATCTTCTCCAGCTCTTCGCCACCCATGGCGCCGATCTCCAAGCCCTGCTGCGCGGCGTCCTTCAGGAATGCCGGATCGGCCAGCGTCGCATCGAAAGCGCGCCGCAGCGCCGCTATCCGCTCCGGCGGTACGCCGGGCGTGGTGACGAGCGGCCGCGCAATCGCAACCGCCTTGGAGACGAAATCGAATATCCTACGATGGTCGTCGGATTGGGCGAGTTCGAGCAGCAAGGGAACGCCCTCATAGCCGGCGAATTTTCGCATCCCGGTTTGAATGAGAAAATTGTGGCGCGCCAGAATATCGGATGCGCTGGCGCCCGGGCTGCCCAAGAGTTGTGGATTGCTGGTGCTGCGACCCTCAACCTCGCCGCGCTCCATGGCGAGGCTCATCGCCGGCCCGCTGGGATAGCCATAGATCACCTTGAAGCGCGTTCCGAGCGCGTTGTTATAGACCGCCGCGAGCTGGGTCATGATCGAGCCGAGGCCGGTCGCCGCCACCACCGTCTCGCGGCGGCGCGCGTCGTCCAGCGTCCGTGTCGGCGATTCCTTGGCCGTGAAGAAATACATATTGCTGTCGCTCATATTGCCGATCCAGCCGAGCGTCCGCAGGTCGACCTTGAGATTCCGCTCCAGCCCCAGCGCTTGGTCCATCGGGAACGACTGCGTGATCATGGTGAGCACGCTGCCGTCCTTCGGCGCGACATTGGCGACGTAATTAAGCGTCACGATACCGCCGCCGCCCGGCATATTGATCGGCAGCACGGTCGGGTTGCCGATCAATATGCCGCGTCAGATGGCGGCCGAGCACCCGCGAATAGATGTCGTAGTTGCCGCCGGCGGCGGCGCGGATATAGATGCGGATTTGCTTGCCGGCGTAAAACTCAGCGATCGCATCGGCCGCGGCCGGCGCCGGCAGGACGGCGATTGCCGGCAACGCCGCCGTCGTTAAGCGCCAGAAGATCGACCGCAAGCAACCGCGCATCAATCGTACCTTGGTGAAGACCGAGGCCCTGCCTGCACGGGAGACGCCGCGCCGTCGAACGCTACCATCATGCCGCGTCCGGGCGCACCCATTTATCGATATCGACTTCCCAGCCGCGTTGCGACAAATCGCAGCCATTACCTTCGGGATCGCGCATGCGGATTTCGGACTGGGTGCGGCGCGCCGGCCGCGGCGTGACCGTCGCGCCGGCTTGCCGCACAGCATCGGCCGCCGCCTTCGAATCCGGCACCAGGAAACCGATATGCGCAATGCCAAAGCGCGGCTCGAACCCTTCCTCCTCGTTATGGAACGCCTGGATCGCGACATTGCTGTGGCCGTCGCCGACATGGCGGTTGCGGTAGCCTTGCTCCGCGCGTCGTGCGGCATGCGCCGCGAGCAACTCCCGAAAGCCAAAGACCTGGGCGTAAAAATCGAAGATCAGCGACGTATCGAGCGCATTCAGCGCAATATGGGCGATACGTGGCACGCGCGCCGCCGAAGCCGGCAGGCCGAAGTCATGTTCCGAAAGGCTGATCGGATTGCACTCTGGATCGTAGATGCGCACTTCGCCGTGCTGGAGATCGCCACTCTCGGGTATGATCACACCGCGCGGGTTGAAGGCGCGGTAGCGGTCGAGCGCTTGCTCTAAGCTTTCGACCGCAATGCCGAGATGGTGCAGCCCATTTTCCTTGTGCGGCTCGCGCAAGGCTTCGCGGTTGCGGAACAGCGTGAGATTGAACCCACTATCGGTGAGCGTGACGTCGCTGTTGCGCCCGAGTTCGGCAAGGCCGAGCTGACGGATGTAGAATCCAGCAAGTCTCGCCGGATCCGCACTCAGCATTGCAAGATAGCGAATACGCGCCATGGCGGAAACCGCGCACTAGCTACGGGTCAGCATGTCCTTGCTTGGAATGAGCGGCTCGCTCCATTCATTGGGCAGCGCGCCTTCCTTCAAACCTTTGCGGACGTAATAGTTCCAAAGCTTCTTGATGTGCCAATCGCGCATTTCCATTTTTTCAATCTGTTCGATCTCGGCATCGGTCAACGGCAATGGCTTGGCGCCAGCCTGCAACGCCTGCAATTGCGCGGTCGCATTCTCCTTGAAATGCACGGCGTCAATAAACAGCGCCTGCGCCGACTCAGCGACCAAGGTCAGCCCATGCGCCCGCATCAGCACCGCATGATGCGGGCCCAACGTCTTGGCGAGCGCTCGGCCTTGTTCGGCGGTCTTGATATGGCTCGGATCGGGATCGGTCGGAATGCCGCTCTTCCAGCGCGAAGCGCGCGCCCGCATCGGCTGCAGTGTGACGCCCGCCATCATGGTGAAGGCAATCGCCAGTTCCATGTGAGAGTGCAACACCGCCTGCACGTCCGGCCGCGCCTTCAAGATTTCGATGTGGATCGGAATTTCGCTCGGCGGCTGGCCGTCGCCCTCCAGCACATTGCCGTCGTAATCCACCACAAGCATGGAGGCCGGATCGACCTCGGCGCGGGAATGCGAGCCGACCTGGATCACAAAGGCATCCTGGTCTGGGATCCGGATCGAGACATGGCCGCTGTAATCGAGGATCCGCTCCGCCACCAACAGGCGCGTCGCGGCGGCGGCTTCCAGCGCCCGGATGTCATTGGCGCGCGGCACGATCCCGGCCGTTCGCGATGTCATGGTCATTGAATGCGATCTCCCGTGCGTTCTTGCAGTACCGAACCGCGCCAGCGCGGCGTTGGGCCCATCCAGCATGAATCGCACGCCGGGGAAAGCCGCTGCGGGATGGCAGCGCCCGCGCACCAACCGCTTTGCCTTGACTCCCGGCGGTGGAAAACCTATGTCCCGACAAGCCTTTGGCACTCATATCGGTCGAGTGCTAATAGCCCGAATAAACCTCCTTGTATCTCAACCACTTAAGTTGCGTGAGGACCCCGATGGCCAAAACCAAATTTCGCCCGCTGCACGACCGCGTGGTGGTGCGCCGGCTTGACGCCGAGGAGAAGACCAAGGGCGGCATCATCATTCCCGACACCGTCAAGGAGAAGCCGTCACAGGGCGAGATCATCGCCGTGGGACCGGGCGGCCGCGACGAGAACGGCAAGCTGATCCCGATCGGCCTGAAGAACGGCGACCGGGTGCTGTTCGGCAAATGGTCGGGCACCGAGGTCAAGATTGACGGCGAGGATCTCCTGATCATGAAGGAGTCCGACGTCATGGGCGTGGTCGCCTAATTCCCCACCCGCAGTCATGCCCGGCCTCGCGCCGGGCATCCACGTCTTCACCTATCGCAAGCAAGACGTGGATGGCCGGGACAAGCCCGGCCATGACGAAAATTCTGACACATAGGAGCAAGCTCAAAATGGCTGCCAAAGACGTAAAATTCTCCACCGACGCGCGCGACCGGATGTTGCGCGGCGTCGACATCCTCGCCAATGCGGTGAAGGTGACGCTCGGCCCCAAAGGCCGCAATGTCGTGATCGACAAGTCCTACGGCGCGCCGCGCATCACCAAGGATGGCGTAACCGTCGCCAAGGAGATCGAGCTCGAAGACAAGTTCGAGAACATGGGCGCCCAGATGGTGCGCGAAGTCGCCCAGAAGACCAACGATCAAGCCGGTGACGGCACCACCACCGCCACCGTGCTGGCACAGGCAATCGTGCGCGAAGGCGCCAAGTCGGTTGCCGCCGGCATGAACCCGATGGACCTAAAACGCGGCATCGACATTGCGGTCGCCGCGGTCGTCAAGGACCTCGAAAAGCGCGCCAAGAAGGTCAGCTCGTCGGCCGAGATCGCGCAGGTCGGCACCATCTCGTCGAATGGCGATGCCAAGATCGGCAAGATGATCGCCGACGCGATGCAGAAAGTCGGCAATGAAGGCGTTATCACGGTAGAAGAGGCCAAGGCGTTGACCACCGAAGTCGAGATCGTCGAGGGCATGCAATTCGACCGCGGTTATCTCTCGCCCTATTTCATTACCAATGCCGAAAAGATGGTGGCGGAGCTCGAAGACGCCTACATCCTGCTGCACGAAAAAAAGCTCACCGGCCTGCAGTCGATGCTGCCGGTGCTCGAAGCTGTGGTCCAATCCGGCAAGCCGCTGGTGATCATCGCCGAGGACATCGAGGGCGAGGCGCTGGCAACGCTGGTCGTCAACAAGCTCCGCGGCGGACTCAAGGTTGCCGCCGTCAAGGCGCCCGGATTCGGCGACCGTCGCAAGGCCATGCTCGAGGACATCGCGATCCTGACCAACGGCCAACTGATCTCCGAGGACCTCGGCATCAAGCTTGAGAATGTCACCCTCAACATGCTCGGGCGCGCCAAGAAGGTCATCATGGAGAAGGAGAAGACCACGATCGTCGACGGCGCCGGCAAAAAGAAAGAGATCGAGGCCCGCATCGGCCAGATCAAGGCGCAGATCGAGGAGACCACCTCCGACTATGACAAGGAGAAGCTTCAGGAGCGCCTTGCCAAGCTCGCAGGCGGCGTCGCGGTGATCCGCGTCGGCGGCGCGACCGAAGTCGAGGTCAAGGAGAAGAAGGACCGAGTCGAGGACGCGCTCAACGCAACGCGCGCGGCGGTCGAGGAAGGCATCGTGCCGGGCGGCGGCGTCGCGCTGCTGCGCGCCAAGAAGGCCGTCGGTAAGATCGCCCACGACAACCCGGACATTCAAGCCGGCATCAACATCGTGCTCAAGGCGCTCGAAGCCCCGATCCGCCAGATCGCGGAAAACTCCGGCGTCGAAGGCTCGATCGTGGTCGGCAAGATCAACGACAACAAGTCGGAGACCTTCGGCTTCGATGCGGCGACCGAGGAATATGTCGACATGATTGCCAAGGGCATCGTCGATCCCGCCAAGGTGGTGCGCGCAGCGCTGCAAGATGCAGCGTCAATCGCGGGTCTGTTGGTAACCACCGAAGCCATGGTCGCGGAGAAGCCCAGGAACGAACCCGCGGCTCCGGCGATGCCCGGCGGCGGCGGGATGGGTGGGATGGGCGGAATGGGCTTCTAAATTCTCGTCGCACCGTCCTTCTAACAAACATACAAAGCGGGTCGCATCAGCGGCCCGTTTTTTTTGTTTTCGGCGATTTCGTCATCGTCGCGTCGACAAGCTAGCGATAATGGCGCTACCATTTAGCCCCTCAAGGGAGGACACAATGCGAACCACATTCGTCGCCACCATTGCCGTGCTCGCATTCGCTTTGATGCCGTCGGCCGCGGACGCGCAGCAGAAAGGCCAGAAAGGCAAAGCGCCGACGGGTCCGCAGGTCCGCTATTTCAATTTGTCGGCCACCATTTTTGCCGACTTCGGCTCCGAAGCGATCCTCAAGGAGCATCGCCAGGGAACCACACTGGTTTCCGCCGAGCTCGATGTTTGTCACCTGACACCGGCCAGTTCCAACCGGCTGGACCGCTTTGTGGCGCCCCTGAAGGTCGAGGGCAATCGGCTGGTTGGGACCACGCAAAGCCTGGAAGGCAAGCAAGCGGTTTCAGTCAATCTCACCCGCCGGGTGGCGGGCAATAATTTCACCTTCGAGGGCAGCATCACCAGCGGATCGATCACTGAGAAGGTCGATTCGCCAGACAATCCCGAAGTGCCCGAGGACGAAATCGCTGAACAATATTTGGCCGAACCTGCGATCGCGCCCTCGCCCGCCACTTTTGCCGCCGCTTGGCCGCAGGCGCTACACGTTCGCGTTGAACGCAGCGCGCTGACTGGCCTGCTCGATGCGCTGCGCGATCAAAATGTGCAGATTGTCTTCAACGGACTGCAGACCTCGTGCCGGGTGTTGCGTACCGGGCGTTTCACCGTGCAGATCGACGTCGATGCCGAGCGCGTCGGCACGGTTTTGGCAAAATTGAAGACTGTAACCGGCATTGTCGAGCTTGGCTTTGCGTCCACCGGACCGAACATGCAGCGCGCCATACGCTTCCCGTCCGCCGGCTGGCGGGACGCCGCGGGAAAGCTAGAGCGCGACAAACTTGGCGCGACGCTCGCTGCCGCGCTCGCCAAGGCGCTGTCGGCGACCGTCAATACAACGACCTGGGACGCCGTGATGGGCGAACTTGTGGTCGAGGTGAAGCGACCGGACGATACCGTGGCCGGCCTCACTCTGACGAAGCTCATTTCGGTGACACTGGTGGTCGCGCCGGAATCATTGGCGTCCAACCAGCAATCGATCCTGTGGATCGAAACCATCGCTGCCCGCGTTGTCGACGACCGCCCGCCACCGCGCCTGACATTCGCTCCGGCGCAGGCCGATGAAGCCGGCGAAGGCCAAGTGAGCGAACCGGACGGCGTCGAGGACCTGCCGAGGGCCGTAGCCACCGCGCTCAAAGGCGTGCTGTGGGACCTCGACAAAGAGCGATGGCAGCAATAGCCCGCGCTCACCAGCCAATCGCGCGCGGCAGCCAAGTTGCCAGCGCCGGAAAGAAAAACACAATTACCAGCGCGATCACCTGCAATCCGACAAACGGGATTATCCCGCGATAGATGTCGCCGGTCGTGATTTCTGGCGGCGCGACGCCGCGCAGGAAGAACAACGCCCATCCGAATGGCGGCGTAAGGAACGAGGTCTGTAGATTCACGCAGATCAGCACCGCCAGCCACACCATGTCGACATTGGCTGCGACGAACACCGGCAAAAACAATGGCACGGCAATGTAGGATATCTCGATCCACTCGATGAAGAATCCGAGAATGAAAATGATCAACATCAGGAACCAGATGTCGGCCCAGATGCCGCCAGGCAGGAACTCAAAGAAATCCTGAACCAGACGCTCGCCCTGCAATCCGCGGAACGACAGGGCGAACACCTGCGCGCAGATCAGGATAAACATCATCATCGCGGTGATTTTGGTGGTCGCCTGCACAGTCTCGCGCAGCACCTGCCATGACATCCGGCCGGTCAGCGCGGTAATCAGGATCGACCCGAGTGCGCCCATCGACGCCGCCTCTGACGGAGAGGCAATGCCGGCGATGATCGACCCCAGCACCGCGCCGACCAATCCGACCGGCGGAGCAACCACGCGGAGAACCTTGCCCGCGAGCTCCCATTTCGACACCAGCGCGCGTTCTTCCTTGGGGATTGCCGGCACCATCTCCGGGCGCACGATGCCCAGCACCAGGATGTAGACGATGTAGATGCCGGCCAGCATGAGGCCCGGAATCATCGCCGCTGCGAACAATGTGCCGACCGATTGGTTCATGATGTCGGCGAGCAGAATCAGGATCAGGCTCGGTGGAATAATCTGCCCGAGCGTGCCGGAGGCGCAGATTGTGCCGCACGCCAGCCCTTTGTTGTAACCGCGCCGTAGCATACCCGGTAGCGTGAGCAAGCCGAGCGTAACCACGGTCGCACCCACGATTCCGGTGGTCGCGCCCATCAGCACGCCGACCAGGATGATGCCGATCCCGAGTCCGCCGCGCAGCGATCCGGCAACGTGCCCGATCACCTCCATCAGATCCTCGGCGAGCCGGGACCGCTCCAGCATCATGCCCATAAATACGAACAGCGGAATGGCGAGCAGCGTGGAATTCGTCACCACGCCGAAGATGCGGTGCGGCAGGAGATTGAACAGCAAGCCGCCGAAGCCAAGGAAGCCAAATACGAAGCCCGATGTCGCCAGCGTCAGTGCCACCGGCACGCCCGCCATCAGCAGGACAAAGAACGACACCAGCATCAGAATCGCAAGAATTTCGACCGGAATCATTGTGCGCTCCGGAACGCGTCATAGCTCTTGATCGCCTCCGACAGCGATTGCAGGAAGAACAGAGCGAAGCCGATCGGAATGAGTGATTTCAAAATATAGCGATGATCGATGCCGCCGGGATTCGGCGAAGCCTCATTGGCGTTCCATGACTGCAAGACATAGTGGATCGACAGCCAGATGACGATCAGCGCCAGCAGCATCCCGAGCACCGCCGCGACGACATCGATCGCGTGCTTGGTGCGCGGGCGAAACGACTGAAACAGCACATCGACCCGGACGTGCTCGCCATGCCGCAGCGCGTAAGACATCCCGATCAGGCAGATCGGCACCAAGAGGTGCCACTCGAGCTCCTGCACCCAGATCCAGCCGAGCGAAAATCCGTAACGCAGCAGAACATTTGCGCCCATCACCAGCGCCAAGCCCAGCGCGAGCCAGGAGATGGCGCGGCCGACGCAATCGGTGACGGTGTCGATCCCGCCGGCCAGCCTTCGTGCTGCGTCCACCTTACCCCTTGCGAATCTTGGTGTGGTAGATGGTTTCGCTCAAATCGGCCCAGGCGTCGTACTTCGTCTTGTAGGCCATGTAGGAGTCGTGGACCTTTTTGGTGATCGGATCCTTCGCGACCGATTCCGCCAAGATCCGATTTGTCGCCGCGCGCAGCGCCTTGACGACATCGTCGGGCAACGGCTGTGCAATTATGCCGTGGTTCTTAACGAGATCCTCCATCGCCTCGGCATTGTTCTTCTGGCACCAGGCCTCACTAATCACGTTGCAGGCGGCACAGGCATTCTCGATAATCGCCTTGAGGTCGGCCGGCAGCTTGTTCCAGGCCGCCTTGTTGACGATGAGTTCGCTCGCGGTCGCCATCTCATGCCAACCGGTGGTGTAGTAGTATTTTGCAACCCGGTGCAAACCGAGCTGGCGATCGAGATAGGGGCCGACGAATTCGGCGGCGTCGATCACGCCGCGTTCGAGGTTGGGGAATATTTCGCCCGGCGCAATTAGGCGGGCGTCGACGCCGAGTTCGCGATAGACCCGCCCGGCGAGGCCGGGAATGCGCATTTTGATGCCGCGGAAATCTTCGACGGTCTTGATCTCCTTGCGGAACCAGCCGGTCATCTGGACGCCGGTATTGCCGCACAGGATCGGCACCAGGTTGAAGCGATCATAGACCTCGCGCCAAAGCTGGGCGCCGCCGCCGTCATAGTACCAGCCGTTGAACCCTTGAAAGTTGAGGCCGAACGGCACGGCCGTGAAATACTGCGCGGCAAAGCTTTTGCCGGTCCAGAAGTACGAATTGGCGTAGTTCATCTCCACCGTGCCGGACGAGACCGCGTCGAAACCCTCGGCTGCGGGAATAAGCTCACCGGCGCCGTAGAATTGGATTTTGATGCGCCCATTGGACATGGCCTCGATGCGGCTGATGAGATCTTTGGCGCTGCCCGGACCGGTGGAATAAAAGGCCGCGTTCGGCCCATAGAAACTGGTCATTCTCCAGTTGAAGGTGGTTTGCGCCCGCACCACTGTCGGCGCCGCAACAGCGCCAATGGCGCCGAGCGCAGCGATCTTCGCAAATTCCCGTCGTCGCATAATCACACTCCCATTGGTTCGATCTGCATACTGAAAGCAAGCCACGGGCCGGTGCGACCCCAACAATGCCGGACAATACCCGGCGATTGCAATGCGATTTTTGCGGATTTTGCATAATTTACGGGCACGCCTGCCCGCAACTTAATCAGATCCGACGCCGCTCAATGCGTTGAAATGCGGAATCGAAAACTTGTCGGCCCAACGAACTCGACGATGTCGTTGTTGCGGCGCCAGGCAGTAACCTCCATGAGCGCCTTGGCCATTTGCTGATCGCGCTCGATCCGCTCCGGCGTGCACTTCTCTGGTTTTGCCGACACGAGGCTGAACTTGATCGCGCTGCCATTGACCGCGACCTGCGCAACCACACTATGGCACCACAGATCGACTGCGGCTGTGCCGTTGGCGTGAACTTCAAGCATCGGCACCCGCCGCGAGCCCGGCAGCGGTTTGACCTCAAGCAGCATTTCCTGATCGAAGGGAAAAGTCTGTGCCTGCCCTGGCACGCTCGACAGATAGAGCAGCGCCAGCGTCGCGAAAATCCGCACAAGGCGCACATTCCGAATTGCAACCGTGAACTTCATTGGCGTTCCTGCTATCATTTTCAGTTCACCAATTCCTTGACCGCGCGCGCCGCCTGCTCGATCGCCAAGTGGGCATAGGCATCCCCGCCGGCATCCGAATTGGCGATCGCAACGCGACCGACCGTCTGCCGCGCATACTCCACAGTCTTGGCGTAATCGTCGCGATCGTACAACGAGTTCTCCACATAGCCGTAACCGTGGGGCCAACGGTTGACGGTGATTGCGGCGATGTCACGGCCGCTCACAAATCCGCCGGAACCCAGCATGCGGTCAAGATCGTCGCGAATCCTCGCCTCAAATTCGGAGAATGGCATTTGCAGTAGCTTTGCCTGCCCGATTTTGAATTGCTCGCGCGCGGTAAGTCCCTGGTTTGGCGCGCCCGCCACATGCACCAGATGCAGGCACATTGGTTCGTCCGGGTCGCGTGGATGTCGATAGCCGCCAAGGCTGACCGGAAAGTCGAGCGATACCTTGCTGTGGAACGACATTGGTGCGGAAATATCATGCACCTTCAACGCGACCCAGGGCCGCCAGTTCCGCACCAACACATTGGTATAGACATTCGGCGTCTTGACGTTCTGCAAGAGCGCGCTGCGCTGGTCGGCCGGCAGATCCGGCATCAGATGCGGAATCATCATGTGGAAGCACGCCAGCACCGCGTGCCGGGCGACAACCCGATGGACCTTGCCGCCGCGAACATAGCCAACGCGCACCTCGCCATCGCCGTTATGCACGTCGATGCAAGTCGCATCGAGCCGGATGCGAATATTAGCGGCTTCACTGTCGAGCCGGGCGTAATCGAACCGCGCCAACACCACGTCCTCCATGGTGGAGCCCGGAGCAACCCCCGGAATAAGGCCGCGCACCAAAAGCCGCGCCAGCGACGCATTGCCGTCGGGGAAATGATAGATATAGGGCTCGCTGCGATCTGAACCACCGCGACTGGGCAAATTAAGAGCGCGAAAGCCGGGGTAGCCCTGGTCGCGGATATCGGCGGCAGGCACCGCATCGCAGCCCAGTCCGAAGAAACTGTAAGTGCGGCCCTGGAAACAATTGGCGACCTCCTCGTTGCAGCCGCAAATCTTGATCAGGTAGTCGCGGTAGCTCGTGGTCTTGAGCAGCTTGAGCTTTTCCTCGACCGTCTTGCCGGCGAGCGGGTCGCGCGCGACGTCATAGAGGCCGAGCAGCTGCGTCTTGCCCGCTTCTGATATCGGAAGTTCCGCAACGAATGCATCCAGCGGCTTGGCGTTCGCGAGCCGCCGGCTGAGTTCGTCGCGCGGCAAGATCAATGCATCGCCGCTCACCAGAAGATCGCGCCCGAACGCTTCGCGCGCAAAGAAAATTCCCCGCGACAAGCCGAGCGACGCGTAGAGCTCGCGCTCGAACGCCGTCTCAAAGCGCTGCACATCGACGCCGAGTTCGCGCAGCAGACCCTTGCCGGCTTCGCTCCATAACGAATTCGGCGAGTCGATCGATTGGCTGCCACCGTAGCCGATGACCAGACGGTCATCGAGCATGAACTCGTTGCGCTTGGCATGGCCGCCGAAATCATCGTGATTGTCGAGAATGAGAATGCGCGCCTGCGGCCCGCGCGCCCGACGATAGAACCAGGCGGCGGCCAAGCCGCTGATGCCGCCTCCAACCACCACCAGATCGTAACGCTCCTCAGGCGGCCCGTTCCCAACCGGAAATGCCGCCCGATCCCGCGCATGGGCATGCGCGGCCTCGAACGAGCCCGTATGCTGACCGCGCAAGCCCCGTAACAAGGGCGGGTAGCGGGCGGGCTGCGCGGCAATCTGGGCGGCCGGCGTGAGCCCCGAAGCGACGCTCAGCGCCACGCCATTGATGAAATCGCGCCGGGTGATGGTCTGCACGAGGGGGGTCGCCTCACCTTGATCGCATTCACGTCATAAGGAATATACAAGCGTCCGGCTATGTTGATGATGGACCGAGACCCCCCGGGAGAGGAACCAAAATGGACCAAAAAATTATCGATCTTTTCGACAAATATACCCACGGCCAAATGGACCGCCGCGATTTTCTCGAAAGCCTGACCAAGCTGGCCGGATCGACGGCAGCGGCCATGGCGGTGCTGCCATTGCTGCAAAGCAACTGGGCGCAGGCCGCCATGATCGAACCTGGCGATGCGCGGCTGAGCACCGAGCGGGTGACGTTCGATTCGCCGAAGGGTAAGATCAATGGTTACCTGGCACGGCCGAAATCCCGCGGTCGGCGCCCGACCGTGCTGGTGATTCACGAAAACCGCGGCCTCAATCCGCATCTCGAAGACGTCGCCCGCCGGCTCGCGGTTGAGGGCTTCCTGGCTTACGCGATCGACCTGTTGTCGTTGGTCGGCGGCACGCCGGCAAGCGAGGAAGAAGCGCTCAAGCTGCATCCCAAGATGAACCAGGATGACGCCGTCGAGGCGCTGGTTGCCGCGGTGTCGTTCCTCAAAAAGCATCCGGAATCGACCGGCAAGGTCGGCGCAGTCGGCTTCTGCTTCGGCGGGTTGATGGTCAACCGGCTGGCCGCTTCGAGCAAGGAACTGGACGCCGGTGTCCCCTATTACGGCCGTCAGATCCCGGCGGCGCAGGTGGCCAACATCCAGGCGCCCCTGCTGCTGCACTATGCAGAGAAAGACGACGGCGTGAACGCCGGCATTGCCGATTTCGAAGCCGCGTTGAAGGCCAACAACAAAAAGTACACGCTGCACATTTATCCGGGCACCCAGCACGCCTTTAACAACGACCTCGGGGCTGCACGCTACAACAAGGCGGCCGCCGACCTCGCCTGGGGCCGCACGCTCGCCTTCTTTAAGGAGACGCTTGGCGCGCCACCCAGCGCGGCATAACCATCCTTTGATCGGAACTGCGAGGTCGCCCGAAAAGGCGGCCTCGATCTTTTTCAATCCATTATGCTATAGTCAGAATGCGCCGCTCTCCGGCGCAGGAGGGTTACGATGCTCTTGATGCTGGCCGGCATCGGCGTGCTCGCGGCAACCGCCGCAATGTTTGCGGCCCTACTGCCGCGCGGCGGCAAGACCTATCGGCTGGCCAACACTCCCTATGAATCCTATATCGGGGTCGCCTTCACGGCCGCGGTCGCGCTCGGCTTCACCATGACGCTATCCGGCGCCATCAATTATTTCGGCTGATCGAGAGCCTTTCCCGTTCGACTCTCTCCCGCGCATCGCCGGTCGAAACCGGCCGTCACTGGTATAGGACGCTCGGCAGCCACAGGCCGATCTGCGGGAACGTGTACAGCATCGCCATGCACACCAGAACGATCAGCATGAACGGCAACACGCCGCGGAAGATATCGTTGATATTGACCCATTCCGGCGCCACGCCCTTGAGATAGAACGGCGCCATGGCGACCGGCGGCGACAGGAACGACGTCTGGATATTGAGCGCCACCAGGAGCCCGAAAAACAAGGGATCGATATCGAAGTGCTTCAGGAGCGGCAGGAAGATCGGCATAAAGATGACGATGATCTCGGTCCACTCCAGCGGCCAGCCTAAGATGAAGATGATGATCTGGGCGAGAATCATGAAACCGACCGGCGAAAGATCCATCGCCAGAACGAACTTCTCGATCGGCCCGTGACCGCCCAACAGGGCGAACACCGCTGAAAAAATGAACGAGCCGATAAACAACCAGCACACCATCGCAGTGGTGCGGGCGGTCAGAAACACCGATTCCTTGAGCTTGGACAGATTGAATGAATTGCGCGGCGCAAACAGCACGAAGATCGTAGCAGTCGCGGCCAGCAGGATGATCACCGCCAGGGTATTGCGCGGCCACTCCTTGAAAAAAGCAAAAAACAGGTAGACGACCACAGCGGCCGCGATCAGCAAATAGACCCACAGACCGACTACCCGCCATTGCTTGGTGTAGTCGGCGCCATAGAACACCGCGAGCAAAAGACCGCCCAGCGCGCCCATCGCCGCCGCCTCGGACGGCGTCGCAAGACCGAAAATGATCGAGCCCAAGGCGGCAAAGATCAGCGCCGCCAACGGGAAGAACGACGTGGCGAGCGAGTAGAGAATATCTTGGATCGGAATTGAGCGCTCTTCCGCCGGAAGCTGCGGTGCGATCTTTGGATTCAGGAGCACCATGAAAATAACGTACAACATGTAGAGGCCGGCGAGCATGATGCCTGGGAAAAAAGCACCGGCATAAAGCTTGACCGGTGAGACCCCGGCGGTGGCGCCATAGAGGATCAACATCACGCTCGGCGGGATGAGAATCCCGAGGCAACCGCCCGCGCACACGACGCCGGCGGAAAGCTTCACGTCATAGCCGGCGCGCAGCATGGCCGGGTAGGCCAACAGACCCATCAGCGTCACGACCGCGCCGACGATGCCGGTCGCGGTCGCGAACAATGCGCAGGTCGCAAGTGTTGCGATGGCCAACGAACCCGGCAACGGCCCGGCCGCCAGTTGCAGCGACCGAAACAGGCGATCGAGAATGCTGGCGCGCTCGATCACATAGCCCATGAATACGAACAGCGGAACCGAGATCAACACATCGTTGGTCATCACCGAATAGGCGCGCTGTACGGCCAGCGGAAACACCAGATCGCCAAGCGCGAAATAACCGAAGATGACGCCCAGCGCCATCAGCGTAAAAGCAATCGGGAAACCAAACATGATGATGACGACAAACAGCCCGAGCATCAGTACGCCGAGCTCGGGATTGGTAAGCCCCAACATCAAACCGCCCCCCTGCGCTGCCCGGCTTGCTCAAGCGGCGTTACCGTCGCCGCGCTGGCGCCTTTTTCGAGCAAAATCTTTTCCAGCTCTTCCACGTCGCGCAAACGCTTCGGCCAGTCCCCGGTTCGAAGGCAAAGAATGCAGCGCGTAACCTCGGCGGCGCCTTGCAACATCATCAGGACGCCGACCACCGGGATCAGCGTCTTGAAATGGTAGACCGGTGGCCCGTTGGGACTGGCGGCGGAATGTTCGTTCATCATCCAGGAGAACTTTGCGAAGGTATAGCCGGCATAGATGAACGCCAGAATGCCCGGGAAAAAGAATATGAAATAAAGCGCCAGATCCATCGCGGCCTGCCGGCGCGGCGGCCAGGCGCGATAAAGAAAGTCGCCGCGTACATGGGCATTGCGCGACAGCGCATAGGGGCCCGCCAGCATGAACAGCGTGCCATAAAGCATGTAGGAAGCATCGAATGCCCAGGTCGTTGGCGCTCCGAATGCATAGCGCGCGAACACCTCATAGCTCGTCGAGAAGGTCAAAATCACGATGCACCAGCCGGCGGTCTTGCCGACCCAGGTGCTCACATCGTCGAACAACAGCAATTCCGACTCTTGTTCCAACGTCACAATGAACATTGCGAGCCCTGCCCCTGCGATGCTCATCGCTGCGGGGAGCAGCGCGACCCAGCCGACCCCGAAGATCAGCAGCATGCCCATGCCGGCGGACATCATCAGAACGGCAGCGATAGCGGGCTTTGAGCGGACCAGTATGCCGCCGACAATGCTGAACAGCGGAATCAGCAGCGCGCATGCGGTGAGAATATTCCCTGCCGCGATCTCGGCAATCAGGGCGCTGGCAAAGCCGTAAACATTGAGCCCGAGATAGAGCCCGACGAGTCCGCCCAAAATTCCGAGCAACAGTGCCGGCGTTGCCATGATTGTATTTCCGCACAACGATTGCGTAACGGTCCAGCGCAGATCGCGGTGGGATCAACGCCTAGTTTCCATGGACAATCCCGCTTTACGGAACAGCCCCATGGGTCAGAGCACCGAGCAGATCGACGCAGCCCTCCCAATTCACGGTCGTTCTATTGGGCGGATTGATCGGCGCAAACCCGACCGCCCGCGCGGGGCTGTCCGCGCGAGCCGTCGGTTTTACGCTGGCTTAGCCGAAGAAGTGCTTGTAGGCCGCTTCCAGCGCGTTGCTGTTCAGGTTGTTGGTTTGCAAGTACGCGCCAGTACGCCGCACCCAGGCTTTCTGCGAGTCGACGACCTTGGTGAAGAAAGCGCCGGTCTTCGGATCCTTCTGCTGCGCGTCCAGAACCCTGTTCCAGGCCTCAAGCTGCGCGGTCAGCACGTTGTCCGGCGTCTTCAGCACCGCGACTCCGCGCTTCTTGATGGCCTCGAGGTCCTGCGAATAGCGATTATAGGCCAGGCCGAGTTGATCGGAACTGGCCGCAAATGCCGCGTTGCGGATGATCGCTTTGACTTCGTCCGGCAGCTTGTCGTAGCGACCTTTGTTGAAGATCACCTCGAACGCCTCGGCCTGCTGGTGGTGGCTTTGCAACATGAAGTTTTTCGCCACATCCGGGAAGCCGAGCAGGATGTCCGACGACGGATTGTTGAACTCGGCCGCATCGAGCAGACCGCGGTCGAGCGCCGGAACGATCTCGCCGCCGGCGAGGATCGTGACCGCGGAGCCCATGGCGGTGAACAGGTCGGCGGACAACCCGACCGTCCGGTACTTGATGTTCTTCAAATCGTTCGGGCCGGTGACCGGCTTTTTGAACCAGCCGAGCGGCTGTGTCGGCATCGGGAAATAGAGGAAGCCGACGGTGTTGACCTTGAGGATGTTGTTAACGAGTTCGTTGTACAGCGCCTCGCCGCCGCCATGATAGAACCAGCCGAGGAAGCCATGGGCGTCCCAGCCCCATGAGGGCGGGGTGCCGAACAGCGAGAACGCCTTATGCTTGCCGTACCAATAAGCGCAAACGCCGTGGCCGGCATCGAGCACGCCGGAATGCACGGCATCTTGCATCTGGAACGCCGGCACAACTGAGCCGGCCGCCAGCACCTCCAGGCGCACCCGCCCGCCGGTCATGTCGTTGACCTTTTTGGCGTAGTCGGCGGCCATCTCATGGAAGATGTCTTTGGTTGGCCAGGTCGACTGGTAACGCAGCGTGGTGGTCTGTGCGCGCGAGACCTGCGGCATTGCAACCGCAGCAGCGCCGGTGGCGCCGGCGGCAAGGATAAACTTGCGACGCGTGGTAGGCTTAGACGAGGATGATTGATGGATAGACATGCCTGGCGCCCTCCCCGGGCGTGATTGATCGCTGACGAAACTTTGTCACCGGCCTTTCGCCTGGCCGTAGCACGACACCAACCGCCGGCAGGGATACTTTATTCCAGCGGCCGCTAACCCCAGTTTGGACCAAAGCCACGGCCTTTCACAAGGCTCCTTTCGTCTCAGTCGAGACCCAGCCCCAAAAACCGCCAGGACCGTAAATTCAGGTAAATTCAACCGCCCCGAAGCGCTGAGCGATCAGCCGCCGGGATTGACCGGCCGCTTCCAGCGGCCCGGCAAGAAAAATCGACAAAAGGCAGGAGATATTCGTGTCAGGCCTTCTCGCAACCTTTGCGGTCATCTGGCGGCTCGCCCGCCCCTATTTCTTTGCCGAAGACCGCCGCGCCGGCCGCGCCCTGCTGGCCGGCGCGATCCTGATCGAATTGTCGCTGGTCGGCATCAATGTGATGATCAACCAGTGGCAGGCCCGGTTTTACAATGCACTGCAGGATCGGGCTTGGGATGCGTTTGTCAGCGAATTGACGAATTTCGGGATGCTGGCGGTCGCCTATATCGTGCTGGCGGCCTATCAGACCTACCTACAACAATGGTTGGTGATCCGCTGGCGTAGCTGGATGACAAGCCGCTACCTCGACCAATGGCTCGCCGGTGCCAATCACTATCGAATGCAATTGCGTGGCGACGCTGCCGACAATCCGGACCAACGCATTGCCGAAGACATCAAGCTGTTCGCCGAAAAGGCGATTGTGCTTGGAACCCGCATTCTGGGCGCCGCGGTGTCGCTGGTGTCGTTCGTGGTCATTCTGTGGGCGCTTTCCGGCGATGCCCCGCTGCATTTGTTCGGCTATGAGGTTTCGATTCCAGGCTATCTGGTCTGGGCGGCACTGATCTACGCCACCATTGGAACCATGGTGACGCATTGGATCGGCAAGCCGCTGATCAAGCTCACCTTCGAGCAACAACGATACGAAGCTGACTTTCGGTTCAATCTGGTCCGGGTTCGCGAAAACGCCGAACAAATCGCGCTGCTCAAAGGCGAAGCCGCGGAGACCGCGCGGTTACAGCATCGGTTCGCCTTTGTCATCGCCAATTGGCGCGAGATCATGACGCGGACCAAGCGCCTGACCATGCTGACCGCGAGCTACACCCAGATTGCGGTGGTGTTCCCATACATCGTGGTGAGCCCAGCCTACTTCGCCGGCAAAGTCCAACTCGGCGGATTGATGCAGACCGCCAGCGCTTTCAACAGCGTGCGGGAAGCGCTCTCGGTCTTCATCGATGTCTACCGCGAACTCGCGACGTGGCGTGCAGTCATCGCCCGGCTGGATGGTTTTGAGGCGGCGATTGCGCAAGCGAAATCAACCACGGCCGAGAGGCCGCGCATCGAAGTTCATGACAGCGGCGACGCGATCACGATCGCCAAGCTCGACGTGCAATTGCCCGACGGAAAGCCGTTGGTTTCCGCGGACGCCATCGCGATCGCACCGGCTGAAAGCGTATTGGTTGCGGGGCCCTCGGGCACCGGCAAATCGACGTTGTTCCGCGCGATTGCCGGTATCTGGCCGTTTGGCAGCGGCGTTATCGGACTGCCGGCGGGAGCCCGCGTGATGGTGATGCCGCAACAGCCATATTTTCCTGTAGCCAGTTTGGCAGCGGCCGTCAGCTATCCGGACACGCTGGAACGGTTCAGCGCGGCGCAAATCGCCGAAGCCATCACCGCGGTTGGGCTGCCGCAACTGGTCGAACGGCTGGACCAGGAAGCGCACTGGAACCGGATCTTGTCGCAAGGCGAGCAGCAGCGGCTTGGGATTGCGCGCGCATTGCTGCAAAAGCCCGACTTCCTGTTCCTCGATGAATCGACGGCGTCGCTCGACGAAGCCGCCGAAGCCGCGCTGTACCAACTGCTCAAGACACGGCTGTCTGCAACCACGCTGGTGTCGTCGGGTCATCGCGCGGCTCTGAGCGGATTCCACGAGCGCCGCCTCACGCTGGCTCGCGATTCCAGCGGTCACCGGCTGCGCGAGCACGCGCCGGCATGACGACGAAGCGGGCCTACCACCATTTTGCGGGCCACGGCTCGCGGCGCACGACATCGCCGATCGCACCACAAACGAAAATGGCGGCGGCTCGTTCCCGAACCGCCGCCCGATCCATCACGAGGTAACGAGAAATTACTTCAGGTGCTGCGAGGCAACTAGGTCGAATTTAAGGGCCGCAATAAACGTGGCATTGCACCACTTGGAACCTGCTGCGGTCGCATTGGGATCGCCGGTCAGCAGATTGCAGTTCGCCTTCGACAGGTTGGTGTCGTAGTAACGCAGGTCGAGGGTTGCGACCTTCCAGGTGAAGGCGACTCCCAGGTTCCAGGTCGAATAGTCGGGAAGATTGATCGCCGGAGTGAACACGACCGGGACCAGATCGGTGGTGCCGAGCCAGTAGTGGCCGAACTCGCCGGAGATGTACCAACCGACTTCGTTGATCATTCCGAAGCCGGTCCGGAACGACGGCATCGTCAGCTTGGCGGTCGCCGACGCGAACAGGCCGCTGGCGCCGGTGTTGAGCCAGGACGGCGCGTAGAACACATTGGCGCCGACGGTAAACTTGTCCTTCACGACGTCCCAGGCGAGCTTGCCGTAAGCTTCCCAGAAATCGGTCTGCGCAAGGGTCACATTGCCGTTTGGATAGGATGGGAATGGTGCGCCGACAACGCCGGTGGCATGCTGCCGTTCACGCGGGTACCAGTAATACATGCCGCCGAAATCCCAGGTCAACGGCCCGGTCGTCAGACGCACGCCGCCGAAGATGTCGACCTCAGCGGTCGGATTGGTCGGCAGCGTCACGGCCCAGTATTGGCTGGCGAAATAGAACTGGACGGCGGAATTGACGTTATAGCGGGTCTCCGAATAGGCCGTGACCGACGGACCGCGATTGGATTGCGAGATGCCGCGGAAATTGTAATCCGACATCGTCGCGCCGCCGAATGCCCAGTCCCAAGGACTGGCTGGCGCTGGCGCCGGTCGCGCCTTGACCGGTATATCCGCGGCTAAGGCTGCGCCGCTGCACAGGGTTGCCGCGGCAACCATCGAGACTATAAGCTTTTTCATTTGAACCCCCTGTCCCCAAGCCCGAACCATGTCCCGTGCGTCGAGCCCGCTAGCGACTTATGTCGAGGATAATCAATACCCCACCCGATCCCGGCAAGGCGAAAGCGCAAGCAAATGCTGCTTTTTTGGGCGATTTAAGCCTGCTTTATCAGAAAGAATTGAACTGTTGCAATTTCATCACGAATTTTTCCCTTTGGTCGCACTAACACTGCAACAATGAAGGAGGATAAGGGGCAGCGAACGCGATATCCCCAGGCGGGCCAAGTTATCCCCGGCCGATCAGGCCGGCTTTTTTGGACGATGCGGCGATGCCGATTCGGGGGTCGCGGGGTCCCCTTAGTCGTCCTCGAACACCGCCACCGCCCTGATCGGCGAACCGGTGCCGCCGCGCCATTTCAATGGCAGGCCGATAAAACGGAACGCCCCCTTGCCGATCAGCGCCTCCAGATTGCAAAGGCTTTCAATGTGGGTGATGTCAAGTTCGAGGCACGCCTTGTGAACCAGCGAATTCACTTTGCCTTCCGGTCCCGGCCGCATGGAATCGATGCCGAAATGCACGACGCCCTGTTGGGCCAGCCATTCGGTGGCGGCCACGGTCACACCGGGATTGTCGGTCGCATAGGCCGGTTTCGGAAAGGTGCGGGCATGGTGCCCGGTGCAAAGCAGGACCGTGCCATTGTTCGGGACTGCCAAACCAGTTTTCTTCACCGCCGCTTCCAAATCCGCCGGCGAGATTTCAGCACGCGGCGCAATATGGCGTAGATCGATGCAAATGCCGGGCACGATGCAGAATTCGAGCGGGTACTCGTCGATCGGCATTCCCGACTTGCCGAAGTGACGCGGCGCGTCGATATGGGTCCCGCCATGATCGGGCATTGAGAAATACATCACGCTGTTGCCCTGCACGCCGCCGGACTCTGCGAGTGCCTCTTCGTGGGTTTTCCAAATGCCGTGGATGATCGGCGGCTGACCGGGGTAAGTCGGCGTGCGATGATAGAGATCGCGGCTCAGATCGACGATTTTCATAATTGAGGTCTCCCGCTCCTCGTTAATTTTTCGGCAGCAGGTCGATGCCGACCCGCCGATTTACGAACTGCGTTGTGTAGGCCTGCCGCCAATCGAGCGTCGCTTTGACCACGCCGGCGCGCACCATTTTGTCAAAGAAGCTCTTCATCCGGGCATCCGTCATCGCGCCGATGCCAAGCTTGCCGGCATCGCCGGAGTCGACGATGCCGTGCAGCTTCATGGCGGTGACGGCATAGGCCAGCAGCGCCTCTGGCATTTCCGGGTTGTGCTTGCGGATCAGCGCGTTGGCGGCCCGGTTGTCGCGATAGAGATAATTGTACCATCCGATAATCGAGGCATCGACAAAACGCTGCACCAGGTCGGACCGCTTGGCGATGAGATCGCGCCGGGTCTCGATCAGTGTCGAATAGGCATCGAAACCCTGGTCGGCGAGCAGAAATTGGCGCGGCGTGAAACCCGCTTGCCGTTCGATGGCGAACGGCTCCGACGTGATATAGCCCTGCATGGCGCTGCGTTTGTCGGCGAGAAATGGCTGCGGATTGAAGGTGTAGGGCTTCACCCGCCGCTCATCGAAACCATAGTCGGCCTTGAGCCATTGAAAATACGACGCCACGCCTTCGCGCGAGACAAACAACGTCAATTGCTTAAGATCTTCGAACTTCTCAATGCCCTGCCCCGGATGCGCGATCAGGACCTGCGGCTCCTTCTGGAAGATCGCCGCGACCGGCACGATCGGCACCTTCTGCTCCACCGCATCGAAGCTTTGCAGCGTATTGGCGCTCATGAAGAACGCGATCTTGCCGACCGAGAGCAGGAGGCGGTTGTTCACATTCGGCCCGCCCTGCACGATGGTCACGTCGAGCCCGTATTTCCGGTAGGTGCCGTCCGCGAGCGCCTGATAGAAGCCGCCGTGCTCTGCCTGCGCGACCCAATTGGTACCGAAAGAAACCTTGTCGAGCGGCTGGGCATGCGTCAGCGACGCCGCGAATATCATGACGATTGAGACAATAACTTTCGCCGGGACAAGCACGCCCTTCTCCGTCTTCAGACGACCGCTCGATCAATCAATTTAGCAGCCGGATCCCGATTTCGTCCTTGCCGATCTGATCCTCGATAGCATGTCCAAGGTCGTCGTTCACTTCGATCGCCCCGCGCGTGACTTGCGCGACGTCCGGACCTGGAGCGGTTTCTCAAAGCGCAACGCATCGCCGCCATCCTCGTAGTAGGCGGCATGGCATCCGAATTGCCAATATCCGCTCTTGCGATAGCGCGAAATCGCGGCGGTATTGTCCTCGTGCAC
This sequence comes from Xanthobacteraceae bacterium, assembly GCA_022841625.1. GTDB lineage: Bacteria > Pseudomonadota > Alphaproteobacteria > Rhizobiales > Xanthobacteraceae > VAZQ01. The sequence goes on from JALHRD010000006.1 coordinate 169,530, forward strand.
TTCGAGGCGAATGCAGCGGCACTTGCGCGCCGCGGCTAGGCGCTCGACCGCCCTGAGCAGCGCGACGGCAACACCCCGCCCGCTCATCGGCGGCACCACCCCAATGGAATAAAGCCGCGCCACCGACGTTCGCCGCCGCAACAGCACCACCGCCGCCCCGGCCAAGCGCCCGCCGGTTTCCGCCACCAACACGCGGCCGGACCGCGACTTGAGCAGCCGGCGCAGGCTTTGGCGCGACAAGCGGTCGGTCGCAAACACATGCTCTTCGAGATCGACTAAAGCGTCGAGATCGGCCCGCTTGGCCGCCCGGATTAGAGCGCGCTTGGATTTTCTATGGGTAGGAACCGCAACCATGGGCATTTGACCCCAAATCTACAGCAATTTCCGCGGTTACCCACGGCATCCATTAACCATTCCGAAAATTCCCGGCCACCTTTGAACCTGCGCCCGGCCGCCCACGACCAATGATCAAGCGGCCGATACGGCCAAATCAACCCAAGGGGAACCATCATGCGTAAAACGCTCGCCATCGCCGCCCTCGCCGGTATCACCATCTTTTCCAGCCTGATTGCTTCCACTGGCCAAGCCGACGCCCAGTTTCGGCGTTGGGGACCCGCACTCGGCCTCGGCATCGCCGCCACCGTCGTCACCGGCGCGGTCATCGCCAACAGCGGCCCGTATGTTGTGGAAGGACCACGATGCTTGCGCGTCCGGCAGTACGACAGTTGGGGCAACTACATGGGCCGCACCACAGTCTGCAATTACTACTGAGGAGCCGCCGCCTTACCAAGACTTGTCCCTCGGGACGTAAGAGTTGCGATCGGCGCGTGCGCCCCCATCCACCCCCGCGTCGGTCAAAGCGACCCGCCTGGACGGTATCCGTCCCGGCGGGTTTGCTTTTTTGGCTCCAAACGCAAGTTAGGCTGCCGACGGACAGCAGGGTCCGGACCGGCTGGTCGCTCTTGTAGGCGCCAATCGCCTTTGATATTCATTTTTTATCAAGCGTTTTTCTCAAGATCGCAAGGATTGGTGACGATGCGAAAATTTCTGTCGGGACTGACAATAGCTGCCGTGACCCTCGCCCCCGCTGCGGCCTTGGCCCACCCCGGTCATGGCGAGCACAGCGGATTCATCCAAGGCTTCCTGCATCCGATCGGTGGCCTCGACCATCTTCTGGCGATGGTGACGGTCGGCATCCTGGCCTACCAGATCGGTGGCCGGGCGTTGTGGCTGGTGCCGTCGGCATTCCTGGCGGTGATGGCCGCGGGCGGCCTGCTCGGCTTTGCCGGTGTCTCGTTCTATTTCGTTGAGCCGAGCATCGCGGTTTCGGTGGTCGTGCTTGGCGCCCTCGTCGCATTGGCGGTGAAGCCGGCGGTCACGATCGCCATGGGCCTTGTCGCGCTATTCGCGGTATTCCACGGTTACGCCCACGGCATCGAAGCGCCGCTGGCGGGATCGACCGCAGCTTACGGCGCGGGCTTCCTTGCGGCAACCGCACTCCTGCATGCAGCCGGCGTCGCGTTTGGTACTCTGGTCGGCCGCATCAGCGAGCGTCACAGCCAAGTCGGTTATCGCCTGGCCGGTAGCGCCGTGGCGGTGGCGGGCCTGGTCATTCTGACCCGCGCTGTCATCTAATCTCCCGCGCTGTCATCTAATCTAAGGTCGCGCACACCAACTCCAGCCGGCCGCTCATCTCGATGGGCGGCCGGCTTTGCTTTTGAATACGTCTTTGATTGCTGTCGCGCGCAAGGCGGTCAGCGGTTGGCCCGGCCGGCTTCCACACTCATCGCCAACACCCGCGCGACGTGCCAAGCCTCGCGATTGGCGCCATCTGCAATTTGATGCCGGCAGGACGTGCCGTCGGCAACCACGATGGTACCGGCCGCGGCGCTGCGCACCTTTGGCAACAATGATAGTTCGGCCATTTTGAGCGACACCTCGATGGTGTCGGCGCCATAGCCAAAGGCGCCGGCCATGCCGCAACAGCTCGACTCGACCGTCTCGACCGCAAGGCCAGGCACGAGTTTCAACGCTGCCTCGACCGCGCCCATCGCGCCAAATGCTTTCTGATGGCAATGGCCGTGCAGCAAGGCCCGCGCACCGATCGGCGCAAACGCAAGCGAGTTAAAGTCGAGTTCGCGCGTCACATATTCCTCAAACAGCATGGCCCGCGATGCTACCCAGCGCGCTTCTTCGCTTTTGATCAGCGCGGGGATTTCGTCACGAAAGCTGAACAGACAACTCGGCTCGAGTCCGACCACCGCGATGCCGCTTGCAACATAGGGCGCGAGTGCCGCGAGCGTGCGCTCGGCTTCGGCGCGGGCCTGATCGACCAGCCCGACCGACAGAAAGGTGCGGCCACAACACAGCGGTCGCCGCGTGCCATCCGCGGGCTTCGGCAGATGTACCCGACAACCAGCCGCGTCGAGCACCGTGATCGCCGCGCGAACATTGACCGGCTCAAAATATCGATTGAAGGTGTCGGCGAACAAGACAACTTCCGCTCCGTCGGCTCCTTCGGCAGGCCCCGCCTGGTGCGGATCTCGAAACCAGTGCCGCCGCCACTGCGGCAGCTTTCGCTTGGCGCTGAAACCGGTGGCCGCCTCCGCCAGCCGCGCCAGCATCGGCAATTGATTGGGTAGATTGGCCAGCAACGAAAACCGCGCAGCATGCGGCGCATAACGCGGCAGATAGCCAATCAACCGGTCGTGCAGCGACAGCCCCTGCCGCTTCAGCCGCGCCGCCTGCACTTCGATCTTCATACGGGCCATGTCGACGCCGGTCGGACATTCGCGCCGGCAGGCCTTACAGGAGACGCAGTATTTCAGCGTCTCGGCCATTTCGTCCGACGCCAGCGCATCGGCGCCAAATTGTCCGCTGATGGCAAGCCGCAGCGCATTGGCGCGGCCGCGCGTGACGTCGCGCTCGTCGCGGGTGACCCGGTAGCTTGGGCACATGACGCCACCGGCAAGCGTCCGGCAGGCGCCATTGTTGTTGCACATCTCGACTGCGCCCTGGAACCCGCCGCCGGCGCCCGGATAGGCCGACCAGTCGAGCTCCGTTGTGATTTCTTCGGCCCGATAATCGGGGCCGTAACGAAACAGGCTGCGGTCGTCGAATTTCGGCGCACGCACGATCTTGCCAGGATTGAACCGGCCATTCGGATCGAAACGGTCCTTCACCTCCACAAACGCGTTCACCAGCCGCTCGCCGAACATGAAGGCGTGAAATTCCGAACGCACGATCCCGTCGCCATGTTCGCCGGAATGCGAGCCCTTGTAATCGCGCACCAAAGCGAACGCTTCCTCGGCGATGGCGCGCATCGCTTTGACATCCTTTTCAAGCCGCAGATTGAGCACCGGCCGCACATGCAGGCAGCCGACCGAGGCATGCGCGTACCAGGTGCCGCGGGTGCCATGGCGCGCGAACACCTCGGTCAGCTTCGCCGTGTAGTCGGCGAGGCGTTCCAACGGCACCGCGCAGTCCTCGACGAAGGAGATCGGTTTGCCCGCCTCCTTCATCGACATCATGACATTGAGGCCGGCGGCGCGCAGTTCACCGATCGCCGTCTGCGTGGCGGCGTCCATCACTTCGACCACGCCGCCCCAATGCGCGCCGGAATCGCCCCAGGCATGGCCGAGATCGCCGATCAGTTCGCCGAGCCGCATTAATCTGCGAAAATTTTCATTCTGGTCGTCCTCACCAAATTCGACAAACAAGATCGCTTCAGGGTCGCCGCGCACCACGGCATCGATCGTGGGCTCGAACATGGCAATGTCGCGCGCCAGGCCCAGCATGGTGCGGTCGATCAGTTCAGCCGCAATCGGCGCGAGCTTGACGATGTGCTGCGCCGCCTCCATCGCTTTTTGAAAACTGCCGAAATGGCAAGCACCGACAGCGCGGCGACCGAGCAGCGGCGACAGTTTGAGCTCAATCCGGGTCGAGAAGCCGAGCGTGCCCTCGGAGCCGACCAGGATATGCGCGAGATTCACGGCGTTGCGGCCGGGCGCGAGCGCGTCGAGATTGTAACCGCCGACGCGGCGCTGTACTTGCGGGAAGCGCTGCCTGACCGCCTCCGCCTCGCGCGCACCGATCGCCATCAGATCGCGCGCCAGAGGCAGAAGCGAGATCGGGACATCGGACAGATCAGGCGCGACCGAACCGAAATGCGCGGCGCTGCCGTCCGCCAGCAGCACGTCGATTGCAATCACGTTTTCGCGGGTATTGCCGTAGCGCAAGGAGCGCGCGCCGCAAGAATTGTTGCCGACCATGCCGCCGATGGTGGCGCGCGAGGCGGTCGAAATGTCGACTGGAAACCACAGCCCATGCGGCTTGAGCTTGCGGTTGAGTTCGTCGAGCACGATGCCGGGCTCGACCACGCAGCGGCGGCCGGCCACATCGAGTTCAACTAGCTTGTCGAGATATTTCGAACAATCGACGATCAGCGAATGGTTGATGGTCTGGCCGCATTGCGAGGTGCCGCCGCCGCGCGGGGTGATCGGGATCCCTTCCGCCCGCGCAATTGTCAGGACGCGCCCGGCCTCGTCCATGGTGCGCGGCGCCACCACACCCACCGGCACGATTTGATAATGCGAGGCGTCGGTGGCGTAGCGGCCGCGGCTATAGCGGTCAAACAGCACATCGCCAGAGATTTCAGCCCTGAGCCGGCGCTCAAGGCCCGGCCGCAACGATTCCGCCATGACATCCCGCTATTGCCTGTGAGCCCGGAGGCTAGCGGGAGAGAGGGCCCGTCCGCAATCGACGCCGCCGCAGAATTATCGAGATGCCAGGATGCCGTCGCCTGGAACCACCTGCCGCCGCCGGGCACCGTCATCCCCGTCGAACGCATGCACGGCAATGACCGCGCAGACCTGCGCCCCAATCAGCATCGCAAACGCCAATGCACCGAGGATATCCATCGCATTGCTCCGTCCGACCACGCAGTGCCGAGAGGATGGACGCAACATGCTTGCCCGGCATGAAATCCGTCCCAACACAGGAGACGCCATCGTGCATGCGAGCCGGGGTGCCCGCGTCCTCCAAATGGAGGAGGCGGCAAAATTTTGCGGCTCCCCCTATGACTTCCTGGGGCCACATCATTGGAGGATGATGGACGCGGGCTTTACCACGCGCCCAGCCCCTTAGCTCTCACCCTTTATCCTTGACCCCCGGCCCCAATCCGGTGTTCAACGCCCCCGCGCTGGCTGCCCAAGGATGGGCCCCCGGCCGCAAGGAGCCCAAATGCCCAAGAATTCGTCGCGCCCCGTCGGCCGCCACTTCCTGCAGATTCCCGGCCCGACACAAATCCCCGACCGCGTGCTGCGCGCGATGGACACCCCGATCATCGACCATCGGGGCCCGGAGTTCGCCAAGCTCACCAAGCGCTGCCTCGACGGGATCAAGACCATCTTCAAGACCACCAACCCGGTGATCATCTACACGGCGACCGGCACCGGCGCATGGGAAGCGGCGCTGATCAACACCCTCAATGCCGGCGACCGGGTGCTGATGGTCGAGACCGGCCAGTTCGGGACGCTGTGGAAGCGGATGGCCGAGAACATCGGGCTCAAGCCCGAATTCATCAGCACCGATTGGCGCATCGGCGCCGACCCCAACGCCATCGAAGCGGCGCTGCGCAAGGACACCAAGAAAGAGATTAAGGCGGTTTGTGTTCTGCACAACGAGACCTCGACCGGCTGCCTGTCGCCGATCAAAGAGATCCGCAAGGCAATCGACGCCGCCGGCCATCCGGCGCTGTTCATGGTCGACACCATCTCCTCGCTCGCCTCGACCGACTACCGCCACGACGAATGGGGCGTCGACGTCACGGTCGGCGGCGCGCAGAAGGGCCTGATGCTGCCGCCCGGCATGTCGTTCAATGCGGTCAGCGACAAGGCGCTGGCGGCGTCGAAGACCTCCAAACTGCCGAAGTCGTTCTGGTCGTGGGAAGAAATGCTTAACATGAACAAGATCGGCTTCTTCCCCTACACGCCGGCAACACTGATGCTGCACGGCCTGGCCGAAGGCATTGCCATGCTGCACGAGGAAGGGCTCGACAACGTGTTCGCCCGCCACGAGCGACTCGCCGAAGCGACCCGCCGCGCGGTGCGCGCCTGGGGCCTCGACATCATGTGCAGCGATCCGAAATATTATTCGCCGACCATCACCGCGGTGATGCTGCCCGCCGGCCACGATGCCGACGCGTTCCGCAACCTCGCGCTTGAGAACTTCAACATCTCCTATGGCGCAAGCTTTGGCCCCTATGCCGGGAAATATTTCCGTATCGGGCACCTGGGCGATGTCAACGAAGGCATGCAAATCGGCGCGCTCGGCATCACCGAGATGGCGCTGTCGCTCGCCGGAATCCCGCACAAGAAGGGCGGCGTGCAGGCGGCGATCGATTACCTCGCCTCATCTGCCAAGGCGGCGTGAGGGCGGCGGCTCTGCGGCTGCCATGAGTTGAGGGCGCAGCAATGACCAGCGCAATCGCGGCTGCGCCTACAGTAGGCCATGCCTAATCCGCCGGCTGGATCTTCGACGCGCGGCCGACCTCGCTCCACTGCTCGATCTCGGACTTGACGAACGCCCCGAACGCCGCCGGCGTGCTGGCAACGACCACGGCGCCCTCGCCGGCCAGACGCTTTTGCGTCTCGGGCATTGCGAGCAGCGCCGCCACTTCGGTGTGAACGCGCGCGATGATCGGCGCGGGCGTGCCGATCGGCGCGAACATGCCGAACCAATTCAACACCTCGTAACCCTTGACGCCGGCTTCCGCCACCGATGGGACGTCGGGCAGAGCCGGCGTGCGCTCGCGTGACGTCACCGCGAGCGCCCGCAACTTGCCGGCGTCAATATGCGGCTTGGCGGAGGCGACGTTCGACACCATCGAGGCCACATGACCACCCAGCAGATCGGAGATCGCCGGGCCGACGCCCTTGTAGGGAACATGGACGATGTCAATGCCGGTCCGGGTCTTCAGGAGTTCCATCGACAGATGCAGATTGCTGCCAACGCCGGCCGACGCGAAATTGATCTGGCCGGGCTTCGCCTTGGCGGCAGCAATGAAATCGGCAAGTGTCTTGAACGGCTGCGACGGATGCACCACCAGCACATTCGGCAGCGACACCATCTGCATGATCGGGGCAAGATCGCGCACCACATCATAGGGCAGTTTCTTGTAGACGATGTGATTGATGGTGATGGTGCCGGCAACCACCAGGAACGTGTAGCCATCGGCGGGCGACTTGACGACCGCTTCAATGCCGATGATGTTGCCGGCGCCGCCGCGGTTCTCGACGTAAAACTGCTGGCCCATCACCCCGGTCAGATGCGCCGCGACCATGCGCCCGAGCGTATCCGCCATCCCGCCCGGCGCCGTCGAAACCAGAATCCTGACCGGCTTGACGGGATAGTCCTGCGCCAGCGATGGGCCCCAAGGGCCGCCGGCCAACGCAACCACAATGCCGCCCGCAACAAAGCCCCGCCGCGTCATCATGCGCCACTCCCCAGACTATTGGCCACCAAGACAGCACCGGCGACTATAAGGCATTTACCGGCGGCGCGGCAGGCGACAATTACCCACCCGCAGAAAGATGCCGCTTGAAGAAATCGACCGTTAACGCCAGCGCACGATCTGCTTCCGGCTGGCTGTAGGTTCTACCGCCGTGGCGCGCGAAGGCATGGTCGGCATTCGGATATTTATGAATTGTAACCAGCGGGTTGGGCGATATCCGCCGCTCCAGGAGATCGTTGACCTCGGCTTGCACCCAGCGGTCCTTCATCGCCATGTGCAGCACAAACGGCCGGTGCAGGTTTTTCGCCTCACGGATGCGGTGCTCGATGTAGGTTCCGTAATAGGCGACGGCGCAATCGATGTCGGTGCGGCAGCACATCAGGTAGCAGAGCTTGCCACCGAGGCAGTAGCCGACGGCGCCGACTTTTCCATTGCATTCAGGGATCGCCTTGAGAAATTGCCGAATGTCCTCCATGTCACGCACGCCGAGATCGTAATCGAAGTCGTAATAGAGATCGAACGCCCGCTTCACATCCTCCGGGTTTCGGTCGTAAAGCTCCACGCCCGGCTCCTGCCGCCAGAACAGGTCCGGCACCAGGCACACGAAACCGGCCTCGGCGAATTCCTGCGCATGCTGCCGCATGGTGTCGTTGACGCCCCAGATCTCCATGATAGCAATGACAGCGCCGGCCGGCGTGCGCTCGGGATAGGCCACATAGGCCCCCATCTCGCCGTCGCGCAATTTCACTTTGATGGTCTCGGTTCTCATCGCTCCTCCCCGCTCCCAGGCGTAGCGCTTGCGGGACACACGCCTAAAGCCGCAACAATTTTTTCGCGTTGCCCGAGAATATCGCAGCCTTCTCCGCCCGCGATATGTCGAGCGCCTCGACCGCCCGCAGCGAATTGGCGATTAATCCGCGTCCTTGCTCGGCGTCGAACGGCGCGTCGCTGGCGAACAGGCAGAACTCGGTCCCGAAGAATGCATGGCCGCAGCGCGTCGGCGCGTCTTCGCCGAGCGCGGTATCGGCATAGAGCATCTTGAAATATTCGATCGGAGGTTTCTTGAGGCCGCACTCCTGCGCGACCGGATTACCATCCGGCGTGCCGAAGAATATCTGCCGGAAGCCAAGCTTAACTTTGCCCGCGAAATACGGGATCATGCCGCCCATATGATGCGTGACGATCTTCAGGCTCGGCAGTTCATCTAAAATGCCGGAATAAATCAGCCGCGTCATGCAAGCGGTGGTTTCATAGGGCCAACCGAAGCTGAACCAGATTTCATTCTCCGACGCCGTCTCGCTGGCGTAATCCGCAAACTGCGGCCCCCGCATGGGATGCACCCAAACCGGCAGATCGTGCGCGACCATCCGCGCAAAGATCGGCCGGAACGTGGGCGCACTCAACGGCTTGCCGGCGACATTGGTGAACACTTGAACACCGCGCGCACCGAGCTGCGTGATCGCCCGGTCGATCTCGTCAATACAAGCCTCGACATTGTTCATTGGCAGCGACGCAACGAACGCCGGGAAACGATCCGGATGGCGGCGACAGACCTCGGCCATAGCATCGTTGGCGACGCGCGCGAGTTCAGGCGATTGCGCGGGCGTAGCGACAAGCTCGAGCGGTGGGTTGGCAAGACAGATCACTTGGCGCAGGTCGCTAAATTGATCGAGCAGGCGCAGCCGCGCATCGACATCGACCAGGGGTTTGAGCCTTGGAAACGCTGTCACCGCCATGTGGTCGGGCGCAAGCTTGGCCAGGCGGTCGAGATAGGCTTTCGGCATGAAGTGATTGAAGACATCGATCGCCACAGTGGGGCACCCTCCGCATGGAAATCCTATGTTCAGGTTTAGAACTTGCCACCATACAGGAGATCACTGGCGCCATTCGCGCAGACGCCGCGCCTAGCAATCCAACCCATTGGACATGCCCATCTTAAATAATAAATTATCCGTTAACCTACTTAATGCGATAAACGCGCTGTTTCGAGCCATAAAGGCGGGAAATGAGTGCCGTTGGTCACTTCGTCCGCTCGAAGGCCGGGCGGATTTTATCGATGTGCCTGCTGCCGGGCACGATCGTCGCCCATTTCCTCGCCTTCGGCCTCGATACACCGCCTGCCCAGGCCGCGTTCCTGGCAGTCGTGACCGGGTTCTGCACAATAATCTTGTTCGTTCATCTCCGCCACATGAATGAACAGGAGTCGGTGGCTGAGCACCTGCACACCCTAGGTGGTGTGGACTCTAGGGATTCCCTTTTAGGAGCAAATCAGATTCAAGGCTGCTTTTAGGGAGGCAGTCTTGGGTGTGATGGAGCGGTTAGTTTTGAGCGACGCGTCGTGGGA
>JALHRD010000007.1 GCA_022841625.1 Xanthobacteraceae bacterium
GCATCCCAGTTCCGCGCGCGATTTTGCGAATGTTAGAATTAAAGGACCACTAGCAAGTATAAGCTGCTAGTGGAGTTTTGGATTTGACATTCGCATCGCGTGCGTGCTGCCAGGCGGGTAGCGAATGTCAAATCCACTCCACTAGTCCCAAACTGAGGAACGTAATGGCTGGAATTTCGCTGCGGGGATTGTCGAAGTCGTTTTCATCGCGCGATTCTGACGTCGCGGCGGTGGCCGATGTCGATATCGAGATCAAGGATAACTCCTTCGTCACGCTGCTCGGCCCTTCCGGCTGTGGCAAGACCACGACGCTGCGGCTGATCGCCGGCTACATCACGCCCGATCGCGGCACCATTGAAATCAATGGCAAGCTGTTGTCGTCGCCGGATTCGGTGGTGCCGCCGGAGGCGCGCGGCATGGGCATGGTATTCCAGAATTACGCGATTTGGCCGCATAAGAACGTGTTCGAGAATGTCGTGTTCGGTCTCAAGATCCGGAAGGTTCCGGCCGCCGAAGCCCGCCGCAAGGTCGAGGAAGCGCTGGCGCTGGTCAATCTCTCCGGTCTTGAAACCCGCTATCCGGGCGAATTGTCCGGCGGTCAGCAGCAGCGCGTCGCGCTGGCGCGCTCGCTGGTGGTCGAGCCCGATATCCTCTTGCTTGACGAGCCGCTGTCCAATCTGGACGCCAAGCTGCGCGAGCGTATGCGCTCCGAGTTGAAGGAGTTGCAGCGTCGCACCGGCATCACCTTTGTTTACGTCACCCATGATCAAGCCGAGGCCCTGGCGCTGTCGGATCAGATCGCGGTGATGAATCTTGGGCGCGTGCAGCAATACGGCACGCCGTTTGAGGTCTATGCCCATCCCGCCAACCGGATGGTCGCGGATTTCATGGGGCTGGTTAATCTCGTGCCGGGCACGGTGCGCGCGCGCGCCGGCGCCGGCGGCGAGGTCGAAATCGCGCCGGAATTCGTGGTTCGGGTCGACGCGCTTGGCGCTTTCGCGGTTGGCGACGCGGTCGATGTTGCGATCCGCCCGGAGAACATCCGACTCGATGCGCCCGGTGCGCCCGATGGTGCGCGGGCGGAAATCAGCAATCATATTTTTCTCGGTAACCTCAGTGAATATTATGCCAAACTGCCGTCCGGCTTGACGCTGCGGGTGCAAACCCATCCATTGCAGCGGTTCGCGGTCGGCGCCCCCTGCAAAATTGCGGTCGACGCCAGCCTTTGCAGTGTCTTCCGCGCTGGCGGCGATGCGCTCAAAGCCGCGTAGTCACAACGGAGTTTCAGCATGAACAAACCTGTCAGCGCGCCAATCCGTGGCGAGGAACACTGGACCAACAAAGGCGCCGATGTTCGCCTGTTCATGTGGAACAAATGCGCCGATCCGTCCGGCCCGTCCGGCCGGATCCTGTTCGTGCATGGGTCGTCGATGGCGTCGACGCCGACCTTCGATCTCCAGGTGCCCGGCCGCGGCGATTCTTCCGCGATGGATTATTTCGCCGCGCGCGGCTTCGATACCTGGTGTGTCGATATGGAGGGCTATGGCAAGTCCACCAAGACGCGCGACAATAATGCACCGATTTCCTATGGCGCCGACGACTGCTTTGCGGCGGCGAGCTATATCGAAAAGCTGCGCGGCAAGAAGCCGCTATTGGTTTATGGAATTTCGTCGGGTGCATTGCGCGCCGCGCTGTTCGCTCAGCGTCATCCCGAAATGGTGAAGCGGCTCGCGCTCGACGCCCATGTCTGGACCGGACAGGGCTCGCCGACACTCGCCGAGCGCGGCAAGCGGCTGGCCGAATTCCGCGCCAAGAATCGCCGGCCGATCGATCGGGCGTTCGTCCAGTCGATTTTCACGCGCGATCATCCCGGCACCGCCGACGACGCGGTCGTCAATGTATTTGCCGACGCGGTCCTCGCGCTCGACGATTCGGTGCCGACCGGCACCTATGTCGACATGTGCACCAATCTACCGGTCTGCGATCCCGAAAAGATCACGGTGCCGACCTTGATCATGCGCGGGCAGTGGGACGGCATCGCGAGCTTTGAAGATCTGACGCGGTTTTTCGAGAAATTGCCGAACCCCGACAAGCAATTCGCGGTGATGCCGGGGATTGCGCATGCTTCGTTGCAGCAGAAGAACTACGCCATCGTCTATCACATCCTGATGAGCTGGTTCACGCAGCCCGACCCGGTCTATAGGGGGCATTAGGGCAGTGCTCTCGAATGCTGACCCGTCACCCTGAGGTGCTTGCGCACAGCGCAAGCACCTCAGGGTGACGGATCAAGAGTGCCTCACATCGCTTTGGAGAAAGAAGTCATCATGACGCCGACCGAGAAAGCCAATCTCGAACTCGCCTACGAACATTTCGAGGCCGAGAGCGCGCACGACACTGAACGCACGCTCAAGACACTTGCCGACGACGTGATGTATCGCGTCGTGGCGTCGGGCGCGGTGGTGTATGGCAAGGAAGCGGTGGCGAAATATTACGACGTCTGGTGGACGGCCTTCCCCGACGTCCATATCGAGATCAAGCGCATCGTGGCGGCCGGCGAATGGGTGTTTGCCGAGAATTTCGTCACCGCCACTCATCTCGGCCCGTGGCTCGGCCTGCCGCCGACCGGTAAGAAGGTGATCCAGCATTTGTGCGCGGTGATCCGTTGTCGGAACGGGCTGATGACCGAGGAGGCGGTCTATTACGATCAGCTTGAACGGTTACGGCAAGTCGGATCGCAGTTTACGCTCGATGGTCGCAAGCTCGACGTGCCGGTGTGGACTGCGCCTAATTGATCTCGATCCCCGCCGCCTTGACCAGCACGGCATTGATTTCGATCTCTTTGCGCACAAAGGCATCGAACGCCGCCGGCGACATCGGCATCGGTTCGCCACCGGCCTTGCCCAGTCGCTCGATGACGGCGGGGCTGTTCAGCGCTTTGATCGTCTCTTCATGCAGGCGCGCCACGATCGCGGCTGGCGTCTTGACCGGTGCGAACAGTCCCATCCAGAAATTATATTCGGAATTGGGATAGCCGGCTTCGATGGTGGTCGGCACGTCCGGCAATGCCTTGGCGCGCGTTGCGTTGGACACCGCGAGCGCATCGACTTTCTTGCCGGCAATGAGCCCGCGCGCCGGCGGCAGCGGCACGAAATAGAAGTCGACCCGGCCGGTCATGATTTCGGTCAGCGCCTCCGGTCCACCTTTGAACGGAATGTGCTGCGCCTGGATGCCGGCTGCCATCAGAAGCCGCTCGGCGTTGAGGTGCGCCCCGCTGCCGGCGCCGGCCGAAGCGTAGTTCAGCGATCCCGGCTTGGCGCGCCCGGCTTCGATCATGTCCCTGACGGATTTGTATTTGCCCGGCGCCGTTACCAATACATTCGGCACGCTGGCAAGCGCGGTGACGGCGACGAAATCCCTGCGCGCGTCGTAACCCGGATTGCTGTAGGTGGTCGCGGTCACCGCATGGGTGGTGGAATGGATCAGAACGGTGTGGCCGTCGGGATCGGCCTTGGCCACCAGGCCGACGCCAAGCGTGCCGCCGGCCCCGCCACGGTTCTCCACGATTACCGGTTGGCCGATCTGGGTCGCCACCTGTTCGGTGACGGCGCGCGCGACGATGTCGACAGCACTGCCGGCGGTGAATGGCACGATCACCCGGATCGGCTTGTTGGGCCAGCTCTGCGCGGACACCGTCGCGGTTCCGCACATACTCGCAAGCAGGACAATCGATGCCAGCAGCCGGCGCATGGGCCCCTCTCTTGGCGAGGTCTATGGCCTTCGCCTTCGAGCCTATATTAGGGATCGATGCGCGCCGGGCAATGCGGAAAGTCCGCGCGTGGCGTTAGACCGCCACTTTTTGCAAGAAGCCTTCGACCTCGGTTTGCAAGCCGGAGGCAGCGGATTCAACCGCATGTGAGGCCTTGAGCACAACCTCGGCCGAACGGCGCGCCTCGGAGGCGGCGTGGGTCACTTCGCCAAGAACGGTGACGATGGACTTGGTGCTTTGCGAAGCGCCGATCACGTTTTTCGAGATGTCGTTGGTCGCGGCCTTCTGCTGGTGTGCGGCGGTTTCGGCGGCCGAGGTGTAGCTGCTGATCTCCTTCATCCGTTCCACGATTCGACCGATGGCCTCGACCGCCGTGCCGGTGGAAACCTGCACCGCGGCGATTTGTCCGGCGATGTCCTCGGTCGCCTTTGCGGTTTGGACCGCCAGCGACTTCACCTCGGACGCCACCACCGCGAAACCACGACCGGCTTCGCCTGCGCGGGCGGCTTCGATCGTGGCGTTGAGCGCCAGCAGGTTGGTTTGCGCCGCGACGCTCTGGATCAGTTTGACGACGTCGCCGATCTTTTGAACCGAATGCGCCAGCGAGTTGATCTGCGTATTGGTCGTTCCGGCTTCGGAGACCGCGGTGTTGACGACGCTGTTGGTCTGTTCGAGCTGCCGGCTGATTTGGGCAATCGATGCCGACATTTCCTCCGCCGCGCCAGCCGCCATCTCGACATTCATCGATGCCTGGTTGGAGGTGTCGACGGCGCCCTCGGCGCGATTTGAGGTCTGGGCCGATGCCGCGGACAAGGTGGACGCGGTCGAGCGCAGCGCCGCGGTGTGCTCGGCGACCGTCCTCAGCATGTCCTCGACGCGTGAACGAAACGTCCCGATCGCCGCCTCAATCGTGGCGCGGCGTTGCGTTTCGGTGGCCATCGCGATCCGTTCCTGATCGTGCTGGCGTTGTTCGGTAATGTCCTGATGGGTCGACACCCAGCCGCCTTCGGGCAGCGCGCGGTTCGTGATTGAATAAACGCGGTCGCCAACCGGCATGATCCGGTCGACCGATTCGCCGTGGCGGAACTTCTCCATAATCTCCGTGAGGTACGCGTCTGGGTTGCCGGCATAGGTCCCAACTCTGATGCGCTGCTCAAACAGTTCGCGCAGCGTTGTCCCGGGCTGGGCGTCGTCCGCGGACAGGCCATACATCTGCCGATAGCGCGCATTGACGAAAATCAGCCGGCCTGATGCGTCGAACAGGCTAAGACCTTGCGACATGTGGTCGAACGCGGCGGCAAGCTGGAGGCTTTGCGTGCGCATGCGCCAGTCCACCAGCGTCGCGATCAGCGTGGTGCTTAGCAGCGCGGCGGCGATCATGGCGATCAGGATGGCCAGCAAGTTTGGCGAAATCGACCACGGGACGATCTTGCGCGCGTGATCGGGGATGATCTCGGCCGCGCCCATGGCGACAAAATGCAAGGCGACAATCGCCAGCGTCAGCAGAATGCCGGCGCTCGCGGAAGCGCGGCTGCGACGAAGCGCGACCGTCATTGCGGCGGCGGCAAGCGCCATGGCCATAAGGATCGAAACCGCAACCAGGGACATGTGCCAGTCGATGCGGCCCGGAACATCAAGCGCGGCCATGCCGAGGTAATGCATCGCAACGATGCCGGCGCCGATAATCGCGCCACCGGTCGCTGCCCGATGCGAACCGGCGACGATCGCCACCGCGGCGCCCAATGCCGTGATCGCGACCACCGCGCCAAGCGAGAGGGCGGTCAGGCCGATGTCGTAACCCATCGGAACGGCCGGACGATGGGCCAGCATGGCAATGAAATGGGTTGCCCAAATGCCGAAGCCGCCGACGCCACCGGCAATGGCGATCCAGCCGCGGCGCCATGGTCCCTGCGTGAGATTGGCGCGCTGTACGGCTCGAACTGCGATCAGGCCGGTGCAAAGCCCGACAATCATGGCCAGGGCAACAAGGCGCAGATCATGCGCGTTAAACAGGCTGTCAAAGACCCGAGACATGGTTTGCCACCGAACGGAATTGGCCCGGGCAGAGCTTAGGTCGCGCGCGTTGCTTTATCGTTAACGAATGGTTGTGGCCTGACCCTAACTGCTTGTATCTGGGCAAAAATCGCCAAGGCGCCTCGGTCAATGCCAACAATCCGTGGCTGCCGCCATTGCGCCCCCTTGGTCGCCGGCGTTGGATTATCTTAATCATTGTCCGGCCATGGTCGCGCGCCACGATTGGCCGGCCGATTGGGGGAATTCGAACCAGATGATTTTGGGTGTTCCAACCGCGTTGCGCGCCGGTCTGTGCGGGCTGGCGCTCACGCTGGTGGCGGCCTGCGGCAGCGATCGCGATCCGCCGGCTACCGGCGAACCGACCTTCTACCGCACCATGGCGGCGTCCGGCGCCCAGGTCGATGCGGCCGCCGCCGCATCGATGATTTCAGGCTATCGCAAAAACAACGGCCTTGGCGCGGTCACGGTCGACCCGCTGCTGATGAAACTGGCGGCCGAGCATGCGCAGGCCATGGCGTCGCGCGATCGGCTCGATCACGATGTCGGCAAAAGCTTCAACCAGCGCATTGCCGGTTCCAGCTACAATGCCAGGGCGGCTTACGAGAACATTGGCGCGGGCTACCACACACTGGCCGAGGCCTTCTCGGGCTGGCGTGGTTCGGCGGGTCACCGGGCCAACATGCTGCAGCGCGACGTTACCCACATCGGCATTGCGGCGGCCTACGCGCCGCGCTCGAAATACAAGGTGTTCTGGGCGCTGATCCTGGCGGCGCCGGACGGCCGGCGGCGCTAGTCAGGGCGCGCACGCCAAAAAACGCGGCGTCTGCTTTCCCCCACAAGCAGACATTTTATGCGGCGATCAGCATGTCCGATTTGGGCCACACAAGCTGCCGTGGTCCACCTTCCGCGCGGGTGCCAACGTGATGTAGCCTGATGGTATAGCTGCCAGCGCGGGACGTGCCGAACCCCTTCATTTAATGGCGGCGCAGGTGCCAGCGGCAGGCCGCATTCCTGGAGGCAACGCCATGAAACTTCCCCACCGAAGACAATTTCTGCGTCTGGCCGCAGGCGCTACCGCACTTCCGGTCCTATCGCGAGCCGCTTCGGCGCAAGCCTATCCGACACGCCCGGTGCGCTGGATTGTCGCCGCTGGCCCCGGCAGCTCGCCGGATATTGTCGCGCGCTTGGTAGGACAGCGGCTGTCGGAACGGCTCGGCCAGCCCATCATTGTCGACAATCGCCCGGGTGGCGGCGGCAACATCGGCACCCAGGCGGTCGTGAATGCACCTCCGGACGGCTACACGCTTCTCTTTGTCACCAATGCCAACGCGATCAACGCGACGCTCTACGAGAAGCTCAACTACAATTTCATACGCGATATTGCACCGGTGGCGCCTATCGTCCGCGTTCCCTTTGTCATGCTTGTGAATCCATCGCTTCCCGCCAAGACCGTTCCCGAGTTCATCGCTTATGCCAAGGCCAATGCGAGCAAGCTCACCATGGCGTCGGCTGGCATCGGGACCGTGAGTCATGTGGCCGCCGAACTGTTCAAGATGATGACCGGTGTTAACGTTCTCACTGTGCCTTATCGGACCGGCCCGCCCGCGCTTACTGATCTGATTGCCGGGCATGTGCAGGTCATGTTCGACACATTGCCCAGTTCAATTGAGCACATCAGGACGGGTAAGCTTCGTGCGCTGGCGATGGTCGCTCCGACGCGCTCAGAGTTACTGCCGGACATCCCGACCATCACCGATTTCGTACCGGGCTATGAAGCAAGCGCAATGTTTGGCATCGGCGCGCCCAGAAATACGCCCACCGAGATTGTCGGCAGGCTCAACAAGGAGATCAACGCCCTGCTCGCGGAACCGGAGATAGGGGCGCGGTTTGCCGATATTGGTACGAAAGTTGCGCTCTCGCCTGCCGAATATGGCAAGCTCATTGCCGACGAAACCGAGAAGTGGGCCAAGGTGGTCAAGTTCGCGGGCATCAAGCCGGAGTAATCCGCCGGCTGACAGTTCCATAAAACTCCGTTAGGCGAACGCGGCTTCGATGGAAGTGATGCGTGATCAGGTACTTCATTCTGATCGTGGCACCACCGCCAAGCGCTGGGCTTTAATGCAAGCCACGACCCCTTGCATGACTCGATCGAATATAGCGGGCGGCAACATGCCGTAGTCAAAGCGATCGGGCTCGTTCCGCGACACCGGCCGCAGGTCAGGGCCAGGCCATACGAAATGGTTGACTTCACTCACGACAACCCAAGAGCGCGCTTCGTCAAGGCCCAGGCGGGCCTTGCTGATCGCATGAAGCTCAATGGTTATATCGTCCGGCGCCGGCGGACTGTGTGTCACTGGAACCACGGTTACGATGATCTGTCCGCCATCGCGGCGCGCAAGGACGATCACACAGGGGCGATCCTTCACGCCTTCTTCTTGGCCGCGGCGATATTCGGAACGCCAAAGATATGAGAAACTGATCACAAGGCCTGCTTCAGGAACGGGAAGCGGCACGCGGCAACCTATTTCAATTCGTCATTAAGGTAGTTATAGCGCGGGTCCATTTTAGACGCAGCGATCTCGGCAATGTCAGCATCGCTTAACTCGCTGACAAGCAACGCCTTGCGCCAATAGCCGTCTGGGCGACGGCGATCCTCGGCGATGCGCTCGTCAATGGCGCGGCGGGCTGCTTCCTCGATCGAGGCAACGTCACCGGCCGCGACCCGAGCCCGCAACCATTCCTCTTGTTCATTCGTGAGATTGAGCGTGATTGTCATAAGCGCCTATACCACAAATGACCCGGTCCGGACAGGCCAAAAGACAGGCCAAAAGACGTCGCGCTGACGCGCACGATTTTGCGCATAACCACTGATGGGATCATTCCCAATTGGCCGACGGGTTGAGCCCGTGCAAAAATCCATATTGCGTGCGACGCAGGAGGGTGATGGCGTTCGCAAGAACCTGCCCCATCCCAGAATTATGTCTCTTATGGGTCAATGGCGGACACCCGATCTGCTCGCTGATGGGTACGCGCGTTAGTTCAGCCGCGGTCCGTTGTCGTCGTCACGGCCGAATACCCCGGGCACCCGGCGGTCGAGAATACGCCGGTAATGCGGGCGCAGCCGCCAATCGCCATAGCGCCGGTCGAGTTCCTTGAGCGCGTCCATGACGTCGTCGAACCGCCCGGGTTCGTTGCCCGCGGTTTGCCGTAGCGCCGGCGCCGCCTCGATCGCGCAGGCGTCCGCCGCCCACGACGCCAAGATGGCGCGCTTCTCGCTTAAGGTCAGATCGCGGTCGTCCACCACATCCGTCGGGTGGTCGAAGGCATTGGCGGGGTGCAACAGTCGTCCGATGTCGAAACCATCGGCGCGACCGTTCGGATTGTTTGGCTTGCTGCGTGCCATGTCGTCGTTCTCGTCACTGTCGCACAACACTGGAAAACACGGGGAAAGCAGCATCCCGAGCCCGCGATGGGCCACTGGCGATCGTCGATTTAACTAGGAGATCGGTCTGGCGCTTTCAAGTCTGTGCGGGTCTAGAGGCGGGCGGTTAAGGAATCATGATTAATGCAATTTTTTCCATCAGGCCGTCGGCGTCGGTTTGTCGGGCGGGCGCGGCCCGCGCTGTAGCGCCACCGCGCAGGTCGCCAGCGTCAGCGCATTGAGAATGAAGATGCCGAGCACGCCGGTGCCGGCCGCCACCACGCCGGCGACAAACGGCATCAGCACCAGTCCGATACGATTGCCGGTGATGCGCAGCGACATCGCCGTGCCGCGCGCCTGCGGTGGCGAATATTCGGCGACCCCCGACAGCGTCAGCGTCGAGGCGATGCCGAGACCGAGGCCGACCGTGACCGCGGCCAGATACATCACCGGCAATGACGGCACTGCGAGCAGCGCAAAGGCGCTGGCGGCAACCAGCGCGCTGCTAAGCGTCAGAGGCCGGCGGCCGACCGCATAGATCAGCCGGGAATAGAAGGCGCGCGCGATCAATGCCGCCACCGACTTCACCAGCAGCAGGAAGCCGATATGGCTGGCGTCGATGTGGCGTTCGGCGCCCAGCAGCGGCAAATAGATGATCAGCAGGTCGCTGGCGGTGACCGTCACCACGCTGGCGATCAGGATCGGCAGCAGTCCCGGCACCCGCAGCAGCGCCTTGACCGGCATCAATGGCCCTTGATCGGTCGGCCGGCCGGTCGGCGGCCGTGGCCGCAACGCCAATGCGAAGGCCAGGCATATCGCGGCCGAGCCGATGCCAATGGCAAACAATGGCCCGGTGGGCGCCACCGTGGTGCCGCGCCCGATCAAGCCGACGATTAACGGCCCGAGCCCCTGACCGATCGAGATCGCCACCATGAAGTAGCCGAAGGCGGCCTCGCGCTTGTGCGGCGATGCACAACGCAGCGTCAACATCTGCTGCGAGGCCATCAGGAACATGTGGCCGGTGCCGAGCAGGACGGTGAAGAACAGCAGGTGCCAGGCCGCAATCGGCCACAGCCACAGGCAGACGCAGGCGGCCAGCATCATGATGCCGCCGATCCAGGCTGCATGGGCGTCATAGCCGCGGTCGATGAAGCGGCCGACTTTCAAGGCCACGAACACCGGCAGGATCGCAAAGGCGGCGGAGATCGCGCCAAGCCAGACGACATTGAGTTCCAGTTCGACCGACCGATAGGAGGTGGCGACCCGCACCACCGCAATGACGATATGGGTGAAAATGACGTGCCCGATCAACGGCGCAAGCAGCCGCCAATCGAATCCGCGATCGTCGGTCACATGCGGTTGTTCGGTCGGCGCCTGCATGGCGCTTGCTTAATCCGCCGCGCGGCCGTTGCAAAGTGGTGGAATTGTGCGTGCGTTATGCGGGCCGATATCCGCACTATCTTCATTTCTTCCGACCGCTGCGGCGCGGCTTCAATCAGCGTCGGACCTGAACCGGCCGAGCCCGCGCATGGCAAACGGGGCGATCAGCGCAATCAAAGCAATGGCTAGCAGCGTCGCCGACATCGGCGACTGCACCAGGACCAGCGGATCGCCGAGGCTGATCGCCAGTGCGCGGCGCAATTGCTGTTCGGCGACCGGGCCGAGGATCAGCCCGATCACCACCGGCGCGATCGGAAAGTCGTGGCGCCGCATCAAATAGCCCATGACGCCGAACACCGCGAGCATGATCAGTTCCACCACCGAAGGCTTGGCGGCGATGGTGCCCATGGTCGCAAACACCAGGATTCCCGCATAGAGCCATGGCTGCGGGATCGACAGCAGCCGCACCCATAAGCCAACCAGCGGCAGGTTGAGGATCAGCAGCATGAAGTTGGCAATGAACAGGCTTGCGATCAGGCCCCAAACCAGTTCGGGCCGCTCGGCAAACAAGAGCGGCCCTGGATTGAGGCCATATTGTTGGAAGCCCGCGAGCAACATCGCGGCGGTGGCGGAGGTCGGCAGCCCGAGCGTCAGGAGCGGTACCAGCGTGCCGGCGGCGGACGCGTTGTTGGCGGCTTCCGGCCCCGCCACGCCTTCGATCGCGCCGTGGCCGAACTCCTGGGGATATTTGGTCAGCCGCCGTTCCGTCGAATAGGACAGAAAGGTTGGGATCTCGGCGCCGCCGGCCGGCAATGCGCCAATGGGAAAGCCGAACAGTGTGCCGCGCAGCCAGGGTTTCCAGGACCGCGCCCAATCCTGCGCCGTCATCCACAAGGAGCCGCGCACCGGCTCCAGCGTGTCCTGGACCAGGTGCCGCCGCGACACCACGTACAGCGCTTCGCCGACCGCGAACAGTCCAACCGCCAGTGTGGTGATCTCGATGCCGTCGAGCAATTCCGGCACGCCAAAATGTAGCCGCGACTGGCCCGTCAGCTTGTCGATCCCAACCAGGCCGAGCGTCAGCCCGACAAACAGTGAGGTCAGACCACGGATCGGCGAGGCGCCGAAGGTCGCCGACACCGTGATGAAGGCAACGCACATCAATGCGAAATAATCCTCCGGGCCGAATCGGATTGCGACTTCGACCAGCCACGGCGCCAGAAACACAATGCCGATGGTTGCGATGGTGCCGGCGACGAACGAGCCGATCGCGGCGGTGGCGAGCGCCGGTCCACCGCGGCCCGCCTTGGCCATCTTGTTGCCTTCGAGCGCGGTCGCAAGCGAGGCGCTTTCGCCGGGCGTGTTGATCAGGATCGCGGTGGTCGAACCGCCATACATGCCGCCGTAATAGATGCCGGCGAACATGATCAGCGAGCCCGCCGGGTCGAGCTTAAATGTCACCGGCAAGAGCAGCGCCACCGTCAATGCCGGCCCGATGCCGGGTAGCACGCCGACCGCGGTGCCAAGCAGCACGCCGACCAGCGCAAACAGAAGATTCATCGGCTGCAATGCGACCGTGAGCCCCTGCGCCAGCGCGGAAATCGGGTCCATTGGCGGCTTTGGTCCTTAAAACAGGCGCTCAAGCGGCCCCATGGGCAGCGACAGCGACAGCAGTTTGGCGAACATCAGATAGGCGGCCGTGCCGAGCACGAAGCCAATCGCTAGATCGATCAGGATGGCGCGCCGGCCGAACGCCGCCGCGGTGGCAGCAAACAAGATCGTGACCGCTGGAATAAATCCGCCGCCAATGCCGATCAGCGCGATCACCGCGCCAAGCCCGCCAAGGATCAGCAGGATCGGCAGCATGGTCGGCTGTTCGCGTTCCTCGCCGCCGCCGCGAAACGCCAGCACCAGATTGCCGATTGACAGAAGCGCTAGACCGCTCGCCACCACGATCGGCATCGCCTTCGGACCGACGCCGTAGGTTTGGCTGATGGTAAGCGTCGTCATGTCCCAGATCACCACACCGGCCAGCACGGCCAGCAGCGCAGCGACAACGATGCCGACGCGGTCGACGCGCCGCGTTTGGGACTGCATGCGAACCCCCGGGGGATTTCGGCGCGTAGCGCCCGCGGCCGGCGCCAATGATGCTCTACGATTTCACCAGCCCCAATGATTTAAGCACATCTCCGACCCGCACGATCTCGTTCTTGAGGAACGCCGTGAATGCATCGGCCGATAGATAGGCGTTATCCCAGCCCTTCTGCTTAAGCTGCTCCTGCCATGCGTTCGACTTCACGGTCTTTTCAACCAGTGCGGTCAGCGCGGCCTTTTGCGCATCGCTGATGCCGGGCGCCGCCACCAGCGAGCGCCAATTGGTCAGGACGAGTTCGATGCCCTGTTCTTTGAATGTCGGGACATCGACGCCCGGAAGGCGGTTCGGCGACGACACGCCGATGGCGCGCAGGCGGCCGGTCTTGATCTGGCCTTCATACTCGCCATAGCCGGAAATCCCCGCGGTCACCCGGCCGCCCAGGATTGCGGCCAAAGATTCGCCGCCGCCGGAAAACGGAACGTAGTTGACCTTGGCGGCCTCGCCGCCGGATGCGCCGACGAACATGCCGGCCATGATGTGGTCGGCGCCACCGGCCGAGCCGCCCGCGAAAGTGACGCGCGCGACGTCCTTTTTCACGGCGGCGGCCAGGTCCTTCGCATCCTTGATCGGCGAATTCGCCGGCACGACGATCACCTGGGTTTCCTCGGTCAGCCGCGCAATTGGCGTGACCTGGCTGAGATTGACCGGCGACTTGTTGAGCAGGATCGCACCGACCATTACGAAGCCGTTGACCATCAGCGTATTGCCGTCGCCCTTGGCGTTGACGAATTGGGCCAGCCCGACGGTGCCGCCGGCGCCCGGGATGTTGACGACCTGTGCGCTCTTGACCAGTTTTTCGGCGGTCATCGCCTGTTGCAGGGAGCGCGCGGTCTGGTCCCAGCCGCCGCCCGGCGCCGCCGGCGCGATGATCCGCAGTTCCATCTGGGCCGCCGCCGATGTGGCGAGCACCGTCGCCATTGTGGCGGCAAGCGCTGCGGACCATGCAAATTTCACAACCGACATGAAATGCCTCCTGAGACGAACTGGATTGTCACTCTCGCGCCTTTGGCCGGTGCGGGTCAACCCGGGTGCCGTCAGCCGGTAAAACCGCCGCTGTCGAGGAAGGCCTGCTCGACCGGCGTTGTCGCGCGCCCGAGCACGGCATTGCGATGCGGAAAACGGCCGAACCGCCGGATGATGTCGGCGTGCAGTTCCGCCCAGCGCAAGAGATCGGAATTGCCCAGCGCGCGAAACAGCGCGCAGCAGCGGTCCTGATCAGCCATGTCCTCGGAATGCTCGAACGGCAGATAGAAGAACATGCGCTCGTTGGCCGGTATCTGCTGGTCGAAGCGACGCGCCAAAGCGCGATCGGCGATGGCGCGCGCGACCGGGTCGGCGGCGAAAGCGCGGGCGTCGTCGCGGAACATGTTGCGTGGAAACTGGTCGAGCACGATGAGCAGCGCCAGCGCGCCGTCCGGTGTCGCCTCCCATTCCACTAGCGCACCGGCCGCCGCGGCCTCATAGGCGGGGAGAAAACGCGCTCTAATCGCGGAGTCGAACGCGGCGTCTTTCGCAAACCATTTTTTGGCGCCCGCGTCGCGCCAAAACGCCAGCACCTCGGCGGCGGTCGCGACTGTCACAGGCGCACGTCTCCCGCGCAGATTCGTTGATAGAGCGCGGCATCGATCCGCACGAATGCCTTGGCGGCGGCGTCGCTGAAGTAAATCGGCTCGCCGATCGTTTGAGGATCGAAGCCTTGCGCGACGAGATCGACCTTCCTCTGCTTGAAGGTAGCGGTCATTTCCATGTTCTGGCGGATGCGCAGAAACACCGGCCGCGCATATTCAGGCAGCCGGCCGGCCAGATGGTCGCGCAGCGCCGCGAGGTTGAGATTGCCGTCGACCACCAGCGCCGCCATGCCGGCGCGGCCGTCGCGACCGGGAACGCTGACGCCGTAGACATTGGCATCCAGAATGCCGTCAAAGGCGCCCAGCGCTTCAGCGACCTCGGTGGTCGAGACATTCTCGCCCTTCCAGCGGAACGTGTCGCCGATGCGGTCGACAAAATAAAAATAGCCGCGCGCGTCCTTGCGCATGAGGTCGCCGGTGCGGAACCAGACATCGCCCTTCTCGAACGCGTCGCGCAGAATCTTTTTGTCGGTCTCGGCCTGGGTCGCATAGCCCTCGAAACGGGCCGCGGGTTTCGATGCGTCGCGGATGATCTTGCCGATCACCTCGCCGACTTCGTCGTGATCGCATTCAACGCAGAAGCCGTCGGCGGTGCGCACGGGCTGTTGCTGCTCGATGTCGAAGCGCACCACTTTGATCGGGAAACGATGCGCGACAAACCAGGGCACGCGGCCGACCGCGCCGTCCTTGCCGTCGAAATTGAAGATCGTCACATTGCCTTCGGTGGCGGCGTAGAACTCGATGATGCGTGGGATTTGAAAGCGCTCCTTGAATTCGCTCCAGACGTCGGGACGTAGCCCGTTGCCGCAGGCCAGGCGCAATCTGTGGGCGCGTTCTTTCGGATGCGGCGGGGAATTGGCCAAGTAGCGGCAGAATTCGCCGATATATTGCAGGAGCGTGCAGTCCCAGCGCGTGACTTCGTCCCAGAACTCGCGGGCGGAAAAGCGTTCGCGGATCACGACCGATCCGCCCTTGAGCAATAAGGGTCCGGTGGCGAGCACGCCGCCGGCGGTGTGATAGAGCGGCAGGCAATTATACATGCGGTCGCTCGCGCGGGTGTTCATGACCGCGGCGAAGGCATGGGTCGCGAGCATCAGCCGGTAGTGGTTGATATTGGCGGCCTTGGGCAATCCGGTGGTGCCCGAGGTGTAGATGAACAGCGCGCGATCCTCAATGGTCAAGGCGCGGCGTTCGCCGTCGGTCAGCGGCGCGCCGTCGAGGGTCTCGACCGCGCGATCGATGCGCGACAGGTCGCAGGCGGCGTCGCCATGCAGCCAGGTTTTGGTGTTCGAGGTGCAATGCGGCTGCGCCGATTGCAGCGCGGCCAGCATGGCGGCATCGACGATAATGTGCTTCGGCGTCACCACATTGATGCAATGGGCCAGCGCCGTGCCCATCAGGTTGGTGTTGAGCAGCGCCACCACCCCGCCGATGCGGGTGATGCCGATCCAGATCGCCAGAAATTCCGGCCGGTTGGGCATCAGCAGGCAGACGGTGTCGCCCTTGGCCACACCCTGCGCCAGCGCCCAGCGCGCATAGCGGTTGGAGCGCATGCCAAGTTCGCGGTAGCTCAAATTTTCGCGGTCGGAGATCAGCGCTGGCGCGTCGCCATAGCGCTCCGCCACTTCTTCGATCAGTTGCGGGAAGACTCGCGTTGGATTTTTGGCAATATGGGTGGTGTAGCGCAATGCGCGCAGCGAGTCCCCGAGACAGATCAGGTCGGCCTTGAGCCGCTCCAGGATTTCCATGGCGCTTCCGTCAGCGTCGTCGCCGCGACTCACGGCGGCGAATCATCGGTCACTGGGCCGGTGGTGGCAAGGGGTGTAAACATGGGTGCGAAAGCTAGCGATCGATGCCGCCGAACGGGATCAGCGGGTTGTCGATCAGGCCCGCCATATCGGGGCGATCGGGCGCAGCCCGTTGGACGAAGGCGTCGAACAGCTTGGTGATGGCTTCCGGCGCGAGATCGCGGGCGATTACCACAATGCGGCTACGCCGGTCACTGTCAGGCCAACATTCGAGCCGCGCCGGCGGATGCATCACGTGCTGGACGCCGTGGATCACCAGCGGTTGGTCGGGACTTTCCGCGATCTTCACAATGCCTTTGAGCCGCAGCAATTTCGGTCCGTGCAGCGAGCGCACGAGGTCGATGAACATTTCGAAAACCGCGCCTGGGATCGGCACGTCGGTTGCAAAGGTGAAGGCGCGGATGCGGGCATCATGGCGGTTGACGTCGTGGTGGTGCGCGTGGGGGTGGGCCGCCGCGGCATAGGCCTCGTCCGCGAGCCAGCGGCGGACATCGGGTGTCTTGCGCGTCGGGTCGTAGAGGCCGCAATTCAGGAGCGCCTCGGCTGTCGCTTCGTTGGCATCGAGCAATTGCGCCGCCGGATTGAGTGTCCTCAGACGCGCCAGCAGGCTTGCAAGGGCGTCGCGCCGGTCCGCGGAATCGACCAGATCGCGCTTGGTCAGCACCAGCCGGTCCGCCACCGCGACCTGCTTCACCGATTCCATGTTTTGGTCGAGCGTCGTGCCGCCATTGATGGCATCGACCACGGTGATGACGCCGTCGAGGCGGTAGCGCATCACTAGATAGGGATGCGCCATCGCGGTTTGTAACAATGGCGCAGGGTCGGCGAGACCGGTGGTCTCCAAGACGACACGGTGAAAACTCACCCGGCCATTGTCGAGATCGCGCAACAGGTTTTCGAGCGCGGCTACGAGATCGCCGCGCAGGGTGCAGCACAGGCAGCCGCTTTGCAGCAGCACCATATTGTCGTCGATGGTCTTGACCAGGAGATGGTCGAGCCCGATTTCGCCGAATTCATTGATGATGACGGCGGTGCCGGCGAGCGCCGGGTCGTCCAGCAGGCGATTGAGCAGCGTCGATTTGCCGGCGCCGAGAAAGCCGGTCAGCACCGTGAGTGGGATCGGTTCCGCCGGGCCTTGCGGGCGGGTTGCACCATCGCCGGTCATTGCTTGGCGGGCGTTGCGGTTTTTTTGGTGTCGGCTTTTTTGGCGTCGGTTTTGGTTTTAGCGCTGACCTTGGCCGTGGCTTGTGCGTCTTTCTTGGCGTCTTTGACCGCTTCCTTCTTGGTCGCTTCTTTCTTGGCCGCCGGTTTTTTGGCGTCAGGCGTTGTGCTCGCGACTTTCGGTTCGCCGGCTTTTTTGCTCTTGGCGATCTTGCTCTTGCTCTTGGCTTCGGCGGGCGCCACTTCGACCGGCGCGCTCGGCGACCCGAGGAATACGCGCACCGGCTCACCTAGTCGGACATCCTGCAACAGCGGACCGCTGCTGCCACCGGTGCCGCGGACGGTCGCGAGGAAGGCGGCGTAGGGCGAATCGGAAGAAGCCTCGGTGAGCGGATCGTTCTCGGCCTCCTCCGAGGGTGGCCGGCGGCGGCCCTTGCCGCACATGGTCTCGCGCAGATTGGGCGGATCGATATTGGTTGGCGTCAAGGCGTCGACCTGGCCGAGCGCCGGTGTCAGCCATGACAGCGGCCGCACCTGAAAGCCGCGCTCGAACAATTGCGCCGCCTTGACCGCGCGCACCGCCGGCGACGGCGAACCCAGCACCACAGCGATCAGCCGCTTGCCGCCGCGGGTGGCGGTCGCCACCACGTTGAAGCCGGATGCGCAGATGAAGCCGGTCTTCATGCCGTCGGTGCCTTCGTAGCGGCCCATCAAATTATTGTGGTTGCGGTAGATCCGCTTGCCCAGGCGGATTCCGGGCAAGCTCCAATAATAATTGTATTCCGGGAATTCGGTCAGTACGACGCGGGCGAGCATCGCCATGTCGCGGGCCGAGGTGATCTGCTGGTCGGCCGGCAGCCCGTGCGGGTTGACGAAATTCGATTGCGTCATGCCGATGCGTCGGGCTTGCGCGTTCATCTGATCGGCGAAACCCTCCACCGAGCCGCCGACGCCCTCCGCGATCACCACGGCGATGTCGTTGGCGGACTTCACCATCAGCATCTTGATGGCGTTGTCGAGCGTGACAGTGGTGCCTGGCGGAAAACCCATCTTGGTCGGCGCGGCGGCGGTGGCATTGCTCGACACCCGCAACAGCGAGTCGAGCTTCATACGGCCTTCCTTGACGGCACGCAGCGCGACATAGGCGGTCATGATCTTGGTGATCGAAGCCGGATACCAGGGCGTGGTCGCCTGGTCCGCATGCAGCACCTTGCCGGTGTCGGCCTCGATCACCAGCAGAGCTTCCGCGCTAGCCCGTCCGAATGACAGCGCCACGAGCGCGCAAGTCGCTGCGGCAAGCACTGTGCTCCGGCCAAAAAACTGACGTAGCGTCATGCGATACTGCGCGGCTCCGATGGCCGGCCCGTGGAACAAGTCATTCCAAAGGCCTCACGCGGCCACCATCTAACGGAAGACGCCTCGAAAGGCAAAAGCTTGGCCGCGGAACGGCAGGCGGTCGCAGACAAGGGCTGCCAATTGTGGATGAAATCGGCCAAAATCTTACAGCGGTGCGAATCGGAGGCTGTCATGAGCGCATGTATTGTCGGATGGGCCCATACGCCGTTCGGAAAACTTGAAGGCGAAACCGTCGAGAGTTTGATTGTCCGTGTCGCGGCCGGTGCGCTGGCCGATGCGGGCATCGCGCCGGCCGATGTCGATGAGATCGTGCTCGGTCATTTCAATGCTGGCTTCTCGGCGCAGGATTTCACCGCATCGCTGGTGTTGCAGGCGTCGCCGGAACTGCGCTTCAAGCGGGCGACCAGGGTCGAGAACGCCTGCGCCACCGGCTCGGCTGCGGTGCACCAAGGGCTCAACGCGATTGCCGCCGGTAACGCGCGCATTGTGCTGGTGGTCGGCGTCGAGCAGATGACCACCACCCCCGCCGCCGAGATTGGCAAGAACCTGCTTAAGGCGTCTTACGTCAGCGAAGAAGCCACGATCGATGGCGGGTTCGCGGGGATATTCGGTCGCATTGCCGCGTTGTATTTTCAGAAATATGGCGACCAGTCGGATGCGCTGGCGCTGATCGCCGCCAAGAACCACAAAAATGGCGTCGGCAATCCGCTGGCGCAAATGCGCAAGGACCTCGGCTTTGAATTCTGCCGGCGCGAGAGCGAGCGAAATCCCTTTGTCGCGGGGCCGCTCAAGCGCACCGATTGCGCGCTGGTGTCGGACGGCGCGGCGGCGATCGTGTTGGCGGATGCCGAGACCGCGCGCGGTTTGGGCAAGGCGGTGGCGTTTCGCGCGCACGCCCATGTCCAGGATTTTCTGCCAATGTCGAAGCGCGATATTCTCAAATTCGAGGGCTGCGCGCTGGCGTGGCGGCGCGCGCTGGGCGATGCCGGGCTTGGGCTCGGGGATTTGTCATTGGTCGAAACCCACGACTGTTTCACCATTGCCGAGCTGATCGAGTATGAGGCGATGGGGCTCGCCGCCGAAGGGCGCGGCGCCAGCGTCATCAAGGACGGGCTGACCCAGATCGGCGGCGTCCTGCCGGTCAATCCGTCGGGTGGGCTCAAGGCCAAAGGCCATCCGATCGGCGCCACGGGTGTCTCGATGCATGCGCTGTGCGCGATGCAGCTCACCGGCGCGGCCGGCGATTTTCAGGTGAAGGACGCGACGTTGGCCGGCCTGTTCAACATGGGCGGCAGCGCGGTGGCGAATTATGTCAGCATCCTGGAGCGGGTCGGGTAGTCCGGTTTGCCGCCATGAATTGATCGTGCGGAGCACCGCCGCGGGCTATGCTCGGCTGGCTGTGGCCCCTGCGCTGGACTAAGTTCCATGATCCGAATAATCACCGCGGTCTTCATCATGGCGCCATTCGCCTTCTCGCCCGCAACCGATGCGGCTCAGGCCCAAGCTCAGGCCCAAGCTCAGGCCCAAGCTCAGGCCCAAGCGCCCGAACGCGCGGCGATCGACCGGCAGCTGCGCGCGGCAATCGAGCGCAAGGATGTGCCGGGCGTGGTTGCGCTCGTCACCGGTCGTCAGGGTGTGATCTATCAGGGCGCATTCGGCGTCGCGGATGTCGCGACCGCCCGTCCGCTGGCGGCGGATGCGCTGTTCCGGATCGCCTCGATGAGCAAACCGATCACGTCGGTTGCAGCCATGCAGCTGGTCGAGCGGGGCAAGATCGCGCTCGACGATCCGGTCGAGAGGCTTCTTCCCGCGCTGGCGAAATTGCCGGTCTTTGAGGCCTTCGATGCCAAGTCCGGGCAGTATCGTCTGCGTCCATCGACCAAGCCGATTACATTGCGGCATTTGCTGACCCACACGTCGGGCCTCGGTTATGCGTTCACCAGCACGACCTTGCGCGACTTCAAGCCGCGCAGCGGCGAAGCCTATCCGCTCGGCCCGCTATTGTTCGAACCGGGCGAGCAATGGTGGTACGGAACCAGCACGGACGTGGTCGGGCGCCTGGTCGAAGTCGTCTCCGGGCAGAAGCTCGATGACTATGTCCGCCGCCACATCTTCGCGCCGCTCGCCATGAACGACACCTTCTACAATGTGCCGTCGGACAAGGCCGGGCGCTTGGTCGCCGCGCAACAGCGCGACGGCGCCCGGTTGAACGGGACGATCGTCAGGCAGGCGGCGCAGCCGGGGCTGACCGTGCCGCGGCCCAGCGGTGGCGGTGGGCTGGTGTCGACCGCGAGCGACTATGGCCGCTTCATGCGGATGCTGCTGAATGGCGGCGAACTCGACGGCGCCCGCGTGCTCAAGGCGGACACGGTCGCCGTGATGGGGCAAAACCACATCGGCGCGGTGTCGGTCCCGGCGCACAAAGTGGCGACGCCACGCAGCCGGGATTTCAGCTTCATCGCCGACGGCCGCGACAAATGGGGCCTCGGATTCCTGATCACCGCCGATCAGGTTGCCGGCAAGCGCTCGGCCGGCAGCCTGAGCTGGGGCGGCATCAACAACACTTATTTCTGGATCGATCCGAGCCGCGGGATCGCCGGCGTGATCCTGATGCAATTCCTGCCATTTGCCGATCCCCAGGCGCTCGCGGTCTATGATGCCTTCGAGCGCGCGACCTATCGTCTGGCCGCCGCAATGTGACGCCAGCCGGGTGCGAGCGATGTCAGCATTCCGGAGCGCGTGCGGTTAGCGGCTCGCCAAATTCCATTGGCCAAGCGGTGCCTAGGTCTCCACCGGGGTCGGCGCGTCGTCGGTTCGTGGCCGTTCGCCGTCGCTGACCATGAACTGGGTTTTTGCCAGTTCGGCAAAATGGCCGCCGCGGCGCACCAATTCGTCGAAGCTTCCGGTTTCAATGATGCGCCCGCCCTCGAACACCAGAATGCGCGTGGCATTGCGGATGGTGGCCAGCCGGTGCGCAATCACAAAGGTGGTGCGGCCCTTCATCACCTCGTCCAAGGCCGCCTGCACCTTGGCCTCGGTGAGCGCGTCAAGCGCGCTGGTCGCCTCGTCGAGGATCAGGATCGGGGGATTTTTCAAGAGCGCGCGCGCGATCGAGATACGTTGGCGTTCGCCGCCCGACAGCATGCGGCCGCGTTCACCGGCGCTGGCTTCAAGCCCCTGCGGGTTGCGCTCAAGAATTTCGAGTGCCTGCGCGCGCCGGCAGGCGTCGAGCAGTTCCGCTTCGGTGGCGTCGGGTTTGCCGACGCGCAAATTGTCGGCGATCGAGCGGTTGAACAACAGTGCTTCCTGGAACACGACGCCGATGTTCTTGCGCAAGCCCGACAAGGTGAGGCCGCGGATATCCATGCCGTCGATTTTCACCGAGCCCGATTGCGGGTCGTAGACGCGGTGCAGCAAAGCAAGCGCCGTTGACTTGCCGGCTCCGGTTGCGCCGACCATCGCGATAGTCTCGCCGGGCAGCGCGGTAAAGCTGAGATCCTGCACCGCGGAGCGTTTGCCGTCGTAGGAGAAGCTGACGTCAGCGAACTCGACCAGCCCCCGCACTTGGCCCGGATCGACCGCATCGGGGCGGTCGCGGACCGCAGGGGCGGTGTCGAGCACGTCAAAAAATTCCTGCAGCCGCGGTCCTTCCATCACCATATGATTGGCGAAATGTACGACGTGTTCGAGTTTGCCGATCAGCATGGTGGCGAAACTCATGAACATCACGATTTCGCCGACGGTGGTCTGGCCGTGGACATAGAAGTAGATGCCGAGGATCAGGATCGTCAGCATGGTGATGGTGGTGGAGGCCTTGGTCAGTACCGTCGCCAGCGCCCACCACCACAGCACCGGCATTTGCGCGCTGAGCAGCTCCCGGCCGACCTTGCGCATCGCCGATACTTCCATATCGATGCGGGCGAAGCTCTGAATCAGGGCGATGTTGCCGAGCGTGTCGGAGGTGCGCTCCGCCTGGTCCGTATAATAGGTCTCGACCGAGCTTTGCAGCTTTTCGGTCCGGCGCAGCACGAACGCGATCAGGATGGCAAAGACGCCGCACAGCGCCATCAACAGCAGCGCATAACGCCAGTTGAGGAACAGCGTCAGCGGCATCAGGATGAACAGCGAAACGAAACTGGTGAAGTGATCGCGGAAGAACGAGAGCCACATCCCCCACAGGGTGTTGGTGCCGGTGATCATGACTTTCATCAGCCGGCCGGAATGGGTGCCGCTGTGATAGCTGAGCGGCAGTTGCAGGATGTGTCCGAAATAATCCGCCCGCACCGCCTGGCAGTGGCGATGGGCGAGCCGGTCGGCGTGCAGCGAGACGATGGTGCCGGCGACGATGATGAAAAGACCGAAGCCGACCCAGGCCGCCACCAGCGGGAACAGGGCGCCCCAATCCAGTTGTCGCGCGCCGCCTTGCGCGTTCGCCAGGGTGTCGACAATGCGGCCGAACAGGATCGGCTCGACGAAATTGGCCGCGGCCAGCCCCACGCCGGCCAGCGCCAAGATCCAGCCGAGCTTGGCCTCGGGCCCGAGCAATTCGAGCACGCGTAGATAAATCCGCAGAAATTTCATGATGCCAATTCGACCACCCCTGGGGAGCTTACTCTAGCCGAATGCTTGGCGGCCGCAACGATCTCCAATCGTCCAATAGTGGAGATAGTCGGTCTACGACAGCGGACAAAAAGAGAATGCGATTCTTTTTTTGGGGGGTCGGCTGGTGCTGCGACAAATTCGCAGACCAGGTGCGCGCCAAGCACTAATCGCTTGAACGGTGCGGCCTCTCAAGATGAGTATGCGCGCCGAGCAAAAGACCTGATGGGGTGCAAGCTAGCCGATGCAGACAATTCCAACCGAGCTGCTGCGCACCCTCGTCACCATTGTCGATCTGCGTAGCTTTACAAAAGCGGCGCAGGTGCTGGGATTGAGCCAGCCGGCGGTGAGCGCCCAGATCAAGCGGCTGCAATCGCTGATCGGCCAAGACCTGCTCGATAAGAGCGCGCCCGGCGTCAGTCTCACGCCGCGCGGTGTCGCGGTGGTCGCGGCCGCGCGCCGGCTGTTGGCAATCAACGATGAAATCCTGCAGGCGTCGAACGGCGCGTCCCCGCACCAGACGCTGCGGGTTGGAATTCCCAACGATTACTCCGGTTCGCGAATTCCGGCGACCTTGGCGCGGTTTCGCCTGCGTTGGCCGAAGATTGGCTTTGTCGTTACCAGCGGCACCTCGGACAGCATGCTGCGCGCGCTCGGGCAGGGCGATCTCGACCTGGTCTTGGCAGTGACCGAAACTCCGCCGAACGCCAAGCCGCGCCACATGTGGATGCGTCAGGCAGTGTGGGTCCGCAGCGATACCACCCGCATTGACCGGGACCGGCCGGTCCCGCTGGTGTCGTATGGCGAGGACTGTGCCTGCCAGCGCGTCGCGGTGGCGGCGCTCAGCCAAACCGGGCGTCGGTTCGATTTGGTGTTTACTTCGGTGAGCTTGACCAGTTTGGCGGCGGCGGTGGCGGCCGGGTTCGGCGTGCTGGTCATGCCACGCGGCCGCGCCTTAAAGAACAATCTCTTCATCTGGGACGATGCGCCGTTGCCGACGCTGCCGCAGCTCTATTGCGGCATCTATGTTCGCGACGAAGCTGGCGCGATGCGGACCGCGGCCGACGACTTGGCGGATTATCTCAATGCGGACTTGCGCGCGGAACCGCAGCCGCCCCATTGGGATACCGGCGCCGTGGTCGCCGAACTGCGTGCCGGCTAAAGTTTGCTCCGGTTCGAACGGAGCCGCTCTCAATTGGTGCGGCGCTCCGCCAGCGGCGGCAGGAACGAGGGGTCGAACACTGATTCCGCCTTCGGCCGCGTTTTGAAGGTGTAGCCCATTGCGATCTGGTTGATGGTCTCTTCCAGCCGGGCCGGATCGACCGCGCCGAAGCCATTGGCCTTGACCTCGGGCGTGATGACGTTCTCGCGGATCGCCATACGCAAGCGCTCGACTTCGACATCCTTTTTGGCGAGTTCATTGCGGCGGAGCACCGGCTCGACAGCGGTGGTGGGGTTGCGGATCGTCTCCCGGAAGCCGCGCACGGTCGCGCGCAGGAATTTCCGCACCGCATCCGGTTGCTCGGTGGCGAATTTCGCATTCACGACGATCGCGGCGCCATACAGGCGCATATTATAGTCCGCCATCTGCATCTGCATGATGTCGCCAACCGGGACGCCGCGGTCCTTGAGGTCGACATAGAGCCCGAACGCGTAGCCAAGGGTGGCGTCCAACTGTCCGGCGGCGAGCATGGGAACCCGCACCGGCGCCGCGATGTTTTCCAGCGTGACCTTGCCGGCATCGATCTCGGTAAGCCGTGCGAACAGCGGCCATTGATGGAAGGTGGATGTGGCCGGCGGCGCGCCGAGCCGTTTGCCCTCCAAGCTTTTGGGGTCGCTAATGCCACGGCTCTTGCGGCCGATCACCGCGAATGGCGGCCGGTTGTAGACCATGAACACCACCCGGATCGGCGCGGTCGGGTTCTGGTCGCGATAGCGAATCACCGCATTGATATCGACCAGCGCCATGTCATGGCTGCCGGATGCGACGCGGGTGATCGGCTCAAGCGGCGTCGCTGCTTCGTCGAAGGTGACCCCGAGCGACTCGCTTTTGTAGTAACCTCGATCGAGCGGCAACAGAAACAGAGCCGAGGGCCCTTCAATGCGTCCATCCAGGCTAAAGCGGAGCGGCGTCGGTTCGGTCGGTTGTGCGCTGGCAGGGCTCGCTGCGATCAGCGCAAGCGCCACCGCCAACAGGCATGAGGATCGACCGGGCCTGATTTGGTCGAGGACGCTCATAAGACGACATACTCCTACGATAGTCGCGTCGGTCCCCGCCCCGAGGCCGCAACAGATGCAAATTCCGGCCAACAAAGTACAGGATGACCGAAAGCGCAAGCGGGAACCGGCGGGCCCGCGACATATTGCGCAATGGCGAATAGCGCAATGGCAAACATCCGCATGCGCCAGATTGCCCCTGCCGGCCATTGTTTACCGGAGCCCGCAATGACGGCCGATGGTCACGATCTCACAGTCTGCCGAATGCCTTACTTCGAGGCCGATGAGGCGATCGCAACGCGGCTGCTGGCGAGCGTGGTCCGTCCGGAAGCGGCCGAGCAGCGGATCGATCGCCGCGCCGGGGCGCTGATCGCAGGAATTCGCAGCCGCGCCGGTGGGCTTGGCGGTGTTGAGGATTTCTTGCATGCCTATTCTTTGTCCACCAAGGAAGGGCTGGCGCTGATGGTGTTGGCGGAGGCGCTGTTGCGCGTGCCCGACGATGCCACCACCGATCGCCTGATCGAGGACAAGCTCGCCAGCGGCGCCTGGGACACCGCCGAAACCAAATCGGATGCCTTCCTGGTGTCGGCCTCGGCCTGGACGCTTGGCATCACCGCGCGGGTCATTCAGCCCGGCGAAACCCCGGAAACCATACTCGACAGTTTGCTCAAGCGGCTCGGATTGCCAGCGGTGCGCACCGCGACACGACAGGCGATGCGGTTGCTGGGCTCGCATTTCGTGCTCGGCCAGACCATCGCTGAGGCGCTGCATCGGGCGGGCAGCCATCCGGAAGCACGCTACTCGTTCGACATGCTGGGCGAAGGCGCGCGCACCGCGGCCGACGCGCTGCGCTATCGCGACGCCTATGCGGCGGCGATCGGCGCCATCGGCGCCAGCGCCGGTACGGGTGCGCTGCCGGATCGGCCGGGCATTTCGATCAAGCTGTCCGCGCTGCATCCGCGCTTTGAGGCGGTGTCGCGGGCGCGGGTGCTTCAGGAATTGGTGCCGGATGTGCTGACGCTGGCGCGTCAGGCGCGCGACCACGATCTCAATTTCACCATCGATGCCGAGGAGGCCGACCGGTTGGAATTGACCCTGGATGTGATTGCGCGGGTGCTCGCGGACCCCTCGCTGCGCGGCTGGGAAGGCTTTGGCCTTGCGGTGCAGGCCTATCAGAAACGCGCGGAAGCGGTGATCGATTGGCTTGACGATGCCGCGCGCCGGCTCCGCCGCCGCCTGATGGTGCGTCTGGTCAAAGGCGCCTATTGGGACACCGAGATCAAGCGGGCGCAGGAGCGCGGGCTCGCCGACTATCCGGTATTCACCCGCAAGGCGATGACCGATCTTTGCTACGCTGCCTGCGCCCGGCGGCTGCTCGCCGCGCGCACGCGTCTGTTCCCGCAATTTGCGACCCACAATGCGCTCACGGTCGCGAGCGCGATTGAAGATGCCGGCGGTGTCGATGGCTTTGAATTCCAGCGCCTGCACGGCATGGGTGAGGTGCTGTACGAAACCTTGCGGGAACAGTTTGCGGATGTCGCGGTGCGCGTCTACGCGCCGGTTGGCGGCCATCGGGATCTGCTGGCCTATCTGGTGCGGCGTCTGCTGGAGAATGGCGCGAACGCGTCGTTTGTCGCAGCGGCCGCGGATGCGTCGGTGCCGGTGGCGACGCTGTTGAAACGCCCGCAGGCCTGGATCGCGGAAGCCGCGCAAGCGCGCCATCCGCGCATTCCAATGCCGCGCGACCTTTACGGCCCGGCGCGGCGCAATGCATTGGGCGTCGAGTTCGGCCATCAGGCCAGTCTGGACGCGCTGCTGGCCGAGTTGCGCGCCAAGCCGCAAATGTCCAGCCCGCCGGCCGCCGACGCCACCGCCGCGCACGCCGCCATGGCAGCTGCGCATGGAGCGTTCCCAGAATGGCGGGCCATGCCGGTGGCGGAGCGCGCGACGGTCTTGGAACGCGCTGGCGATCTGATGGAGGCCCAACGCGGCCGGTTGCTCGCCTTGTTGCAAAGCGAAGGCCGCAAGACGCTCGACGATGCGGTCGCCGAGTTGCGCGAGGCGGTCGATTTCTGCCGCTATTACGCACTCGAAGCCGGTACCGCCTTCGCGTCACAATCGCTGCCGGGTCCGACCGGCGAAAGCAACACGCTGCATTATCGGGGCCGCGGCGTTTTCGTCTGCATCAGTCCTTGGAATTTTCCGCTGTCGATTTTCGTCGGGCAGGTGGCGGCGGCGCTGGTTGCCGGCAACAGCGTTGTGGCCAAGCCGGCGGAGCAGACGCCGCTGGTCGCCGCGCAAGCCGTGCGCCTGTTGCATGAGGCCGGTGTGCCACGCGAGGCGCTGCGATTGGTCGCCGGCGCCGGTGCGATCGGCGCGGCCTTGGTGGCCGATCCGCATGTCGCCGGTGTCGCCTTCACCGGATCGACCGCGGTGGCGCATGCGATCAACCGCGCGCTGGCCGCCAAGGATCGACCGATCGTGCCGCTGATCGCCGAGACCGGCGGTATTAATCCGATGATTGTCGACGCCACCGCGCTGCCCGAGCAGGTCACCGACGACGTGGTTATGTCGGCGTTCCGTTCCGCCGGGCAGCGCTGCTCGGCGCTGCGGCTGCTATGCGTGCAGGAAGACATCGCCGATCGCATGATCGACATGATCGCAGGGGCGGCGCGCGAACTTCGGCTCGGCGATCCCGCCGATCCGGCCAGCCATGTCGGCCCGGTGATCGACCGAGACGCCAAGCAGCGGCTCGATCGCTGGATCGCCGCGATGGATCGGCAAGGGCGGGTGCGGTTCCGCTGGGACGCATTCAGGTCGCTGCCGGAAGGGTTGTTCGTACCGCCGGTCATCATTGCGCTCGACCACGCGCGCGATCTCACCGAGGAGGTGTTCGGGCCGATCCTGCATGTGGTGCGCTGGCGCGCCGGCGCGCTCGATGCGCTGCTCGATGGCATTGCCAGGAACGGCACCGCGCTGACCTTGGGCATCCATTCCCGCATCGACCAAACCGTCGCGCGCATTGTCGCGCGCGTCCCACACGGCAACGTCTATGTGAATCGCAGCATGATCGGCGCGGTGGTCGGCGTCCAGCCGTTCGGCGGCACGCTGCTGTCCGGCACCGGACCGAAAGCCGGCGGCGCAAACTACCTGCGGCGTTTCAGCACGGAGCAGACCGTCACCATCAACACCGCGGCGGCCGGCGGCAATGCCAGCCTGTTGACCGCCGAGGAATGATCCGGAAGCCGCTATTCGTTGCAAATGTAATTGCTGAACGTCCGTTGATCTACATTGCCAAAACATAATTATTCGCGCCGCTAATTATGTCGGAGCGATCTGCTTAACTCGAGTTGTTCCCCAATTTGGGGACGACATGAGCGAGGAAACTGACAATGCGTGTTATGACCAGCCGCGCAATCGCCGTTGCT
Source organism: Xanthobacteraceae bacterium (assembly GCA_022841625.1). Lineage (GTDB taxonomy): Bacteria > Pseudomonadota > Alphaproteobacteria > Rhizobiales > Xanthobacteraceae > VAZQ01. Next base: position 28,954 of record JALHRD010000007.1, read on the forward strand.
GCTGCGGCCGCGATTGCACTGACGACGGCCACCTTGCCGGCCAGCGCCGGCGGCGGATACTACGATCGCAACCATGACGCGGCGGCGGCCGCAGCCGCGATTGCGGCGTTCGGCGCCATCGCGACCATCATCGCCTCGAGCCAGCACCGCCGGACGCACCAGTACTACCATCCGGACGTTCATTATCGCGGGCATTGGCACGGCGGGCATCGCAATTATCATGATCGGGATCGGCACCATCGCCATTATCACTACCGCTATCACCGCTAGGTTGTCGTGCGTGCGTAAGCCGGCGCCGCCAATGTGGCGGCGCCGGTCTTTAATTTCTAGCCGCGCCGTAATGGACAATCCCGGCCCGCGCCGCTAAGCAAACGGCCATGCTGCGAAGAACCTACAACTGGTGCATCGCGACCGCGGGCAAGCCCTATGCGACGTGGTCGATGGGCGCGGTCTCGTTCGTGGAAAGTTCGTTCTTTCCGATCCCGCCCGACGCCATGCTGATTCCAATGTCGCTGGCGCGGCCGGACCGGGCCTATTACTTCGCGACCGTCTGCACCGTCACCTCAGTGGCGGGCGGCATCCTTGGCTATGTCATCGGCTATTTTCTCTACGAGTCGCTTGGCCTCTGGTTGATGCAGCTCTACGGTTATGGCGACAAGATCGAGGCCTTCCAGCACGCCTATAATGAGTGGGGCGCCTGGATCATCGTGATAAAGGGGCTGACGCCGATCCCGTACAAGCTTGTCACCATTGCGTCGGGCTTTGCGCATTATCCGATTCTGCCATTCATCCTGCTGTCGTTTATTGCGCGCGGCATGCGGTTTTATGCGGTGGCATTTCTCATTCACCGCTACGGCGAACGCGCCCGCGCCATCATTGAGGAGCGGTTGGGGCTGTGGACCGCGATTGCGGCCGTTGTCCTGGTCGCGGGCATCGTTGCCGCGGTGTACTTGTTTTAGCTTCTCATTTTTGCCATTTGCGGGCATTACGCTGCACGCTTGAAACAGGAGTGCCCGGCCTGCGCTGGGTTAACGGCCTTTGCTTCATAATCGGCTTCATATCCGGCAATGCAAATTCCGGCAGCGGTGCGGCGTTAACCGCCATTCGTTAACGCGGTATCCGGCGCGGCTGGCGGTCGCGGCGCTGGCGTGCGGCCTGTTGGCCGTGGCGCCTGCGCTGGCGCAGCGCGGCCCCGAACCGCCATCGGAACCGCCGGCGGTCGAAACGCCGAGCCAGCGGCCCGGCTTGCTCGATACGCTTGGCCGCTGGTTCGACGATTCGAAAGCGGCGCTCGATTCACAGTTCCGCGGCACCCAGCAGACCCTCGGCACATTGGGCGGCCAGGCCCGCGATGCCGCCGGCTCCGTGGCCGCGATGCCGGGGACGCGGATTATCACCGGGCGTCAATTATGTCCGGTGGCAACGAATGGCGCGCCGGATTGCCAGCAAGGCGCCGAGGCATTGTGTCGCGCCAAGGGCCTGCAGACCGGTCGCTCGATCGACGTGACCTCGTCGCAGCGGTGCCCAACCAAGGTTTGGATTTCCGGGCGCGGGCCGAACGAAGGCGAGTGCCGGCTCGAAACTTATGTGACGCGCGCGGTTTGCCAATAACGCGGCACCGGCCTGGACCTTGCTCCTGATCTTGGCGCGCACGGCATCTTGGCGCGCACAGCGCGCGTGACGGTTTCATTGCCCCGCCACATTGCCGTGCAAAGCTCTATGCATGCCGCGCTAGAACGTCACCCAGCGGCAGCGTCACTTTGAGCTTATTTCGGTGCGCGCGCCCCGCCATGTCAGGGTGGGCCCGGTGCGAAAGCCGACGATGTGCAAAAAAACCTGCCAACGTGAAAGATCGGCAGGTTAAGTATCTATGATTACAAGTGAATTGTGCCTTTTGCGATCTTACAGCGCGCTGTAAGAGGGTGAAAGACTTACGGCGCAAGCATCTGATAAAATTGATAAACTCGGCTTTTTCCGGTTTTGCCGTAAGAGCGTAAGACTGTAAGATCGCGACAATCGGCCGACACGGCCTGTGCGCGCGCCGTTAGCGGCGGTTGCGGTGGCCAAATGGCCAATAATTTCCCATAAGGGGCTATGGCAACGCACAAGCCTTCACGCGCCGACGAGGCGCATATCGTTACGGCCGAGTATCAGCGCAAGCAAAAGGCGAGCGCTGAACGCATGGCGCAGCTCAAGATTTTGCGGCTTGCGCAGGCGACGAAGGCCGAGACGCCCAAGCCGAAGCGCAAGGGAAGCGCGGTCCGTCATACCAAAACCCGCGGGTTTGGCCGTTGGTCATAGCGCGATGCGTGTTGGCGGAACAAATCCGACCGCGCGGGGCTAACCGCTTTTGGGCCGCTGCGGCTGGCGCTTGCGCTTGTATGAGCGCTGGCGCTCTCCGCACACCCACTCGTCGTCATGTGCCAGCGACTTGTAGGCCGCCGCCACGCTGAAATGGGCGTCGCGATCGTCGCCGGGCGCGACCCCGCGGGCGCTGCGCAGCGCGTCGGCGGCCATCTTGCGAAACGTTTTCGACCTGCTGGCTGGCAAGGGTCAGGCCTTTCAGTGTTCGTGAATGGAAGAACTTAATCGGATCTCGTGTTGCTCCGGCAGCACCGCCGCGCTGGTTCCCCAGCTGCGCAGCGGCGACGGCGCCGCCGACCTTGTATCGGGCGTCGACAATCCGGCTTTCAGCCTTGCGCTGGGGCGATCGTTTGCGCCGGCTCAAAGCCGCCGCCCGGACCCTGGAAATGAATGATAATGCGGTCAAGATCGACGCGATATAACAATGATATCAAATATTCGACCAAGCTCATAGATGTTTCAAAGTTCTGCTACTTGTAATGTTTGTTATTGAACACATTTGATAAGTCTATTCGGAAATATTTCTGAGTAGAAATACGAAAGATCATTTCATGATCAGCATCGATATTACTGCATCTGAGCCGAACAAGCCCGCGAACCCGTCCCAGCCCAGCCAAACGCCTCAGCAGACGCAGCAGCCCGGCCCGCAGACCCAGCAGCAGGGCGACCAGGCCGACAAAGACAAGCCGGCGCAGCAGAAATAAAAAGATCATTCGATCCCAAGGAGATTTCTTATGACCGATCCAGCCGTCCAAAGCCCCGCGGTCGCCAAGCCCGAGGTTTCAATCAATGACAATTTGCCCACCAGCAGCCCAAGCCCCCGGAGCACGCTGATCGGCTTTGCTTGCGTCGTCGGGGTCATCACACTCTTTACGTTGTACACGCAGCTTATCGGGTTCTGACAGTCCGGCATTACCGCTGCCGGCAGAACGCGGTCGACGCGCCGAATGCCCCAGGGGTGCATCCTCCTGAGCGCGTGCTCTTGGGGCGGATGCTTTTGGGGCGGCGGCTCTTGAGGCACATTTGGGCGCGTTCGGAAAATCCGTACCAAAATCGGCGACAGGGTGACCCGCTTGGCGATCGATGACTCCGTTTAACTATGACATTATCGCCGAACTGTTTCCGACCAGGGATGACGTGGCGCTATTTCCCGTCAAGAGTCGAAGGGTCAAGCGCCCGCCGTTAGGCTATGGGCGGTTTGCGCGCGCGGCCTATGCAATCCGTTTCGCAATCGAAGATCTTCCGGCCGACCTGCTCTCGGCCACGTGCCTGCAAGTCGACGACCAGATATTCAACTGCGACGGAATTCGCCGGCTGTACGACAGCAAAGATTACCCGCTGGTCCGGCGCGCAGGCCCCGATGAGGGCGGCGAATACCAAACATTATTCCCGGAGCATTAGGAGAACAGGGCGCGCGTACCAGCGAACCGCGCAAATTGCGGCGAAGGAATCGACCGAACCTCAAGGCCGCTCGGTCGCTCGGTGGTCAGCGCCGAACCTACAGCTTCACGTTAGCAAGCAATTCCGCGCAGGCACCCGCCACGCCGTAGTCAGGTGCGGTCGCGCCCGGCATTGTAGCCCATCCGCCTTTTTCAACGAATGTGCCACGGTCCCAAGCGTAACTGATCTTGTTCAACGCCGTGAGATTCGCGGCGACATCCTTCGCCTGGCGAAACTTGTCGACGCAGATTGGTGCAAGCGCAACGACGACGGCCGCAGCAGCGCGTTCCTTCGTCGTCTTTTCGACGGTGCTGCCAAGCGTCCAGCCGCCCCAGTTAAAGCCAACGACGATGGTCACGACAACGCCGGCCATCGCACCTTGCACGAGACGCGTAAGCGATTCGCCTTGCAGAATTGCAGGAAGTTCCATGATTTTCGCCTTTTGATAAGGGAGGCGCGCTGCATGCAGCGCGCGGACACGTCCGGAACGGCTTCCAAGAGCCTGTTCCGAACGCAGCTCAATTGTGAGTTCGATTGTGCCTGCCGATGGCAACCGGGCTGCCAATTGCGGAAACGGCGTCTTCGGTACGACGCCGTTTTTATGCAGCTCGCAGAGAGACTACAGCTTACCTGTATTCAAGTACATGGGATGTGGGGCGAAAAGCACAAGTGGGACCGAAAAATGACGGCGAAGCAATTGTGCCGGCGGTTAGTACTCTCCTCGCGTGAGGGTCCTGAAATGGCCGATCGCCTTAAAGGCCATCGGCTGCGTTTGCAATGACTTAGCGTGTTATCGCGCCCGCGAGCGGGATCCAATTCAACCTGACAATGTTTCAGCCCGGCAGAAGCGGCGGCGATCAACGCCTGCCCTTGAATTCGACGCCGTTGTCCCCACATATAAGAACTTGTCCAAACAAACTGGTCTTAGGAACAGCGCGCAGTCGCGGCTGCTTCGATCGATTCTTCGTTTGTTTTCGCGCGCGATTTCTAATCTCCAGCGCCCCGGATTTACATCTCGTCGATTCACGCAGCCGGCGCTGGTGTTTCGAAGATTTCGTCGCATCTCTGCGACCAAATCCGCGACCCAAATACGGCATCGGTCGAACATCAGGTTGAGGTTATGACGATTGAACATGCGCGCGCGCATGCACTACCAAAGCCTTGGGGCGTTGCGGATCTCCGTCCTTGGAGCAACGTGAAACATGACAGCGGTACCGTCGGCGAAATCTGGTATGAGAGACCCGGCAGGTCGGCCGCAGATTCATTGCTCTTGCTGAAGTTGCTGTTTACGAGCCAGCAGCTTTCCATTCAGGTTCATCCGGGCGATGCGTTCGCCCATACGATGGGCCTGCCAAGCGGCAAGACCGAAGCCTGGTACGTCCTGAGCGCCGCTCCTGACGCCAAGGTTGCCCTCGGCCTCGATCGAGTTCTGACACCGCAGCAACTACGCGAGGCTATCGACGACGGCTCGATCGCTGAGCGCGTCGTGTGGCGGCCTGTGTCAGCAGACGATGTGATTGTCGTCCCCGCTGGTACGATTCACGCGATTGGCGCGGGCCTCGTCATAGCAGAAATCCAACAACGGAGCGACACGACATTCCGCCTATTCGATCATGGTCGAGCGCGAGAACTTCATATCGAAAACGCCATCTCGGTGGCGAATGCCGGACCAACCGGTCTTCAGGTGCAACCGCGCCAGCTGACGGAAGAACGGACGCTCCTCGTTTCCGGTCCATACTTCGTGTTCGAACGGATCAACCTCGCTCCGGATTCCTCGTGGTGTCTGGAAGCGGATCGAGAGACTTGGCTTCTCGTTCTCAGCGGCAGCGCAATCACCGGATCGTTCGACGTCGTCGTGGGCGATGCGGTTTTTGCGCAATCGGACCGGATCGAAATACACCCCGGCAGCGTCGGCATGGTGGGCCTCGTGGCGTATACGGGCGGCGAACCGATTCCGCACCTGCTGCAACGCTTCGCACCGCCAAGCGTGACGGGCGCAGCACCGCCAGCAGAGGCGCAGGCATTGACTTCTCGCACTCAAACAAGGGCGGTCACGACAAGCGGCCGCTTGGAAACAACCAAATGAAATCGTTCCAGCGTGTTGCGTTCATCGGCAATCACCTTCCGCGCCGCTGCGGAATCGCGACCTTTACCCACGATCTTCATCAGGCGATTTCGACAGCGCGCCCGGATTTGGAAACCTGCGTCGTCGCAATGACGGACCCCGGTCGCTCCTATGACTATCCGTCGGCGGTGCGCTTTCAGGTTCAAGACGAAAAAATCGGCGACTATGTTCGGGCGGCCGCGTTCATGAACAATGCGGGCTTCGATGCTGTTTCACTTCAACACGAATATGGAATTTTTGGTGGTGAGGCTGGCGGGAATATCGTCGAATTGTTGTCGCGCCTCGAAATGCCGATTGTCACGACGCTGCACTCGGTGCTGGCCAAGCCGACGCCCACCCAGCGCGACGTGATGGGCCGAATCATCGATATTTCGGCGAAAATCGTCGTCATGTCGGAAAAGGGTCGGGAACTGCTGCGTTCCGTTCACAACGTGCCAACGCACAAGATTGAGGTCATACCGCACGGAATACCCGACTTTCCGCTCGTCGAATCGCATCACGCCAAAGCAAAATTCGGCTTTGTCGGAAAGACGGTCATTTTAACGTTCGGCCTGCTGTCTCCGAACAAAGGCATCGAGACCATGCTCGACGCCATGCCGGAAATCATCAAATCCTGTCCGAGTGCTGTTTATGTCGTTCTTGGCGCGACTCATCCTCACCTCTTGCGGGATCAGGGCGAGGCCTATCGCGACGGCTTGACGGCGCGCGTCCAGGAACTCGGCATCGGGGATCATGTCGTTTTCTTCAACCAGTTCGTCGACCAGGCCAGACTGTTGGACTTCATTTCGATGTGCGATGTCTATGTGACGCCGTATCTCAATGAGGCCCAGATGACGTCAGGCACGCTCGCCTACAGCTTTGGTCTGGGAAAGGCAGTCGTATCGACACCCTACTGGCACGCCGCAGAACTGCTGAGCGACGGACACGGCATTCTGGTTCCCTTTGGGGATGCCGACGCGGTGGGCAGCGAGATCGCCGGTTTGCTGACTGACGACTTCCGACGCAACGCAATGGGCGCGCGCGCGTATGCTGCGAGCCGGTCGATGACCTGGGCACAGTCGGCCAAGCGCAACCTGGCGGTCTTTGAGAGTGCGCGCGAGCGCCCCCGGCCTGGAAAAGTGGCTCCAATTGACCTGATCGTCTCCGCGCGCAAGCAACACCGCATTCCGGAAGTGCGGATGGAGCATTTCCTTTCGCTCTGCGATAGTACGGGCTTGCTGCAACACGCGGTCCATTCAATACCTGACCGATCCCACGGCTACTGTGTCGACGACAACGCGCGCGCGCTGCTGTTGTCTTGCGCACTTTCAGGCGCTGGTGAAGCACAACTACCGGAGATAATGACGACACGCTTTGCCGCGTTCATCCAGCACGCATGGAATCCGCACACCCGTCGATTCCGCAATTTTCAAAGCTACGACCGACGATGGCTGGAAGATCAGGGATCGGAAGACAGTCATGGTAGGACACTTTGGGCATTGGCCGAATGCGCAGGGAAGGACGCTGACCCGTCGCGCCGCCGATGGGCGGCAGCGCTTTTCACGGCCGCGCTTCCTGCCGTCGAGGCGTTCTCCTCTCCGCGGGCCTGGGCCTTCTCGCTCCTGGGGTTGGACGCCCATTGCAGATTGGTTGGTGGTGACATCTTGGCCGAGCGCATGCGCAGACTATTGGCCGACCGATTGATGGCGCTATTTGCTGCGACAGAATCCAAAGATTGGGTCTGGTTTGAAGACCTGCTCGCCTACGACAACGCGCGGCTTCCCCAGGCGCTGATCCAAACCGGCCTGACGACCCAGACGCGTCCCTATGTTGAGGTCGGTCTCCGATCGCTCCGTTGGCTCATGTCGCTTCAAACCGCGTCCTGCGGAAGCTTCAGGCCAGTTGGGACCATGAGTTTCGGCAGGCTCCGCCAGCAGCCCGAAGCGTTTGATCAGCAACCCGTCGAGGCGGCTGCAACGATTTCGGCTTGCCTTGCTGCATGGCAGGTGGATGGTGGCGCGGAGTGGCCGGTGGGGGCGATGCGCGCGTTCGAGTGGTTTCTCGGCGAAAACGACCTGCAGACGGCACTGATCGATTCGGAAACGGGCAGCTGCTCGGATGGACTCCACCCGGATCGGCCAAATGAGAACAAGGGCGCAGAATCAGTACTGTCGTATCTTCTTGGCCTGGTAGAGATGCGTCAGTTCAAGCGTGCCGTTGCGGCAGCCCGAGCCTGTCCGGCGCCTAAATTAGTGCCCGTCGCCAGCAGCGCGATTCCAGCTCGAGCAACCCCAGGGAGCATCTTTGTCCCAATCCCAATTCTTGAATCGCCAGACCTTGTATCTGCGCCCGGACCCGGCCCGGGTCGTCGTCCGGCCCTTCAAGCCGGCGACTGAACCCCGAGACCTCAACCCAACCGATAAGCTCCGGGCCAATCATATCGTCGACAGGGTTCTTCGGCTCGATCCCGCAGCCGCCGCGCGACAACTGACAGACGTGCTCGAAAACTTCGAAGGCCGTCACAGGAACCTGCTCGATATCTTCGAGGCGCGCGCTCAGGATATGGAGCCGGCGCTGGCGCCGCATGTGGAATTGAACGAAACGCAACGCCGACTGATTGGCGCTTATTTTCTTCATGAATACTCGTTCGAGGCATCGGCCTTGTTCAATCCGAGTATCGTCCGGCATCCCGACCAGACCGGCGCGCCGGCAAATGGCTGCCGGTTCATCTTGAGTCTTCGCGCCGTTGGCGAGGGTCATATTTCATCGCTGACGTTCCGTTCCGGCACCGTCGCCGCAGACGGTAGCGTGACGGTCGATCCAACCGCGCGCCTTGCATCGATCCCGAAGATTCATAGCCGGACGCCCCAGCACAATGGCGAGGGTGTCGAAGTCATCTTCCGGCCCGACGGAGACCTGAGCGAACGGGTGATCTTTCCGATCACCGACACCCAAGCAAACGGCATCGAGGACGCCCGATTCGTTGAGTTCAACGACGACGGAAAAAGGACGTTCTATGCGACCTACACCGCCTATAGCGGCCGATCGATCCGTTCTGAATTGATCGAAACGACCGATTTTCGATCATTCCGGATGACACCGCTCAGCGGTTCGGCGGCGGGCAATAAGGGCATGGCGCTATTTCCGCGGAAGATCGATGGCCGCTATGCGATGATCGCTCGGCAGGACAATGAGAACCTCTATCTGATTTATTCCGACGACCTTCATACATGGGACGGTGGTCGCTCGATCCTTCAGCCCGAGTATCCCTGGGAATTCGTCCAGATCGGCAATTGCGGCTCACCCGTCGAGTTGGACGATTGCTGGCTGATGTTGATTCACGGGGTTGGCCCAGTCCGAAAATATTCAATTGGGGCTGTTCTCCTGGACAAGAAGGATCCCTCAAAGGTTCTTGCGCGCTCCCGCGATCCTCTGATTCGTCCCGAGCCCACGGAACGCGAGGGTTATGTGCCCAACGTTGTCTATACCTGTGGCGCAATGCGTCACGGCGCCCGGATCATCTTGCCTTATGGGGTATCCGACACCTTTTCGACTTTTGCGACGATCGAGATCGCCACGTTGATGAAAGCCGTTGCGGGCTGATGTCTACGCGCGGAGTCCATTGTCTCATTTGGTGATCATGCCCGCAGCAGGATGCGTTGACCACGGCGCCAGCGATGGAGATCATGCAGGTACTTTTCATCGGACAGACTTATATTGACGTGACCTTTCTTACCGACCGGATGCCAACCGGCGACGAGAAACATGTGGCGTCGGCTTACGCCGTCTCATTTGGCGGTAACGCGGTCACCGCCGCCTTCTGCTGCGCGAAATTGGGAGTTGTACCGGATGTACTCACGACCGTCGCGGATGACTGGCTCGGGCGCATGTTTCTGGACATGGCGGCCAAATATGGACTGTCGATCCACGCCAGAAAAGTCGGAACGTCGTCTTTGTCGTTCATCATGCCGAAAGATGGCAAGCGGGCCATCGTCCGCTGTCGTGACGCCGACTATCTCCACCCGTTTCCGATCCTGAACCTGTCAGGGTGCCGCGCGCTTCATTTGGACGGGCACCAGCCGGACGCTGCGGTTCACTATGCCAAGCTATGCCGGGATGCGGGGGTTCTCACCTCGCTCGACGGTGGCGGACTGCGGTCGAATACCCACGATCTCCTCCGCTACGTCGACGTGGCGGTCGTGGCCGAGCGCCTGTGCCAGCAGATGGGGCATGATCCGGCAACGATGCTCGACTACCTTAAGAGCCGGGGCTGTCGGATTGGCGGGGTGACGCTGGGCGAGCGCGGATTGGTCTGGTACGATGCCACCGGCGCGGTGCGGACGCTTCCTGCTCTTGCTGTGCCGTCCGATAAAGTTCTTGATACCAGTGGGGCCGGAGACATTTTCCACGGCGCCTATATTTGTTCTTACCTGACCAATCCGGCGATGACTTGGGAAGAACATTTCCGTTTCGCGCGCGCGGCCTCCGCCTACAAGATCCAACATCTCGGCAATGAGGCCGGCTTGCCGACACTCGCGGACATTGCTTCCGTGGCGAGCGCGTTCGAAGCGCCAGTGCCGCCGATCTGAAGTTCCTGCAGCGGCTGCGGCAAATTCGGTTGGGAACTTCGGATCGAAAAGCGGCGCTAGCCTGACATATTGGTCGATCCCGCCGCACTCGACTTCATGCGAAGAAACCAAATTCCGCGTGCAATTTGCGATACGATCTTTTGAGTTTCGCGGTCGCATAACGCCGTGCGTTGTTAGGTCTGTCATCGGAACTGCGCAGGCTTTTATAGGCTTCGATATAGTCTGTCTCTTCGACCGGTTTGTTGTGGTTGGCTTTCAGCCATGCGACGTGGGCCGGCTGATGTTGTTTAGAGCACCGATCCCAATCAAATTCCCGTTTCATGCTTTCACTTTCCACGCGTGCTGATTATGGAGATCGGGACCGCGCACGAATGCGGCCGGATCGGATCGAGCGCCGTCTTGCCCGCCCACCGAGGGCCAACGAGCAGGACAACGGGCGCTTCGGTGAGGGCCTCGACCGGCCGCCGGTGAATGAAGCGTCGGAACAAACGATTATCCTGAATCGCGATCCGGCGATGAGGAGTAGGATATCCGGCAATTAGGAATCAACGGAGCGGTGATTAGGCGCCGAAAATAGGAATAAATACTTTGGTGCCCCTGGCCGGACTCGAACCAGCACGATGTTGCCACCAACAGATTTTGAGTCTGCCGCGTCTACCAATTCCGCCACAGGGGCCTGCGGGCCGGGATAATAGTGCCGTGCCGCGCCGGGTCAATCGTTACGCCATATTTCTGTGCGCGACGTGATCGCGGGCATGGAGTAAAATCGCGCATGGACGCACGGATGCAGCAACCGGGTTTGTTGGCCGCTTGGATGGCCTGGGCGCAGGCTCGGCCGATCATGGCGTCGGCCGCCGTGGTTGTGGTCGGCGGCGCGGCGACCATTCTTGGGGCGCTGTTCTTCCAATATGGCCTGGGCTTGCGGCCCTGTCCGCTCTGCCTCGAACAACGCTACCCGTATTATTTCGCGATCCCGCTCGCGGTTTTCATTCTGCTGGGCGAAACCGTGGGCAGCCGACGCCGCGTCCTGCTCGCCGCCCTGGCGGCGATCGTGGGGCTGATGCTGTGGAACGCCGGCCTCGGCGTCTATCACGCCGGCGTCGAATGGAAGTGGTGGCCCGGGCCCAACACCTGCGGCGGCACGCCCGATCTCGGCACCGGCGGCAATTTGCTCAAGCAGTTGCAGTCGATCAATGTCGTGCGCTGCGACGAAATCCCCTGGAGCTTTCTCGGCCTGTCGCTTGCCGGATACAACGCGCTGATCTCGCTTACGCTCGCCGCGGTGGCGGCGTGGGGGTTCCGCGGCGGATGGAAGCTGCCGCCGCAGCGCGACTGACTGCGATCGGGCGCTTACGGATCGAGCTCGGTGTCCCAATAGAGATAGTCGAGCCAGCTATCGTGCAGATAGTTCGGCGGGAACAGCCGCCCATTACGGTGCAGGTGATGCACCGAAGGCTGGAACGGCAGCTGCGAGGGATACATCGCGGCTTCCGTCATGGTCTTGTTGCCCTTGCGCAGATTGCAGGGCGAACATGCCGCCACGACATTGCCCCAGGTGGTGTGCCCGCCGCGCGAACGCGGCACCAGATGATCGAATGTCAGGTCGTCGCGCGAGCCGCAATACTGGCAAGAGAAACGGTCGCGCAGGAACACATTGAATCGGGTGAAGGCGGGCTGGGTCGCGGGCCGCACAAAGGTCTTGAGGGAGACCACACTCGGCAGCTTGATCTCAAAGCTCGGGCTATGCACCGCGCGATCATAATGGGCGACGATGTTGACGCGATCGAGGAACACCGCCTTGATCGTGTCCTGCCAGGACCACAGCGACAGCGGGTAATAGCTCAGCGGGCGGAAGTCCGCGTTCAAGACCAGTGCGGGAAAGCCTGTCGGCGACACATGCGAATTCACGGCAGCGTCTTCGACCTCCTTTAAATGAGCGACACCGCAATACCGTATAATTTATAGAATAGCGCGACAGAATTGTGAAGCCGCCCGAATCTGCGCGGTTACAGCCGCCGCGCGATGAATTCGCCGCCCTGGCGCAGCCCTTCTTGGTCGATGCCGTGGCCGATTCCTGCCGACAAGTGCCACTCGACCGGCACGCCCAGCGCGGCCAAGCCGTTGGCCGACATGAACAAGGCCTGCGGCGGAATCAATTCATCGCTGTCGCCATGAATCAGTAGCACCGGCGGGCGCGCTTTGATTTGCGCGGCCAGCGTCTCCGGCTTGGCGTCGGGTTCGGTCACCAGCACGCCGGAATAGCCGACGATCGCGCATGGCGCGGTGGCGCGGCGCAGCCCGACATGCAGCGCCATCATCGTGCCCTGGCTGAAGCCGACCAGCGCCAGCGCCCGCGGCGGCAGATTGCGGCGCGTGAGTTCGGCATCGAGGAATGCATCCAGCACCGGCGCCGCGCTGCCGACGCCAAGCCAGCGTTCGCTCTGCGCCCGGTTGGTGAGCGGGAACCATTCGCGGCCGGTCGGCGACTGTCCGCACGGATGCGGCGCGTGCGGCGACACGAAGGCGGCATGCGGCATGACGGCTTGCCACGCGCGCCCGATGTCGATCAGATCGTTGCCGTCCGCGCCATAGCCGTGCAGGAACACCACCAATTGGCGCGCCGCGCCGCCGGCACGCGGCTCGATCCGGGGACCGTCGAGTTGGGCAGCCATGGTGGAAAACTCCTGGAGGGATCGGTGGTCGTGAAGCGCCGTCTGACGGCTCGGGGTCTATCATGGCGCACGAGGGCGCGCGTGTCGTTGCAGCATCGTATCATCGGCCTGCCGTTTTGGCGCGGGTTTGGATCGGCGCGCCGTCGCGCTGCTTGGCGACGCGGTAATAGGCCCACAGCGTATAGGCGGCGGCGCCGCGCCAGGGGCGCCAGCGCTCCGCCAGCGGTTGCATTTCTTTTGCAGTCGGCCGCGACTCCAATTTGAACAAAAGCCGCGCCGCCTCTTGCAGCGCCAGGTCGCCGGCCGGCCAAGCATCGGCATGGCCGAGGCAAAACAACAGATAGATATCGGCGGTCCAAGGTCCGATGCCGTGAATTGCGGTCAGCGCCTGATGCGCTTGGTCGGCGGGCATTTCGACGAGTGCGGCGAGATCGAGATCGCCGCACATGGCCGCCTTCGCAATCGCCTTGAGCGTCCGTATTTTCGGCGCCGACAGGCCGGCGCGCGCCAGCCTGGCAGGGCGTGCCCGTGCGACCGCGGCGGCATCGAGCGGGTCGAGCGCCGACTCAAGCCGGCCCCAAATGGCCTTGGCGCTGGCGGTCGAGAGCTGTTGCGACACCACAATGGCGGCCAGTCCGGCAAAACCGTCGGCGCGCTTGCGCAACGGCGGATGGCCGGCCAGCGCGAGCGCTTCGGCGAACCGCCGGTCAGCTTTGGTCAGCGCCGTAACGGCGCGCGCGAGTTCGACTTCGGTGCGGATGTACATCCGGCGTCAGAGTACCACCCACCCGGCCGGCGGAATCTTGCCGGGATGGAGCGTGCCGCAATTCTTGCAGGTGCGGGCGCTGTGGTCGGCATAGAAGGATTCATAGAGCGGCGGCAGGTCCTTCACGAGATGCTGGACCTTGACTTCGATGCGGTGGACCAGATGTCCGCACGCGAAACAGTACCAGTTGAAGCCATCGGATTCGTTCGGCCGCGCCGCCTCGACCACCAATCCGATCGAGCCTTCCTGTGGCCGCTGCGGCGAGTGCGGGGTGTGCGGTGGCAGCAGGAACACTTCGCCCTCGCGGATCGGCACGTCGTAGAACTGGCCGCGGTCGCAGACCTTCAGCACCATGTCGCCCTTGAGCTGGTAGAAAAACTCCTCGACCGGATCGTCGTGAAAATCGGTGCGCTGGTTGGGTCCGCCGACGACCTGCACCGTCATTTCGCCGTCCTCGAACACTTTCTTGTTGCCGACCGGCGGTTGAAGCAAATGTTGGTTTTCACCGATCCACTTCTGGAAATTAAAGGCGCGCAGGCGTCCGGTCGCCATGGTTGGTCTCCGCAATGGTTCAGGCCGCCGACGAGCGAACGCCCGGCAGCCGTAGGCCGCAATTCTCGAACGCCCGCCGCGTGATGTCCTTCTCGGCCTCGGTCAGTTCCAGCAGCGGCGGCCGCACCGTGCCGCCGGCTTGGCCAAGCAATTTCTGCCAGTATTTTGAATGCGCGTGAAATTTCTCCGCCGGCCGGCTACGCTTGAAGGCTTCGCGCACCGGATCGAGGCTGTCGCGCACGATCTTGGCGCGCGCGATCTCGCCGCGGAAGGCGAGGTCGGTGTATTCGCGCATGCGGCGATCGATCGCAGTCTGGTAGACATAGGGCGGTGACGAGCACAGATAAAGCCGCCAGCCAAGCTCGACAATATTGTCGAACCATTCGTCCTCGGAGGCAGTGCTGACGATCAGTCTGTCGCCGGCGAGTTGCGTCAGCTTGGCATACATCGGGCGCGGAACGCTGTATTTGATCGCGACAACATTCGGCAGCGTGGCAACGCGCGCACATAATTCCGGGCTCATGAGATAACCCGAGTCCGGGTGGCTCCACAATGCGATGCCGATGTCCACCTGCTCGCTGACGGCGCGGTAATAGGCCAGCAAGGTCTCGTCCTGCGCGGACAGGAAGTGCAGCACCGGCGCATGCACCACGATGTAGTCGGAACCAATCGCCTGTGCGTGCTTGGCGAGTTCGATCACGGTATTCAGATTTTGGTCCGAGCAGGACAGAATGGTTCGAGCGCCGCCGATCGTGTCCACGGCAATTTCAAAGGTGCGCTTGCGTTCGGCCAGCGACATCGAGAAGAACTCGCCTTGCTTGCCAGAAACAAATACGCCGTCGACACCGAGGTCGTCGACCCAATGCTTGAGATTGCGCCGCAGGCCGGCCTCGTCGATGGCGAGGTTGGGCGTGAAGGGCGTCTGTGCCGCCGCCCAGATGCCGCGCAGATTTTCGCGGGCGTAGGCCTTGGCATCGTTGCGAGAGTAGGACATCGGCTCACCGGTTAATTTGAAATATTCTGCGCCTTTTCTGCGTTCTTGTCATTCCGTTTTGGAACGCCAAGGGTTTTGGAACGCCAAGGGCTAGTGCCGCCGATCTAAATTTCCTACACCACCTGCGGCAAATTCGGTTAGGAACTTCAGATCGAGAAGCGGCACCTAGAATCATGGCGCTGCCAGTGCCCCTTGGATTCCGAAGTTCGTATAGGTGGGCGCAGCGATGGTTCATGAACTTCGGAAACGGGGCACTCGACCATGACCGCACCGGTTTTCCGCTTCGCGCCGTCGCCGAATGGCTATCTGCATCTCGGCCATGCGCTGTCGGCGTATGTTAATTTCGAGCTGGCGCGGGCGGCGGGCGGCACGATGCTGCTGCGCATCGAGGATATCGATGAGGCCCGCTGCAAGCCCGAGTTCGAGCAGGCGATCTTCGAGGATCTCGCTTGGCTCGGCATCGAATGGCAGCAGCCGGTGCGGCGGCAGAGCGAACATTTCGAAGCTTACCGCGCCGCGCTCGCCAAGCTCGATGCGCAAAAGCTGCTCTATCTAAGCTTTGAGAGCCGGGCCGAGATTGCGGCGCTGGTCGCGGAACGGGAGCGGCACGGGCCCTGGCCGCGCGATCCCGACGGCGCGCCGATCTATCCGGGCAGCGCCAAGTCGCTGTCGGCCGCCGATCGCGCACGGCGGATGGCGGCCGGCGAGCCCTATGCATTGCGGCTCGACATGGCGGCGGCCATCGCGCGTGCCGGCGCCATCGCGTGGCAGGAAACCGGCCAGGGACCCCATGGCGAGAACGGCACAATCCCCGCCGATCCGGCCGTCTGGGGTGACGTGGTGCTGGCGCGCAAGGAAACGCCGACCAGCTATCATCTGGCGGTGGTTGTCGATGACGCCATCCAGGGCGTGACCCATGTGGTGCGCGGGCAGGACTTGTTTCGCGCGACTGGCGTTCACCGCCTGTTGCAGGTGCTGCTGGGTCTGCCGGCGCTGGTCTATCATCACCACCGCCTGGTGCTCGAAGCCGATGGCCACAAACTGGCAAAATCGACCCAGGCGACCGGGCTGCGTGAACTGCGTGCCCAGGGCCTCAAACCATCGGATATCCGGCGATTAATCGGCCTTTCTTAGTGCGCGGCCATGGTCCCATGCCGGCCGGCATGGCAATGTGCGCGCGGAAGGGGCTATGGCGACCAAGCGACCAAAGCGACCTGTGGTCAAACCGAAACCGCGTCTGAAATCCGGACCGGGGGCACCGCAATTGTCGCGCCGCGCGATCGAGGCGACGCTGGCGGAACTGGCGCACGAGATCAGGACGCCATTGTCTGGCATCGTGGCGCTTGGAGAACTTCTGGCCACCGCCGGCTTGGCCCCGCGCGAACGCGAATGGGCGACAGCGATCAAGAGCACGGGCGAGCACCTTGCCATGTTGACGTCGCTGATCGTCGACGCGGCGCGCGCCGACGCCCGGGGTTTGGTTCTGCGTCGCGACCTGATCCGGCCGCACGCTTTCGCGCAATCGCTTTCAGTCTCGCTGGCGGCGCGCGCGCAGAGCAAGAACCTGGGCTGCGATGTGACCATTGCACCGGATCTGCCGGCGGCCGTGATCGGCGATTCGATTCGCTTGCGGGCGGCGCTTGAAAATTTGATCGACAATGCCGTGAAGTTTACCGAGCGCGGCACGGTCCGGCTCGACGTCACCAGCGAAGCAGCCGGCCGCGATCGCATCCGGCTGAGCTTCGCGATGACCGATACCGGGGTCGGTCTTAGCACGGCTGAAATCAAACGATTGTTCCGGCCATTCGCACAGGCGAACGAGGCGGTCGCGCGGCGTTACGGCGGCGCGGGTCTCGGCTTGAGCTATGTGCGGCGCATTGCCCGGGCGATGGGCGGCGACCTCACGGTTGTGAGCAATCCCGGCGGAGGTAGCCGCTTTGCATTCAGCGCCATCGTGACCAAGGTGAAGGCGAGCGACGCCAATGAAAGTCGTGACGGTGACAACGCGCGCACGGCGCCATCGCGATCGCTCGCGGTTTTGTGTGTCGAGGACAATCCATATGGCCGGGTGGTTCTTAATACGATTCTGACAGAACTCGGCCATCGCGCCGATTTTGTCGGAACCGGCGAGATCGCAGTCGATGCGGTCGCCAATGGCGGTTACGACGCCGTGCTGATGGACATTACGCTGCCGGGCATCGATGGCTTTGAAGCGACGCGTCGCATTCGCGCTCTGCCACGTCCAGCCGGCGCGGTCAGGATCGTCGGCGTATCTGGCCGTGCCAGCGCCGCGGACGCAGCGGCCGGACGCGCCGCCGGAATGGACGGCTACCTGGCCAAGCCGTTGAGCCCAAGCACGCTGGCGGCGGCGTTGCCCGCGGCTTGAATTTGCTCCAGGAGTGGAGCGCCGTTGGGCGGCTATCGTCGCTTGACCAGGCCGATAACAATCAGCAGCAGCACCGCACCGATAAAGGCGTGGATCAGCATCCCTGGGATACCCGAACCGATGCTGATGCCGATCCGCGGCAGCAACCACCCGGCGATCACCGCGCCGATAATGCCGACGACAATATTGCCGATCAGGCCCAGGCCAAAACCTTTCACAATGCGGCCAGCCAGCCAGCCGGCGATGCCGCCGACCACCAGCCAGACGATCAGCGCTTCAAGCGTCATGATTGGCTCCTTTTTGTATTGCCGTCGTGGGCCGTTCCCACGATTGATTCCGCTGCGCAGCCAAACGACCGCAGTAATTATGCTATCATGACTATGTGCTCTGAAGACGGGAAATGTGGCGTTTGTCCACGCCCATGAAGTCGTGCCGGGATCGTCAGGTCGCGGTCGCCGGTTGGGTGCGGCTGGCGTCGCCGAAGCGGACCCGCAGGATGGCTGCGTTCAACTCGCCGCCGAGCACAAAAATCGACGCCGTGAGATACAAAAACACCAGCGCGATCATCACCGAGGCAAGGCCGGCATAATAGCTGACATAGACCGAAGGAAATTCAGCCAAATAGCGGCCGAACAGCATTCCGCCCGCGAGCCAAAGGAAAAGGGTGGCAACGATTCCCGGAGCAATCTCTTGGAGTTTTCGGCGCCCCGCAGGAAGCCACTTGTGCGCGATAAAGAGCGCGATGATGAGCGTCACGCTTGCGACCGAATATCGCGCGACGGTGATATCCCATTCGAACTGCCCGAGCGCGGGGGCGAATTTGTTTGCGGTTGCAAACAGCAGCGGGCCGAGCACGATCAAGAACGCCATGGCCAGCAGCGCAAGCGCTCCAATCAGGACATAGCCGATCGATTCCAGGCGCAGCACGAACCAGTAGCGCTGCTCGGCGATGCCATAGGCGCGGTTGAGCCCGATGCGCAGGCTCTCGATGCCGCTCGACGCAAAGAAGATCGCTAGGCCAACACTGATGGTCAAGAGGTCGCCGCGGGTGGTGGTCAGGACCACGTGAATTTCGCGGGCGATCGGTGCGGCGACTTCCTCCGGCCAGGTTTCGAGCAGCAGACGCACGACTTCGTTGGCGAGTTCGGTCGAGCCAAAGAACGACGCCGCCAGCGATGTCACCAGGATCAGAAATGGAAACAGCGCCAACAGGATCGACAATGCGATGTGGCTCGCGATCGCCCAGCCATCGGCATCGCTGAAGTGATCGTAGGCGTCAGCGGTCACGCGCCAGCACAGGCGGATGATATGAAAGAGTTTCATCGTTACGACATGATACGTCGATAGTGCTGCGACGCCAAATCAATGAACGACGCCCGCCGCGTGCGCAATGGAGGCAGATGTTGGAGGGGCTTATGCCGCCTGCACTTCCGACAAGAACTGACCGATCTGGGTGCTGAGGCATTCGGCCTCGACCGTAAGGGTTTCTGCGAGTTCCTTGACGCTTGCGGCGGTGGTGCGCGCTTCATTTGACGCACCGGCCACTCGGCCCATTGCTTCGGCGCCCCCGCGCGCTTCGGACGATGCCCGGTTGACGCCTTCGGTGATTTGCGCGACCGCTTGGTGCTGCTGCTCGACGGTGGTGGCGACGGAGGCGGAAATCATCGAGATCTCGTCGATGATGGTGTTGACCTGCGCGATGGCATGGGCGGCTTCGCTAACGGCGGTCTGGATGGCGGTAACCTGGCCGGCAATTTCCTCAGTGGCGCTGGCGGTTTGTCCAGCCAGCGACTTCACTTCGGCGGCGACCACGGCGAAACCACGGCCGGCTTCACCGGCGCGGGCGGCTTCGATGGTGGCGTTGAGCGCAAGCAAATTGGTTTGACCGGCAATCGCCTGGATCAGCCCAACGACCTCGCCGATGCGGCTGGCAGCGTCACCGAGCTTGGACATGGTGGATCCGGTGCGGCGGGCCTCGCTGACCGCGCGCGCCGAGACTTCCTTGGAGCGATGGGCCTGGCCGGCGATCTCGCCGATCGAGGCGGCGAGTTCTTCGACCGAGGAGGCGGACGACGTGACATTGCCGGATGCGGTGGTGACCCGCTGCTCGGCAGTGCGCGCTTCGGTCGAAACCGAGTCGGCGGCATCATTGAGCTTGGTTGAGGTACGCTCCAGCCGATCGCCGGCCTCGCGCACCCGGGCAAGCGCCTGGTTCACTGACGAATTGAAGCTTGCAATGGCGGTCGCGATGGTTTCGGCGCGTTTCTCGCGTTCGCGGTTGGCCGCGGCCTGCCGCTCGGCCAGCTGGGCGCGCTCAAGCGTGGTGTCGCGGAACACCAGGACGGTGCGCGCCATCGCGCCGAGTTCGTCTTTGGAGTTGGTCGCCGGAATTTTTGTGGTGGTATCGCCGGCGGCGAGCTGGGTCATTGCGCGTGCAAGCCCGTTTAGGGGCCGCGTGATGCTTCGCCCAAGCAGCCAGCTCAATGCGAGGCCGATTATCACCGAGCCGATCCCGACCAGGACGATGATGGAGCTGGTGCGCGTTTGGGAATTTGCAAAGGCTGTTTCGGCTGCGGTGTTCCGATCTTGGGCAATGGTAAGGGTCGCGTGCGCCTGCGGAACCATTTGGTTAATGGCGTCGGTGATCTCTCTAAGCGATCGCTGGATGTTTTGGTTGTATCGGTTCCATTGCGCCAGCGTCGAGGTATAGCTCTGCGCGTTGCGTATAACCTGCTGCCGCGCCTCGTCGTCGACCTGCGCCTTGCGCAGGAGCGCTTCGAAATCGCGGAATTCCTTGAAGAATTGCTCCCAGGTGGCACTGGATTGACTGAGCCGGTATTGCGCCTCGAGGCGGCGCATGGTTGCAAGCGTCAGCAATAGCCGCGCTCGATCGGCCTCGGTGATTTCGGCATCGCCATTTTTTTTCTTGATGGCTTGCTCAATTCCAGTGGCGGCGTCATCCAGCCGCTTTTTGATGCCCTGATCCTCCGACAATCCAAGCTCGGCCTGTTCTTCGGCGAGATAACCAAATGCCAGTTTGAGCTCTGCGAGCTTCTGACGAATACTCTCAACATCTTTCATGCCGATGGCGCCGGCTGCCGCCGCCAGCGTTTCGAAATGCGACGACGCGAGCGAAAGATTGGCTTCAAATGCCTTTACCGGCTCGCTTGATGGCGTTGCGACGAACTCTGTCGCCGCGAATTGCATGGACACCAGCGCGATTCTGAATTCGCGGCTGGCATCGGATAGCGCCGATGTCGCCTCCACATCGCGGAACGCATTCGCAACGTCCTGATTGCCGGCAAAGAATGTTGCGCCATTGGTGAGGAAGCCAACAACCGGGATGAGCGCAATCCCTATGATGCGGGTTCTGACCGAGACCGAGGTGAAGGCGGCTGCCAGTGACTGGATCGGCTTTGTCAGAACTGTGATCATGATTTCAAGCTGTTGCCGTTATGGAATGGAACTGGCGGCGATAGCGATCACCTGGCAAATATGGCATCGACAATTCACAGGTCGAACCCGCCAAGCACTGGTCGACAATGCAGTGGCGGCGGGTGCTTATTTCCGCGCCAGGCCTTCAGTGGGTCAGAGTAAACAGTGGAATGGTAAATTATCCGCAAACCGGCCTGCGGGATTGTGAATAAAATCACATTGTGGCCCTGTAGATCCAGCCGTCAGGCCAGCACAGGCGGCTGGCCGTGCGGGTAGCGGCCGGGCATGGCGCGACAGTGGGGAATGGCGATGACCGAGCAATCAGCCCATCGCGCGGCGGGGCCTGAAATTCTTGCATTGGCCGGCGCGGCGCTCGCAACGGCGGAGGCGGTTCTGCGGGACGCAATCGCAGCGGTGCGCGCGCGGGTGACCGACGACGCGTGTGACGGCGGCCGGCCGTTTGACCGCGAGCAGCGCGCCACCCACGGGCTTGCCTGGCTCGCAACTTATGTCGAGGGCATCCGCCAGGTCACCGCCTTTGCCGAGCGCCGCCACCGGTCCGATGCGTTTGGCGAGCTTGAGCAACTCCTGGTCCAAATCGGAATCGCCGAATTTCTGGCGCAGATTCAGGGCGGCATTCCGATGAGCCAGGGCGAAATCGTTCGCCCGGCCGACCTCGGATTGAATGCCGCGGCGGTGGCGGCGGGTTTGGCGGGTCCGCTCGATCGCCTCACACTTGGTAACCGGCAGCGCCGCGCGCGCCTTCTTGCCCTCGTGGGGGGCGCCAACGACCTCACCATCGGCGGTCCAAGCGACGATGCGGCGCTGGCGTCGATCCGCCAGGCAGTCCGCAAGTTCACTGAGAACGAAGTCATGCCGCGGGCGCAGGCGTGGCATCTCGCAAACCAAACGATCCCGATTGAGATCGTTGCGCAGATGGCGGCGCTTGGCGTGTTCGGGCTCACGATCGCGGAACGCTATGGCGGCATGGGCCTGGGTCGCGAGGCCATGTGTGTCGTGTCCGAGGAATTGTCGCGCGGCTACATCGGCGTCGGCTCGCTCGGCACGCGATCGGAGATTGCCGCCGAATTGATCGCCAGCGGCGGCACCGAAGAGCAGCGGCGCATGTGGCTTCCGAAGATCGCATCCGGCGCGGTGCTGCCAACGGCGGTGTTCACCGAACCGGATTTTGGCTCCGACATCGCATCGGTCAAGACGCGCGCGGTTCGGCACGGCGACGTCTATCGCGTTCATGGCAACAAGACCTGGATCACCCACGCCGCGCGCGCCGATCTCATGGTGCTGTTGGCGCGCACCGATCCGGCGGAGCCGGGCTATCGCGGCCTATCCTTGCTGCTGGCGGAAAAGCCGCGCGGTGACGATGCGAAGCCGTTCCCCGCCGCTGGCATGTCCGGCACCGAAATCGCGGTGCTCGGCTATCGCGGCATGAAGGAATACGAAATCGCTTTTGACGGTTTCACGGTGCCGGCGGCAAACCTGCTTGGCGGCATCGAGGGGCACGGTTTCAAGCAATTGATGCAGACCTTCGAGGCGGCGCGCATCCAAACCGCGGCACGCGCCGTTGGGGTTGCCCAGGCTGCGATGGAAATCGCGCATCGCTATGCGCGCGAGCGGACGCAATTCGGGGCGCCGATCGTCGGCTTCCCACGGGTTGCCGACAAGATCGCAATGATGGCGGCGGAGATCCTGATCGCGCGCGAACTGACTTATTTCGCCGCGCGCTGCAAGGATTCCGGGGAGCGCTGCGATCTTGAGGCCGGCATGGCAAAACTGCTGGCCGCGCGCGTTGCCTGGTCGGCGGCCGACAATGCCGTGCAAATTCACGGTGGCAACGGCTTTGCGCTGGAGTTCCCGGTGTCGCGGCTGCTATGCGATGCCCGCATTCTGTCGATCTTCGAGGGCGCGGCGGAAATCCAGGCCAATGTCATCGCGCGCCGCCTGTTGGACGGGGCGCAGGCGCGGAATTGACCTATGACAAGGCGCGCTAGGTGCGCCGCTCCAATGTTATTCTTGAAAAGTGACTTTGGAGAGGTCGGGCATGTCCAAATTGAAAATTCGTCAGGGCGATTGGGTGGTCGTCTGCGACGGCAAGAAGGCGCTGGTGCTTGAAAACGCCGGCGACGAGAAGTTTCTCAATCTCAAGACGCTCCAGGTGTTCGAACATCCCGATCGGAAGACCAGCGAGTTGGGCTCCGACGCGCCCGGCCGCTCGATCAGCTCGATGGGTCATGGGCGCAGCGCCATGGAGCAGACCGATTGGCATACCCTGGAGGAGGAGCGTTTCCTGCGGACATTGATTGGTTTTCTCAATACCGAAGTGACGGCCAATCGGTTCAAATCGTTGGTCATGGTCGCGCCGCCACGGGCGCTTGGGGTGCTGCGTCCGTTCTATTCGCACGATCTGCGCAAGGCATTGCACACCGAGATCGACAAGGATCTGGTGGCAATGCCGGTGCACGAAATCGAAAAGCGCCTGGCTGCGTAAAGCGCCTTATTTGTTTCGCTTGAGCAGTTTGCTCACATTGCCGGACAGGATCGCTTCGCCGTCCTTGCCGAGGGCGCGGATCTCGCGGACGAAATCACGCACCACGTCGCGGGCGCGAATTTCCTGCGGGTAGTCGGTGGCAAACACAATGCGGGCCGCCGGGATCTCGACCATCGACGATTTCACCGAGGTTATCGCGCCCGCGAATCCGGCGGTGTCGAACACCAGGTTGTTGTTGATGTAGTGATCGAAATCCTTGGCCGCCTTGGCGCCGTGGCGGGGATTGCCCTTGGTGCCCCAGAAATCCTTGTCCTGATAGCTACGAATGCGTCCCAACACCGAGGCCACGCCGCCGGACAGATGCGCCATGTGGACCGTGAGATTGGGGTGACGGTCGAACACGCCGGAATTGACCAGGCGAATGGTCGCCATCACCAGCGAGAATTCGCGACCGACCGAGCGGGCGGTGTCGAAAGCATCGAACTGCTGTGAATAATTGAGCTTCAACGCAGGATGCACGAAGACAAACATGCCGAGCCGCGCAACTTCGGTCCAGAACGGTTCGTAGGCGGCATTGTCGAGGAACTTGCCGTCATGCTCGGAGGTGATGACGACGCCTTCGCAGCCGAGCTCGTGCCGGCAGCGATTGAGTTCCTTCAGCGCATCGTGGCCACCCAGCGGATTGGCATGGGCGGCGGCAATGAAGCGGCCGGGATAATCGGTTTCCGCCTTTTTGGCCTTGTCGTTGACCAGCCGCGAGGTCTCAAGGTCGGCGCACATGCCCTGTGCGCTGGTCAGCCAAGCGGCGTCGATTCCCGAAACGTCCATCATTCGCACATGCTCGTCGAGATCGTATAGCAGCGAATGGATGGTGTAGCTTGGCGCGCCTTGGGCATCGTAATGCAGGATCAGCTTGTCGCCGGGGTCCTCTTTGATCAATTCGCGCGGCGTGAAGTGGTGCTGGAAGTC
The DNA here is from genome assembly GCA_022841625.1 of Xanthobacteraceae bacterium. Classification (GTDB taxonomy): domain Bacteria; phylum Pseudomonadota; class Alphaproteobacteria; order Rhizobiales; family Xanthobacteraceae; genus VAZQ01. The sequence goes on from JALHRD010000007.1 coordinate 53,731, forward strand.
GACAATCATTGACACGGTCCTTTACAACAGAACGGGCGGGTAGAGACGGGAGGAAGTGTCACGAAATTCGGCCTTAGGCAATCGCACCGAGTTCGCGCAGCGAACGGGTCACCGCGGTGTCGAGCGGCGTGCGCGGCGCTTGGCCAATCGCCGCGGCAAGCTTGCCGCCATCGATGAGGTGCGGCACCTGCCAGAGATAGCCGATGTCGGAGAGTTCACGGCCCATTTTCCAGATACTGCCGACGGTGCGCATCATCCACCAATTGATGTGACCGACCCGGAGCGGGCGGCCGCTGGCTTTGGCGATGGCCGAAACGAACTCCTGTCCGGTCACGGCATGTCCGGGGAAGCCGAAAGTCTCGAACGGCGTGAGCGTCGCGCGAATTTCGGCCAGCCGGATCAGCGCCGCGATGTAATCGGGCAGATAGGCCCAGGCGTGCATCACGTCGAGCGGACCCGGATAGGTGACCTTGTTCTTGGCGAGTTCCTTGATCAGGACGAGATCGAACCACGATCCTCGGCCGCGGCCGAAGAAATCGCCGGCGCGCAGGATAATGGTGCGCATGCCGCGGTCGGACGCCTCTTGTAGGCGCTGCTCGATCTCGCAGCGTATTTTGCCCTTGCGCGAGGTCGGGTGCATCGGCGTCGCTTCATCGAGCACCGGTGGCATGCCGGCGCCGTAATTATAGACATTGCCTGGGAACATCAGGGTTGCGCCGGATTGCTCCGCCGCCTCGATCGCGGAATAGGCCAGCGGTAGCGCATGCCGCGCCCAGCCGGGATAGGGTGCGTTGAGCGCGTGCAACACGATGTCGGTGCCGCGCGCCTCTTTCACCGCGACGGCGCGGTTATTGGTTTCGATAACCGCGATGCCGCGCGGCGCGCGCGGTTCCGCGCCCGGCCGCACCAGGCCTTTGACGCTCCAGCCGGCATCGCGGAACGCCTCCGCGGCTGCGAAGCCGAGCCGTCCGGCGGCGCCGAGCACCAGGATCTGGCCCTTCATGCCGGCCTCGTCTGCGTGGGTTCGCGCCCCGCCGGGAGGCGGTTATCGGGCCGGGCGGTTCGATCGAAAATCATTAATCACCAAGATCCAACATTGCCTTTCAGACGCAACGAAAAAAACGTAGCAGGCGATGCGCCGGCCCGCTAGCGTCCGGTGGTTTCACGGCGACGGGGGTGATATTGATAGCAGATGGCCGACGTTCTGATCTATGCTCTGGTGCCGCTGACGCTCGTTGCCGTTGCCGGCGTGCTGCTGTTTGGGCTGCTCAATTTCGCGCGCGGCGGCTCGCCGCAGACCTCGCAGAAGCTCATGCGCTGGCGGGTTCTCATGCAATTCGTCGCGCTTATTGCGCTCGTCGTGACGATCTGGATCGTGAAGCGCTGAGGGCGGTCGATGGTGGTTCTCAATCGCATTTATACCCGCACCGGCGACGACGGCACCACCGCGCTTGGCTCCGGCGAGCGACGCAAGAAATACGATTTGCGCGTTGCCGCCTACGGCACGCTGGATGAAGTCAACGCGGCGATCGGAATTGCGCGGCTGCATACGGCGGGCGCTGCGCAAGTCGATACCGCCTTGGTGCGGATCCAGAACGATCTGTTCGACGTTGAAGCCGAGTTGTGCCTTGCCGCCAAGGGACCCGGCGGCGCGGCTTTGACCGTGACGGCGGCGCAGGTCGCATGGCTTGAGGCCGAGATCGACGGTCTTAACGCAGCGCTCGCCCCGCTCCGCTCGTTTGTGTTGCCGGGCGGCACCCAGGCCGCGGCCTATCTGCATCTCGCGCGCACGGTCTGTCGCCGCGCCGAGCGGATCATGGTCGAACTCAAGGATCGGCCGGGCGAGGAGGTCTCGCCGGCGGCGCTGCAATACGTCAACCGATTGTCGGATTATCTGTTCGTCGCGAGCCGATTCCTGAACAGCAAGGGTGAAAGCGACGTGCTCTGGGTGCCCGGCCAGAATCGGTGAGTGCGCTTCATGGTCATGCCGCTCTATGACGACAATCCATTCAAACTGCCGCGGACTCCGGTGGTGAGCTGGGCCCTGATCGCTGTAACGATTGTCGCATTCATTCTGGAATTCAGCGTCACCGACAATCCGGCCGTGCTCGCCCATCAGCTTGGCGTAGTCCCGGCCGCGATTTTTGGCGCTTATAGCCATCCCGGCGCCATCGGCGCGCTACTGACGCCGTTCACTTATCAATTTCTGCATGCCGATGTCATGCATTTGATTGGCAATCTGATCTTCCTGTGGGTGTTTGCCGACAATGTCGAGCAGGCGCTCGGCCGCTGGCGATTCCTGATTTTCTATCTGCTGGCCGGCGCGCTGGCGGGGCTTGCCTACGCGGTCAGCGATCCGGGATCGAAAGTGCCGCTAATCGGCGCTTCGGGTTCCGTCTCGGGGGTGGTGATCGCCTATTTGATGCTGCGGCCATGCGCCAAGCTGACCGCGCTGGTCATGGGCATTCCTTTGCGGATCAGCGCCTACTGGATCATTGGTGTTTTCATCGCCATCCAGTTCGTCAATCTGGGGGCGGCGGCAAGGAGCGACGTCGCTTGGTGGTGCCATATCGGCGGCATGGCGGCCGGCGGATTGCTGCTGCTGTTGCTGAAACGCTCCGGCGTGAAGCTGTTCGAATGCATCCGCCCGGGCGATATCCCGCTGGAACCGGCCATGCCCCAGACCGCGCGCCTGCCGGGCGCGCCACGTTGACCGCGGGTCGGTGCGCGATTAGCTTGCGCGGTCATTCGCCCTGCCATCGCGCGGGCAACGAACCGTCGCGCTTCGAACGAGAACCTCCGCATGAAGATCCTGGTGCCCGTCAAACGGGTGGTCGACTACAACGTCAAGATCCGCGTCAAGAGCGACGGTTCCGGCGTCGAACTCGCGAATGTCAAAATGTCGATGAATCCGTTTGACGAGATCGCGGTCGAGGAGGCGATCCGGCTGAAGGAAAAAGGCCAGGCGACCGAGATCGTGGTCGTATCGATCGGGCCGGCGCAAGCGGCGGAAACTATCCGCACGGCGCTGGCGATGGGCGCCGATCGCGGCATCCTGGTGAAGGTGGACTCGATCGTCGAGCCGCTTGCGGTCGCAAAAATCCTCAAGGCCATTGTCGAGCAGGAGAAGCCCGGCCTGGTGATCTTGGGCAAACAAGCCATCGATGACGACTGTAACCAGACCGGCCAGATGCTGGCCGCGCTCACCGGCTGGCCGCAGGGAACCTTCGCGTCCAAGATCGCGATCGAGGGCGACAGTCTGTCGGTGACCCGCGAGGTCGACGGCGGACTACAGACCGTCAAGCTTAAGACACCTGCGATCGTCACCACCGACCTGCGACTCAACGAGCCGCGTTATGCCAGCTTGCCAAACATCATGAAGGCGAAGAAGAAACCGATCGAAGATAAGACGCCGGACGCCTACGGCGTCAACGTGTCGCCGCGCATCGAGGTGATGAAGACGACCGAGCCGCCGGGCCGCAAGTCCGGCGCCAAGGTGAAGAGCGTCGCCGAATTGGTCGACAAGCTGAGGAACGAGGCGGGGATTATTTGATGACAACGCTGCTGATTGCCGAGCACGATAATAAATCGCTCAAGGACGCAACCAACAAGGCGCTCACCGCCGCTACGGCAATCGGCCAGCCGGTGCATGTCCTGGTCGCGGGCAAGGGGGCCCGCGCGGTTGCGGAGGCCGCCGCCAAACTCGATGGCGTCGCGAAAGTGCTGCATGCCGACCATGCCTGTTACGAACACATGCTAGCGGAGCCGGTCGCGGCGCTGGTTGTCGCGCTGGCGCCGGCCTATGGCGCGATTGTCGCGGCGGCGACCACCACCGGCAAGAACTTCATGCCGCGGGCAGCGGCGCTGCTCGATGTAATGCAGATGTCTGACATCACCAAGGTGGTTGCGCCCGATACGTTCGAACGTCTGATCTACGCCGGCAATGCGGTGCAGACCGTGCGTTCGAAGGACAAGATCAAAGTCATCACCGTGCGGACTTCGACCTTCCAGGCGACCGGCGCGACCGGTTCGGCGCCGATCGAGGATGTGGCGGCCGCGCCCGATCCGGCGATTTCGTCGTTTGCCGGGGAGGAACTGTCCAAGTCGGATCGGCCGGAACTGACCTCGGCCAAGATCATCATCTCCGGCGGTCGCGCGATGCAAAGCCGTGAGAACTTCACCAAGTATATCGAGCCGGTGGCCGATCAGTTGGGCGCGGCGGTTGGTGCCTCGCGCGCCGCGGTCGACGCCGGCTATGCGCCCAATGACTGGCAGGTCGGCCAGACCGGCAAAGTGGTCGCGCCGGATCTCTATATTGCGGTCGGGATTTCGGGGGCGATCCAGCACCTCGCCGGCATGAAGGATTCCAAGGTGATCGTGGCGATCAACAAGGACGAGGAGGCCCCGATCTTCCAGGTGGCCGACTACGGCCTGGTGGCCGATCTTTACCAAGCTTTGCCGGAATTGGCCCAGGAACTCGGCAAGATTCGCCGTTGACCTTACCGATGGATAAGGTTCGCGGCGGTGGCGCCGGGCAGGGGATCGTCATAGATTAAGGTAGCTTTAATGAACGATGTAAAGGATCGCGCGACGGCGCTTGCCGGCGAGCGGGCACAAACCATGGCAAGCAACATTCGGAAGGTCGGTGTCGTTGGCGCCGGTCAAATGGGCAGCGGCATCGCCCATGTCTGCGCACTGGCCGGCCTCAATGTCGCGATCAACGACCTGTCGGGTGACCGCATCAAGGCCGGGATCGCCACCATCAATGGCAATATGGCGCGGCAGGTCAGCCGCAAGCGCATCACCGAGGACGAGCGCCAGGCCGCGCTCAAGCGCATCGCCGCGGCGGAAAGTTTTGATGCACTCGGCGACTGCGACCTCGTTATCGAGGCCGCCACCGAGAAGGAAGACGTCAAGCGCGGCATCTTCACCAATCTGTGTCCGTCGCTAAAGCCCGATGCCATTGTCGCGAGCAACACCTCGTCGATCTCGATCACACGGCTGGCGTCCTCGACCGACCGGCCGGAGCGCTTCATTGGCATTCACTTCATGAATCCGGTGCCGCTGATGGAGCTGGTCGAGGTGATCCGCGGGATCGCCACCGACGACAGGACCTTCGAAACGACCAAGCAGTTCATCAGCAAGCTCGGCAAGACCATCGCGGTGGCGGAGGATTTTCCGGCCTTTATCGTCAATCGCGTGCTGATGCCGATGATCAACGAGGCGATCTACACGCTTTATGAGGGCGTCGGCAATGTCGAGGCGATCGACACCGCCATGCGGCTTGGCGCGCACCATCCGATGGGGCCCTTGGAGCTCGCCGATTTCATTGGGCTCGATACTTGTCTCTCGGTCATGCAGGTATTGCACGACGGGCTGGCGGATTCGAAATACCGTCCGTGCCCGCTGCTGGTGAAATATGTCGAGGCCGGCTGGCTCGGCCGCAAGACCCAGCGCGGGTTTTACGACTACCGCGGCGAAAAGCCGGTGCCGACCCGCTGAACGCGGCGATCGTCAGAGCGAAACGATCACGTCGCGGCCGGGCAGCCGGCAATGTCAGTGTAATCGCTATAGTAGCGCGCGGTCATCCGTCCGACATAGCGGCGCAGATTGGCGTGGCGCTCGGCGTGGTCGCGGACCGGCGTGGTAAACACCGGACAGAGCGTGGCAGCGACAAACGCGAATAGGGTGGCGTCGACGCCTTTGGGCTCGGCGCCCATGAAAAACGGCTTGTCGCCGAGATAAGTGGCGATGGCGTCGATCGAGTGGCAGCCCAGCGCGGCGATTTCGTCGGCGGTGTGCCGGCCGATGCCATGGGCGTGCAGCGATTTGCGGACCTGGCGCCGCACCATCGCGACGATCAACGGGCGGATCGGCGCCGGCGCCGACTTGAAGAATGCGCGCGGCCCATTGTTGAAATTGTCGTCGCGGTTCCAGCGCGCGTCGACGGTGACCCAGTAGAGGTTGTCCTCGGCCATTTTCTCGAACGCCCAGGCGATAGCCTTCTGTTCGGCGCTCAAGCCTCGATCGAAATCGAAGCCGTATTTGGTTTCAAGATGTCGCCGGATGAAGGTCGAATCGGCGACCTTGCCGCCATCGTCGTCGATGTAGGGCAGCTTGCCTTTCGGCGCTTTTGAGAAGCCGGTGGTATCGGTGCGATAGGCGAGCCCGCTCATCTTCAAGAGAACTTCCGCCTTGGTGACGAACGGACTGGGATCGGGCAGGCCGAAATGCGGCCCGAAACTGTAGAGCGTAATCATGCAACACCTCATCAAGCGCTGCGACGCCTGCCTTTTGGCCCAGGTTCGAACGAAAGCTTTACGCCGCAGCGGCAGCCGGTTGCGGCGCGGCGTCGCGCCAGGCGGGCAGCGCCGAGACGCGGCCGAACCATTCCGTCACCCGCGGGTAAGCCCCGACCGGCAGATCGGCCTGCTGGCTGTAGAACAGCGGGGATGCGACGGAGAAGTCCGCCAGCGTCAGGTTCTGGCCGGCCAGGTATGGCTGCTTGGCAAGGTGAGCGTCGAGCACCTTGGCCTCCTTGTTGAACGCCGCGACGCCCCTGGTCACGGCGACCTCGTCCGGTGCGCCGAGGTTGAGAAATTGCTTGACCAGCCGGTTGAACAGCAGCGGCTCGCAGGCCTCCTTGCTCCAATGCGCGAGGTGCCAGCTTTGCCAACGCATGATATCGGCGCGGGCGCGCGCATCGTCAGGCCAGAGTGCATTGGGCTTGCAACTGGCGATGTGTTGTACGATCGCCGTGGTCTCCCAGAGTTTGAAATCGCCGTCGATCAGTGCCGGTGTGCGGCCGGTCGGATTGATCTTGAGGAATTCGGGTGTGTGCGAGCCGCCCTTGCTCAGGTCGACGAATTCGAATTCGAGCGGAATACCTAGATGGGCCGCGACGGCGCGAACCATCCAGGTGTTGGTCGATGGCGGAAATCCGTAAAGCTTCATGGTCTTACTCCTCCGGTTGGTGGGAACAATTCATCGTTGACTACATCCAATTCGGACGAAGCGCGTCTCCGCCGGAACTCACGCGACGAATCTTTCGAGCTTGTCGAGCGATTCCGTCCAGCCCTGATGGTGGCGGTCGCGCGCCGCCTCGTCGAAGAACTGCTCGTGCGTGAGGGTGAGCAAGGTGCCGTCGCCGTCGGGCTTAAATTCCACCGTCACCAGCGACTGACGATCTGGCGTGGTCTTCCAGGCCCAGGTGAACACCAGCTTTTCGTTTGGCACTACTTCCCGATAGACGCCGCTGACATCGTGCTCGTCGCCATTGGGCGCGCGCATCACCAGGCGATAACGGCCGCCGGTGCGGGCATCGATCTCGCAGCTGATTCCCTGCACTCCTTCGGGACCCATCCATTGCTTCATTTTTTCCGGGTCGATCCAGGCGGCGAAGACCTTGGCGCGGGTCGCTTTGAAGCGGCGCTTGAGGGTGAGGCTAGGTTTGGTGGCTGTTTGGGTAGACATGACTCGTCTTCCTCCAGGAATGCGCCGAGCCGGTCGAGCCGGTCGGACCAGAAGCGTTCGTATTGGTGCAGCCAATCCATCGCTGACTTCATGGTGGCCGCGGTGAGGCGACAGGCGACGGTGCGGCCGTTCTTGTCGCGCGTGATCAGTCCCGCGCCCGACAGCACGTTGAGATGCTTCATTACCGCCGGCAGCGACATCGGCAATGGCGCCGCCAGTTCGCTGATCGACAGGCTTTCCGCCTCTCCCAGGCGGGCCAGCAGCGCCCGCCGGGTGGGGTCGGAAAGCGCCGCAAACGTACGGTCGAGCGCGGCATCTTGATACTTAACCATAAAGTTAAGTATAGGGCGGCCGGGCGCCCGTCGTCAAGGCCGGTTTAGAATTGCGCCGGTACGTCGCGACCGTCGTAAACCGCGCGCTTCACCACTCGTTAGCTTTTAAAGTCTGTTAATCCGCGTTGTTTATGGTCGCTGCCAGCGGGTAGGGGATCATGGCGGGCATTCAATCCAGAAGCTTAAATTGGAGCCCTAGCGTTCCAGCCTGGCGGCAGATGGAAGTGTGGCGGCAAAAGCAGGCCGCCCGTACTGAAAATGCCATTTCCAACATTTCGGTACTAGGCGATGCCCTCGGCGCGGCGATGGTTAACCAGACGGCCGGCACCGGCGAGTTGATGTCGAAAATCGCCATTGAACGTTTGCAGACCAAGCCCGATACCAAGGCTGCGGTCGACAAGCTGCGAGCTTATGTCGCGGTCGTTGAGGCCGGCGGCTACACCGCAGCCAGCAAGAAGCTCGGCAAACGTGAGTCGGAACTGAAAACGCAAGTGGAGCAGCTCGAATCGCAGGTTGGCCGCCCGATCTTTGTGCGTGGGGCCAGCACCATGAAGCTCACCTTGGACGGTCAGAAATTGATGGTTTATGCGCGCGAAATGATCCGGCGTGACGCGCTGGCTGAGAATGGATGACCAATCTTTCTTTGCAACCGCCGGCAGTCGGCAAACCTTAAGTATCGTGCGTCATGGAACCAGCGCTCATCAATAGCCTCATCTCCGCCCGTGCAGGGCAAACGCAGATGGCCGTGGCCGCGAAAATGATGCGCATGAATGCGGACGCCGCTGCATCGATCGTGCAGGTGATCGAAGCCGCGCAGCAGAACTTGAATCGCCTCGCCAATGTCGCGTCCGGCATCGGCGGCAATCTCGATATTTCAACCTGATCTTGCGGAACTACGGCTCGACCCGGCCGAGCGCCGCGCCAACAAGCTTGAGCGCGTCTTCGCTCGCCCATTCCGCTGGCCCCGCCAAATTGCCGATTTCGCAGCCGGCCGGATCGACCAGAATTGTGGTCGGCATGCCCCAGGCCTTGCCGACCTGCTTGAGGTCGATGAAGACCTTCGAAGTCGGGTCGGCATAATAGGCTAAACGTTCGATCCCGACTTCTTTGAGCCAAGCGCGCGGCTTTTGGAGTTCGCGGGTGTCGATATTGACCGCGACCACCTCGAAATCGGCGCCGCCAAGCTTGGCCTGCAATTCGTCAAGCGCCGGCATTTCCTTGCGGCAGGGCAGGCACCAGGTGGCCCATAGATTGAACAACACCGTGCGGCCGCGCCAATCGGAAAGCCGCCGATCGGTGCCATTGCCATCCTGGAAGGCCATATCGGGAAGCCGGATTGGCCGGCGGGCCGCGCTCATGGCGGCGACCTCGCCGCGCGCAAAGGGCGCGATCCGCCGCGCCGTCTCGACGGTCGGCTGGCAGGCCGGGTCGATCGGCGGATTGCCTAGCAACAGGCTGATCCCGTATACCCCCGCCAGCCCGACCGCCACGCCGGCAATGCCGCCGGCTAGGATCAGCGAAAGCCGCCATTTGGCTGGGTTTTGGGCGCTGGTCATGGTCGGTGAAACCTCGGTGGACGTATTATGAGCAACAAGATGTGGGGCGGCCGGTTCGCCGACGGTCCCGATGCGATCATGGAGGACATTAACGCTTCCATCGATTTCGATCGCCACCTCTACCGGCAGGACATCGCCGCCAGCAAGGCCCATGCCGCAATGCTGGGCAAGCGCGGTATTATCTCGGCCAATGATGCCGCCAAGATCGCGCAAGGTCTAAACACGATCCTGTCAGAAATCGAGAGCGGAAAATTGACCTTCAAGCGCGCGCTTGAAGACATCCATATGAATATTGAGAGCCGGCTCGCGGAGTTGATCGGGCCGGCGGCCGGGCGGTTGCACACCGCGCGCTCGCGCAACGACCAAGTGGCGACCGATTTCCGGCTTTGGGTGCGCGCCACCATCGATGCGATCGATGCCGCGCTCCTGGCGTATCAGCAGGCGCTTGCGGAAAAGGCGCTGGAGCACGCCGCAACCGTGATGCCGGGCTTTACGCATTTGCAGACCGCGCAGCCCGTCACCTTCGGTCATCATCTGCTGGCCTATGTCGAAATGGCGGCGCGGGACCGCGGCCGCTTCAAGGATGCGCGCAAGCGGCTCAACGAGTCGCCGCTCGGCGCGGCGGCACTGGCCGGCACAGCGTTTCCGATCGATCGCGCCATGACCTCCGACGCACTTGAATTCGATCGGCCAATGGCGAATTCGCTGGATGCGGTCGCGGACCGCGACTTCGTGCTGGAGACGCTGGCGGCGGCTTCGATCGCCGCGGTGCATTTGTCGCGCTTCGCCGAGGAAATTGTGATCTGGACCTCGCCATTGACCGGCCTGCTGACGCTGTCCGATCGGTTCACCACCGGTTCTTCAATCATGCCGCAGAAACGCAATCCGGATGCCGCGGAACTGGTGCGCGCCAAGACCGGGCGCATTGTCGGCGCACTGCAAGGGCTGCTGATGGTGATGAAGGGCTTGCCGCTCGCCTACCAGAAGGACATGCAAGAGGACAAAGAAGGCGCCATGGATGCGCTGTCCGCTTTGTCGCTGTCGATTGCCGCCATGACCGGCATGGTGCGCGACATGGCGCCGGACGCCGCCCGCATGCGCGCGGCGGCCGACGGAGGCTATGCAACCGCGACCGATCTGGCCGATTGGCTGGTAATGACGTTGAAGATGCCGTTCCGCGATGCGCATCACGTTACCGGCCGAATCGTTGCGAAGGCGGCGGCCGATGGCGTGGCCCTGCATGACCTGCCGCTGCCAGCCATGCAGGCGATCGAGCCGCGCATTACACAAGCTGTCTATGACGTGCTTTCGGCCGAAAATTCGGTGAAAAGCCGCGTTAGTTACGGTGGAACCGCGCCCAAGAACGTCCGCCGCGAGGCTAACCGGTGGCTCAAGGCGCTAGTGCCCCGTTTCCGAAGTTCGTGATAGATCGCCGCGACCCCCTAAACCAACTTCGGAAACCAAGGGGCACTAGTAACGCTATGATTCTAGTGCCGCTTTTCGATCTGAAGTTCCTAACCGAATTTGCCGCAGGTGGTGTAGGAACTTCATATCGGCGGCACTGGCCCGGGAAAACCGGTGACAACCCGGCGTCGCCCCCGCAACTTGGCGATGCCTTCGGCGCGGCGATCTGCTAGGATGGTTTTGTTCAGGAGGGATGGCGTGATCGTGTGTTCCAGAATCCGATGGGCTCATATAGCGGCGGTTGGCGCGCTGGTCGCCTCGCTTGGCTTGTCGGCCTGCGGGCGTAAGGGTCCGCTGGATCCGCCGGCGGCTGGTGGCGCGGCGCCGGAAGCGTCCGCAGCAATGGGCTATAGCCAGCCGGCGTCGTCTCAGCCGCAGACCAGTATCAATGCCGAAGGCATAGCGGTCGCGCCGCCACCGGCGCGGCGGCAGCCGTTCTTCCTTGATTGGCTCGTCGAGTAGCATTCGACGCTCCACCAAGCCGTCGCCGAGCATTCCGATGCACCATTTTGATTATCGGTCTGGCGTGCTGCACGCCGAGGCAGTCGATATTGCCCAGCTGGCGGAAGCGGTCGGGACGCCATTCTATTGCTATTCCACCGCGACCTTGGAGCGGCACTACCGCGTCTTCGCTGGCGCTTTCGCCGATGTGAAGGCGCTGGTTTGCTACGCCATGAAAGCGAATTCCAATCAGGCGGTGGTGAGCACGCTCGCCAAGCTCGGCGCCGGCGCCGACGTGGTGTCGGAGGGCGAACTCAAGCGCGCCCGCGCCGCCGGCATTGCGCCGGACAAGATCATGTTCTCCGGCATCGGCAAGACCGCGCGCGAATTGGCGCTGGCGGTCGACGAGGGCATCCTTTGTGTCAATGTCGAGTCGGAGCCGGAGTTGGAATTGCTGGCGTCGATCGCTGCGGGCAAGGGCCGCGCCGTCAACATTTCGGTGCGGGTCAATCCGGACATCGATCCGCGAACCCACGTCAAGATTACGACCGGCAAGGCCGAGAACAAGTTCGGCATTCCGATCAGCCGTGCGCGCGAGGTCTACGCCCGCGCCGCGAAATTACCGGCTGTGAAAGTTGCCGGGGTCGACATGCATATCGGCAGTCAGATTACCGATTTGCAGCCGTTTGGCGATGCCTTTACGTTGCTGTCGGATTTCGTCAGGACGCTGCGTGCGGATGGCCACACCATTGCGCATGTCGATCTCGGTGGCGGCCTCGGAATTCCCTATCGCGAGGACAATGAGCCGCCGCCATTGCCGGAGGCTTATGCCGCGGTGGTCAAGAAAGCGATCCGCGATCTCGGCTGCACATTGATCTTCGAGCCCGGGCGGGTGCTGGTCGGCAATGCCGGCATCTTGGTCACCCGCGTTCTGTATCTGAAGCGTGGCGAGGCCAAGAATTTCATTATTGTCGATGCCGGCATGAACGACCTGATTCGCCCGACGCTCTATGAGGCGCATCACGATATCCGTCCGGTGCGGCAGCCCGCTCGCGACGACCACCGGCTGGTGGCCGATGTGGTCGGGCCGGTGTGCGAATCCGGCGACTTCCTAGCGATTGACCGCGCGCTGCCGGAACCGCGGCCGGGCGACCTTCTGGCGGTGATGACCGCGGGAGCCTATGGCGCGGTCCAGGCCGGCACCTACAACACCCGCGCGCTGGTGCCGGAAGTGCTTGTTCGGGAAGGTGAATGGGCGCTGGTGCGGCCGCGCGTCGAGGCCGAAACATTGATCGGCCTCGACCGGCTGCCGCCGTGGCTGTGACCAACCCGAAACATAGAGTGCCGCGATTTTGATATGTGAGGGCCTTGGTTTTGCCAGGTGGCAGCCCTTCTAATGCGTGATATGATTGAAAAATTGCGCAGGTTCTCGTTGCGGAGATCGACTTGAGCGAGAGTTCCAGCACCGCGACCCAGGCTGAGTCGCACCCTGCCCACAGTGGCGAGGTAACGCTTGATCGCGCCCTCAGTCGTGCGAGTTGGAGCATCCTATGGGAACGGCTGTGGCCGGCGCTGGCGTCGGTCGCGACCGCGTCCGGCCTGTTCCTGGCGCTGTCCTGGCTTGGACTATGGCTGTGGTTGCCGCCGGTTGGGCGCGCCATCGGGCTCTTGCTATTTTGCCTGATCGCGGCGGTCGCGCTGCAGCCGCTTCTGAGCCTGCGGCTGCCCAGTCGGGCCGAAAAATTGCGCCGTCTCGATCGCAATTCCGGACTGAGCCATCGGCCGGCCACCACGATCGGCGATAAGATTGCCGGCGAAATCGAAGACGGTCATGCGGTTGCGCTTTGGCGCGCACATGTCGAGCGCGCGCTTCGCGCCGCTAAGACGCTTAAGGCCGGATTGCCGATGCCGCGGGTGGCGGCGCGTGATCCGATGGCGCTGCGCGGATTGGTGCTGGTGCTGGTGGTCGCAACATTTTTCGTGGCCGGCGGCGATCGTATGAAGCGCGTTGCCGCCGCCTTCGATTGGCAGGGCGCGATCGCGCCGGCCAATTTCCGAATCGACGCTTGGGTCAGCCCGCCGCCCTATACCGGCAAGCCGCCGCTGATTTTGCAGGGCTTGCGTCCCGGTGAACCAGCGCCGACGCCGCAGGCGGCGATGGCCGTTCCGGTCGGCAGCATGCTGGTGATCCGCGCCAGCGGTCAGGCCGATCTCAATGTGTCCATCGTCGGCGGGCTTGCGGAGCCGGAAACCTCCGGCCAGCCGGCGAACAATCGTGGCGCAATCGAGCGGCGTTTTGTCATCGGCGGCGATGGTTCTGCGACGGTGCGCGCGGCGAGCGAATTGCGGTGGCAGTTCACCGCTATACCGGATCGGCCGCCGACCATTGAGCTGACCGGCGAGCCGCAAGCGACGCCGAATGGTTTGCAGCTGTCCTATAAGCTCGATGACGACTACGGCGTGGTCGACGCGCAGGCCATCTTCAAGCTGGTGCCGCGGCGCGGCACCAATGGCCATTCGCCGCGAATTCTGTTTACGGCGCCCGAATTCGTGCTGGCGCTGCCGCAGGCGCGCACCCGCAGCGGCGTCGGGCGCACGACCAAGAGCGTCAATGAGCATCCATGGGCCGGGGCCGAGGTGTCGATGACGCTGACGGCGCGCGATGAGGCCGGCAACGAGGGCACAACGGCGCCGTCCGATCTGCGGCTGCCGGAGCGGGCCTTCACCAATCCGGTGGCGCGCGCGCTCATTGAGCAGCGGCGCAATCTCGCGCTCGATGGCGATGCCCAGGCGTTGGTGCTGACCGCGCTCGACGCGCTCACGTGGGAGCCCGAGAAATTCAAGATCGAATCCAGGATCTTTCTCGGACTGCGAACAATTTTCTTTCAGCTGGCGCGCGCCAAAAGCGACGATCAGCTGCGCGACGTGGTCGAGCGCATGTGGGACATGGCGGTGACGCTCGAAGACGGCAGGATGTCGGACGCCGAACAAGCGTTGCGGGCGGCGCAGGAAGCGTTGCGCCAAGCGCTGGAGCGCGGCGCGACCGAGGAGGAAATCAAGAAGCTGATGGACCAGTTGCGGGCGGCGGTCGACCGCTTCCTGCAGGCATTGGCGGAACAGCTGCGGCGCAACCCGGATCAAATGGCGCGGCCGCTCGATCCGAACGCGCGCCAGCTCAGTCAGCAAGATCTCAAGAGCATGCTCGACCGCATGGAGCAGATGGCGCGGCAAGGCTCGCGCGACGCCGCGCGCAAGATGCTCGATGAACTTGCCAATATGCTCAACAACCTGCAGATGGCGCGGCCCGGCCAGCAACAGGATGGCGGTGACGACGATGAGATGAACCAGGCGCTCAACGAGCTTGGCGATCTGATCCGGCGACAGCAGCAGCTGCGCGATCGCACATTCGAACAAGGTCAGGATCAGCGCCGCCAGCGGGGCCAGCGTGGTCAGAAAGGTCAGCAGGGTCAGCGGGGCCAACAGGGGGACCAGCCAGGCGATCAGGACAGCCTAAGTGAGCAGGGCCTTGGCGACCTGCGCGGCCAACAGCAGGCGTTGCGCGAGCAGCTCAACAAGCTACTGGAGGAACTGCGCAAGCGCGGCCTTGGCCAGTCCGGTCAGCAAGGCGAGAAGGAGATGCAGCAGCTCGGCCGCGCCGGTGACGCAATGGGCGATGCTGAAGGCCAGCTCGAAGGCCAGAACCCCGACGGTGCGGTCGATTCACAAGGCCGCGCGCTCGACGCGTTGCGTCGCGGCGCACAAGAGCTCGCGCAATCGATGCAGCAGCAGCAGGGCAATGGACAGGGGCCCGGTCAGCCCGGCATGCGTGGCCAGCCGCGGGCGGGGCAGGAGACCGATCCGCTCGGCCGGCCGCTACGCAACCGCGGTCCGGATGACTCGACGCTGCCCAACACCTGCCTCAACACCGACGATCCCAAATGCTTCCCGGCGCGCCGCCGCGCCGAGGAAGTCCTCAATGAGCTGCGCCGCCGCTTTGGCGAGAACTTCCGCCCGCAGCTCGAGCTTGACTATATCGAGCGGCTGCTGCGGGATATTCGCTGACGAATCCATTCCTGGTTCGATGAGCGTTCTCCGCTTAGATCCGGTCGGGGAGCGGCGCGCGAGCATGATCTCGAAAAGTGGGAACCGATTTTCGGAAGAGATGATGCTCTAATCCTACTGTTTCAGGAATCTGTACACGCTTTTTGGTCGTGGCCATCCTTCGAGACGCGATCCTTCGGATCGCTCCTCAGAGGATGAGGTCGGTATTCGCGGCCCCGATGGCGAGGAAGCGCAACATCCACAGCTCTCATGGTGAGGAGCGCAGCCGATGTCGGGTTTACCCGACATCGGTACTTAGAAGTCCAAGTCGGCCGCAGCCGACTTGGATGGTTGCGCGTCTCGAACCATGGCCGAGAATTCAGCAAAGGACGCGGGCCTTGCATTTGCGATTTAGTGCTTCTGACGCAGTAGGACTAATGCGCTGGCTGGTGTGTGGCGGCGGTGGCGGCGAGTGCGTCATGCACCGCTTTGCGGATGGTGGTGAGCGAAAACGGTTTGGAAATGACGTCGTGAATGAGCGCGTCGAGCCCCGAGGCACGCTCGCGCTGATCGGCATAGCCAGTCATCAGCAGGATCGCGACATGCGGATAGTCGCGGGCGGCCGCCAATGCCAGTGCGATCCCATCCATGATCGGCATGCGAATGTCGGTCAGCAATAGTTCGAAAGCGCCCTGCTCGCGCGTCAGAACATCGAGCGCTTCGGCGCCGTCGATTGCGGTTGTGACCGCGTGGCCATCCTGCGTCAGTGCGCGCGCCACCAGACTGCGGAGGGCTTCTTCATCTTCGGCGATCAGAATACGAGCCATTACTTTCCTCACTTGACTCCGGCAACGAGGTCATGCCGGTTAAAAAATCGGACAAGCAGCGTGTGTGCGTCGCGCGGCGGCGAAGCGAGGCGGGAACGGAACGGCAGGGTGGCGCCGGGCGCGATCGCGCTCTGGGTTGGAAGCGCGGTCCAACTGTAGATGTCGTGGCCTTTGGCGTTGCGCACCGCAAAGCGCAGTCGCGGCACGTCTATTGTACGTTTGCTGTTGCTCTTGATGACGCCTTCCACCACCAGCATGTTGACGCCGTCTTGCGCCTCGTGGCGGGTGACGAGATCGGTGAAGGCGAGCCCGCGCAAATTCACCTCAAGACCGATCATGGCGTAGAACGAAGCGGTCTGCGGCAGCGCGCGAACAATGTCGGTGCGCCATGCGATCAGGCCGATATTGATCGTCAGCATCGCCATGATCGTAATCGACCAGACCGGCGCCACCCGCCGCTGCGGCGGTCGGGCCGTCGGCCGCCGGATGCGCCGGGCAGCGACCGACTCGATATTCTCAGGGATCGCGTCAGGCGCCGGGGGGGCGCCCTCCGGGTCGCCGGGCGCCAGCGCCGGGGCGTCGCTAACCGCCACCGGCTCGGGGGGCATGGAAATGTCGCGGGGGTCGGGAGGCGCAGCGGGTCCACGGTCGTCGCGCTCCAGTATCACGGACGGTGGCAGGTCCGACAGCAATTCCGGGGGAATCTCGCTGGGCGCCGTGGTGGTCGGTTCGGTGGGCGGGTTGCTTTCGGCGATGGAAGGCGACGCCATCTGGTCCTGGCCGGTCGCCGAAGCGAATGGATCCCGGCCGGCCGTCGAAAAGGCGGCATCGTCCTGACCATGGTCGAGGGCAACGGCCGCCAATGATTCGGTATTGGAGACGAACCAGACGTTCTGGCATCGGGCGCAACGCACCGACCGGCCGGTCGGGCCGAGCGTCGATGGCTCCACCTCGTAGGAGGTCGCACAGTTCGGGCAGACGATTAGCATCGGCGAATCAAGGGCCAACCCATGGGTTCGGCTGACGCTAGCAAGGGAGCGTTAATGCATCGGAAAGCTTCGCTGCTAGAAGGGGATTCGCAAGGCGACTGGCGAAACTCGGGGCGATTACCAACATATGCACTGCCGGGGTGGGCCGGATTGTCGATGCACTGCTATAAGCAAGCGCGTCGACATTAGGGGCGAGTGGGAGCTCAGAGCAGCACGTGGTCCGATTCGAAAATGTGGGATTGCGTTACGGACTGGGGCCGGAGGTCTTGCGCGACCTGACGTTCCGGATCGAGCCGCATTCGTTCCAGTTCTTGACCGGGCCGTCGGGCGCCGGCAAGTCGTCGCTGCTGCGGTTGTTGTTTCTATCGCTGCGACCGACGCGCGGTCTGGTCACGTTATTCGGGCACGACATTGCCACCTTGGGCAAGGATGCGCTGTCGACGCTTCGCCGGCGCATCGGAATCGTGTTTCAGGATTTCCGCCTGCTCGATCACCTCAGCACCTATGAGAACGTTTCGCTGCCGCTGCGGGTGATGGGCCGCACCGAGGACAGTTTCCGCGAAGAGGTGGTGGAACTGTTGCAATGGGTCGGGCTGGGCGAGCGCATGTCGGCGTTGCCGCCGGTTCTCTCGGGAGGCGAAAAGCAGCGCGCGGCTATTGCGCGTGCCGTGATTGCGCGTCCGCAACTCTTGCTCGCCGACGAACCGACCGGCAATGTCGATCCCAGCTTGGCGCAGCGCCTGTTGCGGCTGTTCGTGGAGTTGAATAAATCGGGAACGTCGATCGTTATCGCGACGCACGACATTGCCTTGATGGATCAGTACGACGCGCGGCGGCTCGTGCTGCATGATGGGCGGCTCCATGTCTATGACTAGGGCCAGTCGCAACGAAGACGGCGACGACGACGTGCAAGCGCCATTGGCGGGCATGTCGGCGGACGACATGCCGCGTTTTGAGCATTCGATCGTTCCCGACAATACCATTGGCGGCCGGGCTTTGGTCGCGGTCATAGCGATCATGACGTTTCTGGCGTCGCTCACGACCGGCGCCGTAACCCTCATGTATTCGGCCGCCGGCGATTGGCAGTCGGAAGTCGCACGCGAAATCACGATCCAAGTACGGCATGCGCCCGGCCGGGATATCGAGACCGATGTGCTGCGCGCGGCCGAGCTTGCGCGCAAGACCTCCGGCATTGCCGAAGCGCGGGTCTACTCGCGCGAAGAATCGGCGCGCTTGCTTGAGCCTTGGCTGGGATCCGGGCTCAGGCTCGATGATTTGCCGGTCCCCCGCATTGTGGTCGTGCGCTTGGACGCGGAGGCGGTCGCGGACCTTAACCTGTTGCGCAAATCGCTTGCCGAGCAGGTGGTGACGGCCAGTCTCGACGATCATCGCAATTTCATCGATCGGATGCGCGCGATGACAAATACCGCATTGATCGGGGGCATGGCGATTTTGGCGCTGGTGCTAGCGGCGACGATCTTGTCGGTGGTGTTCGCCACCAAGAGCGCGATGGTCGCCAATAGCGCGGTGATCGAGGTTCTGCACTTCATCGGCGCCAAGAGCAACTTCATCGCAGGCCATTTCCAGCGGCGCTTCCTGTGGTTGGGACTACAAGGCGGCACCATCGGCGGCGGCGGCGCGCTGGCGGTGTTCGCGCTGGTGGAAATCGGCAACCGCTGGCTGTTTGGCGCCGCCGCCGCGCATCAATTCATGGCCCTGTTCGGCAGCTTTTCGATTGGGATTGTTGGCTATGTCGCGGTCGTTGCGCAGGTCGTGTTGATAGCCCTTGTAGCCGCCTATACGTCGCGTAAGACCGTCAACCGGACGCTTGAAGCGGTTTAGCAAGTCGATACCTGTGGCGGCCGGCCAAGCGTCCCGGGGGCGGCGGTGCCGCCGCCCAAACCAATTCTGCGCTGGGGTCGCGTCGGAAGGACAGCATGGCGACGATCGGGTCCCGCCAGGGACAGCATCGCGGGAGTGACGTAGCCTCCGGCGCCGACGATGGCGGGCCGGGGCGGCTGCTGCGCCGTGCTATTCGGATCACGTTCGGCCTCTGCTGCGGCATCGCGCTGTTGCTGTTGCTCGGATTCCTGTGGTTTATCACCCTGATGCCAGCGGCGGAGGTCAAGCTTGGTCGCAGCGCCGACGGCATCGTTGTCTTGACCGGCGGCGCGTCGCGGATCATTGACGCGCTCGATCTGCTTTCGGCCAAGCGCGGCCAGCGGCTGCTGATCAGCGGCGCCAATCGTGCAACCAATGCCGGCGAGATATCGCGGCTGCACCCGGAATACGAAGCCTTTGTGCGATGTTGCGTCGATTTCGATCGTTCGCTCAACACCCTGGGCAATGCCGTCGAAACCCGCAAATGGGCGCAGGCGCGCAACATCCGCTCCTTGATTGTTGTGACGTCGGGCTATCATATGCCGCGCGCCATGGCGGAAATCGCCCACCAGCTCCCGGGCGTGACGCTGATCGCCTTTCCGGTTGTCTCCGAAAAATTGCGGGCGGAGCCCTGGTGGTCCAGTGCTACGACCGCGCGCCTGGTCTTGCTTGAATACCTAAAATTCCTGTTTGCCCAGGCACGGATGCTGATAAATCCCGGCGCCGGTGTGTCCGGATAAGCCTCGCAAAATCTGACCACGGGCGCAGCGGCCGGGGTAATATTGGATTTCGTCAAATGCGGCGCGCGGGCGTCGCCCCCCGAATGTGCAACAGGACCCACTCGTGCGCTTGATCCTTCGATCGACGGTTTTCAACGTCCTGTTCTATCTCAATCTGCTGGTCTACTTCATCATTGCGATTCCGACGCTGGTGATGCCGCGCATGGCCATCATCAAATTGGCGATGTCTTGGGGGCGCACCAATAATTGGCTGCTGCGCGCGATTTGCGGAATTAAGGTCGAGTTCCGCGGGCTGGAAAAGGTGCCGCGTGGCGCGCTGCTGATCGCCTCCAAACATCAATCGCTGTGGGAAACCTTCGCGCTGTTGCCGCTGTTTTCCGATCCCGCCTTCGTGCTCAAACGCGAGCTGCAATGGATTCCGTTTTTCGGCTGGTACGCCATGAAAGCCCGAATGATCGCGGTTACCCGCGGGCGGGGCGGGCAGACGCTGATCGACATGACCGATCGCGCGCGCGCCGAGCTTGGCCGCTCGCGCCAGATCGTGATCTTTCCCGAGGGCACCCGCCGCGCGCCCGGCGCCGAGCCGAGTTACCGCTACGGTATCGCTCACTTATATAGCGAATCCGGTATCGCCTGCCTGCCGATCGCGCTCAACTCCGGCCTGTTCTGGCCGCGCCGCTCGTTCCTGCGCTATCCCGGAACGATCGTGGCGGAGATCCTCGATCCGATTCCGCCCGGGCTCGACAAGACGGCATTCGCCGCGCGGCTGCAGGAGGCGATCGAGACCGCGAGCGCGCGGCTGCTCGCGGAAGGCGAACGCGAACTTGCCAGCCGCGGGATCAGGCGGCTTTGACGGGCCTGGCCGTTGCCAGCCAGGGCCTCGCTATTCGAGCGGACCGGCGGCCTGAATAACTTTCGTCCAGCGCTCCACTTCACTCTTGACCAGTGCCCCCAGCGCCTTCGGTCCGCGCCCGGCTTGGTCGGGCAGCACGCTGCCAAGCTCAAGCAAACGTTTGCGTACGCCGGGGTCGCTGAGCGCCTGGTCGAGCGCGCCGGCAAGCCGGTCGACGATCGGCTGCGGCGTTCCCTGCGGCGCGAACAGCGCATTCCATGCCGAAGCTTGGAACTCCGGAAGTCCAGCTTCGCTCGCTGTCGGTACGTTTGGCAATACCGGGCTGCGCTCCCGCGTGCCAATGGCATAAGCCTTGATCTGACCGGCCTCGATCTGCTGCACCACATTGACGATTTGATCGCACATGTAGTCGACCTGTCCCGCGATCAGCGCGGTCAGGGCGGGACCTGTGCCTGAGTAAGGAACCGAGGTTGGCTTCACGCCGATGATGGAATTCAGCAGCAGGCAGGTCGTGAATGACACCGAACCAACGCCTGCATGGGCCATGTTGAGCTTGCTGACATTGGCCTTCACATAATTCACGAATTCCTTGAGATCTTTTGGCGCAAAATCTTTCTTCGAGAGGATCAGGACTGGTGTGCCGGCAGCCAAGCCGATTGGAGCGAAGTCAACATCGGGCTTGTAGCCGAGTTTGGGATAAAGCGCGACGGAAGCGGCGTGCGTTCCCATATGACCCATGATGATGGAGTAGCCATCGGGCTTAGACTTGGCGACGCGGGTTGAGGCAGTCGTGCCGCCGGCGCCGAGGACATTCTCGATCACGAACTGCTGCTTGAGCGTGCGCGACATATGCTCGCCAACGATGCGAGCCACGATATCGGTGGGGCCTCCCGCCGCGAACGGGACCACCAGGTTGACCGGGCGGGTGGGATAATCGCCCTGGGCTAGCGCTGGAGCTGCTGCGACCATCGCCACGACGCAGCTCAAGAGTCGGACTAATACGAGCATTTTCTCCCCTCATTTCTACGCCGGCTCAGTTATTTGCGGGCGTGCACGGTCAGCATTGGACAATGTTCAGCAGCCTGTCGGCAGGGTAACCTACCGCGTTTGGCGTCTGCGCGCCAATCCGAAGAAATGCATTTCTACATCCGACATTAACGTTACGAATGTTGCCAACGTCAGGACGGTGTTCGTGCAAGTTGTGCGCGGATGCCTGCGGTTGGTGCTAGTGCCGCCGGTGCGTTTATCCATTCCCGCGTTAGTCAGAATGCGTCTCATGCGCGCCCTTGAGCCGCTCGGCCAGCCGATGCAGTTCGGTCTCGCGGTAGCCAAGCTGCTCCAGGGCTTTCACGGTTGCGAGCACATAGTCGCGATTGTTGCCGGATTGCCCGTGGCCCTGCCGGACGTGATGGACCTGCCGGTCGAGCGTCAGCCGGCCAGCATATTGCGGATGGCCGCGATCGACCATGTAGCACAGCGCGGTAACCACTCGTTCGGGGCTGGTCTTGAGCCGTACCGGCCGCACGAATTCGCGGTAGACCAGCGTTACCTGCTCGCGCGCGCGCAGATATGCGACGGTTTCGGCGCGCTTCTCGGCTAAAATCCGATAGGCGACGCCGCGGCAGGCGCCGCCGCGATCGAGGCCGAGCACCAGCCCGGGCCGTTCCGGGGTGCCGCGATGCACGAACGAATAGACGCAAAGCGCGCGATGGGCACCGACCAGCCGCGCCTCGAGCCGCTCGACATAGTCGAAGCCCGGCCGCCACATCAGCGAGCCATAGCCGAACACCCAGAGGTCGCCAGCGGCGGGATCGGTCAGTGGGTCCATGACAAGCCTGGCGACGCGATCGTGGCGTCGATGCCGAGGTTCCGGAATGCCTGGAGCACGGCCTCGCCGCCGTCGACCGTGTTGGTTGCGACTGGTTGGTTGCTGGCCATGCGATGTTCTGGGATCGGCCTTCTTAATCAGTCTGCCGGAACGAATGTGAAGATGGCGACCTTCGGCCGCGCACCGAAATAGGCGGCCTTGAAGCAATCCGCGTCACGCAGCGCCGATTGCGGCAATTGACGATAGACCAGCGCGGCTTCCAGCGGCGTGTCGTCGAACGGATAGGGGTCGATGCGGATGGTCGTTGGAGCGAGCGGCGTCAAGGTCAGAGATACGCCGCTGGCCGCCGCATAGGCCGTCGGCGCCGGCGCAATGATGTGTTCCTGATGCTGGTCATGGCTGCAAATATAGAGCGACAGCAAATCCCAGACCTGGAGCAGGTTGTAGTTCACGGCAATCTCTGCGCGATCGAGGCCGGCTGCGATCACCTGCTGGCGCGCTTCATTTCGCGCAATGAAAGCCTTGATGTCATCGCTGAGCGCGCGGGCCGGCCTCGCTGGCGGCTGGGTGATCGCGCCATAGCGGGATTGCCACAGCCCGGTCCGGTGCTTGCTGGCCAACAGGCCCGAATAGCTGTCAACATCGGTGAGCATATCGATCGCCCATTGATAGGCGGTAAGTTGCGACGCGTTGTTGGGCACTTGCTGATAGCTCGGGCTCGTGCCGGTGGCGGGATCGAGATACGGGTTGGTTTCGTAACGCAGCCAGCCGCCATCGTGATATTGCGCCGCCCGCATCATCGCGACATAGGGGCGCGGGCGCTCAAACTGGCGGTTGCCCCAATGTGCCGCAAACAGCCCGGCCAGCTTGGCATGGTCGTTCTGCGTAATCATGACGACGGTGCCGTCGGTTTGATTGCGCACGATCATGCCGGCTGTTCCCTATTGCTGGGTCATGTTGGCGGCTTTGATCGCCGCGTCGAATTGGGGCTGCTCGCGTGCAATCTGCGCGACGAATTCCTGCGGCGTGGTACCGTTTGGTTCAATGCCGAGCTTGGTCAATTGCGCAACGATTGCAGGATCGCGGGCCGCTGCGATCACCTGCTGGGCGAGCTTGTCGACAATGGGCTGCGGCGTCTTGGCCGGCACCAAAAAGCCGTTCCAGGAATTGAGCGAGAAGTTCGGATAAAGCTCGCTGATCGTCGGCACATTCGGAAGCTGCGGCATGCGTTTGTCGGTGGCCACGCCAAGAACCCGAACTTTGCCGCTTTCGGCGTGTGGAATGATCTCCGACGCATTGCCGAAATACATGTCGATCTGTCCGCCCACCAGCGCGGTCATGGCGGGGCCGCCGCCCTTGAACGGCACATGCACGGAATCGAGGCCGGCCCGCGCGACAAACAGCGCGCCCGACAGATGTCCGATCGAGCCGGTGCCGCCGGAGCCGAAATTGAGCTTGCGGCCTTTGCCATGGGCGACGAACTCCTGCATCGTATTTGCGGGGATCGCGGCGTTGATGGCGAGAATGAACGGTCCGGTGCCAAATATGCTGACCGGCACCAGATCCTTGATCGGGTCGTAACTGACCTTCTGGATCTGCGGCACCACCGCGATCTGGGGCGCTGCGCCAAACAGGAGCGTGTAACCGTCCGGCGCCGCCTGGGCGACGAAGGCTGCGGCCAAGGCGCCGGCAGCACCGACGCGGTTTTCGACGACAAAACTCTGCTTAAGCTCGGCGGATAGCCGGCTGCTCGCCATCCGCGCCATGACATCGGTATTGCCGCCGGCCGCAAACGGAACCACGACGGTCACCGCTTTGCTCGGCCAATCGGTGCTTTGCGCCAACAAGGGCGGCGCGGCCGGCACTGAGATCATCAACGCGACCAAGATGCCTAAACAAAATTTTCGCATGTTTCACCATTCGTGTCAGGGCCAGCTGCATCATCTTAGGTCAGCTATTGCGACGCACAACTGCTCTGCCGCCCAGATAAGCGGCGTGATTGCCGCACCTTTGTGCGGCGGATGCGCCTATGCGGTCCAGTATTGGCTGAACTGCGTCGCCACCACGTCCTCATAGCTCACCGTCCGGTCGAGCAACCCCATGTGGCGTTGGAACTCGGTCATGCCGCTGACGAATTCGCGCGAAATCGTTGGATCGTAGAACGGCAGGTCGCGCTTGATGATGTCGGCGATCAGCGATGCCTCGTATTCGGGAAACAGCTTGCGCCCGACCTTAGTGGCAAGGCTCACGTCGGCCTTGAGCGCCTTTTGGGTTTTGACCAGGCCGCGCACCGCCGCGGCCACCGCGCCGGGATCGCGTGCGATCACGGTCTCGGACGTGATCAGCGCCGGCATGGTGTAGTGGATCGCCTTGGGCGGTCCATCGCCGCGGCGGGCATCAATGACCATGGTGCCGGCGCCGCTGCGCACCGCGACCTCCGCGCCCATGCCGTTCGCCCAGAAGCCGTCGATGGCGCCGGCCTGCAAGGCCTTGGCGGCGCCGACGCCGAAATTCTTGACCGCGCCTTCGCCCAAAAACTCCATCGGCACCGGCATGATCTTAATGTTGTCGCGCGTCTCGTCGAGACCGGACTCCACCAACAGCCGTTTGAGCCCGAGGTCGACCAGCGGCGCCGCGCCGATCTTCAGGCCCTTGATGGCGTTGATGTCGCCCTTTTTTGCCTTGAGATCGGCGCGCAGGATCAAGAACCAATAGGTGTTCTGGGCGAGCGCGGCGATGAGCTTGCCACCCTTCCAGCCGGGAAATGCAAACGGTGCCGAGTGCGCGGAGCCGCCGACAAAATCGATGCCGCCGTCGCGCAGCACTTCAAGCGTGCGGTTGACCGGGTAAATCAGTTCAAGCGTGATATCCAGGCCTTCGTCCCTGAAAAATCCAAGCTCGACCGCGGCGGCGGCCGGGAAATAGGAATTCGAGATCATGTCGGGGATAGCAATTTTCATCGGCGCATCCTCACGGTAGGGGTTCGATTGCGGGTGTCAGTCTATGGCATTGGCGCGACGGACACCCTCGATCATGGCGACCCGCAGAAGATAGCTGCGGAGCTTAGCGCGATCGGCGGCGATGGCGCGAAGTTCGTCATAAAACTTCTCTCGTTCGATTGGATCGTTCTGCTCGATATTGCGCTTGTTCTCGATGGTCTGGCGTTGAAGATATTCCTGCGCGACCGTGCGGCGCTGGCGGTCATAGCGGTCGAGCAGCGCGTCGTCCGCGCCGTCTCGGATCACCGCTGCGAGTTTCTCGGTGAGATTGAAGGCATCGTGGAAGCCGAAATTCATGCCCATGCCGCCCAGCGGATTGTTGATATGCGCGGCATCGCCGGCCAGCAGCAGGCGGCCATCGCGATAGCATGAGGCGACGCGCTGATGCACGTCGTAGAGGTTGCGGTGGATGACGTCGTAATCGCCGTCCTTGCGGTGAAAGCCTTGCATGCGCCGCTGCACCGCCGCTTCATTGAAAATTTCTTCGACCGGACTCTGCGCATCGACTGGAAACGCCACGCGCCAGACACCGCGCTCATCGTGGCCGGGCACTTTGAACAGAGCGCACCACTCGTCGGGATCGGCGATGTAATTGGTCAGCGCATAGCCGAACGGCTCAAAGTCATAGCGGGTACTTAGAATGAGAAAGCGCTCGGGATAGGTGAAGCCGGAAAACTCCACATTCATCGACTTGCGGACCTGGCTGCGTCCGCCATCGCAGCCGATCATCCAGCGTCCGAGGAAGGTTTTTGCTCCACCTCTGGTCTCGACCGTAGCGCTCACGCCCTCGTCATCTTGCGTGACGGCGGTAACGCGGTGCTCCATCAGGACGTCACAGCACGGATATGTCTTAAGCCGTTCCAAAAGCATGTAGCAAATCTTGTGCTGTTCGAGCATCAGCCGGTAGGGGTAAGGGGTGTCGTCGGTGAGTGCGCCGAGGTCGAAGTCGGCGACGACGCCGGTGCGGCGGTCCCGGTACTGATAATTTCGTACGATATAGCCGCGCGCGAGCATCATCTCGGTTACGTCGATGTCGGCGAACATCTCCAGCGTCGGCGGGTGGATGGTGCCGGCGCGCGGATCGTCGAAAATCTTGGCGCCGGCCTCCAGCACGGTCACCGGGATGCGGCGCTGAGCGAGGCATAGCGCCGCCGTCAGGCCGATCGGTCCGGCGCCGGCGATCAGGACGCTATCGGATTGCGCGGCCGATTTCGAAGATTTGGCTGTCAGGATCATCGGGCTGCAGTAGACTTGAATTGGCAGGGCTACAGGAGACAGTTATGGATCAAGTCGTCAAGCTGACCAGAGCGCAGGAACCCTGGATCGGGTCGCGCGGCCGGATTGGCGTCATCATTCCATCGACCAATATCGGCGTCGAATACGACTGCCAGCGGATCATGCCACCGGGCGTGACCTGGCATTTTGCCCGCTTCTTCGTTGAGCAGCCCGATCTGTCCAGCGACGACATGTTCCTGGCCTTCATCGCGGCAATCCGCAAGACCATTCCACATGCCATGCGCGACATTATGACCTGCGAGCCGAGCTACATCATGATGGGCATGTCGGCGGAGACGTTTTGGGGTGGCCTTGAGGGCAATGTCGAATTCGAGGCGCGCTTGCGTGAGAGTATCGGCCCGGCGATGGGGCTGACCAGCGGCGCGGCGGCGCTGCGGGCCGCGCTGGATGCGTTCGGCGCCAAGACCGTGGCGGCGCTCACCCCCTACCAGCCGGTGGGGGACGTCCAGGTTCGGCGGTTCCTGGAGGAATCGGGCTATACGGTGACCAATGTGGTCGGGCTGAAATGCGATACCGCGACCTCGATTGCGCATACCCCGCCGCGGGAGGTGATCGACGCGGTGCTGCGCCAACTCGACAGCGATAAGGTCGACGCCATCGTCCAGGCCGGCACCAATCTCTCCACCCAGGACATCTTCCCCGCGCTTGAATTGCAACTCGGCAAGCCGGTCATTCCGATCAACATCGCGACGATCTGGCATGCCTTGCGGGCGCATGGCATCAAGGACAAGGTTTTTGGCCGGGGATGGTTGCTTGAGCGTTTCTAGTGCAAGCGGTAACATCGATCAGCGAGCAAAACAGGTAAGAGCAAGAGGGTGCCTATGAGCGAATTCAGGCCGGTGATCCGGATCGCCCCCAATAATCAGGTCTTCGATCTGCCGGTGATTGTCGGCATCGAGGAAGGGCTGTTCGCAGCCGCCGGCCTCGACGTCAAGTTCTCCGCCACCCATGCCGATCGTGAAAAGGACGCGGTCGGCGGCGCGATCATGGCGCGGCTCAAGGAAAACCTGTTCGATTGCGGCTCGGCCGACAGCTACAATGTCTGCGAATGGGCGAGTATTGATCGTTTGGAGCGCGGCAGTCGCGGGGGCAACATCGCCGCGTTGCGCGCGGCGGTGGCGGCCCAGGCCATCCTTTCGTTTGACGAAGCGCTGCAAGTGCCGCGCGACTTGGCCGACGTTCCGGTCGTGGTGCAGGAACTCACCGGCTCGCACTACACCACGCTGCAAATGCTTGAAAGCGCGGTTGGCGCCGATCACGTCAAGATCGCGCATGGCGGCTTGCCGCAGATGCGCTGGGACGGTCTCAAGAACGGCACCCATCGCGCGGTTACCGTCATGGAGCCGTTCATCAGCCTTGGCCTCAAGCAGGGCGCGCATATCATCGCGTCGTCGTTCTATCGCGGCGGCGAGGTAATTGCGGCCGATCTCACGCCCGAGCAGCGTAAGGCTTATTACGATGCCGAGAACAAGGCGGTCGATCTGATCAACGCCGATTTCTACAAATACGCACACCATGTCTGTGCGCATGCCAAGGGCGCGCTGGAGCCACGCGAATTGTTGCGCGCCTTCGTGCGCTACAAGCATGTCGACTATTACGACCCGACGCTGTTCAACCGCGCCTATGACTGGATGAAAGCGCGCGGCTTGAGCGAAGGCCAGAGCCAGCACGCCGCGCTGGTGGTGGGATAGTTACCATCCCAGTGCCCCTTGGTTTCCGAAGCTCGTGTCGGCGGTCGCTGCGATGGTTCACGAACTTCGGAAACGGCGCACTGCCGGGGTCTTGAACCCGGGCCACGCCGCTATTCTTTATTTCATTTCCCGCCTTGCTTGGCGGTGAGCACGCTTTCATAGCGGCGCGCCAGTTCGATCGTCTCCAGAGCGTATTTTGTGCAGGCCGCGCGATCGCCGTAATACAAGGCATTGGGTGGCGCGCCGGTCTTCTTATAGGCGTCCCGGAACAGCGGCGACGCGTGGGCCTCCTCAGCGGTTCGCTCCAGCATTGCGAACAGTTTCGGGTTCTTGTCCGCCCATTCGGTGTGGATCGCCCAGGCGCGGGCGGAATAAAGGTCGGGAATGTCGGTTCCAAACACTTTATTGATCAACGGTGCGTTGTCGCTCAATTCGGCGAAATTGTTTTTCGTGCGGTTGAAGACGCCGATCACCTTGAATTTCTCGGACAGCGTAAGAACCCCGGTCATCGGCAGCGAGCCAACTTCCGCCTCGCCATTGAGCACGGCGATATAGGTCGGGTTGCCGCCGCCATAGGGGATCAGATTGTAGCGCGACTTGGTGGCTTCGCCGAGCGCCAGCAGGCCGATCGAGCAGGGATGCGGGATGCGGCTCACCGCGACATTGAGCGGCCGCTTCTTCGCGGCATCGACGACCTGCTCGATGGTCTTGAGCGGTGAGGTGCGGCTGACAAAGACGATACTGTCGTCGATATCGACCATGGAGAAATAAATAAAGTCGCGCGGAAAATTATAATCCGGCTTCTGGGTCGTATACATGATCATTTCCGGGCCCATATTGCCGAACAGCATGTTGTGCCCGTCCTTGGGCCGGCGCTTGACGAACAGTTCGTAACCGATCTGGCCAGAGGCGCCGGGGTAGAATGAATATTCGAACTGGGTCTTGAGGATCTTGCCCCAGGCATCGTCGAAGGCGCGCGCCAGCCGCTCAGCGCCGCCGCCCTGGCCGGTTGGAATGACCACGCTGATCCGGCGGCCGGGATAAGTCTGCGCGTTCGCGCCGCCAAATGGCGCGGTTGCCAGGACGCCGGCCGAAGCCGCGAGGCCGCCGCAGAACGTCCGGCGCGCTACTGAATTGCTCGTGGTCATTTGAATTTCTCCTGGTAAATCGCAATGATGCCTCACCGGCTTTGCCGGGATTTCGACTGCTATCTTGCCATAGCGGGCATCGTCACGACAGCGCGCATTGCGGCGCTGCGGCAACAAGGCTCATCGACCGCGTTTGGCGGTCAGCACGCTTTCATAGCGCTGCGCGAGTTCCAGTGTTTTGATGGCATATTCGGTGCAGGCTTTGCGGTCGCCATAGACCAGATTGACGTCGGTCGCGCCGGTCTTCTTATAGCCCTCGCGGAAGATCGGTGACGCATGCGCGGCCTGCGCGGTGCGCTCCAACAGCGCAAATTGCTCCGGGTTTTTGTCGGCCCATTCGGTATGCACTCCCCAGGCGCGGCAGGTGAACAGGTCCGGTATGTCGATGCCGAATACCGAATTGACGGTCGGCGCGTTCTCGCTCAGCGCCGCATAGACATTCTGCTTGCGGTTGAACACGCCAAGAATTTTGAACTTGTCGATCAGCGTCATGACGCCGACCATCGGACCGGCGCCGATCTCGGCTTCGCCATTGAGCACGGCGATGTAGGTCGGGTTGCCGCCGCCATAGGGGATGAGGTTGTAGCGCGAGCCGGTGGCGTCGGCGAGCGCCAGAACGGCAATCGAGGTCTGCGTCGGCAGCCGGCTCACCGCGACATTGAGGGTGCGCTTCTTAGCTGCCGCCACCACGTCCTCGATCGTTTTGAGCGGCGAGTTGCGATTGACGTAGATGCAGCTGTCGTCGATCTCGACCTGAGCGAAATAAATGAAATCGCGCGGAAAATTGTAGTCCGGCTTCTGGATCACATACATGATCAGTTCGGCGCCCATATTGCCGAACAGGAGATTGTGCCCGTCGCGCGGTCGGCGCTTAACGAACAATTCGTAGCCGATCTGGCCGGAGGCGCCCGGATAGAATGAATATTCAAACTGGGTCTTCAGCATCGGGCCCCAGGCGGCATCGAACGGCCGCGCAATGCGCTCGGCGCCGCCGCCTTGGCCGGTCGGGATCACCACGCTGATCCGGCGGTTAGGATAGGTCTGCGCGGCGGCGCCGTTGAACGGCGCGGTCGCCATTAGACCGGCCGTCGCAACGAGGCCATTGCAGAATGCGCGGCGCGGCATTGCGATCGGTGCGTGGGACATTGCTGGCTCCTCCCGGGCGCTGGCCGCAGCGCCATGGTCTTTGTCGCTCATCTTGCCACAGCGTTATGGCAGGCGACAGGTCTGCGGCGGATGGTGGCGACGCTCGGGGACGAGGGGATGATCGCTGTTGTGTGGAACCGGCCAGCCTGTCCGCTTCAGAAAGCTTTGGGCAATCCGGCTTGCCGCAGGATGGCGTTGGCGGTGTGCCGGCTGGGAATCTCTATTGGAACTGCAAAGCTCCGCCGGGTGATGGGGCTGAACCAGATCTCATGGCTGCCTTTGCCCTGGCGGACCAAGGAGCAACCGGCGGTGCGCAAGAGTTCTCGGAGCGGTCGGTCGAATTGTGGCGCCATCAGGGGATGGCCGGCTCGGCTTCTCGTAGCGCCGTGATCTGAACGAACACTGAGGTTGGATCAACGTCCGGGTGATTGTCCGGCAGGAGGTCGAGCGCCATTGCTCCGATTTTCGCAAGCAGTTCGTCCAACGTCGGTGCATCCGCGGCTGCCGGGATGTCGTCGCAATGGCCGCTCCAAACGGACGCCTCGTCGTCCCAGATCGCGGAGATCGTAAAGATTATGGGTTTGGCCATGTCGGGCTCGATGTCTCGCCGCAGTGCGCCCGGCGCTGCTGGGAACTTATTATCACAACCAGGGCGAAAAAGGTTAGGGCTACTTCGCCGGTACCGGCTCCGCTATCGCGGGCGCCTTCACCGTCGGCGGCAAATCCTTGATGCGCGGATACACATCTTTGGCGAACAGGGTCATGCTGCGGACCGTGCGCTTGTGGTCGAGGTGTCCGGCCTGCTGCATCATCAGGAGGTGATCGAAGCCGCCGACCTGGTCGTAGAATTTGCGAATCCGCGCGGCCACCGTGTCCGGTGTGCCGGCAATCACAATGCCCTGCTCCATCATATAGTCGAGGCCCTGCGCGCGCACCGCCTCGGTGCGGCCGCCGAACTTACCTTGCAGCGCCTGGACGTTGAGCGCAATCGAGGCATAGCCGGGCGGGTTCTTGAATTGCGGCTCGGTCTTGTTGGAGCGGATGTACCAAAGCAATTCCTGCGCGCCCTTTTCCGCCTCGCTCGCGGAATCGGCGGTGTAGACCAGCGGCAGGAACGCGGTGCCGCCCTGGTTCGGCACGCCGGCGTCGACATAGTGCTTGCGGTATTCGTCAAACAGGCTGCGGGTGTTCTCGTAAGGTTGCAGGAAGGTGGCGAAGGTGAAGCCGTGCTGCGCAACCTTGCGGACGTTCTCGCGGTCGCTCGATCCGGTGATCCAGACCGGCGGATGCGGCTGCTGATAGGGCCGCGGCCAGATATTGACCGCGCGCTTATGCCAGAACCGACCTTCATAGTTGAACGGCCCATCATGCGTCGTCCACGCCCGCATGGCGATATCGATGCCCTCCCACAGCCGTTCGTTGGTCATGGCCGGGTTCGAGTTGGCCGGATTGATTTCGGTCGGCACGCCGCGCACAAACCCAACGTCGAGCCGGCCGCGCGAAATGCAATCGATCATCGCCATTTCCTCGGCGATGCGCACGGGCTCGCCGCGGTTGGCGATCGGGTTGCCGAGGATCAGGATGCGCGCCTTGCGGGTCTGGCGCGCCAGAATCGCCGCCGGCAGCGGCACCACCGAATCGATGCAGCTGGCCGAGGCATGGTGCTCGTTGAGCATGATGTCGAGGCCGAGCTCGTCGGCAATGCAGTGCTCGTCGAGATAACGGTGGTAAAGGTCGGCGCCGATCCTGGGATCGAACAGCCGGTTGGGAATCGTCACCCGCGTATTCTTCAATTGATCGAACGGCGGAATGTCCGGATAGGGCATTTCGGTGAAGTGCCAAGCGCGCATTCTATCAATCCCCCGCCGAATCCTATCCCAGAAACCGCCGCAGCTCCGTGAGAAACGCCTGCGGCTGCTCGATATGCGGCAGGTGTCCCGCTTGCGGAATGACGGCGAGCCGCGCATCCGGAATGAGCTTGCGATAGGCCTCGCCATAGCGCGGCGTGACGATGCCATCGCTCCCGCCCCAAACCAGAAGCGTCGGCACTTTGATGCGGTGCAGCCGGTGCGGGAGCTTGGGGTTATGCAGATAAGGCTCCCAGCCAAAGCGCGCGAAGCTCTCGCTGTTGCGTGCGACGATAGTCAGCGCGTCCTCCGGCATCGACTTGAGGTCGCGCTTGCCGTTAGCGGCGTCATGCCACTTCAGCGCCATGACTTCGTCGGGGCTGAGCAACCACACATCCTGGATGTCGCGGTCGGTCGGCTTGCCGGTCTTGATGCCATAGGGATCGACCAGCACCAGCTTGGAAATGAATCCGTCGTCCTTGGTTGCGACCTCGGCGGCGATCCAGCCGCCGAACGAGCAGCCGATGACCGGAATATTCTTGAGCCCGAGATCGTCGACTAGGTCGAGCACCATATACGCGATGTCGTCGGGGCCGGTGACCCAGTCCGGCCGGGTCGAGCGGCCAAAGCCGGGCGGCGCGGGGATGATGACCTCGTAGGATTTGGCGAGTTCGTCCAGGAACGGTGCGTCGATCTCCAGCGCTTCCTCACCGGTGAGGAGCAGCAATGGCGGGCCGCTGCCGCGCCGGCTGACCTCTAGCCGGAGGTCGTCCGACGGTCCGATCTGGTGGAGATGTTGAGGGTTATGGTGCTGCACCGGTCCGGCTCGTTGTTGACGCTGGCCGATCTTAAAGCAGACCGCCGGGGCGCTTGTCGAATCGGCCTCCGGGGGCTTCAGTCAGGGCGCCGGGAGCGAGACTGACGCTGGGGCGAGCGACTCGGCCAAGCTATCCGAGCACCGGAGGCCTCGAATGTACATTCTTCCGCCGGGCATCAAAGAAGATCCCGTTCGACGGTGGGCGCTGCCCGATAGAGTCTTCTTTGCGCGCGGAGCTTGCCACATCCTCGCACACGCTTTCTTGGATGCGTATCCGGCCTCAAAATTCGCTGCCATATGGATTAAGCCGGCACTCGGCTTTACTGGCAGCCACATAGTTGCGGTGCGCGATGACGATACGGCGTTCGACTATCATGGATATTCTTGTTGGAGTCGCTTGCTCGAACACACGCGTGCAAAGGCCAACCGCTGGTGGCCCGGATGGACGGCGGAGCTAATTCCGCTCCCGAAGGAGGTATTGATTTCAGAAGCCAAGTCGCGGGAATTCGATAGGCTATGGCTGCGCGAGCCCAAACAATTTCTCCATGATGTGATGCCGCGGGCGGGGCGATTTCTGCTCCGCTTCCCTCGTCCGCCCGCGAAGTTATTGCTCACACGCTGACGGTAGCCTTGGCCAGCGCCGCGCCCCGTGCATAGCGGCTCTGCGGCACCGGCAGGCCAAGAATGTCACGCAGCGTCGGCCCTTCATAGGCGGTGCGATAAAGCCCGCGCCGCTGCATTTCCGGCACGACCATGTCGACAAAATCATTGAGCCCAATTGGGAACACCGGCGCCAGGAAATTAAATCCGTCGCAAGCGTCCTCCTTAAACCATTGCTCCATCTGATCGACCACTTCGGTGGCCGTGCCGACGAAGCCGGCATGGCCACGCTGGCGCGCGAACCACTGATACAGCTGGCGAATGGTCATATTCTTGCTGCGCGCCATCGCGATGGCGTCGTCGGAGCGGCTGCCGATCACCTTGTTAGGCGGAAGCTCGGGCAATGGCTCGTCGAGCGGGTAGCCGGTCAGGTCGTGGCCCATGCGGGTCGAAAGCAGCGATACGCCGACATCGGGATGCAGCAGCGCGTCGAGCCGTTCCTGCTTCTCGATCGCTTCATCATGGGTGCGGCCGACGGTGATCGACAGGCCGGGCATGATCTTGAGATGATCGGGATTGCGGCCATAGCGCGCCATGCGCCCTTTTAGGTCAGCATAAAATGCCTGGGCGCGTTCGATGGTGGCGTGGGCCGTGAACACGACCTCGGCGGATTGCGCGGCCAGTTCGCGGCCATCGTCCGATGCGCCGGCCTGCACCAGCACCGGCTGGCCCTGTGGCGAGCGCGGCACATTGAGCGGGCCGCGCACGTCATAATAGGCGCCGTGGTGATTGAGGATGTGCATCTTCTCCGGATCGAAGAAAACACACGCATCCTTGTCGCGCAGGAATGCGTCCTCGTCCCAGGAATCCCATAGCGCCTGGACGACCTCGACGAATTCCTTGCCGCGCCGGTAGCGCTCGTCCTTTGGCTTGTGCGGCTCATCGCTGAAATTCAGCGCCTCGGTAGCGTTGCCGGAGGTGACCACATTCCAGCCGCCGCGGCCGCCGCTCACCAGATCGAGCGAGGCGAATTTTCGCGCCACGATGTAAGGCTGCTCAAAGCTGGTCGAGGCGGTGCAGACCAGGCCGATATTTTTGGTGTGGCTTGCCAGCGCCGCAAGCATGGTGAAGGGCTCGATCCAGGCGACGTAATGTAGCCGATGCAGGCCGCGCTCATGGGCGGTGAACACCGAATGGGTATCGGCGCAGAACACCATGTCGAGCAATCCGCGCTCGGCGGTTTGTGCGATCTCGATCATGCGGGCGAAATTGGCGCCGGCGTCGGCGTGCCCTTCGGGATGCCGCCATGACGCGATGTGGTGGCCGGAAGGCCGGATGAACATCCCGATCTTGAGCTTGTCTTTTCTTGTGGCCATGGCGTCGGCTCCTTGTGCGCGAAAGCCTAGCTTACGCGGGAGGCTCCCACAATCGCTGTGCCGGGCGTCGTGCTGTGTGCGCCGCCGGTTCAAGCCGGCTTGAGCTTCGCTGCCACGGCGTCGGGAATGGCGCGCGCTTTCATCCGCAATGGATCGTCCGGATGGCGGGCAGCCCAGATGCGCTTTTCGAGGCCTTCGACGGCGAGCGTGCCGGCGATGAAGATCCGGTGTTCGACGTCGAAGCTCGATCGGCGGATCTCGATAATCCGCGATTCAATGTCAGCCAGATCGCCGAATTTCGCGGGCGCGATGAACTTCGCTTGCGCGCCGACCAACGGAATTCCAACGATGTCAAAGGTTGTCGACAAGTCCTGCGGCGCGACCCCGAGCGCCGCCTCGAACATCAGCCAGGCGCTGCGATCGAAGAACTCAAAAAATCGGGCGTTGAAAACAATGCCAGCGGGGTCGCAGTGACCCCATTCGATTGCGAATTGGCGGCGGAAAATGAACTCGGTCACAGCCGCGCAATCTCGTTAATTGCCGATCCCATGCCGATGTCCGCCCCGCGTCCGATGCTTGAATTTAGCGGTATCCTGCACAATCCCCTGGTCCGCGCAACTCGCTGGCGCGCTGCCATGCAATGCGGTCTTGGACGTTGCTGCCGGTGCCGCCTGGGGGTAGTTTTAGTCAGAGCCGCTGGGAAAGCGGAATGAGGGAGACGTTTGATGAGTGACGTATTGACCCGGGATGTGTTGCCGGCCGCCGAAGCCGAGGTCGGAGCCGCGCCACGCGGTTCGTCGAATGTCCGGCACCTGAGCCGAACGGAACTGCCGGGTGGCGGGCAGATCGTCATTCAGGGCAGCACCGCCTTTGTCGGCCACCAATATGGGCCCGAGGGCACGACGATCCTCGACATTTCCGACCCGCGCAAGCCGAAGGTGGTTTCGCAGATCATGTGCTCGCATCCGTGGTCGCATTCGCACAAGGCGCGCGTGACCGGCGACATCATGGTGGTCAATTCCGAGCGCGAGCCAGGCAAGGGCACCATCCGCGAATATCCCGAGGGCGGCTTTCGGATCTACGACGTGAAGGATCGCGCCAATCCAAAACTGATCACCTTCCACAAGACGCATGGCAAAGGCGTGCATCGCTTCGATCTCGACGAGAACTACGCCTATATCTCGACCGAGAGGGACGGCTATGTCGGCAACATCCTGGTGATCTACGACATCCGCAATCCGTCAAAGCCAGTGGAAGTCGGGCGCTGGTGCATGGAGAACCAGCACGTCGCCGCCGGCGACAAGCCGCACCCGAAAGGTACCGAGCACCGCCTGCACCACGCCATGCGTACCGGCAACCAGATGTTCGCGGGCTGCTGGGCGTCGGGCGTTTCGATTGTCGACGTGAGCGACATCGCCAAGCCGAAAACGTTATCGCGCTACGAATATAACCCGTCCCATCCGGAGCCGACCCACACCTTCCTCGGCGTGCCCCATGCGATTGGCGGCAAGCGAATCGCGGTCTCGACCGAGGAGGAGCGTGCCAGTCGCGGCCCCGACACCGGCAAGCCGCATGCGCCGTTTCGCACCTGGGACGTCACCGATCCGACCAGGCCGAAATTGCTTTGCACCTATGAGTTGCCGGACTCGTCGACGCCCTATGACACCAATGTGGCCCGCTTCGGAACCCACCAGCTGCGTGAAAAGGTCGATGCCGACAATCTGGTCTATGTCACCTGGTTTGCCGGCGGCCTGCGCATTCTGGATATCAACGACCCGGCCAATCCGAAGGAGCGCGGCTATTTCATTCCCAAGCCCGCTGAGGGCGCCAATGCGCCGCTCACCAACGACATCTATATGGACGATCGCGGATTGTTGTTTGTCACCGACAAGAAGCGCGGCCTCGATGTGATCGAGTTCAAGGGCTGACGCGGGATGATTGATTGTTTTCCGTTCCCGCGAGTGGTGTTGGCCGCTGTTGTCGGACTTCTGCTTACCGCCGTTCTCCCGCCTGCTGCGGTCGCGCAGACCCCGTTCTACGCCGGCAAGACCGTGACGCTGGTGGTCGGCTATTCGGCCGGCGGCGGCTATGACATCTATGCGCGCATGCTGGCGCGGCATTACGGCCGGCACATTCCCGGCAACCCCAACGTCATCGTCCAGAACATGCCGGGCGCCGCCAGCATGACATCGGTGCGCCATCTCGACGCCACCGCCCCAAAGGACGGCACCGTCATCACCATGTTTGACCCCGGCTTGATCAGCCAGACCTTGACCGCCGACAAGCCGGCGGTCGATTTCGCGAACTTCCAATGGATCGGCACGCTGCTGCGCGACATCCGCATCTGCTACGCGTGGGCCGCGACCGGTATCAAGACCTTCGACGATATGATGAAGCGCAAGGAGTTCCTGATCGGCAACACCGCCCGGGGTTCCAATGCCCATGTGAATGGCGCGATCCTGCGCAATGTGTTCAAGGCGCCGGTGCGCCAGATCTCGGGCTATCCCGGCAGTAACGAGCAGCGGCTCGCGCTTGAGCGCGGTGAGCTTGAAGGCAATTGCGGCTCCTGGACCGCGATGCCCCAGGAGTGGCTGACGAATAACAAGATCCATGCGCTGCTGCGGTTCTCGACCACGCGGCCGGTTGATATGCCGCCCGATGTTCCCAACGCGACCGACCTGGCGAAAACCCAGGAACAGAAGGACGTCATCGACATTCTCAACGCGCCTGGCGAGCTTGGGCGGCCGTTCATTGTTGCGAAGGATGTGCCGCGCGAACGGGTTGCGATCTTGCGCGCGGCCTTTCAGGCGACGCTTCAGGACGAGGCCTTCCTCGCCGACGCCAAGAAGCAGAGCCTCCTGCTCGATCCGGTGGCGGGCGAAGAAGCCCAAAAGATCATGGCGCAGATTTATGCGGCGTCGCCGGACCTGATCCGCAAAGCCAAGGCCGCGCTAGACTAAACCGACCGACGGAGACGATCGAACATGGGTGATTTCCGCAGCTTCAAAACCGCCCGGCGCGAAGCGGCCGCGCCGATGAAGCCGCTGGTCGATCCCGCTGGCTGGACCGCGGCGAGCCTCAAAGACGTTGCGAGTTGGAGTTATCAGATAACCGATGCCGATGCCGAGGAGCTTTCAGCGGCGGTGGCGACGGCGCGCCGCAGCAGCACCGCGATGGTCGATATTGGCAAGCCGGACTTTCCGCTCCGCGCCTTTGGCGAGGTGCTTGCCGACGTGCGCCGCGAACTGATGGATGGTCGCGGCATTGTCATGATGCAGAACTTTCCGCTCGACCGGTTCGACCGCGAGGACACGGCCATCGCCTATATCGGGCTTGGCGCCCATCTCGGCCAAACCATGTCGCAGAACAAGTTGGGCCACATTCTCGGCCATGTGAAGGATCTCGGCGGCGATTACAGCGATCCCCACACCCGCGGCTACATGACCAATGCGGAGATGCGCTTTCACACCGATGGCTGCGATTATGTCGGGCTGTTGTGCCTGCAGACGCCGATGTCGGGTGGTGAGAGCCGCATCGCGAGTTCGGTGACGGTCTACAACACCATGCTGAAGCGCCGGCCGGAGCTGGTCGAGGCTTTGTGCGGCGACTATTACCGCTCCCGCAGCGGCGAGGTCAGCCCCGGCGACCTGCCATACATCAAGCAGCCGATCTTCACATTTCATGAGGGCTATTTTAGCGCCGCTGGGGTTGGTGCGGTGATCGACAAGGCGCAGCAGATACCGGGTGTGCCGAAATTCACGCCAGCGCAGAAGGAGGCCGTCGAGGTCTATCGCCAGACGGTCGAGGAGGTCGCGCTCGATATCGATTTCGCCCGTGGCGATATCCAGTTCCTCAACAATTTCGTGATGCTGCACACCCGCCGCGAATATCGCGATTGGCCGGAGCCGAATCGCAAGCGGCACCTTTTGCGGCTATGGCTGCATGATCCGGCGGGCCGTCCGATTCCCAAGGCGCAGCGCGAGGGGCGTTTCGGCCGGGGCGTCAACGTGAAGGGCGTGCAACGCA
Organism: Xanthobacteraceae bacterium; assembly: GCA_022841625.1. Taxonomy (GTDB): domain Bacteria; phylum Pseudomonadota; class Alphaproteobacteria; order Rhizobiales; family Xanthobacteraceae; genus VAZQ01. The sequence continues at coordinate 93,102 of JALHRD010000007.1, forward strand.
GCGCGCCGCTAGAGGCGGAAGCTGCGTGAGCGAAACCGTCCGTTACGCCGCCGATGGCAAGATCGGCATTGTCACATTGAGCCGGCCGCAAAAGCTCAACGCATTGACCATGGAAATGCGGCTTGCGATCGAGCAGGTATTGCTGCGCGCCGATGCGGATGAGGCCACCAGTGTCATTGTGCTGCGCGCCGAGGGACGCAGCTTCTGCGTCGGCTTCGATGTCGGCGGCGGCCATGCCCGGCCGTGGCGGCACGATGCGCTCAAATATCGCGAGCGGTTGGCCGTGAGCATGCGCTGCCTGATGACACCCTGGACGCTGAAGAAGCCGGTAATTGCCTCGGTGCAGGGCCATGCGCTTGGCGGCGGCTGCGAGCTTGCGATGTTCTGCGATCTGACCATTGCGGCCGACGACGCCATATTTGGCGAGCCGGAAATCCTGTTCTCGCAGGTCGGTCCGGCGGTATTGATGCCGTTTATGATCGGGCACAAGCGGGCGCGCGAGCTGATCTATTTTGGCGACAAGATCGACGCCAAGCGGGCCTACGAGATCGGCATGGTCAATCGGGTGGTGCCGGCGGCGGAGCTTGCCGCCGCGACCATGAAATACGCCCGGCGGCTGTCGCTGATCGCGCCGGAAGCGCTGGCCGCCGCCAAGCTTGCGGTCAATCGCGGGCTCGACGCCGGCGGCTTCCGCGCAGCAATCAATTCCGGTCTCGACGTACTGGCGCCGCTCTATGCGGCGGAGACCGATGTTGGAAAGGAATTCGACGCTATTCGTGCCAAGGACGGTCTCAAGGCCGCGCTGGCGTGGCGTAAACAGCAGATGGAGGAATAGAACGCTGCCGGCAGCGTTTTGCGGATTTGTGAAGCAATTGTATCGATGCTGAGCTTACACTGTCATTCCAATAAAAAAATGCGGGGAGAACGTCATGCGAAACAATCACAAGCGCCGGCTTGTCGCTAACGGATCGTTGATTGCGGCCATGTCATTGGCGGTCGCCGTGCTGATGGGGACGCCCGTGCGTGCAGCTCAGCCGCCTGCGTTGAAGGAACAGGGTAGCTTCTTCGTCAATGGCGAGGTGGTCCGCACCGACAATCCCGGCGGCGGCGCAGACGGCGGCCGCGTTGTCGTCAACCAGATGTATGTCGAATATGCCATTCCGCTGCGGCGTAAGGCCGGCGCGCTGCCGGTGATCATGGTCCACGGCTCCGGCCACACCGGCAAGACCTACGACACGACGCCGGATGGCCGCGATGGTTGGAAGCAGCATTTCCTGCGCAAGGGTTATCCGGTCTATGTCGTCGATCAGGTCGGCCGGGCGCGTTCGGGTTGGAATCCGGCGCCGATCAACAACGCCGTATCGCGCGGCGACGCGACGCTGATCCCCAAAGGCGGCATCGTCCAGTTCACTTACGAGCGCGCCTGGAGCGTGTTCCGCTTCGGGCCGAAGCCCGACGAATGGTGGCCGGACTCCAAGTTTCCGAAGGAACATATCGAGCAGTACATGGCGCAGCTCGTGCCGAACACCGAGGCTACCTTGCCCCAGCCGCCGCGCAAGACGGTGGATGCGTTGGTCGCACTGATGCAAAAGGTCGGCCCGTCGGTCGTCATGGTACATTCCCAGTCGGGAGTCTATGGAACGCTGACGGCCCTCGCCCAGCCCGATCTCGTCAAAGCCCTGGTGAATGTCGAAGGCCGTTCCGGTTGTGAACTCATGTCCGAACAAGTGAAGACCATGGCGCGGGTCCCCTGGCTGAACGTTGCCGGTGACCACAGCTGGGCTGGCGAGGAGCAATGTCGCAAGGCGGTCGCCAGCGTCAATGTCGCCGGCGGCAAGGCCGCTTTCATGGGCACCTATGAGCGCGGCGTGCGCGGCAATACCCATATGCTGATGATGGACCTCAACAACCTGCAGATCGCCGATTGGATCTTGCAATGGATCGAGGCGAACACCGCGCGGCGCCCCCCAGCCAAGACCGCGCGGCGATAAATTTGGGCCTCGACGTACTGGCGCCGCTCTATGCGGCGGAGACCGAGGTCGGACGGGAGTTTGACGCCGTCCGCGCCAAGGACGGCCGCAAAGCCGCGCTGGCCTGGCGCAAGCAGCAGATGGAAGAGTAGGCAATCATCTGCGGTTTCTCTCGGCCCTCATGCTGAGGGCGAGCGCAGCGAGCGTCTCGAATCATGGGGCCACCCCATCCTTCGAAAGGCCTGCTTTGCGGGCTTCTCAGGATGAGGGCGGAACGAAAGCCTACTCCGCCGCCACCCCTGCCGCTTCTGCGGCCTTGCGCGCCACCAGCCGCGCCTGCTTCACCGGCGACAGCGCGGGTGTGAGATTGAACAGTTTTTGCGCATTGCCACCAAGGATATTGCGTTTGGCGGCCATGTCGATGAATGGCAGATCGTAGATGGTCGACGGCAGGTCCATGTCCCAGTGCGGGTAGTCGGACGAATAGAGCAATTGGCTCGGCGCGTTGATCATCTCGAAGGTGACTTCGAGCGCTTTCCTGTTGTCCACCATCTCCATCGGTTGCGAGGTGAAAAACATCTCGCGAATATATTCGCTCGGCTTGCGCTTGAGCAGCGGCGCATCTGAGGTACGCATCATGAATTCGTTGTCGAGCCGCTGCATCATGAACGGTATCCAGGCAAGGCCGGATTCGATCCAGATGGTCTTGAGCTTGGGGAAACGCTCCGGCATGCCGTTTACCAGCCAGTTCGCCAGATGCAGCATGTTGCACCAGGTGAAGCCGAGGCCATGCACCGCGATGAAGCGGTTGGTGAGCTGCAGGCTCTGGTCGGCCCAGGTGAAGGCGGCGTGGAAGCCAAGCGGCAGACCGCGTTCCTGCAGGGCCGCGTACATCTTCATGTAGGGGTTCTGATAGTTGCGGGTGTAGTGGGTCGCTGTCACCATGAAGCCGACGACGCCCTTGCGCTCACCGAATTCCTCGATGATCTTGAAGCAGGCCTCAGGGTCGTGGAACGGCAGATAAAGCATCGATTTGATGCGCGGTTCCTTGTCGAGAATGGTGTCGCAGAGCCAGCGATTGTAGCCGCGCGCGAGCCCGACCTCGACCTCGTGTCGCGGGCAATTTGAGAGATTGAGCATCGGCGTCGGGAACATCACCGCCATGTCGACGCCGAGCTGGTCCATCCAGCGTTCCATCAGCACGATGTCGCGGTGTGGCTTCGGCGGCACTTTCTCGTTCTTGCGTTCCGGATAGCGCGTGATACGGCCGCCGAGTTCCTGATAGGAGCCGCTCTCCGAGGATATTCCGCCGCGCGATGAGCCCTGGAATTTCGCTTCGTGGCGCAGCACCGGATCCTCGATGAATTCGGCGATCTCCTTGAACGCCTCGGTCTCATAGTGGTGCGAGTCCACGTCGACAATAAACAAGTCCTCATAGCGGCGGTCGATCGCCTGCTGGGCGGCGTTCTTAAGCAGCGTGCGGGTGTCGAATGTTTCGGCGGACAGGTCGCGGAAACTGCGGGTATGTTCGTTCATGACCGGTGGTCCTTTTGATCTTCTTCGCTGTCAAACCGTGACGTAGATTTCGTCGCCGCGTTGCACGACTTCGTATTTCTTCAGTTGCAGCCGGCGATCGATAACATGGCAGCCGTCCGATAAATGGAATTCGTAGCCGTGCCACGGGCAGACGATGTGCATATCGTCTTCGTCGAAGGTCTGGCCGAGCAGGATGCCGCCATTGCCGATGCGGTCGACCACCTGCGGCATGCGCAGGCCTTCGCAAGCCGGCCCGCCCTGGTGCGGGCACAGGTTGCGGTAGGCGTAATATTTGTTGCGGTGGCGGATGACGCCGATCTCGTCGCGACCGACCGTAATCAGCCGCACGCCGCCGTCGGGGATCTCTCCGTCCTTACAAACCAGAATCTCGGGCATCGATCGCTTTTCCTTCTTTCTCTTGACGCTGTGTTGGTACATTGCCGATGCAATGCGCGCACATCCGGCGCCGATCACCGCCAGGCATCGAGCTCCGGCACTGCGAAATCTTCCCAACCTGTCACGTCCGCGACTTCCGAGAATGGTTTGCCGAATGGCCGGGTGGCGTCGATGCCAATAGCGGAGGCGGTGCGCATCGGGCGTGCGACCTTGGGATCGTCGATCGATGGGTCGGACGGGCCAGCCGGAATGTCGCCGACGATAATCACGTCTTCCTGCGGCTGCGTGCGGAACGCCATCGCCCATTCCACCTCGGCTGAACTGTGCACGTCGATATCGGGTTCGACGATCACGGTCCATTTCGGGCGGATATTGCTTGACATGGCGTTCAGGATCACCTGCCGCGGTTCGCCCTTGTAGCGCGGGTGCATCGCGATCACGACAAAGAACGACACGCCGGCCGACGCCCGCACCGATACATCGACCACCGTCGGGAACTGCGCCTTGAGTGCGCGCAGCAGCGAGGCCTCGAATGGAATTTGCTTGAGGATATGGTTCTCGGTCACCGGCTTGCCGGTGAGGAGTCCTTGGAAAATCGGGTTCTTGCGGTGGGTGATGGCGGTGATGGTCGCCACCGGTTTCAGCGAGGCCGGCGTGTAGTAGCCGGTATATTCGCCGAGCGGCCCTTCCATCACGGTATTGTTCATGTCGACTTCGAATTCGATCACCACTTCGGAGGTCGCGGGCACCTCGATGTCGCAGGTTTTGCATTGGGTGAGTTCGACCGCCGCGCCGCGCAGGCCGCCGGCGACCTCCCAATCGTTGGTCTGGTCCGGCACCTGGACCTGGCAGGTGTAGGCCAGGATCGGATCGACCCCGATAATCAGCGCCGCCTTCGGCGTGACGCCGATCTGCTGACACTTGGTCAGGTTCTTGCCGAAGCGATGGAACGGCTGCGCCGAGAACGAGAACTTGTCCTTGTCCAGGATCAGGAAGCGGTAGTGGCCGATATCGGGAACGCCGGTCTCGGGGTCCTTGGAGACCACGATCCCGGGCGTGATATAGGGCCCGCCATCCTTGGGGCTGTAGGTCGGAATCGGAAAGCGCCGGATATCGATGTCCTTGGTAATGACGACCTCATGGCAGGGTGCGCCGCCGCCATTCTTGATGATCGGCGCGATCGGCTTGCCGAGGCCTTCGAGCACTTTCTGGGTGACGTTTTTCTCATCTGTTTCAAACGCCAGGAGGGCGTGCTTGCGGCTGGAATAAACGCCGCAGACCAGCGGGAATTCGGTGCCATTCCGATTGAAGCTGACCGCCTTGCGGCCCTTGGCATAGGCATGTTTAAGCGCCTTGCCGACGTCGGTGAGCGCGATGTCCTGGTTGATGTCGACGAGTTCGCCCTGCTGGCGCATGACATCGAGAAACTGTCGGAAGTCGTGAAACGGCATTCGCTCGGTCTCCATGGTCGCTCCGGGCGGTGGCGGAGGGACCTGACAAGCCCATTATCGCGCGCCGCCGCCGCCCGCGCAAACCGCGCATTGCAGGGCTGCGACCGGCCGTGCCAGACTTGAGCGATAAGAAATAAGAAGCCCCGGGGAGTGACGTTGATGCAGCGCCTTGTCGTCGCGCTCGTGTTGGTTTTCGCCGCCGTCGTCGCCGGCAATGCGCAGGATGTCTGGCCGAGCCGGCAAATCCGCCTGGTTGTCCCGCTGCCGGCGGGCGCATCGGTCGACGTGATCGGCAGGCTGGTCGCGGCCAAGCTCGGCGAGCGGCTCGGACAAACAGTGGTGATCGAGAACCGCGCCGGCGCGAGCGGCGCCATCGGCGCCGACGCGGTCGCCAAGGCCGCGCCCGACGGCTACACGCTCGGCATGGCGACCACGACCACGCATGTCACCAATGTCATCGTCAATTCCAAGCTCACCTACGATCCGGTGAAAGACTTTACCGCGATCGCAATGATTGGGGTCGTGCCCTATGCGCTCTCGGTTTCGCCAAAGCTGCCGGTGACCAATGTGCGCGAGCTTGTTGCGCTCGCAAAGTCAAAGCCAGGCGTGCTGAATTACTCGTCGATCGGGCTCGGCAGCGTCGCGCATCTTGCGACCGAGCTTCTTTCCAACATGACCGGCATCAAGCTCAATCACATTCCTTACCGTTCGGCGTCGCAGGCGGTGATCGATCTGGCGGAAGGCCGCATCGACATCACCTTTGGCACACTCGGCTCGAGCCTGCCGCTGATCAAGGATGGCAAGATCAGGATTCTGGCCGTCAGCACCGCGCAGCGGGCGAGCCAGGTTCCCGATATCCCGACGCTGATCGAGGCCGGCGTCCCGGGTTTTGAGACCTCGCTGTGGTTTGCGCTGGTCGGCCCCGCCAATTTGCCGACGCCGATTGCGGCGCGGCTCAACAAAGAGGTCAACGCCATTGTGGCTGACAGCTCCGTGATGAAGGGGCTCGAATTGCAGGCGATGCAGCCGGCGCCGATCGCGTTCGAGCGGATAGGCGATCTGATCCGCAACGATCTGGCGCGTTGGCGTGAGATCGCGGCGAAATCCGGCGTGCAGGCGGAGTAGCGAGGGTTCGACCTCGCTAAACCCCCAGCAGTCGCTTGGCATTGCCGCCGGCGATCGCTGCGATAGTTCCCGCGTCGAAGCCATCGACCGATGCGACATGGCCGATCGGATCGTAGTCCGCCATGTCGAAGGGATAGTCGGTGCCCATGATGATGCGGTCGGCGCCATAGAGCCGCACCAGTTCGGCAAGTTGATGCGGGGTGAACACCACCGAATCGAAATAAATCTTCTTGAGGTAGCTCGTCGGCGGATGCGGCAGGTCGCCATGGGCGTCCGAGCGCGCGCCCCAGGCATGATCGATGCGGCCGGAATAGGCGCCAAGATAGCCGCCGCCATGCACGGCCAGAATCTTCAAATTCGGATGCCGCTCCAACACGCCGTCGAAGATCAGGTAATGCAGCGCGATCGTGGTATCGAGCGGATTGCCGATGGTGTTGTTGAACGAAAAGCGCGACAGCCGCTTGGCCTCGCTGAAGCCAAGCGGATGCAGAACGACCAGCGCCTGCAATTCCTCCGCCTTGCGCCAGAATGGCGCGAATGCCGGATCGGACAGCTCCTGGCCGTTCACATTGGTGAGAATCTGCACGCCCTTGAGCTTGAGCGTCTTGACGCAGCGTTCGAGTTCCTTGGCGGCCTCCACGCCGTCCGGCATCGGCGCGCTGCCGAGGCCGGCGAAGCGATCGGGCTTGCCGGCGACATATTCGGCGATGCCGTCATTGACGATGCGCGCGGCCTGCACCGCGATATCGGGCGGCACGGTGTAGTAGCATTGCGGCGGCGGCGGCATCACCAATTGGAAATCGATGCCCATGGCGTCGAGGTCTTGCAGCCGCCGATCATAGCCGGTGATGCGTGGCCGGATGTCGGCTTCCTGCTGCTGGTTGAGCGCGCGGGTCTCCGGGGTTGCGTAAAGCACCATTGCATTCTTCATCGGATCGAAATGCGGTTTGACGAATTCGGCCGCCGCCGGCACCGCGACATGGGAATGGATGTCGATGGTGATGCTCTTTGGCCGGACCTCGCGGCCGGGCCGACCGTGCTGGCGTGCCGCCGTCGGTGCATATTTGTTCCATTGGGTCATCGGGGGCTCCGTTTGGGATTGCGTGGTTGGCCTTTGCGCGCGGGCGCTGCTTTCGGCGGGATCACCGGCAGCAGCAGGAACGCCTGCCGCTCGCTGCCGAAATGCAGCGTGGTGGTGCCCGCGAAAAGCTTCGGCGGCCGGTCGCGCGGATCGTCATGCAGGAACGGACCGCAGCCGGTCAGTTCATTCTTGAAGTTCGACAGCTTGCCGCCGCTGGGGCCGGGATAGACATAGTCCTTGCCACGGATCGACAGAGCCAGACGGTAGCCCTTCGGCACCACAATCGAGGTCGGCCAGATTTCGATGTCGAGTTCGACGACCTCGCCTTTTCGAAGCGGCTGTTTCTTGTCGTGGGTGTGATAGGGCCGCCAGGGCGTCGACAGTTTCTTGTCGAGTTTGCGATGCGAGGCCCGCAGCCAGCCCTGCGCCACCGGCGTGTGCGGATCGATCGCGCCCTGGAACACGACTTCTTTCATTTCCGGCGAGAACACCCGCAGCACCACGAACAGGTCGGCATCGGCGGTTGATGACGACACATAGAGCTTGAGCGACGACGGGCCGGTGAACTCGAATTCATGCGGCGCTGGCGCTGCCAGGAATGTCACGCCGTCGTCCATGGCGTCGAAGCTGATTGTCGCCTTGCCCTTGGGCTTGTTGGCGCCCAGCGATTGGTCGTTGTGATTGAGAAAAACCCTTTGCCAATTAGTTCGTTTGATCGGCCATTCGCCTTCATGGCGCTCGATGAACCTGTCGATGTGGCGAACCTGGAGCTGCACCCGCGGCTGCTTGTCCCAGCCATTGTTCTTGCCGTGCAGGAAATGATCGAAGAAGCGCAACTGCAATTCGCGGCCATAGTCGGTGTAGAAATGCGTCCAATGCTCGATGCCGTGGACTTCGAGCCATTTATCCTTCGCCGCGGCGCGGAAGAAGCCTTCAAAATTGCCGCGCGGATGCAGCGGCTGGCCGCCCCAATTGGCGGCCGACAGGAACGGTGTTTTCACTTTCGACCAGTCAGGCGAACGAGCGCGATGATAGGCGTCGTCGAGCGGATGGGCGCGGATTTCGTCGCCGAACGGCACGCGGTTGCGCGCGAGTTCCTGCTCCGACAGAGTTTCCGGCCCGCACACCCATTGGCCATGCACGCGGCTGCGTTTGCCGCGCTCGCCCGCGCCATACTGCACGGTCTTGACCTGCATGTCGTACCAGTTCTCCCAGAACGTGCAGAGAATGCCGCCATGGTGGGTCATGTCGCGATACCAGTCGGCACAACCCTCCCAGATGCACATGGCGGCGAGATGCGGCGGTTGCAGCGTTGCGACGTGCCACTGGTTGCTGCCGTAGTAGGAAATGCCATTGAGGCCGACCTTGCCGCTCGACCAGGGCTGCGCCGCGGCCCATTCGATGCAGCCGTAGAAATCCTTGGTTTCGCGTGGCGAGAACGGATCGACCTTGCCGGGCGAACAGCCGGCGCCGCGCGAATCCACCCGCACGCAGGCGTAGTCGTGCGGTACCCATTTTTCGGGGTCGACGACCTCCCATTGCTGGTAGAGATTCGACGAGCCGGCGGTGACATCGGGATGCGCGCGCGCCATACGCTCCCATGCGCTCGGATAGCCGTCCTGGAAGGCGAGCCCCTTGGCATAGGGGCCATAAGTGAGGATCGCCGGGTAGCGGCCGTGCTTGAGCGGGCGGAATATGTCGGCGCGCAGCACCAGGCCATCGTCCATGGTGATTGGCACATCCCAATCGATCCGCATGCCGTCGCGGACTTCGCTGCGGGGGGTGAGCGCGCGCTTCTGATTGATTTCCTGCATGTGGTCCTCTCACGCGGGTCCCGGCCGCAGCGCCGCACGAAGTGATGCGCCGCAGAGCCGGGGCCCTGGTTCTCCTATGCCGAATAAAAGCATAACCAGGTTTCCGGGTCTCGCGCCGCTCGTCCGGCACACGGGAGGCTAATTCCGCCTAGCTGCCGGTGGTGGCGACGATCCTTGCCCATTGACGAGGTCCTTGGTGACCAGCGCGCGCAAGCCGCATAGCAGCCATCATTCTGCGTCCGAAGCTTCGCGCCATCTCCAAATATCGGATGCTACTTCTTCGGCAGGTTCGCCGCGAATTGCAAGCCGCGTCGCGCGAGTCCTGCCGCCCGGCATTAGCGTCGGCCGAAATAGTCGAAAAAATTGCGGCGCAGGAACTGCAGCAAGCGTTGGCGTAATCCGGTAGCGGGCGTGGGCATGATTGTTGTCGACGCCGGGGCGACAAACAGTCCACGCTGCTTGAGGATTCCCGCGGTCATCGGACTGCATTCGGCAATCGCTTGCTCGGCCTCCGCCGCCATGAAGCCGGAGACGATCTCCGGCGGCGGCGCGAACACTTCCGGCATGGTTGCGGACAGATCGGTATCGGTGAGGATTTTCCATTTCGACACGCCGCCCATATGTGGTGAATTCAAGCCATAGACGACCCGGCGGATGCGGCTCTCGCGGATCGCGTAGGAGCAAAAGGCGCAGGGCTCCCCGATTAGGTAGATTTCGCAGTCGTCGAGGCTGATGGTGTCGAGCGTCTTTTGCGCCTGCGAGATCGCAACCACTTCGGCGTGCCGCGTGATATCACGGTCGTGGGTAACCCGATTGATCGATTCCGCCACCACCATATCGCCCTGGCAGAGCACCGCGGCATAAGGGTATTCACCCGATTGACTCGATGCCTTGGCGAGCGCGATACAGCGCGTCATCATCAAGCGATCGCGTGTTCCGGCAGTCATGCCAACACCTGATGAATCGATGCGGCGCCGTCATGCCGCCCACAATGACGGAACGCCATGCTACTTCTTCGGCAAGCTTGCCGCGAATTGCGAACCACGCACGCACATGCGGCCGCGCGGGTCCTGCCACAGCTTTTCGGTGGCGTGCAGGTGGCCGATGGCGCGTGCCACGGTGCGGAAATCATAGGTCGAGAATTTCTCCGCGATGTCGGTGTAGTAGAGCGGCGCCTGTTCGATCGCTGCCAGGATTTCCTTGGCTAATGCCGCCACCTCGGTACCGTCGGCCGATTTCCCGGCCTCGTCCTTCTTGCCCTTGGCATAATCCTCGAGCTTCGCCTTGTCGGCATAGGCGTAAGTGATGCGCTCGTAGTGTTCCTTGGGGATGCCGTCGGGGATGGTCGCATCGATGCCGACCTTGGCGCCGGTCGGCACGATGCCGGCGCCCTGCGGGAGGCTGGGGTCGAGCGGCTTGGCGCGCGCGTTCGACACGATCATGACGTCCTTGTCGCCCTGCACGCGGGTGGCGATCGCCCACTCCACGTCCATCGGGTCGAAAATATCGATGTCGTCGTCGACCACCACCACATGCTTGAGGTCCATCACCGAGAGCGCCGCGAGCAGCGCGTTCTTCGCCTCGCCCGGCTGCTTCTTGATCGAGATCACCGCGTGCCAGAACGCGCAGCCGCCGAGCGTCACATTGATGTCCTTCACCTGCACGCCGGCGGTGCGCAGCGCCTGCCGGATCGCGGCATAGCGCGTGGGCGCCGCCAGCCAGGTGTTCTCCCAGGGCATGTGCAGGTTGTAATAGATCGCGTCCTTGCGCATCGAGACCGCCTTGATGCGCACCAGCGGGTTCCAATGCAGCCCGCCCATCAGCCGGGTGAATTCGCCAAAGCGCCCTTCCGGCCAGGTCCAACCGGTCGGCAGGATCTCGCCCTCCAGCACGATTTCGGCATCGGCGATGTAGGGCAGGTCGATGGTCGCGCACGGCGCCAGTTCCACCGGCACGCCGCGCAAACCGCCGGCGATCGCCATCTCGTCGACGCCGAGCGGGGCACGATAGCCTGAGCCGGTGATCTCAATCGGGTGGGTGCCGATTGAAATCGAGATCGGCAGCGGCTCCTTGCGTTCGAGCGCGCGCTGCGCGAACAACCGCATATTGTTGGGCGTGACGATATCGATGCCGGTGAGGTTCTTTTCTTTCACGATGAAGCGGTAGATGCCGGAATTGATGCCAAGTTCGGGATCGCGCGCGATCACGACGCCGGCGGTGATCATCGGGCCGCCGTCGTAGATCGACGACATCGGGATCGGCAACTTGTAGAGATCGACCTCGTCGCCGGTCATCAGCACTTCGCGGGTCGGCGAGGTCTTGACGTGCCTCGGCGGGATCGGCTTGGCGATCGCGGCGGCGAGCTTGTCCTCGATCTCGCGATAGGTGTCGGCGCCAAGTCCCATCATGGCGCGCTCGCGCGAGCGGATGATGCCGGACACCACCGGCACGTCGTAGCCAATGACCTTGTGAAAAAACAGCGCGGTCTTGGCCTGGTCGACCAGCGTCGCAATGTGACGGATATCGACGGGCTGACGCAGGTCGACGAGTTCGCCGGTCTGCCGCAACCGGTCGAGAAACTGGCGGAAGTTTTCCTGCATGCTGCGCTCCGAAGGATTGATCGATGATTGCGTAGCGAAACGACGCGGGCTGTCAATCGACACCGCCGCTTCGCTTTGGCTTCTCAAGTCCGGCGTCCGACCGAGGAATCCGCGCCGCTGCGACCGCTTGTGCCAAACCTGGAGTTTTTTGTCCTATTATTTTGTTATTTTATAGTATAAATATGCTGTAAATATCAATTAACGTAGTATGTATTGCCAAATCATATCTATTATGTAGAATATTACCACTGACTCATCGGTATGTTGGAGCCTGCCATGTTACCAGCCCGCTCTATCTCGCTCGAAACCGGGCGCCGACCGATCGTTCCGCTGCCCACGCCGACCGACCCGATTGCACAGCTGATGGCCCGGGTCGGCGCAGCCTGCGACGGACCGCCCGCCATCATGGGCGAACGGGTCGTCGAGGCACTGCGCGCCGCGACGGCGGTTCCGGGCCTGTTGTCAGCCGAATTCCGTGCGCCGCGTTCCGGTTGCTACGCCCGTCACACCGTTGCCAGCGACCCCGCCGGCCGGTTCACCTTGCTGTCGCTGGTCTGGGGCTCGGGCCAGTTCAGCCCGCCGCATGCCCACGACACTTGGTGCGCATATGCGGTAGTCGAACACCCGCTCACCGAAACCCTCTATGAGTTCGATACACGTCGTGGCGTGGCGGTCGCTTCCGCGATCGCGGAGCGCGCGTCGGGCTACGCTTGTTTCGCCCCCGCCGGGCTTGAACAAATCCACCGGCTTGGTAATGCCGGGGACGTTCCCGCAATCTCGATCCATATCTATGGTATCGACGGTTCGCGCGTGGGGACGCATGTCAACCGGCTGATAGACGTCGCCGAACGCAAGGGGTGAGGCTCGTGAGTGGCAGGACGATGAAGGCACTGGTGCTGCGCCAGCATGGCGGGCTTGAAAATCTTGAGGTGGTATCCGATAAGCCCGTGCCGCAGGCGGTTGAAGGCCATGTCGTCATTCGGGTCCGCGCCTCCTCGTTCAATTACCATGACGTGTTCACCATGCGCGGCATGCCCGGCATCAAGGTGCCATTGCCGGTGGTGATCGGCCTCGACATGGCCGGCGACATTGCCGAGGTCGGCCCCGGCGTCGCCGGCTGGAAGGTCGGCGATCGTGTGCTGGTCAATCCGATTGACAAGAAAAAAGGCCTGATGGGCGAAATGCTCGATGGCGGCATGGCGGAATACTGCCTGGTCGCCGCCGATCAACTGGTCGTCATGCCGGCGGGCGTCAGCTATGAGGAAGCGGCGTCGCTGCCGGTCGCTTATGGCACCGCGCACCGCATGATTGTCACCCACAACACCATCAAAAAGGGCGACCGGGTCATCATCCTGGGCGCGTCCGGCGGCGTCGGCACCGGCTGCGTGATCCTGTGCAAGCTGCTCGGCGCCGAGGTGATTTCCTGCACGTCAAGTCCGGAGAAGGTGGAGGCGCTCAAAAAGCTCGGCTCCGACCATGTGCTCAATGTGAAGGAGACCGATTTCTCCAAATGGGCGGTTGAGAAATACGGTAAGCCGCAGCGGCGCAGCTATGACGGCGGCGTCGATGTGGTGATCAATTTTACTGGGGGCGATACCTGGCATCCGTCGCTGCGTTGTCTCAAGCGCGGCGGCAAGCTTTTGGTTTGCGGCGCCACCGCCGGTTACGATCCGAAGGAAGATCTGCGCTATATCTGGAGCTTCGAGCTTAATATCATCGGCTCGAACAGCTTCTACGACGAGGACCTGAAGGGTTTGATGGCGCTGATCGCCGACGGCAAGATGAAGCCGGTGATCGATAAGGTGCTGCCGCTCGACCAGGCCCGCGAAGGATTGCGGCTGATCGAGGATCGCGAGGTCATCGGCAAAGTGGTGGTGGCACCGTAAGGTTCTCCTCCGCCATCCTTCGAAGCTCGTTGCACGCGCGCCTCAGGATGACTGAGACAGTTCAGGAGCGACATTCATGCCCGACGACATCACCCTCGAAAAAGTCCAGGCCATGATCACCCGCGCGCCCTATCATCAGTGGCTCGGGCTCAAGGTCGTCGCCGTGCATGACGACGGCATCGAATTGACGGCAACGTGGCGTGAGGAGTGGGTGGTCAATCCGGAGCGGCGCTACACCCATGGCGGCGTGCTCGCGGCTTTGGTCGATCTCGCGGCCGACTGGGCGATGGTGAAGAAGCTCGGCCGCCCGGCGCCGACCATCGACCTGCGGGTCGATTATCACGCCGCCGCCATGCCGGGCGACCTGACCGCGAAAGGCAAGGTGGTGCGGCAGGGCGGCCAGTTCTCCTGCGCCGAAGCCTCTATCTACGACAAGGATGGCAAGCTTTTGGCGTCGGGTCGCGGCACTTATTTCACAGCGCCGCCGCCACCGCCGAAGGCGTGATCGAGACCGCGTCGATGCCTGCCTTCAGCAATCTTGGCGACCTGATCGTCCGCGAGCGCGACATGACCAAGGTCGCGATCGTCGATCTCGGCGGCGAGATTAAACCGCGCGAATTCAGCTATGCGCAGCTCGATGCCATGGCGGCCGGGGTCGCACGTGCGCTCGTCCGGCGTGGCTTTGCCCGTGGCGACCGGATCGCGATCCTGTCGGCTAATCGCGCCGAATACCTCGCGGCGTATTTTGGGATCATGCGCGCCGGCTTTGTGGCGGTGCCCGTGAATTTCAAATTCCCGCGCGCGACCATCGATTTCATCGTCCGCGACGCCGACGCCAAGCTTGTGTTCTGCGATCCGCCGCGGCGCCAGGATTGCCCGGATGGCTTGCCGATCGTCAGCTTTGGTGTGGCAGGAGCGGACGGTTTCGACGGATTTCTTGACCACGGTCCGTACGACACGATGATTCCGGCGGCGCGCGAGCCAGCGATGTTTCTTTACACCTCGGGGTCGACCGGAAAGCCCAAAGGCGTCGTGCTCTCGCACCAGAGCCATCTCTGGGTCGTGGAAGCAAGACTTGCGCCAGGACTCGATAAGCACCGCTATCTGATCGCGGCGCCGCTTTACCATATGAACGCGCTGGCGCTGTCGAAACTGGCCTGCGCGGCGCATGCCACCATCGTGCTGCTGCCGCAGTTCATCGCGCGCGCCTATATCGACGCGATCGAGCGCTACCGCGCTACCTGGCTGACCGCGGTGCCGCCGATGATGGCGATGATGCTGCGCGAAGCCGATCTGCTGGCGCATACCGATCTCGCCAGCGTGCAGTTCGTCCGCATGGGCTCCGCGCCGGTGAGCCGGAGCTTGATGCAGGCGATCCATCGCGCGCTGCCGAAGGCCCTGGTCACCAACGCCTATGGTACCACCGAAGCCGGCCCGGTGGTGTTCGGTCCACATCCCAAGGGTCTCAAACAGCCAGAAATGTCGGTCGGCTATCCACATCCGCAAGTGCAGCTACGCTTGGCGGACGGCGACAACAAGCATGCCGAAGAGGGCGTTCTGGAAATGAAATGCCCGGCGGTCATGAACGGCTATCACAACCGGCCGGACCTTGCGCCGCCGATCACGGCGGACGGCTATTACATCACTGGCGATGTGTTCCGCCGCGATGCCGACGGCTTCTATACTTTCGTTGGCCGCACCGACGACATGTTCGTGTCCGGCGGTGAGAACATCTATCCCGCCGATGTCGAGCGGATGCTGGAGCGTCACCCCGGCGTGGCGCAAGCGGCGGTGGTGCCGGTCGACGACGACATCAAGGGCCAGAAGCCGGTTGCTTTCGTGATCCCAAAATCTAGCCAGGCGCCGAGCGTGGACGACATTAAAGAATTCGCGCTCGCCCATGCGCCGGCCTATCAGCACCCGCGCTTTGTATGGTTTGTCGACGAATTGCCGCTGGCGTCGACCAACAAGGTCGATCGCGGCCAGTTGATGCGGATGGCGGCAGAACGGATGCGGGCGGTTTAGTGGGTGTTATTGCTTCTGCTTCAATCCCAGCGTATCGATCAGCGGCGTCCAGCGTCTGAGTTCTTCCTGGACATAGGCTGTCGCGGTTTTCGGGTTTGAATCGACAACCGGCTCCAGCCCCTGCTTGATCAGCGCTTCTTGCATGCCGGGATTTTTCATCACGGTCTGCGATGCATTGTAGATTCGCTCGACAATCGGCTGCGGTGTTTTGGCCGGGACCAGCAGCGCCGTAAAAAGTTCGGCGGTCATTCCCGGCAGGCCGGCTTCGACCGCGGTCGGTATATCCGGTGCGCCCTGCAATCGGGTGTTCGCGGTCACCGCAAGAATACGAAGCTTGCCGGCGTTGTGCAGCGCCAGCACTTGGCCGGTGATGTTGATGGTCGACATCGGGATCGCGCCCGAGACCTGATCGGTGAGGCTTGGGCCCGCGCCCTTGTAGGGCACATGCACGATGCCCGGCGCGCCGATTAGTTGCTTGAACAATTCACCGGCGAATTGGGTCATGGTGCCGGCGCCGGCCGAGCCGTAGGACAGCTTGTCCTGGTTTGCCTTGGCATAGGCGATGAATTCCTTGAGGTCTTTCACCGGCACCGAGGGATGAACGATGATGCCACTCACCGACACCGCCAGGATCGAAACGGTGATGAAATCGCGCGTCGGGTCGTACGGCACCTTGGGCATGATGGCCGGATTGAGCACCAGCGTCGAGGTGTTGCCGAAGGCGAGGGTGTAACCGTCCGGGGCCGCGCGTGCCGCGTCGCCCATGCCGATGGTGCCGCCGGCGCCACCCTGGTTCTCGATCACGATGGTGCCGAGTTGCTCCTTCATTCGCTCGGTCCATTGCCGCGCCACCGAGTCGACCACGCCGCCGGCTCCGAATGGCACAATCAGCCTGATCGGGCGGTCTGGATATTTGGCCTGGGACCACGCCGGTAGCGGCGTCAGCGCCGAAGTCGATAGCGTCAGACTGCCGCCGATGAATTCACGCCTGTTCATAAAGTCACTCCAAACTGCGGTGCCATCTTATGCATAATCTAGTCAATCGGCCCGCGGATGTCTTGTAAGATGGCGGAACGGAATGTGCCGCTTCATGATGCCGCGATGACAGATATCGATCGCCAATTGCCGCTGGGAGAGGAGATCTTTCTCGACCATGTCGGCCATTTTGTGCGCGACCCGGAAGCGGCCGGCGCGGCGCTTATACGCGCGGGCTTTGCGCCGACGCCCAGGTCGGTGCAGGTCGCGCCCGATGGCGGGCCGACCGGCACCGGCAATGTCTGCGCCATGCTGACGCGCGGTTACATGGAGGTGCTGTTCAAGACCGCCGACACGACGTTGGGGCGCGAATTCGAAGCGGCGCTCGGGCGCTATTGCGGTATCCAACTCGCGGCATTTGCGGTGGCCGATGCCAATATTTGGCACCAAAGGCTCGGCGTCGCCGGCTTCCGCACCCGGCCGATTGCGCCGTTCCAGCGCCCCGTCGCCACCGCCACCGGCACCGCCACCGCGGCCTTCACGGTCGCCCGTGTCGAGCCCGGCGAGATGGCGGAAGGCCGCATCCAGATGCTCACCC
This sequence comes from Xanthobacteraceae bacterium, assembly GCA_022841625.1. GTDB lineage: Bacteria > Pseudomonadota > Alphaproteobacteria > Rhizobiales > Xanthobacteraceae > VAZQ01. The sequence goes on from JALHRD010000007.1 coordinate 110,559, forward strand.
ATCACACCGAAGATGCGGTGTGGCAGAGGCGCTGGCTCACGCATTCGAATGGCGCGCTTGGGCTCGCAAGCCTCTCGATTGTGGTCGCCGATGTCGATGAAGCCGCGGCGCGATATGCGCGCTTTACCGGACGGCCGGCGATACGAACATCGGCCGGGCAGGCGGTGATGCTCGATCGCGGACGGATCGATCTGGTGACGCGCGAAGCGTTCGCTGCGGCATTGCCGGAGATCGCAATCCCGTCGTTGCCGTTCATCGCGGGTTATGGCGTCACGGTGGCGTCGCTTGATGCGGCGGCGACGGTGTTGCGCAAAGGCGGGCTGTCGTTCCGCCGGGCCGGCGATGTTCTGGTCGCGCCGTTCCCGGAGGAATTGGGGAAGGGCGCCTGGCTGTTTGGCGCGGACCGCCAGGCGGTGTTTTTCCGCTGAGGCCGCTCGAAGGTTATCTCAAACCTAAGGCCGTTCGAGGAGGTGCCCCGCCACTTGCTCGGAAACTCCATTTACTTCCGCTATCTGAGCAGGGCGAACATTGTCAATCGATCACGCGACGCGATTGACCCATAGCCGTCTTTGTGATGGCGGGATTCGTGGAACGGGAAAATGGAATAAGTGAACATGCCACCGCGGCACCGATGCCGTCTGCGTGGAGGGTGTTTGCAGAGTTGTGCGGCGAACGTTCCCGCTTCCCCCTCATGGCGGGAGGTTGATGATGGGCAAACGCAGTTTCTCATTCGCGGGAGACACGGCGGCGGACAACGAGTTTCGGGTGACGCAAGTTGGACTACGCAGCCCGCACCTTCATAAGAAACTGGTCGAGCGAGGTCATCAGCGCATCCGCCTGACACCGCAGTTCGTTGGCAGCACCGAGCGACGCTTCCGCCACCGCCGATGTATTCGTCACGGCGCGCTTGACGACATCGACCTGGCTCGCGACCTTGTCGGTCCCGATCGTCGCCTGATGTGCGCTGTCGGCAATCTCGCTGGTGGCTCGCTGCTGCTCTCTGACCACTTCCATCACCGCGCCCGAGAGCGTGTCGATCTCGACCACGATCTCGCCGATGTCATGGATCGCGGTGACGGTCTGCGTCGTCGTTGCCTGAATGTCGGCGATCTGGGTCGCGATCGTCTCGGTCGCCTTGGCGGTCTGGGCCGCCAGTCCCTTGACCTCATGCGCGACCACGGCAAATCCGCGCCCGGCATCGCCGGCGCGAGCCGCCTCGATCGTGGCGTTGAGCGCAAGTAGGTTGGTCTGCGCCGCGATGGCGTTGATCATCTTGACAATCTCGTCCACCTTGCGCGCCGACCCGGACAGCTTCTCGACCATGGCGTTGGCATGCCGCGCCGCAATGGTCGCTTTCTTCGCGACCGTGGAGGCCTCGGACATCTTATCGACAACCTCCGCGAACGAAACCGTGACAGCCTCGGTCGCAATCGAAGCAGCCCTCACGCTCGAACCGGCCTGCCCGGCCGCTTGGGTCAATTCCCGGGTGTGATCGTCGGCCGAGCTCACCGACGCCGCAACCGCCTGTGACACGCCTTCGGTCGCCGCCGCCGCCTCGGAGACTGCGCCCGCGATCTGGCGGATGTCCCGCTCCAGATGATCTGCAAGATTGAGCAAGCCCTGGCGGCGGGCGGCCTCCGCCTGCATGCGGCTCTGCTCCTGTGCAAGCTGCGCGCGTTCGAGCTCGACGGCCTTGTTGCCGAGCTCCGCGAGCGTGCGGTCAAGAACACGGAGCGGAAATATCCGAATGGAGAAATAGGCAATCGTCCCCAGGAGGGTGCTCAAGAGCGCGACCCAGGCGGTGTTGATGATCAGCGGGCGGGCGCCTGCCTCGACCTCCAGGTGCCCCACGACACTCCCACCCTCGACGATCGGGGCCGATCTCATCATGGTGGGCGTCGCCAGCACGACGTCTTCGCTCAACACCAGCTGGCCTTGCGCAGTGACGATCCGCTGCTTGATCTGCTTGGATTTTCCGTCCGTGAATTGGATCAGCTCGCCCAGACGGACGTGGTGGAAAGGCCACATCGACCCATGCTGGTAGACGTAACGCGACACACGCTGCGCGCTGACGTCCGCCCGCAAGGAGAGCTGATCGGCATCCACCCAATAGCCAATCACGCCGTAGCCAAGCGGCGCACTCACGGCCGTCGTCACCGCCACGCATGCCCCAATGGTCGTGATCAACGATCGAACCGAGATGTCAGGCATAAAAACCCGCGAATAACGTCCAACAAATGGAAAATAGGGGCTGTTCAGTTAACCATCGATTAAGGACGGAGCATCTTTGCTCCTCCTGACCGCCATGAGCGTGAAGGCTGCAGGCCCCTTTGCTCGGCCTTGCTAACGGCTTGTTCGTGCTTCCTCGGCAGAGTGCGGCTCCTGTAAACCACAAGGGCTGCCCCCATGATGACTGTCCGTCTCCTGCCTGTCGCCACGTTGGTTCTGCTGTGTCACGGTGCCGGAGCCGCAAACGCCGATGCCATGAAGGTCGGCGGAACCGGTGCGGCTCAAGGCATGCTGCTTCGGCTGAGCGAGGCATTCCATGCGGCCCACCCGGGAGATCGCGTGGAGGTCGCGCCGGGGCTGGGCAGCAGCGGAGCGATCGCGGCCCTGGTCCCGGGCGTCCTGCAACTGTCGGTCAGCGGCCGCGCCCTCAAGGCCGAGGAGAAGGCCCAGGGACTGCAGAGCGCGCCATTTTTCGACACGCCGTTCGTGTTTGTCACCTCGCACCCCAACCCCCAGAGATTGACCAAAGCCGACGTGGTCGCCATCCACAATGGTGCGCTTGCCAAGTGGCCGGACGGCAAGGAGATCAAGCCGATCCTGCGGCCGAAGAGCGATAGCGTGACCGGCTTCCTGATCGCCAATTTCGAGGGCATGCAGGCCGCGATGGACAAGCTGCGGCAACGCGTCGACGTTCCGGTCGCGGCAACCGACCAGGACAACATCGAGGCTGCCGTGAGGATCCCGAACTCGTTTGCGGGCGCGACCCTGGCGCAGATTCTGACCGAGCGGCCGTCGCTGCGGATCGTCACGCTCGATGGCATCGAGCCGTCGGTTGCGGCGATGGAGCAAGGCTCATACCCGCTTAAGATGCGAATAGACGTGGTGATGAAGTCCGATGCCGCACCCGTCACTCGACGCTTCGCACAATTCCTGCGCTCGGCCGAGGCCGCCAAGCTCATTCGCGAGAACGGCGGCGTGCTCCTGCCCGCGCAGACGGCATCGGCGCGGTGATGTGCCCGGTACGTCCGGCACCAAGGGTAGGAATGCCGGCTTCTGGCCCGACACGTCGGCGGGATAATGCCGGCGATCGGAGTGGACCGGACATTCACTCCGTTCCCATGGTCGCAGTCGTGTGTTGCTGGTTGCGCTTGCCGAGCGGTGCTGCCGCTTCACGGTTGTAAAACCCCAGCAATCAGCTACTTCGCCAATATCCCGCGCACCCGTTCCGCCACGGCGGGCGGGGTTGCGTAAATCTCGGCGATCATCTTCTGCGCCTGCGGCGCCGCCGGTCGGCTCGATCTCGTCGCCAGGAAGACGTTGGTTATCGGAGTGGATCGAAAATTCATTCCCATTGAAGATCGCCGTTGTGTAGCGTGCCGGACAGGGTGGATAACCGCGTCGCCCTGACCGACGTCAGAGACGATCAAATTGCCAACGGGGAATCCGGAATTGCCGGCGATGTTCTGGTCGCGCCGTTCCCGGAGGAACTGGGGACGGGTGTGTGGCTGCTTGGCGCAGACGTACGCTTGGCGCTATTTGGTTGAGGCGCTGGCTATGCCGCGGTCTTCACGATCGCGACACGGACCGACAGCCCTGCATCCGTCGCCAGATTGATCAACGCATCGAGGCTGAACTTGTTGATACGGCCCCGCAGCAAATCGTTCATTCGCGGTTGAGTCAGCCCCAGCCGCTTAGCGGCCACCGCCTGTGTAGTGTCCCAGGCGGCCACGCGCTCGCGGATCGCGATCATGATCTCGGCGCGCGCTTTCATGTTCGCGGCGGTGGCGCGCGATGGCTCGATCGCATCCCAGACGCTGGCAAAACGTCGTTGTTTCATCGTGAAACTCCCAGTTTCAGTTGTCTCAATCGTGCCTGAGCGAGGGCAAGGTCGCGTTGTGGTGTCCGTTGCGTCTTCTTTTGAAATGCATGCAGCACAAAGACCGCGTCTGCCAAGGTCGCAACATAGATCACGCGGTATGCCCCCGTAGCCTCCCTGACCCGGATTTCTCTCACGCCGGAGCCGACCGTCGTCATTGGCTTCCAATCATCGGGCTCAAGACCGCGCTGCACGCGTTCGAGCTGGAACCCGGCTTCGCGGCGTGCCCGCTCCGGGAACTCGCGCAAGCACTCAAGCGTGTCTCCCAGAAACACAATCGGTTTCATGGCTGCTTATATCAATATAGATATATTTGTCAAGCTCGACGAACCATTGCTACTTCGCCAATATCCCGCGCACCCGTTCCGCCACTGCCGGCGGCGTGGCGTAGATTTCGGCGATCAGCTTTTGCGCCTGTTCGCCGGAGGTCGGCTCGATCTCATCGCCGAACACCTTGAGCGCATCGGCGCGCAGGTCCTTGTCGGCGAGCGCTTGTGCAAAGGCTTTGCGCAGTTCCGCCGTGCGGTCCGCCGGCATGCCGGGTGGGCCGAAGAACGGCTTGTTGAGCGCGAGCGGGCCGAACATCAGCGTCATCATCTGTCTACTGGCTTCGTCTTTGACCAGATCGAACACCAGCGGCGCGTCGATCTTCGGATTGCGCTCCAGCGCCATCTGCAAGAGATAAGTGACCTTCTTGTCGCGCACCCAATCCGGCTTGGTGCTGTTGAGGCTCGACCAGCCCCAGCCGCAGCGGCCATCGACCTCGCCGCGCTCGATCGCGATGATGGTCTCCTGCGAACCGAGATAGCCGGTGATGACCCTGAATTTCGTGCCCAGCACTTCATTGAGGAACATCGGATAGATGTCGGTCGAGGATCCGGCGCCGGTGCCGGCCACCGCCATCGGCGCGTCCATCACATCCTTGATCGATTTGAACTTCGACGCGCCCCAGGCGATACAGAGTGTCACGTCCTTATCCATGGCGGCGAGCATGGTGAAATCGGTCATGCGGTAGCCGATCTTGCGCTTGCCGATCAACGGCTCGATGATCGGGCCGGGCGCCACCGTGCCGATCACGGTGCCGTCCTTGGGCGCGACCTGGTTCATGTGGTCGATCATCCGGATGCCGCCGGCGCCCGGCATCAATTGCGCCACCACCGTCGGGTTGCCGGGAATATATTTGCCGAGATGCCGCGCCAGCACGCGCGCGCCGATGTCGATGCCGCCGCCGGCGGTGCCGGCCACCAGGATGCTGATCTGCTTGCCTTTGTAGAATTCTTGCGCGGCGATGCTTTGGCTTGCGACTTGGCTTGCGACCAGGACGGCGGCGAGCGCCAGCGCGCGGTGGAATAATCCATGCATAGCGTCACCCGCCCAAGAGTTGGCGCATGCGCGCGACCGTGGTTTCGCCGCTGGTCAGTGTCTTCTGCGCCAGCGCGGGCGGCATTTTGGCGCGCGCCGGTGCCATCGAAATCATGCTCAGCACCACGGTGTTGAACTCGCCCGCGGCTGCTGCCTGCTCGGCGATCAGCCGATCGTGCAGGTCGCTGTCGCCGGCATTGAGCGCGTCACGCGCGCCTGCGACCCAGATATCCTTGATCGGGGGCGTTGTGCCCGCGCGCTTCACCGACGCGTCAAGCGTGCCGCGCACCACTGGCATGGCGCGCTTCTGGGTCGAGACCACCAGGATCGCGCCGCCCCGCGCCACCGCCTCATCCATCATCGCTTCTTCGATCCGCAACACCGGCACCTTGATGCCCTTGCGGCCCTCTTCGACTGCTGGCCCGAAGGTCGATCCGGAAAACACAATGCCGTCGGCGCCGCTCATCTCGCAATGGCGGAACAGATTGGCGACCCGCGCATACAGTGACGGCGTGAGTTCGCCATTGGCGCCGACATCGGCATAGAGAGACTCGTCGAGCAGGTTCAGCACTTGCGCCTCCGGCCATAGCGTCTTGAACGCTTCATCGACCGGCGGCAGCGCAAGCGGGGTAGGATGAACCAGGAAGACGCGTTTGGGCATGGGATATCCTGAAAATGATCAGCGCGGGGATTGCGCCAGCGCATCGATCAGCGGTGTCACGTCGGCCATGGTGTCGATCGACCACAACTGCTCCGCCAGCGTCTGCGCCTTGGCGCGGCCGTGGACGGGCTCAACCAGATCGTAAAACTTGGCCTTGAGCCCAATGTCGTCGAGCGGGACCAGCCGCGAGCCCAAGGCTTCGTCGGCCTGCCGCACGAATTTGCCGCGCTCGGTCGTCACCGTCACCCGCGCCGGCCGCAGCTTGGGATAGAGCCGGTCGATCTCGGTGGGCGCCGAAATCTGGAACTTCGCCGCCAGTGCCGTCCAGTTTGGATCGTTGCGGACAGCATCGCCGAAATAATCGAACTTGATGTTACGGAACTTCAACGCGAGCGCCATCAGATATTTGAAGCTCAGCTGTGCGCTGGCGAAATCGTCCCAGCCGGTGCCGGCGTGTTCGGCAGCGATGCGATAGGTCTCGACCGCGACATGCTTGACCGCGTCGGTTGCGATTTTCTCGTCGTTGAGGATGCCGATCAGCGCTTCGACCGCCGGCTGGATATGACGGCAGCACGGGTTCGGCTTGATGTAGCAATCGGTGATGCCGAATGGCGCAGCCGGCGGCAGTTCGACCGGCCGCGCGCGCGCGGCATCATAGGCGAAGGCCTGCATGAAACCGTCGCGCGCCTCGATCACATGCGGCGGCCCTTCGAGCCCGGCCTCGGCCAGGAGCGCGGCCTGTAGCCCTTCGCGCGAAGCATGGCCGGCGTGCAGCCGCTTGATGTCGCCGCCGCCGTTGACAAAGGCGAACAGCCCGGCCGAACTGGAGGCAGCGATGCCAAGCGCGTTGGACAATTGATGTGGCGTAAGGCTTCGCAGCTTGCCGACCGCCATTGCGGCACCGAACACCGATACCGCGCCGGTCGGATGAAAGCCGCGGTGGCGCAGATCGGGATGCACCGCGCGGCCGATCGCGGTGACGGTCTCGTAGCCTGCGACCATTGCTTCGATCAGTTGCGCGCCGCTGGCTTGCCTGACGTAGCCGGCTGCGAGAATTGCCGGCACCACCGTGCAGCCCGGATGCACCGAGCCTTTGGTGTAGCCGTCGTCGAGTTCGATGCCGTGCGCGGCGGTGCCGCCAAGAAACGCGGCGTCGATCAGGTCGGCGCGTCGCGCCCGGCCCGCCACCGGCACATGGCCGGCGGGCCGCGTGGCGATCAGCACCGATTCGGCCTGGGTCGCCACATTGCCGCCGGCGCCGGCGATCATCACCCCGACGGTGTCGAGCAGGTGCCGCCGCGCATAGTGGAGCACGTCTTCGCTGAGCGCGTCATGGCGCAGTTTGGACACGAAGCCAACGATCGCGTCGGTCGCGCCGGCGGCGGGATGCAAGGTGTGGAGCGCTTCGGCGTGCGACATGGGTGTTCCTCGGGCGTCTGATCGGCTCTTCCCTCCGCTCATTCCCGCGCATAGTCCGTCGAAGACGGGCGTACACACCCTGATGCCGGGAATCCAGTATCTTCTTTTCCTGGGTCCGCGCTTACGCGGGGACGAGCGGAAGACAAGTCTCGGTTGCGGGCCATTATGCCCGGCTCACGCGCGCTTCACCAGCGCGTCGACTGCGATCACGCCGTCGCTGCGAACGATCAGCGGGTTGATCTCGGCCTCGACCACCGAAGGATCCTTGGCAAGCTGTGACAGCGCCACGATGGCGTTGGCGAGCGCGTCGAGATCGCCCTTCGGCCGGCCGCGAAAGCCGGCGAGAGCCTGCAACGCGCGCACCTCGGCGATCATATCCCGGGCGGTCGCCAGATCGACCGGCGCGAGCCGCAGGCTGCGGTCGCGATAGAGTTCAGCAAGAATGCCGCCGGTCGCCACCATTACTAGGGGGCCGGCGGCGGAATCGACGCGATAGCCGATCAGCGCTTCGCCAAGCCCCGCGATCATCGGCTGCACCAGAACTTGCTGGAGGCGCGTGCCGGGCCGGTGCTGCGCGACATTGGCCTTGATCTGCGCGATCGCCGTAATCAACGCGATGCCATCGGCGACCCCGAGCACCACGCCGCCGACCTCGGTCTTGTGCGCAATCTCGGCCGTGAGCGCCTTGACCGCCACCGGATAGGCGAATGGCAGCACCGGCGCTTGCGCGATGCCGGCGTCGAGCGCCAGCGTCGGCGCGCGCGGCACGCCGAGCAGTTCGAGCAGCGCTCCGGCTTCCAGTTCGTCGAGCAGGCGGCCGCCCCGCTCGTCATGCCCGTGCTTGTCGCGGGCATCCACGTCTTGATGTATGTGGTGCTCGGAAGCCGTGGATGGTATCGCAACTTGGGCCTGCCCGAGTTGCGCACTATTTGACTGCGCAAGTCGGGTAAACCCGACTTGCGATGACGAGCCCGGCCATGACCGATCGAGCGACCGTGGTGCGCGTCGCCGCAGCGCGGCTGCCATCGCATCGGCGCAGGCTTCGGGTGTTCGGAAATTTGGAACGCCGGCTTCGCTCAGCATGGCGAGCGCCTCTGGCGCGTCGGGCACAAGGCAGGCGACCAGCGGTTTGGTTGCGCTTGCGCTATCGACAATCGGCTTAACCGCAAGCTCCGGATGGAAACGCGCCGACGAGCCGATCACCGCCAGGATCACATCGTATTCCGGCGCGGTGGTGAGGATGTCGAGCGCGGCCTTCATCACGTCGTAGCGGGCGCCGGCCAGCGTCACGTCGATAATCCGCGCCGGCTTCACCTCGATGCCAGCGGCCTTGAAGCGTGCCAGGGTCGCGTCGCTGGGGCGCTCGATGGCGATGCCGCGGCTTGAGAGCGGATCGACCACCATGGTGGCGCCGCCGCCGGTCGTGGTCACCACGCCGACGGTTGCGCGCCGGCCCCCTCCCTTACCCTCCCCCGCTTGCGGGGGAGGGTAAGGAGGGGGTGGCAGCCGCCGCAGCAACGGCAGGCCCTCGATCAGCCCATCGAGCGTATCGACGCGCGCAATCCCGCAATCGGCCAAAAACGCATCTGCCACGTCGTCCTCGCCGGCGAGCGCGCCGGTGTGCGTCACCGCCAGTTCGCGCGCCGCTTCCGAGCGGCCGAGCTTATAGGCAATAATCGGCTTGCCCTGCTGGTGGGCCGCCAGTGCAAAACGCCGCAATGTTTCGGCATGGCGCATGGTTTCGAGAAACAGCATGTAGCCGTCGATGCCGGGGTCATCGAGAGTCGCTTGGCAAATTTCGCCGAGCGAGAGATCGATTTCATTGCCGACCGACACCAGGCCCGCAAAATGCAGGCCGCGTGCCTTGCCGCGCGACAGCAGCGCGCCGATCATACTGCCGGAATGCGAAGCGGCAAAGATGTGGCCGGCCGGCAGTTCGCGCTCGTCAAAGGCGGCATTAGCGGTGAGCATTGCGCGGCTGCGCAGGTCGACAATGCCGAGGCTTGATGGCCCGACCACGCGGATGCCGGTCGCCGCGCATATAGCTCGTAGTTTCGCCACCCGCCGGTCGCCCACTTCGCCGGCCTCGGTGAAGCCATCGGCCAGCACGGTCGCGGCCTTGACGCCGCGTTGGCCGCATTCCGCCACCGCCTCGATCGCAGCCTCGGTCGGCGTGACGATATAGGCGTGGTCGGGCGTTTCCGGCAGCGCCGCGAGCGAAGGCCAGGCGCGCTCGCCCAGCACCGTCTCGCGGCCCGGATTGATCGGATAGACCCGTCCCGCATAGCCCATCTGGCGCAGGAATTTTAGCGGCCGGCCGGCGGTCTTGGTGGCGTCGTTCGATTGCCCGACGATCGCGACCGCTTTGGGCGCGAATAGCGCCTCGCGCAAAGTGGTCATGTCATTCCGCTGCCTGCGCCCGGCGCGGTGGCCGCTGGTCGAAACGGCGATCGAACACGTGCTCAGCGATCCGGTTCTTGAGCATCTCGATCGAGCCGCCGGCGATCATCCAGCCGCGGCAGCGCCGCATGCAGTATTCCACCAGCGCTTCGCGGCTGTAGCCGAGCGCGCCCATGGCCTGCACCGCTTCATGCGCCACCTCGAAGCCAGCCTGGTTGCAGGCCGCCTTGGCGACCGCGGTTTCGTAGGCCGACGGCAGGCCGCGGTCGGCATTGGTGGCGGCGCGGTAGAGCAGGAGCTGCGCGCTTTCGAGCTTGATCGCCATTTCGGCGAATTTCCATTGCAACCCTTGGAACTCGCACAGCGGCCGGCCGAACTGCTCGCGAGTCAGGCAATAATCGCGTGCGGTGTTGTAGGCGTAGCGGCCGAGCGCCAGCGAACGCGCCGAATTACCCAGCCGCTCGATGTTGAAGCTCGCGATCTGCTTCTTGAAGCCGCCGGGGCCGAGCAGCATATTGGCGGCCGGGATGCGGCAATTTTCGAAATGTAGTTCCGACCATTGCTCGCCGCTCATGAAACTCGACGGCGCGCCGATCGTGAATCCCGGCGTGTCGCGCTCAACAATCACCGAGCCGATGCCGTCGAGCCCCGGCGCATAGCGCACATAGACCAAAAACACTTTGGCGTCGGGACTGAAGGTCGAAAACACTTTGGCGCCGTTGATGACATAGTGGTCGCCGTCCAGCTTGGCGCTGGTGGTGAGTTCGGTCACCGCCGAGCCGGCATGGGGCTCGCTCATGCCGAGGCTCATGACCGCGCCGCCCGACAGCAGCGCAGGCAGCCAGCGCGCTTTTTGCGCCGGCGTGGCGTATTCCGCAAAGGTGCGGATCGGGCCGAAATTACCGAACTGCACCACGTCGGCACTGCGCGGACACACCAATGCAACCTGCTCGATGGCGATCACCGCGTCCATCAGCGTGCCGCCGACGCCGCCATCCTTTTCCGGAACGGTGATGCCCATCAGCCCCTGCGCGCCCATCAGCTTCGCCACGTCAAACGGAAAGCGCGGATCGTGCGCGCGCTCAAGCGAATCCTTGGCGAGATGCGCCTGTGCAAAGCGGCGCACGCTGTCGGCGAATAGCTTTTGTTCCTCGGTGAAGTCGAAATTCATGCTTGCCTCGCTATTGCGACCCCGCCAGGCCGGCGCGTTTCACCACCTCCGACCATTTGCGTTCTTCGCGGTCGATGTCGGCGGCGTATTGTTCGGGGCTTCCCGGCACCGCATCGGTGCCGTCGCGCGCCATGCGCGCAATGGTGTCGGGATCGGCCAGTGCCTGCCGCAGCGCCGCGTTGAGCTTGTCGACGATTGGACGGGGCGTTCCCGCCGGCGCCAGGATGCCGTAGCGCAATGCCGATTCGTAACCCGGCAATGTCTCCGCAACCGTCGGCACATCGGGAAAGATCGTCGTGCGCTTCAATCCGGTTACCGCCAGCGCGCGCACCTTGTTGTCTTTGATCAGCCCGATCGCCGGCGGCAGCGAGCTGAAATAGATCGCGACATGGCCGCCGAGAAGGTCGGTCAGGGCCGGGCCGGTGCCTTTGTAGGGCACATGGATCAGTTTGACGCCGGCCATGTGGGCGAACAGCTCCGCGCCGAGATGAATGCCGGAGCCGACGCCGGCCGAGGCATAGGTCAGTTTGCCGGGGTCCTTTTTGGCGAGCGCGATCAGTTCCGGCACGGACTTTGCCTGGATCGCCGGATGGATCAGGACGATCATGTCGCTCGATCCAATCATGCCGATCGGCGCGAAATCCTTGCGCACGTCGTAGCCGACATTGGGCAGCAGCGTCGGATTGACCGCCAGCGATCCGGTGCCGCCGATCACCAGCGTATAGCCGTCGGGCGCGGCCTTGGCGACCTGGCGGGTGGCGAGCGCGCCGCCGGCGCCGGGCCGGTTGTCGATCACGACCTGCTGGCCGAGCGTCTTGCTCATTTTCTCGCCGACGATTCGCGCCATCACGTCATTGCCGCCGCCGGCGGCATAGGGCACGACCAACGTGATCGGCCGGCTGGGATAGTCCTGCGCCTGCGCAACGCCAAGCGCCGCGGCGACGAACGCAATCAGTAGCGTGCTCAGGACGGTCATCGTCGGTTCCTCATTCGGCAACCAGGCCGATTGTCTTGATCAGCGTCGACCATTTCGGCTCCTCGCGATCGATCATGGCGGTGAATTCCTCGGGCGAGGTCGCGCGCGGCTCGACGCCTTCCTGGGCGAGCAGCTTCAACACGGCTTCGTTGCGCAGCGTGGTTCGTAACTCGCGGTTGAGCCGCTCGACGATTGGGCGCGGCGTGCCGGCCGCCGCCAGCAGGCCATAGCCCAGGACGGCCTCGAAGCCGGGGAAGCCCTGCTCGGCCACCGTCGGCACGTCCGGAACCAGCGACGCCCGCCGCATGCCGGTGACCGCCAGCGCCCGTACCGTCCCGGCGCCGATGTGACTATGGACATTCGGGATCGCGCTGAACAAGAGCGCGATATGGCCGCCGAGCAGGTCGCTCAGCGCCGGGATCGCGCCGCGATAGGGCACATGCGAAAGCTTGATGCCGGCGGTGTGCGCCAGAAGTTCGCCCGACAGATGATTGACGGTGCCTATCCCCGGCGAGCCATATTGAATCGGCGCGCCTTTGTCCTTGGCATGGTTGACCAGTTCGGCAATCGTGCGCGCTGGAAACTTCGGATGGACCGCGACCACGTTCGGCACCGCGCCGACAAAGCCGATCGAGGTGAGGTCTTTGCGCTCATAGCCGGCATTGCGGGTGAGATTGAGCGCAATCGTCAGCGTCGCGTTGGTGCCCAGAAGGATTGTGTAGCCGTCCGGCGCACTCTTGGCGACCGCGCGGGCGCCAATGGTGCTGCCGGCGCCGCCGCGATTGTCGATCACGATCGGCTGCTTGAGCTGCTCGCTGAGTTTATCGGAGATGGCGCGGGCGATCACGCTGGTCGAGCCGCCGGGCGTGAACGGCACGATCAGCGTGATCGGCTTGTTCGGATAATCCTGCGCGACCGCGCTGCCGAGCGCAGCGGCGAGGCTTGCGACAATAGCAATGGCGGAACGGGTAATCATCACGGTCGGCCCTCCTTACGGGCGCTCAGTTCCCGACGATGCCGAGTTCCTTGATCAGTTGGGCCCAGCGCGTTTCCTCCTGATCGATGTCGGTGGCGTATTGCTGCGGCGTCATTGGCGTCGGCTCAGCGCCTTCATGGCGGATGCGGTTGATAACGACCTCGTCGGCCAGTGCGGCGTTAAGCGCCTTGTTGAGTTGCGCCACGATGGCCGGGGGCGTTCCGGCCGGGGCCGAGAGACCGTATCGCAGCGAGACGTCGAATCCCGGCAAACCTTGTTCCGCGAGCGTTGCCACATCGGGCAACTGGCTCGAACGCTTGGCGGTGGTCACCCCGAGGGCGCGGATATGGCCGCTTTCAATGGCGCCGCGCGACACCGGGATCGGGTTGAAGCCGATTTTGACATGACCGCCGATCAAGTCGGTGATCAGCGGGTTCGAGCCCTTGTAAGGAATCGCCATCAGCTTGACATTGGCGGCGCGTGCGAACATTTCCGCGGCGAGATGATTGACGGTGCCGGCGCCCGGCGAGCCATATTGGAACGGCTCACCGGTCTTTCGGATGTAAGCGATCAATTCCGGAATTGTCTTGATCGGAACGTCCTTGTTGGCAAGCACCAGGCTCGGCGCCGCCGCGATCATGCCGATCGGCGCGAAATCCTTGCGCACATCATAGCCGGCATTTTTGTACATGCTGGGGCCGGTCGCGAAGGTCGAGGTGTAGGACAGCAGCATGGTGTAGCCGTCCGGCGTGGCGCGCGTGACCTGCCGGGTCGCGACCGTGCCGCTGCCGCCAGCGGCGCGGTTTTCGATCACGACCTGCTGGCCGAGCGCGCGGCTCATGCGTTCACCGACAATCCGCGCCAGGATGTCGTTGCTGCCGCCGGGCGGCAGCGGCACCACCAGCGTGATCGCACGGGTTGGAAATTGTTGCGCCGATGCGGACGCCAAGGTCGCGGCAAGAGCCAGCGCCGCCAGCGAGATCTTCAGGAACATCGCGGTTCTCCTAATTCTCAGTGGCGCCGGACATCTTGACCACCGCCGACCAGCGTTTTTCGTCGCGGTCGATATGGTTGGCATAGTCCTCGGGCGAACCTGGCGTGGTCTCGGCGCCGTCATTGGTGAGGCGTTTTCTAACATCGGCGCTGGCCAGCGCTTCGCGCAAGGCGTGGTTGAGGCGATCGACAATCGGCCGTGGCGTGCCGGCGGGCGCGACCAGTCCATAGTACAGCGACGCCTCGAAATCCTTGACGCCGGATTCGGCGATGGTCGGCAGCTCCGGCACCAGGCTTGACCGCTGGCTGCTGGTCACCGCCAGTCCGCGCAGCAAGCCCTGCGATACCGGGCCATGGGTGGCCGGGATCGGCGCGAACGCCATCGGGATGTGACCGCCGATCAGGTCGGCGAGCGCCGGCCCGGTGCCTTTGTAAGGAATGTGGACGAGCTTTATGCCGGCGGCGCTGGCGAAATATTCGCCCGACACATGGCTGACGGTGCCGACGCCGGCCGAGCCGTAATTGACCTTGCCCGGATTGGCCTTGGCATGGGCGACCAATTCCTGCACCGACTTGACCGGCGTCGAAGGATGCACCACCAGCGAATTTGGCGCATGGCCGATCATGCCGATCGGCGCGAAGTCCTTGCGCGGGTCGTAGCCGGCGTTTTTGTATAACGTGGGGCCAATTGCCAGGGTGCCGGTATAGCCGAGCAGCAGCGTGTAGCCGTCCGGCGCGCTCTTGGCGACGGCGCGGGTTCCCACCGTTCCGCCGGCGCCGCCGCGGTTGTCGATGATGATCGGCTGGCCAAGAATTTCGCTCATCTTGTCCGCCACCGTGCGGCCGACAATCGAGGTGGAGCCGCCCGGCGCGAACGAAATGATCAGCGTGATCGGTCGGCTCGGATAGGTTTGGGCGGCGGCCGGAAGGATGGAACTCCAGGTCGCCAAGGCCGTCAAAATCGCGGTCAGCGGCAAGCGTGCAATCATCGTGTTCTCTGGCGCCTCCCCGTTGTGGCGGTTACTGTCGCCGATCCGCCGTGATAAGGAAAGGCGACAAACGCGCCGGGGGAACTGGCGCCATGCAGGGATGGCACAGGAGCCGGCGCGCGATGAACTGGTCCGATACTTTCCTCGATGTGCTCAAAAAGAACGACGTCCGGCTGATCAGCTATGTGCCCGACAATGTGCTGACGCCGTTGATCAAGGGCGTGACCGCCGACAATTATTTCATCTCGGTCAATGCCACCCGCGAGGACGAGGCCATGGGCATCGTCGCCGGCGCCTGGATGGGCGGCATGAAGGGCGCGGTAATGATGCAGACCTCCGGCTTCGCGGTGGCGCCGAATGCGCTCGCTTCGCTGTTGGTGCCGTTCCAGATCCCGGCGATCCTGGTGATCTCGGAGCGCGGCACGCTCGGCGAGTTCAATATCGGCCAGGTCGCGGTGGCCAAGATCATGCGGCCGATCCTCGACACGCTGTCGGTCGAGCACCACACCCTGACCGACGAAGCCAAGCTCGGCTTTATTGTGGATTCGTCGATCAAGCAGGCGGTCACCACGCAAAGCCCGGTCGCGTTCATCCTGTCGCCGCTGCTGACCGGCGGCAATCCGGTCGCGCATGCGAAGCTGTCCGCTTAAGGAGCGAGCCCGTGGCTGAATTGACCTTGTTCAATCGCACCGAACTGACCATGCGCCTGGTCGCCAAACTGACGCACGAAGAGGCCGTGGTCGGCGGCATCGGCAATACCAATTTCGACCTGTTCGCCGCCGGCCATCGGCCGCAGAATTTCTACATGCTCGGCAGCATGGGGCTGGCGGTGCCGATTGCATTGGGCGTTGCCATTGCGCAGCCAGAGCGCGGCGTGATCGCGCTCGAAGGCGACGGCTCGATCCTGATGTCGCTTGGTTGCCTCGCCACCATCGGGACGGTACGGCCGCGCAATCTCACCATCGTGATTATGGATAATGGCCTCTACCAGATCACCGGCAAGCAAGTGACCGCGACCGGCACCAATACCGATATTGTGGCGGTCGCAAGAGGCGTCGGCCTCGCCAACAGCCATTGGGTGCGCGACCACAACCATTTCGACGAAATGATCGCGCGCCGCTTCGATGAAGGCGGGCCGGTGCTGTTGGCGGCGAAAATCGACGATAAGCCGGGCGCCGGACAGACGCCGCGTGACCCCGCGCTGATCCGCAATCGCTTCATGAAGGGATTGGGCACCGGCCGCGGCGGTGCTTTGGATGGCTAAGCCAGCAGGTCGATCGCGAATTGTGAACGCAATGATTTCGCAGGGTCGGGAGGCTGCGCGCCATTGATTGCCTTGACGCGATCGGTGCTGGACGGATCACGCAATGAACTGCCCCACAGCACCGCGGGTTGATCGGACCGCGACGGGTTCGAATGCCCACCGGTCTGTTCGACATTGCCGGGGTCGGTGGAAGGATGCGGATTCTGGCCCTTCTTTGCCTTGCGCACGTCACATGAGGACGCGCAAAAGAATCCGTTAACAATCGATACCGCCATGAGGGCTCCTCAATCAGACGGTAGCGTTCGGCAGTAAACAAAATATCTTCCGTTGCATTATGTGCCGCGATAACGCGATCACAGATTGGTGACCAGCCCGCGAGCGCGCATTGCGTTGGTATTTTCGGAAGCGGTCCCGAAGCAGCGTTCCCAAAGCATCATGCGTATGCTCGATCGGTACGAGTGTAGGACTAATCGACTAAATCCATGACCGGACAGAATGCGTTCGGCCACAGGACGATCTTACATCGGCCGCTGGCGCTGGTCGGAATTAGCGTCCGTCATCCGCTGGCAATAGCACCGGCGCTTCGCGCGCATTGGCGGCGGCTGCGCTTGGCGGCAGGGCGGCGTCCCACAATTTTCCGACAAAGCGCGCGCCCGTGACGCCGTCGGATTGCCGCGACGCCAGCCACAGAACCGGCGGCACCATGACCGACGGTGGCAGTAGCGTGCGGCCCATGGCGGCGAGTTCTCGGCGTGAAGTCTCATGCACGAAGTCGGTGTCGGCGGCGCCACCGGGCAGCAGCGAGTTCACGGTTACGCCGGTATCTTTGAGCTCCTGCGCCCAGATCAGCGTCTCGGCTTCGATCGCGGCCTTGGTCACGCCATAGGGCGAATTCCGGCGGCGCTGCATGGTCGGAAGGCTGGTAGTGACGTTGACGATGCGGCCGAAGTCTTCGCGCAGCATGTGCGGCACCGCGGTTCGCGCCATCAGGAATGTGCCGTTGACATTGGTGACAATGACATCCTGCCAGATCTCGGGATCGGCCTCCCAGAAATTCAGCGACCGGGTGTGAGGTGAGCGCTCGAGGTGAATCTGGCCCTTGGCGGCATTGTTGACCAACACATGGAGCGCGCCGAATTCTCCCAAGGTTTCCGCCACCACGCGTTCACAGTCGGCGCGGCTGGTAATGTCGCAGCGGATGCCAAGCGCCTTGCCGCCGTTCGGCTGATGAGCTGCCGCAACGGCGGTCGCGAGTGCCGCGTCATCGATATCAGTGAACACCACATTGGCGCCGGCGCGCACCAAGCCGGTGGCCATCGCCTGGCCGAGCCCGCGCGCGGCGCCGGTGACGATCGCGACCGTTCCGTCCAGCCGAATGTCCGGCATCTACTGGTCCATGGCGCTTGGCGCAAACAGCTCATCGAGCTTCATCAGCCGCGGCGTCAGACCCTGCTCATGGGAATATTGCGCGGCGGTTTCCAGCGTCTTGCGATTGGCCTTGATGCCGTGGCGCATCGCCGGTTCGCGCAGCGCCTTGCCGGCCTCGGCCGAAATCAGCCCGGCCCACACATGATATTCGACATGCGCGATGCGCTGCCGGTTGGCGAGCTCATTGGCTTGGTCATAGGCCTTTAGCAAATTGAGCACCGTCCAGGGATGTTTCTCGGCGATCTCGCGGCGGATCACCATGCCGTGGTTGATCGGGAACAGGCCGGTCTTCTGATGAAAGCGCACGCCCTCGGCCAATGGATCGGGGAACAGCGTTTTGACGTCGGGATGGTTGTGCAGATCGACGGTCGAGCGATCGACCAGGTTCTGCTCGCGCAGGTAATGTACGGCGGCGTCGAGTTCGCCCGACGCCATCATCGAGCCCAGGCTTTTCTCAATCGGGATCTGCTTGATGGTGGTGCCGGGCGGTGGCTTGAACGCGGTGGCGCCGCCATGGCTGTGGGACGGCACCCGCTCCATCCAGTGTTCGATCTCGGTCTGGTTGACGCCGAATTCGTGCTGCAACACGCCGCGCGTCCACAGCGCCGCGGTCTGCTGATATTCGGGCACGCCCGCGCGCTTGCCCTTGAGGTCGGCGGGCTTATCGATGCCGCGGTCGCGACGCACCAGAATCTCGGTGTGGAAGAATTTGCGGGTGGTGAAGATCGGAATGCCGACCCAGTCGTCATTGCCGGCGGCGGTCGCCATCATCAGGGACGACATCGACATTTCCGAAATGTCGAAGTCCTGGAACTTGAGCTGCCGCCAGAACATTTCGGACGGATGAATGACCGTCGGAATGAGGTCGATGCCGTCCGGCTTCACGCTGCCGTCGAGGATCGGCCAGGAGCGGGGATTGGCGGCAGTGGCGAGGCTGAGTTGAAGTCGCATGGGGGAGGGGCCTGTACGCTGGTGACGGTGCGGCAAACTACAGCGGCGATGGAGGGGAGGGAAGCGTGTGTCCCGGCGCCGCACCGCGTGCGGGACACGATCACGTCCAACTGGCAAAGCTCAATCCAGTTCCGGTGCCGGCGGGCGTGCGGTAGCCCGGAACATACTCGAACCAGTCGAGGTCGAGATGTTCGACGCAACCCGCGACCGCGACCCAGTTGAGGATTTCCGACGAGCCCGCATGCAGTTTGTTGCGCGGCAAAGTGCGCAGGAATTTCGCGTCCTTGTCGGCGCAGGCCTTGAGGACCGCCCGATCGAAATCCTCATCGACCAGAAAGTGGCTGAGGCCGCCGGAGGCCAGGACACCGATCCGTTCGTTGGAGGGAAACGCCTCCACCGCCTGCCGCACGGCCTGTCCGAATTCGTAACAGCGTTTGGGCCGCGGCTGGTTCGGCGGGAAATAAGTGTTCAGGAATATCGGTACCGCCGCAATCGGCGCGCGGGCATCCATCACGCGGCGATGCACATAGGCGATGGCGTGGCCCTCGCCTTCGCCCTCGGGCAAGCGCTCGGAAGCCGCGATGTCGAAGCCCGTATCCATCAGCGATTCGATGAGATGGACGGCGAGCGGCGCATGCACCGGATAATCGCGCGGGCCGGTGTCCTCGAAGAACGCCTGGCGGTTCTGCACATACCACTCCGGGAAACGCTTGCGGTATTCCTCGTGCTGCTCATTGCTGTTGCGGATTGTCGGGCCGTAATAGATCGCGAACGCGGGGCGGCAATCCTCTTTGTAGCTCTCGTTCTGGTCGTCGCCCATCACGATCAGCGCATCGAGCTTGCTGCTGGCGAGCGTCTGCTGCAGCCGCTTGATGGCGTCGCGCGCGACGTTCTGCCTCGCTACGAGATTGGCGGGCGCGACCATATGCGCCATTTTCGGGTCGGCCTTCTCCAGCAATTCGCCATAGGTTGCCGGCCGGCCTTCCTTGTCGCGATGCTTGATCTTTTGGTCGGTCTCGACAAAGCGCGCGAGCGTCTCGTCGGAGGCGAGCAGCATCGGCGTATGCGATGTACCGAGCCCGAGCACGATGCGAGCCATCGGATGGTTCTCCCGAGTTTTGTCAGCGAATGGCGAATAGCGAGTAGCGAATAGTGAGCATTTTTCTTCTATTCGCTATTCGCCACGCACTATTCGCTCTCCTATACCCGCGCGTGTTCGATCCCCGGCCGCGCCACCAGCACTTCTTTGGCGGCGTCCTTGTAGACCGCGTCGGCCGGCAGCACGATCGCGGCCGCGCGCACGCGGTGGTGCTCGGGCGCGACGCCGGGCGGGGTCTCGCCCTTCTCGACCAGCGCCTTGGCGGCGCGCATCAGGCGATGCCGCGCCATGATGATTCCGTTGTCGCAGGACACCAGATTTTCCTTGGTGCGGTCGACGATCGGCCCCATCAATTCTTGCACGCCGGAGTCCTGCATGGCGAAGCCGGCGATGCCGCTATAGGTGCGGCCGGCCTTCTGCGCTGCGCGGTCGATCAGATAGTCGTTGTCCTTGTTGGCTCGCCCGCGCCAGGTCCGGTTGCCCGCGCTGTCGATCTCATACACCACGTGGCGGCTTGCGCCGTTCTTCATCGCCGTGACCTCAGCTTCGGTGAGATCGCGGGTTGCATGGTAGTCCCAGTTCCAGATCCAGCAATTCTCGTCGTCGATCGGGACCCAATAATGGCCGCCGGTCGGATGGTCGCCGCGCGGCGGGATCATAGTCATGTTGGGCATGATCCATTGGGTGATGCGCCAGTAATATTTGCCTTGCTCGGCATTGCGGCGTGCGCCGATCAACAGGCCGCCGGGGCTTTCCACCACTTCAAAATGCGGCTGCACATCGCCCAGCGTGTAGTCGTTGCCTTTGGCGCCGGCATAGAGCGGATCGTTGGCGAACTCGCCGCCATGCAGCCAGGCGCTGTGGCTTGAATCGATGCCGCCTTCCAGCGCTTGCAGCCAATTGCATTCTTGCAGCCGCTTGGAGATGTAAGTCTGTTTCGGACGCACGGTGGCGAATTCAAATTCCGGCAGTGGTGGCTGGCGCTCGGGCGCTCCCATATAGGCCCACAGCACGTCGCCGCGCTTGATCAGCGGATAGGATTTCAGTTTGATCTTCTGGCAGAAGCCGGACTCGACCGGCTCCGACGGCACCTCAATGCACTGGCCGGTGTGGTCGTATTTCCAACCGTGATAGGGGCAGCGCAACCCGTCGTCCTCATTGCGTCCGACCCACAAGGACGTGCCGCGATGGGCGCAGAATTCATCGATCAGTGAGTAATTCCCATTGCCGTCGCGCCAGGCGATCAGCCGTTCGGACAGGAGTTTTACCCGCACCGGCGGGCAGCCATTTTCGGGCAATTCGCTCACCAACAATGCCGGCAGCCAATAGCTGCGGAACAGCGCGCCCATCGGCGTGCCGGGTCCGGTTTGGGTCAAAAGATCGTTTTGTTCTTTTCTCAGCATGATGCGCGATCCCTAAGCTGTGGCTTTGTCGGTAACATATACTCAGAGCTTGCGACAAACTCCGTGCCCGTCCCCCTCCAGGGGGCACGGAGTTCGCGGTTCGTCTTGAGCGCAACTGCCGAAGCATACGCTAGTTTGTGGTCGTACCGACCGCGGCTTTGCAGCGGTCGCGGCCATGATATTGTGCTAGATGAGTTCCAGCAATCGCAGGAAGCTAACAGGCAGGGGAGTGTTGACGCATGTCGTACGAGGGTCTGCAGGCCGAAGTTGTCCCGTTCAAGGGCCATAATGGCGATACCGGCGAGGCCTATTACGCGCGCCCGACGCGCGCCGGCAAAGTGCCCGGAATCGTGGTCATTATGCATTTGCCAGGCTGGGACGAGTGGATCATCGAGGTTGCCCGCAAATTCGCCCATCACGGCTATGCGGCGATCGCGCCGCATCTGTATTTCCGTGAGGGTCCCGGCAGCCCCGACGATGTCGGCGCGCGGGTGCGCGCGGCCGGCGGCGTCGCCGACGCGCAGGTAATGGGCGATGTGGCGGCGTCGATCGCCTATCTCAAGGCGCAGCCCAATTCCAACGGCAAGGTCGGGGTCATCGGGTTCTGTTCGGGTGGCCGGCATGCCTATCTCGCCGGCTGCTCGCTCTCCGGCATCAATGCGGTGGTGGATTGCTGGGGCGGCAATGTGGTGGTCGACGATCCGGCCAAGGCGCTTGATGCGCGCAAGCCGGTTGCGCCGATCGATCTCACCGAGAAACTGACCGCGCCATTGATCGGCATCTTCGGCAATGACGATGCCAATCCGAACCGCGAGCACGTCAACAAGACTGAGGCGAAGCTCAAGGAACTTGGCAAGCGCTATGAGTTCCATCGCTATGACGGCTGCGGCCATGCCTTCTTCAACTGGGCGCGACCGTCATACCGGCCGGAACAGGCAGCGGATGGCTGGGCCAAGGTGTTCGCATTCCTGAAGCAGCATGTCGGCAGTTAGGGAGGCAGAACCATGGATCCGTTAGCTCAACGGCTTGTTGCACTCGGGGTCCTCATCTCGTCGATCGCGCTGCTTGTTGGAACAGTCGCATTTGCCTACAAGGAAGTGCAGACGGTGAATGCGGCGCAGCCGGTGCAGACCGGCGCAAAAAAGAAGTGATCGCAGTCGGCTGGCCGCTGGCGCTTTCCGCACCACTGGCGGTCGTTTCCAGCAAGTAGCCCGCATGAGCGAAGCGAAATGCGGGACCGTCCATCCCGGATGTCGCTGCGCTCATCCGGGCTACGGTGAATGCGGGCCTCAATGGATTAATCGCATCGAGACGTGGACGATCGGCCGACCGTGGCGAACGAGAGGGTTGGAGCAAATAGATGAATAGCCGCGACAACCTCACATCCGAACAGCGCTTTGTCTTCGATTATGTCGATCGCAATGCGCGTGCGATTGCGCTCACCGGCGACAATATTTTCTATTTCGGCGAACTCGGCATGCAGGAGTTCGAGACCGCCGCGCTGCTGACCGAGTTGCTGGAGAAGGGCGGCTTTGCGGTCGAGCACGGCATTTCCGGCTTTCCGACTGGATTCTGCGCGACCTACGGCTCCGGCCATCCGGTGGTTGCGATCCACACCGAATATGATTCGTGCCCCGACAATTCGCAAGTCTCGGGCGTTGCCGAGCAGAAATTCATTGTCGAAGGCGCGCCCGGCCATTGCGAAGGCCACAATGTCAACGCCGCCGTGCTGGTCGCATCGGCATTGGCGGCCAAGCAAGCGATGGACAAATTTGGCCTCAAGGGCACGCTGAAAGTGTTCGGCGGTCCGGCCGAGGAACAACTGGTCAGCCGGCCGTATTTCGTGCGCGACGGCTGGTTCGACGATGTCGATCTCGCCTTCCACAACCACATCGGCGGCGAGTTCAGCGCGACCCATGGGCTGCTGCAATCGGCGCTGGTGTCGGCGACCTTCACCTTTCACGGCGAGACCGCCCATTCCGGCGTTGCGCCCTGGAAGGGCCGCGATGCGCTCGACGGCGTGGTGCTGATGGATGTCGGCATGGCGCAGTATCGCGAGCATATGCGGCCGGAAATGCGCATCCACCGCGTCATCACCAATGGCGGCGACCAGCCCAATGTGATCCCGCGCACCGCGGCGGTGTGGTGGTTTTTCCGCGATCAGACCGCGGAAGGCGCGACCAAACTGTTCGAACAGGCCAAGAAGGTCGCGCACGGCGCGGCCTTGATGAGCAATACCGAAGTGACGGTCGACGTGCTCAGCGCGGTGTGGCCGTTGCGCTGCAACCGCACCGTCTCGGAGCTGCTGCAACGCCATATCGAAACCGTTGGCATGCCGGAATGGAGCGCCGAGGAGGAGGCGCTGGCGCGCGCGCTGCAAACCAGCGCCAAAGTCAAGGTCGAAGGGCTCAAGCGCGAGATCCCGCCATTGAGTGAGCTGAAGAGCCCGCGCACTTCGGCCAACGATGCCGGCGATATCTCCTGGAAGGTGCCGATGGCGAAGTTCTACTTTCCCGCCAATGTGCCCAACATCAATTTCCATCATTGGGCTGGCGGCGTCACGCTGGCGCATTCGATCGCGCACAAGGGCGCGGTCGCCGGTAGCAAGGCGTTCGCGGCGGCGGTGGTGGAATGCTTCAGCAATCCCGCGCTGTTGGCGGATGCGAAACGCAGCTTCAAGGACGAGCTTGGCGACATTGCCTATAAATCGATGCTGCCGGCGGATCAGAAGCCGCCGGTCGAACTCAATCGTGCGATCATGGAGAAATTCCGGCCCGCAATGCGCAAGCATTATTTGAAGGAGCGGCCGGAGTTTTTGTGAGGCGCCGTCTTTGTTGGGTGAAGCTGGATAACAGACACGGTCTGCTCCCTCCCCGCGGCGCTGCGCGCGGGAGGGGGCGGAGAGGCCGTTTGCGTATCATTTGAAAGGGAATTGATCGTGCCGATCTATGTCAAAGAAGCCGACGTCACCGAATTCCTCGACATGCCGACTTGCATCCAGGCATTGCGCAGTGCGTTTGCCGCCGAGGCAAACGGCCAGGCCAATATCGTGCCGCGCACGCGCTGGCCGTTTGGCAGCGTGCGGCTCAATGTGATGGGCGGCGGCGAGCGCGCCACGCGCCACTTTGCGGTGAAGTCCTATGGCGGCGGTCCGTTCCACGTCCTGTATTATGCCGAGGACAAAGGCCTGCTTGCGATTATCGAGGCCAATCTGCTGGGCCAGATCCGCACCGGCGCCGCGAGCGCCGTCGCCACCGAAAAGATGGCGCGGCCGGGCGCCAGTAAGGTCGCGCTGGTTGGCACCGGTAAGCAGGCGCGCACCCAGGCTTTGGCGCTCGGCGCTATCGGCATGCTCAAGGAGCTTGCAGTCGCCGCGCGCGATCGCGCCAAGCTCGAAACCTTCTGCGAGCGGCTCGCCAAGGAACTTGGCGCGCCGGTGCGCGCCGCGGCGTCCGTCGAGGATGCCGCCGCCGGCGCCGACATTGTGGTCACCGCCACCGGCTCGGCGGAACCGGTTCTGAAACAGGCTTGGCTTGCACCGGGCGCGCACGTCAATGCGGTTGGCGCCAATGCCGCCAAGCGCCGCGAGGTCGATGCCGATTGCGTGCTCAAGGCGTCGCTCGTCGTCACCGATCATATCGAGCAGGCCAAGGTCGAGGCCGGCGAGTTCATCGAGCTTGCCAAGGCCGGCAAGTTCGATTGGGGCAGTGTGACGCCGCTGCACCGGATCGTGAGCGGGCCGCCGATCGCGCGCGACGCCAAGGCGCACACTTTGTTCAAGTCGCTTGGCGTCGGCCTGGAAGACGTGGCGGCGGCGGCGATTATCTACGACCGGGCAATGGCGAGCGGGCGATTCAAGCCCCTTTGATTCCGCCGCAATGGCTGCGACAATCGTCGCACGCAGACGATTGGAGAAACAGGCCATGCTGAAACGCACACTTCTCCTGGTTAGTTCCGCGATCGCGCTTGCCGCCGCATCGCCGGCGTCGGCGCAATTCTACAAAGACAAAACGCTGACGCTGCTAGTGAACTATGCCGCCGGTGGCAATGCCGACACTGAAGCGCGGGTGTGGCAGAGGCATCTGTCGCGGCTCATCCCCGGCAATCCCAATGTCATCGTCCGCAATCTGCCCGGCGCCGGCGGCGCCAATGCGATGAACCAGCTTGGGCTGGGCATCGCCGGCAGACCGGATGGATTGACGCTTGGCTATTTCACCATGAGCGCGACCTCGTCGATCACCGACGATCCTGTCCTGCGGATCAAGGTGCAAGACGTATTCACGCCGATTGCCGCCGGCCGTGGTTGGAACGTGGTCTATGCCCGCAAGGACATCGTGCCCGGCGGTTACAGCAAGCCGTCCGACTTGTCGAAAGCCAGGGACGTCTTCGCGGGCGGCTATAGCCGCGCCACCTCGCACGACACGCGGTTGCGGCTGGCGCTGGAAATCATGAACCTGCCCTACAAGATGGTGACCGGCTTCCAGGGCGCCGGCCATCTCAACTTGGCAATGATCAAGGGCGAGGTCAATTTCACCGGCAGTTCGATGCCGGCTTTCCAGACCCAGGTGATCCCGCAGATCATCAAGGAAGGCATCGGCGTCGTGTTGTTCCATCATCCGGTGATGGGTGCGAACGGCAGGCCCGAGGGCAATCCGCAATTGCTGCAGCAGGGCATCATCACTTTCTATCAGTTCTACCGCGAAGCCTTCGGCAAAGAACCGGCGGGCGCGAAATATGATGCGCTGTTCCTGATGAATGACATCTCCACCAAGATGCAGCGTGGCATGTTCGTGCCGAAAGGTTCGCCGCCGGAAGCGGTGGAGGCGTTGCGCGCTGCGTTCCAGGCGGCGGGCCGGGACGAGGCGTTTGGCCGTGACTTTAAGGCGGTCACCGGCGAGGACCCGGACATCGTCGCGCCTGCGGAAATCGAACTGATCTTCGATCGCATCCGCAAGGTCGATCCGGAGGTCAAGCGCGTGCTGCGCGAGTCGGTCGGGCAGGAGAACTGATTTTAGCTTTGGGCGGCGGTCGCCGCCGACAGGATCGGGTCAAGCACGGCCTGCAGGGTCCGCTCGCTCCATGGTTCGCTTGCGCGGATCGGACGGTTATTCGCAATGGTTTCGATCAGCGCGATCGGGTGGTCGGCGCCGGTCGCAAGCCACACCACCGGCGTCCCACCTTCCACCGCATCTTTCACGATTTCGCCGGTGCCGCCGGGCCGCGGTGCTTCGCCGTCCCACACCGCGATGAGCAAATCGATCTGTTGCAGCATGAAACGCCCGCACAGAAGATAAGCCTGGTCGCGCGGACCCGTCAGCGTTGGGAGTTCGGTCACGACCGCGGCGCGCGCGAGGCTTGCAAGAAATTCACCGCGCATGTCGCGGCTGTCGCCGGCCGCCGAGCGCTCGAAGTCCTTGAGGTATTCATCTTTCGGAAACGGCAGGATCGCTTCAACGATCCAATCCGAGGGACAAGCGGCGGTCGCGATCTGATCGGCGCCCTCGGCAAAGCCGGACATCAGGTGAATGCGGTAGGGCTTGCCGCTGCCTTTGACGGACTGATTGGCGGCCTTCGCGACCGTGGCCTCGATCGCCGCAAATACTTCGCGCAATTGCTGGACGATGCGCGGCATATCGGCCGGCAAGAACTTGTTCGGCCGATGTCCGGTAATGCCGACACGCAAAGTCAATTGCGGCTTTTGCGGATGATCGGTCATCGGTTATTTGGCGCCCGTCGGTGCGAGCAACTGCCGCGCCCGTGCCACCACGTCGGCGGGAATGGCAACGAGTTGCCGCGTGAGCGCCGCGAGTTCTTCGCCTTCGATCGGCTCGACCTCGACGGTTCGCAATTGCGCTTCGCGACGGAATTCCGGATCTTTCATCGTATCCATGAAGGCGCGGCGCAGCGCGGCGACCCGATCCGCCGGAACCCCGGGCGGCGTAAAGAATGGCCGGCCATAAGCTTCGCGCGAGTATAAGATCTGCAGGATCTGCCGGTCGGCTTCGGTCTTGCCCAGCGGCATCATCGGTACCGTGGCGAGCTCGGGATCGGTGGTCGGACTGTATTTTGCCACCACATTGATTTGCTTGTCGCGCAGGAGATCGCCGTAGCTGGTCTTGGCGCTGCCCCAGGCCAGCGCGACATTCGAATGCACCTCGCCGCGTTGCATCGCGAGCTTGATCGCGCCGGCGCCGACATAGCCGCTGACGACCTTGAATTTGGTGCCCAGCAGCGCGTTGAGCACGATTGGGAAGTCGCGGGTCGCGCTGCCGGGAGCGGACGCGCCGACAATCATCTCCTTGGTGAAGACATCGTCGATGGTCCGCACCGGCGCTTCGTGCCATACCACCATCACCTCGATTTCACGGCTGGTGCTGCCAATGAAGATAAAGCGCGTCGGGTCGAAATGCGCGGCCTCCGGCGAGAGCAATGGCGTCGTCGGCATGCCGTTGCTGGCAAGGCCGAACAGCGTGCCGTCCTGCGGCGCGACCTTATACATCTGATTGGCCAGCCGCAGACTGCCGCCGCCCGGCACGTTCTGCACGATCAGATTAGGCGCGCCGGGGATGTATTTGCCCATGAAACGAGCGACGGTGCGTCCGACCACGTCGTAGCCGCCGCCCGGCTCGGAGCCGATCTGGAGCGTGACGGTCTTGCCGCGATAAAAGTCGGCGACCGAGGTTTGGGCCGATGCGCTGGAGCAGCCGAGCAGCAGAGCGGGCAAAATATATTTAGCAACACCGTGCATGCGTTGTCTCCTCAGCATGAGGCCGTTCAAAGCCCCCGACCAGCTTCACCGCGTCATGTCCTGCGGTAACTCAGAGCTTCCTTCTCGGCTTCTTCGCCACCCAGTCCGATCTGCAAACCGTAATATTTGTCGGAGTTCACCGCCTCCGGGTAGAACGTGGCGAGGTCGTGTTCAGGATAGTGCTGCAGCATCCAGTCGGCAATTTCGCCGCGGGTGGCGATCCATACTTTGGGGCGGCTCTTGACGTAGCGGATCAGTTCCTCAACCACGCGGGTCCGGTGGCCATGCGCAATGATCGGGTGCGTGCCATAGGCCAGCATCTTGGGATGGCCGCGCTGGCCTTCGTCATAAAGCGCGTCGAAACAGTCGCGCCACATGCCGGCGACATCACGTGGGGTATTGGCGCCCTTATAGGTCGAGAAATCCGAGATCGCATAGCTCGTCATTCCGACCACCTTGCGGTTGCCGTAACGGATGATGAACGGCACGTCGGCATTGCGCAGCCCGACCACGAATTTGAATCCGCGTTCCGCGCACATCGGATAGCTCTCGGCCGTGACGTGCCCGCCCGGGCTGGAGAAGCCGTTTGTCTTGATGCCGAGCTTGCCGAACGCCGCGACGGTGTCGTCAATCGATTTCGCCTGTTCCGCGACGGTCATGTCGTAGAAATAATTGTGCTCCCAGCCCTGCACGATGAACTCATGGCCCTCCGCCGCGACTTGCTGGGCGAGCTCGGGAAACAGCGTCACGGTGTGGCCGTCGGCATAGCAGCTGGTCTTGATGTCGTACCGTTTCCACATGTCGAGCAGGCGTTGCATGCCGCCGGTTTCGGCGAAAGCATGCTCGTAGATCCAGCGCATGCCGCGGGCATATTTCGCGTCCGCCGGCACGCGCTCGGAGGTGACCTGGTTGTTCTGGTTGGTTCCGAGCCGGCGTTCCCAGGTCTCCCACGACATGTTGAAGACGACAGCGATATGGGCGCCATTCGGCCAGGCAAATTTGCACTTGTACATCGGTTGTCCTCCGAAAGCGGGCGGTCTCACACCAGCCGCGTTTTGTCCTGGTTGGCAGACGGTGCGTGGGCGTCGCGGCTGACGCGCACGTCGATCAGCGCCGGCATGTTGGATTTGAGCGCGTCGCGTACCGCGTCGCCGAGATCGGCGCCGTTCTCGACGCGGGTGCCATGCGCACCAAAGGCGCGCGCCACCGCCGCGAAATCGACGTCGCGATAGTCGCAGACCTCGGTGATCACGCGCTTGTAATGGCTTTCCTGGTGGTGGCGCTCTGATGCCAGGCTGGCATTGTTCAACACCACCGCGACAATCGGAATGTTACAGCGCAGCGCAGTCTCGAATTCGGCGATGTGATAGAGCATGCCGCCGTCGCCAGTGACGGCGACCGTGCGCCGTTGCGGCGTCGCCAGCGCGGCGCCCATGGCGCCGGGGAACACCCAGCCGAGCGATCCATTGGCGCGCACCATGCTGCGGCCAGCCTTGACCGGAAACAGTCCCCCGACCCAGCCGCCATGGGCGCCGGTGTCGGCGGCGATCAGATCCTCCGGCGCCATTGCCTTGCGCAGCGATGCGATCACCGCGGCGGGATGGATGCCGTCATTGGGCTTTTCCTCGGCCAGGCGGTCGGCGTGGCCGCGCCAGGTACCAACGCGCTTGCCGATCTCCTTGGCCCAGCCGGTGCGCGCTCGGCGCAGCTTGCGCGCGTCAATCGATGCCAGCGCCGCTTCCAAGGTGAGCTTGGCATCGCCAATGACGCCGAGTTCGGTCGGGTAGTTGTGTCCGATGACGTCGGGATCGGAATCGATCTGTAGCAGCCGCTTCTCGCCGAACGGCAGAGTCCAGCGATGGGTCGCAAGCCCGCCGAGCCGGGTGCCGATCGCAAGGATCATGTCGGCGTCACGAACGGCGTCGTTGCCGACCTTTGACGAGTTGCGGCCGATGACGCCGACCGCGAGATCGTGGCCTGCATCGATTGCGCCCTTGCCGCCGAGCGTGGTTGCGACCGGGATGCTGAGCGCGTCGGCGAATGTGGTGACCGCGTCCCAGGCTTGCGAAATGATCACGCCACCGCCGGCCACGATTAACGGCCGTTCGCTTTGCAGTAGCAAGTCGACCAGACGCGTGACCTGCGCGCTGTCAGGCACCACGCGGCGGTCATTGACATGGCCGACGTCTTTTTCGCGATAGGCGTCACGCGGATCGGCCTTGTCGCGGAACATATTGGCCGGGATTTCGAGATGCACCGGGCCAGGCGGCGTGCCGGTCGCAACGCGGATCGCCGCGCGCAGCATCGCCGCGGCGCGATCGGGCGACGACACGGTCTTGTTCCAACGGGTAACGCCGACATGCAGCGGCAGCCCATCGAGCTCCTGGTATTCGAAGCGGTCGCGCGAGCTCATCGCAATCGATGAAGTCAGCGAGATCACCGGGCTGAGCGCCCAATAAGCGTCGGCGAGTGCGCCCGCGACATTGGACACGCCCGGCCCGCGCTGGCCATAGACGAAGCCTGGCTTGCCTGTGACGCGCGCATAGCCGTCGGCCATGTAGACCGCGCCGCTTTCGCTGCGGCAATTGATCAGCTTGATGCCGGCATCATGCAGCGACATCCACAATTCGTGGTCACCGCCCATCATGCAGAAGAAATGCCGCGTGTCGTAGGCAAGCAGCGTTTTGGCGACGATTTCGGAAACGGTGGTCATTTCAGCGCTTGCGTTTGCCGGAGGCGCCCATCGCCTCCGAGACCAGCAGCTCCCAAATGCGATCGCTGCCATGGCCGGGACGTACGCGGGTACGGGCGGCATTCATGATTTCGGCTTCCTCGGGCGCAAGATATTTGATCGGCCCGCCCAGCATCTTGGCTTGCAACAGCAACTTGGCGTTGGCCTCGGTATAGATCGCGCGATAGACCGCGTCGCGCACGGTCGCGGCGACCACCGCGTTGCCGTGGCCGCGCAACAGCACCACCGAATTATTACCCAGCTTCTCCGCCAGCGCGCGCCCAAGCGCGGGGGTGGAAATCAGCAGGTCGGTCCAGCCGGCGGCGTCGCGGGTGTCGAACACCGGCACTTCGGGATAGAAGAAGCCGGCCCGGATCGGCCGCAGCGGTTCATGGGTGACGCTGAACGGCACCACCGTCGGCGAATGGGTGTGCACCACCGAATGAACGTCCGGCCGCGCCCGGTAGATTTCCGAATGAATGAAGCGCTCGGAGTAGATCGGCGGGGCCTTGGCTTTGATCGGCTCGCCATCCAGGCCGAATTCCAAAATGTCGGCGGCGACCACCAGCCCCGGCGCGCGCGCCCGCGACAGCAGGAAGCGGTTGGGATCGCGTGGATCGCGGGCGCTGAGGTGGCCGAAGCCATCAACCACGCCTTCGTTATAGAGAATCCGGTTGCCGGCCACGAGATCGGCGATCACGGCCTTTAGCGTGCCACTCGATCCATTGCTTTTCGGCGCGCGGCTTTTCGGGTTGCCGGCCGCCTGTCTGCTTTTTGCCACCCGATACTCCGTGTTGTTGCTCAGCGATCGACGCACAAATACCACAGGGCGTCGGCGAGTTCCTTGCATGCGGCGTCGCTGTCGAAGCCGGCGAGGCCGATGGCCATGATTGTATCCGGCGGCGAATGCCCGGCCATGAAAGATAAGACCTTGGCCGCTTTCTGTCTCAGCGCAGCGTCGTCAAGCGCGCGGCCGGGATCGCCCGTGGCGGCGGTGACGCGCTTGCGCAGCGTCTTTGCGCCGACGCTGACCTCGATCTCGGCCGGGAAATTCGCCGGAAAAAATTCGAGAAGGGATTCGTCGGCGACGATCTCAACCTTGCCGGTAAAGGTGAGAGCGGCTGTCTCCGCCATCGCGTCGGCGCGCTCGATGTCGTGCAGCCGCTCGCGACGATAGGCGGCAAGACCCATTTGGAACGCGGCGCTGACAATGGTTGAGGCGCGCGCGCCGGCTTCCGGTTTCATTGCGACCATGCGGACGTAGGGCGGCGGCACGCGCATGACGACTTTGGTGATGGCGTCCGCCGATACGCCCTCGTCGAGGATGGTCGTGAACGCCTCGATCGCCGCTATCGCCTGCTTGGCCGAGCAGAACGGTTTGAGCGTCATTTGCGGATAGATGCTGCCGGCGCCGAGGCCCGTCGTCAGCGCATCGATTTTCGCATCGATGCCGTGCGCGTCCTTGAGCCACGGTCCGTCAAGCAAGGCGGGATCGCCGCCGACGCCGTCCTTGGCGGCCTGCGCGGCGCGCACGCCATTGGCCACTGCCATCGCCAGGATCATCGAACGGCCCGGCAGCGCACCGTGAAAACGTCCGGAGCGTCCGGCTGACAGCATCAGCGCGAGCGATAAAGCATGCGTGGTCTGCGCCTCGGTCAGCCGCATCATGCGCGCGGCAATCGCGGCCGCGCCCAGCGGGGCGGTGAAATAAGTCGGCCATAATCCGCGATAGAGAATGCGCGCGCCGTCGATGGCGACGCCAAGCCGCGTCATCAATTCGGTGCCGACCCAAATCGCGCTCGCCACGGTGTCGGCATCGCATGCGCCGTACTCGCCAGCCAGCGTCAGGGCGGTCGGCACCGTCACCGACGACGGCGTGGTGCAGGAGCGGGTGTGGATGTCGTCGATCTCGGTGTGGCGGACCACGGCGGCCAGCATGCCGGCGGCGTCGGCGAGCGAGGTTCGCGGCAGCGCCCGCTGCAGGGCTTGGCCTTCGGTGGTCTGCGCACCGGCAACCGCGGCAAGCAGCGTATCGGCGACGTGCCGCCGCAGCATGGCGCGTTCCGTTTCCGGCAGCGCGGCCGCGGAAGCCCGGGTGACAAAGGCTGCCAGTTCCCCGATCACGCCCATGAACGCTCCCGCGCGGGCTGCTTGACAGGTCGCCGGCCGCAGACCAACGATTGGCGAAATTTGGGGAGTCGATGATGCAGATCGGCCTGTTCTCGAACGGCAACCGCAACAATGCGCTGGCGAAGACCAGCTATGACGAAGACTTGCATGAGATCATCCTAGCCGATCGCCTTGGAATTTCGGAAGCCTGGATCAGCGAGCATGGCACGTTTTTGGCCTATCAACGGCCGGATCAGTTGCCTTCGGCCGACCTGTTGATTTGCAAGGCTGCCGCGCTGACCAAGCAGATCAGGATGGGGCCCGGCATCCGGCCGCTGCCGTTCTTTCATCCGCTGCAAATCGCGACCGATTGCGCGGTCTGTGACCATCTCACCGGCGGACGCTACATTGCTGGCTTCGGCGTCGGCATCAACGCCCAAAGCAATAAGCAGCGCGGCACCCTGATCCACGATCCGCGCACCATGTTCCGCGAGGCGGTGGACCTGATCCTCAAGGCCTGGGCGGCGCCCGCGCCATTCGATTGGAACGGCAAGGTCTGGCAGGGCGAACAGTGGCACATCATTCCGAAGCCGATGACCAAGCTTGAAGTCGGGATTGCCTGTAGCCGCAGCGACACCACGCTGGAACTGACCGCAGAGAAGGGGTTCCTGCCATTGATGAGCTGGACGCCGACGGTGGCGCAGATCCGCGAGATGATCGACATCTATATGCGCTCCGAGCACAAACAGGGCGCGGCGCCGGCGCGCAGCCGGGTGCGGGTCGGCCGCGTGGTCTATGTCTGCGACTCCGTGGGCGAAGCCAAGCGCGACCTGCGCGATGCCGAACTCGCGCACGCCTATGGCCGCATGCAGCATGTGATTCCGCCGGGCGGCAGCAATGCCGACCTCACCTTTGAGAAACTGATCGACCGTGGGTTCTTCATCTGCGGCGATCCCGACACCGTCTATGACGGTATCAAGAACGTCTATGACGAGGTCGGCGGTTTCGGTACTCTGCTGCTGATCTACGGCAAGGACTGGGCGACGCGCGAACGGCGTAGCCGTTCGATGGAACGTTTCATGGCCGAGGTGGCGCCGCGGCTTGCCGCGCTCAATCCCGATACGTCGCGGGTCGCGCGTGCAGCGGAATAGATGCGCCGATATTGGCGAGGTGGTGCGGCAAGCTCCACCTCTCCCCGCTTGCGGGGAGAGGTCGGAATTCGCGCGGATGCGAGCTTCAGGCAATCCTGATAGAATGCGCGCGAATTCCGGGTGAGGGGGCGTTTCCACATGCGCGGTGCCAATGACATCAAGACGGAACGCGCGCGCGATCTTCGCAAACAGTCCACCGACGCGGAGCGCAAGCTTTGGAACCGAATTCGTTCGCGCGCAATCAACGGCTGCAAGTTCGTCCGCCAAACGCCAATCGGACCTTATGTGGTCGACTTTGTATGCCGCGAGCGTCGCCTCATTGTCGAGGTCGACGGAGGTCAGCACGCGACGGACCCGAGGGATGGTCCGCGCGAGCAGTGGCTTACGAATCATGGTTATCATGTCATTCGCTTCTGGAACAATGACGTGATCGGAAATATTGACGGGGTCCTGGAGACCATTGCGACCGTACTTGCGGAGCAGCCCCCCTCACCCGGATCGCGCGCTGCGCGATCCGACCTCTCCCCGCAAGCGGGGAGAGGTGAAGCCGGTGGCACCCTATGGCCAGGCGCCGCGTCGCCGCCCAGGCGATGAGAGTGCAAATGAAGAAGGATTCGAAGTTGAAATCTAAGGCACGCCAACCAAGCGCAAGAAACCGCAAGCCCGATCCGGTGGTGACCGAGATCGTACGCAATGGCGTGATTGCGGTGACTGAGGAAATGAAAACCAACCTCATGCGCACCGCCTACAACATCATCATTTATGAGGCGCTCGATTTCACCACCGGCCTGTTCACGCCGGACGGCGAGACGGTCTCGATCGGCATCGGCCTGCCGATGTTCATTCGCGGCATGTCGGAAACCGTGAAGGCCAAGATCGAGCATTTTGGCCGGGCCAATATGAAGCCCGGCGACATCTACGTCACCAATGACGCCTATCTCACCGGCAGCCACCTCAACCATGTCACGTTGACGCTGCCGATTTTCCACGGCGGCAAGCTGGTCGGCTTTTCCTGCTGCATGGCGCATTGGCTCGACATCGGCGGCAATCTCGGCGGCATGAGCACCGAGATCTATCAGGAGGGGCTGCAAATCCCGATCATGAAACTGCATGACCGGGGCGAGGTGAACGAGACGCTGACCGCCATGATCCGCCAGAATGTGCGGATCCCGACCCGCGCCATGGGCGATTTGCGCGCCCAGATTACAGCGGTGAAAACCGGCGAGCGGCGCTTTGTTCAACTCCTCGATCGCTATGGCCGCGATGCCGTCGCCGGTTCCATCGCCGCCATCATGGACAATGCCGAGGCGATGGCGCGCGAGCGCACCCGCTCGATCCCCGACGGCGTCTATGAGGCGGAGTCCTACATGGATGACGACGGCGTCGATGTCGGCAAACGCGTTCCGATCAAGGTGCGCGTCATCGTCAAGGGCGATGAGGTGACGATCGATCTTTCGGAAGTGTCGAAGCAGGTGAGGGGCTTTTACAATTCGGGCATCACCACCGGCTATGCCTGTTCGCAGGTCGCCTATAAATGCCTGACCTCGCCGACCGACTACCCGATCAATGACGGCTCGTTCCGTAGCCTCAAGGTGATCGTGCCGCCGGGTCGGGTGGTGAGCGCGACGCGGCCGGCGCCGATGCGCTACTGGATGACCTACCCGATGACCATCATCGACACCGTGTTCAAGGCGCTGTCGAAGGCGATCCCAGACCGGGTGATCGCCGGCCATCACGCCGACCTGGTGCTGTCGCATCTGCACGGGATCAACCCGCGCACCAGCGAGTTCTTCATCTGCAATTTCGGTCCGCTCGGCGGCGGCTGGGGCGCCAAGCGTAGCGAGGATGGCGTTGGCGGCACGGTGTCGATCAATGACGGCGACACCCATAACGCGCCCAACGAACAATCGGAGGCGAAGTTCCCGCTGGTGGTCGAACGCTATGCGCTGGTGCCGGATTCCGGCGGCGCCGGTCGGCATCGCGGCGGGCTCGGGGTCGAGCGGGTGGTGCGTGCGCGCACCAATATGGTGTTCAACACCCAGTTCGAGCGCGCCCATTGCCGACCCTGGGGCCTCGAAGGCGGCCGCGAAGGCAACGGCAATTCGGTTGGGCTGCGCCGCGACGGCGTGTGGAAGACCGATTTTCCAAACGGCAAGGTGTTGTCGACACCGCTGCGGCCGGGCGACGCTTATTATGTGCGCTCGGGCGGCGGCGGTGGCTATGGCGATCCGCATGAGCGGCCGGCGGATCTGGTCGCGGAAGACGTGCGCCAGGGCTATGTGTCGGTTGCGATCGCCGCCGAACATTATGGCGTGGTGGTCGATCCGGAGACCTTCGCGATCGATCGGGCAGCAACCGCGCAGCGGCGCGGCGCGGCCTGACAGCGCGCCGCGATCTTTCGCAATCTTACATCTTACAGCAAAACCGCAAATAGCCGGATTCATTCGCAGCGTCAGAGGGTTGAGCCAATGGTCTTTCACAGTCTTACAGCGGCCTGTAAGACCGCGTTTTGGCAAATTCATTTGTTCGATCATGCACTTAATCCAGCGATCTTACCGACGTGACGTTTTTTTTATGCAGCGACAGCCTCGCCGCCTCTCCCTGTAACGCGCGGAACACGAAAACCATTGCACAGCAATGTGGTTAGGCCATGAAACGTCGGGCGACGCTGTGGACGTGCGAGCCCCAGCTTGGTGGATAACGTCGCGCGGCACGCGTCACGAACCCATGCGAAGTGCCGATGCGGCGCGGCTTACCTGCCCGTTCTGCGCTGTCCACATAAATCGTACGGACAACCCGCTCACTCCCGCTGAGACGGCACCCATCGCCATAAGGCCTGCCCTCCGCGCGCATCAAAAAAAGATTGGGGCGAAACCTCGCCCCAATCTCCAGTCCGTGATCCTGCGACGGCCAGGCTAAGCCGCGCGCACCTGCCACATGCGTCGGTTCAATTCACCCGCCGCGAGAACGATATTGCGTAGGCCGGCTGGCGCGGCAAAAACATGGGATCGTCCTTCGGGCCAGCGATGCCGTCGGCGAGGTTGGTTGGGTCGAAGATGCCGCCGTCGCACGCCTCGTTTTTCTCAATCCGCGTGATGGCGATCGTTCCGAGCATGATGGTCTTGCGCTTGTCCTCTTCGGCCCACATGACCGTCGGATCGTTGGTTGGATCGCTGGCTTCGCCGATGATGGCCATGACATTGAAACCGGCCGGCGTCTTGTTCTTGATGCGCTCCGCGAGTTCCGCGACCAGAAAATCCGCCGGCCTGGTCTTGGCCTCGTCATCCGTGAGCCCGGCTTCGCCGCCGGTCGGCACCAGCGTGAACTTGATCTTCTGCGCGCGCCCGGCAGCGTTGGTTGCCGTGTAAGCGTGGATCGCCCAATAGTTGACGCCGACGTAACTTGCCGG
This sequence comes from Xanthobacteraceae bacterium, assembly GCA_022841625.1. Classification (GTDB taxonomy): domain Bacteria; phylum Pseudomonadota; class Alphaproteobacteria; order Rhizobiales; family Xanthobacteraceae; genus VAZQ01. The sequence goes on from JALHRD010000007.1 coordinate 147,904, forward strand.
AACCGGCTTGCCCGCGAGCCATTGGCCCTGCCGCCCGGTCTCGGGGTTCGCCGCTGCGAATGCTTTGATCTTCTCCGGATCCGGCTTGCCATCCGGCCCAGGGAATCTTGCCTCAAGGAAGCCGAGCATCTGCGCCGGCGATTTGGCGAAGTTCATCGGCGCCGAAGCCATCACGAATTCGGTCGTGCCCTTGCCGCCGGGATCGAGCTTGAACGAAAAGCCGCGCACCGCGGCCTTGGTGGCATCGGCAATCTTTGGATTGCCGCCGCCCATCGAGAAGCGCCCCAGCACCGGCACCGCACTCTGAAAGCTGGCCGACTTCGTTAGCTGCTTGGCCTCGGCCGATGGCGTGAACATGCCCGCGACGCATTGACCTTTGGCGCCGCTAGCACGGGCCTTGTGACTGCCAAAGACCTTGCCGAGTGCGTCAACAATGCTCTGTGGGTCGTTCGCGCTGGCGGAATGGGAGGTTAACGTGACGGCTGCAATCAATGCGACGGCGGTCGCGCAAGTTTTATCGATGCGCATGAAGTTCTCCTTGGTCGGGCAAAACGCCTGTCGCCATAACAGTCGGATTGTCCGAACGGCGCCAGTCAAGTCTTGAGCCGCGCTGATCAAGTCTTCGAGAGAGTTTCGTGATCGGCGCGTGGAACGGCGCGTGAAGCGATGAACGTTGCCGCTGCAAACGCAGCGATTGCGCAGGATCCGCCGCCTGCACTCCCTAAACCAACGTCACCACCGCATCCATCGTCACATTCGCCGGTTTGAGCGCGGCTTGCAGCGCCGGCAGGAATTTGCGGTCGCAGAATGCGGGAATCGCCGTCGCCGCGCCGGTGCCGCGCACCAAGGCGATGGTGTCGGAGAGGCGCGGATGCACGCTCCAGCGCAGAAACTTCGCGCGTCCGCTTTGCACCAGCCGCGCGGCGGGACTGCCGGTCGGGATAAAGCCGGTAAACACGATCGCCGGCAGCGGCGCATGCTCCCACTGCGCGATCAATTGCGCGGTCGTGCCGGCGCTGCCGTCGGCGGATGTCGCAACGATGGCGCCGGGTTTCTCGCTTGGCGGCAGTGCTTGCTCGGCAAGCTGTGTAAGCTCGGCTTCAATGCCGGGGCGCGCATAGTCGCGGGCGGGTCCGGTCAGGTCGCGCAGCGCCGCCCGCGTCGCATCGTCAAGGCAGACCGTGCGTCCGGCGCGGGCGAGATGCAGCGCGATGTCCGGACCGCGTCCATCGGCGGGCGCCGGCAGCAACACATGGTCGGCAAGGTGTGGCGCAAGCGCCGCTTGGCGCGCGGCCAGCGGCGTGTCGTCGTCGCCATAGGAAGAGTCAAACAGCAGCGTGCGCGATTTTGGCGGCGGATCGTAGGCGTAAAGCGCCGACTCCGTCGAATAGTCGCCGGTGTACAAAAGCCCGGTGCCGCCATGAAACCGCAGCCAGATGCCGCCGGGCGCGTGACCGTTGCGCCCGGTATCGACCGGAATGCCGAGCACGTCGCCGCGGCCGTTGATCGGTAGCGGGTGGGTCTTGGTGCCGGGTGGCAGCTTCTTTGCGGTGATCTCGGTGGCGAAGATCGGCGGATTGCCGATCCTGGGCAACAGCGACAGCCCGCCGATGTGATCCTGATGGCTGTGGCTCAGCACCAGCGCATCGATGCGGCCGACAGCGTCGACATCCGGCCATTGTCCGGTTTGCGGCCCATAGCCGAGGTCGAGCATCAGCCGCTTGCCTTGGGCTTCCAGCAGGAAACAGGCCGGCCCCTTGGCGCCGACGCCGGAAATGATCTTGAGAACTGCCGGTTCGCTCATTGATGCCTGTCCGTTCTTCGCGCCATGTCATATCATGGAATCAATGAGCAGGGCCCATTCTCCGACCTCATGGTGAGGAGCGTCGCCATAAGCGCGTTTATGCGCGTCTGCGACGCGCTATGGCGACGCGTCTCGAACCATGGCCGCAGGTACCCGCTGCCATCCTTCGAGACGGCGCCACCCCAAGTCGGCTATAGCCGACTTGGGCACTTAACAGGCCGATGTCGGGTAAACCCGACATCGGTGGCGCCTCCTCAGGATGAGGGCGGTGGGTGTGCGCTGTCAGCAGGGCAGGACAAATGCGCAGCAATACCGATCTCGATTTCGACCTCGGCGAGACGGCCGACCTGTTGCGCGCCAGCGTGCGCGGCTTTGCCGCCGACAAGATCGCGCCGCGGGCCGACGCGATCGATCGCGACAATGCCTTCCCGCGCGACCTCTGGCCGGCGCTCGGCAAGCTTGGCGTGCACGGCATCACGGTCGAGGAGGAATGGGGCGGCGCCGGCCTTGGCTATCTCGAACATTGCGTGGCGATGGAGGAGATCTCGCGCGCCTCGGGTTCGGTCGGTCTGTCCTATGGCGCGCATTCCAACCTCTGCATCAACCAGATCCGCCGGCACGGCAGCGAAGCGCAAAAACGCAAGTTCCTGCCGAAGCTGATCGCCGGCGAGCATGTCGGCGCGCTGGCGATGTCGGAAGTGGGCGCCGGCTCCGATGTCGTCGCCATGACCACGCGGGCCGACAAAAAAGGCGACCGCTTTGTCCTCAATGGCAGCAAGATGTGGATCACCAATGGCCCGCACGCCGAGACGCTGGTGGTCTATGCCAAGACCGATCCCACCGCCGGCGCGCGCGGCATCACGGCATTCCTGATCGAGAAGAGCATGCGTGGCTTCTCCACCGCGCAAAAGATCGACAAGCTCGGCATGCGCGGCTCCGACACCTGCGAATTGGTGTTCACCGATTGCGAAGTGCCGGCGGAAAACGTGCTCGGCGCGGTCGGTGGCGGCGTCAATATCCTGATGTCCGGGCTCGATTATGAGCGGGTGGTGCTGGCCGCCGGGCCGCTCGGCATCATGCAGGCGTGTCTCGATGTGGTCATGCCCTATGTCCGCGAGCGTAAGCAATTCGGCAAGGCGATTGGCGAATTTGAGCTGGTGCAGGGCAAGCTCGCGGACATGTATGTCGCGATGAACGCCAGCCGGGCTTATGTCTATTCGGTTGCGAAAGCCTGCGACCGTGGCCGCACCACCCGCGAGGATGCCGCCGGCGCGATCCTTTACGCGGCCGAAAACGCCACCCGCGTCGCGCTCGATGCGATCCAGCTGCTCGGCGGCGCCGGCTATGTTAACGAAAACCCGACCGGGCGCTTCCTACGCGACGCCAAGCTCTACGAGATCGGCGCCGGCACTTCGGAAATCCGCCGCATGCTGATCGGGCGCGAGCTGTTCAACCAGGGCTGATCGGGCTATTGCACGTGCCGATGAGATATAGACAGGTTGGGCGGCATACTCCGTCACCCTCCCCTGGAGGGGGAGGGTCGACCATCGAAACGAGCAGCGCGAGTGAAGATGGTCGGGGTGGGGTGAGCGAAGCGGGAAATTCACCCCACCCCGCTCGCATCTCACTTCGTTCAATGCTCGCGACCCTCCCCCTCCAGGGGAGGGTGGCCGAGCAAGTGGCCCAAGTCAGGCACAATTCGTCGGAACGTGCGAGCTGAGACTGTAAATGGCCGTTCTTCTTTCCAATATTGATCCCAAATCGCCGGAGTTTGCGCGCAACGCCGATGCTATGCGGCGCGCGGTCGAGGATCTGCGCGACAAACTCGCGCAAGCGACGCGCGGCGGCAGTGACGAGGCGCGGGCGCGCCACACCAAACGCGGCAAGCTCCTGGTGCGCGACCGCGTCGCCGCCTTGCTCGATCCCGGCAGTCCGTTCCTGGAGCTTTCGCCGCTCGCCGCGCACGACATGTATGGCGGCGATGTCGCCTGCGCCGGCATTGTCACCGGCATCGGTCAGGTCAGCGGTCGCGATTGCGTGATTGTCGCCAATGATGCCACCATCAAGGGCGGCACCTATTATCCCGTCACGGTGAAAAAGCACCTGCGCGCCCAGGAGATCGCGCGCGACAACCACCTGCCGTGTCTCTATCTGGTCGATTCCGGCGGCGCGTTTCTGCCATTGCAGGACGAGATCTTTCCCGATCGCGATCACTTCGGCCGGATCTTCTATAATCAGGCGCAGATGTCGGCGGCGGGCATTCCGCAGATCGCGGCGGTGATGGGTTCCTGCACCGCCGGCGGCGCCTATGTGCCGGCGATGTCGGACGAAGCGGTGATCGTGAAGAACCAGGGCACGATCTTTCTCGGCGGTCCGCCGCTGGTGAAAGCCGCGATCGGTGAGGTGGTGACCGCGGAAGAACTCGGCGGCGCCGAGGTGCACAGCCGGCAATCCGGCGTCACCGACTATCTCGCCGATAATGACAGCCATGCCATTGAGATCCTGCGGCGGCTGGTCGGCAATCTCAACCGCGTGCGCAATCCCTGGGTCGCATTGCGGACGCCGCGCGATCCGCTTTATGCGGCGAGCGATATCTACGGCATTGTGCCGTCCAATCCACGCATGCTTTACGATGTGCGCGAGATCGTCGCCCGCATGGTCGATGCGTCGGTGTTTGAAGAATTCAAGCAGCATTATGGGACCACGCTGGTCTGCGGCTTCGCGCACATTCACGGATTTCCGGTCGGCATTCTCGCCAATAACGGCATTCTGTTTTCGGAGAGCGCGCTTAAGGGCGCGCATTTCATCGAACTCGCCAGCCAGCGCAATATTCCGCTGGTGTTCCTGCAGAACATCGCCGGCTTCATGGTCGGCAAGAAGGCCGAAGCGCAGGGCATCGCCAAGGACGGCGCCAAACTGGTCACCGCGGTCGCGACCAGCAATGTGCCGAAATACACCGTCATCATCGGCGGCAGCTATGGCGCCGGCAACTACGGCATGGCCGGGCGCGCTTACAATCCGCGGTTTCTGTGGATGTGGCCGAATGCGCGGATTTCGGTGATGGGCGGCGAGCAGGCGGCGAGCGTGCTCGCCATCATCCGCCAGGACGCGGTTGAGGCCAAAGGCGGACAATGGACCGCCGCTGACGACGCGGCATTCAAGGCGCCGATCCGCGCGCAATATGACAAACAGGGCAACGCCTATTACGCCAGCGCGCGGTTGTGGGACGACGGCATTATCGATCCGGTCGATACCCGTACTGTGCTCGGCCAGGCGCTGGCCATCGGCATGAATGGCCCGAAGCCGGAGCCGACCCGGTTTGGGATTTTCCGGATGTGAGGCGATTGTCGCATCGCCAAGTCGCCCCGGTCCAGTGAGGCACGTTGCTGGCGTGTGGGAAACTTAAAGCGTCGCAGCAATGACGCTTAGCAACCTGTACGCACTGATGACATCAACCTGAATATTGTTAAGCTCCTTTGCGCTATTCCAATCCGTCCTGCGACCGTGTGCGATGAAGCTCCGCAGTTGGATGAGTTCACGGAGTTTATCTCTCTGGTCTGGCGCAAGCATCCCTTTGTCGAACAAAGGATGAAGATCTCCCAGTCTGTTAAAGTCATCGATCGTTTTGGCCAGACCTGTGCGGTACTTTCCAATTGGAGCATCCTGTGCGTAGTTGTCATTCAGCGTGCTCGCAGCGAGCGGAGCTGCATGCTGGAGTTTTGTAAACACAAAGTTTTCAAATGCGCTAACCAAGCCCACAAGATAGAAATCGTCCAGAGATTGGTTCATCCGCTTAATGATGCTAGCAACTTCTGCTCGCCTTCGCCTCGAGTCGTTCGGCAGTTGATCCAAGTCCGGAAACGATGCAACATTTTTTAGAAAGTCGGGGCCTCCGGCCTGCACAGATCGACTTTCAAGATTCTTCAGGAGAGCTTTTTGGCATCGGTAGTCGTCAAACGTCGCTTTAAGGCTCATTGAACGCTCAACATCTGTCCAAGGAGTTGGTCAAGCGTCTCTTCGTTTAGCGGTGTGCCACTATGCCGATCGGACTTTCGCCGAATTTCCCAAGCTCCTGGTCTGTCTTGGTCGTCAGTAAAGTACAGCAGAAGCGCTGAATTTTCGACTCGTCCAACCTCGTAAAGGTCGATGCGGCCGTTTGCGCCTATCACATGTTTCCCGCGAGGATCAAAAAAGAACTCGCGACCATCTACCGTGACCAGCAGGCCATCGATTTCATATTGTCCAAGCAATTCCTCGTGGCGTGTCAACTTCACACGCTCGATCCGCCCCCCCTTTTCAGGAAGCCAAGATAACCACCGCTCGACATCGGCAAAGAGCGAACCTGCCCACGACCTCCATCGGGCCAGCGCCTGAGCCGAATCAAAGGGAGCCGTGTCCCTACGTTGCCCTTCAAGTATGTCTCGCAGTCCACCACTATTCGCCATGTCGAGACCTCCAGAACTGACCAACCGCATCGTAACATATCTTGTCGTTAGATGGGTTGCGGGCGGACGCGCCACAAGCGGCTCTACCCAGAACAAGAACTGAGCGAATCAACTCACCGCCAAGGGCGCCAGCGCGTCGATCTCGGTGACGACGTCGATGATGACCGGGCGATCGGCCTTCAGCGCCTTTTGAATCGCCGGGCCAAGCTCGGCAGGCTTTTCAACGCGAATGCCGATCGCGCCCATGTCCTCCGCGATCTTGGCGAAATTGACCTTGGTATAGGTCCACAATTCCAGCGCCTGTTCGGTCTGCTTGCCGCCATAGACGCGATCGAAGCCGCGCTTCGACTGATTGCCGCTGGAATTATTATTCACCACCGTCACCGAATTCATCTTCCAGCGCACCGCGGTCTCGATTTCGGCGATGTGATACCAGAAACCGGCGTCGCCGGTGAAAGTCACCACCGGTCGGTTCGGGCAAGCGCATTTGGCGCCGAGCCCGGCCGAGAACGCCCAGCCGAGATGGCCGGCGCTGCGGATATAGCTTTGGCGCGGCGACGTAAGATCGAAGAAGCCGCCCATCCACATGCCGCCATGGCCGGTGTCGACCACGACAATGGCATCCTCCGGAACGTGGCGCGTCAGTTCGTGGCAGATCCGCTCGGGTCGGATCGGCACCGCGTCGGAATTGAGCAGCGGCGCGTATTTCGTCGTCCACTCCTGACAGATCGTCTGCGCTTCGGCGATCCAGGCCTTGCGCCGCGCAGCACTTTTGGCGTCGGCATTGTCGAGCATCAGCGCCAGCGCCGCCTTGGCATCACCGTTCACCGAGGCGAGCAGCGGATAGTTGCGGCCGAGCGCCTCCGGGTCGATGTCGATCTGCACCGCCGGCGTGCCGATCGGCGGCACCGCCCAGAAATGCGTGGTCATGCCGCCGGTCTCGCTGCCGATAAAGCAGACAAGATCGGCCTTGTTGACGACCCGGTTGGCGCTTTCGCGCGAGTAACTCCCGACCACGCCGACCGCAAGCGAATGATTGCCCGGGATTGAATCCTTGCCGTTGAGCGAGGTCGCGACCGGAATTTGCAGTGTCTCGGCCAGTTCGATGAGTTCGGCCGCCGCGCCCGAGGCCCGCACGCCGCCGCCGGCGACGATCACCGGCCGCGCTGCTTCCTGCAGATGCGTCAGCGCTGCCATCACGCTCGCGCCGTCCGGCGCCGGGCGGAACGGCGGCACTTGGCGGAACTGCGGGTCGACCAGCGGCTCCATCTCGGCTTCCTCGGCATCGATTTGGCCTTCATTGCCGCGGAATTGCAGATGCACCGGGCCGGGCGTGCCCGAGGTCGCGACCCGGAACGCCTGCCGCACCATGTCGGGAAAACGACCGACATCGTCGACGGTGGCGTTGAACTTGGTCACCGGCTCGAACGCCGGCATGTCGTCGATCTCCTGATAGACTTTGCGGAACTTGGTCTTGGGCTCGCGTCCGCCGGTCATGGCGATCACCGGCGAATGCGCCAGCCAGGCGTCGCGCAGGCCGGCGGCAAGATTGAGCGCGCCAATCACCTGCGCCATGCAGATGCCGGGCCGGCCCGAGGCGCGGGCATAGCCGTCGGCCATATAGGCGGCGGATTTCTCGCCATGGGTATGAATGCGCGCGATCGAAGTGCGCCGCTCCATCTCGGCGAAGGTGCGCCGCAATACCGCCGGCACCATGAACACGTGGGTAACGCCGTAGTCCCTAAGCATGTCGGCGAGACATTCCGCGCCGGTCATTTTGCGATTGTGGCCAAGCATGGTGGCGTTACCCTTTCCCGTGAACGGCGCAAGATGGCACGATGTTGCCAACAAAGGGAGTCGGTTGCGGCGTGGCCACTATCGGCGGTGGCGCTGGTATTGCGCAGGAGTCTGGGTAGAATTAAAGCATGACGAACGCAGACCGCGGACTGATTGCCGTCGACAAGATGGGCGACAGAGTATTGTTCCTCAACCCGACGACCTACGAGACCGAGGTCGTGCTCGAGGGCTTTCCGCTCCGCGTCCACGAATTGCTCGCCGTGCCGGAGACCGGGCTCGCCTATGTGCCGATCTTTGGCGACGGCATTCACGGGCGCAATCCCAATCCCGGGCATCTCATTTGCATTTTCGATCTTCATAGGCGCGCTCATCTCGGCGATATCGACCTGCGACCGTTAAGCGCGCCGCACACGCCCAAGCTCGGGCCGGACGGCCTCATCTACATCACCTGCGAGAACAGCGCCGCGGTCGCGGCGATCGACCGCGCGACCAACAGGGTGGTCGCGACCATCGGTTCCGGCTCGACCAATGGCCACCGGCTCATTATTTCGCCCGACGGGCAGCGGCTCTACACCGAGAACGAGGAAGATGCGACGATCTCGGTGATCGACCTGCCGGCGCGCAAACTGCTCGGCAAGATCGAGACGCCGCGGCCGCTTGCCGGCATCGCGATCTCGGCCGATGGCCGGACCCTGGTGGCGGTCGACGACACCCAGCCGGTGTTGTTCCTGGTTGACGCCGAAGCGGGCCGCGTCCGCGAAGAGGTCGTGCTCGAAGGCGTGCCCAAAGCCGCGCAGATCGTCCGCTATGCGCCGGACAACAGCCTGATCGGTGTCACCAGTCTGATCAGCGGCACAATCAGCCTGATCGATCCCACATTCCACAGCCAGACCGCGATCGCGGTCGGCCAGCAGCCGATGGACATGGCGTTCCACGGCGTCGATTTGTTTGTCGCCTGCCAGGGCGATGGCTCAATTCACATCATCGATATTCCCGGTCGCCGGCACAAAGCGAGCTTCAAGGCTGGGACCGGCTGCGAGACGCTGGCGTTTTTCTAGGTCGCGTCGCGCGCGGTTATTTGATCGCCAGTGGATTGACCGGCGAGCCGACCGCGCCGGTGATCGGGATCGCGGGCGCAACGAACAGGAATTCGTAGATCTTGTCGGCGGCGCAATCGTCGGCCAGTTCCTTAAGCTGGAAGATCTCGCCCATGGTCATTCCCATGATCGGGATGGTGATCCAGTGCCAGGGCTGGTTGATGCCTTCTTCGCTCTCGTTCGGCCGCACTTCGCAGCCCCAGGTGTCGCTGGCGAGCGCGGCGAGCTTGGTGTCCTTGACGAAATCGAGGGTCTCGAACGCGAAGCCGGGCGCATCGCCGCCGGGGTAGCCGTCCCAGCTGCCGGCCTTCTGGCAGCGCTCCATCATGCCGGTGCGCACAATGATATAGTCGCCGCGCTTGAGCGCGACGTTCTGCTGTTTCGCGGTGTTGTAGAGATCGTCATTGGTGATGCCGTAGCCGTCGTCCAGCGACTCGACGCCCTTGTAGCGCGCGACATCGAGCAGCACGCCGCGGCCGACCATCTTGTGCTTGGTCTTTTCGATCCCGCATTTCTGCGCGCCGCTGGACGTTACCTCGCGGCAGTCGTAGCCGTTCCACATGAAGTCTTCATAGAACACATGGCCGAGCCCGTCCCATTGCGTGCCGCATTGCAGCGGCATGGTCACCATGTCGTCGGCGGCGCGGATGCCGCGCTTGTCGAGCACGCCGGAATAAGCGTCGGTGCCGGTGCGCAACATGGTGTGGATCGGATTGGTGCGGCCCATCGCGGGGTACTTGCTCTTGGCGCCTTGCGGGCCGGTGTGATCGAAATTGAGCGCCAGCGAAATCACCTTGCCTTTTCGCACCAGCCGCGCGGCGGCGACGATGTCATCGGGGCTGGTGTAATTGAGGGTGCCGATTTCGTCGTTCGGACCCCATTTGCCCCAGTTCTTGTATTTCTCCGCCGCGTCGCGGAGGTCCTGACGCGTGTATTTTCGCTTTGCCATCGCTGTTATCCTATCTGACCGGCGTTGCCCGGCGAGATGCATAGCCCATTTACTCGCGTTCGGGCAGGGGCGATGATGGCGCAAATAGAGCAGGGAGGACATCGTGCGAGCCATTACCCGCGGTCTCATTGTTCTTGTTGCGCTGGCGGTTTCCATTCCGGCGCTGGCGCAGGATTATCCCGGCAAGTCGATCCGGATGATCGTCACCTTTGCGCCGGGCGGGCCGACTGACGTGATCGGCCGCATCATCGCGCAAAAGGTGAGCGAGAGCTTCGGCCAGCAGGTGGTGGTCGAAAACATCGCCGGCGGTGGCGGCAATATCGGTGTGGCGGCGGCGCTGCGCGCGCCCGCCGATGGCTACACCATCGTGGTGGTCAGCACCGGCTTCATTGTCAATCCATCGCTCTATGCCAAGGTTCCCTATGCCATCGAGGATTTCGCCCCGATCAGTCTGGTGGCGGCGTCGCCGAATGTGTTGACGGTCAATCCGGCGGTGCCGGCGAAATCGGTCCGGGAACTGGTCCAATTGGTGAAGGCATCGCCCGGCAAGTTCAGCTATGCGCAACCCGGCAACGGCTCGACGCCGCATCTCGCCGGCGAATTGTTCAAGCTCCGCTTCGGAATTGACCTGGCGATGGTGCCGTTTGGCAGCGCGGCCCCGGCGGTGACCTCGGTCATTGGCGGTCACACCCAGGTCGGCTTCACCGCCTTGCCGCCGGCGATTGCCAGCATCCAGGACGGCAAGCTGCGCGGGCTCGCGATCATGGCGGCCAAGCGCAATGCCGGCTTGCCCGAGCTTCCGACCATGGCGGAGGCGGGCGTTGCCGATCAGGAATCCGACACCGTGACCGGCATCGTCGCGCGGGCCGGCACGCCGCCCGCGATCATCGAGCGCTGGCATCGCGAAATCGCGCGCATCGTGGCGCGGCCTGAGGTCAATGCGCAATTGCGCAAGCTTGGCTTCGATCCGGTGGCCAATTCACCGGCGGAATTCGCCGCGCGGATCAAGAGCGAGGGCGCCAAATGGGACAAAGTCGCCAAGGACGCCAAAATCAGGATCGACTGATGCCGAGCAAGGAATTCAGAATGAGCTTTGTCCGTTGCCTTATTGCGCTTGTGGCGCTGACTTTCTCCGCGCCGGCATTGGCGCAGCCATATCCGAGCAAGCCGGTGAGGATCATCGTGCCGTTCGCGGCCGCAGGGCCGGTCGATGTGGTGGCGCGATTGGTCGGGCAGAAATTGTCGGAAAAATTGGGCCAGCAATTCCTGATCGACAATCAAGTCGGCGCTGGCGGCAATACCGGCATGGGCAATGCGGCGCGCGCGGCGGCGGATGGCTACACGATCTTGTTTGTGTCATCGAGCTATGTCGTCAACCCGAGCCTTTACGCCAAGCCGACCTACGATCCCGACAAAGACTTCATCCCGCTGACGATGCTGGGCGATATTGCCAATACGGTGGTGGTGCATCCCTCTGTGCCGGCCAAAAGTCTCCAGGAACTGGTCGCGGTGATGAAGGCCAATCCTGGCAAATACAATAATTACGCGACCGCCGGCGTCGGCACCACGCCGCATCTGTCGGGCGAATTGTTCAAGCTGACCACCGGCGTCGACATGGCGCATGTGCCGTTTCCCGGCGCCGGCCCCGCCATGCAATCGACGGTCGCGGGCCACACGCCGATCATGTTCACCACCCTGGCGCCCGCGGTGCCGCAGATCAAAGCCGGCAATTTGTGTGCGCTCGCAGTGCTGGCGGCGGCGCGCTCGCCGGTGCTGCCGGATGTGCCGACCATGGCGGAAGCAGGCTTCAAGGATCAGGAGGCCAATACCTTTGTCGCCGCGCTGCTGCCTTCCGGCACGCCGAAGCCGATCGTGGACCTGCTGTATCAGGAAATGATCGCTGCGTTGAAATCGCCGGACGTGCGCGACCGATTCGGCGCGATCGGGGTTGATGCGGTTGGCAACAGCTCTGCGGATTTCGCGGCACAGATCAAGGCCGAGATCGTCAAATGGCGGAAGGTGATTGAGGCCGCCAAGATCAATCGGATTTGATCGCTACTGCGATTCGGCAGGGGAGGACGAACGATGATGAACAGATTCAGGTTCAGCGCATTTCGCGCCGCAATGCGAGCGGCCACAATCGCGATCCTTGCCGGCGTGCTCGCAGCGCCGGCGGCCGAGGCGCAGCAGCGCGGGCCGCTGGTGCTCAAGAGCGCAAGCTATTTCTATGTCGGCGGCAAGATCGATCCGAAAGGCAAGGGCAGCCCGATCGTCGGTCATATGTATGTTGAGTACATGATCCCGCAGCGGCTGCGATCGCCCTATCCGGTCGTGATGGTGCATGGCGGCAATCAGACCGGCACCAATTTCACCGGCACGCCAGACGGTCGTGAAGGCTGGGCGCAGTATTTCGTCAGGCGTGGCTACGCGGTCTACATCGTCGATCAGGTGGCGCGCGGCCGTTCGGCGCACTGGAACGAAGTCCATGGTCCGGTGCAGCAATCGCGCCTCAACCAGGTTGAGGAACGTTTCGTCGCGCCGGCGCGCTTCCCGATGTGGCCGCAGGCGAAGCTGCACACCCAATGGCCCGGCACCGGTCGGCCGGGCGATGCGCATTTCGACCAGTTCTATGCGTCTCAGGCGGTGTCGATCACGAGCTTCGCGAAGCAGCAGGAGATCAATCCGCCTGCGCTCATTGCGCTCCTGCAAAAAATCGGCCCGTCGATTCTCCTGGTGCACTCGCAGTCGGGCGCCTTTGCCTGGCCGGTCGCGGACCAGCGTCCCGATCTGGTGAAAATGATCGTTGCCGTCGAGCCCAATGGCCCGCCGGTGCGCGAGGCGGTCATGGTCGGTGCGCCCAACTGGTTTGAGGACGGCAAAAACGTTAAACGCTCGGGCCTCGGGGAGGTGCCGCTCAATTACGAGCCGCCGCTCGCTGCCGATGCGCAACCCGACTTCGTGCGCCAGGACAAGGCCGATGGACCTGAATTGATGCGTTGCTGGCTGCAGAAAGAGCCGGCGCGCAAGCTTAAGAATCTGACGAACATCCCGGTCTCAGTGATCGTGTCGGAGGCGTCGTATCATGCGCCCTACGACCACTGTACCGCGCTCTATCTGCGGCAGGCTGGCGTTCGTACCGATCTCATCCGGCTCGCCGACCGTGGCATTCGCGGCAATGGCCACATGATGATGCTGGAAAAGAATTCCGATGCGATCGCGGCGGTGATGGATCGGTGGATCGTACGGCAGATTGTCAGTGAGCGGCGCGGCCGCAGGGGAAAGAAGTAACCGCGCGCTAGAACTTCACCTTGTCAAAGGCGAGGCCGAAGCCAAGCAAGGGCAGCGACATCTCGACCGGCTTCTTGTTGGGGTCTTGCACAACGACCTTCAATTCCTTGCCGGCGCGCATGGCCGCGAGGAACTTGTCGTTGAGCGCCGCCGACACGAAGCAGCCGATATTGGTGCAGGTCTGAATTGGCTGGCGCTCCGGCGGCCCGCCATCGACCCTGAGCTGAACCGCCTCGGTGAGGTTGAGGCCGAGCGGAAGTTGCATGGTCATCAGCGGTGCCTTGGCGTCGGCCGGCCGGCGCACCAGCACCGCGACCAGCAAGCGGTCGCCCTGGTTGGGAATGCGCTGGAACAATTGCTGGATCGCGCGGCAATCCAGCATCTTGCCGTCGCCGGTGCATTCGACGCGCCAGGCTGCGACTTCCTGGGCCTGCGCCGTCATGGCGGGCAGCATAGCGATGCCGGCCGCTGCCAATGCGGCGCGCAGTCCGCGTCGGATGAATGGATCGGGTTTCATGGCCGGCATGATGGCGGGCGCGATCCAATAAATCCAGATCAAATCCGCGGCTTCGCCCGGCATTGCCTTAATCGGTTAACTCCGTCGCTTGAACGCGGTTAATGCGCCGACTATCGTGCGTGGCATAAACGTGAAGGCGGGGAGATTGGCGATGCTCACGGCAGGCGATATCGGCGGCGTCATGACAATGATGCCGGCTTTTGCCAAGGACGATGCAGCCGACCTCAGCGCGACCGACACGGTCAGCGTCGAACGGCTGCGCGCAGGCCTCGACCGCATGGTGTGCGACGGGGCCAATGTGATCGCCACCACCGGTAGTTTTGGCGAATGCCACACGCTGTTACCCGATGAATTCCGGACGCTGGCGCATGAAAGCGCGCAGGTGGTGCGACGGCGCGTGCCGCTGTTTGTTGGCGTCACCTCGGTCAATGCGCGTGAGACCGTCGCCAAGATGCGCGTGGTTTCCGAAACCGCCGCCGACGGCGTGCTGCTCGGTGTACCGTATTACTTCCCGTCGACGGTCGACAACGCGGTGCGTTTCTTTCGCGAGATTGCCGCGCTGTTTCCAAAGCTCAACATCCTCATCTATCACAATCCGGCGCTGCATCATGTGACGCTGCCGGTCGAGGCGTTCGAAGCGCTGGTGAAAATCCCGCAGATCGTCGGGATGAAGGACAGCCATCGCGACACCATGACTTTCATGAAATTGCAGCAAGTGATCGCCGGCAAGATCAGCGTCATGTGCAATCAGTTGCAATACGTGCCATTCGCGCAGCTCGGCGCGGCGGGCTTCTGGTCGATCGATGCCTGGATGGGCCCGTGGCCGCAGTTTGCGCTACGCGATGCGGTCAAGCGCGGCGATATCGCGGCGGCGCAGGCGATCATGCTGGACATTGCCGGTCCGGGAACCCGCAAGACCAACCTGTCGTGGCGCGAAACCGGCGCCAAGCTGGCGATTGCCATGGCGGGCTATGTCGAGCCGGGTCCGTTGCGGCCACCGTTTCTGGATATTCCCGCCGATGTTCTCGATGCGCAGCGCAAGCGCGTGGCGCGTTGGCAGCAGCTCTGTGCAAAATATGCGCCGGCCTATCAGGCCGCGCCCAAGCGCGCGGCGAACGCGTAACCCATCAACCGCGCCGCCGGCGTCCGGCTTAGAAGGCACGTGCAATGAATGCGAATGGATACGACTACATCATTGTCGGGGCGGGCTCGGCTGGCTGCGTCCTGGCCAACCGGCTGACCGAGGACAGCGGCGCGACCGTGTTGCTGCTGGAAGCCGGTCCGCCCGATCGCCATCCCTATATCTCGATCCCGCTCGGCATGGGGCGGATGCACGACAAGGTGATGTTCGATTGGGGCTACCAGACCGAGCCAGAGCCCAATCTCAACAATCGCACGATCGAAGCGATGCGCGGCAAGGTGCTCGGCGGTTCGTCGTCGATCAATGTGATGGCCTATACGCGCGGCAACCGCGGCGATTACGACCGCTGGGGACAAAAGGGTGCCCGCGGCTGGTCCTATGCCGACGTGCTGCCCTATTTCAATCGCGCCGAAACCTGGGAGAACGGCCAGAACACTTGGCGTGGCGGCCAGGGGCCGCTTGGCACCCAATATGCCAAGACTCCGGATCCGATCTTCGACGCCTGGCTCGATGCGGCCAAGCAATCGGGCTATCCGGTCACTGAGGATTACAACGGTAAGCAGCAGGAAGGTTTCGGTCGCGGTCAGTACACCATTCGCGACGGCCGGCGCGCGTCGACGGCGCGCGCTTATCTGCGACCCGCCAAGAACCGCGCCGGCCTCACCGTCGAAACCGGCGCGCACGCAACCCGTCTGCTGATGCAGGGCACGCGCGCGATCGGCGTCGAATATGTCAAGGACAGCGGCGACCGCAAACGCGCCGAAGCGCGCGAAGTTATTGTCGCAAGCGGCACCTTCAACTCACCGCAGCTTCTGATGCTGTCGGGGATTGGCCCCGCCGCGCATTTGCGCGACAGGGGGATCGCCTGCATTGCCGATCTCCCGGTTGGCAAGAACTTGCAGGACCACATCGGCTCCTACATGACCTATAATCGCAAGAATCCCGGCGTGTTCCATCGCGAAATGCGTTTCGACCGCATGGCGGTCAGCATGCTGCTGGCTTATTTCCACGGCACTGGCCCTGCGACCGTGGTGCCCGGCGGCTTGCATGCCTTCGTCAAGACCCGACCGGAATTGGCGGTGCCGGATATCGAGTTCATGTTCCGCGGCACTTCACATCATCCGCATCTGTGGTTTCCGCTGCTCTATCCGGCCTTCACCGACGGCTACGGCATCCGGCCGACGCTGCTGCATCCCGACAGTCGCGGCGAAGTCCTGCTGCGCTCGTCCGACCCACGCGATCCGCCGCGCATCCGATACAACTTTCTGTCCGCCCCCAACGACCTATCGACGCTGCGACAAGGCTTCAAAATGGCGCGCGAGCTCGCTCACCACCCCGCGCTTGATCCGTATCGCGGCCAAGAACTCGGGCCGGGTCAGCTGGTGTCAACCGACGCCGAGATCGATAACTGGCTGCGCAAGACGCTGATCACCGCGCATCATCCGGCGGGCACGTGCCCGATGGGTTCGACGCCGGCTGCGGTGCTCGATCCCGAGATGCGGGTGCGCGGCATCGAAGGCTTACGCGTGGTCGATGCGTCGGCGATGCCCGATCTGGTTTCCGCCCACATCAACGCGTGTGTGATCATGATGGCGGAAAAGGCCTCCGACATGATCCGCCGCCGCGCGCCGCTGCCGGCGGCGATGGAAGCATGACCGGTCCCGCGGTGTTAGTCTCGTGGTGGCGCTGAGTCGCCGGAACGGCGGCGCCCGCAATGGAGGCGTTTATGCGACTGTCGGCTTGGATCATGGGGCTTACGGCGGCGCTGGCGATCGGTTTTGCCTGGCCAGCGGTCGGCGCCGCCCAAAATACCAAGGCAAAGGCGGCGGCGACCCAGCAGCAGGACGCGCCGCGCAAGGCCAAGGCTCGCGCCAACCGGACGGTGGCCGCAAAGCCATGCGCGGCGCGCAACTGGACCGGATGCCGGGGCTGGGATCCCGACCCGAATGTGCGTTCAGAAATCCAGCGGGATGCCGGGCGCGACGATCTCTGATCCTGGAACTACCGTCCGAACGCCACCATCGCCCGTTCGCGCACCGAAGCGGGGACGTTGAGGGTGCGCACGATTAATTCCTGGACCCGCTCGCCCGGCAACGGGTCGAGTTCCACATTCAGCTTCTTGATGTCGGCGACAAAGTCCGGGTTCTTGACCATGGCGTTGAATGCGTCGCGCAGAACCTTCAGCCGGTCGCCGGGGATCCCGGGCGGACCGAGCAGACTGCGTCCAACCCCGCTGCCGCTGGCATAAAGCGCGGTGACTTGGCGGTCCTCCGGCGTGTTGCCGAATTCGGTGAGGCTCGGTGCATCGGGAAGGTCACGATGCCGCTCGGGCTGGGTTTGCAGAATGATCCGGATTTTCTTCTCGCGCAGCCATTCCTGTTTGGAGACGCTGACGGCGGCCCAGGATGAGCCGGTGCCGTCGACCTCGCCGCGTTCCATGGCCAGCATGCCTTCAGTTGAAGCCGGATAACCGCTGACCAGACGGAATTTCGTGCCGATAATGGCGTTGAACAGACGCGGCACCGTCTCCGCGATCGAACCCGGCCCGGTGCCGGCGAGCGTCGATTCAATGCGTTGCGAATCGGCGATCGATTGCACTTTGGAGGTGTGCCACTGCATGAAAATATTGTTGGAGGTGGCAACGCGGCCGACATAGGTGAACTTCGCCGCATCGTATTGCACGGCGGCGTTGCCCAAAATCTGTTCGAGTGCGGCGGATTCCACGATCACGCCAAGCGCGGTGCCGTCCTTCGGGGCGACCTGATTGAGATAGTTCGCCGCCTTCATGCTGCCGGCGCCCGGCATGTTCTGCGCCACCACCGTCGGCGTGCCGGGAATGTGCCGGCCGAGATGGCGGGCGATCAGGCGCGCATAGAGATCGTAGCTGCCGCCGGCGGTGTAGCCGACATAAATGGTGATGGTCTTGCGGGCAAAGAATGGCTCGGCTGACTCGCTCCGGGCGGGTGGCGCGGCGAGCACCGCGGCGGCTGCGAGCAAAATTCCGACGCTGGTGTTCCGCATCATTGGTCGTTCTCCTTCGTCATAGTCATGACTGGACGCCAGGGTCGAATGGCATATCGGCGAGTTCGTCCGGATGGCAATCATGGAATTCGCGGATCAGATCGGCCACACGATCGGGCTGTTCCAGAACCGCCGCATGGCCGGTGTGGTTGAGCGTTGCAAGGCTGCTCGCGCTCGACAGCGCGTCGTAATAGACCGCGCCGTGCGCCGGCGGCACCATGCGGTCATGCGCGCCCCAGATCACCAGCGACGGCATCGATGCGCGATAAAGCCGCTCGCGCAATTCGCGATGATAGAAGTATGGCGGCTTAAAGCCCATAAACGAGCCAAAGCGCAGCATCTGGTAGCGGCGCAGTTCCTCGGCGAGGTCACCGCGGCCGTCCGGAAACCAGCGCTGCGCCAGCGCGCCGCCGGGTTCGGCGAACAACAGCGCACGTAACGAATTCTGATCGGTGCCGCGCTCGGGCTGTGCATGCATGAAGATGTCGCCGGTCGGCTCGCCCGGCACGAACAGCCCGCAGGCCCCGATCAATGTCAGCCGCGCCACCCGTTCGGGGTGCCGCGCCGCCAATTCGGCGGCGATCCAGCCGCCGACGCAGTGGCCGACCAGATCGAAGCGCGGCAACAGTTCGTTGTCGAACAATTCGAGATAGTGAAAGATGATGTCGTCGATGGCGCAGGGTGAAATCTCGTCCGAGCCATTGCAGCCGGGATGCGCCGGGGCGATGAGTTTGGCATGGCGCGCCAGCCGCTGGTGAAACGGCAACAGCTCGCCCGCGACGCCGTGAACATCCGCAAAGCCGTGCAGATAGACGAGCGGCCTGCCGTGCCCGGCTTCGGCGATCGCGACCATGCGGCCGTTGAGGTCGATCGTGCGACGGCTCATTTCGACATCTCCGCCGCCCGCGCCACGCCGGGAAATTCCCGTGCGAACAAGCGCGCCGAATCCTGCCGCAGCCGCGGCGCAACTTCGTTTGCAAACAATCGCATGCTCTTGCGCGTCAACTCGTCCCGCATGTTGCCGAGGTGGAACTGAATAAGCAGATTGCCAACCTTGGAATTGTCCAGGATCGCCATGATCCGCCGGTAGACGGTCTCGGCGCTGCCGACCACGATTGAGGCGGATTGCTGAAGATCGTCCCAGTTTTCGGCGTCGCCGAGCAGCGGCGAGGTCGGATCGGAAAACTTTAGAAAATTTTCGAACTCTTCCGGCGCAATATACGGGATGCCCGGCCCGAAGGTGAGCTGGCGGCCCTCGCGCCGCAGGTGGCCCTTGAGGCAATTCTTGAGGAAGTACCAGACGCCTTCCTTGGCTTCGGCCTGCGCCTGGGCGTCGGTTTCCGCCACATAGGCCGACATCAGGATGCCCATGCGCGCGGGCTTATAGCGGTCGCCATGCTCTTCCAATATCCGCGCGAATAATTGTTGCGAGCGCGCGGTCTCTTTGCCGTGGCTGCGCGACGACAGGAAATAGCAGTAGCCGCGCTTGGCGATCTCGACCAGGGTGTCGCGCGAGCGCGAGCCGGGAATCCAAATCGGCGGATGCGGCGTCTGGGTCGGTTGCGGCCACGGATTGACATAGCGCATCGGATAATGCCGCCCTTCATGGGTAAACGGCCCGGGCTGCGTCCAGGCGCGGTGGATGAAATCGACCGCCTCCCAGAATTGGCTCCGCGTGCCCGCCGACGGCACATTGTAGTTGAAGGTTTCGGGTCCCGAGCCCGGCGCAAAGCCCGCGATCAGGCGGCCGTCCGACATATTGTCGAGCATCGCGTATTCCTCCGCGACGCGCAGCGGATTGAGATGCAGCGGCAGCAGATTGCCAAGGATGACGATCTTGCCGCGTTTGGTCCGTTGCGTCAGCGCCGCCGCGATCAGGTTGGGCGACGGCATCAGCCCGTAGATGTTCTGGTGGTGCTCGTTGAGCACCATGCCGTCGAATCCCAATTCGTCCGCATAGACGAGCTGATCGATATATTGCTGATAAAGGCCGCGGCTCTTATCCTTGTCCCACAGCGAATTCGGGACGGTCACCCAGCCGGTGTCGTATTTCTCGTCGAAGTTCGCCGGCAGATGCGGATAGGACATAAAGTGCCAGCAGTAGATTTGAACCGGATCGCTCATCGACGCTCTTTCACATTCCAACGCAGGTCTAATTTTTGAAGCATGGCCTCGCGGCATTGGCCGTGTCTGGCCGGGTCGAGTGTGGTTATTGCGATGTCTTGTAGACCATGGCCCGTTTGGTTCGCGCGATGACGCCGGCTGGCGAAGCATAGAGCTTGGCCACCAGCGCCTGCACTTCCGCGCCGTCGCGGTCGCCGAGTTCCATGCCGGCTTTGCCCGCTTCCGCGACCAGCGCCGGGTCGCGCATCGTGGCGGTAAATGCCTTGCGCAGCGCCGCCACGCGCTCGGCCGGCACGCCTTCCGGCAGCACATAAGGGCGGCCGAACAGGTTCTGGCTGTAGATCATTTCCATGACCTGTCGGTCCTCCGCGGTCTTGGCGAAGGAGATCGTCAGCGGTACGCCCTGCTTATTGAGTTCGGGATGGCCGTGCAGATCCTCCTGCGCCAGGGCGCGCAGGGTCCCGTTCTTGAACCAATCGCCGCGTTGCATGGCAATGCTCGACCAGCTCATGCCGCACATGCCGTGCACTTCATTGCGCTCCATCGCCAGCAAGATCTCATTGCTGCCGGCATAGCCGCCAACCAGCCGCAGCTTCACGCCGAGCACATTTACCAGCAGGATCGGCAACATGCGCAGCGTCGCGCCTTCGCCGCTGGTGCCGATCAGCACTTCTGTGTTGAAGGTCTCGGCAAAGCTCTTCACCGGCGCGTCCGCGCGCACCATGCAGAGATAGACGCCGCTGGCGGCGCTGCCGAGCATGACGAATCGTGAGGGGTCGTGCGGCAGCGGCTGATCGGAATGGAGCGGTTGCAGCACCGCGCCCGGTTGGATCGCGCCGATCGCGGTGCCGTCCTTGGGCGCCTGCATCGCGATATAGGAGGCCGCCTTGTTGCTACCCGAACCCGGAAGGTTCTGGACCACCACGGACGGATTGCCGGGAATATGCTTGCTGAAGTGCCGTGCGACCAGGCGCGCATAGCCGTCGAATCCGCCACCGACCGCCGAGCCGACCGTGATCCGCACGGTCTTGCCGCGATAAAAATCGGCGATTGTTTCCTGCGCGGCGGCGGCGCCGGCAAAGCCAAGCATGCAAGCCAGGACGATGGCGGTCTTCATAGTCGGTCTCATCGCGCCGGCGGTTTGTAGATCAGCGCTTGCTTGGCGCGATCGACGATCTGCGCCGGTATTGCAAATAGCTGCGCCACCATGGTCTGGACGTCGCCGCCGGAGAGCGGCTCGACATCGAGCTTCATTTTTTGCGCTTCGGCGAGCAGCGCCGGGTCCGCCAGCGCGGCCATGAACGCCTTGCGGAGCGCGGCGACCCGCTCTGGCGGAACGCCGGCCGGCAGCACATAGGGACGTCCGATCACCGCTTGGCCATAGACCAGCTCCATCACCTGCCGGTCTTCCGGCGTCTTGGCGAAGTCGACGGTGCGCGGCACGCCCTGCTGGTTGAGCGTGGCGGCGCCCTTGATGTTCTCCTGCACGATAATGCGCACGGAATTATTGGCCACCCATTCCGGCCGGACCGACAGCAGGCTGGTATAGCCAAAGCCGCACAGGCCGTGGGTTTCTCCGCGCTCGACCGCAAGCGTGATCTCGCGGGTGCCGGCATAACCGGTGACGACGCGGAACTTGGTGCCAAGGATGTTGTTGGACAGAGTCGGCATGTCGCGGGTGGTGCCGCCTTCATTGCTGGCGCCGACAATGACCTCCCGGGTGAACGCATCCTTGAACGACATGATCGGCGAATTGGCGTTCACCACGCAGGTATAGACATCGCTATTGGCGCTGCCGACAAAAATGAACTTCGATGGATCGTGCTGGATCGCGGCGTCGCCCAGGAGCGGCGCCAGAATGCCGCCCGGAAACAGCGCGCCGATGGCGGTGCCATCCTTGGGCGCGACCGAATAAACATAGCCCGCGGCCTTGTTGCCGCCGGCGCCCGGCATGTTCTGCGGCACAATGGTCGGGTTGCCGGGAATAAATTTGCCCATGTGACGGCCGAGCGCGCGCGCATAGGCGTCATAGCCGCCGCCCGCCGACGAGCCGATATAGATGTTGATCGATTTGCCCCGGTAGAACTGCTCGACCGGATCCTGCGCCTTGGCGGCGGTCGCGACCGATGCGACGCTGAGCGTCGCGCAAACGAGGCCCGTCCATTTCGCCGCCTGGGCCCATCGGGGAGCGTTCATCTAGCGCACCGGTTTATAGGCCAGCGATTGCTTGGCCTTCTCGATAATGCTCGGCGGCAGCGCATAGAGCGAGGCGACAAGGTTTTGCAATTCGTTGCCGGAGATCGCCGCGAGATCGAGATTGGCTTTCTTTGCATCGCTGAGCAGCGCGGGGTCGGCCATGGCGGCCATGAACGCCCGTTGCAGCGCAGTCGCGCGCTCCGGTGCGACGCCGGGCGGCAATACAAACGGACGGCCGAAGATGCCCTGGCTCAGGATGAGATCCATGGCCTGTCGGTCTTCCTTGCTGCGGGCGAATTCCGCGGCCAATGGCACGCCCATGGCATTGAGTTCGGGATGGCCTTTGACCGAGAGCTGGAGGGTCATGGCCACCAGCTTCTTCTCGAACCAATGGGGGTAAGCTGTGGTGAAGCCGGTCCAGCCGATACCGCAGGCGCCGCTGACTTCATTGCGTTCGACCGCGAGTCCGATCTCCTTGCTGCCGGCATAGCCGGTGACAATGCGAAACTTCGCGCCGGCGAGGTTGTTCATCATGGCCGGCAGGTCGCGCGTGGTGCCGCCTTCGTTGCTGGCGCCGAGCACGACCTCGCGATCGAGCGCCTCGCGAAAGCTCTTGGCCGGTGCGTCGGTGCGCGCAAAGCAATGGTAGACGTCGCTGTTGGCGCTACCGAGATAGATGAATTTGTTGGGTTCGTGCTGGACAGTGGCGTCGCCCATCAGCGGCTGGAGGATCGCGCCGGGAAAGATCGCGCCGATTGCGGTGCCGTCCTTGGGTGCGACGCTGAAAATATAGCTCGCCGCTTTGTTGCTGCCGGCGCCGGGCATGTTCTGCACAATAATGGTCGGTTGTCCGGGGACATGCTTGCCCAAGTGGCGGGCCACCAGCCGGCCATAGGTGTCGTAGCCACCGCCGGCGGACGAGCCGACATAGATATTGATGGCCTTGCCCCGGAAAAACTGTTCGACCGCGTCTTGGCCGCGCGCCGGACCGATCGCGGCAAGGGCCGCCACGGCGATCACGCAGGAGAGGGGTGCTCGAAACCGCATAGATGCTCCTTGAATTTGCACCACTATGCCGCCGGAGCAGCGTGGTTGCCATAGGTCGTGGCGTCGCGGGCAAGGCGTAGAATACCAGATTTCGTTCCAGCTGAATTAGTGCTGCTCCTCCGGGGAATGGCCTTTCCAGCCTTTCGAACCAAGCGTAGTATCGCTCGATAATTATCGAGTCACCGGGTCCGTACGAGACCCGTGACAATTTCAAGGGAGGACCTGCATGGCCCGCAAAGACGCGCGTCCCGATGTCAGCCGCCGTAAATTTCTCGCTGGCGTAGCCGTTGCCGGCGCGGCAACCGCCGTCACCAATGGTGCGCAAGCCGCAGGGCCCGGCGCTGCCGCGAACAAGCGGCTGCCCTCGGCGGTGATGCCGACGGCGTACCAGATCAACATGGAGACCGGCAATCTCCGCGAGCGCACCACGCAGACCGCTGGTCGTCCGGCGTCGGATTTTATGCTCGACGTCATCAAGTCATTGAAGATCGATTATTGCTATTCGAACCCAGCATCGAGCTTCCGTGCGCTGCACGAGTCGATGATCAATTACGGCAACAATAAAGCGCCGGAGTTTATTACCGCGACCCACGAAGAAGCTTCGGTGGCGATGTGCCACGGCTATTTCAAGGCCACCGGCAA
Organism: Xanthobacteraceae bacterium; assembly: GCA_022841625.1. Taxonomy (GTDB): domain Bacteria; phylum Pseudomonadota; class Alphaproteobacteria; order Rhizobiales; family Xanthobacteraceae; genus VAZQ01. Next base: position 171,972 of record JALHRD010000007.1, read on the forward strand.
GATGCAGATGGCGCTGATGCACGGCACCGTCGGGCTCCAGCATGCCTGCATGGCGATCTATAATGCTTGGGCCGACCGGGTGCCGGTGATGGTCGTCGGCGGCAACGATCTCGACGCTTCCAAGCGTCCGCCGGGTGTTCCAACGGTGCATTCGGCGCAGGACATCAATGCGCTGGTGCGCGATTTTACCAAGTGGGACGACCAGCCGGTCAGTCTTCAGCACTTCGCGCAGTCGTTCGTGCGGGCGTACAAATACGGGATGACGCCGCCTTACGGCCCGGTGATGATCGCGCTGGACGCGGGCATTCAGCAGGAGGCGATCAAGGAGAAGGACGCCAAGACCCTCTATACGCCGCGCTACATTCCGTCGGCGCCACCGCATGCCGATCCGGCAGCGCTGCGTGAGACGGCGAAGCTCCTGGTCAATGCGCAGAACCCGGTGATCATTGCCGATCGTTGTGCGCGAACGCAGGCCGGCATGGATTCGCTGGTGCAGCTCGCTGAGCTGCTTCAGGTTCCGGTGGTCAATCAGGTCAACCGCGTCAACTTCCCCAATACGCACTATCTCTCGGCGCAAGGTAACGTTCAGGCCTTGATCCGCAACGCTGACGTGATCTTGGGCCTCGAACTCACCGATTTCTGGGCGATCGTGAACGGCTGGGTCGACAATGGCGACAATGACGGCCATGGCATGAACGAGACCCGGATGCGCGAGGACGCCAAGCTGATCGCGATCTCAAGCGTCGAGCTCAACACCAAGGCCAATTTGCAGGACTTCCAGCGCTACCAGCCGGTCGACATCATGATGCCGGCTGACGCGCAGTCGTCGCTACCGATGTTGGTCGAATACATCAAGGCGGCGATCACCAGCGAACGCAAGACGGTGTTCGAGCAGCGCGGGGCCGCGTTGCGCAAGTCTTACGCCCAGGCGCGCGAACGCACCCGCCAGGCGGCAGCGCTCGGCTGGGATGCCGGTCCGGTCTCGACGGCGCGGCTATGCTCGGAAATCTATGCCGTGATCAAGGATCTCGATTGGTCGCTGGTCACGCAGTCCGGCAATGTCAGCGGTTGGCAGCATCGTCTGTTCGCAATGGACAAACAGTACCGCTGGCTCGGCTCGTCGGGTGCCGCAGGTCTTGGCTACGGCGCACCGGCCTCGGTCGGCGCCGCTCACGGCAACAGGTCGTTGGGCCGGTTCTCGGTTTCGATCCAGTCGGACGGCGACCTGATGTATGTGCCGGGATCACTGTGGACCGCCACGCATCACAACATCCCGATGCTTGCCGTGATGCACAACAACCGCGGCTACCACCAGGAGGTCATGCATGTGCAGCGACTGTCCAACCGCCGCAACCGTGTCGCCGCGCTCGGCAAGACCATGGGGCCGATCGGCACCTCGATCGAGGCGCCGGACATTGATTACGCCAGCCTCGTCAAATCGATGGGTTGGTGGTCGGCGGGGCCGCTGAAGGATCCGGCCGAGCTCGGCTCTGTGTTGAAGAAGGCGGTGCAGGTCGTGCGGGCCGGCGAACCGGCATTGATCGACGTATGGACGCAGCCGCGCTAAGGGGAGCACGTGAATGTGGAATGTTCGTAATTGCGTAGGGTTGGCGGCGCTCGCCGCCGGCCTCATTGTCGGAGCAGGATCGTCTTCGTCGGCGTCAGAAAAAGGCAAGGCGTTGTATGTGAAGCATGGCTGCTGGCAGTGTCACGGCTTCGTTGGGCAGGGCGGCATTGCCGGCCCCGCGCTGGTGCCGAATGTGATGCCGCTCGAAGCCATGACCAACTTCATGCGCAGCAGCAATCGTGCAATGCCGCCTTACAGCGAGGCGATCTTGCCGAATGCCGACATGAAGGAGATTCACGCCTATCTCGGGTCGGTGCCAAAGCCGGCCGACCCGAAATCAATCCCGCTGCTGAGCCAGTAGCGGCGGACCAATCCTGCGATGCCGGCCCGGCACAACGCCGGGCCGTTCTCGTTTGAGTGCGCCCGGCATGGGCATCGACTTGGAGGTGAAAGTCCTCTCGTGAGCTGGTCACAGCGAGCGAAGCGAACCGCAGAGCGTCTAACCGTGAGGTCGGCGTGAAGGAAGCGGGGAG
>JALHRD010000008.1 GCA_022841625.1 Xanthobacteraceae bacterium
AGCCCATCGGCAACATCCCGCCCGCCGAGGCCGAAACCGCCTACTATGCCGACATGAAGGAACAGGCTATCGCAGCGTGACTCAAACCAAATAGCCTCCGGGGTTGCCGGGGCGGTTCACATGCCGACGCGTTCCTGCTCGACCGACCTCACGAAATCCTGCCGCTATAAACGTCTGTACGTATCCCATAAAACGATAGCTGGGCGAGCCTGGATCAACGGGATACGCTTCCACAATGGTCGCTCCACGCTTCTGGGCGTGCTGCACCGCTGCTTCGATGAGTTGTTTCGTCAGTCGCTGTCCGCGCAACTCTCGACGAATGAAAAAACAGACCAACGACCATACTTGCTCAGGACGTTCGCCGGCATCGTTCGGACCGCCAAGGTCGCGGTATGTTGACCTCGGAGCGATCGAGCACCATGCAACGGGCTCACCTTCGGAATAGCCGAGCAACCCGATTGGTATGTCATCGCAGACATACTGCTGTATTGCAGCTTTCCGATCCGGACCTTTGGTGGTTTTGGCACCGGCTCTCCACACCATGCACCAGCAGGTTTTCGGCCCACCCCGGCTCTCGAACAAGGTCTCGAAATCTCCCCAGCGCGCACCATCTACTTCGCGAAACTCAAGATTGGGCATGTGTTTCATGATAGCGAATCTGCTCGTTCGTGCAATCAATGACAGCCCCGGGTGGTGTCTCAGTTTGATTGTGGCAGGGGTCTCCAAGGCACCTCCCGCCGGTTTATCGCCCGCCAAATTTCTTGCCGCATACGTTTTGCGACGCGCTGATTAGCGTCCAGTTTTCGCATATCCTGCTCACTCACGATTTGGGCATATCGATCCTTCATCTCCGGGTATATCTTCGCAAACGCTGCAATCTTCCTTTCCGCGGCCTGCTCTTTTGCAAGAGAATTCATCCTCGTTGCGGGACGGACCTTAAAATCTGTTATCCCGGAATCGCGGGCCTCCAAGGGGCCATGGCCCCTTCGCAGGTTTGTAGGACGGTCATTTCGCATCTATCGCTCCCTGAAATCACACTCTCGCAATTGGGCGAGTTTTGATGTATGCTTACCGCCAAGCAGGCGAATTGAAGGCAGATTGTGGAATGCCAAGAGGTCCCAAAGGCGAGAAACGCCCCGCAGACGTTAACGCCCGCGCCGTCATGATCGCCAAGATCGCGACCGGCGAGATCGAGGACGTGACCACCGACGACGGCAAGAATGCTGCCGCTGTCGCCTTGGGGCGCATGGGCGGCAAGGCCCGGGCCAAGGGTATGTCCGCGAAGCGTCGTAGCGAAATCGCACAGAAAGCCGCCGCTAAACGATGGCAACGCGAAGACTAACCCTTCTTGTCAAATAAACGTACAACATTGGCGCTAGTCTCCGTTTTAATTCCTGCTTTGAGGACTGGCTCCGCTCTTGTCTGAACCGGGGCACCTAAGGTGCCGGGTTCAAGATCAGCAATCTCCTCCAAATCATCCAGCGGAAACGGCAACGCATTGCGAATATCCGCAAGCGTCTGAACTTCTTCCTCTAACAACATTTCAAAGCTACGCCGGATTAGGTGTGGCGTTTCCTTCTCCATCTTGCCGTCAAAAGGCTCGCCTTTGCGCCAGCCGCGCCGCGTATAGTTCATCCAAAGCCGTTTTGCAGTGAAATCATCCACAAGGTCGAGTGACGCGCAGCGCATAATCATAGCGCCGACCGAAACGCCCCATCGCTCCTTTAACGTCAACATCCCGTCGAGGGTCGGCGCATATAGTTCATCTACAAAATCATGTTCTGGAAGAAGCATGAAACTTGCAAAAGTGTCGGCTTGTTTTTCCAGAACTTTGTATGTCGCGCGATTATTCAATTGGTCGTGTGTTACCTGCTGATGCAGCAGGATGTGGGCCAGCTCATGCAGGGCATCCCACCGCTGCCGAGCGGCGCTCGCCTTATCACGCGAGAGCATGATGAAGGGAATTCCACACCGGTCCGACCATTGAGAAAAGGCATCCACTTTTTCAGCGCGAACGTGAATCCGCGAAACCAGAACCCCGCTATCCTCTATCTTCTCAAGAACATCCGGCAGCGGGCCGCATCTCACATTCCATTCCAAGCGCACGGCGTTCGCTGCTTCCTCCAGAAAATCTGATGTTATTTTCAGAGGATCGCACGGCACATCCAGGCGCAGCAAAGTCAAAGCTGGAAAATCAAAAAAACCTCCTAAGTAATCAACGGTCTCCTTTAGCCATTCAAGCCGCACGCACGCCCGATCAAGATCTGACGTGTGAGCACTTAGCTTAGACCTCCAAAAGACAGGACGACTGTCGTTCGCCTTGTACGGACGGAAGAAATATTGATGAGGCAGACCGAGGGTGTTTGCTAACCGATCCACCGTCTCATGACGCGGCGTCTGGTGCTCATTCTCATATTTGCTCAAGGACTGCACACTGACCTGAACCATACTGGCTAGATCAGCTGCAGTGATCCCGCGTGCCCGGCGCGCCTCGATTAGACGCGGACCAACAAATCCAACTGCGATGCTCATCGCGTTCCCGTCTCGCGGTCCGCGGGGCGTTTCCATGTGGGGGCGCGGCCCGCCTTTTTGACGGCCTTCTGTGCAGGATACAGGGAGAGAAGTTCTGGAACGCTGATCTCTGCAACCCAGCTCCGCATATCCTTGCTTGGGACACAGAACATGAGAGAACCAAGGCGCTGGTGTTCTTCGGTAAAGGTTCGGCCAACGGGATTGTGGGCGAACAATGCGTAAAATTCCTTTACGGCGAAAATCTCCGCCGGATCGTCAAACGGGAGGCGTGGACATTTCGCCGCCTCGGCTAACCGCTCCCTATACCTTGCTGCATGGGGCAAATCCCCCAGCGCCTGAACATAGGCCTGAGTAATCCCAAAGGTCCCGCTCACCACATAAGCGTGATACCACTGATTTTCGGGCAACAGATTTGCTGTGGCAACGAGTCCGTGGCGTGCTGCGCACTCATGCAATTCCCAATCCAGCCGAAAGCAGCGATCCTGATTCAACTTGAAAATGCGCTGATGCTTCAGTGTCGTGGGCTTGTGGTGGACCTCTGCAAATTCTTCTGAGTATGCCCGTTTAGCTCGCTCATAAAACTCCTCAATGAACCCCCGCGGAACGTTCGATACGGCCTGGTCAAGGATGTGTTGGCGTACCAGTTCTTGGTCGGTGGCCATATATGCCCCTATTTGATTTGCCCGAAACGTCGAAAATCGTGTATAGCTTAAAGTCTTTCGTGTCAACGGCGTCATATCTGAATCTTTTAATTGACGGTAAGCAATAAAGTTCATATCATGCCGAGCATGAACAAATTGCCCATGGAAAAGCGCGTCCAAATCCTCACCATGCTGGTCGAGGGCTCGTCCCTTCGTTCGATTTCCCGGGTCTGTGACGTTTCGATCAATACCGTCACGAAATTGCTGGTCAATGCCGGAGCCGTTTGCGCAGCTTTCCATAACGAGAAGGTCAGGGACGTAAAGGCCAAGCGTATCCAATGCGATGAAATCTGGTCGTTCTGCTATTCGAAGCAAAAGAACGTCGCGAATGCCAAGCGTAAAGACGTGGCCTACGGCGATGTTTGGACATGGACCGGCTTGGACGCGGAGAGCAAGCTGATCGTGTCGTGGATGGTCGGCGGTCGCGACGGCGACTACGCGATGGGCCTCATGGACGACCTTCGCAACCGGCTCGCCAATCGCGTCCAACTAACCACGGATGGCCACAGGGCCTATCTGGACGCCGTTGAAGGTGCATTCGGTGGCGACATTGACTACGGGATGCTTGTGAAGCTGTACGGCGCGGCCTCAGAGAGTGCCAAGGGCCGCTATAGCCCTGCAGAGTGCATCGGCGCTCGCAAGACGCGGATTGAGGGCAACCCCGACCCGGCGCACATTTCGACCAGCTACACGGAACGGCACAACCTCACCATGCGGATGCAGATGCGCCGTTTCACCCGGCTCACCAATGCGTTCTCGAAGAAGATCGAGAACCATTGTCATTCGCTGGCGCTCTATTTCGTCTGGTACAATTGGGTTCGCCTTCACAAGGCGCACAAACTCTCGCCGGCAATGGTCGCTGGCCTGACCAGCAAGCTCATGGAAATGAAGGATATAGTTGCGCTGATTGATGATGCTGAAATGAAGGCAGCTATTCAGAAGCGCGGCGCCGCTCTGTCCGTGCCACATTCAAACTGAGACACTACCCAGCCCCGGGTCATTCGCGTCGCCCCTGGTCGCGGGCGCGGGTCGGCGCACGTCCGCAATGCCCCGTTTGCGACCGAAATGGCTACGCGTCCGGTGACGCCGGTCAAGCGTCACCGAAGGCATTGCGTTCACCCCAGATTCAACTCCTTGAAGAAGTCGTTGCCCTTGTCGTCAATCACGATGAAAGCCGGGAAATTCTCGACCTCGATCCGCCAGATCGCTTCCATGCCGAGTTCGGGATATTCCAGCGTCTCGACCTTCTTGATGCAGTGCTCGGCGAGGTTGGCCGCCGCGCCGCCGATCGAGGCGAGATAGAAGCCGCCATAGGTCTTGCAGGCGTCGCGCACCGCGCCCGAACGGTTGCCCTTGGCGAGCATCACCATCGAGCCGCCGGCTTTCTGGAAATCGGCGACGAAGGAATCCATCCGCCCGGCGGTGGTCGGGCCGAACGCGCCCGAGGCATAGCCCTTCGGGGTTTTGGCGGGCCCCGCGTAATACACCGGGTGGTTCTTGAAATAATCCGGCAGCCCCTGTCCTTTCTCCAAGCGCTCGCGCAATTTGGCATGCGCCAGATCGCGCGCCACGATCATCGGGCCCGTGAGCGACAGCCGGGTCTTGACCGGATAGCGCGACAGCGTCGCCAATATTTCCTTCATCGGCCGGGTGAGATCGACCTGCACCACCGCGCCGCCGAGCTCTTCCTGGTCGACATTGGGCAGATATTGCGCCGGATTGGCTTCGAGCTGTTCGAGAAACACGCCGTCCTTGGTGATCTTGCCAAGCGCCTGCCGGTCGGCCGAGCACGACACGCCGAGCCCGATCGGCAGCGACGCGCCATGGCGCGGCAGCCGGATCACCCGCACGTCATGGCAGAAATATTTGCCGCCGAACTGCGCGCCGACCCCGAGCGATTGGGTGAGCTTATGCACCTCCTGCTCCATCGCGAGATCGCGAAACGCATGGCCGTCGGCCGAGCCCTTGGTCGGCAGCGTGTCGTAATAGCGCGTCGAGGCGAGCTTCACCGTTTTCATGGTGAGTTCGGCCGAGGTGCCGCCGATCACAATCGCGAGGTGATAGGGCGGGCATGCCGCGGTGCCGAGCGTCAGGATTTTTTCCTTTAGGAACGCCACCATCCGATCATGGGTCAGGATCGAAGGCGTTGCCTGAAACAGGAACGATTTATTGGCCGAGCCGCCGCCCTTGGCGATGAACAGGAATTTGTATTCGTCGGCCGGTTCGTTGTCGGCATAGATCTCGACCTGCGCCGGCATGTTCGACTTGGTGTTGACCTCCTCGAACATCGACACCGGCGCGAGCTGCGAATAGCGCAGATTGCGCTTGAGATAAGCATCGCGCGCGCCTTCGGCGAGCGCGGCCTCGTCGCTGCCGTCGGTGAACACCCGGGAGCCCTTCTTGCCCATGATGATGGCGGTGCCGGTGTCCTGGCACATCGGCAGCACGCCGCCGGCCGCGATATTGGCGTTCTTGAGGAAATCGAAGGCGACGAATTTGTCGTTGGCGCTCGCCTCCCGATCGTCGAGGATAGCGCGCAATTGCTTGAGATGGCCGGGACGCAACAGATGATTGATATCGATAAAGGCGGCTTCCGCGAGCTTGCGCACCGCCGCGCGCGACACCACCAGCATGTTGCGGCCCATGACCTTCTTGACGCTCACGCCCGCCGCGCTGAGCTTGCGGTAGGGCGTCTTGTCCTTGGCCAACGGGAACAAGGGCGTGTGCTTGTAGCGGGGGATGGCTTTGGCGCGGGCGGGCATCGATTGGGCTCCGAAGGGGGATGCTGGTCGGAACGCTTCTTAGGCGGTTTCCGGACCGGCGTCACGCCGGCACTCATGCGCAGTAGCCGGTAGGTCGGGTTAGCGCGGCCACGGCGCTGGGTTCGTGGCGCGTTCCCGATCCGCGCGTAACCCGACACGGACCGATCGGATATGCCGCTGTCGGGTTACGCGCGGATCGACGCTGCGAGTATTCGGCGGCAGCTTTGCTGCGCTAACCCACCCTTGCTGGTGGGCTGCGGCATCGGTAGCCCATCCCCTTTGCACCATCGATATGAAACCGAATTGCCCTCCATCACCGCACCACCACCGCCATCTCCCCCCTCGCCTTGCGCGTCGGCTTTACCGTGACCTCCACGTCCTGCCCAAGCGCCGTGAGAAACTCCATCAGCCGCCCGACCGAGAAATTGCCGGCGCGGTTGCGCATCAGCGCCGAAACGTGCGGCTGCTTGATGCCGAGGACCGCGCCGGCCTGCGCTTGCGTCAGCCCGCGCGCCTTGACGATCCGATAGATTTGCAGCGTCAGCCGCGCCTTGAGCAATTCCTGCTCAGGGTTCGGCAGGCCAAGATCGGCGAACACATTGCCGCTGCCTTTCCTGACGCCCGCTCTTGCCTTCTTGCCCATCAGTTTTGCCTTTCCCGGCGGTGCCGTTCTGCCTCCGCGTATCGGCGTTTTATCGTTTCGATGTCCGGCCTCGACGTCGCAATCCCGTGCTTCGATTTCTTTTGAAACACATGCAACACATAGATCGCGTTCGAAAAATGCGCGGTATAGACGGCGCGGTATGCATCCGTCCGGTATCGCTCGACAATTTCCATCACCCGCGCGCCGCCAAAGCCCTTCAGCGGTTTCGCGGACGGATCGGTCTCGCCCTGCTGCGCCGCATAAAGTGCCTGCCCGATATCCCGGCGGACTTGCTGCGGCAGCGCGCGCAGATCATCGCGGCTCGATCCGATCCAGACAATGGCCTTCATTCTGACGATATCCGTATATACCTATTTATGTATACATGTCAATCGCCGTGGGAATTTGGCGCGGGCGGGCATCGATTGGGCTCTCCGAACGGGGATGCTGGTCGGAACGCTTCTTAGGCGGTTTCCGGACCGGCGTCACGCGGCGAGCCTATATCTGATTGCAATCGCCGCTCACGCCACGACATATTCAGCCACGCTAATGAACTGCGGCTCCAACAGCCGATCCGCCTTCGGGCCATCGATATAAAACCGAATTGCATCGCGGATTTCCCACGCGACAATTGCGCGCGCCCTCACCAGGAGGGAGCAGGCGTCGGCGCGTTTCATACGATTTATGGGGATACGGCACGACCGGCACCGTGGCCGCATGACATCGGCACTTCTCATGCATTGGTGATGCACGCGGCGCAAGGTTATCCACCAAGCTGGTGCTCACACGTCCACAGCGTGGCGTGACGTTTCACGGCCGCACCACATTGCCATGCAAGCGTGCCGCCGGCCTGTGCCGAACCGGGCGCGCCGCTTTCGTGTCCCGGGCGCCGCGCAGAAAAATCGTTATGTCAGTAAGATCGGCGAGCCAAGTTATTGGAGCAACAAATGAATTCCGGACTGTTCGATCTTACAGCACGCTGTAAGATCGCGAAAGACCGCCGGATCGCCGGCGCAAGTGCATGATCGGCCGAATGAATTTTCCCATCGCGGGCATGGCGCACGCTGCAAGACGCGCGCGCGCCGGGCGCCGCACACACTACATCGCAATAGCTGTAAGAGTGTAAGATCTGTGGCCCAAGCCTCTGGAATACTGAATGAATTCCGGACCGTTGCGGTCTTACAGCAGGGTGCAAGATGGTGTAAGATGATCGGATCGGGAAAGATCGCCGCGCCAACAAAGGCCGCCGCCCCAACAAGGACCGCGCATGAATTCGCTTACGCCTCGCCGACTGACCGCCGCCGCAGCGATGGCGGCAATGGTCACCGTGCTCGCCTGCGCGGAGCCCGCGCGCGCGCAGTCGGTCGCGGAATTCTATGCCGGCAAGACCGTCAACATCTATGTCGGCTATTCGCCGGGCGGCTCCTACGATTATTACGCGCGGCTGTTCGCGCGCCACATCGGCAAACACATCCCCGGCAATCCGACCGTGGTGATCCAATCGATGCCGGGCGGCGGCAGCCTGCGGGCGGCGAATTATCTTTACAGCGTCGCGCCCAAGGACGGCACCGCGCTCGGCGTCCTGACCCAGACCTTGATGCTGGAAGCGCCGCTCGGCACGCCCGGCGTGAAATACGACGCCACCGAATTCAATTATATCGGCCGCATGACCGGCGTGTTGGAGGTCATGCTCAGCTGGCACGAGGCGCAAGCCAAGACCATCGAGGATGTGCGCAAATACGAAACCGTCGCCGGCGGCACCGGGCCGACCTCGCCGACCGAAGGCTATCCGCGGCTGTTGAACGCGTTTGCCGGCACCAAGTTCCGCATCGTGTCCGGTTACGGCGGCACCACCGAAATCATGCTGGCGATGGAACGCCGCGAGGTCGACGCGCTGGAGAATTCTTGGAACTCGGTGGTGCGTACCAAGAAGGACTGGATCGACAACAAGAAGATCAACGTTCTGGTGCAGGCGGTGCTGGAGCGCAGCAAGGAATTGCCCAAGGTCCCGACCTTGGTCGAAATGGGCAGCACGCCCGAAGGCAAGGCGGCGCTCGCCTTCTATACGTCGTCGGCGGCAGTGAGCCGGCCGCTGGTCGGCGCGCCCGGCATTCCGGCGGACCGGCTCAAAGCGCTGCGCGACGCGTTCCAGGCCACCACGCGCAATCCGGAATTTCTTGCCGATATCAACAAATCGGGCTCGGAATTCGATCCCGCGTCGGGCGAATATCTGCAGGACCTCGCCAAGAAAGTTGCCGCGACGCCGCGCGACATCGTGGAGCGCACCGCGGCGGCGCTGCGCGCGAAGTAAGCCGAACGATCGACGCGGCGGCGCCCGACCTAATTCACTTCGATTTTCGCCGCCTTGACGAGCTGGCCGTTGATTTCAATTTCCTGCTTCACCAGCGCGTCGAATTCCGCGGGCGACATCGGCATCGGATCGGCGCCGAGTTTTTTCATCCGCTCGCTCAGCACCGGGCTCTTCAGCGCCTTGGCGATCTCGGCGTGCAAACGGTTCTTGATCGCCGGCGGCGTCTTGCCGGACACGAACACGCCGGCCCAGAAATTATATTCGGAATTGGGATAGCCGGCTTCGACCGTGGTTGGCACGTCGGGCAACGCCGAGGCGCGTTGCGAGCCGCTCACCGCCAGCGCTTGCAGCGAGCCTTCGTTCAGGAAGGTCAAGGAATTTAACAGCGGCGCGAAATAGAAATCGAGCCGGCCGGCGATCACCTCGGTCAAGGCCTCGGGCGCGCCGCGTTGCGGCACGTGCACGGCTTCGAACTTCGCCGCGATCCGGAAGCGCTCGCCGTTGAGATGCGACGAATTGCCGGCGCCGGCCGAGGCGTAGTTGATCGCGCCGGGATTATTTCGCGCGTAGTTGACGAAATCGGCGAGCGTCTTGTAGCGCTTCTTCGGATTGACCGCCATTACCACCGGCATGTTGCCGAGCGGAATGACGCCGGCCAGATCGGTCAGCACATTGAACGACAGTTTCGAGCGCGTGGTCGGCGAAACCGTGTGGGTCGAGGAATTCGCCAATATTGTGTAGCCGTCAGGCTCGGCCTGCGCCACCGCCGCCATGCCGATGGTGTTGCCGGCGCCGGGACGATTCTCGACAATGATCGGCTGGCCGAGTTGCTGCGATACCTGCTCAAACACCGCGCGCGCCATGATGTCGGTCGCAGCGCCCGCGGTCAGCGGGACGATCACCCGAATGGCTCGGCTCGGCCATTCCTGTGCGGCAACCGGTGCAGCTGCGCAACACAGGAGCACAATAGCAAGCAAACGACGGCGCATGGCAACCTCCCAATTCGCAAGCCGCACTCAGCTCGCAATTTTTATGGCTTTCTAGGCACAGCGATCCCGCAACATCTTGATGCCTTCGGCGAGGCCACGGGTCGTCAGCTTCAAGATGCGCTGCGTCTTCGGCGAGCTGCGCGGATCGACATAGGTAACATCGATCGTCTCGACCGCCGCAGCCGCATCCAACACGTCGAACCAAGCATAATTCTGGCTGATCGCAAACACCCCGCCGGGATCGAAAAAATCGCTTTTGGTTGCGGTGCCAGTTTGCGACATGTCGAATTTGTGGCTGCCCATCGAAAACGCGATGGCGAGCGGCTTGTCGAGTTCTTCGTCGGTGAGCCCGCGCCAGTAGCGGATTGCTGCCCGGCGCGGACCGGCGCAGGAGAGCGCGATGTGGCTCGCACGATAAGCCTTTTGCTCGCTGCCCCGCGCCTCAACGATCCATTTGCTGACGATGCTCGACTTTCCAGAGGTCGGCAGCACGAACCAAGGCGTTTCCGAAAATTCGCTACGATCGATTCCAAGACCCGCGATTTCGTCGCGGCTGAGATAGCGAATGCTCTCGTGCGGCACCTTGAGGGCGGCATCCTGCAATGTGGGATCGATGCCCATGTCGCGGAGATAACGCCGCGTTCGGGCGGTGCTCTCGTCATATCGTATTTTGTGAAGCGACGGCTCTTCCTTGGCGGTGACTTGCTGCACGCGACCGTCGGAATATCGGCGGACCAGCGTCAATTTGCTGGCGTGGATTCCAAGCCGCGCGGATGGCGGCACATGGCGGACTTTGCCACCGACCAGCGCCCAAACACAGGCGGAACTGCAATTTCCATTAGGCCGCCACTCCGCCACAACCGCTTGGGTCGAACTCTTGGCGGCGCGGCAGCCATCGGAAGGATCGCCACTTGGCTCGCATCCTTGTGGGATCGTCCGGGCAACGCCGGTCACGATCCCGCTTTGGCGCAATTGCCGTCCGATCGCAAGCGCGACCGCCTCATTGCCGCCCGGCGAATGAAAATAGATCGGAAGCTTGCGGGCGCCGTGCCGCTTCAGGAATGCCTGCACGCGCGCCGCGGCACCGTCGTCGAACGAGCCTTCAACCGCGATCCACTCACTGCATCCCTCGCCGCAGGCATTGGCATCGCCCTTCGCCAAATAGAGATGCAGCGGCGGCCTGGCTTTTTTCGCCGGCTGGGCCTTTTCGGTCTTCTGCGCCTTCTCGGCTTTCTGCGCTTTTTCGGCCTGTTGCGCCTTATCGCCGCGCGGCTCCGCTGCGGCATCGCCGGCATGCGCAAGCGCCATCATCAGCGCACACATCGCCAGTCGGCGTACCATCAAGCAACTCCCGGCCACGGCCCTCGCGGGCGTCAGGCTAGCCGATCACGCCGTCGATTTCTATCCGGGGAATTCGCCGCGCCGCTACTGCGGCTCGACGCCGGCCGCCTTCACGATCTTTTGCCAGCGCGCATGTTCGTCCTTCACAAAGCGCGCGAACGCGCTCTGGCTCATCGGCATGGGATCGATTGCGGCGCCGGCCATGCGCTTGACCATGGTTTCGTCCTTGAGCATGCCCTGCACCAGCGCATGCATGCGGTCGGCGATCGGCTTGGGGGTGCCAGTGGGGGCAACGACGCCGATCCACACCGTCATCAGATAATCCGGAAGGCCGGCCTCCGCCGCGGTCGGCACATCGGCGATATAGGGCAGCCGATTTTTGGTCGCGACCAGCAGCAGCCGGATCTTACCGGCGTCGAGTCCGGGCCGCAGCCCACCGATCGAACTCGACAGCAATTGGATGCGGCCCACCAGGAGGTCCAAGGTTGCGGGTTGGTTACCTTTATACGGCACATGCACCAGGTCGATGCCGGCCTGGCGCACGAATTCAGCCGCCGACAGATGCGGCAGCGAACCGTGGCCGGCCGAGCCGTAATTCAGCGAACCCGGCTTGGCCTTGGCCAGCGCGACGAATTCCCTCAGCGTTTTCGCCGGCACCTCGGCATTGACTGCGATCATTTGCGGCGCTTCGCCGAGCGCGGCCACCGGAACGAGATCGGCGAGTGCATCGAACGGCATCTGCTTCTGCACGAACGGATTGATCACCAATTGGCCGGACAGCACGAGGCCAAAGGTGTAGCCGTCGGGCGGCGCCTTGGCGACCGCCAGCGCCGCGACTGTGCCGGCGGCGGCGGTGCGATTCTCGACAATCACCGGCTGGCCGGTCTCGCGGGTGACGTGATCGCCAAGCAGCCGCGCGCCGAGGTCAGCGATCCCGCCGGCGGCAAACCCGACAATGAAACGGATCGGCTTGTTGGGATAGTCCTTGAAATCTTGCGCCGGCGCGGCGCCCGCGCCCAACGCCACCAAAATCGCCGCCGCCACAGTCGAACGGAGCATCATCCGCATTACTCCCTGTCGCATCGCACAAGCGTAACCCGGATCGCGGCAAGCGCAATCACGAATTCCGGCGCATGCGCGCGGCCGCCCCGGGCCAAGCGGACAAGCCATGCGGATTTGCCGCTTGCCCACCGGTCTTCCGCCCCCTCTATTGGCGCGCATCCTACCCTGGAGACAAGCTTCCTTGAGCGAACTTCCGAATGCGCTATCGCCGTCGCCGGCGCGCGTCGAACGCGTGCCGGTCGCGATAGGCTTGATGCTGGGCGCGACCTTCGTGTTCACCTGCACCAGTGCGCTGTCGAAATGGCTGATCGAAACCTATCCGATCGGCGAGGTGCTGTTCTCGCGGGTGTTCATCCCGCTGATCGTGCTCGCCGCCATTGTGCTGCCGCGCAAGGGCTTGGCGGTGTTCCACACCCAACGCCTCAACGGCCATCTGTTGCGTGGCGTGTCGCAATCGACCTCGCAGACCTTCCTGATGATCGCGTTCTCGCTGATGCCGCTCGCCAGCGCGGTGGCGATCAACTTCTCGGCGCCGATCTTCGCGACGCTTGCTTCGATCATTCTGTTGCGCGAAACCGTCGGCATCGCGCGCTGGTCGGCGATCCTGGTCGGTTTCCTCGGCGTCGTGATCGTGACCGCGCCCGGCACCGACACCTTCACCATCGGCGCGCTGTTTGCACTCGCCAATGCCGTGATGTACGGCACCTTGACCGCGGGTGTGCGCGGCCTGACCGCGACCGAATCGACCGAAACGCTGACGCTCTATCAAATGCTTTTCATGTCGGCGGCGTTCTCGCTGATGCTGCCATTCGGCTTTACGATACCGACCTGGGCCGATGCCGGCTGGCTCATCCTCAACGGTCTCGGCAATGGACTCGCCCAGGTCTGGTGGACACGCGCGCTGCATCTTGCGCCGACTTCGGCGGTCGCGCCGTTTCAATATTTCTCGCTGATCTGGGCGATGCTGCTCGGCTTTGCGATCTGGGGCGACGTGCCGACCGTAAGCCTCCTAATCGGCGGCGCGATTGTCGCGGGCTGCGGCCTGTTCCTGATATGGCGGGAGTCGCGTCCGGCGTGAAAACTGCTACATACTCCCGCTCAATCGAAACAACCGCGAACCGCCCCATGCAGATCGACGTCCATTCCCACCAGATCGAGGAAATCTTCTTCGACGCGCTGCGTGCGCTTCCGGGTGTGACCATCAAGACCAATCCGGACCGCTTCAGTTACCTCTTGAAGGACGGCAAGACCTGGCTGCCATTCCGGCCGGAAATGTTCGACCCCAACCATCTGATCCGCGAGATGGACCGCAAGGGTATCGACATCTCGATCCTTTCGATGAACACCCCAAGCGTTTACATTTTCGAGCCCAAAATCCGTATCGATCTGGCGCGGCGACTCAACGACTCGATCGTGGCCCGCGCCAAGCGCAATCCCGACCGGGTGCGCGGCTTCGCCACTTTGCCCTTGCCGGATGTCGAAGCCTCGCTCGTCGAGCTTGAGCGCATCAAGGATGCGCCCGGCGTGGTCGGCATCGGCGTCGGCTCCAATTTCGATGGCATGGCGCTCGACGATCCTCGCCTCGAACCGCTATGGGCGCGGACTGCCGAACTTGGCCTGCCGGTGTCCGAACACCCGATGCTGCCGACCTTCGCCGACCATCTGCCCAATTACGCGCTGCCAATCCGGATCGGATTTCCGTTCGACACCACCCTCTGCGTCACGCGTATGATCTATGGCGGCGTGTTCGAGCGCCACCCCACACTCCTGTTCATTGTCCCACATACCGGCTCGGCGTTCATTGGGTTGCTGGAGCGGCTCGACCACGGCTTTCATTTGTTCCACGAATGCCGCGAGCACATCACGCAATTGCCGAGCGTGTTCGCGCGCAAGAACCTGTATTACGACACCTGCGCATTTTCAAAATCGTTCATCGAAATGGCGGTCGGCGAGATCGGCATCGACCGCTTCATGTTCGGCACCGACTATCCCTATATTATTTCGGAATCGTCCTATATCGAGGCGCTCGATCTATCCGCCGCCGACAAGCAGAAAATACTCGCCGGCAATGCGCAAAGGTTGTTTGCGCAGCGGCTGGCGATGTAAGGCGCATGGGCGACAAACCCTACCGCGTCGGCCGTTCGCGCACCGGGCTTGGCTTGTTCGCGACCGAGCCGATCAGGAAGCACACGCTGATTGTCGAATATTCCGGCCCGCGGATTGCGACCGCCCAGGCGCAAAAGCGCGAGCGTGCCGGCCGCAGCAAATTCATGTTCGAGATTTCCAACCGCTGGACCATCGACGGCGCCGGTCGCGACAATATCGGGCGCTACGCCAACCACGCCTGCAAGCCGAACGCGGAATCGATGCTGCTCCGCGGCAAGATCTTTCTCAAGGCGATCCGGCGCATCCAGCCGGGCGAGGAGATCACCTACGACTACGGCCGCGAATACGTGAAACTGTTCTTCACAAGCGGCTGCAAATGCGCAAGTTGCCGCAAGTGAGCCCGGCGCGATCGCGCACCCGGTCGCACCCGTGGCTTATCGCACGCCACTGCACTATCCTGCCGCCAAGACCAACCCAGCGCAGGTGACCATGACATCGCACGCTTTGACTCGCAGAACCGTCCTCGGGGGCGCCGCCGCTTTGGCGCTACCATCGCTGATCGGCCGCACACATGCCCAGGAAACCGTCGATCTCGCCGCTGCCAAGAAAGAAGGCCGGGTCGTGCTCTATACCTCGGCGCCGCTCGGCGCGGCGCAAAAGATCGCGACCGCGTTCCAGACGAAATATGGCATCCAGGTCGAATTGTTCCGCACCGGCGGCGTGCAGGTCTTGCGGCGCTTCATGATGGAGCAGGACGCCAAACGCCCAGGCGCCGATGTCCTGGTGTCGTCCGATCTGTCGGCCGTGCACGACTTGATGGCCAAGGACAGCTTTGTGCCGTTCAAACCTGCAGACTTCGACAAGGTGCCGGCGGCGTTCAACGAACCGACCGGGCTCTATGTCGCGCAGCGCATGAGCATCATCTCGATCTACGGCCGCACCGACATGGTGCCGCCCAAAGATATGCCCAAGACCTGGACCGATCTCGCCGACCCCCGGTTCAAGGGCAAGCTGGTGATGACCAACCCGAATTTCACATCGCTGCAAGTCGCGGTGGTCGCCATGCTGTCGCGGACGCACGGCTGGGCGTTCTTCGAACGGCTGAACAAGAACGACGTGATGATCGTGCAGGGCAACGAACAGGCGCTCAATCTCGCAAAGACCGGCGAACGCCCGATTGTTGCCGGCGGCGACAGCCAATATGCCAGTGCCGCGCGGCTGCAGGGCCACAAGATCGACAACACATTCCCGGCCGACGGCACCTTCGCGGTACCCTCGACCACATCGGTGGTGAAGGGCGCGCGCCATCCGAACGCCGCCAAACTGATGGCTGAATTCACCCTCAGCCTGGAGGCGCAATCGTTGTGGCCGGAAAGCGGCGTCTATGCCGCGCGCACTGACGTTGCGCCGCCGCTTGGCAGCCCGCCAATCGGCAAGATCAAAGTGTCGTCGATCGACTATGCTTATCTGAAGGCGCAGTCGGCGGCGGTGAAGAAGCGCTTCAGTGAGATTTTTTCGAGCTAGAAACCACCGGATTGCGTCTGAGCTTCGCAACGCTGCTCACGACATCAACGACCGGCTGATCACCAGCAGCAACAACAGGTGGCCGGGATAAAAAATGTGAAGGGCATAGCGGGAAAGGAAGCGCGGGCGATTCCTGACCGCGAGCGCCAACACCAGAACCACCGGCCCTGAGCGATGCATTCATCGGCTCGCCGCGCGTCGATCAGCGCGCTGGACAGTCACACGCCGACGCCGACCAGCCCGGCGAAAATCAGCAGCAGCACAATATTGCCGATCATGCGCTCGCGCTCGGTCGCCTTGCGGACGTCCATGCTGTCGTCACGCGACTTTCGATCGTCGTCCATGGCGCGCAAACCGATCGCAAGGCGTCACACCGTCGCCATGGTTTCCTTCACCTTGGCGACCAATTGCTTGAGCGTGAATGGCTTGGCCAGGAAGTTATAGTCGTCCTGATTGGGCAGGCTCTTCTGGAACGCGTCTTCGGCATAGCCCGACACAAAGATAATCTTGGTTTCGGGATTGATCTTGCGCAATTCCTTCAACAGCGTGGGCCCATCCATCTCCGGCATCACCACATCGGACACCACGAGATCGACCTTGCCGCCCGCGCGCGCGAGCAGGTCGAGCGCTTCGACGCCGTTGCCAGCCTCGATGACGGTATAGCCGCGCGACACCAGCCCGCGCGCATTGAGCGCGCGCAAGCCTTCCTCGTCTTCGACCAAGAGGATGACGCCATGCCCGGTCAGGTCGGCGGCGGCGCGCATGGCGTCGCCCGCGGCCGACAGCGCGCCGGCCAGCGCCGGCGCCGTGGCCTCCGGCAGTTGCGGCGGCTGCACATCGTCGGCCGCCGGAATATAGCGTGGGATGAAGATGCGGAAGATGGTGCCTTTTCCAACTTCCGACTCGACATAGATAAAGCCGCCGGTCTGCTTGACGATGCCGTAAACCGTCGACAGCCCGAGCCCGGTGCCTTTGCCGACATCCTTGGTGGTGAAGAACGGATCGAAAATCTTGTTGAGGATCTCGGTCGGAATTCCGCTACCGGTGTCCTCGACCTCGACCAGCACATATTCGCCGACCGGCATGCCCTTGTATTGGAACGAGGCGCTTGCGGCGGCGCCGACATTGGCGGTGCGCAGCGTGAGCTTGCCGCCCTCCGCCATAGCGTCGCGCGCATTGACCACCAGGTTGACGATTACCTGTTCGAACTGCGCGAGGTCGGCCTTGACCGGCCACAGTTCGCGCTGCGGCACGACATTGAGGCTGATCCGCTCGCCGATTAGCCGCCGCATCAGCATGGTCAGGTCGTAGACCACATCGCCG
The DNA here is from genome assembly GCA_022841625.1 of Xanthobacteraceae bacterium. GTDB lineage: Bacteria > Pseudomonadota > Alphaproteobacteria > Rhizobiales > Xanthobacteraceae > VAZQ01. The sequence continues at coordinate 17,295 of JALHRD010000008.1, forward strand.
AGATCGATGACCTGCGGACGCAGCGTCTGCTTGCGCGAGAACGCCAGCAGGTGGCGCACCATGGCGGCGGCGCGGTTGGCGTTCTGCCGGATCTGGATGATATCCTGGAACGACGGATCGGTCGGCTTGTGGGCATTCACCAGGAAGTCCGACGCCATCATGATCGCGCCGAGCACGTTATTGAAATCGTGCGCGATGCCGCCGGCGAGCTGGCCGACCAGTTCCATCTTCTGTTGCTGATTGAGCTGGTTTTGCAACACGCGCTGCTCGGTCGTATCCAGCGCATAGATGATGGCGGCTTCCTGATCGCCGACCTCATCGACCGCGGTGACGTAAAGCCGCACAAAATGTTCGCCCGAACCGTCAAGCGTGGCGTCGACCGGATCGATCTCGCCCTGCTTATTCGCCGCGCGGCGGATCGCGGCCTCAAGCGCGGCGCGGTCGCGCTCGGCAACGACCGCCAGGATCGAACGGCCGCCGCTGCCCTCGCCCTTGCGCACCGAACCGAACAGCCGGGCGAACAGCGCGTTCGAGCGCACGATCGTGCCTTGCTTGTCGAGCGTCGCGATCGCCATCGGCGTATTTTGAAAGAACCGCATGAAGCGGACTTCGGCGGCGCTCAGTCCATCGCGGTCGCCGGCACGGTTGATCACCAGGGTGCGCGACGCGCCCGGCGATCCATCGGCATCGAATGCGACCTTGTGATAGAGCCGCGCCGGGATCGGCCGGCCACTCTTGCTCTTAAGATCGATGTCGAACAGCTCGGTCCTGACCTCGCCCGGCATGGCTGCCAGCGTGGTCACCAGCGCGCCGCCCTGCCCGGCGATGATGTCGCCAAGCTTCAAGCCGCCGGCACCGACTTCGGCGACATCCTGCTCCAGCCATTCGGCCAGCGTCGCATTGATATAGGTGATGTTGCCGCCGGCATCGACCGAGAAAAAGCCGGCCGGCGCATGGTCGAGATAATCCACAGCGTGCCGCAATTCCTGAAAGACGTTCTCGTGCCGCTCGAGATCGCGGGTCACATCGGCGATCGACCAGACCGTCAGTTTCGCGGCCTGCTCGCTCTCGCCGAGCGGGCGCACGCGCATCCGCAGCCAGCGGCCGGCCTCGCCTTTGATGCCGTCGACGCGCACTTCCTCCTGCAGGCGACGCCCCTCGCGCGCCGCCTTGAGCAGCCGAAACACCGCCTCCGAAACGCCGGGATCGCCGACAAAGGCCCGCTCGACCGGCCGGACATCGGCCACGCTCCGCGCGTCCATCAATTCGAGATAGGCTTGATTGGCATAGACCACCCGGCCGGCCGCATCGGTCAGGACGAGCGCGTCGCCGGCGCCGTCGACCAAAGCCTTGATCTGGGGCCCGACGGTATCCCTGCCGCCGACCCGCAACAGACCGGCCGCCAGCGCAAACAGCAGAAACACCCCGACCATCGCCAAGACCGCCAGAACGGCGAAAACATACGGTCCGGCCTGCTCCCGGCCGGCCAGCATTACGCCGCCGGCAGCCCCGACCAGCGCAGCCGCGACCAACAGCACAAGGCCGACGCTGCCGGCGCCCTGCCCATTCCGGGTGCGGTCGACCGCCGGCCGCTTACTCCCGCTGGATCGCTGCTGCTGCATCATGATGGTTGCGGTCTATCCGATTCCGCGCCCACCCCGAAGCACGTTGTGGGGTCGCGGTCACGCTCCCGAATCGGGGCCTTCCAGCACCGGATTCAAAGCCGTTACCGGGCGCCGGCGCCGCGCGCGCCGACGGCCGACCGATTAAGCCGCATGACGTAGCCAATCACCTCGGCCACCGCTTGATAATGCTCGGCTGGAATTTCGCCGTCGATCGCCACGCTGCTGTGCAGGGCCCGCGCCAGCGGTGGATTTTCCACCACCGGCACGCTGTTTTCGATCGCCACCTCGCGAATTTTGAGTGCAATCGCATCCACACCCTTGGCCACACAGAGCGGAGCGCTCATCCCGCGATCATATTTCAGGGCAACGGCGTAGTGGGTCGGGTTGGTGATGACGACGGTGGCCTGCGGCACTGACGCCATCATGCGCTTGCGCATACGGCCTTCGCGAATCTGGCGGATCTTGGCCTTCACATGCGGATCGCCGTCGGTGTCTTTGAACTCCTGCTTGAGTTCCTGGAACGACATTTTCTGGCGCTCGAACCATTGCCGATACTGGAAGAAGAAATCTGCCGCCGCGACGATCGCCATGATTGCCACCACTGCGCCGAGCAATTGCAGCGACAGGGCCTGGGTCATCGGCAGGATCGCCACCGCATCAAGTGTGACCAGCGATTCGAGCCGGGTGCGTTCCGGCCACAACAAGGCGGTCATGACCGCCCCGAGCAGCGCCAATTTGAGGACGCCTTTGACGAAATTCATCAGCGCCAGCTTTGAAAACAGGCGCTTGAAGCCGGCCATCGGTGAGATCTTCGAAAACTTTGGTTTGAGCAACTCGCCCGTCCACACCAGGCGATGCTGGATCATGTTGCCGGCAATCGCCGCCAGCATCAGCAGCAGCAGCGGAATGGCGACCGCCGCGATCACCTCGATACCGATGTTTCGCACGACCAAAAGAAAACCGCGCCCTTCGATCTGGAATTGATAGGAATTCGCCAACAGGCCCCGCATCGTGGCGGCGAGGCCATGGCTCATGGAGCCCGCGAAAACCATCAACAGCAATGCGGCGGCGGCAAGCACAAACCAGGTGTTGATCTCCTGGCTCTTGGCCACGTCGCCGCGCTTGAGCGCGTCTTCGAGGCGCTTCTGTGTCGGGTCTTCCGATTTATTATGATCGTCGCGTTCTTCGGCCACGCAACCTCACGCGTTGGGCGCAAGCTGGCGCAGTACGGTTTCCATCGCCCCGATGTACACCGTCATCAATGCGCCAAGCACCAGGAACAGGATCAAAAGGCCCGCCATAATCGAAATCGGTATTCCGACAAAGAACACCTGCATCTGCGGCATCAGCCGCGACAGCACGCCAAGCCCAAGATTGAACAACAGCCCAAACACCAAAAACGGCGCTGAGAGCTGAATGCCGATCTTGAACGCCAGCGCGATGGTCTGCGTGGTCAGCGCGGCGACATCGCCAATCAGCGGCATCTCGCCGGGCCGGAATAGCGAATAACTGTCGTGCAGCGCGGCAATTACCAGATGATGCAAATCGGCCGCGAAGATCAGCGTGACGCCGAGAATGGTCAGGAAGTTGGCGACCAGCACGCCCTGCTGGCCGCCCTGGGTCGGATCGACGGCGGTCACGAAGCCGAGCCCCAATTGCTGCGCGATCACGAATCCGGCGACCTGCAACGCCGATACCATCAAGCGCGCGGTGAGCCCCAACACCAGACCAATGAAGATTTCCTGTCCCAGCAATATCAGCACCGGCCCGAAACTGCCGAGATCAACCACATAGGCGGCGCGATGCAACGGCAATAGCACCGCCGTCAGTACCAACGCCATCGTTAGACGCACGCGGCGCGGCACGTTCATCTCGCCAAGGCCCGGCAGTAGCATGACCATGGTGCCGATGCGCGCGAACACCAGGATGAAGGTCGCGCCGTAGGCCGGCAGAAAGGAAATGTCGATCTTCATGAAGCGGCCACCCGGAACCGCGCTCTTTCAACCGGAGGCCACGATACGCGCGGCGATACGCGCCACATGCCCCTGCAATTGGTCGGCCATGAACGGGAGCGCGATCAGCATCGCGACAAAGATCGCAAGAATCTTCGGCACAAATACCAGCGTCATTTCTTGAATCTGGGTGAGCGCCTGAAACAGCGAAATAATAACGCCAACGACGAGCCCGATCAGCATCAGTGGGCTTGCCACAAACACCAGCGTCAGGATCGCGTCGCGCGCCACGTCAAGAACTTCTGCGCCGGACATAATCGCCGTCTCCTTCTCAACTCTTAATCGTTTCGCGGAAGGATGAACTAGATCGGCATACGCATGATTTCTTCATAGGCCGCGATCACACGATCGCGCACCGCGACCATCGCCTCGACCGCGACCTCGGTTTCGGCCACCGCCGTGACCACATCGACGACATTGGCCTTGCCAGCGGCCATGGCATGGGCCTGCGTGTCTGCCTTGCGGCCTGAGTCGACGACATTGCCGACAGCGCTGCGCAACAATTCGCCAAAACTTGGCCCGCCGTTGGCCTCCCCGACCGCCCGCCCGAGATTGGTGGAAGGATTGGCGAGACGGGCGAGGCTGGCATAAGCACCGGCAGCGGCAGAAGGCGACGTCATGGTTTAGGCCCCTGTTAAATTCTGAGAATTTCAAGCGTGCGTTGGATCATCCGGCGGGTTGCGCCGATGACGTTGATATTGGCCTCGTAAGAACGCTGGGCCTCGCGCATATCGGTCATCTCGATCATCGAGTTCACGTTCGGATATCGGACATTGCCGTTGGCATCGGCGGACGGGTGCCCCGGTTCGTGCTTGGTCTTAAACGCCGATGGATCGGAGCGCACCGGCCCCACCGCCACCACCCTAGCGTCGAGCGCGCGATCGATTTCGGAGCGGAATGTTGGAATCTTGCGGCGATAGGGATCGCCGCCTGGCGTCTGCGCGGTCGAATCGGCATTGGCGATATTTTCGGAGATGACCCGCATGCGGCCGGCCTGGGCGCGCAGCCCGGATGCCGCGATCGAAATCGATTTCAGGAAGTCCATGATTGCCCTCGCCTGCTGTCAGGCCACATCAGCGGCGGCCAATTGCGGTCTTCAGCATTCCTAGTCCGCGCGAATACAGGGACGTGGCGGCCTGATAATCCATCTGATTGTTCGCGACCTTCATCATTTCGTCCTCAAGGACGACGGCATTGCCGGACGGCCGCGACTCAAAGCCGCCGTTGCGGCTGAGCTGGAACTGCGCGCCGCCTGCGGCCCCGGCAAGATGCGCCGGGCTGGTCCGCGTCAATGTGAGTGCGGCCCCAACCGGCCGGCTGCGATCGAATTGCGGCGGCGCCAGATCTCGCGCCTGGAATCGGGGGGTATCGGCATTCGCCACGTTCTCGGCCAGGACGCGCTGGCGCTCCTGGTGCCACTGCATTCGGGTCCGAAGCATTGAAAACAGCGGAATATTCGATATTGCCACGGTCGGCCTCGTCCGCGTTCCGGCTCCCCCAATGGCAGCCGCTAGGCAGACTTTGCCGGGCTTATGGTTAACGCCCCGTTAAGGTGCTATTGGGGACCGCCTTCAATCCGCCGCTTAACGGGGAAATGCTGTGTTGTGGCGGGCAGGCAGGCGGATTCGGTATTCTGTGTTAAGCTTTTGTTAGTGTTGGAGGCGGCAAATATTGCCGCCCGCGTTAACCAATCGGTTGCGTCGCCAGTCCGATGGCGCGCAGGGGGGTTTGATGGATTTCCTATTTGGCGCAGACATGCCGCTGGCAGTGCGATTTATCATCGCATTTATCATCGTGCTTGCTCTGATCGTCGGGACAGCCTTTTTGGTGCGCCGATTCGGCGGTGAGCGCCTAGGGGCTTCATTGGCGCGCGGCCGCCAACCGCGGCTGGCCGTGATCGACGCCACCGCCGTTGACGGCCGTCGTCGCCTGATCCTGATTCGCCGCGACAATGTCGAGCATCTCCTAATGATCGGCGGCCCCAGCGATGTCGTGGTCGAAGCCAATATCGTACGGGCCACGGCTTCCGGACGCGATGCGCCAGGCCAACGGCCGCAAGCCGACCAGCCGGCGCGCGCCGCCGCAATGACAGATGTCAACATGTGGCCGTTGCAACCGGAGAACATCGCCCCGCCGCGCCCGACGCGACAGCCGGCCGCGCCTGCGGCGGATGAGCCGGTCGCATGGCCCGCCGAGCCGGAGCCACCGGCGCCGCAGCGTCGCGTCGAAACGCGCGCCGAACCACACCCCGCCGATCAACTGGCCGGACTGGCCGCCGAATTGGCGCGGGCTGAAAGCGAGGCGCCAAAATCGCGCCCCCAACGCGAGCGCGCCGCGACGCGGACGCGTGGGCAGCAGCAGTCCGAACGACAGCAGCCAGAACGACAGCAATCGGAGCGTTCATCGGAACGGGCGCGGGCGCCCGCACCGCCCGCCGCCGCGGACGACGACCTGCAATTCGCAGGCAATGGCCCCGACCAAAACCTTGCCGAAATGGCGCAGCGGCTTGAGGCGGCGCTGCGCCGGCCGCGCGGCGGTGAGGCCCCTGACGCACCGTCCCGCGCAGCCGCGCCGGATACGATCCCGGAACCTGCGCATGTTCCAATGACCGCCGAACCGCCGCCGCGCCAGAATGCACCGGCCGCGACAGCGCAATCGGCGCGCGGCGGCGCTAAAGCGCCGCCGCAGCGATCCGTCTATGACAGCCTCGAACAGGAGATGGCGAGCTTGCTCGGCCGCCCGAACAGCAAGAATTGAGAACATCAAAGATCGATCGCTGCGTCCGTCTGGCGACGGTGGCGATCGGTGTAGGAACGCCCCTTGCTGCGGCACTGTCTCCAGCCGGCGCGCAGGATATCAGCATCAATTTTGGTCAAGGCGCCGGGCTCACGGAGCGCGTCGTCCAACTGATCGCGTTCATCACGGTGCTATCGCTGGCGCCGTCGATCCTGATCATGATGACCTCGTTCACGCGCATCGTCGTGGTGCTATCGCTGCTGCGCACCGCGCTCGGCACCGCCACCGCGCCGCCGAACGCCGTGATCGTCGCGCTTGCATTGTTCCTGACCGCGTTCGTGATGGGGCCAGCGCTGCAAAGCTCCTATGACAACGGCATTCGCCCGCTGATCAATAACGAGATCGGTGTCGAGCAGGCGTTTGAGCGCGCGTCCGCACCGCTCAAGGTCTTTATGCAGAAGAATGTGCGCGAAAAGGATCTGGCTCTGTTCAGCGATCTCTCGCGCGAACCGCCTCCCGCTACGCCGGAAGAAATGTCGCTGCGCATCCTGATCCCGGCCTTCATGATTTCCGAATTGAAGCGCGCTTTCGAAATCGGCTTCCTGCTGTTCTTGCCGTTCCTGATCATCGACCTTGTGGTGGCTTCGGTGCTGATGTCGATGGGCATGATGATGCTGCCGCCGGTGGTGGTTTCGCTGCCGTTCAAACTGATCTTCTTCGTTCTGGTCGACGGCTGGTCGCTGGTGGCCGGCAGCCTGGTGCAGAGCTACGGATTGTAGCGAGGCTCGGACCATAGCGACGCCGGCAACGACCGCGCAAAGCGACCGCCGCCTTGACGCTCGCGTTAGCGCACGCCTTAACGCGCGCCTTAGCGATCTTGGGCGACCGCCTTCTGCAGGCGCTGGGCGGTCTCCTCCGACGCCGATGTGATCATCGCGATCACCTTATCGACCTCGGCGCCGGTGACCGGATCAACGTCGAGCTTGGCCTTCTGGCCGTCGGCGAGAAATTGCCGGTCATTCGCCAGCGCCGCGAACGCCGCCCGCAAGGCCGCGATCCGGTCCGCCGGCACGCCGGGCGGCGCCAGCACCGGTCGCGCCACCGTCTTTTGAGTGAGATACAATTCCATGACGGCGCGGTCGGCGGCGTTCTTGACGAAGTCGAGCGCGAATGGGACATGCGCGAATTCAGGGTCCGGTCGCAGCGCTATGTGCAGCAGGAGATTGATCTTCTTTTCGGGCAGCCAGGTCGGACGCGCCGCCTTAAGACTCGACACCGACCAATCACCGACCGCCTCGACTTCACCACGCTCCATCGCCAACACGATTTCGGTCAAGCCCGGATAGCCCATCACCAGTTTGAACTTGGTTCCGATCAGCGCATTGAGCAGCCGTGGCGTAATCTCCGGATCGATGCCCGCGGTAGCGCCGGTGATGACCTCCGTGGTGAACAATTGCTGCGCGGTCTTGACCGGCGCATCGGCGCGCGACACCGACAGCGCCACCTCGCGGTTGATGCTGCCGATCCAATTGAATTGACCGAGATCGAACCGGACCGATGCCGGATTCCAGTTCTTGATCAACAACATGCCGCGCTGAACCAAGGCGATGGCCGAACCGTCCTTGGGCGCGATATTGAACATGTGGTTAGTCGCGGCGAGGCTGCCGGCGGCCGGCATGTTCTGCACCACAATGGTCGGATGGCCCGGGATGTGTCGGCCGAGATGGCGCGCCACCAGCCGCGCCTGGGTGTCATAGCCGCCGCCCGGCGTCGAGCCGACAATCATGATGATTTGCCGGCCGGCATAAAACTCCGCGACCGACTGCGCCGCCGCTGGCACGCCGGAAAGCGCGACCGCGGCCATGGCAACGACCAACCGCATTACCGACACTCCTGTGTTCCCATGAGACCGCCTACCCCCACACCTGCCGCGCCGTCTCCACGACGACTTCAAGCTTGCGCTTCTGATCGTCGGCCGTGATCAGATTGCCGACTGAGTCCGACGCAAAGCCGCATTGCGGGCTGATCGCCAGTTGCTCGAGCGGAATGAATTTCGTGGCCTCGTCGATGCGCCGCTTCAAACCGTCGACCGTCTCCATATCCGACACCTTGGTGCTTACCAGCCCCAGCACCACCACCTTGCCTTTGGGCACGAAGCGCAGCGGTTCGAAGCTGCCGGCACGCGGCGTGTCATATTCCAAGAGGAATCGGTCATGCGGCAATTCATTGAACAGCCGCTCGGCGATAGCGTCATAGGTGCCTTCGCGATGCCACATGCTGCGCTGATTGCCGCGACAGAGATGGATGCCGCTCGCCACTTCGCCCAGATTCTCCACGACCCGCGCCTCGGCCCGGATCGAGCGGGAGAAGTTCTCCATTGGATCCTCGCCCCGCGCGCGCATTTGATCCATTGTCGGCTTGTCGACATAGGCGGTGAAGCCGGGGGCGTCGATGTGGATGTAGCGGCAGCCCGCCTTCACCAGGCTTTCAACGATTTCGCGTTCGATCCGCACGACATCGTCCACGAAGTCGTCGAGGCCCTGATACACGCCGCGCGAATTCTCATAATCGAAGCGCTGGGAAATGCGATCCGGTCCGATCAGCGAAACCTTAGCCGGCGTTTTGGCGAGCTTGCTGACAAATTGATATTCTTCGAGCGGAATGTTGCGCGCCAGCCGCAACCGCTGTTTGGCAGGCCGACGATGGGAGATCGCCGTTCCGGTCTGGTGCATTTCACGGATTTCCCAACGCTGCCCAGGCGCCGCGCCCGCCACGCGCCGCTCATTGCTCATGACCGTCGAACGGCTGGCGTCGAACCCCTCGACCGCAGCGCCAAAGCTGTCTTGGAAATTGAGCCGCCGAATTTCGCCGTCGGTAATGATGTCGAGCCCTGTGCTTTCCTGCAGGCGCACCGCATCCCGGATCGCCTCATCCTCAATTGCGCGCAAGGCTTCGGCGCTGAGCGCGCCCTCGTCAAAGCGAATACGTTCATCCCGCAATCCTATTGGCCGCAGCAGGCTGCCGACGACATCGGTGCGAATTGTCTTGAGATTGGCCATTCCAAATCCTCACTTGCTCACGTCAATAGCGGTTTCACAACGCCCACCCAAGGCGGTTCCATCACTGCCGCCACACGGTATCGGCAACTTCCATGAGGCTTGACCTGAAATGGCAATGGCACGAATGCGACGGCAGGGCAATTGCCGGCAACCAACCGGCCACCGGATCGCACGGCTGGTCCGGCACGTTAGGCGTGCTGGAATGTTGAGAGCCACCGCCCGCGCGGGCTAACCCGCCGTGGCGCGGCTCGGCGGCGGCGATGGCGGGGTTGCCTGCGGGTCATTGCCGCCTGCTCCGGCATCAGGATAGCGCTGGCGCAGATCGCGCAAGAAGGCCTGCAAAGTATCCACGGCGGCCAGCGATCGAACGATTTCGCCAAACTCCAAGCCTGAGACGCCGACTGGCGCAGTGACCACATCGAATGCATGAGCATTTGGCCCCTCACGCATCTTGCCGAGATAGCGCTCGCGTATTCTGGCCAAGCCGGCCGCGTCCGCACCCAGGGCATAGCCGATCGCGGAACGCAGAATATCCGTGCGCTCGACGTCGTTCAGGGGCTCAAATTCCTTCCAGCGCCCGCCGTGCAACACCTCAAGCTGCTCGGCCGCGGACGCCCATTTTTTTGCCGCCCAAAGGATGTCCGCACGTAGCCGCACCGTCTCCGGGCCGGGCACATTGGCGACGATCTCATAAGCGACATCATGGCGGCCGAGATCGGAAAGTGCCCGCGCCTCTATCAGCAGACGCTGGTTGCGGAGATTGTTGTTGAGATCGGATACCCGCGATGCGCGCAGCGCCGCCAGCGCCAGCGCCGGCTTTCGATCGAGCATATAGATGATTGCAAGCCGCGCAGCGACCTGCGCACGGGCGGCGCCCTGTAAGCGATGATCGACCTGATGCTGCAGCAACTCGCTGGCCTGATAAAGCAGGTCGACTGCGACCAGCCGATCCGCCAACCGCCGGATCACCTCGTCGCCTCGCCGACCGAGCGGCGTCAGCTCTCGGAAGTCGTAAAATAGCGACAGCGCGTCGATTGCCGAAATGGCATCGCCATTGCCCGCCAAGAATAGATCGTCGAAGACCGTCCTTGCGTCGTCCAGAATGCGGCGGGATATGTCCGCGTTGGGATGTGTCCGGAGCGCCGTCCGCATCGCGCTGAAGCCGTCGCGGAAGCGCCTCTCTTCGTTGTACAGGCTGGCGAGCACTTGTAGCGCCTCAAGTTCGGTCCGATCGCCGCGCCAGATTGCGGTCAGGGTTTCCAGCGCGTCGAGTACGGCAGCGCGATCGAAATTGCCGCGCGCGAACTGAAGCTTGACTTCACGTAGCCGCCCCTGCGCCGCCGCCGGACGATCCCAGGATTCGATCGCCGCCTGATACGCCCGCAACGCGTCCTCTGCCCGTCCCAGCGCTTCAGCCAGCCGGCCGGTGAGAATCGCAATCGACGGTTCCAACTCCCGCGGGACCCCGATCATCTCGAATTCCTGGAGACGACCAACTGCCCCGGTAACGTCGCCGACCTCAAGATGGACCTGCACCATGTCTCTGAGCATCAAACGCTGGATTTCAAGCGGCAGCGTGATCATCGCCGCTTCCGCGTTGCGGAAACCCTCGCGCGCCTCCGTCCACCTGCCGAGTTGAGCTTGCGCCAGGGACCGCCACAGCGGAGCATCGTGCTGGTTGCCGACCAGCGGGTTCGACAAGTCCTTCAGCGCGGCATCGGCGCGGCCAATCAGGATATTAGCAAGCGCGCGCAGCACAATCGGCGCAGGGTCCTCCACGGTCGGGACGCTGTCGGCGACCGCCACATCGAGAACCGCTTTGGCCTCGGCGTACATCTCGCGCGCGAGATAGAATCGCGCCAAGTCGCTGCGCGCCGCGAGCCGCCGCGATTCCGGCGCTTCCGCGGCGGCCGTGATCAGCTGCGTCCTGCGCTCCGAGAAATTGGCCTGCCGATCAGTCCCCCAGGACTGAATATCGAGCATCTGGCGCTGATTTTGTCCTTGGCTCGCTCTCGCCCCCGATGACAATGAAAGTCCGGCGGGCCGCGAAATCACAACCTTGTCGGCGGACAGTTCGGCCGTGACGTCGTCGGCCAGAGCTTGCAGGGCAATGCCATGGGCCGATGCAAGCGTTCGGAACTCGACAAAGTCCTGGGCTTTCAGAAGGCCGCGCGCGGGCGCCGGCGCGGTGACCACAAACAGCGAGTCGCCAACCTCAGGGTCGTCGATGCGGTGTAGGTTCCGCGCCTCGTCGATTGCAATGCTGACGCTCGTTCGCGCCGCCGCAATGATGTTTCGGCTGATCTGGAGCGGACGCGTGGGTTCGACCACTTCGTTCCCCAGCGTCACCACCCAGCCGTTGCCGTCGGTGGCGACGCTGATCAATTGGGGCCGTTCCGGCTTGACGCGTATCAGCGTAACATCGCGCACGCGCATAGCCGCTGCGGTTCTGACGGCCTTGCCCTGTTCGGCGCTCAGCGCCGCGATCGTAACCGCGGCATCGCTGTCGAACACCATCCATACCGTATCCGCGCGGCGGAAAATGGCGGCCGGCGTCGGCGCCTCAAATGGAAACGCAATGATGAGATTGTCCCCGCTGCGTTTTACAGTAGCGCGTATTGCACCGCTTGGTTCGGTCGGGGGGCCATCCTCCGGCGGCAGTTCGCTGGCGCGCGGCGGAGCTGCCGCGGGGGGCGCGCTGACCGGAGGCGGGACGTTCGCCGGCGCCGCAACTTGAGGCGCCGGAGCCGCCGGCGCCGCCGGCGCAGACGCACCCTGTTGCAAGGGTAGCGTCGGAGACGCCTGCACCGGCGGCTGCTGCGGTTGCGTCTGCGGTGACGACGCAGGAGCGCGTGTCGGCTCAGCCTTGGGTGTCGGCTCAGCCTTGGGCGCCGGTGCAGCCTTGGGCGCCGGTGCAACCTTGGCGGCTGGCGCCGCATTAAGCGCTGGAATCGCTTTCGGAGCGCCTGCTGGGGCGCCCCCTGGGGCGCCAGCCGCTTTCTCGCGCTCGGTGATCTCCTGCGCCAGTGTCGACAACTCGTCCGACCTTACCGCGCCATCCGGTCGCCCGGCTTGGCGCTCGGCGAGCTCAACATCGACGACATAGCTGTTGTCTTCACGGAACGTGCGAATGTCGGCTGGCGCCGCAAGGCTGAAACGCACCAAGGATGCTTCTTGATCGATTTCAGTTTCAACCGAATCGATGACTGGCGGCAGTGTTGCTATGACGTCCGCGAGGTCGAACCGCAGCGTTGCGTTAAATGTCAGCGTCAGCTTGTCCTTGGAGTTATCCGCCGTGATGCCGATTAACTCCGGCAGATCGAAGACATAGCGCATGAAGGTCGGCTGCGCGATGACCTTAACCCGTATCGGCACCACCCGCTGCTGCTGCGCCAGCAGGCGCTGCTGGCGGAGCCGGCGCTCGCCGTCGCGGGCGCGGCGGGCAAGTTCTTCAATCACCTCGCGCGGCAATCCAGGCGCCAGTCCCGTCCAAGTATCCGGCAAGAGATCGACGAACAGCTTCTCGCCCGCCGTCATCGAATTCAAGGTCACCTTGCGGGTCAACGCAATCCGAACGCTCATCCCGTCAGGATCTCGGCGGGCAATGCCGATATATTCCGGAGCGCCCGCTCTGATTTGGTCGATCGCGATAGCAACCGGCCGGGGGAAATTGATGATGAGAATGTTGTTAGCAAGCTGGACTTTGACATCGAGCTCTTCGCTAAACCGAAAATATAGCCGCGCGTAGCCGTTGTCGGCGCTGACCAACACATCGCCCTTGACGCCCTGCGCCAGTACGGGGCGCGCGAAACCGCCGCACAATGGCAGCGCCATCATGGTAGCAATAAGACAAAGGATGACAGGCCGGGCCGCCTGCCACGCCGTCAGCGACACGCTACGCACGTGCACAACCCTTACTTCGAGGCACAACTTAGATGCCGTCCAGGCTAAGCCTTCGTATTTAACGCGGCCTTAACCGTAAGAGCGGCTTTGCGAATAAATTGGCGGCGATGACGGCAGCGCCCGCCTTAATTCGTGCAAGCAGTTGCCGCGGATTGCGAATTTCGGAAATGGAGCACCAGCGCGTCCGGTGCGCTCAGCTGTGCCAGCACTTCAATTGACCGCCGGGCTACCGACGATCCTTGGCAACTCCGCGGCCGGCTTTTCCTTGGTGCGGCTCGCCAGTTCGACCGTCAACCGCTCCGCCATTTCCGGCGTCATCTGGGCCAGGATGTCGGACATCCGACGCGGATTGATCTGCGTCGCCACATCGACCAGGACCCGCATATCGAGACGATCGAAGACCCGCGCCGCATCCTTCGCTTTCATATTCTCATACATCAAAATGACGTTCTTGATACGCGCGTTATCACTTTCGTCTTTGACGCGTAACGTCTCATTGATCTTCGCCTCGATCTGCTTGAGGTGAGTAACTCGGCTTTCGAGCCGCTTCTCCGCTGCAAGCAGCAAGTTTTCGCGCATTTCAAGGTCTTTCGCGCGCGCATCGAGTTCGGCGCGCCGCTCCCCAAGCCGCTCCAGCACTGCGCGCTCGGCCGGCGACAAGACCCGCCCGCCATCCAACAGGACCGGCTTTCCGCTCGCCGCCTTTGGCGGATCCTTAGCTGCAGGCTTCTCTTTATCTTTCGCCTTTAGCTCCTGCTTGGCGGCCGGCGGATCGGCTGAGCCGGTGACATCCTGGAAACTGAACATCTCCTGCGCCCAGGAGCGCTTGGACAAAGGCGGCGCCGGCGTCGGCACGGTTCCGGTGACATCGCTGGTCAGCGCGTATTCGCCTTTGAAAATAAGGCCGGTCGACTTCAAGATAAACAGCATGCCGATCGCAACCAGCACGACGGGAATAATCCGAAAATCGCGCAGCAATCGGTTCATGCCGCCGCCGCGCCCCCGCGCTCGCGAAGTCGGTCCGTAAACGAGCGCGCCGCAGCAGCGACGGCCTTGGGATCGGGCGCGCTGGCCGCGGACGGAACATCGTGCAGCGAGCGGGCCGCCACCACCACCCGGGACAGCCGTGTCAGGACGACGTCACCGGCGGACACCTGACGATCGAGTTCGACGCAGCAACGCTCGGCAGCCCTGACCCGCTCACCGAGCGTAGCGTCATTTTCCTGCGCGGCGCGCCGGAGTTCGCTCACCGCGCGTTCCGCGATCTCGGTCGCGGTAATCAATTCGGCGATCGTTCCCTTCAGGGATTGTTCGTCGGCGCGCAACCGCTCCAGCCGCCGGTTGAGGGTTATGCAATAGCCGATCGTTAAGAGCAGCAGCATCGCCACCAGGCTCTCGATCATCAATCCGATGCTCATGGCGTCTCCTTCAGGCCCATGTCCATATCGGCCCCCTCGAATATGGCCATCGTGGTCCGCGACCGACGCAACGTCTTGTTGACCCGAACTGCGACGCGGTCCCCGACACGGCCCATCCGCCCCTCGGTCAACAGCACATCGCCACAACGAACCACCACATTCGCGTCGGGCTTGACGTCCAGCGGTAGCGTATCGCCGACATCCAGCCGCATCAGTTCCCGCAGCGGGAGATGCGCCTCGTAAAGCACCGCCTCGACCGCGATCTCGGCCTGTCCGATTTCCGTCGCGAGATGCCCTTCCCAGATTGGGTCGCGGCCGAACTTCTCGCCCATGAACATCTGCAAAAGAACTTCGCGGATGGGCTCAATGGTCGCATAAGGCAGGAGCAGCTCGACGGTGCCGCCGCGGTCCTCCATGTCGATCCGCAAACGCACCAGAATGGCCGCATTGGCCGGTCGCGAGATCGCAGCAAAGCGCGGATTGGTTTCGAGCCGATCGATGTTAAATTTGACCGGCGACAGTGGCTTGAAAGCGAGTTCGGCGTCGGCGAGCATGACCTCGATCATCCGTTTGACGAGATTGGATTCAATGGTCGTATAGGGCCGCCCCTCAACACGGATCGCGCTCTGGCCGCGGCGACCGCCTAGCAGCACGTCGATGATCGAATAGATCAGGGTCGAGTTGACCGTAATCATTCCGAAATTGTCCCACTCCTCGGCCTTGAACACACCGAGGATCGCAGGCAGTGGAATTGAATTAAGGTAATCGCCGAAGCGCACCGAGGTGATCCGATCGAGCGAGACTTCGACATTGTCGGAGGTGAAATTGCGCAGCGATGTCGTCATCAACCGGACCAGCCGATCGAAGACGATCTCGAGCATCGGCAACCGCTCATAAGAGACCATCGCCGAATCGATGATCGCGCGAATGCCGGAATTGTCGTTGAGCGAGATGTCGGCAAGACTAAAGCCTAGAAGGCCGTCGATTTCCTCTTGGTTGAGAACGCGCTCCGCCGCCCCCTTCGTGCTTTGGGCGTTTTGCGTGGCGTGGGCGCCGTCATCGATCAGCCCGGCCCATTGCGCGCCAGCGGCCGCCCCGACAGAGGGCGCCCCCACAGCGGGCGCCCCGCCGTCGGCGCCTTCGACGGAGGGAACGGCAGTGTCCGACTCAAGCGCCAACCCCCATTCGGCGGCTAGCGCGTCTTGGTTGACCTGATCCGTTTGGTCCGCTTGGTCTGCTTCGGGCGTCACTGGACGACGATTTCCTTAAACAGTACAGCGTTGACGCGACTCGGCGCGATCGCGGCGTTCACGCGCCGGGTCAGCTCTTCCTTCAGGCGATAAAGCCCCGCCGAGCCGTCGAGATCGCTGGCGCGCAGCTCGCGCAGATAGGTTTGAAATGCGTCCATGACCCGCGGCATCGTGGATTGAACCTGCGGGGTCATCGCCGCATCGGGCAGTTCAAGCACAACCCGGACCTTGAGATACTGGGTGCGCTCATTGGCCATGGTCGACAGATTGACCAGAACCTCAGGCACATCGAGGAACACGACTGGCTTGGCCTGAACCACAACCGGCTTCGCTTCCTTCGACCCGCTCATCATGAAGTAGGTCGTCGCTCCACCGACGACCAAGACGAGCGCGCCGGCTGCGATAATGATGTTCCTGCGTGAAAGCAGACCACCGGGCGGCGGCGCGGCCTCCGCAGCATCATCAGCCGCAACCGCTTCGACCTCCGCTTTCTTGGGCTTAGACGCCATCTGCTTCGGTTCCTCTTTGACAGCCCGCACACAATCGGCAGCCCCATGACCGGCGCCGCGGGGGCCCTGCTATCCCTACCGGTAACGTTAGGTTCGCAATGGTTAACGGATTATTGCGATACCGCTGCGCGCTCGGAAAGATTTGCCGGGTGGAGGGTTAAGCAGGACTGAATTTTCCGGGCTCGCCACCCGCCCAAAACCATAACTCATTGATTTTACAAATTTTATTGTTTGGCACGCGCCCTGCATAGGATTGACGAGCCGCAGCTTGGGAGAGCCCGCGGCGCAACCTAGGAAGGTCGCCGCATGGGAGTGCGGCGCGTTTCTCGGGAGGGGAGCATGCCGGTCGAAAACACATCGCTCATTGGGCTATCGCGGCAGATTGCATTGCGACGCGAGCTCGATGTCGTTGCCAACAATATCGCGAACCTGAACACCACCGGCTACAAGGCCGACGGCACGGTGTTTCACGAGTTCCTGATGCCAGTCGCCCGCGCCAAATCCTTCCAGAGCGCAGACCAGCGCCTGAGCTTTGTGCACGACCGCGCCACCTTTCACAATTTCAGTACCGGCCCGATTCGACCGACCGGCAATCCGCTGGACGTCTCAATCGACGGCGACGCGTTCCTGGTGGTGCAGACCCCGCGCGGCGAACGCTACACCCGCAACGGCGCTCTTCAGATCAGCGCAAACGGCGAATTGGTGACCGGAACCGGCGACCGCGTCCTTGGCGACGGCGGGCCGATCCAGTTCCAGCCGAATGACAACAGCATCTCCATCAACCCAGACGGCACCATTACCGTGCGCGAAGGCGCCAGCGCGGCCTCGGATTCGGCGCGCGGCAAGATCCGGCTGGTCCGCTTCGAGCAGGCGCAAGGCCTGATCAAGGACGGCAGCAGCATGTTCCGCACCGCGGACGGCATCGCGCCGCAGCCGGCCGACCTCAGCACCCGTGTCATCCAAGGCACCATCGAGCAATCCAATGTTCGGCCGGTCGTCGAGATGGCGCGCATGATCGAATTGACCCGCGCCTACACCCAGGTTGCCACCATGCTGCAGCAGGTCAGCGACCAGCGGCGCGCCGCCATCGAAAAACTTGCCGAAGTTCCGGCCTAAGTAAACGGAGACATCCATGCGCGCGCTACATACCGCTGCGACCGGAATGGTGGCCCAAGAACTCAATGTTCAGGTCATCTCCAACAACATCGCCAACATGCGCACGACCGGCTACAAGCGCCAGCGCGCGGAATTTCAGGATCTTCTGTACGAGCACGTCAGCCGGGTCGGCACCCAGGCCTCGGCGCAAGGCAATATTCTCCCGGTCGGCATCGATCTTGGCGGCGGCGTGAAGACCGTCGGCACGCCGCGCATCATGACGCAAGGCACCATCGCGCCAACCGGAAAGGACTTCGACGTCGCCGTCCGTGGCGAAGGCTTCTTCAAGATCGCACGGCCGGACGGAACCTTCGCCTATTCGCGCGACGGCTCCTTCCAGATGGACGCACAGGGCCGCCTGGTGACCGCCAAGGGCATGGTGGTGCAGCCCGGCATTACGATCCCGCCCAACGCCACGTCGATCACCGTCAACCCGCAGGGCCAAGTCTCGGCTACGCTTGCCGGCTCCACCACTCCAACCGTGCTCGGCCAGTTGACGCTGACGCGCTTCATCAACAAGGCCGGGCTGATGCCAATCGGCGACAACCTGTTCCTTGAGACGCCCGCCTCCGGAACGCCCCAGGACGGCCTGCCCAACAACGACGGCAACGGCGACGTGCAGCAGGGCAGCCTCGAACAGGCCAATGTCGAAGCCGTGACTGAGATCTCCGACCTGATCGCCGCGCAGCGCGCCTATGAGATGAACGCCAAGGTGATCTCGGCGACCGATCAGATGCTGCAATCCACGTCTGCGATGATGCGCTGAGGAGAGACACCATGATCAAACTCGCCATGCTCTCGCTGCTTGCGCTTACGGTACCGGCCGCCGCCCAGAATGTGCCGGCGTCGTTCTCCGAACGGTTCGCCGCGCACGCGCCGCTAGCACAGCGCAGCACCGCACCGACGCTCAAGTCGGCGATCACAGTCACCGGCGACGTCGTACGCATCGGCGACTTGGTCGAGAATGCCGGCGATGTCGCCAATATCGCGATCTTTCGCGCACCCAATCTTGGCGAAACCGGCCGCGTGTCGGTCGGCCGCATCATCGATGCGCTGCTGCCGCACGAATTGTTCAAGCTCGACACCCGCGGCCTGACCGACGTTGCGGTTACGCGCGCCAGCACCATAATCTCGCCCAAGGACATCGAGGCGCGCATTGCCCAGTCATTGGCCGGTCGTCAACGCAGCGCCGACCCCAGCAATCTAACATTGACCTTCGACACTGACGCCCGCCCCATCCACGTCGAGCCGGGCACCGATCTGCGTCTATTGCGCATGGCCTACGACCCGCGCAACGGCCGTTTTGAGGTCTTGTTTGAACGCACCGACACGCGCACGCCGCTGCGCATCACCGGTACCTATGCGGAGACCTTCGTGGCCGCGGTGCTCGCGCGCCCGCTCGCCGCGGGCGAAATCGTACGCGCCACCGATATCACCATCGTGCGGCGCCCGAAGTCGGAATTCATTGCCAACATCATCAACAGCGCTGACCAGGCGATCGGTCTGGCCGCACGCCGGGCGATGCGGCCGGGCGACCTGTTGCGGCAAACCGATCTGTCGAAACCCGAGACGATCGCCCGTAACGACAATGTCTCCATCACCTATCAGGTGCCCGGCATCACCCTCACCTTGCGCGGCAAGGCGCTCGAGGGCGGATCGATTGGCGACAGCATCAATGTGCTCAACGTTTTGTCGAAACGAACGGTGCAAGGCACCATCGCCGGACCAGGCCACGTTGTCGTCACGGCGACGACGCTGCTCAATACCACCGCGCCCGCGCCGCGGCTCGCCGCACAAACCAATGGCCGTCCCACCACTCAACCGCCCGCCAGTGCAGAGTAAGCGTCATGACCCTGAAATCAAAGTTGCATCGCTCCAGACTTGGATCGCGATGGCGCGTCGCGATCCCCCACGAACCGGCGGAACGGCGCAAATCGGCGTCGACGCTGCAACTGTTCGTGGCCTGCGCACTAGCGATGCTTGCCGCCAATTGTTCGTCGATCGAACGGCTGAAAAACATCGGCGAGCCACCGGCGCTGGGCCCGATCCAGAATCCCACCACCAAGGCGGGCTACAAACCGGTGCAGATGCCGATGCCGGCACCACAGGCCGCGGTCTACAACCCCAATTCACTTTGGCGCTCCGGCTCGCGCGCCTTCTTCAAGGACCAACGCGCCCATCAGATCGGCGACATTCTCACCGTCCTGGTGAAGATCACCGACCGCGCCCAGTTCGAGAATGAGACCCAGCGCAGCCGCACCAATCGCGAGAACTCCGGCATCGACGATTTCATCGGCGCCAAGGCGATCAGTCCGAGCATGCAAAAACTTCTGCCGGGCCGCATCCTGACCGCCGACTCCAATGCATCGAGCGAAGGCAAGGGTTCGATCGACCGCAAGGAAGAACTGCTCACCAATCTTGCCGCCGTGGTCACGCAAGTGCTGCCGAACGGCAATCTCGTCATTGAAGGCAAGCAGGAAATCCGCGTCAATTTCGAAGTCCGCGAACTCGTCGTCGGCGGCATCGTGCGACCGGAAGACATTCAAAGCGACAATACCGTGGAGTCGACCAAAATCGCCGAAGCCCGCATCGCTTATGGCGGCCGCGGCCATATCTCCGATGTGCAGCAGCCCCGTTACGGCCAACAGGTGCTCGACGTGCTGCTGCCGTTCTAACCGATCCACCCACCAAGCGGGCTCCCCGCCCTCCCTTCGCGCGCAATGGGATGGCGTCAACGACGCGGCCTCCGGAAGCTCCCCTCCGGAGGCCGCGATCGCATTTACGGTTAGCTTACCCCCAGCCTCGCGGCGCCTCTTCCCGCGATGCCACCAAGTCATGTAGCGTTACAGGATGAAACGAAGCGACCATCGCATTTTGACCACCCATGTCGGCAGCCTGATTCGGCCCAAGGCGCTGCTCGACGCCGCGCGCGATCCTGATCCCGCCCACCGCGATGCGCACGAGCGGGAACTCACGCGCGCGGTGGCGGAGGTGGTCGCGCGACAGGCGAAAGCCGGCCTTGACATCGTCAACGATGGCGAGTTCGGCAAGTCCGGCTGGGCGAATTACAGTCTCGAGCGGCTGAGCGGCTTCGAGCCGCGGCCGGACACACTGTATGAGGCGGTCTGGCTGGGACGCGATCGCCACCGTTTCGCAGATTTCATGGCGGCGGAGTTTCCGCGCGGCACCATCGGCACCCCTGGACACGCCTGCACGTCACCGATCGTCTATCGCGGCCATGCCAGCGTCCGCCGCGATCTCGAAAACCTGAAGGCCGCCGCCGCGGCCGCGCCCACCGAGGACGTGTTCTTCACCGCGGTCGCACCGGCGAGCGTTGGCTACGATGCCACCAATGAGCACTATGCCAGCGAGCGCGACTATGTGTTCGCCATCGCCGAGGCCATGCGTGAGGAATACCGCGAAGTGATCAAAGCCGGCCTTGTGCTACAGGTCGACGACGCCGTGCTCGCCAATATGTACGACCATCTGGTCGAACAAAGCCCGCAGAAATATCGCGAATGGGCGGAACTGCGGATCGACGCGCTCAATCATGCGCTCGATGGCATTCCGTCGGATCGCATCCGCTATCACGTCTGCTTCGGCAGTTGGCATGTGCCGCATGTCGCGGACGCGCAGCTCGAGGATATTGTCGACCTGATCCTCAAGGTGCGCGCCGGCGCCTATTCGATCGAGGCTGCCAATGTGCGGCACGAGCACGAATGGTATGTGTGGCAAAAAGTCAAGCTGCCGCCGGGCAAGATCCTGATCCCGGGTGTCGTTACCCACCACACGACGACTGTGGAGCATCCAAGGCTGGTGGCCGAGCGCATCGTGACCTTCGCGAAGCTCGTCGGCCGCGAGAACGTGATCGCCGGCACCGATTGCGGCTTCGCGCAGGCGCAGGACATGCAGCGGGTCCACCCGCAAGTGATGTGGGCCAAGCTCGAGACATTGGCCGAAGGCGCGCGGCTGGCAAGCCAGGAATTATGGGGCCGCTAAAGCATGATCCCGAAAAGTGGGAACCGGTTTTCGGGAAAGATCATGCCCAAACAATGAAGTTAGACCGCGATCCGATTCAATCGAATCGGATCGTGGTCTAGACCTATTTGCTGTCGAGCGTGACGCCCGCGATCTTCACCGCCTCCGCCCATAAGGCCATATCCTCCGCCAGGAACTTGGCGAATTCCTCAGGCGTGAGTCCGAGCGGCGAAGCGCCATACTTGTCGAGTTGCGCGATGAACTTGGGGTCTTTCGTTGCCTTGATGAATTCAGCGGCGACGCGATCGATAATCGGCTTCGGCGTCGCCGCCGGCGCCATCATGCCGTTCCAGCTCACGCCGCGGAATCCGGGGTAGCCGGACTCCGCGATGGTCGGCACCTCGTTGGCTTGTGGCGCACGGCGGTCGTCTGACAAGGCCAGCATCCGCACCGCACCGGTCACAGCCTGCGGCAACGCCTCCGGCAGTGGAATGAACATGGCAGGCACATGGCCGCCGATGATGTCGGTCAATGCGGGCGCGGTGCCGCGATAGCTGACCGCGTTCATTTCGAGTCCGGCGCGCTTGAGAAACAGCGCCATCAACAGATTGCTGACGCTGCCGGGACCGCCGCCGCCGGCATAAGCGAGTTGCCGCGGCCGCGCCTTCACATAGGCGACGAACTCTTGCAGCGTCGTGACCGGCAACTTGCCGTTGATAATGAGCACTTGCGGACTGGTGCCGATCAAGCTGACCGGCGCGAGGTCCGTCATGGCATAGGGCGGCTTGCCCATGGCCGGGAAGATCGAAACCGTCCCGGTGCCGGCCCAGAAGAAGGTGTGCCCATCGGCCGCAGCGCGCACCACATCATGCGCCGCCAATGTGCCCATGGCGCCGACCCGATTCTCGACCACGAATTGCTGGCCGAACACTTCGCTGAGCCGCGCGCAAGTCACCCGCGCCAGATTGTCGATATTGCCGCCGGCGGCGAAACCGACCAGCACCCGCACCGATTTCTGCGGCCAGTTCTGCGCATAGGCTGAGGGAACCGCCAGCGATGCCGCAAACGCAGCCCCGGAGCCCAGCAGGCCCCGTCGCGACATACCCGGCACGGTAACGTTACGCATCCAGACCCTCGCAATCGGCCGAACGAACTTGGCGGGATCGCACTTTCAATCGTCGCGATAGACGCGCTCGCGACGTTCGTGCCGCTCCTGCGCCTCGATCGACAGCGTCGCGATCGGACGCGCGTCGAGACGGCGCAGCGAGATCGGCTCGCCGGTCTCCTCGCAATAGCCATACGTGCCATCGTCGATGCGCGCCAGCGCGGCGTCGATTTTGGCGATCAGCTTGCGCTGGCGGTCGCGCGCCCGCAGTTCGATCGCCCGATCGGTCTCCGAGGAAGCGCGGTCGGCGAAGTCGGGATGATTCTCATTCTCGGCCTGAAGATGGACCAGCGTCTCCTTGGCTTCCTTGAGGATATCCTCTTTCCATTCAATCAGCTTTGCACGGAAATAGTCGCGCTGACGCTCGTTCATGAACGGCTCTTTTTCGCTCGGGCGATAGCCGTTGCGCTCCAAGACCGCGACCACCGCGGTGCTATGGCCGTTCTTTTTGCTCGGTGCTGCCACGCGGCTTTTTTTCTTGTCTGGCATCTGTTTCCCTGCCCTGACTCGTAATCGCTCAAACCAGCGGCGTCGGGTCATCGCTTCGAACACCCCTGTTCGAGCGGCGAGCTTATATAGCGACTGTGTGAAGCCGACAATACGGGAGTGCGACCCTTGGACATCCCGCCATGGGCCCATCATTCCCCGGAAATGACCGTTAACCGGGCCGGATAAGGCTAAGAACCGGCCATTTTGGCGATTTCGACTTCGACCCGAAGTTCAATCTCGGCCAGGACGCTATCGAGGGCGGCGTCGCCGGACCCGTCTTTCAGGTGGGCCGCCACCCCTTTAAGCTTCTGCAGCGTCGCCGGCGTCAGCTCACCGCCCAGGAGCCCGACCTTGAGTTCGTCGAGGGCGTCCAGCGCCACCCGCCCACGCTTGACCGCGTGACGTCGCCG
The DNA here is from genome assembly GCA_022841625.1 of Xanthobacteraceae bacterium. Classification (GTDB taxonomy): domain Bacteria; phylum Pseudomonadota; class Alphaproteobacteria; order Rhizobiales; family Xanthobacteraceae; genus VAZQ01. Next base: position 41,004 of record JALHRD010000008.1, read on the forward strand.
CTCGGTCGCGTCCTCAACCCCCTGCAGAGCGATCAGAGCGTCAATACCGCCGACCGACCGGAGCGACGAGGATCCGCCGGTCGCACGCGCCGCCTCATCCCCCGACAGGCTGAATCCCCCGGACGCCGACTTCCGCGTCTGCGGCGTATTGGCGGCTGCGGAGGCTCCGTTCGGTCCATAAATCCGCATGGCGAAAGGTCCGTGCCGGAATGGTTTCCGGCCACCACCAAGCTGGAGCTTCTATGGTTAACGAACGGTAAATGACCCGGCAAAAAATACCACACCCGGCAAGTCCAACCATCACCGCATCCCGCGTGAAACCTCCCCTGGCAGCGAAAAACTGTGCTCGATCAAGTGATTGAGCGATCGCGCCGACTTGGCACGGCATTCGCTAAGTGAAGTCGGGTCCGAACCTCTTGGGGAGCAAGATGACGAGGACAATGACTGCCGCAATCGCGGCCTTACTTGTTTTGGCCGGCGCTGCGTCGCCGGCTACAGCGACATCGCGCATCAAGGACCTCGCCAACATCGAGGGGGTGCGCCAGAATCAGCTTATTGGCTATGGCCTCGTGGTCGGCCTGAACGGCACCGGCGACACGCTCAACAATATCCCGTTCACCCGGCAATCGCTGCAAGCGATGCTGGAACGGTTGGGCGTCAACATCCGCGGCCAGCAGATTCGCACCGGCAATGTGGCGGCCGTGATGGTGACCGCCAATTTGCCGGCATTCGGGACCCAGGGCACGCGCATCGACGTCACGGTGTCGGCGCTCGGCGACTCCAAGAGTCTGCAAGGCGGCACGCTGTTGGTCACCCCGCTCCTCAGCGCCGATGGCAACGTCTATGCGGTCGCGCAAGGCTCGCTCGCAATTTCGGGGTTCCAAGCCGAAGGCGAAGCCGCGAAAATCGTGCGCGGCGTGCCGACAGTCGGGCGCATCTCGAACGGCGCGATCATCGAGCGCGAAATCGAATTCACGCTCAACCGGATGGGACAGATCCGGCTCGCGTTGCGCAATCCCGATTTCACCACGGCGCGACGCATCGCCACTTCAATCAATGACTTCATCGGCTCGCCGACCGCCGAGCCGCTCGATCCATCGACCGTGCAGCTCACCATCCCCAAGCAGTTCCAGGGCAATGTCGTGGCGCTCTTGACCGAGATCGAACAGTTGCAGGTCGAGCCCGACCTGTCCGCCAAAGTGGTGATCGACGAACGCTCCGGTATCATTGTGATGGGCCGCGACGTTCGGGTCTCGACGGTCGCGGTGGCGCAGGGCAATCTCACAGTCACGATCTCGGAGGCGCCGCAGGTTTCGCAGCCGCAGCCGCTGTCGCGCGGCCAGACGCGGGTGGTGGCGCGCTCGCGCGTCGGCGTGCAGGAGGACGGCAAGCGGCTGGCGTTGGTGCGCGAAGGCGTGTCGTTGCAGCAATTGGTCGACGGCCTCAATGCGCTCGGCATCGGACCGCGCGATCTGATTTCGATCCTGCAAGCGATCAAGGCCGCCGGCGCGATCCAGGCCGACATCGAGGTGATGTGATGAGCACCCCCTCGCCCATCACTTTACCCGCCGCCGGCCCCGCTAGCGTTCCCTATGCCGCGCTCGGCGCGCGGCCGCCGATCGACGCCCGGGCGCGGGCGCGGGAACAGGCGATCGAATTCGAAACGGTGTTCCTCAACAACATGTTCAGCCAAATGTTCACCGGCACCGACGGTGACGGCCCATTCGGCGGCGGCGGCAAGGCCGGCGTCTGGCGCTCGTTCCTGACCGACGAATACGCCAAATCGTTTTCCCGCGCCGGCGGCATCGGCATCGCCGACCATGTTTATCGCTCGCTGCTCGCCCAGCAGGAAGCGCGCCCCTGATGAGGACCCTGCCATGGCCAACGCTCCGATGACCAACGCCCAAATATCGCATGGGCAGGGCGCGCTGACGCCCTTGACGACCCCCGCCGAGGCGCAGGCGTTCGCGGCGGACTATGTCACGGTGATGGACCAGTTGATCGAGGTGATCGAGCAGGAAACCGAGCTGGTGCGCGCCAGCAAACTCATGCAGGCGGCCAAGCTCGCGGAAACCAAGACCGATCTCGCGCGCCGTTACATCACCGACACGCTGCGGCTGCGCGGCAGCCAGGTGCAACTCACCAAATTCGCGCCGCAGGTGATGGAAGAACTGGCCCGCCACCACAACAAGTTCCGCGCGCTGTTGCAGATCAACCTGACGGTGCTGGCCACCGCCCATGCGGTGTCGGAAGGCATCGTACGCGGCGTTTCGGACGAGTTGAACCGCAAGTCGCAGCCGCAGACCTATGGCGCCAGCGGCCGCGCCAATGTGCCCGACCTGCGCACCGCCCCGCCGCTGGCGGTCAGCCGCTCGCTTTAAGCAAAACGCTGGTTACGCCTGCTTTTGCACAACAAACTGATACATGCCTCCGAACATATTGGGGTGCTGCTGCTCGAACGCATGCCAATGGTCGAGATTGGTGCAGCCGGGGTCGTCCGGGAATTGCGTGCGATAGCGGTGCAAGGTGTCGGGATCGTGCTCGAACCCGAGCAATGCGAGCCCGTTCTCGGCCAGAAACGCCTTGATCTGCGGCAGCGTGAAATGGTGCTCCTGCACGTGGAACAGAAGATCGCGGCAATTGCTCATGGTGTTGAAATCGGCGCCAAAGACGGTGGCTATTTTTGTCCGCGCGGCTTCGTCGAGGGCGATCAGGTCTTGCCGACAACGCCTGATATCGTCTTCGACCGCGCGATAGCCGCGCATCGCAATGAATTCGCGCGCCGCGACAATGCCGATCCGCGCAAGCTTGCTGTAAAGCGCGATGTGCATGATGCCGTTGGGACGCAGCATCGACACGAGAACCCGCCAGCCCGCCAGCGGATCGGCAAGATGGTGCAACACGCCGGAGCAAGCGATGACATCGAAATCGCGGTTGATCGACGCAAGCTTGAGAATGTCGGCCTGGCCATAATCGATATTGTCGAGACCGAGGGCGTCGGTGCGGTATTTCGCGTAGGACAGGCTTGCGAGGCTGAGGTCGACGGCGAGGATTTGCGCATCCGAATAGCGCCCAGCCGTCATCACCACCTGCTGGCCGGTGCCGCAACCGGCGATCAGCACGTCGAGTCGGCCCGTTCGTCCGATCGGACGGTATCGGGCGTGTGGAAAATCGCGCTGCATCGTTACATCGATGGCGTCGGCGTTCTGGTCCGCCGCGCATTTCACCCAACGCGGATAAGGACTTTCCTCATATTGGTTTTGCACCAGCAGCGAAACGTCGTCATCGATTGGCGTGAGACGCGGAATGCCGTTGCGCAAGGCACGTTGCGCCAGCGGTTCGCGGATCTGCTGGGTCAAGAGGTCGTCAATCTCGCCGGCCCATGGGCGGGCCAGCAGCGATTCATATTCGGGGATCACGTATAGCGGCGCATAGGACGCAATCAGCGCGAGCGCTAAGGCCGCGATCGGCTCGCCCGACCGCAAGGCGGCGACCACGCGATCGCGCAAGAGCGCAACCTGCGCCGCCTCGTCCTCGGCGCAGGCAAAGACGTACTCGTTGGCAAAACAATGGCGCGCCAGCATGCACGCGAACGCCAAGGCGGCATCGTCCGTGGTGTCGGCGGCCGGCATTGCCATCGCTTTCTCAAGCAGCGCTGAGCGGGCCAATGTCAGGAACCGCTCCAGCGGGATGTCGTTCACCGCGGGGCAGTTGTGCAGCATGGCACGCAGCACCGGGGCGTTGCTGGCAGCTTGCAAGCCGTCGGGACCGAACAACGCCTGGCACGACAACCGCGCCGGCCAGGCCGCCACCGCGCGATCGATGCCGTGCTGGATGCGCGGGTCGCATTTGACCAGGGTAATGCAGGTGAATGCGATGCTGCCGGGACGCCCCCACGGCTCCGACAGGGCCCGGACGATGTAGTGGCGCAACAGGCTGCTGTCGGGGATCGTGTCGCCGAACCGCAGGCAGTTGAGAAACAGGGACTTGAGAAACGGCGTCTCCTTGATGCGCAGGCCCTGCACAATCAGCTTAAGCGCGGCCTGCTTGTCGCCCTTCACGAAATAGATCATGGCAAGGTTGTGATAGGCGGCGACAATGTCTGGCTTGCGCCGGAGCGCTTCCTCGAAATGCGGAGCAGCTTCGTCGTGCTGTCCCTGGGTCAACAATGCTTCGGCGAGGTTGTTGCGCGCCTCAGCGTCGTTGGGATCGAGCGCCAGGCCGCGCCGGTAGGCGGCAATCGCCCGATCCAAGGCGCGTAGTTTGAGGCAGGCGTCGCCAAGCAGCATATAGGCGCCGGCGTAATCGGGCTTGAGAGCGATGGCCCGCTCGCTGTGACGCGCCACCTCCGCGGATCGGCCCAGCGCCGCCAGCACCACGCCAATATTGTAGTGAAAATCGGCATTCGCCCCGTTCACCGCGATCGCGCGTCCGATCATATCGATGGCGATGTCGTTGTGGCCGATCTTGAAGGCGATAAGGCCGAGATGATGGAGGCTGTCGGCATGCCGCGGATCGGCGATAAGCGCCTGCTGATAGAGGTCCATGGCCTCCGGCAGCCGCTCTGCCTGGAACTGCTGGAACGCCTTGGCGAACAGGTCAGCGGCAGCGCCATTGTTCGCGGCTGGAGCGTTGCGGGTTGGCGCGACACGCGCCATCTGGCGGCGCTGCTTGCGATTCATTGGCAGATTCATGCGCGAATCATCCCAGTTGAGCGGACCAAGATGCCAGCACAACGCAGATTCGTCATTGCCTAAGCCGCAGAGCGAATCAAAGGCGCGAGTGGCCGCCCTGACTGGGGCCGCTACCCGATCTCGGGTTTACCGGAGATCGGCACTTCATGTGCGCAAGTCGGGTAAACCCGACTTGCTTCGCCTTCGGGACGCCGCGCGTTCGCGCGGCCCTCAGGACGAGGGCGGCGAGAGGCCTGATTTGCTTGCGACTGTCTCCGGCCAGCCCCTCGGGATGAGGGCCGCATTTGCAGCCCCGATGACGCGGAACTGCAACATCCACCGCCCTCGTGGTGAGGAGCGCAGCGAAGCTGCGCGTCTCGAACCATGGCCGCGAATTCAGCAAAGGACGCGGGCCTCGCACTTGCGATTTGGTGCTTCTGATACCAATCTTCGCTGAGATCGACACCCTTTCCCACGTCATGGCCGGGCTTGTCCCGGCCATCCACGACTTTGATATGACTCATGATTTTCAGACGTGGATGCCCGCGACAAGCGCGGGCATGACAAACATTGTACGCCTCAGTATGACGCAGCAAAATTAGCCGCCACGGCCGTTACCGCCGCCCCGCAAAAAATATCGACGTATTTCATCACCCGTTAAGCGCGAGCCCCCTTCGGCGGCCCCGCTTGGGACCGCCTGCGGGCATCGCCCGCCGTCCAGCCCCAAGCGACCCTCATCATCGACGAGCGGTATGCCCGCACCAAATGCGGCTTCGCCAAAGTTATAGTTAACTGCAAGTAATAATCTATGGTTAATGGACTTATAACGAGAAATACTTATAGTTAATGTAATACTAAACACAAAAATCAAAACAAATACTGCAAATTGTCAATTTATACATCAGTTAACCACGTTTTTTCACTTAGAATTACGTTGTCTCTGGCATTTCTACACGCCGATCCACTGCGATCGCTTGCGTAACCGCCAGAATGGCTAAGGACCAGAAAGGTACAATTCCATGCCCGCCAGTATCACCCTGTCGGCCGGCGTACGGCAGAACCTGCTCGCCTTGCAGAACACTGCCTCACTGCTGAGCACGACCCAGAACCGTCTCGCCACTGGCAAGAAGGTCAACTCCGCGCTCGACAACCCGACCAACTTCTTCACCTCTTCGGCGCTGTCCTCGCGCGCCAAGGACCTCGGGGGCCTGCTCGACTCGATGTCGAACGGCATCAATACGATCAAAGCCGCCGACAACGGCCTGACCGCGATCAACACCACAGTCGAGACCATGCGCGCCACCATCACCCAGGCCCGCCAGGACGCATCCTGGAAGAGCACGTCTTACTCGGTCGGCCTGACCAGCGTGGCTGCCGCCGACGTTCTGGCGGTCTCGGGCGGCGAAGTCACCGGCACGGTCAACGTCGCTCTCGCGAATGCCCAGGCGGTCCGGACGTCGGCGTCCAACTATGCCAACATGGACTTCAGCAGCGCCGCCAACACCTGGGATGGGTCGCTCACCTTCACCATCGCGAACAACGGCGGTACCGCGCGCACCGTCGTCGTGACTTCTACATCCGCCACCAACCTCAGAGTTACGGTCGACGGCGGCGCGGCATCGGACTTCACCGTTGCGGACGTCAACGTCGTGACCGGAGCCAATATGGTGGGCGCCCTCAACCAAGCCTTTGCCGCTGCCGCCACCCCGGTCGGGGTCACGGTCGCCGGCGCAACCGGCGCAGCGCTCACCTTCACGTCCAGCACCGCAATGTCAGGCACCACGGGTAACGTCGTGGTCACGACCGGCGCGGTCGTTGCCCCCGCGGTCGCGGCCAGCTTCTACACCAACGGCGCGCTCAGCCAGACCGGCGCCGTGTCGCAGACCGTCGACGAGATCGTCGCCGGCATCAACGCCAACACCTCGCTTACCGGCAAGGTGAAGGCGACCAACGACGGCGGTCGGGTCAACATCCAGAACCTGTCGACCACCGCCCTGACCCTGGTCGGTGCGACCGCAGGCGGCGTTATCAACGGCGACACCGGTGCGGCCAACACCACGACCATCGGCGGCAACGCCGTCCGTTCGAGCCTGATCACGCAGTTCAACGATCTGCGCACCCAGCTCGACAAGCTCGCCGACGACTCCAGCTTCAACGGCGTCAACCTCTTGAAGGGCGACACGCTGAAACTGATCTTCAACGAGATCAACACCAGCTCGATCAGCATCGTGTCGCAGAACGCCAACGGCATCAATACCAGCGTCCTAGCTATCGGCTCCGCCACCGGCACGGAGTTCTCCAGCAACACCTCGCTCGACGCCCGGTTCGATACGCTGAATGCGGCGTTGGCCCAGTTGCGGTCGCAGGCCTCGGCCTTCGGCTCGAACCTGTCGATCGTGCAAAATCGCCAGGAGTTCACCAAGTCGATGATCAACACCCTGCAGGTCGGCTCCGACGCCCTGGTGCTGGCCGACGGCAACGAAGAAGCCGCGAACCTGCTCGCTTTGCAGACCCGGCAGCAGCTCTCCACCACGGCGCTGTCGCTGGCTTCGCAGTCCGACCAAGCGGTGCTGCGGCTGTTCTAAGCCGATTAGCAGCGAAAACTCCGGCGGCGGGGCCAAAAGCCCCGCCGTTTTTTTCGTTTCAGCACCAGCGATTCGCGCTGGATCCACCGGCAGGGCCTAAAGCCCCGCCGGTTTTTTGTGGGCGGGCGCCTATTCTACTTCTACCGACTCATAACAATTGTTGCTTAGATCGACACTCTCCCCACGTCATGGCGGGGCAAAGCCCGTCAAAGACGGGCGTGAACGCCCTTATGTCCCGGCCATCCCCGGCTTTGACATGACTCATGATTTTCAGACGTGGATGCCACCACAACTCGGGCTTGCCCGAGTTGTGTAGTTAACCGCGTCGTAAGTCGGGTATACCCGACTTACGACGACAAGCGCGGGCATGACGAGCCAATCATTGCAGCACTGGTGTCACAAGCTCAAACGCCGACAACGCCGCCCCGACCGACGACGGTTCTTACGGCGCCCGCCCCCGTTAACCCCCTGTTAGCTTCTTTTTTACCAGGCATTAGGGTTACCAGATCATTATCGCGACATGCTGTTCAGGTGAGCAGTGTCGCAATTGTGTAACGGACGGGGCTTTGGGCCATGGGTAATGACATCGTATTGTCGGCGGGCGTACGGCAAAATCTTCTGGCCTTGCAGGGCACGGCCAGTTTGATGGCCACCACGCAAACTCGCCTTGCGACCGGCAAAAAAGTTAATTCGGCAATCGACAACCCGGTCAATTTCTTCACCTCCGCCGGGCTCAGCAGCCGCGCCAGGGACCTGGGCGCGCTGCTCGACAGCATGGCGAACGGCATCAAAACCATCGAGGCCGCCGACAACGGCATCACCGGCATCAAATCGCTGATCGAATCGATGAAGTCGACGCTGCTGCAAGCGCGCCAGGACAAGTCGTTCAAGAGCGCGGCCTACACGGTCGCGCTCACCGCGCCGGCGGTCACCGACGTCCTGACCTTCTCGGGCGGCCAGGTTGTCGGATCGGTCAGCGTCGACGTGACCAATGCGCAAGCCCGGCTCACATCGGCGTCCAACTACGCCAACATGGACTTCAACAACGCCAACGCCTTCGCCGAAACGCTGACGTTTACCGTTACCACCAATGGCGGCACCCCACGCACCGTCGTTGTGGGAGCGACCTCCGACACCAACATCACCGTCGCCGTCGACGGCGGCCCGGCGAGCAACTTCACCGTTGCCGATGCCGACGCTGTCACCGGGGCCGAGATGGTGGCCGCCTTGAACGCCGGTTTTGACGCCGCCGGCGTGCCGGTGCCGATCACGGTCACCGGGGCAACTGGCGCGCCGCTGGTGTTCACGGCCGACGCCTCCGTCAGTTCCAGTACCGCCAACGTCGTGGTTTCGGTTCCGGTGGCCAGCGCCGTGCCGGTGGTCGCGGCCAGTTTCGGATTTGTCGCTGCGGGCACGCTCACCAGAATCAATGTTGTCGCACAGCCGGTCGACCAGCTGGTCGCCAGCATCAATTCCAATATCAATCTGGTCGACAGAGTCTCCGCCTCGAACGACGGCAACACGCTGCGCATCGCCAACCTGTCGACCACCGACATGACCCTGGTGGGCGCCACCACGGCCGGAGTCCTCAATGGCGACCTCGGCATCGGCAATACCACGACCATCGGCGGCAATACCGTGCGCCGCAACCTGGTGAAGCAGTACAACGACCTGCGCGACCAGCTCAACAAGACTGCGGACGACTCGTCCTATAATGGCATTAACCTGTTGCGCGGCGACCGCCTGAAGATCAATTTCAACGAATTCGGCACCAGCACCATCACCGTCCAGGCGCAAAACGAATTTGGCGTTCCACGGCCGATCAATACCCTCACTTTGGGCATCGATCCGCTGTTCAACCCAAGCGTCGACACCGACCTCTCCATCGACGGCTTCCTGACCGACCTGTCCTCCGCGACCAATATTCTTTCGGCGCAGGCGTCGAGCTTCGGCTCGCATCTGTCGACTGTCGAGATCCGCACCGAATTCACCAAGCAATTGATCAATACGCTCGAAACCGGCGCCGACAACCTGGTGCTCGCCGACATCAACGAAGAAAGCGCCAATATGCTGGCCTTGCAGACCCGCCAGCAGCTTTCCACCACCGCGCTCTCGCTCTCGGCCCAGGCCGACCAAGCAGTGCTGCGTCTGTTCGGATAATTCCAACGGCGAAAACGGCGGTAAACCGTCGCTTATTTACGCTCAATTAACGATGCAAGCCCACGATCCGATGAGTGATCGAGGCCGGAGAATTAGCCATGGCGCTCAAAGTTGAACTGAAGCCCGGCGAGCGAATCATTATTGGCAACTGTGTCGTGACCAATCACGAGCAGCGCACCAAGCTGACAATCGACGGCCAGGCGCCGGTGCTGCGCGAGAAGGATATCCTGACGCCGCGGCTCGCCAACACGCCGGCCAAGCGCATCTATCTGGCCGTACAATTGATGTATACGTCAAAAGAGCCCCGCGACTATCACGACGCCTATTTTGCACTGGTTCGCGACCTCACCGGCGCGGCGCCCAGCGCATGGCCGCTGGTCGAAACAATTAATAATCATATCTTAACGGGCGAAATGTATAAGGCCCTCAAGGACGCTAAAAATCTGATCGACTACGAACAGGGACTGCTTGATCATGCAAAATGCGGCACAGGCCTACGGCGCCGTCGCGAGGCAGACGGCAAGCCCGCGCGAGCTCGAAGCCAGTCTGCTGCTTAAGGCGGCCTCGCAATTGCAGATGGTCTATGACGCCTGGGATCACGAGCGGCATCGTCTCGACCTCGCATTACGTTACAACCGCAAGCTCTGGTCGGTCCTCCTTGCATCGGTGACCAGCGACCAGCATCCGCTGCCGGGCGAAGTTCGCCAGAACGTCGCCAATCTCGGCCTGTTCGTCATCAACCAGACCATGACGATGCTGACCACTCCCAAGCGCGAGAACCTGCACGCCTTGATCAACATCAATCGCGAATTGGCCGCCGGGCTGCTCGGCCGCGCTTAGCCTAGCTCCACGCTACACAAAAATTGAGGCCGGGCGCTCGTGGTCCGATTCTAACATTCGCATCCCATTTCCGCGGGCGATTTTGCGAATGTTAGAATCAAAGGACCACGAGCAAGTCTATGCTGCGAGTGGAGTTTTGGATTTGACATTCGCATCGCGTGCTTGCTGCCAGGTGGGTAGCGAATGTCAAATCCACTCCACTAGCCGCTCCCAGCCTCAGACTTTTTAGCACGCCCCGGTCAGAGGTAATTCACCAAGCTGATCTGATGTAACAGCGACGTCGTCTGCAATGAGGCTTGCAGCCGGACTTGCAGCGCCATGATCGAGGCCGCGACCTGCTCGGTTGACACGCCTTCCACTTGCTCGATCATGCCCTCGAGCGTGCTTTTGGTCTGGCGATGCCGTTGGGTCGCGGCTAGAACGCTGCCCTGCGCGAGCGCGATTTCATTGACAATGTCCTCGACCGACTGGGTGCCGGTTGGTACGGACAGATTGGTGACGACCCGCGCGCTCAGCGCCGCGCTGCGCAGCGGCGCATTCGGATCGCCGGGGGCGTAAGTCACCGCCGCCATCGCCGCGACACTCTGAACCAGCCAGCGAATGCCTTGCTCATTGGCGCGCAGGCCATAGGAAATCGTAGTCGTGGTATCCACCTGCGCGGTCGCCGTTGCGCGCGCGGTACCGGGGCCATTCTCGCCGGTATACCAGCTAACGGTGTTCGCGGGCGTGCCCGCGACCAGCGCCGTCGCCGTATTAAACGGCGGCCCAACGACACGCTGCGGCGTGCCGTTAAAGAAATTGTCGGCGGCGGTCATCGCGGAGGCCGCCACCAACGAGGTGCTGGCGAGTTTGCCGATCGACGCGGTCAGCGTCGCCTGCAGATTGACCGCGGTCGCCGCCGGCGTTGCCCCAATGGTGAATGTATCGGGCCCCGGCGAGGTCGAGGTGGTCGCGATCAGCTTGATGACTTCCTGAGTGCCATCGGGCAGCGTGAAGCGGAAATCGACGGTTTGGCCTTCGCTCGGCAAACCGGTGAAATCGATCGACATCGCCGGCGGCGCACCGGCCGGGCCGACCGTCGTCGTGTTGGAGAGCGACGACGTGATGCCGAACAGCTTGAAGCCGAACGGCGAACCGACCACGTCTTCGGCCACCTGGACCGACGTCGCCGTCGGCGCCGAGACTGCCAGGCGGCCCATCCCACCAACGCCGAGGTCTGCGAGCCTTCGCTCCGTCACCACCTGTTTGAAGCCGGCACGTATGCCATCGCCGTTCATAACCAGATCGAAGCTGGCCACCGCCGGCTGGTCGACCGCGCGGCCGGCAAACATGTAGCGGTCGCCAATCTGGGTATTCAATATCCCGAACAGCTCGCCCAAACCGGCATAGGCGGTGGACTGCGCAATGGTCGAGCCATTGCTTTCGACGCCGCTCGACTGCAGCGTAGCCGATTTCACATCCCGTTGGATCTCGGTCAGGCGACCGAGCGACACCTGCGCAACATCGAGGCGCACGCCGACATTGTCGATCGCGCTCTCGAATCCCCCGAGAATGGAGAGCTGGTTGCGCAGGCCGAAGCTGAGACCGCGATCGAGCCCGACGCCGGCATAGGTATCGGACTTGCGGCCAGTGCTGAGCTGGCGCTGCAGGTCGTCGAGCTGAGCGCGCATATCGACCAGGCCCTGAATCCCCTGCATCGAACGGCTGCCGATAGCGTTAATCGTCATAGCAACCTCACATCCTCAAAAGCATGTCGAGCATTTCCTTCACCGTCGTGAGCACGCGCGCATTGGCGGCGTAGGCGTTTTGCAGTTCGAGCAGATGCGCCAATTCCTGGTCGATGTTGACTGAAGCGCCATCGTTGAATCGCTGTTGCAGCGCATTGAAAACCACGTCCTGGCCTTGCTTGAGATTGGCCGCCGCTTCCGCCGCCGCGCCCTGCTGGCTGATCATCTGGCGCATGAACGAGTGAATTCGGCCGTTGAACGGCGCCGCCGATCCGCCGATGCCTGACTCCGGCGAAAACGCATGCACGCCGCTATTGAGCCGGTCGAAAATGAAATTCGGACGCGTCTGATCGCCGGCAGCGGTCGGCGGTGCGAGCTGGTATATAACCAAACGCGACGGATCGGCGGCGAGGTTTAGATTGACGGTGATCCGCCCGGCGAATCCGACCGTTTGCGTCCCGATCGCCCGAATCGCGCCGGAATAAAGCGCATTGCCGTCGACAAAGAACGGCAATTCCGGCACGCCGGCGGTTAGGCCCGTGACCGTGTAGGTCGCCGATACCGCGTCGACATTGACATTGTTGGTGGCGCCGTCGTCAAGGATGCGCAGCGTATTGCCGACCGGATTGGACACCTGAAGGCCGGACGCGCCGACCGCGCCCGCTATCTGCGCCATGATCGAGGCGATGCCACCGGAGAAATCAATCCCGATCACGCGGTCGTTCGGGTCGGTGGTCGCTTGGTTCGATAGCGGCAGCGCGCCAGGGTCGTCGACACGCATCAGCGTCAATGTGCGCTGCGTGCCCGAAGTATTGTCGGTATAGGTCACGCGAACCGAATTGCCGTCAATCAGACTGTTTAGATCGATGTCGAAGCCCGCCTGAGCGCCAACGACGACCGGCGCTCCATTGATCGTCCGATCGGACAGGGCGCGCGCCATCGCCGCGGCGATTTCATCGAGCTGGGTTTGCGCCTCGACCAGGATTTGATCGCGCATTTCAAGATAGGCGGCGATTTCGCCCGATCGAATCGCGCGACTGGAGATTAGGTCGACATCGCTCCCGCCCGGCCCCTTGAGGACGATCGTGCCGACATTGCGCAGCGTTGGGTCATTGCTCCAAAACGCAGTTGGGTTCATCGAACCCTGGGCGTCAAATGCCAATGTCGACGCGCTGTTTCCAACCAGCTGCACCCCGGAATTGGTGAAGACCGTCACCTGATTGAAGTCGCCTTGGACGACGGTAATATCCATCATCTTCGCAAGCTGGTCGATATAGACGTCGCGCTGGTCGAGCAGGCTTGCCGTCGTCGCGTCGCCCGCGCGCGCTGTCGCCAATTGACCGTTAATCTGGGCGATCCGCTCCATCGCCTCGTTGGCCTTGGTCACCGCATCGGCCAGACCGAATTCGGCATCGCCACGCAATGCCTGAATATCGTTGCTCATGCTGTTGAGCTGCTGGGTCAGGAGCTGCGCGGAACTAACCACCGCGCTACGCGCCGCCGCCGACTCCGGCGTGGTCGACAGTGCTTGCAACGAGCCCAGAAAGTCGTTGTAGACGCCCTCCAGCGTCCCGACCGACCCTGGCACGCCATAAACCGACTGCAGCCGGCTATAGAGTTCCGAACGTAGTCCGGCATAGCCGGCGCCCGAACTCTCGACCCGTAATTGGCGTTGGATATATTGATCGAGTTCGCGATTGATCGCGGCGATACGAACGCCGGCGCCGGCGTCTCCGACAATGACCGGAACCCGAAGCGCGGTCTTGCGGACATAGCCGGGGCTCTCGGCATTCGCCACATTGCCGGCGACAAGCGAGAGCCCGGCCTGGGTCACCCGCATGCCGGTGACGGCGGTCGCCAGCGACTGCGAAAGGCCCATGACCCCTACTCCATTCCTAGCCGGCTGCGCTTATGCGCCTGCGTCAGCGCAGCATGTTCAGGAGATCTTGAACCATCTGGTTGGCGCTGGAGATGACTCGCGTATTGGCTGAATAGGCCTGCTGCGTGATGATCAGCTTGGTGAACTCATCGGCGATGTCGGTGTTGGAGCCTTCCAACGACGAGCCGACGATCTTGCCGGGCGCGCCATAGATCGCGGGCCCGGATTCGTCGGTCACCTCGAAGGCGCCGCCGTCGATCCGCTTGAGGGCATTGGCGCCGTTGAAGTTGGCCAGCGTGATTTCGGCAAGATCGATGGTTCGGCCGTTCGAATAGCTGCCGATCACGCGCCCTTTGTCGCTGACCGAAACCTGCTGCAATTCGCCGGCCGGGAAGCCGTTTTGCTGAAGCAAATTGACCTTGGCGCCACCATTGGCGTCGGCGAACTGGGTGATACCGCCGGCGCCGTGAATGAGTTGGATGTCGCCCAATATGATGCCGTTCACCGTCACGCCACTCATGGTCAGCGTGGCGATCACCGGGTTCATCTGGCCGTTCGGGCCGAATTGGTAGTTGACGCCGACATTCTGCCAGGCGGATTGCGTACCGGTTGCGTTGGAGTCGATCTGATAAAATAGATTCCAGGAATCAGTTCCTCCCGGATAATCCGCCGAATCGATCTTGGCCCAGCGCAACTGAATGTTCACGGGCGATCCGGAAATATCGAAGGCCGTAACCGCGCCGCCGCCGAGCGATTGGTCGAGAAACGCCGTCAGGTCCTGCGCCCGCACCGTCCCATTGGCAGGCAACGCGTTGAACACGTTCATTCCGAATTTGACCGCCGTGGACGAGGGGGCAACGGTGATGGTGTTATTGCCGCTGGCAATGAGGGTGAGGTTGCCATTCACGTCGAGCGCCGCACTGCCCATCGCTACGGGATAGCTGGCAAGCGACGTCTGAAGCTCCGCGAGGGTCGAAACTTCGCCGACGCCGGTTCCAAATGTCACGGTGAAGGGCGGGTTGACTCCGACCGTGACCGTCAGCGTTTCACCCTGGGAAACGCCGGCATCCATCAGGTTCGACGACAGATGAGCGACTTCGAGAAGGCCCAACCGGGTCGTTAGCGCGTCGGTTGAGAATGGATTGATCTCAAAATCGAAGTCGGGGCTATCCGCAACGATTCGCAGTTTGTTGGTGCCGCCGCTGGTATCGATCGACGCCGTGACCGCCGCGCTGAGGCCCGCCATGCCGTTGATTGCCGCCATGATACTGTTGAGGGTGTCGGTGTCGGCCAGCACCACGTCATAATTGATCGGCGCGGCACCCGATGGCGTCACCGTGATCCGCAACGTGCCGCCGTTGCCAACACCCAATTGCGTCACCGCCGGAACGGCAAACGTGCCGGTGCCGGATACCCCAGCGACCACATCCGCCAAGTTCGCGCCGACGCCGGTGATTCGTGCCGCGACCGGCGCCGAGGCAATCGGGTTGGATGAAAACGCTGTCGGGTTGAGCAGTTCCGAACGCGGAATATTGGGGTCCGAACTGAGCGTTTGCGGATAGCTGGCCAGGTTGGCGCGATACTCGATTTGCGTCGTCTGCTGTGCAGGAAGGAAATCATTCTGGAACCGCAACAGTGTTGGAATACTTCCCACCAGATTGCCGGTCGATGGGTCGACCGGAATGCCCATCAGATAGTTGCCGGCGCCATTGACCAGATAGCCGTTCTTGTCGGGACGGAAGTCGCCACGCCGGGTGTAGCGCTCGACGCCGTCGAACACCGGCTGGTTATCGGTAAAGTTCGTGGGCTTCTGCACCACGAAGAAGCCGTCGCCATTGATCGCCATATAGGTCGCGATGGTGGCGGACTGGACGTCACCCTGGACCGTGTTGGTCATGCGCGAATTGGCGACCACGCTGCCGGACAGCTGCTTGGCGGGAATGGCGTCGGGGATCAGATCGACGAAACTCGTGTCCATCCGCTTGAATGCGGTGGTCTGCGAATTGGCGATGTTGCCCGAGACATTTTCGAGCGCAAATGACTGCGCCCGCATGCCCGTCACCGCGGTCGTAAGTGCACCGAAGATACCCATGACTTGATCTCCAACTGCGAGCCGGCAGGCCACCCACGGCCCGCGCCATCGCGGCAAGCGTCGCAAGCCCTGTGCCAACAGATAAATTGTTTAATTTCAATTACTTATATGATATTGGCGGACGCTGGCACCCGGCAAGCCACGCCGTTGGCGGCAATTCCTGCCGAGCTGGCGCCGGCCAAGCGGGCGGTCGCGCGACGATGCCGGGCGCCTGCAAAGCGCAGAGCCGGCGTCCACAGGAACGGCGGCCGGCGGCGTCTGAATCGGCTTTTGCTTTGTCGTTTCCCCCGGCTAGACTAAATTACCGGGGCGGTTGTCAGTCAGGAAAGCGGCGGTAGCTCCATGGGTTTCGTCCCCGGGTTCAAGCACGACGTTTTCGTAAGCTACGCCCATTTCGACAACGAGCCGGATACGCAGGAAATCCGCTGGGTCAGCCGCTTCCAGGCCGACCTGAAGGTGGCCCTGCGGCAGCGCTTGGGCGTCGACCCGGACATATTCTTCGACAACCGCAGTCTGCAGAACCAATTCCTTGAGGAATTGACGGAAAATGCCCGCGGGGCGGCGGCGTTCATTGCTATCATGTCGCCGAGCTATATGCAGCGTGCCTGGACGATCAAGGAACTTGAGGCGTTCGATCGCTCAGATAACGACCAGAATCGGCTGGTTCCGGTCGAACTGCTGCCGGTTCTCGAAAGCGAATGCCACCCACGGCTGCTACAGGTCAAACGCGCACCGTTTTATTGGAAAGACCCGCTTGAAGAAGACGTGGCGCTTAAGCTGACGCCAAAATTCAACCCGGACAAATACGAACAGCGGCTTCAGGGCCTGGCGCACCGGCTCGAGGCGCTGCTGCGCGCGATCCGCAGCCGCTCGCCAATGCCCGTGGACTTAGCCGGACCGCTGGCCGGCGAAACCATTCTGCTGGCCCAGGTCACCAACGATCTCTATGACGAGCGCGACCAGGTCGTCGCCTATCTTCATCAATTCGGCGCCCGCGTCCTGCCGGATGGCGATTACAAACAAGGCGGACCGGAATTCGCCGAAGCGTTCAGAACCGACCTCGCCCAGGTCGGCCTGTTTGTGCAGTTGCTGGGCCCCTACCGATCGAACCGCCCTCCGGACTTGCTGGCAGGCGGGTCAACCGATCCCAAGAGCTATGCCCAATTCCAATACGAAGCCGCAAAGGCCGCCGGCATAGCGGTGCTGCAATGGCGGCGGCCTGACATTAACCCGGCCCTCATCAACCATTGGGATCAACGACTACTCGACGGGCCGGATGTGCTCGCCATGGGCCTGCAAGAGTTCATGAAAGAGATCAAGAAGGCCGTCGAAAACAAAGCTGCTGCTGCCGCCAAGGAAAACGCCAAGGCCGAAAAGGAAAAAGAGAAAGGCGATGGGCCCTCCAAGACCCAGTTCTTGTTCATCAATGCGGACAGCAGCGACAAGGAACTCACCGACCAGCTGCTCAAGGCGTTCGAGAACAAGCGGGATTGGATTGCCGCCGGTCCGCTGTTTGAGGGGACCGCGGAAGAAATCACCAAGGATCTCGATGCCAACTTGGTCGATTGCGACACACTGTTGTTGGTCTACGGCAAGACCGACGCACCCTGGGTGCGCGCGCAGCTTCGCCGTTACAGCAAGATCGAGCGGCTGCGGGAGACGCCGCCACGGGTCAAAACCATCCTGTTCGCGCCACCTGCACCCAAGCCTGAGATCGCCATGTCCAGCGGCTTTGCCAAGATCGATTGTCAGAGCGGGCTCAGCGGGGACAGCGTCGAACAGATTGTAGCGGAGCTTCGGCGGTGACCGACGAGCAGTCGCATCGGACGCCCTACCCCGGCTTGCGCGCATTCCGGCGCGAGGAAACCGACCTATTTTTCGGCCGCGAAGACTCCACCAATGCGATGGTGGACCGGCTTGCCGCGACACGCTTTCTGGCGGTGCTGGGCTCGTCCGGCACCGGCAAGTCGTCGCTGGTTCGAACCGGTCTGCTTGACGCCCTCGAACTTGGCCTGATGGCCAAGGCCGGTTCGCGCTGGAAGATCGTCGACTTCCGCCCCGGTGGCTCGCCGTTGAAGAATCTCGCGCGCCGCCTGCTGGAATTGGACAGCGACGCCGAAAATCCGAACATCGCGCCGCAGGACGTCGATCTCTTGCGCGCCTATCTTGCGCGTGGACCACGCGCGGTCGTGGAATGGTGCCGCGCCGGCCACCTGCCCCCTGGCGGCAATCTCCTGCTCTTGGTCGACCAGTTTGAAGAACTGTTTCGCTATCAGGACTATGCCGGCCGAGAGGAGGCGGAAGCCTTCGTGGCGCTGCTGATCGAAAGCGCCAAAGAAGCGAATGCTGCAATCTATGTCACAATTACGATGCGCTCCGAATATCTTGGCGCCTGCGCTCTCATCGAGGGCCTGTCCGACGCGATCAACGCTGGCATGTTCCTTACGCCGCGGATGACGCGCGACGCTTGCCGCGAAGCAATCGTCGGACCGGCCGAGGTCTGTAACATCGACATCGAGCCCGCGCTGGTCAATCGGCTGCTCAATGACCTTGCCAATTTTGCGCCCTGGGACGACCGCGGCGCCAACGATCAGTTCGACCGCTTGATGCGGCGCGCCGACCAACTCCCGCTCCTGCAATATACGCTGAACCGCATGTGGCAGCGCGCCCACGACCGATCGCCCAAGGCGCGCGTCAAACTGACCGTCGATGACTATGTCACCATTGAAGGCCTGAGCGGCGCCCTCAACGCGCATGCCGACCAAATCTTCGAACAGCTGGGTAAAGCGCGCGCGCAAGTTGCCGCCTGGGTCTTTCGCGCGCTGACCGCGGGCTCAACCATCGCCGACGCTGTGCGCCGCCCGACCCGCCTCGACGACCTGATTTCCGCCTGCGGCGGCGACGAGGCTGGCGTGCGCGCCGTGACCGATGCCTTTCGCGCGCCCGGCGTCAACTTCCTGCTCCCGGAATTCGATCCGCAGCGCCCCAAGCTTGAGCTCAATACCTATCTCGACATCAGCCACGAGAGTCTGATCCGCCAATGGAAGAAACTCTCGGAATGGCTCGAAGCCGAAGGTCGCGCAGCACAGCAGTGGCGCAGGCTGATCGACCGGCTCGGCACCGGCGAGATGTTGCGCGGACGCGAATTGTCAAACCTGATTGCGTGGCGCACCGAAACCAAGCCCAATGCCGCCTGGGCAAAACGCTACGGCGGCGACTACCCGTCGGCGATCGCCTTCCTCGATAAGAGCCAGCGCGCGCAGAACAGCAAACGCGTGGCCATGATCGTGGCAACGATAGCAGCTTTCGTGCTGGTGACCGGATTTGGCATCGACGCAACCCTGCAACGCAACACCATCGCCACCCAAAGCGGCGAGCTGCAAAAGCGACACGAACGCGCCGAGGCGAATAAGCGACAAGTGCTGGAATTGCTGGAAAATGTCATTTTCAATATCGCGGTGCCGCTAACATCGACGGATCGCGGCTCCTCACAGACTTTGCTGGCGCGGCGCGCAAGCGATACGGCGCAGACCGCCAACGCGCGCGACACCGACCGAACGAGCGACGGCGGTCCGAGCACCTCGCCCGACGCCGAACCATCCGCCGATCGCACCGTTGCGTCCGAAGCGCCTGAGGCGCGCCAAAGTCCCGCGCTGGCGACCGCAACAATGGCGGTTGAGACGACCCGCCGGCTGGTGAAATTCGATCCCGAAGATATCGAGTTGCGGCGACTTCTCGTCGTTAGCCTCAACGTTTTTGGCGAAGTCAAACTTCAGACCAAGGAACTGAATGTCGCCGAGCAGACCTTTAAGGAAGGGCTTGAGATCATCCGCGAGATGCTGCGTGTCAGCCCCGACGTGAGCCTGTGGAAAGACGACCTTGCTGTCGCGCTGGTTGGCGTTGCGCGGGTTCACGTCCGCAGGGACGCCCATGCCGAAGCGCGTAGATTTTTTGAAGAAGCCATCGCCGTCGAGCGCGAGCTTGCCGGGGATCGCCCACCGGATCGCCTGCTGCAGAACCTGCAGACCCATCTCGGCGAGCTTGGTGATCTCCATATCAGGCTCGGCGACCGCAACGCGGCACGCAAGATTTTCGAAGAACGACTCGAGGTGCGCCGCAAGCGGCTCGTTGCCGCGCCCGCCGATTCGCAACGCCTGTCGGACGTCTCAATCGCCCTCGACCGCGTCGGCCAACTGGTGCGTGAGCAAGGCGATCTGCGCGCCAGCCGACCCTATTTCGAAGAAGCCCTCACGATTGATCGCGCTCTGTCCAAGCGCTCCGCGACCAGACGCGACTGGCAGGAGAACCTGGTTTTCAGCCTAACCCGGATCGGCGATCTTGAGCGCCAGCTTGGCCAGCAACGCGATGCCTTGACACCCTATGAAGAGGCGCTCGGCTTGCAGCGCAAACTGGCCGCGGACACCTCCGTCCTCGCTGCGCAGCAAACCTTGGCATCTCTGCTGCAAAAAATCGGTGATGCCCGGCGACGCTTGCGGGAGTTTCCAAGCGCTATCAGCGCACACCGCGACGAACTCGATATCCGTCGCAAATTGCTGGCGCGCGATCCAAGCAACTTCACCGCGCAACGAAACGTTTCCAGCGCGCTTGACTATCTCGGCAACACGCTGCGCGAAAGCAAGGACCTCAACGGCGCGCGCACCGCCTTCAATGAGCAACTTGAGCTCGACCGCCGTATTGCCAAGGCCGATCCCAACAACATCACGAGCCTCACCGACCTCGCCTGGAGCCTCAACCGGCTCGGCGACCTCGACCGCGATGCGTCGAAACCCGTCGATGCCGCCAGGTATTATGAAGAAGCCCTGGCGATCCAACGTAAGCTCAGCGCACGCGATCGCGACAATGTCGATCGGATGCGCGCGTTAGCATCGATCGTGAGCAAGCTTGGATCGGTTCGCTCCCGCCAAAACGACCACGCCACTGCCTTGGCGCTACATCAGGAAGAGCTCGACCTGCGGCGCGCGCTCTATCAACGCACTCCCCACGACAACGACGCTCTGCGTGACCTCTCGCTGGCGCTCGACCGCGTGGGCAACGTGCTGCGCGATATGAACGACGTGAAGGCCGCACTCAGATACTTCGAGGAAGAACTCACTGTCGACCGAAGCTTTGTCACACGCGCGCCCGACAATCTGACCGCGCTGACCGATCTGCAATGGACGCTCAACAAGCTCAGCGATTTCGCGCGCGACCGCCTGGGCGACCGCGCGGCTGCGCGTCGCTACCTCGAGGAACTGGTCGGCGTCGACCGACGTCTGGTCGATCGGCAGCCAACCGACAAGGATCGGCACCGCAGACTTCGCGACGATCTGACCAAACTCGCCAACCTGCTGCTGGACATGAACGAGCCGGCGGCAGCCCGCACGGCTTATGGCGAGAGCTTCGCTGCGAGCGAGCGCTGGCTTGAAGTGGCACGCAACAACTTCATGAAGACATCGAGCGACGCTGATCGCGAAGACCTGGTCCGCGCCTATGGCGATGCCGGCTGGAATGGGCTTCTGGCCGGTCGCGCACGCGAAGCGATGGCTCATATCGAGGCGGCGCTATCGATCAACCTGGACACGCCGTGGAACACCGTCAATCTGGCCCACGCTTACCTTTTTCTTGGGCGCTATGCGGATGCGATGAAGCTCTACAATTCGGTCCGCGACCGCAATCGCAGCGACGACGGCAAGCGCACCTATGCTAGCGAAATTAGAGACGACTTCGGGACATTTCGCCGGCTTGGGCTGGCACCACCCGAGATGGCGCGCGCCGAGCGCGAACTCAGGCTCTGATTTCGGTCGCGCGCTGTTGCGGTTGCGCTTCCGTCGGTTGCGACGGCTGCTTGAACAAGGCTGCCGCGAGGACGGACGGCGCGATCTCGAAATGAACCTGCGCCTCGCTGCCTTTGAAGGTCCACCACATTCCAGCCACCGACGCGAACGCTGTGCCTCCCAAAATCAGAGCGCGGCAACGGAGCAGCATGTCACGACCCCGGCTTACCCCATAATTGTTCAAGTCGAGCATCGCGGCCGCAGTTGAGGCGGTAGAACTGGTAACGTACCGGATTCTTTTTGTAATAGTCCTGGTGATAGTCCTCCGCCTTGTAGAATGTCGTCGCGGCCGTGATCTCGGTCTGGATTGTCTGCTTGAAACGCGCTTGGTGCTTGAGCTTCGTTGCCTCCGCGAGCGAACGCTGTTCCTCGTTGTGATAGAAGATGCCCGGGCGATACTGATTGCCGCGATCGCAGAACTGGCGATCCTTCGCCAGCGGATCGTGATTGCGCCAGAACACGTCGAGCAGTTGCTCGAATGTCACCTTGGCGGGGTCATAGACGATCTCCACCGCCTCGGTATGGCCGGTCCTGCCGCCGACCACCTGCTCATAGGTCGGGTCGACGACAAGGCCGCCAATATAGCCCGACACCGTGCTGATGACGCCGTCGACCTTGTCAAAATCCGCCTCGACGCACCAGAAGCACCCCCCCGCGAATGTTGCCGTGGCCGACGGTGGAGATTGCGCCGCGGCGCCGACCGCGGCACCGACTGCGATGGCAAGGCTGAGAACGAGGCCGGCTAGACGTCGCATGCTCTTCTCCTTCTGAGGTAATGCCGAAACCAAGATGCGATAGCTCCCGACGATAGTTACCTGAATTTTTCGCCTGACGCCCTTCAATTCCGGTCACAATCATGCGAAGCCAACGTGAACGGACGCCCTTGCAAGTAAGGACAATTGCATGCGTTTTGAAGGTACTAGCGCTTATGTCGCAACCGACGATCTCAAAGTGGCGGTCAACGCCGCAATCACGCTTGAGCGCCCCCTGCTGATCAAGGGCGAACCGGGGACCGGCAAAACCGTTCTGGCCCTGGAAGTAGCCAAGAGCCTCGGAGCGCCGCTGATCGAATGGCACGTCAAATCGACCACCAAGGCGCTGCAAGGGCTGTACGAATATGATGCGGTGTCGCGGCTGCGCGACAGCCAACTCGGCGACGAGCGCGTCAAGGACATCCGCAACTATATCAGGCGCGGCAAGCTCTGGGATGCCTTCGTTGCCGACGCACGGCCGGTGCTGTTGATCGACGAGATCGACAAGGCCGACATTGAATTCCCCAACGATTTGCTGCTCGAACTCGATCGCATGGAGTTCTTTGTCTACGAGACCGGCGAGACCGTGAAGGCGCGGCAGCGACCGATCATGATCATCACATCGAACAACGAAAAGGAGCTACCGGACGCGTTTCTGCGCCGCTGCTTCTTCCACTACATCCGCTTTCCCGATCGTGACACCATGACCGCGATCGTCGGGGTGCATTTCCCCGGCATCAAGCAGCGGCTGGTTTCGGAAGCGTTGCGGCTGTTTTATGAAATCCGCGATGTGCCGGGCATGAAAAAGAAGCCATCCACATCGGAACTGCTCGATTGGCTAAAGCTCCTGATGGTCGAGGACATTGGCCCCGAGATATTGCGCGAGCGCGACCCGAAGAAGCTGATCCCGCCATTACACGGCGCGCTGTTGAAGAACGAACAGGACGTGCATCTGTTCGAGCGGCTAGCCTTCATGGCACGAAGAGAGAGCCGATAATCGCCACTCATGAAACCGCGCGCCACCGCCCCGGCACGACCTTGTCGCCCAGGACATGATCGGTCGAAGGCTGTTCGCCGCGACCGAATTCGGCCTCGCGTCGACGTGCTTCGCGCGCACGGCCGCGCTCGCCGCGGCGATACCACCAGTAGTGAACCTGCGCCGCCGCACGGCCGATGACGCCGCCTGACCAGACCAGTTCAAACGGCACAAATCGCCGCCAGGTGTCGTCGCTCTCGGTGATGGCGCGAGCGAGGATGTCGCCAGCCATCGCAGTAGTATTGAGCCCATGCCCGCCGAACCCGCTAGCGAGCCAGACGCGCGGCGATACCTCACCGATCTGCGGCATGCGATGCAGCGAATTGCCGGACACCCCCGACCATATGTGCTCGAACGCGACCGGCCCGAGCTGCGGGTAGACCTCGGCGATGTCAGCCCTCAGCGCACGCGCCAGACGGCGCGGATCCCGCTGCCATGTCGTCACCCGACCCGCCCACATCAGCCGATCGCCACCGACAATGCGATAGTGATTGTCGGCGAAATTGCTGTCACTCACCGCGCCACGAAATGTGATCGCCGTATCGAGTCGGCCGCCGAGCGGCTCCGTCGTCATCACATAGGTCCAGACCGGAGTAAGCGTGCGCGTTAGCCGCGGCACCAGCTTGCCGAGGTGAACATTGCCGGCGAGCACGACATGGTCGGCACGCAACCGACCGGATGGTGTGACGACCCATTTGCGAACGCTCGCGGTATCGATCGAGCGTACCGGGCTGTTCACAAAAATCCTTGCACCCGCCGCCTCCGCAGCGTCGGCAAGGCCGAGGGCATAATTCAAAGGATGAATCTGGAACGCCCGCGGGGTATAGACCGCATGGAAATAGTGGTCGCTCTTGAGCACGTCGCGCACACGCTCGACCGGCCAACCTTCGATCTCGCCGCCGAGTTCCTGCCCAATCAACCGAACGGTAGCAAGGTCATTGTCGGCGGCATCCGATTTCGACACCTTTAGCCAGCCACCTTCGACCATGGCGACGCCAGGCATCCCAGTCTCGCGAATGGTGGTCCGCACATAGTCAAGCCCCGCCTCGGACAGCGCCCACAACGCCTTGGCATCGTCGAGGCCGACGCGCCGGACAACCTTGTCCATGCCGCAGGCAAAGCCGGGCAGCACAAAACCGGTATTGCGACCCGACGCGCCCCAGGCAATGTCGTTCGCTTCCAGCACCACCACCGACCAGCCGCGGCGGGCAACCTCGCGCGCTACCGTCAGCCCCGCCAGTCCGGCACCAATGACGCAGACATCGACATCGAAGTTGCCGGTCAGCGGCCCGCGCTCGGGCGTCGCCACCCGCGCGTCACTATACCACGTCGCCCCGGGAGCGTTCCCGCTTAAGGAGGTCACGGCATCAATCCATTGAAAGCGGCCATCCCGGCCGCGTCACGAGTATGCTAGACTTATCAGCGTAGGAAATCGATGCCATGCGATTGCTGATCTTGCGACACTCAAAAGCTGAAAGGGGCGCGCCCGGAACGCACGACCGCGACCGCGCGCTCAATCCCCGCGGTCTAAAAGACGCCGCGCGTATCGGCACCTATATTGCACGCCATAAACTCGTTCCCAGCCATGCCCTGGTTTCGCCGGCGCGCCGAACGCGCGAAACCTGGGACGGGATTGCCGTAGCGCTGCCAAACGCGGTCCCGGTCGTTCATGAGGATCGCTTATACGACGCCGCGCCGGAAGCGATCCTGGCAGCGGTCCGCGAGATGCCATCCACGATCCGCACGCTGATCGTGGTCGGCCATAATCCAGGGATGCATGAAGCCGCACGACAGCTGATCGCATCGGGCGATGTTGAAGCGCGCGAACGGCTTAATGAGGGATTGCCGACTTCGGGGCTTGCGATCATCGATTTTGCGGGCAACGACTGGAAAAAACTGCACCCCAAAAGCGGGCGGCTCGATCGGTTCGTAACACCGCGCCTGCTCAAAATCGCTACCGACTGAGGCGTTTTGCGTCGCATTGCGAGCACCCTGCGTTAACGTTCCCGCGCGATTAAGCGTCGCAGATACGCCACAAGGCGCTTACGCTGGCCGCCCCGACATGGCAGTATAAGTGCGTCGAGTCCTGCCCGGAAAGGACATCGCGATGTACCACAGCATACTCGTACCAATCGACCTGACCGAAACCGAGTTCGCCAAACCGGCGACTACAGCCGCCGTCATTATGGCGCAGCAATCCGGCGGCACGTTACGGCTCGTCAATGTGCTGCCTTTGACGCCGGTGATGCTGGCCGAATACGTGCCGCCCGATTTCGAGACCCAGCAACGCAAGTCCGCCGAGGACGCGCTTGCCATTGTCTGCAAGGAAACCGGGCTCGACCCGTCGAAAGTTTCCGCGTCCGTGCGCCAGGGCGGCATCTATCAGGAAATCCTTGAAGAGGCGAAGGCGGTCAAGGCCGACCTCATCGTGATGAGCTCGCATCGGGTGCATCGGCCCGGGATCCGCACCTATTTCCTGGGTTCGCATACCGGCCATGTCGTGCGCTATGCACAGTGCTCGGTGCTGGTCGTGCGGTAACGCGTTAGCTGCGCCGCTCCTCCTCCGACGAGAGTTTCTCGATCCGAGCGATCTCGGGGAATGCGCGCATCCAGACGAACGTGACCGCGATCGCGCCAATACCGCCAATCAGCGCTGCCGGCACCACGCCCAACCACGCCGCCATCAGTCCGGCGCGGAATTCCCCCAACGAACCGGACGAACCGGTGAACATCGAGTTCACGGTAATGACACGACCCATCATTTCGGTCGGCGTGCGGGTCTGCACCATGGAATGGCGGATAACGACGCTAACGGCATCGGCTACTCCATAACCCATGAGCGCAACGAACGACAGAATCAGCGAAGTCGAAAGACTGAATACCGAAACCGAAATGCCGAATGCCGCCACGCTGACGAACAGAATTTTTCCAGCCTTGGCTTCGATCGACCAACGCGACAGCACGACCGACGCAATCAACGCACCAACCGCGGGCGCGGAACGCAATAGCCCAAGCCCCCAGGGCCCGGTCTGCAGCACATCCTTGGCGAAAATCGGTAACAGCGCGGTGATGCCGCCGAGCAATACAATGAATAGATCAAGCGACATGACGCCCAATAGCACCCGGCGATTCCAGATAAAGGAAAATCCGGCGAACACGCTTTCAAGCGTGATCGGTCGCTTGTCGCGTTGATCGGCAATCAATTGCACGCCGCTGACCAGGACTGCCGCGACCGCGCAGACGATAGCGCAGGTCGCATAGACCGTCACCGGCCCCAAGAGATAGAGCACACCGCCAATCACCGGTCCGCTGACGATCGCGGTCTGCTGCGCGGTCGCGGACGCCGCAATCGCCCGCGGCAGGATCGTCACCGGCACAATGCTCGGTAGCAGAGCCTGCATGGTCGGCGTCTCGAACGCCCGCGCCGTGCTGGTGATCAACAAGAACGCAAACATCCATTCGCGGGTCAGCCAACCCATCGCGGTCCCGGTCGCGAGCATGGCTAGCATCAGAACTTTGACAATCTGACACAACCGCAGGATGGCGCGCCGATCGTAGCGATCGGTGACCTGCCCAACCACGAGATTAAGCACCAGAACCGGCAGGAACTGGAGCAGACCGACAATGCCGAGATCAATCGGATTGCCGGTCATGTCGTATAGCTGCCAGCCGACCGCTACACCCTGCATGTGAAACGCGGCAGTGGTCGCCGTGCGCGTAAACCACAACCGCATGAATGACGGATGACGCCAGAGGTTAATCGGCGCCGCCCTGACGGCGGGGGGAACGGGCGGTTCGGGCAGAGGCATGGCCGACAGGCTATGCGCCCGATTCGGCATTGGGGCCAGACCTGGGCGGCACTAATCGTCCCTTCTAATCCTTCATGTATTCGATCGTCTGCCGCACCAGCTCCGGCGGCGTCGCGTAGGCCTCGCGCAGCAGCGCCGCTGCCTCGGAGCCCGACATCGGATGCACTTCTAGATCCTGTCGCCGCGCATCGGCAAGGAAGGCCGCGTCAGCCATAGTCGCGGAAAAAGCGCGCTGCAAAACCCGCAGGCGCTCCGCAGGAACGCCAGGCGGCGTCACATAGGGGCGCGCCATCGCCTGCCGCGAAACGATGAGATTGAGCACCGATTTGTGTTCGGCGCTGTCGGCAACCTCAGTGACCAACGGCACATCCGGCAATTCGTCGAGCTTGCGAGTCGCAAGCTGCAACACCACGTCGATCTGCCGGCTCTCGAACATGTCGCGGTTCCAACTGATCAGGCTCGACCACGACCAGCCGCAGCGGCCGTCGACTTCGCCGCGCTTGATCGCGACCACGATCTCGGCGGCGCTGCCATAGCCGGCAACAATCTTCATTGGCAATTTGAACATCTTGCGCAGCGCCGTGGGGAACACATCAGCGTCTGCGCCCGCGCCGGTCGAACCAACGATGAAAGGCTTGGCGCGCATATCGTTCCAGGACTTGACGCCGGCCGCGGCGCGGAACGCGCAAACCCCAACCTCGCTCGAAATGCTGCCGAGCCAACCAAATTTCGGCGCCACATATTGCGCACCCGCGCCGCGGCCAAGCAGCGGATCAAGATAGGCGCCGCGCGAGAAGCCGCCAAAGGTGGTGCCGTCCTTCGGCGCGATGGTGTAAAGGAAGTTTGCGGCCTTGAGACTGCCGGCGCCGGGCATGTTCTGCACGACGATATTGGGCTGACCCGGGATGTGTCGGCCCATGTGCCGTGCCAGCGTGCGGGCATAGAGATCGTAGCCGCCGCCGGGCGCGTAGCCGATGACCAGATGCAGCGACTTGCCGGCGTAGAATTTATCGACGTCGGCGGCACGAACATCGGTGGCGCAAGCACCCATGGCGACGAGCGCAAGCATTGCAGCAGCGTAAGCCTTCACGATCGCCATCGATTGCACCGCCCACTAGATCGGGATTGCCAAAAGCGTATCGATCACGCGGCTGTCAAGCACCACCAGCTTCTCAACAAAGCGCGGCGCGTCCGGCCCTGCCAGGAGAATACGATCGTCGTAACGGCCGGTGACGAACAGCATGGTCTCACCGGTATGCATGATGCGCGCCACCATAAAACCGGTTTGCGCGCGGATGAGACCGCCGTCACCGCGCTCAATCACCGGCGCGGCGATCACGTGCCGATAACGCTGCGCCTCATAGACATTGGCGTCACGTAATGAACGAACGCGGTCGCGCAACATGGCGCGCGAGGTGGCATAGATCAGACCGAGCGGCATGCCTTGCGCGAGATTGTCGGCGGTGGTCACGAGATAGCGGCAGGACTCGGTGAAAAACTCTGGCCAGGCTTCCAACCGATCGTCGTCGAGCGCCTGGATGTAGCGCGCCAGCAGGTGCTGCACCGCGAATGTAGTCTCAATGTCCACGCCCGTTTGCGCAGGAGCGTCACGCGATAACGGCCCGCCACCTTTAGAGCTCATGCTCAAAACCCCATCCGCGCGCGGTAAAAGGTCCAAAACCCACGCACCGCGGCTTCGGTGACACGCGTGTCGTCGGAGGCAATCCCACGGCCGCCCATCTCCACCACCGACAGCACGTCGGCGGCGGAATTGACCGCGCGCTGCACAAAGCCCGGCGCGGCGCCATCCTCCATCGAGATATAGCCCGCCGGCCCAATCAGATTAGCCTGGCTCAGACGGCGCTCGGTCATTGCCGCGTCATCGTCGGCGAAGCCGAAAATCGTCCATACCAGTTCGGTCTTCTCAAGGTCGTGGGTCACGAGCCGCCGCACCGCCAGGCTGTTGCGGGTCTGCTGCAGGACGAAGGTCGGGAACACCGAGAGGATTTGCAGCCCGATGCCGTCGCCATATTCGTCGACGTGGTGCAGCACCTCGGGCGCTTCAAGTCCAAAGCCCTCCTGCGCCGCCCGCATGCCGGCCTGCTCGTATTCCTTGCCGCCGGTGTCGGCTGCGAACGAGTAGCTGATGTGGTTGCCGCCGGTCTCGCTGATCACGAGCCCGCCCTTCTGCGACAGACGATTAAGGCGGAAGGTGGTGAAGAACGTGTGCAGGAGGCTCGCATGGTAGCTGTCCTTTACGTTCTCCATATACAGCTTCCAATTGCTCGTAAGCATCTGGCTGTAACTGCCCAGCACGCGCACCGGCGCACGCATCACCCGGCGAATTCCTTTGACGATGTCGGGCCCGAGATAGGTCTCAAGCGGCGGCGCCTTAGCGTCAAGCGTCCCGAAGACTAGGCCGCCAATGGTTTCGATCTTAAGTTTGCGCGGCGGATTTTCGTCGGGGCGCGCATCGGTCGGCATGCCGCCCCTGCCGCCCATGCCCTTGCGAAACGCGACCGCGGTAAGGTTGCCGGCGAGATCGTAGCTCCAATTGTGATAGACGCAGACGATGTCGCGCGCCTCGCCGCGCTCGTTAATGCACAACAGCGAGCCGCGGTGCGCGCAACGGTTCTCAAACGCGTTGAGCCGGCCCTCGCTATCGCGCGTCACCACCACCGGCATCGCACCGAGCGCCGACGTGCGGTAGCTATTGGGCTTTGGCAGTTCCGCTTCCAGGCACAAAAAATTCCAGGTCGGCCCGCGGAACACCAACGCCTGTTCGTCCTGGAACAGGCCACGATCCGAGTACACCCAGTACGGCACCCGCGCCACGCCCTCGGCGGGCCATTGCCGCGTCACCAATGCCATTGTCCGTCAACCATTCCAGCGCCGCCTATTCCATTTTGACGTTCGCGGCCTTGATGACCTTGTGCCAGCGATCGACCTCGCTCTGGAAGAACCGCGTCGTCTCCTGCGTGGTGCCGCCGACAATCACCGCCGACATGGCTTCCATGCGCTTCACCACCGCCGGATCGCGCAACGCCTCGTTGATGTCGGCATTGACCTTTGCGACGATCTGCTTCGGCGTGCCAGGCGGGGCGACCACGGCAAACCAAGCGAGCGCCTCAAACCCCGGCAGCGTTTCTGCGATTGTGGGAACATCCGGCAGCGCCGCCAATCGCTTGGATGTGGCAACGCCAAGCAGCCTGATCTTACCAGCCTGAACTTGCGACAGTGAGACGCCGAGATTGTCGAACATAACATTGGCGGTTCCACCCACGAGGTCGGTAAGCGCAGGCGCCGCGCCTCGATAGGGGACGTGCGTGAGCTTGACGCCCGCCATCATCTGGAACATTTCGGAAGTCAGGTGCGAGGTTGTACCGTTGCCTTGGGTCGCGGAGATCACCTTGCCGGGATTGGCCTTAGCATAGGCAATGACTTCCGCCGTGGATTTGGGCGGGAAGTCCAGACTGGTCAGCAATGCATTCGGCACCTGCCCCATCACGGCGATCGGTATGAAGCGCAGCGGGTCGAAACCGAGCTTAGGATAGAGATTGTGATTGATTACCAGAGGCGGCGGCGGAGCTGACAACAGCGTGTAGCCATCAGAATCCGACTTGTAGGCCGCCTCCGCCCCGACATTGCCACCGGCGCCGCTGCGGTTCTCGATCACGACCGGCTGCCCCCATTTGCGTGACAGATAGTCGGCCACCGCGCGCGGCATCGCGTCGGCGGTGCCACCAGCCGGGAACGGCACGATAATCTTGACCGAGCGACTGGGATATTCCTGGCCCAGCGTCGGCGTCGCGACCAAAACTGCCAAGACTGCCGCAATCGCGAACCGGCCGTCCAAATATGAATTATGCGCCATCTCTCAACCTCCATCTCCGGACTTTGCGTTCAATCGATAACGACATTCGCCGCGTTGATCACGGGCGACCAGTGCTGTGTGCTGGCCTCAATCATCTTTCGCATGTCGTCAGGCGAATTGCCGAGCGGTTCCGCCTCCAGCGAGATTATCCGCTGCCGCAACTCAGGGGTCCTGAAACCTTCGCCGATGGCATCGGAGAGCCGCTTGGCAATTGCCTTCGGCGTTCCAGGCGGCGCGGCAACCGCCATCCAGGTGTCGGCATAGACCCCAGGTAGCGTCTCCGCGATGGTTGCGACCTTTGCGTAGTTCGCGATCCGCTCCCGGCCGCCGGTCGCCAACAGCTTGAGTTTGCC
This sequence comes from Xanthobacteraceae bacterium, assembly GCA_022841625.1. Taxonomy (GTDB): domain Bacteria; phylum Pseudomonadota; class Alphaproteobacteria; order Rhizobiales; family Xanthobacteraceae; genus VAZQ01. The sequence continues at coordinate 72,618 of JALHRD010000008.1, forward strand.
GACATCGATGTTTTGCTTGTTCGCCAGGAGGTAGTCGGGAACCAGGTCGATGTTACCGGCGACCAGATCGTTCATTGCCGGCGCGCTGCCACGATATGGGATTTCCGTCATGCGGAACTTACCCCTCAACATCAGGAGTTCGCCGAGCAGATGTCCGGTATTGCCCTTGCCTTGATGTCCATAATTGACCTTGCCGGGATTGGTCCGCGCGTAGTCGAGAAAACTCGGCAAGTCGTTCACCGGCAGCGTTGCGCGGGCAATCAAGATCAACGGGTATGCCGCCAATACACTAACCGGCTCCATCGCCCGCGTGTCGAGCGGTGACTTCGAGAACAACAGGTGCGCAACGGTGTACGACAACTGCGGAGCGCACAAGACCGTATGACCGTCGGGCGCCGCACGGATCACCGCCTCAATCGCGACGCGACCGCCGGCGCCAACCGGGCGGTTCTCGATGACGATCTGCTGCTTGAGCGCGTTGCCGGCCCGCTCCGCGGCAAGCCGGCATAGGAGATCCGCGGTGCCCCCCGCAGGCAACGGCACGACCATGGTAATGGGGCGGCTCGGATAGCCGGCCTGATCCTGCGCATGGGACGGCGCCAATGCGGCGGCGCACACTACGATAGGTATGGCAAGAATAGGGGTTGTGTTCATTGTATCCCTTCCAACGATATCACCGATACGTCCGCCGCGCGTGAATTGACTTGGGTCGCGACCACCTCCGGCAGGCACATATTTCACGTATAGCGCGCGAAAGCCTTTGCAACTACGAAGGAAATCACCACGATGGCGCCCTCCAAGTTGTTGAGAATCATCGCACCTCGCCCTTAAAATGCAAGAAATGCAGGAAAAAATTGTTGATCGTCACCGCAATGTCATTCGACACCGCCACCATAATCAACGACAATGAAGTTATTCTAGATGCGGCTTCAGTTGCGTTCCATACTGTCCCATTCGGCCATTCCCCGTAGGATGATGGACAAAACGCGAGCCGAAAACAACCGGTCGCCGAGACCTGCGTTGAGTGCGTCACAAAGCGATAGCGTATCGCAAGATGAGGCGAGGCCACTCATGATTAGCCGATTTTTCCGTGCCGGTGTGCTTGCGTTCTTGTTTGTCGCGGCCTTGCCGGGCCATGCGTCCGCACAGCGGATGTTCGACGGTAACTGGAGTGTTTTGATCGTTACCCAGCGCGGCGATTGCGACCGCGCCTACCGCTATGGCATTGCAATCAGCGGCGGTCGCGTCATTTACGAAGGCGGTATCGTCAATTTCACCGGTCGCGTCGCGGCCAATGGCGCGGTCAATGTGCGCGTTACCGCCAGCAATGCCGCTGCCACCGGCAGCGGGCGCCTCACCCGCAACGCCGGCGAAGGGCGCTGGAGCGGCCGATCCGGCAACAGTCAGTGCGCGGGATACTGGACCGCGGAACGGCGCGGATAGCACGCCCGAGAAATTTGGAACGTCCAGACTGGCTGCCATAGTCAGGCGGCCCTTATTTGCGGCATTGCGTTCGGGGCGGCGTTTGATTTGGCCCGCTCATCGCCTTGTGTTTTCGGCCAAAGACAATTACTTCGGCCTAGGCGCTCGCCATCATTCGTGTCTTGGGACCCAACCAAAACGCCTGATCTGACCGGAGACCTGCCGTGAACCGTGTCGCCAGCTTGGCCAAGGGCCTGATCTTTGTTTGTTTCTTGTCGTGGCCGACGCTTTCGGTTCTAACCCTCGATAGCTCCGCGCAAGCACAAGCGCAAAATACCAAGGCCAAATCCCCGCCGAAAGTCGCTCCGAAGGGACCGCCGCCGCGGATTCCTTTTACTGCCGACGATCAGGCCGCCGCAGTTGTTCCTGGGTTTCCGGACGCGCGGATCTGGGGCGACAGCGCCGAGGACTTCACCAAGGTTCTGCCATCCAGCAATGGCGCCTGGCTCGCAATGTCGGGCGGCGGCGCCGACGGTGCATTTGCCGCAGGCCTGCTCAACGGCTGGACCCAATCCGGCAAGCGGCCGGAATTCAGTGCCGTCACCGGCGCCAGCATCGGCGCCCTGCTCGCGCCTTACGCCTTTCTTGGATCCAAATTCGACGAAGAACTACGCCAAGCCATCGTCTCGATTACCGGCGCCGATGTCTTCGAGGATCGACCAACCCACGAAAGTTTTCTCGACACTTGGCCGCTGCGGCGCCTCGTTGAGAAGCGCGTCACACCGGAACTTGTTGCCAACGTCGCCGCCGAGCATCGCAAAGGCCGACGTCTGTTGGTTGTGACCACCAATGCCGATGCCGGACGGCGCGTGGTCTGGAACATGGGCGCAATTGCCCAGAAAGGTGACGAGGCCGCTCTCAAATTATTCCGCGACGTTCTGATGGCCTCATCGGCGATCCCCGGGTTCTTCGCGCCGGTTCTCATCGACGCCGAAGCCAATGGCAAGAAGTTCCAGGAAATGCACATTGACGGCTCGGTCACGTCGCCGTTTTTTGCCGGCCCAGAGACAATGCTCGAACTCGACAGCAAGCTGCGTCTGCCGGCGACGGAACTCTACATCGTTCTCAATGGCCGCTTGGCGCACGACTTCTATCCGCCAGATCGCACCACGGTCGCGATTCTTAGCCGATTGATCACCGTCGTGCTACGCGCCGGGTTGCGCGCCGAGTCGATGCTGTTCGCTGCCAATGCGCAACGCCTCGGCATTCCGATTTACGCCGCGCAGGTTGCCGATAGCTTCAACCACCCGGCCTACGGTCTGTTCGACGAAAAATACATGAACGCGCTGTATCAGCATGGCGTCGAACGCGCACGCAACGGCGCCGCATTTGAGCAGCTTGGACAAAAGGCTGCTCCCGAACTGCGCACCGGTAGTCCGTAAGATTTTGAAAGCTGCGGTCTCCGTTACGCTGGTGGCGTTGCCTTGGGCTCGGTCAGTTTGACCGACAGCTTCCAAGACAGCCCGGTCAGCACGAAGAAGACCGAAAAGAAAGCCAACATACTAACGTGTGTCGAGGCATAGTTGTCGACGAGCACGCCGACCCAAGCGGCAATAGCGGAACTGATGATAAAGGCGACAAGAAATGTGATCAGCAGGTTCACGGCAGTCTCCTGGCATCCAGCAGTGGAGCGATTGTCGGGGACCGCAGCCTAGATTGCAAACCGAAAATAAACCTACGCCACGGCCAGTGCGGTGGTTTTAAGATTTAAGTCCTCAAAGCTCCAGCAAAAACAGCGCAAGCCACTCATGGCGTTGAGGATTTGCAAACCATGATAATGGCGTCAACGGTCTTTGAACCTATTTCTGCCATACAGCAACAAATAAGCGGGTAACGGAGAACGCAACCCTAAACCGGAAGACTTCAAAAGACCCCGCTTCAATCCGGCCAAAGCCGGCAAGACAATAGGGATGGACGTCATGGCCAATTCGCACAAGGACCTCCGCAATTTCACCATCGCCGGCGCACTCGCACTAACCCTTGCAGCGCTGGGCGGCATCGCTTCTCCGGCCACGTCCGCGCCTGGCTATGACGGTCTCTGGAGCGTCGTGATCGTCACCGAGCAGGGAACCTGCGACCGCGCTTATCGCTACCCGATCCGCATTTCCCGCGGCACCGTCATCAATGCCGGCGACAGCCCCGTCAACATTACTGGAAGGGTCGGCGACAATGGCGCCCTGACCGTCACCGTCAGCCATGGCAACCAGCGCGCCACCGGTTCGGGACGTTTGAGTGGCGGCAACGGCACCGGCTCCTGGCGCGGCGGCGAGTGCTCCGGCACCTGGCAGGCTGAGCGCCGCGGCGCCTGACGCTCCCACCTCTGCGATTTCCATTCGGCCCCGCCTTGCCCACAGCAGGCGGGGCTAAACTGCATTCCGCGCTTGCCCGCCGGTGGCTACCCCCGTAGACAGACCGCATCCGCCGCTCAAAAGCCCGCTATGAACGCGCCGATCCGCGAATTGCACCGCACCGAAATGCCGCGCACCCTGGTCATGCTCACCGCCATGGCCTGCGGGATGCTGGCCGCGATCGCGGCCCAGATTGTGCTTGCCCGCCGGGGCATTGAACTGGCCGGCGTTTGGCGCGAACTGTCGCCCACTCGGGGTAGCCAGCTGAGGGCGGCCAGTCCCTGGTGGATCATGTCGGGGGCAAGCTTTCTGGTGGGCGCCATGGTTGCCGCCGCGTTGAGCCGATTTCCCCTGCCTTGGTTGCGGTTCCGACTGCTGCGCTGGATTGCCAGCGCTGCCGTGGTCGCCGCGCTTGCCTCTGTCGGACATTCGGCCGCGCTAAAGGCCGGCACCGCTATCGGCATTCATGTGGCGGCGAGCTTTGTGGCCATCGGCGCGGCCGGACTCACCGCATTGTTTGGCGCCTATTTTGCCGCCAAGCGATAACTGCCGGCACATTCCCGATCGGGACGCACCGGCCTATGCATGTCGATGGCAATCGGCTTAACCAACGCACCCGAATTGCGCTCGGCTCGCGAACAGCGCCGCGCGGCGCATTTGCAAGAGCGCGCCATGATGCGGCTCAACGACCCGCGGTTCGAAGATTGCGTGCCTTACAATAGCCGATCCCGGGCGCCAGTTGAAGAAATCCGTCTCGCTAAAATGAGAAGAGCTGCCCGTTACCGAGCAGCCCTTCCATTGTCAGGCCGTGGTCCGGCCCCTCATCACTTTGAGGTGACACCAAGCGTCAAACAGATACCCCGCAAATACCGAGGATCCAGAGTGCCGGCGACCGCGGCGAAAGACAATGAGACACTGGATCACCTCCTTTCAGTTGTTAACGACGCCCGCAATGTAAGGGTGATTCCTCGAATGTCAAAGCGACCCATGCCGCGCCGGTGCCAAGGAATTCCCAGCGAATAGAAGCTTACGGCTTCCACGACATTTTTTCGGTTTCTTCCGGGCCGCCCGCCGCGCTAGTGTCCCTCGGTTCCGAAGTTCGTAAGGTACTGCGGCGCGCTCAAATGCGAATTTCGGAATCGCCGCACACGGGTAGCAGTCCCAACACTGGAGTTTCGTGATGATCAGCTACAAGGACATGATCGCCGCCGCCGACGCACTGGTGCCGCGGCTCAATCCGGCACAGGCCAAGGACATGATTGCCGCCGGCAACGTGCTCGTCGTCGATATTCGCGACGGACTGGAGATCCAACAAACCGGCAAGCTCTGCTGCGCCGTCCATATCGCGCGCGGATCGCTCGAAGGCCGCGCCGATCCGACCTCACCCACTTATAACCCTGACTTCAAGCCCGACCGTGCCGTGATCGTGCACTGCGCCGGCGGCGGCCGCGCCGCGCTCGCCGGCAAGACGCTGCGCGAGATGGGCTACACCAAAGTATTCAACGCTGGCGGGTTCAAGGATTTGGCCGAGGCAGGCATCGCGGTGGAGAAGGGCTGAGAAGCCGCTACCTCACGAGTTCCCTCATCGCCTGATCGAGGCCATCGAGCGTGAGCGGATACATTCGGCCGCCCAGCAATTGCTGCATCATGCGGATCGACTGGGTGTAACCCCACTCACCCTCCGGCACCGGGTTGAGCCACACGCAGGCCGGATAGGTGCGCGTCAAACGCTCCATCCAAACGTGGCCGGCCTCCTCATTGAAGTGCTCGACCGAGCCGCCGGGCGCCGCAATCTCGTAGGGCGACATCGACGCGTCGCCCACGAAGATCACTTTGTAATCGTGTGGGAAGGTGTGCAGCACATCCCAGGTCGGCGTGGCGTCCTCAAAGCGGCGGCGGTTCTGCTTCCACAGCTTCTCGTAGAGACAATTGTGGAAATAGAAATGCTCCATATGCTTGAACTCGGAGCGCGCCGCCGAGAACAATTCCTCGGTCGCCTTGATGTGCCAATCCATCGAGCCGCCGATGTCGAAGAACAACAGCACCTTCACCGCATTGTGGCGCTCCGGCCGCATCAGGATGTCGAGATAGCCCTTATGCGCGGTGCCTTTGATGGTGCCGTCGAGATCGAGTTCCTCGGGCGCGCCGGTGCGCGCGAATTTTCGCAAGCGCCGCAGCGCCACTTTGATGTTTCGGGTGCCGAGCTCGACGTCGCCATCGAGATCCTTGAACTCGCGCCGGTCCCAGACCTTCACCGCGCGCCGATGCCGGCTTTCGTCCTGGCCGATGCGCACGCCCTCCGGATTGTAGCCATAGGCCCCGAATGGCGACGTGCCGGCCGTCCCGATCCACTTTGAACCGCCCTGGTGGCGGCCCCTTTGTTCTTTCAAGCGCTCGCGCAGCGTTTCGAGCAGTTTGTCGAGTCCGCCAAGCGCCTCGACCAGCTTTTTTTCTTCATCGGTGAGATATTTCTCGGCGAGCTTCTTCAACCACTCCGACGGAATTTCGACCGTGAGCGCATCCGAAACCATGTCGAAACCCTTGAAGACATGGCCGAATACCCGGTCGAACTTGTCGAGGTTGCGCTCGTCCTTCACCAGCGCCGTTCGTGCGAGATAGTAGAAATCCTCCACCCGCCGGCCGGCGATGTCAGCATTCATCGCCTCCATCAGCGTGAGATATTCACGCAGCGACACCGGCACGCCGGCGGATTTCAGTTCGTGAAAGAAAGTGACAAACATGGCTGACCCTTCGATCCTACATTAGCATAAGCATATAGTCGCAATAACAGCGCCCCGATCGCCCTTCCCTCCACGCCACAGAAATGTTGAATCTTATCCCGTGAACGAATCCAGCATCCGGCCCGCCCTTATGCCGCTACGCGTCACGGCCGCGCTGGCGGCGGCGTTGCTACTGCTTGCTCCGGCGTTGTGGAATGGCTTTCCACTGTTGCAATTCGACACCGGCGGCTATCTCGCACGTTGGTTCGAGGGTCATCTGGAGGAAAGCCGTTCGACCGTCTACGGCCTCGCGCTGGCGCTCGCGGCACGACCGGATTTCTGGCCGGTTGTCGCCGGCCATGCCGTGATTACGGTTTGGGTGCTGTGGCTGACGCTGCGCGCGCATTGGCTCGCCAGCCCGCTGGTACTGGTCGTCACCACCACCGCGCTCGCAATTCTCACGGGCCTAGCCTTCCTGGCGAGCACGCTACTGACCGACATATTCGCGGGCCTTTCGGTGCTGGCGCTTTATCTCGTAACGCTGCGCGCTGATACGCTCAGGCGCTGGGAAATCTGGGCGCTCATCGCTCTGATCGGATTTGCCGCCGCCACCCACACCGCAACGCTGGCGGTATTGCTGGCGCTGCTCGCCGCCGGATCGGCGATTGCCCTCATCTGGCGCGGCACCGTACCTTTCGCCGGACTCGCGCGCGGCGGCCTTGCCCTCGCTATCAGCGTAGCATTACTGCTGGCCGCCAATTTTGCGGTCGCCGGCCGTCTCGCTTGGACGCCAGGCGGCAGCGCGATCCCGTTCGGGCGCATGCTGCAGGCCGGTATTGTTGCACGTTACCTGGCTGAACATTGCCCCGACCCACGCCTGCCCAAGCTCTGCACCAATCGTGAGCAACTTCCGGCCGACAGCGATTTCTTTTTCTGGGGCTCGGACCTGTTCGACGAACTCGGACGCTTCGCAGGGCTGGGCGACGAAATGCGTATCGTCGTGGGTGAGAGCCTCACCGCCTATCCCGGCGCGCAGATCAAAGCCGCAATATTGGCGACCGCCGACCAGCTCTCGCGCGCGGCCACCGGCTACGGCGTGCGCAACGATATCTGGCACACCCACTGGATTGTCGAGCGCTACACGCCGCATGCGCTTCCCGCCATGAAGGCCGCGCGCCAACAAAACGACCGGCTCGACTTCGCGGCGATCAATCGCCTGCATGTGCCGGTCGCCTGGGGCTCGATGCTGCTGCTCATCGGCTTGCTCGCACGCGCTGCATGGCGACGGCAATCAGCGGATCTCGGCGAACTAGCCGCAACCATCGGGCTCGCGATCCTTGCCAACGCCGCGGTATGCGGCGCGCTGTCCAACCCGAACGACCGTTACGGCGCGCGTATGGTTTGGCTGGCGACGTTTGTGCTGTTGCTGACACCCTGGGCGTCTAACCGCCGGCCACGATCCGACAAATTTCGCATATAATTTCTGAAAAAAGGTTTGGTGGTACCGCCGATCACGCCCAATTTTTGTGCCATTACCGCAAATTCGTGACTTGAAAGCCACACGCACCGAAGAAACGCGTCCTTTCCACGATATTTCCGGCAAAGACCGGTCACCAAAAATTGACTTCCGGGTTTTGCTGCCTAGTCTGGCTGAATTCTTCGGGGGGTTGGAATGGAAAGCCTCGGGTCCCGGACCCGAGGCTTTCTTTATTAATCGGCCACGGGTCCCGCTTTTCCGCGCGCCGGGCGCGCGCTTGCGGCCCGCTCGCTCCCCAATCGGGCGGAAATGCCGGACGCCCACGCAATATGCCCCGCCGATTTCCCTTTCAAATCAAGCGCTGGCCGCCGCTTCCCAACCGATCTTACTAAAGATATCATCTTTAGTATCGTTATTACCTTTTGCAGCCCTTGGTCCCGATGCGACGTCCCCCGGCGATCCGAACTACCGAGCGCCAGCCGATTGCGCGCAATGTCGTCGCGTTCCGCGGCCCAACTTTGTCCGCCCGGATTGTCGCGCAGGTGCGCGATGCATTATTTGCCAAAGAGCTGCGACCGGGCGATTTTCTCGGCTCCGAAAGGGACCTGGCCGAGCGTTTTGGGGTGAGCCGGATCGTCGCGCGCGATGCGCTGCGTACGTTGGAGGCGCAAGGCATCGTCGAGATCAAGGTCGGCTCCGGCGGGGGCGCGCGCATCGCACAGGGCAACACGCGGCTGTTTGCGGATGCGCTCGCCGTGCAACTCGACCTCGCCGGCGTGACGACTGCTGAAATCATGGATGCACAGCGCGCCATCGAATGCCACGCCGCCGAACTCGCTGCGATCAATTCTACCGCCGAAGATCATGCCCGGCTGCGCGGACTGCTCGCCGACGCCGAAGGCAAGCTCAACGACGTTGTAGCGTTTACCCGCGCCGGCCACGAATTCCATCTTGCCGTCGCGGAAGCCTCCCATAACCGAGCGCTGGTGGTGCAACTCATCTCGCTGCAACACGTATCTTGGCCGTCAAAAAACCCGACGCTTACGCCGCGCGTTGCCCGCCGTGTGCTTGACGTTCACAAGGAGATCGCCGCGCTGATTGAAATGCGAGACGGAGCTGGTGCGCGCCGCCTGATGGATGAGCATGTCAAGATGATCGCCGCGCGCCGCATCGCGGAGCGCCACGAGAAGCGCCGCGGCGCCGAGTTCGACTGCTGCTGAAACTGAAACGTTCCATACAACCAAGGAGAAGACGATGGCCAAGGAGAAATTCATCATCGAGCCGCACTTCCGACTGCAGGAATGGGTCGCCGAGGAGAAGGGCTACTTCAAGGGCGAGGGACTCGATTACGTTTTCCAGGAGAACATCCGCTCCAGCGGCGGCGCGCACCACTACAAGGGCGACAAAGTTGGCGCCATGCAGGCGATCGAGAAGGGCCGCACCTCCGACGTGAGTTGTGCCTGCCATTGGACCGTCGGCGTTGCCGCCTCGAAGGGCAAGGGCCGGCTCTATGGCGACGTCTATTCAGTCGCGCCATCCGGCATTTTCGTGCCGAAGGATTCGCCGCTGCAGAAGCCGGAGGATCTCGCCGGCGTACCGATCGCGGTCGGCTATCAGTCGGGCAGCCACTACGCGACCATCCAAGCGCTCGAACAATATATGCCGGCCGACAAGATCAATCTCACCTTCGCCGACGGCATGCTGTTTCACCGCCTCGACACGCTGCTCGATGGCAAGGCGCAGGCCTCTACGCTGTTCTCGGGCCCCTACTATTTCGCCGAGCAGCTCGGCTTCCGAAAGATTCTCGACAACACCTTCATGATCGCAACCTCGATCGCCGGCGACCCGGACCCGGAAGACATCCGCAAATTCTTCCGCGCCCTGCGCCGCGCCCAAAGCGACATCGACCTGCGGCCTGAGCTGTATACCCATTACTACAAGAACGAATTTCCTGAGCGCTATCACGCGCGCATGGATACGCGCCGCTGGGGCCCCGGCGAACGGCTGGTGTTCGAGCCCTACACCAAGGAAATCTACGACGAAACCTTCAAGTGGATCGCCGATCACGGCATCTTCGCCGACACCGGCATGGGCGCGGGCAAATACGAAGAAGCCGTGTTGCGGCTATCATAGGCGTCACTGCCGGCACCCAGCAAGACGCTGCGGGCGGGCGGGGAGTTCTTTACCCGACGGCAACTTCCCCGCCCGCACGACCGATACGATGCACAGCCTGGCAGCGGTGGGAGGCATCCGCCATTTATCGTGATGAGCCAAGTTAGACCCGTGATGGATCGCTCAGTTGATCGCCGGCTGCGCCACGATGATGCCGCCGAACAGCAGCCACGCCAGCAGCAGCGTCCAGACGACGTTGATGCCCTGGGCGCCGAGGAAAGCGAGCGCCGGCCGTCCTTGCTGGTAGGTCGCTAACTCGACAAAGCGGGTCTCGAGCCCGATGCAGACGAAAGCGAGCGCAAACCACCAAGTCCGGATCTCGCCGAGCGCGCTGCGGGTGCCGGCCACCAGCTCCGGCGACAGCGCGAACGAGAACGCCGCCGAGGCCAGCACAAAGCCGATCACGAATTTCGGGAACCGCTGCCAGATCACATTGGCGCCGGGTCGCTCGCCGGCCCCCGATCTGAGGGCCCACCAGATCGCGAGCGCGAAGGCGGCGACGCCGATCAGCGCATTCTGCGAGAACTTCACGATCACGCCGGTCTTCATGGCAGCGTCCGAGATCAGCGCGCCAGCCGCGACCACCGAAGCCGAGGTATCGAGCGTTCCGCCGAGCCATGCGCCGGCGACGAGATCGTCCATGCCGGTTACCTTGGCGATCCACGGCATCACGATCATCATTGGCACCGCGACGATCAGCACCAAGGAGGTGACATAGGAAAGCTTCTTCTTGTCGCCCTGGATGGCGCCGCAGGCTGCGATCGCGGCTGACACGCCGCAAATCGACACCGCGGTCGAGAGCATCGCGCCGAACTCATCGTCAACCTTCAGTTTCCGGCTCAGCCAGAAACAGGCGTACCAGACCACGAACACCACCAGCACCGCTTGCACGATGCCGAGCGCACCGGCCTGTAGCACCTCGTGGAACAGCAGGCTCGCTCCGAGAATGACCAGGCCGGTCTTGATGAAGAACTCGGTCTGCACCGCGGGCTTGAGCCACGACGGCGTGCCGATGGTGTTGCTGATGAGGAGCCCCAGCAACAAAGCGAAGATCACGTATTCAATCCCCCAGTTCACAAACACGCCGTTGCCGGCGAGAAAGCGCGCGAACCAGGCGAGCAGGAAGATCGCCGGCAGGCCGATCAGGAACGGCGCGACGCGCCACCCAACCAGCGCGACCCCGACCGCGGTTACGATCAGAAGGCCGATGCCAATATTGAGCACCTTGGCGAGATTGCCCCGATCGAACAAGCGCTCCGGCGTGGCCGTTGCATGGCCACGGATTTCAATCGCGAGCGCGCCGACCATCGTCCGTGCACCCAGTGACGCCAGTTTGGCAGCGGCGGCCTCGATCGCCCTGCGATCCTGGCTCATCAGCACGCTGCGGAGATTCTTGCTCAGCGCCACGACATTTTGCTGCTGCCGCGCCTGCGCGTCTTTCTCGATCTGATCGAGCGCCGCAATCCAACCCGGCGTCTGCGCTGCAATTTGGCTGTCGGTCGTCCAGCGGAACGTCGGCATGATATTGCGTAGGTCAAGCGCTTTCGACTGGAACAACCCCAGCACGCTCACGATGACGAGAAAGCCGAGCACCACGGCGATCCAATCCTCGGTCCGCCACGTTCGCGCGACTGGCGCCGTTGCTTGGCCGACCGGCGCGGTGCTGATGATTGTCTGATCTGACATGGCGCCCTCGCTGCTGGAGGAACGATATAGAATATATTTCTATATATAAGCAATATAAGGCGCAATAAAATAATAATATTCTACGTATGTCCCATTATTTTGATAATGGTTCTATTTTTCTGATTGGCGCCAGAGAATAGCTACCGACGCGTAAACCGTAGCATTGCTCCTCACATTTCCGCCGCACGAACCGTGCTATCGATGACGCTCACAATCATATTTCGCCATTGTCCATGCCCTTTGTCGCTCTCTGCCTGATCGCATTTCTGGTTTCGCTCGTCCCGGGCTCATCTGCGTTTGCGCAGGCACCGGGCGTGAAGCCGCGCATCGAGTGGGAGGTCAAGAACCGCTTCCGCCTGTTCCGCAACGAATCCGATTTCCAGCGCCATCTCGCATCCTGGCGCAGCGACGGCGTCTTGGGTTCGGAGCGACGGCTCGCGGTCGAAAGCGATGGTCGCGGCTGGGCGCGCGATACCGTCGAGCGTCTCTGTGTCGACCGCGCCGGCCAACTGGTGGAATTCTGCGAGCGCGACGGCACGCGGGAGGTTTACCTGTCGCCGGGCGACCACCGCATCGGCGTGGTGCTTGCCGCGGCGCCGTCGGACGCAGTCAACTGCGTCTGGACATTTGCGGACGGAACCAGCGAGCCGCAACAATTCGAGGGCGCATGCGATGAAGAGATGAAGCTGCGTGTTGTCGATGGCCGACCGACCATCGCCGCCGTGGACATCGTGTTGCCGGACGGCACGGCGCAGCGCATCGTCACCGAGATTCAGGTGCGCGATGTGCTGATCGCCGGCCTTGGCGATTCCATTGCCGCCGGCGAAGGCAATCCCGATCGGCCGGTTCGGCTCTCCGACGAAGGTTTCTGCTTCCGCCGCTTTCTCGGCGTTGAACGGAGCGAGTTCTACCGGCCCGGACGGGCCGGCTACAGCGGCAATCGCTCCTGCGCGGCCGAGGGATCCGATCCGCACGCCGATGCCTGGGCGCGCCAGGGTGCGCGCTGGCATTCGGGGCCTTGCCACCGCTCGCTCTACGGCTACCAGATGCGCGCAGCCCTCGCGCTCGCGATCGAGAACCCGCGCATCGCCGTCACCTTCATTCCGCTGGCCTGCTCGGGCGCAACCATCCCGACCGGCTTTCTCGCCGCGCAGCGCATTACCGAATGCGCGAGCCCCGGCACGAATACGTCCTGCGCATCGACGACCCGTGCGCAGATTACCGGGCTAACGGAAGCGCTCGCGACCGCGCGCAAGCATCGCCCCAATCGCAGCCTCGACCTCGTATTGTTGACCATCGGCGCCAACGACATTCAATTTTCCGGACTGGTCGCCGATGTCATTATCGAGTCGCGCACCGAACGGCTGCTGTTCGGGCGTAGCGGCCACATCTCGTCGGTGGCCGATTCCCAGCGAATTCTAGACCGAACCTTGCCCAATGATTTCTTGAAGTTGCGCGCTGCACTCAAACCTCTGGTTGGCGGCGATCTCGCGCGCGTGGTGTTTGTGACCTACGGCCACCCGGCGCTGGCCGCGCCCGACACCGCCTGCCCAGGCGGACGCAACGGATTTGACGTTCATCCGGCTTTCAACGCCGACCCGGAGCGACTGCGGCGGGTCGTCGACTTTGTGTCCGGCGAATTCTTGCCAAAGATCAAAGCCATCGCGACATGCGACGGCAAACTCTGCCGCGATCCCAAGACCGACCGTATGACTTTCGTTGACAGCCATCAGGCGGCGTTTGCGCAGCGCGGCGTCTGCGCGCGCTCGGCGGAGGATCCCGAATTCGATCGTGCCTGTTTCGGCACCGACGGCGACTCGTTCCGCACCGATCCGACGCGCGCCGCCAGCGAACCGCTCGCCTGCGGACGCCCGGCAAGCGAATACCGTCCTTATGCGCCGCGGGCACGCTGGGTGCGCACCGCTAATGACAGCTACTTCACCGCCATGACCTACCCGCAGGGATTTTCCAGCGTATTGCAGCCGGCCAGCATCCACGATGCGATCTGGGGCGTGCTGTCGGCAGTCTATGGGGGCGCGGTCCACCCGACCGCTGAGGGCCACGCCGCCATGGCCGACGCCGCAGTGCCGGCGATGCGCGAGATCTTGGGCATCGGCGGCCTGGAGCCGAAGCCGCGCTGACTAACGCCGCCGCTGGCTGAGCCTCGTCAGCGCGCGCGACGCCACATCGTCGCCATTGCACTACGCCACGCCGAGCTTCTTTTGCAGGCTGGTGGATGAGGTTGTGTATTGGAAGGTCAGCTTCTTGTCCGGATGGACGTAGCGGTGCGCCTTCTGCGACATCAGCGCACCCTCGTGGAAGCCGGACAGGATCAATTTCAGCTTGCCCGGATACCAGTTGATATCGCCGATTGCGAAGATGCCGGGCACGCTCGACTCGAAATTCTCGGTGTTCACCGGGATGTATTCGTTGTCCTTGAGCGCAATGCCCCAGTTCGACACCGGGCCGAGCTTCATGGTCAGCCCGAAGAACGGCAGCACCGCATCGCATGCGACGTCGAAACTGGCGCCGTCGTTGCCCTTCACGATCGCCTTGGTCACCTGGCCATTGGCGCCGTCAAGCGAGGTCACCTGGCCGAGCACGAAGTCGATCTTTTTTTCGTTCACCAGCGCCATCATCTTGTTGACGCTGTCGGGCGCGGCGCGGAACTGGTCGCGCCGGTGCAACAGCGTGAGGCGGCTTGCAACCGGCGCGAGGTTGAGCGTCCAATCGAGCGCCGAGTCGCCGCCGCCGACGATCAGCACGCGCTGGCCGCGGAACTGTTCCATCTTGCGCACTGCGTAGAACACCGATGTACCTTCATAGGCCTCGATGCCTTGGATCGGCGGACGCTTGGGCTGGAACGAACCGCCGCCGGCGGCGATCACCACCACCTTGCATTCGAACACCTTGCCTTGATCGGTGGTGACCCGGAACAAGGGATCGCCGATCTTCTCAATGGTCTCGACCATCTCTTGCAAATGAAACTGCGGCCCGAACGGCTTGATCTGCTTCATCAGGTCGTCGACCAATCCCTGCCCGGTGCAATAGGGAATGCCGGGAATGTCGTAGATCGGCTTTTCCGGATAAAGCTCGGCGCACTGGCCGCCGATCTTGTCGAGGATGTCGACGAGATGCACCTTCATATCGAGCAGGCCAAGCTCAAACACCGCGAACAGGCCGCAAGGCCCCGCACCGATGATGAGCACGTCGGTCTTGATCGGTTCAGTCATAAGTCAATCGCCTCGCGCGTTCTCGCGACGCCCTTCGTTGTCGTCCTGCGGTCGGCTGGTGTGCTTGGGCCGCGACATTGGGACGGCCCGGAACCCGAAAAGGACGGAATAATCGGCTCGGCTGCAAAGGGCAGCGCGCCGAGTGTGTAGCCGGGACGGCGCGGCAGGAAAAGAGCTAATTCCAACGGTTTTAGTGCAGGCAGGCCTTCCTTTGCCGGGCTTTCCGCGCCAAATTTGCTGCTATTTCGAACCACATCACGAGAAAATCAGTCCCCGCCGGGAGCTTGTCTTGCAGAGATCGCCACCAAAATCGCCCCATCCGGCTCTGCCGCGACTTGAGGATTTTCCGATCCACGTGCCCGACATTATCCGGTTTGCCGATATGGACCGACAGGGCCATGTCAACAATGCGATCTATCCGACCTATTTCGAAACCGGCCGCGTCGGGGTGATCTACGATCCGCAAGACGGCTTGCAGGTCGAGGGCTGCACCACCGTGCTGGCGCGCATCGAGATCGATTTTCTCAAGGAATTGCGCTGGCCTGGCACGGTCGAGATCGGCACTGGCATCGCTGAGATCGGGCGAAGCTCCTACGTCTTCAGCCAGGCGATCTTCCACGAGGATGCTTGCGCAGCACGCGCGCACTCGACCATGGTGCTGATCGATCGTGCGACCCGCAAATCGCGACCCTTGCCGCCGGAACTGGTGATACGGCTTGGGCGGATGTTGCTGCGGGAAAGCGAGCGCTAGGCTTGGCGCTCCGGCACGCGCACGATTAGGCCGTCGAATTCGGCGGTGACCTTGATCTGGCAGGACAGTCGCGAATTCGGCTTCACGTCGTAGCCGAAGTCAAGCATGTCCTCCTCCATCGGCGACGGGTCGCCGACAGTCGCGCGCCAGGCGTCATCGACATAGACGTGACAGGTCGCGCAGGCGCAGGCGCCGCCGCACTCCGCCTCGATGCCCGGAACATTGTTCTTGATGGCGGTTTCCATCACGGTCGAGCCAAGCTCGCCGTCAACGGTGCGGGTCGTGCCATCGGGATCGATAAAGGTAATTTTCGGCATGGCTGGCAATCGGCTGGGATGGATGTCGGCGCGTCCTATAACCGCTCATGCCCGGTAATGCCAGAGCGCAGGTTCAGGGCCGGCTTACGCGCGCAGCACCTCCGCGATTGCGTCCTGGACCGCACGGATCGCCTGCGCCAGACGCGCCATCGATGAGGCAATCTCGCGCCCTTGCGCCACATCCGCCTCCAAGGCGGCGGCGGCGGCGGCAACCTCCCAAGCCCCAATCCCGCGCGACGAACCGCTCAAAGTATGCGCAAGCGCTGCGACGGCGGCGACAGAAAGCCGCCCCTTCGGCTCCGCCAACATCCGGTTGAGCAACAGATCGGCCTGGGTGGCGTAGAGGTGCAAGACCTCGCGTTCGAGGTCGCGCTCGCCATGGGTCATGCGCGCAAGATGCGCATGGTCGATCGCTGGCGCGCCCGGCACCAATGGCGGCGCATCGCTCACATGGTCGATATCGACGCCGGTGCGCCTTGACGCGAATTCCGCCATCTTTGCCTCCCTGGGGCTCTTTGGTCCCCTAGCGGCACAGTTTGGCATTGGAGACCCAAAGTCCCGGTAAACGGTTGTCGACGGTTGTCGGATGACACCGTCGTTGGTTAAGCCCGCCTTAGTCCGCGCTCGGATTTTCGGTCATCCAAACAACCAAGGGGAGCCAGATACCCGCGAAAAAACAGCCATTTTCTCACATATTCACATGCAAGAAAGACTGTCCTCGCACTTTTGCACATATTTCAACGTTTACTGCCGGTCGGGGGCCAAAACCGTTGCATTCGGAACACGGCTATTAACGATGATTAAGGAGTCTTTAACCATTTCGTTCCCAGCCGCAAACTGACCCGATAGGATGAAAGGACGGGAGTGGGCTACCGGCGCGGCATAATCGACACCCGCCGACAACGGGGATCCGGAGGGGATCTTAATAATACTCACATGCTTGTGACGCGGCCGGAGGATACCCGGCGGCGTCCGTTTTGGCGTAGTTAACGAGGCGGCAATCGACCATGGCTAATACCCCAAAGAAAATGAAGGACCCGACAGAAGCGGCACTGTCGGCAATTCAAGATGCTCTGCACGTGAGAGATGGGGATCAAGCAAAGGATCAAGTCGCGACGTCAGCCGCCACCAACGCCGCACTTGAGAGCGACATCATTCCGGAAAAACCATGGCCCGGCCTGCGCACGAGCGGCAAGGCCGATGTCTATACCGACGACTCGTTGCGCCGCCCCGAGGAAATCCAATCGCCACGCCGTCCCGCCGCCAATGACGACCAGGAATCCATTGGCAATATCCTGCGTACAATTCAACGGCGGCCCGCCAAGACCTCCTACATCCTTGCCAGCATTTTTGGCGCGGCATGGATCACCGGCGGGTTTGCGCTCGGCTGGACTTATCTCCCTGAAATCCAGGCAGCACTCGGCCCGACCGGGTTGACCGCACCGGTACTGGCAATTCTCGGTTCTATCTATCTCGCACCGGTCGTATTCTTTTATGTGCTCGCCCACATGGCGGTTCGATCGCAAGAGATGCGGCTGATCGCACAGTCGATGGCGGAAGTCGCAATGCGGCTCGCAGAGCCAGAGACCATCGCGCGTGAATCAATCGTCACCGTCGGGCAAGCGGTCCGTCGCGAAGTCGCCGCGATGGGCGACGGCATCGAACGCGCGCTCGCACGCGCCGCCGAACTCGAGACGCTGGTCGCCAACGAAGTGTCCGCGCTCGAACACGCCTACAACGATAATGAGGTGCGCATTCGCGCATTGCTGCAAGATCTCGGCGGACAGCGCGACACATTGGTCGGACAGGCCGAGCAAATTCGCGACGCCATCAACAGCGTACACCTCGACCTCAGTCAGGACATCTCGCAGATTAGCCAACTCGTGGCCGAGCAAGTCAACGATGCGGCGCGTCGCATTACCCTGACGCTGGCCGAAAAAGGCGAGCACATCACGCGCGCCCTCGGCAATGCCGGCGACAATATGATTGAGCAGCTGGGCGAGCGCGGCGGCGACCTCCTGGAACGCCTCGAAACCACCGGCAGCAACACCACCGAGGCCATCGCGCAGGCGACCGAGCGCCTGACCGCGACGCTCAATTTCAAAACCGATCACATTGGCGACGAATTCACCGAAATCGCCGCCAATCTACAGCACATGATGACCGTCCGCTTGGACCGCGTCGCCGACAGCTTCTCACAAAAATCCGCCGCCATCCTGGACATGATGGCCGGCCGCACCCAGCAGCTCACGGAGCTGGTCGTCGACACCGGAAACAACCTTGCCGAGGCGATCTCCAACCGCATCGAGGAGGTCAACGCTTCGCTCAAGACCACCGGCGATTCACTCGTGCTCGACCTCTCGTTGCGTGGCGGCGACGTCGTGGCCAAGATGGAACAGACTGGCACGCGTATCACCGAGACTATCGTTCAACGTGGCAACAAGGTCAGCGACACCTTCCGCGAGAGCGCGGAGTCCCTCGCCGGCGCCATCGGGACACGCAGCGATGCGGTGCGCGAGATGCTCGCCGCCCGGCTGCAATCGTTTGAAGACATGTTCAACCATGGCGGCGCCGAACTCGCAGAACGCATCGCGCGCGACTCCACCACGCTGGGCAATCTTATTACCCGCCACCTGGGCGAGTTCGACCGAACGGTGAAAACCTATGGCGGTGAAATGGTCGAGCGGCTCGGCGAGCGCACTCAGGAAGTCATCGTCGCCATGCGGGGCTCCCTGGACAATTTTGACGCCCGCGTCGGCGGCAAGGCCGCCGAAGTTTCGAGCGGCCTTGACCAGCAGTTTACGCGATTCCAGGACGCGCTCGATGGCCGCACCCAAACGCTCAACGAAGCGCTCGGTACCCGCGTCATGGATATCGCCAAAACGCTGGCCGATGGCAGCAAAGAGGTCGTCTCCGCGCTCGACAAACGCATCAGCGACGTTACCGGCGTCATCAATGTGCGCGGCGCGAAGCTCGCGGAAACCCTTGGCGCCAAGATCAACGACATCGATCAAGCGCTTGGCAGCCGCGCGACGGAAGTCGCGAACTCCCTAGACACCCGTATCGGCCGCTTCGAGGAGTTGCTGGTCGGGCGCGCCATGGAGGTGACGAAGGAGATCGAGACCCGCAGCAAGTCCGCGGCCGATATTCTCGAGCAACTCAGCCAGACGGTCAAAGTCAACACCGGCGAGGCTGAACGCAATCTTGCGCAACTGGTATCGAACAGCACCGCGGCCATTCGCACCACCGCGCAGGAGGCCGAACGCAGCCTGACCGGGATGTCGAGCGGCGTGAGTAATGTGCTCAAGCAGAATGCCAGCGACGTGGAACGCACCCTGCTCGGCGTCAGCGCTGAGGTCACCCGCAATTTCGTCGGCAAGGCGGACGAGATCACCAGCGCGGTCAACAACCGCGCGACCGAATTGACGCGCATCCTCGATGACAAATCGGGCGCCCTGATCAACGCCCTCGCGGGCAAGAGCCAGGAGTTTGCCAGCGAGGTTGGCCGCGTGACCGAACATGCGGTTAAGGCGATCGAGGCCAAGGGCTTTACCTTCACCCAGACCATGATGGACAACAGCGAGCACATTGCGCGCCTGATCAACGAAGCCAGCGAGAACGCCACCCACGCTCTGGCCAAGTATATGAACGACGCCAATGCTGCGACCCGGATGACAAGCGAAAGCTCCACCGGAGCCATTGCGCGTGCATTGAAAGACCTTCAGGAAGGCGCAGATTCTGCATCCAGGAGCGCCGCGGCCACGGTCGCAAAGACCCTGCGCGAGCTGCAAGAACAGACCTATTCTGCGGTAGAAAAGTCAAAGACAACGGCAGCGACTGCAGTGACCGAAATGCAGGAGACGCATGGCATGCTGCGCGCCGACACCACCGCGCTGTTCGAGCGCCTGCGTGAGGCGAACATTCTGCTGCAGGAGGTGTTAAGCGGCGCGCACGAGAACCTGACCGAGATCGAAAGCACGCTGGTCGGCCGCGTATCCGAGTTTGTCACCGCCATGACCGAGGTGACGCAAAAGACCGGCGCCACCAACGTCGAGATCGAACGGCATGTCAACTCATTCCGCACGGTCACCACTGAGGCGCTCGGCGATCTGACGCAGCTTGTCAGCCAGTTTGACTCGCATGGCCGATCGCTGGCGGAAGCGGTCGCCCTGATTGACCGCAGCAACCGGCGCGCCGAAGGCACGCTGAACGAGCGTCGTGAGGCGATCGAATCACTGGTCAGCAACCTCGATCGTAAGACGACGGATGCCGAAACCAGGATCACCCGTTTTTCCAGTTCGTTTGAGCAATCGCTCGCCCAGGTGGTCGGCACGCTCGACGAAAAGGCCCAGGATTTGCAGACTCGGTTGACACGTTTCTCCGAACTGCTCGAACAATCGCTGGAAAATGCCGGCGACCGCACCCGCGAAATCGCGCGCCTGGTGGCAGACTCGACCAACCAAGGCTCGCGCAAAATCGCGGAGAGCTTCGAAAGCATCCGTTCATCCAACGAGGAGGAGTTCCAACGCACCACTGAGGCGATGCGTAGCCTCTATGATCAAGCCACTGGCGAAGGCAGTCGCATGCTCGATCAGGCCGCGAGCCGTTTCAGCGAGGTGGTCGAGGGCCTCAAGCGGATGGCCGCCGAAATGCAGCAGGAGCTCGACAGCACCCGAAACGAGTTGCGCAAGGGTATCCTCGAATTGCCGCAGGAAACCGCCGAGAGCGCAGCCCAGATGCGCCGCGTGATCGTCGACCAAATCGAAGCGCTGGCCGAGCTCAACCGCATCGTTGCCCGGCATGGCCGCGGCTTCGATGCCATTGATCCAGGGACGCGACGGGCCGACCCGGATCCCGCGCCCCGGCGCGAAGCCGCGGTCCCAAGCGCCGCTTCATACCGCCCACGGACCGAGGCCGCCGCTCCGGTCATGCACGCCCCGCCGCCGCGCCGCGCCGAAGCACCGTCGCTAAGCCCAGCCCAGGGCGGTCGCGCTGGCGGCTGGCTGTCCGACCTGCTCACGCGCGCGTCACTGTCGCAGGAAGAGCCTCCCCCGCCGTCCCAAGCGGCTCGCGAACCGGTACCGGCGGAGCCGGCCCGCGCCGACGATCGGTCACCGCGCCACTCCATCGAATCGCTTGATTCGCTTGCGGTCGACATCGCCCGCATGATCGATCACGACGCCGCCATCGAATTGTGGGACCGTTACAAGCGCGGCGAGCGCAACGTGTTCACGCGCAAGCTCTACACCATGCAAGGACAGCGGGCGTTCGACGAAATCGCGCGCAAATATCGCGCCGATCGCGAATTCACGCAGACCGTCGACCGGTACATCGCCGAATTCGAACGGTTGCTGGATGAAGTGGCGCGCGACGACCGGGGTCAGGTGGTGGCGCGCACCTACCTCACCTCGGAAACCGGCAAGGTCTATACCATGCTGGCGCACGCGGCCGGCCGGTTCGATTGATCCAAAAGCGGCGTCGCATTCCTTGGGCGCACCGACGGTGCGCCCGTGCCTCTGCAGCGGATTCGGGATACAAAAGACTTCAGTCAAACCACCCGGTCTCAAACGGCGGCGCCGCGCGGCCACGAATGTCCACCTCTCCTATCTCGCTCACCACCCGCGCCGAACGCTGGCCGATCGCCGGCACATTCGCGATCAGCCGCGGCGCCAAGACCGAAGCCGCGGTCGTGGTCGCGGAACTGTCGGACGGACGGCATCGCGGTCGCGGCGAATGCGTGCCCTATGCGCGCTATGGCGAAACCGTGGAGACGGTCCTCGCTGCAATCGAGGCGATGCGGCCGCGCATCGCCGGCGGCCTTGACCGGCTCGCTCTGCAACAGGCAATGCCGGCGGGCGCGGCGCGCAACGCAATCGATTGTGCGTTTTGGGATCTCGAAGCCAAACGCACCGGCCAGCCGGCCCATGAGCTTGCCGGCACCGCCGAACCGCAACCACTGGTGACCGCCTATACGATCTCGCTTGCAACGCCTGACAAGATGGCCGCGGCGGCGGCGCGCGCCGCCGATCGCAAATTGCTCAAAGTGAAACTTGGCGGACCGGACGATCCGGAACTGATCGCGGCGGTTCGGCGCGCCGCGCCCGCGGCCGAACTCATCGTGGACGCAAACGAAGGCTGGACTTCGCGCGACCTGGAGAAGAACCTCGCCGCCTGCGCGGCCGCGGGCGTCACCTTGATCGAGCAGCCGCTCCCGGACGGCCACGATGACGTGCTGTCGTCCTTCAACCATCCGGTGCCGATCTGCGCCGACGAAAGCGTGCATGCGCGCGCTTCGCTTGCCGCGCTTCAGGGCAAGTATGACGCCGTCAATATCAAGCTCGACAAGACCGGCGGATTGACCGAAGCGCTTGCAACCGTAAACGAGGCCGCGCGCCTGGGACTGACCGTCATGGTCGGCTGCATGGTGGCAACCTCGCTCGCAATCGCCCCGGCCGTGCTGGTGGCGCAGCAGGCCGGCATTGTGGATCTCGACGGTGCGCTACTGCTCGCCCGCGACCGGCTTTATCCGCTGCGCTATGAGGGGAGCCACGTCCATCCACCATCGCGGGCGCTGTGGGGATGATTTGGCGCTGTCATGCCCGGCGCCACACGGTAATCTCAATTCCATGCGGCGGTATCCAGCGCCGCGGCGGAGGTGCACGATGATCGGCAAGCGATGGTTTCTGTTGGGTGCGATCGTCACCGGCATTGGCGCAGCGGTCGCGCCGGCGCTGGCGCAGGACTATCCCAGCAAGCCGGTGCGCATCATTGTTCCCTTTGCTCCGGGTGGGGTCGACGTCACCGCCCGCATTATCGCCGAACGGCTGACCGCGACGCTCGGCCAGCCGTTCATTGTCGAGAACCGCCCGGGCGCCGGCGGCTCGGTCGGTGCCAAGATGGTCGCCAGCTCCGATCCCGACGGCCACACTTTGATGTTCAGCACGCCGGGCCCGGTCGTCGTCAGCCCCCTGATCAATCGCAATGCCGGCTATGACGCCGTCAAGAATTTCGCGCCGGTTGCGATCGTCTCACAGAGCCCGCTATTGCTGGTGGTTCACCCGTCGCTGCCGGTCAAAACGGTGAAAGAACTGGTTGCCTATGCCAAGGCCAATCCCGGCAGGGTTCACTTTCCTTCCCCGGGATTCGGCACGCAACCCCATCTGGTCGGCGAAATGTTCAAGTCCGCCACCAACCTCGACATCGTGCATGTGCCCTATCGTGGTTCTGCGCCCGCGATTACCGATCTTCTGGCCGGACAGATGCAAATCTATTTCGACAACTTCGCCAATGTTTTGCAACATGTCGAAGGCGGCAAGCTCCGCCCGCTCGCCGTCACCGGCGATGCCCGCAGCCCGCAATTGCCGGACGTCCCCACCATGGAACAGAGCGGCTATGGCAGCATTGCCGCAACCTATTGGAACGGACTCCTGGCGCCGGCAGGCACGCCGGCAGCGGTGGTCGCCCGGTTAAATGCCGCGGTCAATCAGGCGCTCGCGGGACCCGAGGTGCGCGCGGCGCTCAGCAAACTCGGATCCGACCCGAAAAGCGAAACGCCGCAGGCCTTCGCCGGATTTATCGCAGCCGAGGCGGAGCGCTGGGGCAAGGTCGTGCGCGATGCAAACATCAAGGTCGAGTAGCGTGAAATCCGGACAGCCCATCAGGGAGCGCGCATGAGGCTGCTGGCAGGTGTCGTCCTGGGAATAATTCTTGTTGCCGCCTCGCCCGCATTGTCGGCATCGGCGGTGGTCCGAATCACCGGCGACACCGGCGGCCAGATCGGACCCTATCTTGCCGCTTTGGTCGCAATCCGCGACTCCGGTCAGCGCGTCGTCATCGACGGCCCATGTCTGTCGGCCTGCACGCTGGTGCTCGGCGTGGTTCCGCGCGAGCGCATTTGCGTGACGCGTCGCGCAAGGCTGGGCTTTCATGTGGCCTGGCATCACGGCGATGACGGCCGCGCCATTACCAACCATGGCGGCACCCAGCTCTTGATCGAGCTCTACCCGCAAAGCGTCAGAGATTGGATCAATCGGCGCGGCGGCCTCACGCATGAGATCAAATATCTCGCGGGCCGCGAGCTTACCGCAATGTATCCCACCTGCCGCTAGTATCCCGGTTCCGAAGTTCGTTCTATTTTTTGTGGCGTCCTCCGATACGAACTTCGGAATCGAAGGACACTTGCAACTCCTTGAATCTAGTTTGGCTTTGGTTCAGAAGTCCGCATTACGGACTCGCCGCGAGAATGATGCGGACTTCTGAACCGCCACACTAGACCACGATCCGATTCGATTGAATCGGATCGTGCTCTGACTTCATTGTTTGAGCATGATCCCGAAAACCGGTTCCCACTTTTCGGGATCATGCTCTGGCTATCCGCGGGCACCCTGCATGCGATGCGCGCACAGCGCAGCGATCAGGCCGGCACCGGCGACCAGGCCCATAGCGCCATAGGCGGCGGCGCCAAATCGGCCATAGAGCAGCCCTGACAATCCGGTCGCTGCCGCGATCACAACACCGCTCACGACCGCGACATAACCCTGCGCGGTTGCCGCCAATCCTGCCGGCGCGGCACGTGCGATAAAGGCCAATGTACCGAGATGGGTCGCCCCGAATGACAGGCCGTGCAGACATTGCAGCATTGGCAGCAGCGCGCCCGGCGGGTCGAGCGCCATCGCAATCCATCGCACCAGCGCGCCCACGCCGCCAAGGATGATGAGAATGCTTGGGCTGAAGGCCGCCGGCAGCCGCGCCGACAGCGCAAACAGTACGATCTCGGCCAGCACGCCCAGCGCCCATAACAGCCCGATCGTGCCGCCGCCGAAGCCGGCCGCCTGCCAGTCGATGGTCGAGAACCCGTAATAGACCGCGTGACTGCCCTGGATCAGGCTGGCCGCTGTAGCGACGGCAATGAATGTCGGGTCGCCCAGCAACCGACGACCCGGCGGGGTATCGCTGCTTGCCAACAGAGGCGGCGCGGCCAGAGGTGGCAATGCCAAGGCCGCCGTCACACATAGCGCGAGCGCGGCCACAACTAGCCAAATCAGGTCGCGCGCCGCGATAATGTCGAGCAGATAGCCGGCCATCAGGTTGGCCACAATGAACGCCGCCGAACCCCAGAGCCGGACCGGCCCATAGGCCCGCCGATGCGGCGCCAGCCCGCGCAACGCATAAACGTCGGACAATACGAACAGCAGCATGAAGGCCGTCGCAGCGCTTGCGTAGAGCGTCGCAATCGCCAGCGGGCTGGTCACGAATCCGAGCGCGCCAAATCCCAACAAGGCCGCAAGCGCCGCCACCAGAATGACCGTCCGCAGCGCACCGCGCCGATCGGCCAAGCGTGTCGCAAGAGGAATTGCAAACAGGCGCAGGATCATCGGCATGGCGAGCACCACACCGATGGTCTGGGCGTCGAGCCCCCTGGCCGCGAACCAGACCGGCAGGAACGGCAGATGCACACCCAGCGCAACGAACAGGCTGGCGTAGAACGAGGCCATGCGGCGGGCAAAATCGCGGCCTGTGAATGCCTGGGGATTACTCGGCATCGGATTGATTGCACCTGACGAAAGATCATGCTGCAAAGGGTGATGTCCAGGTCAGTGGTATCTGGACTTCGTTCCGGCCGCCTCCCCGGCGTGCAAGAAAAATGCGGTGTTTTGGGGTCTTTTTGCTCGGGGATGTGGCGGGTGTCGCCCAGTCATCAAGCGCGCATGTGCGCGATTCGCAGGTGATGTCAGGACCATGCCTGATGAACCGTTCGCGTTATCCACAATGTCGTCGGCCCTGCCGGCGGACATGGATTATGACGCCCTCTGCGCGGCGGTGGCTGCAACCGAGCGTGGCCGCTGGTTCCTAAGCGAATATGCCCGCCGCAATCGCAACAGCGACACCGCCCAGGTGCTGGCTGCGATTACCCGCATGGAGAGCATGGTCACGGCCGCTCGCAGCCAGCGCGCGGCCCAGGATGCCGATCAGCAAATCCACATCGAGTTGCTCGAAATCGCGCGGACCATCGCACAGACCCGCGCGGACGTCGCCGAAACCCGCCCCGAATTGCCGCCGTCCGCAGAACCCACACACGCCCCAGCCGATGTCGCCACCGCCGCCGAGCGGCTGCGGCAGATCGCGTGGACGCTGCGTGCCTG
The DNA here is from genome assembly GCA_022841625.1 of Xanthobacteraceae bacterium. Taxonomy (GTDB): domain Bacteria; phylum Pseudomonadota; class Alphaproteobacteria; order Rhizobiales; family Xanthobacteraceae; genus VAZQ01. The sequence goes on from JALHRD010000008.1 coordinate 98,946, forward strand.
CGGAATCGACCTGCCGATTTCGGAGCAAATCGCGCAAGTCGCGGAGGCGATACTTTCCGCCCAAGCATTGCGCGGGATCAGTGAACAGCGCACCCAAAAGATCACCGAAGCGCTGCATTATCTCGAACATCGCATCGACCGCATACTTGACAGCCGGCATATTTTTGCGCGTGCTGCGGAGACGCCACAATCAAACCGTTACGCCAACGATCCCGCGAGCGGTCACAGCAATGGCCATGGTCACGACGCCGCATCGACCGCCATTGCACGCACCGATATTGACCGCAACAACGCCCCCCAATCCGATTTTTCCGCGACATCGGCGTTTCACGAAGCGGTCGCCCATGACGCGGACTCCGCGACGATCGACGCGGACGAAAGTGCCGCGGTAAAGGCCGCCGCGGAAGAAGCGGCTGCGGTGGTGGCTGCGGCCGAAGAAGCCGCGGAGGCTCAAGCGGCTGCGGATGAAGCCGCCGCGGTGGTGGCCGCCGCGGCAGAAGCTGCCGCGGTTGTCCCCGCTGCGGGAAAAGAAGCCGCTGCGACCGTGGCAACTGCCGAGGAAGCCACCGAGGCTCAGGCTGACGCGGAAGAAGCGGCCGCGGTGCGGGCTGCCGTAGAAGAGGCCGCCGCGGTCGTGGCCGCCGCGAAGGCGGCGGCTGCGACCGAAAATTCTGACGATGAAATCGCTGCACAGGCCGCCGCCGCGGAGGAAACCGACTCTTCGGCGGTTGCTTCGCAAACTGAGACCGTCGCTCAACCAACGGTCGCGGAACCGACTCTCTTGGAATCGGCGCACGATACCCCGACGGACGAAACTTCCAAGGAACACGCCCCCGCGCAAGTCAGCGCCGAGGCGCCAATGGTCGCGCAGGACGTCGCGGTAGAAGCGGTTGCCGCGGAGTCTCCCGTTGCGGAAGCAACCGCCTCATCCGAAGCCAGCGAACCCACGCCGGAAGACCGCGCGGTGCCCCCGGCGACGCCCGACGAGCCGGAGCCGCCGCCAACCTCCGCAGCGGAGCTGCCGAAGCCGATCCGGCTGGTGTCCCCGACGCTCGATCTCGACCCACCGCCGGTCGGCCGCAGGCCGTTGGCCGCGCAGGCTGGCGCCGCGCCGGCACAGTATGAAGCACACCAAATCCAGTTCGAACGCGTGGAGATTGAGATCGTTCCGCTGATCGCGGCATCCGCCGGCGGCGCGCGCGCCGCGCCGGCGATGATGCAAAGGGTCATGACCGATTTCGTCGGGCTTGAATTGAGCCCCCCGGCGGTCAGACAGGCCATTGTTGTCAAGCCACCGGCCGAACCACACACGGCGGAAGCGCTGTCCACCAAACCTGCCGCCAATCAGAACCTCGCCGCACGCGACGTTGGCACAACGGAACTCCGTGCGCCAAACGAAGCGACGATTGAGGCACCAGGCGAAGCAGCAAGTGAAGCACCAAGCGCGGCTGCAAGTCCCGCCGACCAAACCCCGACAACCGCTGAAGCGCCGGGCCCCCTTGAGCCGGCGTCCTCCGTCCCGGACGCGGTGGCAACATCCCGTGAACCGGCACCGACGCGCGCTGCCGAAGCGCCGACGCTCCATAGCCGGCTGCCCGCCGCAACCACGGCCGACGCAATCGCAAGGCAGGTCGAGCGCGACCTCAACGCATTGACCGACATTGCCGCGCGCGCCGGCATTGCGACCGATTTCTTGGTCCTGGCGCCGCCGATTTCCGCCGGCGGCGCCCACACTGCGCCGCCTTCCCCCAAGGCAACGAAACTTTCCAACGCACTGGCCGCAATTGAAACTGAATTATATGCCGGCGCGGCGCTTGCAAGTTCAACGCCGCCACCGCCGACCGCCACCGTCAAGCCGACGTCGTCGTCCGCGATGACCGGCCCGTTGGCCGCGCTGATGGCAATGAGCGACGAAGAGAAAATCGCGCTATTTTCGTAACCGTCAATGCTGGATATAGCCGCGTCGTCTCAGGCCACCAGCCGGTGAAACAGCGCCGCGTCGATATTGCCGCCCGACAGCACGCCGACCACGACCTTGCCCTTGACGTCGAGCTTGCCGGCGAGCAGCGCGGCCAGGCCGATGGCGCCGCCGGGCTCGACCACCAATTTGAGTTCGCGAAATGCAAAGGCGACGGCGCGGCCGACTTCGTCATCGCTGGCCGAGACCCCCTCGCCCACCAGTCTGCGGTTGATCTCGAAGGTGATGACACCGGGTGTGTTGGTCATCAGCGCATCGCAGATCGTGCCGCTCATGCGGGCATTGGTCTCGCGCTGGCCGCTGCGGAACGAGCGCGCGGTATCGTCGAAGCCCTCCGGCTCGGCGGAATAGAACTTCACATTCGGAAACCGCGCCGTGATCGCAAGCGCGATCCCTGCGATCAGCCCGCCGCCGGAAGCGCCGACCACCGCCACGTCGGGAGTAAGCCCGCGCGCCGCCAGATCCTCGGCGATCTCGCGGCCGGCGGTGCCCTGCCCCGCGATCACCAAGGGGTCGTCGAATGGCGGCACCAGTACCGCGCCGCGTTTCTCGGCAATGGCGCGGGCAATCGCGGCGCGGTCCTCGCGATCGCGATCGTACAGCACGACCTCGGCGCCAAGCGCTGCGGTGCGCTCGCGCTTGGCGCGCGGCGCATCCGACGGCATCACGATCACCGCCGGCATGCCAAGAAGCTGCGCGGCATGCGCGACGCCCTGGGCGTGGTTGCCGGAGGAATAGGCCACGACGCCATTGGCGCGACGCTCCGCCGGGATCGTTGACAATTTGTTGTAGGCGCCGCGGAATTTGAACGAGCCGGTGCGTTGCAGCGTCTCGGCCTTCAGAAACACCCGCGCGCCGACCGCCGCATCCAGCACCGGCGAGGAAATCAATGGCGTGCGCAGCGCCACGCCGGCGAGCCGCGCCGCCGCGGCATCGACGTCGGCGACGGTGGGGAGCGCGGTTTGCGATTGTGGTGCGTCGGCCATGGCGGAACGGTAGCGCCACCATACGGGCTGGGGCAAGGCGGACAGGGCTCGCCACTGACCCGAATCAATCACTAAGCAAAAGCCCCAGGCTTACGCCCGGGGCTCTCGTATTCAAGCGGATCACGCGTCGCTCAATAGCGGGCGACAACCGGGCCGCCGAAGCGATAGTTCAAACCTCCGCGTATCAGGTGGAGCCGGGTATGGTCGGATACGACGAGAACGCCGCATCCCGCCACCGGACAGAAATCGGTTTGACCGAAGCGGGCATGGAGATATTCCAACTTCGCCGACCAATTGGCGCTTAGGCCGACCTCGACACCGCCACCGGCAGTCCATCCGAACTTGGTCGTGTCCGCTGCTGCCAGCGGAGATAGCAAGAGCTGCTCATTGCGGATATTCGCCCACGCGGCGCCGCCGGTACCGTAGAGCAAGAAATTATTCCAAGTGACGCCGAGTCGGCCGCGTGCAGTACCGAACCAACTTACTTCCGCAGTACATGGCCGTGCCACCGAGCACCCGCCCGTCGTGCTATTGGTAGCATCAATGCCCGACCATGAACCGTCAACCTCGACACCGAGGACAAACGCTCCCGTCTGCCAATTATAGCCAAGCGTGCCGCCCAAGTTGCCGCCATTGCCGCGGAAATTGCCGGTCGTTACACCGTTCGTGGCCGTCCATTGCTGTTCGCTTCGGCCCCATCCGCCAACCACACCAACATAGAAGCCATTCCAGTTGTAAACCGCCACCGCGGCAGCCCGTGGCGGCGCCTTCACCGGCGCCCGCATGTCGGCCGCGATCGTCGGCGCGGCCAGGAACAGGCTCAGCACAACGCCCCCCAGGAGTTTCTTCGTCGCCATCCCCGCTGTACGCATAGGCACTCTCCCACGCACTTGTTACACGCATTAACTATTCGCAACCTAGCATCGCACCCCGCCCGGTCGCGGTAGCCGAAAACCGCCAAAGCGATTGAAAATCCGCGTTGCCAATTTGCAACGGTCAATGTAATTCCACGATATCCACAGGCTCTGTGGAAAACTATTATCGAACAAACTCAATCGGTTACGTCGACTGGCCGTCGCCGGACAGAGGCCCCGCATTTCGCCCCGAAGTGGTGACGCGATACCGGAGCGACTGCCGGGCACACCTTGTGACGTCTTGAATGCAACCTCACGAAAAAAGCCCCGGGCTTGCGCCCGGGGCTTTCGCATTCAGATCGTCGCTTGTGCCGCTTAGTAGCGCGCCATCACCGGGCCGCCGGGCGTCCATTTGAACACCAGCCGCGCGCGGACCGTGTCCACCGTCGCGCCCATGTTGCGGTCGTTGGCAGGGCTCAAGGCACCCACCGCATCGCGCGCGAGGTGCCGTTCGCTACGCAAATCGATGTGCTGGTACTCGACACCAAAGATGACGTCCGACATCCAGAAGCGGGTCACATACATTTCAACCCCGCCGCCAGCATACCAGCCGCCGTGCCGGTCGCTGCTTTCTGTTGACAATGCCCCGGTCGCTATAACGGTTGTCCTGGTTTGGATGCGACCATTTGCATAGCCACCGCCGCCGAACACCATGAATCGATCCCAGGCATAGCCCAGCCGGCCGCCGACGGTCCAAATGCTGCTGACGCGCGAGTTACAGGCCAGTGTTCCCGCGGCACCGCAATCAGCGGTGCCGCCGTTGGTTGACGCATAGCCCCTACCAAACAAACTGTTAAACGCGCCCTCAACACCGAGAACCCAGTTTCCCGCCTGATATTGGGCACCAACGATGCTTGAATAATTGAAGCGTGTAGCCTCGGAGTTGTAGTTGCCGACGAAGTCCGTATAGCCGCCGTTGACATCCCACCAGCTGACGCCAAGGCCGGTCGCCGAGTAGAAGCCGGTCCAATTATACGCGGCGGCGGCCATCGCCGGCGCCTTCATCGGCGCACGGGCCGGGGCCCGCATGTCCGCCGCCATCGCCGGCGCCGCCAGAACGAGGCTCAGTGCAATACCGCCCAGGAGTCGCTTCATGTTTGCCCCCTTGTGGCGGCCTGCCCGCCAAATCAATTTCACCCGAACAGACTATCATACCTCCGACCCAAAAGCTGTTGCGCGGCCGTCACAGTGGGCAAAATTCGGCGGGCTACGGCGTCGCTGCGCGCCCTGTGGGCGCAACTTTCGCGCTGCCGCCAGACAGGTTTTCGTCCAATCGATCGCCACCCCCTCCCAAACGCAAAGCCCCGGGCTTGCGCCCGGGGCTTTGGCCTGAACCGTCAGCCAAGGTCGCTCAGTAGCGCGCCACCACCGGACCGCCGAAGCGGATTACGCTAATCCACCCTTCGAAGCGCGAACGGCCCCGCAGGAGCGTCCGGATATCCGCAATGGCGGTCAGGATGTGAGCGAGCCGGTCGCCGAGGGAAGGAGGCATGTCAGAATACTTCGACGATATCGTCGGCGATCCGCTCGGCGATACGCGGATCGAGCGAGCGACGCATGGTCGCTTGCGCCGGCACGCCGGTCGCGTTCTCGATAATGTGCTCGACGCCAATGAGATTGAGCAGCGAAAAGCGGGAATCCGGCGCAACGTCGATGAGCACGTCGATGTCGCTCTCGGGCCGCTGCTCGCCGCGTGCTCGCGAGCCGAAGATCGCAAGCTTAGTTACGCCCTCTGCCTGGATGGCGGCGGCGTTGGCGTGTAGCTTGGCGATGATCTCGTCGCGGGTCATACGTCACCCAACCGCAGCGTCCTTACCATCCCCGATTCCGTTTGCCACTAAATTTAGAATCTAACGCGTAGCGCGAAGGGCGCAATAGCGAAGCGTATTGCCCGTATTGCGTTCAAATGGCGGATTACGCTGCGCTAATCCGACCTACGAGCTACACCCCCTGTCCTGGTTCAGCGGGGCGCCCTCCCTGCCCCTCAATAAAAACCCCGGGCTTGGGGGCCCGGGGTTTTTGGCCTAAACCGTCAGCCAAGGTCGCTCAGTAGCGCGCCACCACCGGGCCGCCAAACTTGTAGTTGATGCCAAACTTGACCAAGTGGACATCCTGGCGGATTTGATAAGGCGTACAGACGTTCGCCGGGGTGCAGAGGTCGACATTGTCCTTGCCGAAATTGCTGTAATTGTACTCGGCCTTGAACGACCAATTGCCGGAGAAGGCGTGCTCAAGCCCGCCGCCGATCATCCAACCCCAGCGCAGATCCTCGCTGGACCGGGCGGTGAACGCATTAGCGCCGGTCTGGAAGAACTGCTCGTGGATAAAGGCCGCGCCGCCTTTGACGAAGAACATGGTCTGGCCGGTCGCGCCGAAGGCATAGCCCAGCCGCGCGGCGATGCTGCCGATCATGTCGGCTTCGGTGCGGAAGGTGTTCGCGCCAAAGGTGGCGCCGGTCGGCCCGGCCGAGCCATCGAGATCGGCCCAGGACACCTGCGCTTCAATACCGAGCACCCAGCGGCCCTGCTGCCAGAAATTACAGCCCGCCTGACCGCCGCCGATGATCCCGGTGCCAAGATCGTGGTTGAAATCGGTCAGCTCGACGCCCGCAGCGCTATAGACCTTCTTGTCGCCCCAGGCGAAGCCGACATGGCCACCGATATAGCAGCCGGTCCAGCTGTGGACCGCAGCCGCCATCGGCGCCGCCTTTACCGGCATCGGCCGTGCCCGCAGATCCGCCGCGAAAGCCGGTGCGGCCAGCAGCGCGCTGAGAACCAACCCGCCTAGAATGTTCTTCATTGTTATCTTCCCCTGTTTCGGCCCCTGGGGAGCCTGCCCGTATAGAATACAAATACGCCGACCGTCGTGAAAATGCTGTCACGCTGGCGCAACACCCAGGAAAAATCGCAACACATTGATTTCAATTAATTTTTTAATCCCCCGCCAGGTCTTTGAGGTTCGCTCCTGTGGATAAGTCGCCCTTCCAAAAAAAACCCCGGGGCGAACCCCGGGGCTCCGAATCATATCTGCCAAATCGGTGCGATCAATAACGCGCCATCACCGCGCCGCCACCGAAGCGATAATTCAGCCGAACGGTCGCGAGATGGATGTTCTGTTCAACGCTGTCGGTGAACGGGAACACGCCGGTAGTGCCCGCGAACCTGACATCTTTTTGGCCGAGGTCGATGTAGTTGTACTGGGCCGCGATCGACCAGTTTGGCGACAGGCCGTATTCGATGCCACCGCCGATGGTCCAGCCGGACCGGTTCTGCTTGGTGACCGAAGTCGCAAGCGGAGCTGCGTCGGTATAGCGGAACTCGTCGCGCACCCAGGCGCCGCCGCCGGCGACATAGAGCAGCATGCGGTCGAAGGTCATGCCAACGCGGCCGGTCAGCATCATGATCGCGTTCGCCTCCGAACCATAGCTGTCGGCAGGCACTAGCAGCGCGCGGTGGCTGCCGGAGATGTCGGCCAAGCTGCCCGAGAACTCGACGCCGAACACAAACTGCCCGCTCTGCATGTTGAAGCCGATCTGGCCACCGCCGAGCCAACCGTCGCCATCATGACAGCCGTCACTGACACCAGCGAAACTGAAGCACTTCTCGCTCCAGCCGCCACCGGCATGGGCACCGACATAGAAGCCCGACCAGTTGTAGCCGGCCATCATCATCGCGGGCGCCTTGACCGGTGCCCCACGGCGCGCCGGCAAATCGGCCGCCAGTGCAGGACCGCAAGCGAGGGCCGCGAGCGCGACGCCAGTCAGCAGGAATTTCTTCATCAAGTAAGTCCCCTTGTTGTTGAACCAGTGGCGCGCTTTTAGCGCACGGCGAGCGCTTTGGCTGTCACTTATGGGCAACGGTCGTTGCAAAAGCGACCGCAACAAACACATGATTCTGCTAAGTTAATGATACGTATATGCCTTAGGTAACCATCCACCGGATGGCCCCATTATTGCCGTAAAATGGCCGCCGCCTGACCCGCTCAAAGCAACCGGTGAGGGTCGCTCCGCGATCCCGCAATCAAAATCACCACCATTTGTGGAAATGGTGCACCGGTCCATGGCCGGAGCCGATCGACAAGCGCCCTGACGCCGCGATCGCTTCGCTAACATAGATCTTGGCCTCACGCACAGCCGTGGTGAGGTCGAGCCCCTTGGCGAGGCCGGCGGCGATCGCCGACGACAGCGTGCAGCCGGTGCCATGGGTGTTGCGGGTCGCGATGCGCGGTGTCGCCAGCCGCGTAAACGATGATGCCAGCACCAGCATGTCGACGCTTTCGGCGCCGGCGCCATGGCCGCCCTTGATCAGCACCGCGCGGGCGCCGCGATCGCGTAGCCGTCCGGCCTGCGCCAGCATTTCGTCCTCGTCGCGGGCGGGCGGCTCGTCGAGCAGCGCGGCCGCTTCCGGCAAATTGGGCGTGATCACCGCGGCGCGTGGAAACAGCACGCGGGTGAGAACGTCGATGGCGTCCGGATTGAGCAGCCGGTCGCCGGAGGTCGCGACCATCACCGGATCGAGCACCACGTTCTTGGCCTGCCAGCGATCGAGGCCGGCAGCAACCGCTTCGATCACTGCCGGCTGCGACAGCATGCCGATCTTGACCGCGCGCACATCAAGATCGGCGAACACCGCATCGATCTGCGCCGTCACGAATGCCGGCGGCACGTCATGAATGCCGGTGACGCCCTTGGTGTTCTGTGCGGTCAGCGCGGTGATAACGCTCGCACCATAGACGCCGAGCGCGGAGAAGGTCTTCAGGTCGGCCTGGATGCCGGCACCGCCACCGGAATCGGAGCCGGCAATGGTAACGGCGATGCTCATCGACGCGCCGCCAGCGCTTGATCGACCGCGGCGCGCAACGCCCGTGCCGCAGCCGCCGGATCGGGCGCGAGCGCCAGCGCCGAGATCACCGACACGCCGGCGGCGCCGGCCGCGATGGTCGCGCCGGCATTGGCAGCGGTAATGCCGGCGATCGCACAGCCCGGGAAGCCGGCCTTGCGCCGCCGAAATACCTCGACGATATGGCGCAGCCCTTCGACACCGATCGGCGCCTTCTTCTGCTGTTTCGACATGGTCGCGTAAACGCCGCCGATCCCAACATAATCGAGCAGTGCAATCGGCGCCGCCTCTGCCAGCGCCACGGTGTTGATCGAAAGCCCGATAATGGCGTTGCGCCCCAACAACCGCCGCGCATCTTCGGCCGCCATGTCGGTCTGCCCGATATGCACACCGTCGGCGCCCGCGGCCAGCGCCACATCGACCCGGTCGTTGACCAGAAGCGGCACGCCGAAGGGCGCGAGCGCCGCCTTCACCGCCCGCGCAGTCTCGACCATGGCGCGGGTGTCGCTCACTTTGTCGCGTAATTGAACCAACGTCGCGCCGCCTTCAGCCACCAGCCTTGCCAGATCGGGCAAGCTGCGGCCGCCCGCGTGCTCGGGATCGATGATGGCATAAAGACGAAGATCGACAGGCATCCTGACATCCGGGTCAAGCAGCACTGAAACGAGCTGCTCGATACACCTAGTCCGGCGGCGGCGGCGCAGCAAGCACGCGGTCGGAAGCTTGGAAGCAATGCCTTGCCACCGGGGAAGCTTTTTGCTGGATTGGCGGGAACGGCCCCCGGAGATGCGCATGATCCCGTTCTTTGTCCAAATCAAATGCCAACTCGGCAAGTCCTATGACGTGGCGAACCGGCTGGCCGACGCCGAGATTGCATCCGAGATCTATTCGACCGCCGGCGACTACGATCTGCTGGTGAAGTTCTATGTCGAAGACGGCACCGACATCGGCCACTTCATCAACGAGAAAGTGCAAACCGTCCCCGGCATCCAGAACACCCACACCATCCTGACCTTCAAGGCGTTCGGGCGCTGACCCGCGATCACGTCGCGGCCGGCGGACCTTCGGCGACGCGGGCGCGTTCAAGGCCGAGCTGGCGTTCGCGCCAGATCACGAACAGGCCCGCGGCCGCGATGATCGCGGCGCCCACAAATACCATCGCATCCGGCAATTCGCTGAACACCAGATAGCCGAGCACCAGCGCCCACAGCATTGACGTGTAATCGAACGGTGCGACCAACGACGCCTCAGCCAGCCGGTAGCTTTCGGTCAGAAAAATGTGCGCGAGCCCGCCGCAAATTCCGATCGCAACCAGCGCGGCGAATTCCGGCCAGGTCGGCGTCAACCAACCGAATGGCAGCGTGCAGAGCCCGGCAATGGTGCAGATCAGCGAGAAGTAGAGAACGATCGACGACGTGGTCTCGCTGCGGGCGAGCGCGCGCGTCTGCACCGTCGAACACGCCGCGAAGAATGCCCCGGCCAACCCGAACAGCGCCCCGGCGACCGCCACCGTGTTGGTGGTGCTGCGGCTGACATCGAGATGGGGCGACAGCATGACCAGCACGCCGACGAAGCCGACGATCACCGCGCTCCAACGGTAGATCCGCACCCGCTCTTTGAGAAAGAGCGCCGACAGCGCCACCGTCATCAACGGCGAGACGAACGAGATCGCGGTGGCGTCGACCACCGGCAGCCGCGCCAGCGATGAAAAATTGCAGAACATGGCGCATACCGCCGAGATCCCGCGCCAGAAATGTTGCAGCGGACGGCCGATGCGAACCGCCGCCATCAATTCGCGACGCCAAGCATAGATGACGACCACCGGCAGGATCGCGAAGGCGGAGCGGTAGAACACCACCTGCCCGACCGGATAGCGCTCGCCGACCCAGCGCACCAAGACCGACATGATCGCAAACAACAACGCCGCCAGAACCTTGAGCAGAACAGCCTTGACGACATTCATGGGGGAGGCCTTAGAGGAAGCCCTGAGAAAGATATTGAGCAAGGTTTGGCGAAACCGAGCGACAGGCCAGATCGCTCCCTCTACCACGCCTCTTGACGCGAAACCGACTTTCAAACCTACTATCGAAAAATGCGCCACCAAGGGAAGATGTCATGAAGATCCGTGCGTTGATCTCGCGCTGGTGTCTGTTGGCCGCGCTGGCGGTCTTGTCACTACCGGCATCCGCGCAGGAGACGCCACCGGCCTGGGCCTATCCGGTCAACCCGCCGGATTTCAAACCCCCGCCGGACGATGGCACGGTCCGCCGCACGCCCGGCAGCAGCGCCGGCTACACCCTGACGCAATTGCGCGATCGTTTCCTCGCGCCAAATTGGCATCCCGGTGATTATCCGGCGATGCCCGACATTGTCGCGCAAGGCCGCAAGCCCGACGTCTATGCCTGCGGCTTCTGCCATCGCGCCGACGGCCCCGGCGGCCCGGAAAATGCCAATCTCACAGGACTGCCGCGCGGCTACATCGTCCAGCAGATGGCCGACTTCAAGAGCGGCGCGCGCAAGAGTTCGGTGTCGAACCGCGATCCGATGCGGTTCAAGGAGCAACTCGCCAAGGCGATCACCGATGCCGAGCTTGAAGCGGCCGCCGCCTATTTCTCGCGGATCAAGCCGCGCTCGAATGTGCGCGTCGTGGAATCCGCCACCGCCCCGAAGAGTGTCGTCGCCGCCTGGTACTATGTGGCGCTGGCGTCCGGCGAAACCGAACCGATCGGCCAGCGCATTGTCGAAGTGCCGGAGACGCCGGACCTGTTCGTCAATCGCGACCCGCGCGCGCGCTTTGTCGCCTATGTGCCCGAAGGCAGCATCAAGCGCGGCCAAGCGCTGGCGGCTACCGGCCAAGGCAGGACCGTCGCCTGTGGAGCTTGTCATGGCCCCGGCCTTAGGGGTCTTTCCGTGATCAACGTTCCCGGCATCGCCGGCCGCTCGCCGAGCTACACCGTGCGCCAGCTCTACGACTTCAAGCACAAAGCGCGGGCCGGCACCGGCGCTTCCTTGATGATGTCGAGCGTCGAACGGCTCACGCTCGACGACATGATTGCGCTCGCCGCCTTCCTGGGTTCGCAGGAGCCGTAACAACGCCGCTGTCGCCGTGGGCTATTTCACCGGCGGCAGCGATTTAATGTAGGCCGCCATCGCGGCGTGGTCGGATGCCGGCAGCTGCGACGTGTTGCGCACCACGGCCGCCATCGAGCTACCGACGCTGTCGCCGTCCGGGGTTGTGCCGCTGGCAAGAACTTCGGCGATGTCCTTTTCGGAATATTCACCGAGCGCCTGCTGGGTGATATTGGGGATCGTGCCCTCGCCTTCCGGATTCGGCCCGCCGGCAAAGCGCCTCGCCTCGACGATGCCGCCGAGCAGATCGCGCGGGCTGTGACACTCGGCGCAATGGCCGGGGCCGTTCACCAGATAGGCGCCGCGATTCCATTGCACCGGCCGGTTGGGATCGGGCGTAAACGGACGGCCGTCGAGATAGAGAAACTTCCAGCCGCCGAGCGACAGGCGGATGTTGAACGGAAACCGGATGTCATGGTCGCGCTCGCGGCCGGAAACCGGCGGCAGCGTCTTGATGAATGCGAACATATCGCGCAGATCGGCGAACGTCATGCGCTGATAGGAAGTGTAGGGAAACGACGGAAAGTAGTGGCGACCGTCAGGCGAGGTTCCCTTCACCATGGCGGTGACAAAATTGGCTTCGGTCCAAGCACCGATTCCGTCTTTCGGATCGGGCGAAATATTCGGCGGATAGAACGTGCCATAAGGCGAACGCAGCGCCATGCCGCCACCGAGCCGCATGCGGTCATCTTGCTTGGGCGTGGTGTGACAGCCCGCGCAGCCGCCGGCGAAGAACATCACCTTGCCGTTTTCGAGATTGGGCTTGTGGGCCGGCAATTCACCCGCGGCAATGCTCTGCGGCCGTGTGACAAACCAGAACGCAACCGCGCCGGCCAAACCCAGCAATACGAGCGCGAGCAACAACCGACGCATGCGGTGCTCCTTTCACGGCAGTCCTGAAAAGTTCCAATAGCACGGCAGCGAAACGCCGTCGCGAATAGGTCGCGACGGCGGCATTCAATCGAACGGCCGAATAAAAACCAGCGCTATTTCTTTTGCGCCGCGCGATAGCCTTCATGGCAATCGTTGCACGCCTTGCTGACCGCCGGCATCGTCTCTTTCAAACCTTCGAGGCTGGTCGCCTTGGCCTTGCCGGCCGCGGCCGCCTTGGCGAATCCGGCAATCTGCGCATTCCAACCGGCGCTATCCTCCCAGATCTTTGGCAGCGCACGAGTCTCGCCGCCGGTCTTAGAATTGTCGGGGAACAGTTTCGGCATCGCCGCCGCCGTCTCGCCCCATTGGGTAAAGGCTGCCGCCGCTGCGGCGGCGTCGAATGGAGTCTCGCCCTTAATCATGCCGTTCATGCCCTTGGCGTGCTGGGCGTTCTTCTTCATCAGCGCCTTACGCTCACTAATGACGTCGCTCTGCGCGGCAACACCGCCGATGCCAATCGCAACTGCCGCCATCACAACGATAGTCCGAATCATGGAATGAACTCCCTTCGGTATTCGTTTGCGGCTGCCGACGGGGCGTCAACAGCCCGGGCCCTCCCAGGACCGATACCAACATGATGCCAACACCCGATGACAATAGATATTCCCCTGCTTCGATTTCACGCGGAAATTCCGTCATCGGAGGAAAGCCACATCCGTTCAATGCGTTAGAGGTAACAACATACTCACCCTCAGTCTGGATTGGCGGCGCGTTCGCTTTTGCGGACGATTTCCTCGGGCGTGGCAAGCGCCGCCGCGACCAAAACCGCGATCTGCTCGCCGGTCTGCGGCGATACTTCAAAGCCCATGGTCTCGGCCTCCTTCAGGAACGCCGGATCCTGCATGGTCGCATCGAACGCACGACGCAGCGCCGCGATGCGGTCGGCCGGAACATCCGGCGGCGCCATCAATGGGCGGCCAAGCCGGGTATTGCCGGCGAAGAAGGTCAGCACCTGACGCTGCTCCTCGGTGCGGGTGAACGAAAAAATCGTCGGCGCATCGAGCCACGACACGCGCTCAGGCTCCATATTGAACAAGACGCGCAGCTTGCCGTCGGCGACCCATTGCCGTCGCGCACTCGCCGGACCGCCGACCGTGGTGACCATGCTGCCGACCTCACCGCGCGTCACCGCCAGCACGACCTCGCCGGGCGAACGATAGCCGGTGACAATCTTGAGCTTCATGCCGAGCAGGTTCTTCAACAGGATCGGCGCCGCGGTAACGCCCTGTCCGCCGCCGGGCGCGCCCACGATCAATTCGCGTTCGAACAGATCGGCCACATCGGTGATGCCCGACGCCGCGCTCACAAACATCACGCGATGATTGACCTCGGGGCTGCCGAGCCAATTGAAGCGGCCGGGCTCGAACCGAATGTTGCGCACCTTCATGACCGCGGCCTCGGTCATGTTGCGCGACACCATGCCGATCGCGGTGCCGTCGCGCGGCGCGACATTGAACAGATGATTGGTCGCAACGATATGGCCCGCGCCAGGCATGTTCTCGACGATCAACGTGGGCCGGCCGGGAATGTAGCGGGCGATGTGGCGGCCGATCAGCCGCGCCCACAGATCATAGTCCTGGCCCGTCGCGGTGCCGACCACCAGTTTGAGCTGCTTGCCGCGATAGAATTCTTCAACGCTTTGCGCGCCGGCGGAGCCCACAATCGACAGCAACATCGACAGGGCCAACATGCCGGATTTCTTCATTCCGCGCGCTCCTTCATGATCGCCGCGCGGCGTGGAACGCCCGCTGGCATTTAGGGGCGCGGGTACCGACACACCGCGATCTTTCATAATCTTACAGTCTTACAGCAGAATCGAAAAAAGCCTGATTCATATGCTTTTCCAATGACTTGTCTCATTGGTCTTACAGGGTCTTCAGCCTGCTGTAAGATCGCGAAAATTAAGAATTCTTTCGCTTCTCGAGATACTTAGGTCGCAAGTCTTACAGTCATTCGATTTTTTTGCATGCACAGGCCCTCATTCACTCACGCACACCGTGATCCGTTCCCTGCCGCGCCGCCGATTGTCCAACCCTTGCGCGCAGCCACCCTCGTTCGCGCGACGCATGCGCCCTTGGGATGCGCCCTCGGGACGGAACGCGGAAACCCTTGCACGACAATGTGGTGCGTCAATGAACGGCGATGACAATTCTGTGGACGTGCAGACCCCATCGCGGTTGATAAGTTTGCGCAGCGCGCGTCACAAACGCATGAGAAATGCCGATGCGGCGCGGCTAACCTGCACAGCACGTCGTCTCCACAAAAATCCTACGGGCGGGTGGGCGACAAGCGCCGCATCGCCAGCCGGATTTCAATTCAGCGCGCCGTCACAACAATTCCGCTTCGCTTGCGCGAGGCGATCCGGGTCAGGGCGCGTGGCGATAAATCCGGTTCGGTAAGCGCAACTCGCCGAATGTTCGTTTCGCTCCGAAAGCGACCGAATTGCTGCGTCGCTGCAAAATGTAGCAAAGGGCCTGCACAAGAGCCGAATCATGCACCGCAGTAAACAGCATCATTGCTCAATCATCTCGTCGGCACAGGCCAGCAGCGATGGAAAGCATCAACGCTTTCGCGCAGAGAGATCCTCCATAATTTCAATCTGTATCTGCTGGATCTCAGCCAACCGCTCCCATTGTCGGTTGATCAGATGATCGAGTTTCTCATGCAGATGTCGAATTTCAAATTCGGCCTTGAGATTGACCCGGTAGTCGTTCTCGGAGCGTAACCGGTCCTTCGCTTCCTGTCGCTTCTGGCTCATCATGATTATTGGAGCCTGAATCGCTGCGAGGCAAGAAAGCACTAAATTGAGCAAAATGAACGGGTAAGGGTCGAAGACCGCCCGCGTTGCTGCCCATACGTTGAAACCGATCCATACCAGTAGAATGACGAAGAAGCTGATAATGAACTTCCAGCTCCCACCGAAATCGGCGACGAAATCAGCGACCCGCTCGCCGAAAGTGCGCTTCCCCGCCCACGCCACCTCGACGTCTCTGGCAACTGTTTCCTCTCGAGCCAAACTCTCGACCACCTGACGCTCTAGAGCCGACAGCTCGCCACGCTCGCGCTCCAGCAATTGCCCGACATAACGGGTGCGCTGCTCGGTCAGATGTTTGCGACAGATCGTGTCGTCGGCCTTCAGATTGGGATGTTCAGCCGCAAGTCCGGAAGCGAGCGACGGCCGGACCGTTCCGAAGGCAATGGGTTCGCGCGTTGCCTCTCCGCAAATAACACATTGCGGCCGAATGGCCTGCTGCCGCCGCGGTTGGCGCACGGGATTCGGCTCGCTCATACTGCTAAAGCTCCACTCAAAACACTGAGAAATTTCCGCCGCCTCATACCCCACCCCCTCGGCTCAGAAGGCAGCATCGTAACGGCTTAATCGGAATCTTTAGAAGGGGTCCAAAAATAGTTTCCTGCAACATGAGATGCTGGCCGAGGTTCGCTTCGGGTCAAACTCAACAAAACTCAAAATGAGCAAAACGGGTGCGCTATGCCCTCGATCGCGATCGGATCGCGAACATGGCGGCGGGTCTCTTGCGGGGCCACGAGCAGACTCATGAAGACGCTACTATGCTATCGCCGGATAGCAACTCACCGGAAGAAAATGAGCGTCGTCAGCGCGAATACCGGCAGAAGCAGCACCGCGGCCCAGCCCATGTAGCCGAAAAAGCTCGGCATGTTCACGCCGCTTTTCTTGGCAATCGCATAGACCATGAAGTTTGGTGCGTTGCCGATATACGAATTCGCGCCCATAAACACCGCGCCGGCGGAAATCGCCGCGAGCGTCAAGGCGCCTTTCGTCATCAAATGTTGCGCGTCGCCACCCGCCAATTCGAAGAACACCAGATAGGTCGGTGCATTGTCGAGAAACGACGACAGGATGCCGGTTAGCCAGAAATAGGCGGCGTTGTTCGGCGTTCCGTCGGCATGGCTGACCATGGCTACCAAAGGCGCAAACGCTCCGGACCGCCCCGCGCCCAGCATCGCCAGAACGGGAATGATCGTCACGAAGATTCCGGCAAAAAGCTTCGCCACCTCGACCATCGGCGCCCACGAAAATCCGTTCGTTTTGTGGTCCTTTGCCGGCGTCCATGCGAGCGAGACGAGGACGACGGCAATCATGGCGATATCGCGCAGCAAATTCTGTACCGGCATACGCGCGCCTAAAATCTCGAACTCTCCCAGCTTGACCTGTGCGCTCAGGAGGATGGCGCAGAGGATGAAGGCCATGAGAATGAAATTCACGCCGCCGCTTACGCGCAACGGATCATCCGGCGTCGGGTCGGGTTTGACGCGGCCTTCCCTGCGATAGAAGTAGGTGTCGATCGCGAAGAATACGGCCAGCAGGATGCCGGCAACAAAGGCCGTTGCCGGCAGAAGTTGCGTCGTCGTCCAGAAGAAATCGACGCCGCGCAGGAATCCGAGGAAGAGCGGCGGGTCACCCAACGGTGTCAGCGAGCCTCCGATATTCGAGACCAAAAAAATGAAGAAGACAACGACATGCACGTTGTGGCGGCGGTCATCGTTGGCCCGCAGGATCGGGCGGATCATGACCATTGACGCGCCGGTCGTGCCGATGATGCTCGCCAAGACTGTGCCGACTGACAGCAATAGCATGTTCACAACCGGCGAGCCGTGCAGATTGCCCCGGATGACGATTCCGCCTGCAACGGTAAAAAGGGCGAGAAGCACAAGGAGGAACGGGATGTACTCGTGCAGCGCCGTGTGCGCGAGCGCTTGCCCGGCCGGCCCCGGCCCCACTGACAAGCCGAGCGGGACGAGAACCAGCATAGCCCACGCCGCTGCAATCTTGCCCTGATGATGCTCCCAGAAATGCGGCGCAAGGAGTGGAAACACCGCGATCGACAAAAGCATCCCGGCAAAGGGCAGTACCCAGCCTAGGCTGAAACTGGCTCCGTCCAAGCCGGCGGCGACCGCTTCTGACGAGAGCGCCGCCGCGATCAAGATACCGAGTAGGAGGCGGCGACCAACTCGCATTCCGGGTTCACGTACGTCCAAAACGCTGACGCACGACATGCGATGCGACGCCCGCTGCTGCAACCAAAAATGGAAGCGCCAACAAGAAGGCGAAGGGGCGATCAAGCGCCATGAGCCAGAAGCCGAGATCGTTCAGAAAATTCATGTTAATTTATAGCATGACCCCGACGCTCCGCCAAAATGAAAAAAGTAGTTTGGCGGACCTTCCTATGGTCGGTCACGTTCTACCCGCAGGCAATACGCCCCGCGACCGCAGCCGCCAAGCGTCTTCGCCCTTGGGGTGGGCGGGTCAGCAACCACCAGCAATGTCTGTTCGGGGTCATTTTCGACATTGCCGCCCAAGGCCAGCGTCCATCGATGCCCGCGGCCCCCAAAACCGACCGCAAACGCCGCTGCAATAAATCCATTTGATGGCACGTCGCAGCGTTGCCCGCGCTGCGGCCCTGTTATACCGAAGGCGGTGAGGCTGCGACAGAAACCAGGGGCAATTCCGGGCGCGAATGACGACAGCACCTGAGTCGTTCGACGTCATTATTATTGGGGCGGGCGCCGCGGGGCTGATGTGCGCCCTGACCGCCGGCCAACGCGGCAAGAAGGTTCTGCTGCTTGAGCATACCGACAAGGTCGGCGCCAAAATTCTGATCTCGGGCGGCGGACGCTGCAATTTCACCAATCGCAGCATTGCACCGGAATGCTTTCTGTCCGGCAATCCGGACTTCTGCAGGTCGGCATTGAGCCGCTACACGCAAGCCGATTTTATCTCCCTGATTGAGCGCCATCGCATCCCCTATCACGAGAAGACACTGGGGCAATTGTTCTGCGACGGCTCAGCGCGCGCGGTCGTTGCCCTGTTGTTAGCCGAATGCGCCCAAGGCGGCGTTGACGTCAGGGTCGGTCATGCGGTCACGGATGTTTCCCGCGGCGACGGCTTTCGCGTGGCGACGGGCCATGGATGCTTCACCGCCCCAGCGCTGGTGTTAGCAACGGGCGGCCTGTCGATTCCGAAAATGGGCGCGACCGGATTCGCCCATGACGTTGCACGGCGCTTTGGCTTGCGCGTCACCGATTTGCAGGCTGCGCTGGTGCCGCTAACGGCTGCGCCTGAAACATTAGGACTTGAAACGTCAGGACTTGGCCGGGAGCTTGCGGGCGTTGCTGTGGCAGCGATCGTGTCCTGCGCTGGGCAGAGCTTTCGCGAAAACATTCTGTTCACGCACCGCGGCCTTTCGGGTCCGGCCATTCTGCAAATTTCCTCCTATTGGCGGCCGGGACAAGCCATCTGGCTCGACCTCGTGCCAGCGCATGCAGCGCGCGATTTCTTGTTACAGCGCAAGCAGGCGCGGCCAAAGGCCGAGACCAAAACCATACTCACTGAGATCTTGCCCACCCGCCTGGCGCACGCATTGGCCGAGGCGTGCCTGCCGCCGGGGCCGATCGCCATCGTTCCTGACCGCACGCTCGTTGCCTTTGCGGCTCGCCTCAAACATTGGGAGGTTCGGCCAAGCGGCTCCGAAGGTTGGGCCAAAGCCGAGGTGACGCTCGGCGGCATCGATACAAGGGACCTGTCCTCCAAGACCATGGAAGCAAGAGCGGTGCCGGGGCTGTACGTCATCGGCGAAGCGGTCGACGTGACAGGGTGGCTCGGCGGCTACAATTTTCAGTGGGCTTGGTCCAGCGGCTGGTGTGCGGGGCAGGCTATTTCCTGAGAGCACCTCAACCGGCGCCGATTTGGGCTATACCCACAAAAACCTAATCCCCCTCCCGACGCACGGCCTTTTCCGGCTCGAAGTCGATGCCGGCTTTGACCCGCATTTGGTGGCGCTCGAAATTGACCAGATCGAGCCGGCCCGCATGACCGACCGCGTGGCCGGCGACTTGCACGTTCCAGGCCGCGGAAATCCAAACATGGTTTGCGAAATGCCGGAACAGCATCGGCCCCATGAACACGGCCTCCCCGGCCAACGCCTTCGGCAGCAATCCCTCATAAGCGCGCAGATAGCGGACCTCCCCGCCCAGAAACGTTTGGCGCGCGACTTGAACCGACACCGCCGCGGCCAGACCGAGTGTCGAGCCCTGCTCCCAATGCACTTGGCCGCGCGCGCGCACGCGCTCCACGTCATAGAGCAAGTTGAAGGCCGCGAAGACCTTGTCCGGAACCAATTCGGTATCAAAGATCAGCTTGTTTTCGACGCCGTATTTTTCGACGCGCTGACCGGTCAACTCGTCGTAGCGCCGCCGCGAAGGCTCGATTTGCAGCGTCATGCCGAATTGCCCCGGTTCGCGCTTAACGAGCCGCCAGCGAAATTCGCCACCAATGCCGTTGAAGCCGAACGTTGAAACATCGTCCAAACCCGCAACGCCAACGATGCGGCGATAGTCGCTCAGCAGACCGAGCGAGACACTGACGTCGTCGGTGACGCCGTAACCCAGTTCCAGCTTCTTGCCGATCCCGCGATAGCGCCCTTCACGCTTGCCGAGACGGGCGACGCTTTCGAACGCAACACCGATTGCGCCGGCATTAGCGGTGTCGGAGCCGGCGGTGAAGCCGAACAAGCCTTCGGATTCGACTTCCTGTTCTTGATTGCTGATGTCTCCAGCGCGCGGGGCCTGTCCATGCGCGCCACGCGGTGCGGCGCCGGACGAACGCTGGGGCGTAGCATGCGCGCCGTGGCCAGCGTGGCGGTGCGCCTCGGCAAACACGGGAGCAACGGACAACAGCAGCGTGGCGGAACCAGCCACCGCCAGGACAGACAGACAGCAACGCACGACCAACCCCTAACTCACCGAAACGGCGCCCTTCACCCGAAAAACAGTCTCAGACACGTTATATTATAACATTTTGACTGTCGTCCAGCTTGATTTTCCTATCCTTTCCAAGGTGGCGACCAGCCATCGCATGCTGCGCGACGCATTGCAGGGCGTGACGCCGCGTTGCTCCTGAGCATGTGGCCGAACGTCGTCTGCGACAGCGCCCTACTCCGCCGGCTGCGGCCGCGCGGCGTGCCGGCGCAACAATGTGGACGGCCCCAAAAGTGAGGCCGCCATTTTCATGGCGGCCTCACCTTGGAACACTTGCCCGAGGAACACTTGCCCGATTGAGGGAGTTAGTTGATGGCAGGCACGGTACAGACCCTCACTTTTTTCCACACCTGACCATGTCCCGGCACGTGGATGGCCTGGAGCCGAGTTCCATAGGCCAGGCAGGTATCAACCACCGGCGCGGCTTCCGTCACCAAGGTCGTGACGATCGCGGGCGAGTGACCGTGGCCGTGGCCGTGGCCGTGGCCGTGGCCATGACCGTGACCATGACCGTGACCATGACCGTGACCGTGATCGCCCGGCCGGCAGCCATCGCCGCGGCAAGGGTCAATCGGAGGAAGCGGCCGCGGCGGATTCGGACTGACAACCGGCGGGATCCCTTCCGGCGGGGTGGCGACCGGAGGACGGCCCGGCGGGTTGGTAACGACCGGCGGAACGTTGATCACCGGCGGTGTGACGGCCGGAGGACGACCCGGCGGGTTGGAAACGACTGGCGGAACGTTAATCACCGGAGGACGAACCACGGGCGGAACAGTGACCACCGGGGGATTCCGATGATCCTGAACCTGCGGCCGGGTGCCCTTAGGCGTGCGGTGATCCTGAACCTGCGGCCGGGTGCCCTTAGGCGTGCGGTGATCCTGAACCTGCGGCCGGGTCGCGATCGTAGTCGTGCGGTGATCCCGAACCAACGGCCGGGTCGCGATCGTGCGGTGATCCTGGACCTGCGGACGGCCGGTCGAGGCTTTGAAGGAACCCATGCCGCCAGAGCCGGATCGACCGGATCCAGATCCGCCTTGCGCCAGGGCTTCGCCGCCAATCATCAGAAGGGTGGCACCGAGCGCTGCCGCAGCGCCCAAGACATTAACGGCATTCCGAGTGACGTTAGACATATTACTCTCCGTTTGTTTGCACCAGGGCGCTCTGCTCTGATGTCTGATGTTCGGAGGGTATGGGTTTGCCGCGCGAAGCTATGTGACCGCCGTCACACAAATGCGCATTCGGCCAGAACGGCTCGCTGGCCCGCATCCGCGCCCGGTTCCTTTAAAATAATTTAGTGATAACAATATCTTATATAGTTAATGAATAGTACTCGTCTGTGCCTGCCGGCAGGCCTGGGACGGAGAAAACGGGCGAGAATGCGCCCAACGCCCGCCCGCATGTCATTCTCGGCCGGGGTCTTGGGGCGCGAGGTTTTTGGGGCGCATGTCGCCCCGGTCGGCATCAACTCCCGGAAGCAAACAGGCGCAGTGTTTGATCTGGCCGCGAAAAAAACGGCTGGAGGTTTCCGACCAACCACACCGTCAGTGCGGCTCGATGCCTTTGGGCGGCATAGTGTCGGGCGCGCCTCGCTCGCCCCGCCGCAGCGCGAGCCAGCGGCAGAGCACATAGAACACCGGCGTGAAGATCAGGCCGAAGACGGTGACACCAATCATGCCGGAAAATACCGCGGTGCCGAGCGTCTGGCGCAGTTCCGCGCCGGCGCCAACCGCCCACACCAAGGGCAGCACGCCGAAGATGAAAGCGAACGAGGTCATCAGGATCGGCCGCAGCCGCAGCCGCGCCGCCGCGACCGCCGCCTCGAAACGGTTGCTGCCGCGGTCTTCCAGCTGCTTGGCGAATTCGACAATCAGGATCGCGTTTTTGGCCGCCAATCCGATCAACACCACAAAGCCGACCTGGGTGAGGATGTTGTTGTCCTGTCCGCGCAGCACCACGCCGACAATCGAGGCGACCAGACACATCGGTACGATCAGGATCACGGCGAGCGGCAGCGTCAGGCTTTCGTATTGCGCGGCCAGCACCAAGAAAACGAACACCACCGCCAACAGGAAGGCGAAGGTCGCGGTATTGCCGACCTTGATCTGCTGATAGGCGAGCGTAGTCCACTCATAGGCGAAGCCGTCGGGCAGCGTGGTCGCGGCCAGGCGTTCCATCGCGGCAATCGCCTGCCCGAGCGAATAGCCCGGCGCGGCGGCGCCATCGAGTTCGGCTGCGGGGTAAAGGTTATAGCGCGGCACCCGGTAAGGCCCGGACAGGTCCTGCACCGTTGTAAACGATGCCAGCGGCACGGTCTGGCCGGCCTCATTGCGCACGCGGATCGCCAACACATCGCTGGGCTCCAGCCGGTATTGACTGTCGGCCTGCGCGGTCACGCGGTAGGTGCGGCCGAACAAATTGAAATCGTTGACGTAGGACGAGCCGATGTAGATTTGCAGCGCGGTGAACACGTCCTGCACGCGCACGCCCAAAAGTTGCGCCTTGGTACGATCGATATCGAGATAGAGCTGCGGGGTCGATGTCTCGAAGAACGAGAACACCTGCGACAGTTCAGGCGCCTTCGACGCCGCGCCCATCATGGCGAAAGCGGCCGCCTGCAGGGCTTGGGGACCGCGGCCGGCACGATCCTCAACCATCATGCGGAACCCGCCGGCATTGCCGATGCCCTGTACCGGCGGCGGCGACACCACAAAGATCAGCGCCTCCTGGATGGCGGACAGCCGACCATAAAGCTCGCGCGTGATGCCGCCGGCCGACAGCTTGGGATCGCGACCGCGCTGCGCAAACGAATCCAGCACCACAAAAATCGCGCCAGCGTTCGGCGCATTGGTGAAAGTGGCGCCGGAGAAGCCGACAATGTTCACGGCATGCGCGACGCCCGGCGTTGCGAGCGCAATCTCAACGGCGCGCTGGTTGACGTCGTTGGTACGCGCCAGCGCCGCGCCCGGCGGCAGTTGCGTCACAATGATCAGGAAGCCACGGTCGACCGCCGGAATAAAGCCAGTCGGTGTCTTGCGGAATTCATTGAGGCCCAAGGCAATGATACCGACATAGACCACCAGCAAGAGCGCGGCAAACCGCACCACCCGGCCGGCGAGCCAGCCATAACCGTTGGAGAGAGCATCGAAGCCGCGATTGAACCAAGCGTAGAACGCGCGGATCGGTCGCTCCCAGGCCTTGGGCTTGCGTTCTTCGTGCGGCTTGAGCAGCAACGCGGCAAGCGCCGGCGACAGCGTCAGCGACACGATCAACGAAATGACCGTCGCGCCGGCAATGGTCAGAGCGAACTGGCGATAGAACTGCCCAGAGATGCCGGTGATGAAGCCGGCCGGAATGAATACCGCGCACAGCACCAGCGAAATCGCGATCAAGGCGCCGCCGACTTCATCCATGCTTTTGATGGCGGCTTCGCGCGGCTTGAGCCCGGCTGCGATATTGCGTTCGACGTTCTCAACAACCACGATCGCATCGTCGACCACGATACCGACCGCGAGCACCAGCCCGAACAAAGTCAGATTGTTCAGCGTGAAGCCGAACAGCGCCATGACAAAGAACGTGCCGATCAGCGAGATCGGAATCGCCACCAGCGGGATCATCGCCGCCCGCCAGGTTTGCAGGAACACGATCACAACCAGTACGACCAGCAGAATCGCTTCGAGAATGGTCCGCTGCACCGCGTCCACCGACTCCTGGATGAACTGCGTCGGGTCGTAGACGATGGTGTAACGAACGCCGGGCGGGAACCGGGGCGCGAGCCGCTCCATCTCGGCGCGGATCGCGGCCGCGGTTGCGAGCGCGTTCGATCCCGGTCGCTGAAATACCGCGAGCGCCACCGCCGGATCGCGGTTGAGGTAGGAGTTCGACGAATAGTCGACCGCGGCGAGTTCAATTCTGGCAACCTCGCGCAGGCGCACCACCGCCGTTGCGGACTGCTTGACAACGACCGATCCGAATTCGTCCACATCGGTAAGACGGCCCTGCGTCTTGACCGCTATTTGGAATGCGCCCGGCTGCGCAACCGGCGGCTGGTTGAGCACACCGGAAGCGACCTGAACGTTCTGCGCCGCCAGCGCCGCCGTCACGTCGGCTGCGGTGAGCCCGAGCGATTCCAGCCGCTGCGGGTCGAGCCAGACCCGCATCGCATAGTCGCGGCTGCCGAACACCGTGATCGAGCCGACGCCATTGATGCGCGTTAACGGATCCCGGATTTCCAGCGTCGCAAAATTGGAAATAAACAGCGTGTCGCGCGAGCGATCCGGTGAAACCAGATGCACCACCATCATCAGGTCGGGCGAACTTTTGTTCACCGTGACGCCGATATTGCGCACGTCCGCCGGCAATCGCGCCGTCGCCGTGCCGACGCGGTTTTGCACTTGCACCTGTGCGATATCGAGGTTGGTGCCAAGCTCGAAGGTAACGGCGATGTTAAATCGTCCGTCGGCGGTCGCGTTCGAGGACATGTAGATCATGTTCTCGACGCCGTTGATCTGCTCCTCGATCGGCGCGACCACGGTCGAAGCAACGACGTCGGCGCCGGCGCCCGGATACTGGCCGGTAACGCTGATGGTCGGCGGCGCGATCTCGGGATACTGCGCAATCGGCAAGCGGAAGAACGCGACCGCTCCCAGGATCACCAGTACGATCGAAACCACCGAAGCGAAAATCGGCCGGTCGATGAAAAAGCGCGACAGACGCATCGGCGGACCATCATTTCGGTTGCGCGGGAGCCGCTACCGGGGCGGCGCCTTGCAGTTCCGGCACGACCTTGGCGCCCGGCCGCGCCCGCATCAAGCCAATGACAATGACCCGGTCGTCCGGTTTGAGCCCATCCTTGACGACACGTAGGCCATCCACGAGCTGACCGAGCGTGACGTAGCGTTGCTGCGCGGTGTTGTCGTTGCCGACCACCAGGACGAATTTGCGCGCCTGCTCACTGGCGATCGCGGCATCCGGCACCAGTAGCGCCTGATAGGACGGCGACCCCGGCACGCGGATACGCGCGAACATACCGGGCGTGAACATTTTCGCGGAGTTTGAGAAAACGGCGCGGCCGCGGATCGTACCCGACGATTTGTCGATGACGTTATCGACGAAATCCATGTAGCCGCGGTGGCCGAAGTCGGGCTCGTCGATCAGCCGCAGCGCCACGATCACACTGCCCTCGCGGCTGGTTACTTCGCGCCCGCCGCGCGACAGCCGCTCATAGCGCAGATACGAGGCCTCATCGAAGGTGAATTCGAGCCGGATCGGATCGAGCGACACGATGGTGGCAAGCAGCGTGGTATTGCCGCCGGTACCGCCGGTAATCAGGTTGCCCGGGGTCACACGCCGGTCGCCGATACGGCCGGCCACCGGCGAGCGCAATTCGGTGAACTCCAGATCGAGTTCAGCCTGTCGCACCGCGGCCTCGTTCGCGGCCACCGCCGCCTCGGCATTGCGCTTGGCCTGGGAGCGCTGCTCGAACACCTGATCGGTGATGGTCTTGTCACGCACCAATTGCTTGCCGCGCGCGAGATCGGCTTCGGTATAGGTCAGGTTCGAACGCGCCAGCGCGAGGTTGGCGCGCGCCTGATCGAGTGCGTTCTGGAATGGCCGCTTGTCGATCGTGAACAGAAGATCGCCCTGCTTGACGATCTGGCCGTCGCTGAAATGCACGCCGTCGAGATAGCCCGAGACCCGCGCCCGCACCTCGACCGCATCGACCGCAACGAAGCGGCCGACATATTCGTCATGGTCGACAACGCTGCGCTGAACCGGGTTGGCGACCGTGACCGACGGCGGCGGCGGCGCCGACGCGCGGGGAGTATCGCCACAGGCCGCAAGCATGGGGGCGAGCATCAATGCAACGGCCGCCGAGCGAATCATCATCTTTCAAATACACGTTCGGTTGGCGTTTGTGGCACTGCACCATATAGCCATGGGCGCACCGGAAACCACAATTAACCATAGCGGCAGGACGATTGCGGCATCGCGCCACCAAGGACGCCCGCATATCGCGTAAAGTTTCAAATTAAATCAATGGATTAGAGGCAGCCAACATCACTGTGTTGAATCGGGCACATCCGCATTATTCGTCGCGAGGTCAATTGCGCCTACACCGTGGCTGGGCATAAAGTGTAAACAAAGCCTTAAGCTTGCGAAAACGTACCCATACTGAGGTCCGGGGATGTCAGCCCCCCGCCGATGCCGCATTCTCGCGGGGCTAGCGCTGCTTTTGTCACTGCAGCCGGCTGCCGCTCAAATTCCTGCCAGCGAATTGCCGGGGCGGGAGCGGGAGCGTTTTGTGCAGCCGCGCGCGCCGCTGTCGCAGCCGGGCGGCGCGGCGATTTCACTCCCGAGCACGGTCGCGCCGCCGGGCGCCGAAAGCCTCAAGGTGATCGTCCGCGGCGTCGAGATCGTTGGCGGAACCATCTACCGCAGCGAAGACCTTGAGCCACTATACCGCGATATTGTCGGCCACCAAGTCCCGGTCACCGCCGTCTATGACGTTGCCCAGCGCATCACCGCGCAATACGGCGCCGATGGCTATGTCTTGTCGCGCGCGATCGTGCCGCCGCAGCAACTCAGCCCGCACGGCGCGGTGATCCGCATCCAGATAATCGAGGGCTATATCGACCGCGTCGAATGGCCGGCGGCGCTCTCAAAATACCGCGATTTCTTTTCCTACTATACCGCCAAGATCGTCGCCGATCGCCCGGCGAATGTGCGAACGCTCGAACGCTACCTGCTGCTCGCCGGCGACCTTCCCGGCCTTCGATTCACCAACAGCCTGAAGCCGTCATCGACCCAACCGGGCGCGGCCACGCTGGTTGTCGAGGTGGTCGAGAAGCCGATCGATGTGCAGAGCCGCATCGACAATCGCGGCACCAAAGCGCGCGGCCCGTATCAATACATGTCGAGCGTGAGCGTCAACAATCGCGCGGGCATGCATGAATCGTTGACGCTGACCACCGCCGGCGCATTTCAGTTCCGCGAGTTGCAATATTGGATGGCGAGCTACCGGCAGGTACTCACCAGCGAAGGGCTGACAGTGTTCTTCAACGAGAGCATCAGCCGCAGCCGGCCTGGCACCGAGACGCTAAAGTTGCTGGAATACAAGACCCGCAGCGATCTGTTTGAGGGCGGCCTCAGCTACCCGTTCATCCGCAGCCGCGAGCGCAACCTGATCGCCAGCGCGCTGTTTTTCATGACCAACGACCGCAGCGACATACTCGCCGCGCTCAACACCCGCGACCAGTTGCGCGGCGTGCGACTGAAAACCGACGCCGACTTTGTCGATCCGCTGAAAGGCATCAACCAGATCAACATGGTCGTGAGCCAAGGCATCGAGGGGATCGGCAGTTCGGTCGCGGGCTCGGCTAATTTATCGCGCGCCAATGGACGGCCGGACTTCACGCGGATTGAAGCGACCTTCAGCCGCCTACAGCCATTGCCGGCGAATTTTTCCGTGCTGTTGGCCGCCCATACCCAATGGGCGCGAACCCCCTTGCTGGCGCCGGAATTGTGCGGCTATGGCGGCCGCAGCTTCGGCCGCGCGTTCGACCCGTCCGAACTGGTTGGCGACCGCTGCGTCCATTTGCTTGGCGAATTGCGCTACGACATCCCGCATAGCCTGCCTAGGTTAACCCAGTTCCAGGCCTATTCTTTCGCCGATCGCGGCTGGCTCCACAATCTCGCCCCAGTTCCAGGGACACCTGAGACCTTGGATGGTGCTTCGGTGGGTGGAGGTCTGCGCCTTGGTCTGCAGCCCGGCCTCGCGGTCGATCTTTCGGCCGCCAAGGGAGTGGCTGGCATACGCGACGACTGGCGCTTCTTCTTCATTACATCCGGACGATGGTGAGCTGCCATGTCGCCCCGCCTCCGCAACCTGCTGATGACCTCCACCGCGCTGCTGGCGCTCGGCGCTGCGCTCCTGGCGCTCGGCGCTGCGCCTGGCGGCGCGCAACCGACCGGCGGCACCGTGGTCGGCGGCACCGCGACAATTTCCGGTACTGGCACCAATGCGGTGATCGTCAACCAGGCGACCGACCGCGCCATCATCAACTGGAACACCTTCAACATCGCGACCGGCGGCGCGGCAACCTTCAATCAGCCCGGCACAAGCTCGATCACGCTCAACCGCGTTACCGGAGGGCTTGGCCCCTCGGTGATTGACGGCACGCTGACCGCCAATGGCCGGGTGTTTGTCATCAACCGCGACGGCATGCTGTTTGGGCGCAATGCGGTGATCAACACCGCCGGATTCCTGGCCTCGACCAACGACATCCGCAACGAAGACTTCATGGCCGGGCGGAACAATTTCAATATCGCCGGCCGGGCGGACGCATCGATTGTCAACTTCGGGACCATCACCGCATCGAACGGCGGCTTCGCCGCGCTGGTCGCGCCGGGCGTGCGCAACACCGGCACCATCAGCGCGCGGCTCGGCACCGTGGCGCTGGCCTCGGGCAACAGCTTCACGCTCGACATGTATGGCGACCGGCTGATTCAGATCGCGGTCGGCGACGAGATTGCCAGCAAAGTGATTGACGTTGCGACCGGCAAGCCGCTGAATGCGCTGGTCAGCAACGAAGGCAGGCTGAGCGCCAATGGCGGCCGGGTCGAGATCACCGCGGCGGCGGCGCGCGCCGTGGTCGATTCCGTGATCAACAACAGCGGCGTGATCGAAGCCAATTCGATCGGCACCCGCGGCGGCATGATTGTGCTGGGCGGCGCGACCGCCTCCGACAAGGCCGCCGACCTGCCCAAGCAGACGGTGCGCGTGTCCGGCACACTCAGCGCCACCGGTGCCGATGGCGGCACCCGCGGCGGCACGATCAAGATCACCGGCGAGGACATCCAATTCGCCGCCGCGATGCTCGACGTGTCCGGACAATCGGGCGGCGGCACGATCCTGGTCGGCGGCGACTATGGCGGCGGCCGGCCGATCCCCGGCGGCATCAACAACCAGAGCGCCGTTCTTGACAATGCCGAGATCCCGACCGCGACCACCGTCACGGTCGATGCCGCGAGCACGTTCAACGCCTCGGCGACCGCCAACGGCCATGGCGGCAAGGTGATCCTGTGGTCGGACATGCAGACCACCTATGCCGGCACGATCTTTGCGCGCGGCGGCGAATTCGGCGGCAATGGCGGCTTCGTCGAAGTGTCGGGCAAGCAGCGGCTGGCCTTCACCGGCGCGGTCGATACCCGCGCGCCACAGGGCCAGACCGGCACGCTGCTGCTGGATCCTGCCGACTTCTACATTGACCTGGTTGACGGCCCCACCCGGCCCCCGGGCGCGTCCGTGATGACCAACGTGCAGGTGCAAAACCTTCTTGCAACGAATGACGTTACGATCACGACGAATAACACCAGCAATCCGGAAGGACAGAGCGGCAACCTGACGGTCTACGCGCCGATCGTCTGGTCGACTGGCAACAGCCTGACGCTCAGCGCCTATCGCAACGTCAATGTCTCCGCCGACATCACCAACACCGGCGGCGCGAACGTGACCTTGCGCGCGGACAACACCGGCACCGGCACCGGCACCGTGCATCTCGGCGAGCGCCGCACGATTTCAACCACTGGCGCCGTGTCGATCTTCTACAATCCGCTCAGCTACAACGACGAAGGCACCCGATCCGACATCTTCGGTAATCCGTATTCATCGTCGGTGATCGGAGGCGCGAATGTAACCGCCTATATGCTGGTCAACTCGTTCGCCAATCTGCAAAACATCGCGACCAACCTATCCGGCCATTACGCGCTCGGCAGAAACATCAATGCCGACAATATGGCGCCGATCGGAACCGCCGCGAGCCCCTTCGCCGGCACGCTGGAAGGCAACGGCCATACGATCAGCAACGCGATCATTACCTCCGACTCGTACCTACAGAATCACATCGGTTTGTTCGCCAGCATCGGCGCCGGCGGCGCGGTTCGCAACCTCACGCTTTCCGGGTTCCAGGTCACGGCCAATTCAGGTTTGGATATCCCAGATCCCAACCAGTTTGTCGGCATCGTGGCCGGCACCAATGCCGGCACGATCAGCAACGTCACCGTCACCAACGGCACGGTCAACGGACTAGACCTGGCCGGCGTCATCGCCGGCGGCCTCGTTGGGCAGAACGGCGTGCTTGGTTCGTCCAATTTCTCAAGCCACAACCACGGACAAACCATTCTCCCCGGCACGATCACGAATTCCACATCGTCAGCGACCGTCACGGTCGGCAATGGCTGCGCGGTCGATTGCTTCGGGGGGTGGAACCTCGCGGGCGGGCTGGTCGGCGCGAACCTCGCGACCTCGACCATTACCGCCTCAAGCGCTTCGGGCGCAGTCACCGGCGGCGCCTATAGCTTCGTCGGCGGGCTGGTTGGCGGGAACGTCGGCGACGTCAGCAATTCGTCCGCCGCCGGCGCCGTCAGTTCGACCGCGACCGGTACGCAGTTCAGCAGCGCGGTCGGCGGCCTGGTCGGCTTCAACACCGGCTCGATTGCGAATTCGCATGCCACCGGCAATGCCAGCGGCGTCGGTTCGGTCAATAACGACTATGCCGCCATCGTTGGCGGGCTGGTCGGGCTCAACAACCAGCCAGGCCAGATCGTCAACTCTTACGCCACCGGCAATGTCAGCGGCACCAATCAAGTGCAACTCGGTGGCCTGGTCGGCGGCAATTTCGCCACCATCACCAATTCCTACGCGACCGGCGCAGTCACCGGCAGTGGACAGGGCGCGGTCGGCGGATTGGTCGGTCTTAACGTCGCCGATGCGAGCATCACCGGCTCCCGCGCCACCGGAGCGGTCACCGGCAACGGGCCGGTAACCGGCGACAACGGCCTCATGGTCGGCGGCCTGGTCGGCGACAATAGCGGCACGATCGCAAACTCCCACGCCACCGGCGCGGTGGCGCTGAGCGCGGCCGGCGCGACCGTCGCGGCGGCCGGCGGTTTTGTCGGCATCAATGACGGCAGCATTGTCGACTCCTACGCGACCGGAAATGTGACCGCCAGCAATGCGACGTTAGCCCTGCTCGGCGGCTTCGCCGGCGCCAATAGCGGCGAGATTCGCCGGTCCCATGCCACCGGGAACGTCACCAACGACACGCCGGGCGCATGGGCCGGTGGATTTGTCGGCTTTAATGCCGGCCAGATCGATCTTTCCTACGCAACCGGCAATGTGACCGCCGGAAACAACAGCGTGGTCGGTGGATTTGTCAGCGCCAATGTCGGCAGGATCAGCCAGGCCTATGCCCGCGGCGCGGTGACCGGCGGCGCGAACAGCTATGTTGGTGGCTTTGTCGGCATCAATGCAGGGCTGGATGTCAACACTGACTTGCAAACTGACTTGCAAACTGACGTCTCAAGCCGCGTCACCAATTATGGTGCGATCACGCAGTCCTATGCGTTCGGCCCGGTAACGGGCGGCAACGCCGTGGTCGCCGCCGGCTTTGCCGCGCTCAATCTCGGCTCGTTCGATCAGGTCTATGCGGTCGGGCGCGTTCAGGGCGGCAACGGCGCCGTTCTGGGCGGCTTGGTGGGCGCCAACGCGCTCACTGCCGCGCTGCCCGATCTCGGGCCACTGCAAGTGTCGAGCGCGCAATCCGGCACCGCCACCAATTCATATTGGGACACGCAGGCCACTGGCGTTACCATCAGTGCCGGTGGCACCGGCATGACCACCGCCGTGCTGTCGGGCGGCCTGCCGCCCGGCTTCGACCCGGCGATCTGGGCGCACGGTTCTTATCCGTATCTGGTCAATCTCGGCACCCAGAACACCAATCCGTTGGTGCCAGTTAACGACAGCCCGCAGTTCGTGCCGCCGCCAGACCAGCAGATCAATGCCAATCCACTGAACGGGCCGCAGCAGACGACCGATACGCTCCCGGACGTGCCACAATTCGTGCAGCAGCAACAGCAGCAACAACAACAAGCGCAGCGGGCGGCCGACCAATTAACCACCGGCAGCACCGCTCCGGATCCAATCCGGCTCGATGTCGGCGAGAACCGCTACTTCTATCTGCCGCCGCCAACCGAAACTCGCCTCGTGAGCGATGAGGTGGTGCTGCAAATGCCCTGTGACGTGCCGACCGCAGTCTTGGATGCGATCGTGAAGCAGCACGCCCTGTCGGTGCTTGGCTCGCAGTGCCTGCAAGCGGGCGGCACTGCCACCTTCCGGATGCGCCACGCCAGCAGCGAAACGGTTTCAGCCGTGATCCGCGCGCTCGCTCAACACCAGGTCATCGCCGCCGCACAGGCCAATTACGTCTATGCGACGCAACAGGAAGTCCAATCGGCGACCTCCCAGCAAGGCGATCCCGGCCAATACGCTCCAGCAAAGCTCCGCCTGCCGGCGGCGCACCGCATGGTCAGAGGCGCCGGCATTTTGATCGGCGTGATCGACTCGGAAATCGATCCGGCCCACCCCGACTACACCGGCGCCGTCGCCAGCCGCTACGACGCCACGGGGGTAGAGGACCGCCCGCACCCGCACGGCACCGGCATGGCCGGCGCAATCGTGTCGCGGCAGCGGCTGTTGGGCGTGGCGCCCGGCGCGCGCATTCTGGCCATCCGCGCCTTCTCAAGCCGCGCCAGCAATGCCGAAAGCACGACCTATCACATCCTCAAAGGCGTGGACTGGGCCGTCAGCAACAATGTTCGCATCATCAATATGAGCTTTGCCGGACCGCGCGACCCATCGCTGGAGCGCGCCCTCAAGGCCGCCCACGACAAGGGCGTGGTGCTGATCGCGGCGGCCGGCAATGCTGGGCCGCAGGCGCCAGCGCTTTATCCGGCGGCCGATCCGAATGTGATCGCGGTCACCGCCACCGATATCGACGACCGGCTGTTCACCGGCGCCAACCGCGGCGCCCATATCGCCATCGCGGCGCCCGGGGTCGACATCATGGTGCCGGCGCCGGCCGGCGAGTACCAGGTAACGACCGGAACCTCGGTCGCCACCGCCCATATCAGCGGCGTGGTGGCACTGATGCTGGAACGCAATCCCAAGCTCACGCCGGCGGAAGTCCGCAAAATCCTCGCCGCCAGCGCTCGGCGCCTTGGACCGGCCAATCAGTTTGGCGCGGGATTGGTCAACCCGGTGCGCGCTATCGAAATGGCGACGCCACGCTCGGCGACGGCGCCGGAACCGCGGGCACGCGCGGTCGCCGCGGCAGCGCGGTAGGCTGCGGTTTTGTCAGCGACTGGCGTCAGGTGGCAGGCTAGCCTGCGAGCGCGCCACGAACGCCGCCAGCCGACGGCGGCCGAACAGCGCCAGCACCATGGCGCCATAAACCACAGCGCCGACGACAATGAGCATTGCCAGCGCAAGCTCGTCCTGGAGCGAACGCCCTGCGACGAGCGCGCGGGCCACAGGCTCGGCGAACCATAAAGCAGCCGCCAGCGCCAGCCCGGCCACCACCACGCGGCCCGCCGCCCGCGCGACCTCACCGTCAAAGGTGAACAAGTCCGCCCGAACCGCGAACCAAACCAGCAGCACCAGGTTCACCCAACCGCCTATCGAGGTCGCAAAGGCAAGACCGACCTGCGCATGAGATTGATAGAGCAAGAGCTTGAGCGCGACATTGACCAACACCGCGAAGAACAGCGCTTTCACCGGCGTCCAAGTATCGCCGCGCGCCAGAAACGTAGTCGCGGCGCTGCGCATCAGCACAAATGGCAGCAAGCCGATCGCATAGGCCTGTAGCGTGGCGGCGGCGGCGGCCGCGTCGACCGCGGTGAAGGCACCACGGGCAAACAACGCGCGCATGATCAAATCTGGCAGCAATAGGAAAGCCACCAAACATGGGATCGATAGCAGCAGCGTGAATTCGATTGCACGGTTCTGCGCCTGTCGCGCACCGGCCAGATCGCCTTGCGCCAGCCGGTTGGCCATTTCCGGCAGCAGCACGGTCCCCACCGCAATGCCGATCACACCGATCGGCAATTGATTGAGCCGGTCGGCGTAATAAAGCGCCGACAGCGCGCCGGCCGCGAGAAACGTCGCGATGATGGTATCGGCAAACAAAGCGATCTGAGTTTCGGCGGAACCGATCGTGGCGGGCCAAAACCGCTTGAGAAACAGCTTGAGCTCCAGATCGAGCCGCGGCCAGCGGAACGCCGGCAACACGCCCTGCCGGCTGGCATCGGTGACCAGCAATATCACCTCAAGGCAGCCTGCGATCAGCACGCCCCAGGCCGCCGCATGGCCCGCGGTCGGAAAGAAAAACGCCAACGCGAGCGCCGTAATCATCGACAGGTTGAGCAGGATCGGCGCCGCCGCCGCCGCCGCAAAGCGCCCAAGTGCGTTCAAAATCCCGCCATAGAGCGTCACCAACGAGATCAGCAGCAGGTAAGGAAACGTGATCCGCGTCAATTCCACCGCAAGCGTGAAGCGCTCGCCGTCCTGCACGAAGCCGGGCGCCAGTAGCGCAATAATCGACGGCGTGAACATCCAGGCGATCGCAAGCAGCGCGACCTGGACCGCAAGCAACAGCGCGAACACCCGATCCGCAAACAGTTTGGCGGGGTCAATACCGCCCTGTTGCCGGATCCGCGCATAAGCGGGCACGAAGGCTGCATTGAACGCGCCTTCAGCAAAGATCGCACGGAAGTGGTTGGGCAACCGCAGCGCCACAAAAAAAGCGTCGGCGATTGGGCCGGCGCCGAGCACGGCCGCCAGCACGATGTCGCGCGCAAACCCGGTGATGCGCGACAGCAGCGTGAAGCCGCCGACCGTGAAAATGCGTCCGATCATGAATCCCCGGCCCCGATCACGAATCGGGCTCATCATAGTCGCCACGGCTCGATTTGTGCCGGCCGCGATTGCCGGCAATCACCCAGCCAGCGCCCGCCGAACCGCAGCGATAACGCGGTCCTGCACCGGCCCGTCGAGATAAGCGTGCATCGGCAAGCTAATGACTTCAACCGCCAGCCGCTCGCTGACCGGCAACCCACCCTCGGCAACCGGATAATGCCGGTAGGCGCTCTGGGTGTGGACCGGCTTCGGATAATGGATGGCGGTGGGAATGCCCTGCGCCTTCAGGGTCGCGGCGAATTCGTCGCGTCGCCCGGATGAAACGCGGATAGTGTATTGCGCCCAGACCGAGGTCGATCCCTCCGCAACCCGCGGCACCACCGCAATATCGGCGAGCGCCGCCGAATAGCGCTCCGCAATGCGCGCGCGCGCAACGATCTCGTCGGGGAAGATCTTTAGCTTTTCGATCAGCACCGCCGCCTGGACGGTATCGAACCGTCCGTTCAATCCGATGCGGACGCAATCATAGCGGCTGCGGCCCTCGCCATGAACCCGCAGACTCCGCAGAATTTCCGCAAGCTCGTCGTCGTCGGTGAAGATGGCGCCGCCGTCGCCATAGCAGCCAAGCGGCTTGGCTGGAAAAAAGCTGGTCCCGGTCGCCCCTCCAAACGTGCCGAGCTTGCGGCCGCGATAGGTCGCGCCAAATGCCTGCGCGGCGTCATCGATGACAAACAGCTTCTCAGCCTCCGCGATTGCGGCGATTGCCGCGTGATCGGCCGGCTGTCCGAACAGATCGACCGGAATCACCGCCTTGGGCTTAAGACCCTGCTTGCGCGCCACTGGGATTGCGCGGATGAGGCTTTCCGGATCGAGATTGAAGCTCCCCTCCTCAACGTCCACCAGCACCGGGGTCGCACCGACCAACGCCGCCACCTCGGCGGTCGCATAAAACGTAAAGGCCGGGGTGAACACCGCGTCGCCTGGACCGACACCCTTCGCCATCAGCGGCATCAGCAATGCATCGGTGCCGCTGGCGCAGGTGATCGCGTGGCGCGCGCCGCAAAACGCCGCGAGGTCCGCTTCCGCCGCATGCACCTCGGGACCATGAATAAATTGGCAATGGGCGAGCACGCGCGCCACCGCATCGTCAATCACCCGTCCCAATCGGCGACGCTGGGCGGCGACATCGATGAAGGGAATACTGTCCGTTCGAACTTGCTGATTCATAAATCCGCTCAGCGCCGATCAACCGACGCGGACCCTCATGGTCGCCGCCTGCGCCACATTTGGCTGCAAGCACCGCGTCGCGATTTCGAGGCCCGCAACTCCCTCTTCGCCGGTAACGGCGGGCGTGGCGCCGGTGCGAACCGCGCCAATAAAGGCTTGCAGCTCCGCTCGCAACGGCTCGGCGTGACCGACCGACAAATGGCGCATGGAGTAGCTGCCGTCGCTTTGAAAGCCGAAACACTCGGTGACTTGCCGCGTCAGCAGGTCACCCATGATGTATTTGTTGCGCGTCGCCACCGTCACGTTGCGCGCCTTGAATGGGGTCAGCCAATTGGTATTGATGTGGGCCAGCACGCCGGATGCGGTGCGGAACTGAAGCAGCGCGATATCCTCGCGCTCGGCCACCGCGCTCTTGAGCTGCGGCTGCACCTCGACGATGTCGGAATCGGTGAACCAGCGAATCAAGTCGATGTCATGCACGGCAAGATCGATCACCACGCCAACATTCGACATGCGCGGCGGAAAAGGGCCGACACGGGTGATGGCAATCGATAGGATGTCTTCATTGCTGATCGCTTCCTTGATGGTTTGCACCGCCGGATTGAAGCGTTCGACATGGCCAACCATCAAGGTCACGCCGGCGGTGCGCGCCGCTGCGATGATCGCGCGTCCTTCCGCCACCGAGGAAGCAATCGGCTTCTCGACCAGGATATGCACCCCACGACTGGCGCAGGCGACCGCCAAGTCGCGGTGCAGATGGGTCGGCGCAGCAATGATGGCAGCATCGACGCCAGCGGCGAGCAAACCGTCGAGCTCGGTGAACGTCGAACAGCTGAGCGC
The DNA here is from genome assembly GCA_022841625.1 of Xanthobacteraceae bacterium. GTDB lineage: Bacteria > Pseudomonadota > Alphaproteobacteria > Rhizobiales > Xanthobacteraceae > VAZQ01. Next base: position 136,340 of record JALHRD010000008.1, read on the forward strand.
CTGCGCGACAAAATCGCGCTGACTGGCTTCCGGATCGGCGACGCCGACGAGTTCCACGCCGGGAAGATCGGCAAGCACGCGCGCGTGATTGCTGCCCATGATGCCGACGCCAACGACGCCAACCCGTAGCAATTTGTCCGCGCTGCGTTTCGCGGTCTTAATCATATCAGCCAGCCAAGCCAAGTTGATCGGTGGATCCCCGCGCCTTGCTAACACAGCCGGCGACCGTTGGCGACCGTCGACCGCGAAGCGAAAACACATTTAGTATCAAAAAGTTACGAAATGGCCGCGGCCCCGTTCAGCCACGCCGCGCGGCGGCGCCCGAGGCCTTGAAGCCGGCATCGGCCCTGGCAAGCCCGTCCCGGAGCGGGGTTCGCGCCTGCCAGCCCAGCGCCGTCAATCGTGAAAGGTCGAGCAGCTTTTTGCGGCGCGCCATCCGGTCGCGCGGGGTGCCGCAATAGCCCCACCGGCAACCGCGCGCGAGTCGCTCTGGGTGTGACCCAAATACGGATAGGTTCGCTCGATCACGAAGACTTTCTGGATTCTCCACGCGCAGCCGCAGCGCCGTGGTAACTGCAAAACCATTCGACAAACCGCCGAATGCCATCCTCGATTGAGGTTGTGGGCCGAAATCCAATTGCCCGCTCGAGATCGGCCACGTCGGCGCAGGTCTCAGGGACATCGCCCGGCTGCATGGGCAAAAGTTCAATTTGCGCTTTACGACCGAGTTCTCGCTCCAGAATTTGCACAATATCCGGCACCCGTACCGAGCTGGAATTGCCGATATTGTAGATTCGCCACGGAGCATTGCTGCGCGCCGGATCAGGCGCCTTACCTGACCACGCCGGATCCGGCGCCGCCGGACGCGCGATCAGCCTGACCACCGCCTGTGCAACATCATCGACATAGGTAAAGTCGCGGCGCATTTCACCGTGATTGAACAGCCGGATCGGCTTGCCGGCCATGATCGCTTCGGCAAACAGCCACATCGCCATATCCGGCCGTCCCCAAGGACCGTACACAGTGAAAAACCGCAGGCCAGTCGCCGGCAGCGCGAACAGATGGGAATAGGCGTGCGCCATCAGTTCGTTCGCCTTTTTGGTGGCGCCATAGAGGCTGAGCGGATGGTCGACATTGTCGGAACTTTGAAATGGAACGCGGGTGTTGGCGCCGTAGACCGAGGATGACGACGCATAAACGAGATGCCGGCAGCCGGTGTGCCGGCATCCTTCCAGAACGTTGACGAAGCCGACAAGATTGCTGTCGGCATAGGCATGCGGTTCCACCAGCGAATGCCGTACACCGGCCTGCGCGGCCAAATGCACAACTTGAGAAAACTTGTGCACCGAGAACAACCGCTGCATGCCATCACGGTCAGCAACGTCAATTCTTTCGAAGCGAAATCCGGGATGGCGCGACAGCGCGTCGAGGCGCGCTTGTTTCAGACGCGGATCGTAATAGGCATTCAGGTTGTCGATGCCAACGACGCTTGCCCCTTCGGCCAGCAGCCGCTGCGCGACATGCATTCCGATAAACCCCGCGGCGCCGGTAACTAGAATGGAATCTGGCAAGATCAGTCCCTTTCCACTATGTCGCACGCATGTAACATCGTAGATCGACCCTTGTCAGCGATTTGGTAGGCCGCCCAGCGTTTGATAGAGGTTCGTCACGATGGGCATCACGGCGCTTTCCGTGAATCCCTCATTAAAGTGCAGATTGGCGTTCCGCCCCATCTCCTGGCGCAACGATGCATCGCCGGCAAGCGTCGCGATAGCCCGGGACGCAGCCGCGATGTCACCCGGTTCGACCAAGAAGCCCTCCCGGCCATCGCGGACCAGATCGCGGCAGCCCGGCATGTTGGTGGTGATGATCGGCCGGCCGGCCGCCGCCGCTTCCAAGATCGCACGCGGTAGCCCTTCCCGATAGGATGTCAGGAACAGCGCAATATGGTGCTCGCGCCAAACCCCGGCAACATCTTCCGCCCGCCCGTGCCAGCCTATGCCCGGCGCACTCGACCAGGCTCGCAGGGTCTCGGTTGGAATGGCGAGAGCATTCGCAAGGTCCGGTTCGCCGTATAAATCGAGTTCGACCTGGGCACCAGACTTGCGCGCCATTTGCACCGCCGCGACCGCTTCAGCGATTCCTTTCGGCGCGATCATGCGAGACACAACCGCGAGCCTAACGGGCGGCGCCGGCGGCTCTGGGACATATGGAAAATCCTCAGGCGCGACGCCGGCTCCGCCGACAATGAAGACATTCGAGGAACTTGGATCAAGGCCGAACACGACTGGATCGTCTCGGTTTTCGAACAAATAGTATGTGTCGGCCCCCTTAAGCCACCGACCCACCACGCGCTTGACGATTGCGCGCAGCAGGCGCGCCGCCACACCGTCGACTGTCCACAAGTGACCGAGCCCGGTCGGGGCCAGCACCAGCCGGCGCAAGCCCGCCAATCGAGCCGCCAAGCCACCGAGAACCACCGGCCGGAGCGCGATGCAATGCACGATATCGGGCCGCTCAGCGCGCACCACCCGATAGGTATCGATCACCGATCGCAGCGCTTCGAACAACCCCGAACTGCCACGCTTCGTATTCAACGATATCGGCCGGAACCCCTCAGCCGCGAGGCGGCCGGCCTTATCGCCAAGCCGGGCGGCAATCGCGACATCGAAACCCAAATTGCGCGCGGTACGCGCCATCGGCATGAAATGAGATACGAAGAACCAGTCCTCAGTAATTAAATAAAGGATTTTGGGCATCTGAAATCGCCTTGCGGGGATCAATGCTGTACAGTCCAGGCGTCTCCGAAAGGCAATATAGCGCCTTCCAAGCTGAGATGCTGAAATGTTGAAAATACTTGCGCGACGCTGGACTAGGTCGAGACCTCGATGTCCCGCGGTGCGCCGATGATGCGTGCGGGCGCGCGCCGAAGAAATCGATCAACTATGCGCCGATGGAGCGCACCAGACGCGCCGACGCGGTCCCGTCCGATATCGGAGCGAACGATCTGGCGGTTGGGATGCGATCTGAGACGTTCTCGACAAGAATTCCCGTGGCATTACCCTCGCCTTGAGATTTCACCAATAATTGCTTAGCGTTTCAGCCCTTGACCAGCCCAATAAGTAACAACCGTATGGCGCATCGCGGACCGCGGGACGACGGGGCAACGGTATCCGTCATACTGCCGAACTACAACCACGGACACTTCCTCGAACGCTCGATCGAAGCGCTCTTGTCGCAAGATTGCTGTCCTGACGAAATTCTTTTGATCGACGACGGCTCGACCGATAATAGCATCAGCGTCATAGAACGAATCGCTCGGGAAGCGGAGATTATTCGCGTCCTGCGAAATCAAAACAATCTAGGCGTGATTGCAACGCAGCAGCGGGGACTTGCGGAAGCCAAAGGCCGTTACGTGTATTTTGCGGCCGCCGACGACTGGACCATGCCCGGCTTTTTCTCACTCGCGGTCGAGATGCTGGAACGACACCCGCGGGCCGGATTGTTCTCCGGCGAAGCCGTCCTCGTCGACGGCGAAACTGGGCGTTCGCTCGGCATCCGACCCGTCGCCGCACCGCGCCTCCGCCCCGGCTTTGTCGAACCGTCACAAATGCACAAGCTTCTGGCGACTGGCGATCACCAAATCGTCACCGGCGCAGCGCTGTTCCGCCGCGAAGCGATCGCGGCTGCAGGCGGTCTCGACCGCGAGCTCGGATCTTTTGCCGATGGCTTCCTGGCGCGGAAAATCGCGTTGACACGCGGTTTTTGCTACGCTCCCCGGATCGTGTCGACTTGGCGCATTTTTTCGACCGGACTGTCGAGACAATCCTCCATGAATCTCGACAACGCACGCCGAATGCTCGACGTAGCCCGGCGCAAGCTCGCCTCCGATCCGGCATTCCCTCGTTGGTACCCAGACCGGTTCAGCAGTCGCTGGCGGTTTGCTACCTCCCGCCTTGTGCTTAAGGAACCTATTGTCGATTTCGATTTCGTTCGGGCAATGGCGGCTCGTAATGGCCTGGACGATGCAGTGCTGAAGATGATCTGGGCGATGTCGAAGGGGTCTCTCGGTCGGACGGCTGTTCTCTTCTGGCTGTGGTTACGCTTGCGGCCTTACCGAATTCGCGATCTACTCTCGACCAAAATCATCCGAAAACTATCGTCGTGGCGTTCGCGGTAGTCACAAGTTAGCCTCGTCGCACGATCGACGTGAGCAACCAGCGTACTCAGTCGCGCTGCGCCGCCGCGAGTCCCTTTTCCAATGAAGTGAATTGGAACTGCGGAAACGCGCGATTCAGCGCGGCGACGTCGAAGGTCCGGTATGTCACAGGATTCTGCCGCGGCGTGCCGACGACGTCTACCTTGGTCGGAAACAAGGCGGCCACACGCCGCGCAAGGTCGCCGAACGAGCTTGAATGTCCGGTGGCCAGATTGAGTGTTCCTGCACTCCTGTGCAGCGCTACCAGGCCGATCAACGCGGATACGTCATCAACAAAAATATGGTCTCGCGTCTCTTCTCCTTCTCCGAACAGCGTGATCTTGCCGTCTCGCGCCATTCGCCGAAAACGATTGGGGCCATACGAATTGTGCGTGTCACCGGCTCCGTAAACAAGCGTCGGACGCAGAATCGCAACCGGCGCCTTGACCGCCTGCTTGACCATGAGCTCGCGCGCGATGTGCATCGCAGCGTAGAGGTCGGTCGGCTCGGCGCAGCTTTCTTCGTTCACAAGGCCGGATCGAAAAGGATAGACCGCGTCCGAGCTAATATACACCACATGGCCGACGGGTTGGCGCTCGATCGCCGCACAGACCGCCGCCGCCATCCGCAGATTGGCGAGAAAGGGCGGGATCCCGCGCCCCTTGTCGGGCGTGAGCGCCGACAGGAACACGATGGTGTCGTCTGCTTGCAATTCGGCGGCAAGCCGTTCGGCGGCGTCCTCGGCGGCAAGATCGACCTTGTCGCGACCCATGGACGCGACCGGAATTCCCTGCCCCTGAAAATGCGCCACCAGTCGGCGCCCGATGAAGCCGTTCGGCCCCAGTACGACCACGCGGCTTGGCGCTTTCGGCTCAGCATTCTGATGGGTCAGCATCGGCAGCTTCCTCGACTAAGTTGACGGCAATGCCGGCGCGCCCAGCACGTGGTGAGATAAACCCGCCTCGCGGCACGCGGCACGGTCCAGGCAGACAAAGGGATCGAGCACAATCTTGCCGCGCAGCGTCGCGGCGATGTCGCGCGGCTTGAGTTCCTTGAACTCCGGCCACGGCGTCATGATGATCAAGGCGTCGGCATCCCGGCAGGCGTCGAGCGCGTCGGCAGCGCGATGGAGCCGCGGATGCCATTCCGCTTGCGGCGCCACCACCGGATCGAACACTGTCATGACATAAGGCGCGAGCGCGGCCAGCAGCGCCAGCGCGGGGGAATTCTTGGTCGAATGGGTGTCTTCCTTGTAGGCAAGCCCGAGCAGAGCAAGTCGCGGGTCGCGCACATTGCCCAACACCGAAGCGTGCAGTGTGCGCAGCGCCCACTCGCAGCGGTGGCGGCTGTTGGCCTGCCAGGCGCGCACGACGCCGACGTCGGTGCCGTGGGAATCCCCGAGCGACACGACGGTGGCAAGATCGCGCTCAAGATTTCCGCCGGCGATCCCGAGGCCTGGACTGAGATAGGCATAAGGCCCAATTCGCCGATCGAGGCGTAACGCCGGGACAATCTCGGACCAGTCGGCGCCGATGTTTTCACATAATTCCGCGAGCGTGTTGGAAGTCGAAACCGACGCTACGAGACAACAATTGATCGCAATCTTCGCGAGTTCCGCGCTTTCGTACCGCATCGCCAGAATCGGACAGTTGAAAGCTTTGAGGTAGGTGTCAATTGGCTTGGGCAGTGGCAGCGAAGGATCCGCACAACCGATTATGAAACGCTCGGGCTTGGTCGCACGTTCGACCGCCCGTCCAAAGATCAGGGTTTCGACCTGATAGTAGAGCTGTCGGTCCGGTCGTCTACGTGACCGCGTAAAGCCGGGGGTCACCTGACTCAAGATTACGACGACCGCGTCGGCGCGCGCATGAGCATGGACCACATCGAGCATGGCGTCGATCGGCGCGAGGTTGCTCGTGCCAGCTGCGTCGGTCGGCACATCCGGCGCGACATAGATGACGTCGCAGCTTGCGAGCTCATTGGCGTCGGCCGAGAACCGGATGAGCTTGCTGCTTCTGCGGTTAAGATCATCAAGGGCCGGCTCAACGACCGGCAACTGGCCGCACGCCAGCGCGGCGATGAGATCGCGATCCGGAGAAAAGCCGATGGTCAAGAATCCCTTGCTCGCGGCCGCGATCGCCGAGCAGACGCCGAGATGTGTCATCCCAGCATAGGCAATCCTGGGTGCCGTCATCCGCGTACAGATCCCTTGATGGCTTCAACCGAAAGTCGGGACAGCGTCCGCAGCAACCAGATGTCGTTCCCAAGATCGGCCGGCTTGCGTTCTTCGCAAAGCCGCTTGAAATAATCGTACTCGAGCGCCCAGGTCGGATCGTCTTGCGTGAGCGTCACGGGATCCTCGAGCGGGCGGCCGCTCGGCAGAACCCGCGTGCGGTGCGTGAATGTCGACGGCCCCCATTTGCAAAGCGATTCGATGTGAGCGCTTCCCCGCTCCGCAAGGACATCGCAGGTGAAATGGTTGCGCCAGGACAGCAACGTCATTTCCAATTCGAGTTTTGGACACGCGGTCTCCGACGCCACGACGACATGATCCGGCGCCCGGTTTTCGAAACGGCTAACCGAAGTAACCCGAAAGTCGTCGCCGACGTCCCCAAACCAGAACCGAACGGTGTCGAGCAAATGCGATCCGAGATCTGGCAATACGCCCGCGCCGGAATCGCGCCAAGCGGAGTCGCGCACCAAACGGGCAGTTCCGTTACCGTAGAACATGCGGCAACGATAAATCGATCCGAGCTGGCCTGAAGCCACCAAATCACGCATTCGAACGTAGTGAGGTTCGAAGCGGTGATTGTAGGCCGTATAGCAGACGGCGCCGGTTCTGCGCGCATCGACCTCAAGCGCAAGCAGGTCGGATTCCGAATTTGCAAGCAGCGGCTTTTCCACCAAGACATGCTTTCCGTGCGTCAATAGGTAACCAAGAACTGCCACCTTTGGCTCGTCCGACGTACAAACCAGTGCGCCTTCGTAGCGATCAAGCGGGACATCCCGAATGTCGCGAAATTCCGCCTCCGGCGCGACCGGATCGACGATGCCGACCGCTTCGGAGCCAGCAATGCGCCGGCGCTTCTTCCCCTGAACGCCGTATCCAACGATGAGGACGCGCATGATTGGCCGGAGTTCCTGGGCTGGCGGCGGGATTAGCCGTAGTTCACGTAGCGCTCGAAGTGATCGAGCTTTTGGAGCACATCTTTGGGATGGACCGGCACATTGCCTTCGTGCTCGCATTCGACCGCGGCCGCGAGCGAGCCCAGCACCGAGCCGATCACGGCATTCTTGGTTTTGAACAGCGCCAGGGTGGCGTAGGCAAGCAGCGCGTCACCCGAACCGACCGCATCGACGACCCGCTCGGCAAAGGTGTCGACCGTAAAGAACGCCCGCACGTCCTCGTAATTCTGGGGCACCGCGCGATAGGTCAACAAGCCGCGCTCTCCCAACTTTAGGATCAGCGTCTTGCATGCCGCCTGACGGTAGAGCTCCAAACCGAGCGGACGCACAACGGAGTCTTGGTCGCCGAGGGCAAAGCGTGCTTCCCGCTCATTCGGTGTGATCAGGTCGAAGTTGTTGAATTCGAGAATATTGCCCCACCGGCTCGCGACCTGACTGTCGGCCACGCGGAACACACCTTCTGGGATCGCTTTGGTTAGCGGAACAATTGTGTCACGATTGAAAATTCCGTGACGAAAGTCGGCGAAGACAATGATGTCCGTCGGCGTTTCCTGGATCTGCTCTGAAAATGTAGCGACTATTCTCTCCGAGATCGATCGATTGTCGAGTGTGTCGATTTTCAGGAGATTGTAGCCACCCGCGATGATCGCGTTCTTGTGAGTCGTCGGCCGGGTCCGATCGATGACGGGCGTGCAATTGACGCCAGCTTCGGTCAGATTCCCGAGCGCGAATTCGGCCAGCGAGTCGTCGCCCAGAACTGTGGAGAACGTGACCTCGGCGCCGGCGGACTGGAGATGCTTCGCCACGATACCCGCGCCGCCAACGAAGTCCGACCGGTTTTCGTAACGGACGCTCATAGTCGGCGTCTTAGTCATACCGCCAATCAGGACCGTATGAGTGTAGCTATCGATAATCGTATCACCGATAACGTGAACGCGAACTCCACGAAACTTGTCAAGCGAACTCCGCAGATCATCAAACCGTAGATTTTCCGCCTCAAGCAGCGCGATCAACTTCTCAGTAGCGATAGCGGGCGGTTCGCTCTCGATGATGAACGATGAGGAATAGACTATGTCGCCGGGCGTGAAGATGATTTCGCCGCCATAAGCCTCGACTGCATTCTTCTCTTCGGCCGTGCGCGGATGCAGTCCTGTCTTGGTGTATTCGTAACCTTTCGCGAAGTAGTCGGGCTGAATCAACGCAATGTTCTTCATCGGGGTCGGATCGTTGTCGATCACGACGAAATCAACGACCTCCAGCGCCGCAAGATTGAATGCCCGTAATTCCTGCGGCACGAATGGGCGGAAATTGGCCTTCATGATGTGAGCATCGGCCGTCAAGCTCGCCACCAGAATGTCGCCCTTGCTCTTGGCGTAAAGCAAATGGCGCACATGCCCCGGATGCACGATGTCGAACGTGCCATGACACATAATGACTTTCTTATCGCGAGGCCGTGCTCCGACGGCGGCCGCAATCTCGCTGGCAGTCTTGACCTTGTGGCTGACGATCTTCCGGCTGGCTTCATCCATCATGATTGCCCCTTAGCTGCCAGAGCGTGGAACCAGCCGGCCGTTGCCTGCGCAATTGAGGCAGGATCCCAAAGTGGAGCGTCTCGCCAATAGTCAATTTCGGCGACGACGCGGGCGACCCCATCCTCAAAGCTTACCTTTGGCTTCCAGCCAAGGTCACGCGTAATCTTGGAAATATCCGCAAAGGTGCAATCCGGCTCACCGGGGCGCTTCGGAATATACACCACCGGCCCCCCCAGGAGTTCAACGAGCTTGTTTACGGGCTGCGGATTGCCGGCCCCGACATTCCAGACCTCACCGGACTTGTCCGTCTCGGCAGCAAGCAGAAAGGCCTCAGCAATGTCGGTCACATAGAGAAAGTCCCGTGACTGAGTTCCATCACCCACAACAGTAAAGGGCCTGCCGGCGAGCTTTTGCTTGAGGAACACGCCAAAGACCGCGCCATAGGCACCGGAGGTCCGGGAGCGCGTGCCAAAGGCGTTGAAAATGCGGACGGAATTAACCGGCAGCCGATAAACTTGTTGCCAGTGAAAGACCGCTTGCTCACCTTGGAACTTGCTAAGCGCATAAGGATACTGGGGCGCGATCGGATGGTCTTCACGCGTCGGCGTCGCTGCGAGGCCGTAGCACGACGAGGACGCGGCATAGACAAACTTCCGAACCCGCGCGCGCCGCGCACATTCGAGGATGTGGACGGTGCCCTGAACATTGGTGGACATGTAATCCGCCGGCTGCTCGATCGACGGCACGATGTCACCGATGCCGGCAAAATGAAAAACAAAGTCGACGCCGTCGAACAAAGGATTGCCGGGCTTGTAATCGAGGATATCCGATGGCGCAAAACTGAAATCGGGGTTGCCGAGATGCTGCGCCAGGTTCTGCTCGCGTCCGCCGACCAGATTATCAATGACCCGCACGCGATAACCGCGACGCAATAACAGATCGACCATGTGGCTGCCGATAAAGCCAGCGCCACCCGTAACGATAGCGATCGGCTGCGAAGTCATGTCGCCCCGAGTTTCTTCATCGTGCGCACATTATAGTACCAGTCGTCCTCGAAGCTGTTCGGCAATAGGTGATTGCGGAACGCCCGCGCCAAATCGCGCACCGCGTCGTCGATCGTCCGTTTTGGCCGGAAGCCAAGGACTCGGTGGATTTTGTCCGAATTGACATGATAGGAACGGTTGTCGTCCGAAGGGGTGGTGACGATTTTGATCGGTGCTCCACCCGCAAATTCCTCTTCGACAACCCGCTTGACCATCAGCGCGATATTAGCGATCGAATGGTTCTGGAAACCAATATTGAAGGTCTCGCGGTGGATCTTGTCGTGCGGCGCCGTCAGCATCAATTCATAGGCGTCGACCATATCTTCGACGTGGAGATTGGGCCGCATCTGGCTGCCGCCGAATACGGTGATTGTCCCCTTGTTCACCGCATGATTGGTGAGAATGTTCACCGAAAGATCTAGCCGCGTGCGCGGGCTGTGGCCGCAGACCGTAGCTGGCCTGATCACGACACTGGTGAAATCGTCCGAGTTATATTTCCACAGCAGCGGTTCACACATCCCCTTATACCGATTGTAGAGAGTGAGCGGCACAAGCGGATGATCTTCCGTGACATTGGGCGAATCGCTGACGCCATATACCGAGCTTGAAGAACAATAAACGAACCGCTGCACGCCCGCATTCTTGGCGGCGAGCACCATCGGTTCGAAGCAATCGTAATTGATCGTCTTCGAAAGATTTTCGTTCAGCTCGAAGCTTGCGTCATTCGAAATGCAGGCGAGATGCAGAATGGCGTCGTGCCCCTGGAACGCCGCCGCCAGTTTGGCCGTGTCGCGGATGTCGCCGCGGATCACGTTTAAGTTCGGATGGTTTGGGAGCCGGCAGCCAAAATACAGCGCGTCATACACCGTGACTTTGTAGCCACGCGACAACAATCGCGGCGTCAGCACATGCCCGACATAACCGGCGCCGCCGGTGACAAAAACTCTCTCAAACAAAGGAAATCCCCTCTCAATCCTGATAGACACAATCTCTTATCGTTAAGATCAAGAGCGTTCAATACCAAGCGCATCTGCTGCATGCACGCGTGAACGGCATTATTTTGCCAGTGCCGGGGCACCAATGCGGAAGCCCGCCGCGCTGGCATCGTTGTAGAACATCTTCACGGTTTCCAGCGAGTAGGCATCCTGGTCCTTGCCGATCAACGACAGCTTCTTAATGATGTCGCCGGTCACCGTGATGATGCCGCAGCCGACTTCATCCGCCTGGATGACGTTGAGGAGCTCCCTCGGGCTGGCCCAAAGAACCTCGGCCTTGGGCCGGGAGGACTTCACGATGCGCACTGCCTCCGCCATCAACGGCACTGGGTCGATGCCGGAGTCGGCGATGCGGCCAGCGAAAATCGAAACGATTGCCGGCACGTTCGGGCTCAGCGCGTCCGTGATCCGGCGCACCTGATCGAGCGTGAAGACGGCGGTGACATTGAGTTGGACGCCGCGCTTGGCAAGACGCTCAATCAACGGGCCGGTGAAAACACTTTTGGTATTTGTCACCGGAATCTTGATGTTGACGTTGCTCCCCCAGGACGCGATCTCCAGCGCCTGACGCTCCATTTCATCGAACTCGTCGGCAAACACTTCAAACGACACCGGGCGGTCCGGAATCGCGGCAAGCACCTTCCTCGCAAAGTCTGCATAATCGGTAATACCCGCAGCCTTCATCAGAGTCGGGTTGGTAGTGAAACCCTTGACGATGGGATTCGCGTAGAGCGCCTTCATACTCTGCAAGTCCGCGCCATCGGCGAAAATTTTGATTTTCAGTGAATTGAGGGACGCCATCGTGAACCTCGCTGTGCTTACTGATCTTTGCCAAGAATGCGCGGCACCGCCCCCGCTAGCGAACGGGCCACGACGTCCGGATCGACGGGCGCCGGCTCGCCCGTGTATCCGTAGTCCAGAAATACTGTCTTGCAACCAGCCGCCCGCCCCGCTCCGACGTCACGCCACCGGTCGCCGACCATCCAACTCTGCGACAACGCGATGCCGTGTTTGCGAGCAGCCGTCAATAGCATACCTGGTTTGGGCTTGCGACAGTCGCATCCATCTTGGTCCACATGATAGCAAACCTCGATATCGTCGACCCGCACCTGCTCCCGCAACAGCGCATGCATCGCCTCCACCGTGTCAAGCGATTGCCGGCCGGTGCGGACATCCGGCTGGTTAGTCACCACAATGATCAGGAATCCCGCGGCACGCAATGCTTCGACCGCCTCGGGAACTCCCGGCAGGATGACAAAGCGGTCAAGCGTCTCGGGCGCATAAGGGCGCCCGCCTCGTACCTCATTTTGATTGATCACGCCGTCACGGTCGAGAAAGATGGCGGGCCTCATGATTACGCTTTGCCTTTCCAAGTTGGGCCCCGTCGGTTCCGAACGATCCTGCGCCCCCCTGTTGGGTGCGACCGGTTGCGTGGATTCTTGTAGCGTAGCCATCAATCGCGGATCAACCGCACGCCCTGTCCCGGCATTGCGCTTGAGGTGGAAATCGGGGCACAGTCGCGTTTAACTGATGGACGGCACCAGGAACGGCGGCATCATGCGACATTGGAACCTGTTTTCACTACTCTTGGCCCGGAAGGGCCTTGGTTCGCTCAACTCGTTGGCAGCCCGATCCTCCGTTCAGAAGCGGATCACGGATTACGCTGTGGAAACCGAACCGTATCCGTATTTTGTCGCCGACAAAGTCCTGCCGGCTCCGGTCTTGCAGGCCGTCCACGAACACTGGCCGGCACGCGATCAATTCGGGTTGGAGATAGCACACAACTACGTGTGCGATCTCCTGCACCACAGAATCGACGACGACGTTCAGCGGAAGTTTTGGCGCGAATTCGTCGAAAGCTACGGCCATGAGATTGCCGCGGCCGCATCGATCCAGTTCAGACCATGGGTTGCCGACCGGTATGGCGAAGAGATCGAAATTCGGTTTGCAAAAATCTCGCTGATGGAGTCGGATCCGGAATACGCCGGACACGGCTGCCACACGCACCACTACCACGATCCGGGTTGGATTGGCACCTTGCTGCTCTACCTGGACCACGATGCGACTGGCTATCCTGGAACGACGATTCAACGCTTCGGTGACAGCGACACGCGCGCGCGAGCACGAATGGCGGCCGCGACGCTACAATGGTACGCGGCACCCGGCATGACGGAGGTCGTGACCGTGCCTTATGCCGAGAACCGGCTGTTCGCCTTTCTGGATTCTCCGGTCAGCTATCACAGCGTTCATGCCGCCAAGGCCAATGCCGTAGGGCACCGGAGAGTCTTCCGCATTCACCTCACTGTGCCAGCATCAGCGATCAAAACACTTTATGGCGTCTCGCGCCGCCGCTACCAGAGCAAACGGCGGCTGCCGACCGAAGACGCCGAAGTCATCGCCTGGCTCACCCGCGATATCGAGCAACTGGACCAGCGGTCGCGCCAATATCGCTCTGGCTCGAAACATCGTCGGTCGTGAATGGCTCGGCGGCGCCTACGGCAGTTCACGCACGCTGGCAAGATTGACCATAAAGCCGGAGTCGGGACTGCCATTATAGCGAGGGCTACCGGATTCATCCAAGGCTGCGACTGAGATCAAAGCTGATGGTAGCCGCGCCAAAGTTTCGACGGCCAGGTCGCAGCGGAAAAATCCGTTCCCATAGAGGAACCCGCAGTCGATGATCCTTGCCCCGTCGGCCGCCTGCTGGCGCTCAATGCGGCAATCGTCAACCAGCGCGAAGTCGGCCTCTGCCATCGGTGCGCCACTGGGGGCTCGGACTGCGAGCCGCAACACCTTCCGGCGCACCGGACGCAGAAACATGGTGATTGCGAAGCGCGAAAGCCCCAGTGGCACCAATTTCTCGACCTTGTGCTCCCCCGCGGTCGGCGTCTCGCGCACGAACCGCACCGGGTTGTCCGCCTCCAGAAAAACGATGTCGAGATCGGTGCCGACCTTAATCCAGGATGGATCGTCGAGATTCTCCTCGCCGAGCAGGTTGGTCAATCCCTTGGCCAGCGCCGCGGCAGCCGGATCGCGCGTGCTGCGGATCGTTCTGGGCGAGAGCACCGGATAACCGGGGCCGGCGTAACGCCTCCAGAATCCGCGGTCTTCCTTTGCGTACCAGCGATCCTGATCGAGATCGCCAAGCTTCTCAACTGCAAGCATCGACCCCCACGAATCCACGACGCGCGCAACCCGGCCCTCGCCGATCAATTCGTCGCAGGCGCGCTTGACCGCCGGCACATAGCCGATCGGATTGTCGGCGGCGTCATGAAACACGGCAAGTGGCACCTTGCCGTCGAAACTCTTCAGGCAATTCCAGAACGTCGCGATATCGTGGCAAACGCCCTCGTAGGAGTGGTCGCCGTCGATGAACATCATGCCGAACTCACGCTCGGCAATCTCCTCGCGCGAACTTTGACTGTAAAGCTTGAGCCGCGATTGCACGTCCGGGCGCGAGAACACGGCTTTCGTCATTTCGGGGTAGGTTGGCGCGCGATCAACGCTGACGACGTTTCGATCGCCGGACGACCCGAGGATGGCAATCGTGCTGCCGCCGGCCGCACGACCGACCTCCAAAATGGGACCCGCTGTGCGCTTCACCGACCGCCAGAGAACGGTGGTCTCGTCGATCCGCTGGTGAATCAATCTGTGATTGGACAGGCTCGACGCAAAGATCCAGCATGCCAGATCGGCGAAGTCGATGTGACCGAACCTGGACGCGCCGGCGATGATCGTTTTTTCCTTGGCGCGGGCGTCATAATCTTCTGTGAGCCTGAAAAAATTCCGCCGCTCTTCATACCAGTCGAGCGCCTCCTTGGCCTGCGAAAGCTCGGCGTGCAGGTCGGTATTTTGCGCAGACGTTGCACGTGCCGGCGGTGGCTCATTCGAGCCCGGCACCGTACTTGCTATTCGCCGCAGCCGCTCAAGCTCGCGAAACAGCCGGTGGATGCTCTCCCTCCGGTGCAGCGACAAACCGAAGCGAGCAAGGACATTTCGTACCGACTCTTTCAGCATGCGGCGGCCAATTCTTATGACGGCGGGGAAGACTGCGCGTGCTGCGGCACGCAACCGGATCGATTGACGGGCCTCACCGGCAATTCGCCGGCGCAGCTTAAGAAATGCTATGTCAAAACGCTATCATCGTGCTCCAATATCGTCCACCAATAGTACCCCTTGTATCCGGCCACGTCGAACATGTTTCGCCATCCGCACGGGGTATCGAACGTCCTGGCGGTGAGCATCCAGTCCAAGAAGATTTCGCGCTCTCGCTCGGTGCGGTAGGCGTCCATTTGTACAAAACCCCGATTTGGACAGACGCGCTCGATCTCACGCAGAGACTGCAGGCAGGCCTTACGCTCCAAATTGTGGATGGTGTTGATTGCGAACACGGCATCGAACGAATTGTCCGGGAATGGCAAGTTTTCGCAGCTTGCGTTGAGCACGTAAGGCTTGGCTTCAGGATGCGCGCTCTTAAGCGCGTAGTCTGAAATATCAATTCCGAATGCGTCAAGTCCGGGCAACGCAGCGCGTAGGTCTCTGACGAAGAACCCCTTGGCGCAGCCGATATCCAAGACCCGATCGTTCGGCTTCAAGCCCCAATGCGCGATAGCGCGCCGGGCAACCGTGAGCCAACGGCCATCATAATTGTATCCCCCATAGCCCTGCTCGCGAGTCCCGTCGAAATACTCCTTACCGAACTCGAGCGCGGCCTTTCGACTTTCCTCCTTGCCTGCACGACGCGCGGCAACGTCTCGAACGCAACGCGGAAGAGAGCCAAGAAGATTGAATTCACGCTCCATTCTGGTCAGTCCAAGCTCCGCGCGAAATTTCTGGGCGACAATCGCGAGAAGGCCACAACGGAAGATTTTCCGCAATGTTCTTGGAAATCGATGTCTGGCCAGCCAGGGCGCGCGGTTGACACCCTGTTCCCGTTTTGATACCCGCATAGCAAGCACAAAATGGCCGGTTTTTCGAGCCCCGCCCGCGCGCGAAACGTCAGTCGCCCTCGATCGGCTTCATCTTTTTTCGTGATCGCTTGGCCTTTCGTGATCACCTAGCCTTGCACGAGCTGTCATGTCCCACGCCGCCCGCTATCTTGAAGAAGTGTGTGAGACAGCGCGCCAGTTGTCCACTGAATCAATCGAAGCGCTGTGTGCCGAGCTTGTTGCGCTGCGCGATCGTGGTGGCAGGCTTTTCATCATCGGGGTTGGCGGAAGCGCGGGCAACTGTGGCCATGCTGTCAACGACTTTCGAAAGCTGTGCGGCATCGAGGCCTATGCGCCGACCGACAACGTATCAGAACTCACCGCCCGAACTAACGACGAAGGCTGGCATACGGTCTTTTCGGAATGGCTGAAGGTAAGCCGGGCCGGCCGAGACGATGCGATCCTCGTCTTTTCCGTAGGCGGCGGTAATCTGGAGAAAAATGTCAGCCCCAATATCGTGTCCGCTGTCCAGGAAGGCAAGAAGCTGGGACTACGCATACTTGGCATTGTCGGTCGCGACGGCGGCTACACCAAGCAACAGGGCGACGTTGTTGTCGTCGTTCCCACCATCGAAGCATCCCGCGTGACGCCGCATGCGGAAGCGTTCCAGGCGGTCATTTGGCACTGCCTCGTGTCACACCCCAAGTTGCAGCTAAATGCGACAAAGTGGTGATCTGTAATGGCTCGCAGCGCAATGAAATCGCCTCGGCATGGTCGCCTTGACCGTTGAAAGTCCTAAACGATGGCGTTTGCATTGTCTTTCTCTGCCAATTCAATAAAGCCGTACCTCCGGTATTTGCCCCAATCGGTCCAGGTGCTTGTCCGGCCGCCGCTGGACAATATCCATTTATGGACCGGAATCGCGTGGATCGAGACCGTTCAAAGTTATCGCCGAACTGTCCTCGGCCCGCTTTGGATTACGATCAATTTAGCAATTTTCACGCTTGCAATGACGCTTATCTACGGCGCGCTTTTTTCCATGCCAACGCGGGAGTATGCCGCCTTCGTCGCATGTGGAATGATTGCGTGGTCATGGAGCAACGCGCTGCTGACCGATCTTGGCAATACATTCATGAACTACAGCTCGTTTGTCAAAAACTCAACCATCAACAAAGCGATCTTCATTTGGACTGCCGTCTACAAACAGATCATCAATTTGTGTCACCACATGATTGTCTATGCCGTGCTTGTGGCCTTCGGAGTTGTCAAATTCAGCATCTATTCACTGCTGTTTTTCCCGGCCGTTGTCGTGATGTTCCTGATCTCGATTCCAATTACCGCGATCATGGCGATTCTGTTCACGCGCTACCGAGACCTGCAGCGACTTGTTGCGAGCACGATGATTATCTTTTTTATGGTCACTCCGATATTCTGGCAGACCACAATGATATCAGGTTGGCGGACCGCACTCTATATCTTCAATCCTTTCTACTACTTAGTTGAATTTTTGCGCATGCCGCTGATGGGGCTTCCACCCGACCCGTTCATTGTCAGTGTGGTGCTTGCATTGCTCGTCTTCTGCTGGATCGCTGGAGCGGCTTTCTACAAACGCTACGAACGCTACGTTGTGTTTTGGCTATAGCAACCATGACACCCTGCCGAATATCGCTTCGTAACGTGCATTTGCGAATTCCGGTGTTCGCACCCAATCAACTGCGCCTGCTGCGGAGGGGACTCTTCAAAGCAGCGGTTGGGGGCAACATTGCCGAAAGCAACGGCAAGGTTCACGTCCATGCACTGCGTGGCATTTCCCTTGAACTCAATCGTGGCGAACACCTTGCTTTGATTGGACACAACGGCTCGGGCAAGACGACTCTCTTGAAGGTGCTCGCCGGCATCTATCCACCGACTGAAGGAGAAGTGCAGGTCGAAGGAACCGTCGGATGTCTCATTGATATGGAAGCCGGCGTCACCGCGGAAATGTCGGGCTATGAGTGCATCAAGTTCCAGCACCTGCTCTACGGCAATCCGCAAGAGGATTGGCAAGTCTTGGTCGAGGATATTGCCACCTTTACCGAGCTCGGCGGCTATCTGGAGCTACCGTTACGAACCTATTCCGCCGGCATGCGTGCCCGCTTGATGGCGGGATTGGCCACAGCCTGGCGCCGCGATATCTTGCTAATCGATGAGGGTATTGGCGCCGGCGACACGGCGTTTCAGGAGAAGTTGTCGCGGCGGATCGCACAGTTGCTGGAAAGCGCCGGATTGCTGGTCATTGCGTCGCACAGTCCGGACTTGCTAAAGAGGTACTGTGCCCGTGGGGCAGTCTTCGACCATGGCCAGGCGAGCATGATCGGCAGCCTCGACGAGGCGCTTCATTTCTATTCAACGGGCAACTGATACGGATCGAGATGGCTGCTCCCGCGCCTGTCGTTAGCATCCTCATCTCGACCTACAACCGCAGTGGGATGCTGCGACGCGCGATCGATTCCGTCCTGATGCAGGATTTCGGCGATTTCGAGATCGTCGTGATCGACGATTGCTCGAGCGACGACACGGCGCAAGTCGTCGCATCGATTGCCGACCCTCGGATCCGCTACATCCGAAATGATACCAACATCGGTTCGCGACTTGGTGATCGAGCGCACGTGCAGCGTTTTGTCTATGAGCTGATGCGCGGAAGATATTTCGTATATCTTTGCGACGATGACTATTGGCTCCTTCCCGACCTACTGCACCGCCAAGTCATCATTTTCCAGTCGCACAACGACGTTTCCTTCGTCATGGGCAATCAGCTCAGCCACGTTTTAACAACGCCCGATTCCTATCTCGGCGGCTGCGAAGAACAGCCCTCGACTCTCACGCTCGACAACATCGGTGCGTATTTCGATCTTTCTTCGCTTACGTGCAAGTCGCCCCACTTGAGCTTCTTTCCACGACTTTTTTCCAAGTCATTCATGACCGGCGACGAATTCCTCACAGAATTTGCGACCGAACCTACGACCAAAAATCGAATCGTCGGGGCAACGTTGTATTCGCGTTCGCATTTCATGCGCGCTGGCGCCATGAAGACCGACGGCTCGAAATGGCAGGCAGGCTACGAATTCCTGATGGGACCGGCATGCGTCGGGAACGTAGGATACATCGACGATCCTTGCATCGTCACTGAAATCCGTGCCGCCAATGCAAGCTTTCAACGCACGCAGGTCGAGCACTATCTCGACAGCATTAAGAGCATCGAGATCGCATTCGAGACGCCCCTGGCGGATCCAATGTTGATTGATCGGCGCAGATTTTTTCGCGATGTCAAAGCGGAAACGATCCGCAACTTGAGTCATGCGTTCCAGACCAATTCGCTAACCATTCTGCGCGAAGGCTCCTTGGGCCTGTGCAGTGAAGAGAACATCCGGTGCCCAGTGACCCCGCGACATGTCGCAGCCGTGTTATTGCGCAATCGCGTTCTTCCTGGCGCTGCTCTTGTCAAGTCTTGCCGCGACTACCTCAGTTACCGCCCGGCTCATTCCAGGTCGTGGCTGTTTATCGAACGACGACTGTCATATTTGCTTAGTCACGAGAGACTGACGGGCTCGAATGCGCTTCGCGCGATGTGGCGCCGGCTTCCTCAACGCCTTCAACAAGCCGTAAGATCGTTTGTAGGCAGAACTTCGACACTTCCATCGAGAAGGCAAATGAAGAGCACAAAATACAGCGACAAGATCCTGCCAAACCAGGAATTCTTCCGCCACCTCTATCATGACGACGCCGCATTCGAGGACGCGTTGCATACGCTGATGTCGTCGTACTCGAATGCTTTTAGCGCGTCACGCTTCGACTTGGTGAAGCCGGAAAATATCGATTTCGAGGAAATGTCGACGCCGCCTTGGCAGATCGCTCTTTTTGGCGCCATGATTAAACTCACCGGCGCCAGGACCGTACTGGAGATCGGTTCTTTCATCGGCCATACGGCAATGCAGTTTGCGCGCATGGTCGGCGAGCGCGGCCATGTCACAACCATCGAAATGGGCAAGGACTTTGCCGCGCTCGCACGTGAGAATTTCCGCCGCAATCGATTCCTGGACCACATTACGCTGCTGGAGGGCGATGCCGGGAAAGTCCTCGCAAGTCTCGCACCCAAGAGCTTCGATCTAATCTTCGTCGACGGCAGCAAGCAAGATTACCTCGAATATACCCTCAAGGCGCGAGAACTGCTGACCGACCGCGGGATGATCATCATCGACGACGTCTTTTTTCACGGAGACGCATTGAACGTCGCACCGGGTACCGACAAGGGCAAGGGCTGCAGGGCGCTTCTCGATCACTTCCGGAACGACAGCGGCATTGAACGGCTCCTCTTGCCGATCGCGAATGGAATTCTGATTCTATACAAGGCGGATCAGGCCAATGGCTGTCCATCGTGAGCCTAACCCTTAATTGAGAAGCGACACTCGCAGCAATACAATGCATTTTCCGTTCGCCGCGCGGCGCTGCTCATCGACCAAAAATCCACCGCTCGATTCTGACCCGCCATGTGCGTGCCAAAGGTCCTAGTAGCCGCCTGACCAGATTTCCGGTGGCGCTATTTATGAACGGAACGAAAACATTGGCGAAGAGCCAATTCCTCCGCCGCCGAAGCGAGGATTCCAGGTCGCCCATCGACCGTTGCAGATCATCATGCGCTTCTTGATTGAACGGTATCTCTCGATGGAGGCGCCGAATGACAGCCTCCGATGTACTTAGCGCCTCGTTCCACAACGCCACATCTTCGAATTTTGATTTCACGAGCACTGGCGTTTCCGCAAACCGCCGTTGCGCCTCTGCCACAGAAGCCCCTAAACAAGAGATCAAGGCCTCCTTGCGACTTCTGCCACGTAACGCGGTATCGATGGTGGTTTCGTAGAGCGAAAACACCATGACCACATCCGAATCGGTTGCGTGCACGATGCGTTTTCGGGCGGCCAACATGGAGGTATAGTCCCCATCAAGGCTTCCGCGCGATATGCCCCGGAAAAAATTCGGATCAGTGCGATCGACGTGCAAAGCGAGAACAGTTTGATGGTAGGCTCGGACCAGAATGCCTTCGGAGTCCACCGGCCAAAGCAAATACGTCGGCCAGCTCGTAAATGACGGCGCGTTCCAGAAGCGCAGACGCGCTTCACGATGGAGATGATCGACGGCAATCCGAGCCAGTTCACGCGGCGGGATGTTTCGTACGACCTCTGAACTCGGCTGGCGCCGATCAAGCGCCTCCTTGCCTAAGGTTTGATCGACTGGAAGGCAAAATGACAACACCGCGTCTACGCCCTCAGACAACATCGTGACGGCGTTGTCGAGGCTCCCGTCGGCCCAGATAAAGTCTGCATAGTTAAAGACGATGGCGTCGTAGTCGCCCGATTTTGCGAAGGCAAGGTTCTGCAGCAGGCTCAGGAACGAATACTTTCTGTCATCGGCGCCACCAGGCGCCCTCTTTGGGGTGAAACTGTGGGTCTCCATGAGGTCCCAATGGACCTCGCAATACCGCTCCACCTGCGCAAGTTGAGGCTGTCTGGCCATCCAGTCCCGGTCTACCGCATTGGTCACAATGTGATAGGTAATGTTGTGCCGCTCGGCCAGCCGCGGGATGTTGTTCGGCGATAGCTGGCTTGCAATCGAGTAGTTGGCCAACAGATTAGCGTATTCGCGTCCCCACGCAGCGACAGTGATTAGAATTCTCATCCGAACTGTTCCGACTTAGCGCAGTATCTGTCGATAAGCGCTGACGTTTTCTGCCGACCGGTTCAAGCGATGTGCGGGCGACCAGTGATCTTTTTCCACCAATCGGACAACACCAACTTTGCCCCCCTGAAATACACTTGAACAGCTTCTGCGCGCGGCAACACGCGAAATCGCAGGCATTCCGCGGGCAGATAAAGCAGAATCGGCATGGGAAGATGGGGGCGAATGCGCGAGACGCCCCTTTCCTGTTCACTTCCGTGCACCGGCTGGTAAGCCACAACCAGCCCGCGTGCGATGATCAAGTGCCAAAAGCCGATATAGCGCCGTCTCGTTTCGGCCGAGACAAAGCCGCGCGGTTCGAGTTCCGACATCAATCGTCTTGCATATTGGTACTGGGTATAAGCAAATGTGAGCGGGAACCGTTCGGTATATCCGTCGACGATCGACCGCCGCAATACCGGCTCGCTCTCAAATTCAACATCGCCCGTCGTCGCAATCGTAAAGAGCATGTCATGGTCGATGCCCGACGCGTCTTCGAGACCCAATGCTCGTAAATCCATATTCCTGGGAATCCCCACTTTGCGGGCGGCGTCCACTCGCATGATTCCATAGCCGCTGCAATGTTGGAGCATCTCGTCCTGAACGTGACGAGCCACAAATTCGCGACCGGTCATTCGATCGTATTTGAAGAGCAACGGCTTGTCGGTCTCGACCCGATCGATCTGACGCAACGGATAGACGACCAGGCTAATCGTCGGATCGGCGTCTAGCTTGGCAAGCGCCCGCACAATGGGGGCGCCGTCGATAAACTCATCCTTTGGATTCAAGAGCGATGTGTACTCGGCATCGCACACCTCGCGATAGTACCGTTCAAGCGACTTTGTGACGCCAATATTTGTCGGATTGCGGACGTAGATCACACGCTTGTCGTTGAAACTTCCGCACACGGCTTCGGTATCGAGCATTCCCAGGCCTGGAATATCCTCAGCCAAGGTGGAGGCGTCATCGAAGACCACGAAATTTGCGCCCGGAATGTCAAGTGCCAACCCGGTTTTGAGAATATCATGGAGATATCTCGGCCTGTTGTATACCGCGAGCAGAAAATCAAGCTTGCGCCGCGCAGTTCCCGCAACCCGTACGCTTCCATTCTGTGTGAGCATTTGAAGTCAGTTCAATCAGGCCTGTCAATCGGTCGGCAGCAGCTGAGCCGCGTACTTCACCGCGAAGTATCGACCCAATCGTCCGGAAATTCCACGATCATATTGACGATTAAGCTCTTCGAAGACGCCGCAGACCCGATCTGCAAGGGCGCTATCCTTCACCTGATAGGTCGATGGCGAAAGAGCCTCGCGCACGGTTTCGACAATATCGTCCGGGTCGTTTGGTATAAGCGATATCCCGGCACCCTCAAGCAGGAACTGGTGGTCGTGATGGATCATGTCGGACCCGAGTATCTCCCGCAATGTCAGCACGCGGCCTTTGTCACGAGAGAAATAGAGCTGCGGGATGAATATCTCCTCGAGGCACCAGGGAAAGCCGGCGTAGATTGGATAGTTTAACTCGCAGACCGGCCTACCGAACGCGTGCGCGACCGTGTGCAAGCCCGATGGCGACGACACAAACAGTTCGCACCGTGCGCACAGGGCAACATCCATCGCAGCGGACTTGTCGGCGGAATGAGCGTAGTCGATGACCCGTCCAGAGTCACCGCACTCGGCGATATCGAGCGGCGGCATCGATGCATCGCCCATGCGGATCACCCATAGGCCTCGGTCGCTCAACTCGCGAACCAATGGATAATAGCTTTCGATCGGTGTGTTGCGGAACTCCTGTGCCTTGTCGTGCGCGTCGCGATAGAACCCAAATGCTCGAACGTGAAGGCAGACAAATCGATCGCCGGGCGCCATACCCCACCGAGCGCATGTTCGCGTCAGCTCATCCTCGTGGTCCCCGCGCAACTGAAGCAGCGGCGGTCGGCCGGAGCGTTGCCACTCCCGTGTCACCGCGGCAATGCCTTCGTGCACAAAAACCGTGCCAGTCCCTTTCGGCATGACCCAGTTCCAATTAACGCCGTAGATAGTCTCCTTCGGCTTAAGTCTTGCTATCTCCCCGCGATGCGAGACTATGGTGATGTGCTCCTTCCAGTAGTCGAGGAATGCTGCGTTGACGACGTTCTGCGGTGGCGCCAGCAAGTAATAAGATCGCGGATCGCCGGTTAGAATTTTGTATTTCACAAACGCATCGATGTGTCCCATCAAGCCGATGCTTTCCGCGCAGTTGCGGGGCAAGAAGACGTGCGAATCGACCGGCAAGCCGGCGATCCATGCGCCGACGTTTCGTAATTGCTCGGCCTCCGCAAATGCTTGTATCGCTTCGTCGAAACGCGATTGAAACCAGAGGTTCCGACCCAAAGCCCGGGCCGGTTCTATCCAGACCGGCACCGTGTCGACTACCAGGCGCAGCATTTCCTCGGCATTGCGAAGCGCAGACATGTTGTATTCGCGGTTGCTTGTCGCTTGCTCCGTCACAAGCGCCTGACCGAATTTTTCACAAACGGCTGGATCGACCCAAACGCCTGGCGCAACGGCAATGTTCGTATTCATACCGAACATTTCGCCGAGCGGCTGGCGTGAGCGCATCTTCAACCTTCGCCTGATCGCTCCAGGAAAGCGCGACGGACTGAGCATAAGCGCGACGATGCGCGCTATTGTCCGCCCTCCCGGGAGCCACCGCTCAATCCGTCGGCGAACTGCGGCCCGTAATCGTGGCGGTTGCCGGAGAACGGAAAAAGCGTGCCGGGCGATGCCGGCGGTTCGAACGGCGGCGGCGCGCGACGCCGTAGCGCATGCCACAAGCCGGTCGCGGGTGGGTTGGATAATCGGGAAAACGTACCGCTCGAAAGCATTCAGCCTCGCGATTTTCGGAACCACGCCATGCGTGGCAAGGCGTTCGTCGTAGATCGCCTGGTCGAACGCAGTCGCATCCTGCATTCTGCGCAACACATCCCAGGATTTCTCAGCAACCTTGCGCCACTGCTCCTCCCCGCCATCACGCAATCTCATAAAGAACGGGCGCTCGGCGAAATGGCGCTGCTGCGGCGTAACATCTCCTGCCAAAACGCTTTGGAACGACATCTCACGCGTCACCCCTTCGGGTACGCGAGAATCGACGATGGTGTCATAGAGTGAATAGACCAGTATGTGGTCGGAGTCAGTGGCAAAGCCCAGTTGCTTGCTAGTCGCCAGTTGGCCGGCGAACGACGAGTCCAGCCCACCGCGCAGGATTCCCCGAACATAATTCGGGTCGTTCGGGCGCGTGCGCATCGCCAGGATTGACTGGTGGTAGGACCGGATGACGAGGCCATGCTCGCCCACCCGCCAGATCAGATAAGACGGCAGATTGGTGAACCGCGGGGTCTCGTCCCAGAATCGGATTTTGGCTTCACGATGGATGCAATCGAAAGCAATTCTGGCTCCATCCCGCGGCGCCAACTCAAGGACTTCAGGATTTGCAATTCGCCGATGCCATTCCAAGGCCAAGACCGCCAAATCACGGTCGACCGGCAAGCAGAAGCCGAAGACTGCATCCAACGGCGCGCGGCCTTCGGCGAGCATTTGAATGACATTGCTCAGACTGCCGTCGGCCCAGATGAAATCGGCATAATTGAAGACAACAACATCATGATCGACCGAGCGTTTGATCGAAAGATTTTGCAGCGCGCTCAGGAACGGGTACTTTTCGCCGCCCGGTCCGGTCGGAGGCGCGGAGATTCCGTAGTCCTCCAAGAGTTCCCATTCGATCTGGCAATAGCGCTGAAGCTCCGCGATTGCGGGCTCGCGCAACAACCGATCATAATCGGCACGCAAAGTGACAATGTGCCAAGTAATCGTCGCCCGCTTCGCCAGCGCGGGAATGTTATTATGTGACAGTAACGTCGCGAGAGAAAAACGGGCAAATATCGAACAATAGGTTTCGCCCCAGATCGCATTGGAGATGAGAATCTTCATAAGACAGAAAAAAGCGTCATATCCATACGCACCATCGCCTCCAGGGACAACTTGACGCGATGATGACCGGCATTGCTCATCGTCATAGGCTCAGCGTACAATACGCTGCTCCGTCATTGCCGGGAAAGCGCTGTTCCGTCAAGGTGACGACGGGAAGTGGGCCGGTTATCAAACAAAGTCGGCTATCCATGGATGCGTCGTAAAGATCGACATTGGGTGATCGGGCGTGCACAGAGCAGCGGCTGGACTTAGGAATTGTGAGAAGACGTGCATGACTGAAACAGGAAACGCCGAACCTATCGACTACGATAACCTGGTCGACATGTTTCATCGTGCACTGATCCATACGCTCCGGAAGCATAGTGTCTCCGACAGCTTTCTGGACTTCTGGGTGCCCGACGCTGATCCCGTGCTTGGCATCGCCGGAATGGTTGATTCCGCACGCATCGCAGGGCTGACCGAAATCGCCATTCGCTTCCGCAGCACAACAATCGCACCGGAACGGCTGCCGGAGCTGGAGCGCAGCCTATCCGGGTGCTGCACGCCCACGCTGACGACCGAGGGGGACAATGTTCTCCTCAAAGCATCGAATATGAAACAGATTCCGGCGGCCGATGCCGTCCAGGGCCGCCCCGGTCGGAAGCCAGCCTACTGGCAAGCGGGGGCAGCTCCCAAAAGTTCCGATCCGGATGAGCCAAGCCTCAATCGTTGGGATAGCGCCGAGCTGCCCGAATTCAGTGATGTCCATCCCCACTTTCGTCCGGGACTGCAAGTGGCGCTTGGCTCGCTGTCTCTCGAAGGGGCCGCGGCGACTCCAAACGGCGGCCTCATCCGGGTGACAGGGCGCGAGGGCTCAGCAATGCTCGCGCTCGATGTCGACCCCAAGAGCCATATTGTGTGCGCCGCACACCACGCCGGCGCCACTAAACCGTCGGAGCGAGCAATTCTGGACCTTTTCTGCAAAGCGGCCGAGCATTTGCCAATCCAGGAAGTGGCCGAC
Source organism: Xanthobacteraceae bacterium (assembly GCA_022841625.1). Classification (GTDB taxonomy): domain Bacteria; phylum Pseudomonadota; class Alphaproteobacteria; order Rhizobiales; family Xanthobacteraceae; genus VAZQ01. Next base: position 162,941 of record JALHRD010000008.1, read on the forward strand.
CATATCGGTCTTAAAATTCTGGACCTGCTGTTGGATCCGAACAAGCCAGTACCCATCAAGGGCGTGTTGCTGCCGGTCAATGCGGGAACGCCCTTTATGTTGCCATCCCGTTTGGCCAGGAGAGCCTATGATTCCTATCGGGAACAGACCGGAGTCGCACAAAACACCAATTTTTATTGCCCTCCGCCGTCACCGGAATGGCAGGCCCTGTCGCCGGATCAACGTCGCGAAAAGGTGGACTATGTACTGCGCACCTTCTTACAGTCGGCAGGGCTGTATCCCGACGATATGAGCCTTCTGCGGATCGACAACAACAAAACTGGCTTCCCGGTGCGGGTGACCGTGGGCTTTTCCGATCGCGTGCCGACCACCGACAAGCCAAGCCTCATGCGCAGGCTGGAGCAGCGTCTGCGCCGAGACGCTGAGCCGGAGGTCGACTTGATCGCGGACCGGGCGAAGGATACAAGCCCCCTGCGGCGGCTGTCTTAGGAATCCGGCCGCTTGATGGCCTTTACACAGATATGATTCTCGCCTGGCGGGGCTCGGCTGCGCGGCTTCTGCCAGACCGGTGGTGATAGACTACCAACTAGAGTTGGTCGACCGCGATGGCGGTGCCGTCTGCGGAAAAAGCGCCATATAGGGGAAAAAAATGAATGCACCAGTGATCTTGGATGGCAAGGAGCTCATCCTCGATGGCACCAAGATCGCCTGGCATGCTGATCGCCTCGCCCAGTGGGAGCGTGGTGAGCGATTCGCCCCGGTCACCGTGGACATCGCACTGACCCGCGCCTGCAACTACGGGTGCCACTTCTGCTATGCGATGCTTCAGGAAAACGCCAATCACGTCATCACTAAGGAGATCATCCACAACTTTTTAGACGACTGCGCCGAGATCGGCGTGCGGGGCGTGAGTCTCGTGGGCGACGGCGAAAGTTCCATTTCTCCGGTCTTCGTCGATACGATCGTGCACGGCAGCCAAAACGGCATCTCGATGGCCTGCGCCTCCAACGGTTTGACCATCACCAAGCGCCGCGCCGAGCAGATTCTTCCGCATCTGACCTATCTGCGCATTAATTTTTCAGCCGGGGAAGGCAAACGCTATTCCGAGATCATGGGCGCCAAGGAAGCCTGGTTCGATCGCGTCTGCCAGAATATCCGCGACATGATGGAGATCAAACGCCGCGACGGACTCGATGTGACGATCGGCATGCAGATGGTGGTCATGCCGGAATACGAGGATCAACTCGTTCCGCTCGCCAAGCTCGGCGCCGAGCTGCGCCCCGATTATCTTGTACTCAAGCATTGCAGCGACGACGAAGAAGGCTCGCTTGGCGTCGACTATCAGAAATATGAAGGCTTCTACGACAAGCTGCGCGAGGCCGAGAGCTATTCCGACGACCAGTACAAGGTCGTCGTCAAGTGGTCGAAGATTGAAGCCAAAGGCACCCGTTCTTATCAACGCTGCTATGGCGTTCCTTTTCTGGTTCAAATGTCGGGTACAGGCCTGCTGGCTCCCTGCTCGATGATGTTCAACGAGCGCTACAAAAAGTTTCACCTCGGCAATATCTGCGAGCGCCGCTTCAAGGACATCGTTTTCAGTGACGAGTACTGGGAGGTCATAAACCATCTCGCCTCGCCCAAGTTCAACGCCCAGGCAAGCTGCCCAACGCTCTGTCTTCAGCACAAGTTCAACGAGGCCCTCGACAACCACGTCAAGGGTATCGTGCCGATCGAAGCGACCAAGGGCGCGGCACCGCCGATGCATATCAATTTCGTCTAATCCTCGAAGAGGTTGACCGACCAACCGACCGAGGTCCTAGTCTTGGTTTCTTGTCGCAGGCGAGCCATAGTCCCGTTCGCCCGCCGATATTCCAGACGCGGTCAATCAGCCATTCGAAGCGAGGCTCGGAACGCGTTGCCGGGCCAGTCGCATGGAAGCCGCGAATGAGTACAACGAAGTCAATCGTCATCACGGGAGCAAGCTCCGGCATCGGCGCCGCACTCGCCCATGCCTTTGCCGGCGACGGCCACCGGCTGTTCGTCTGCGCCCGGCGCACCGATCGGCTCGCCAAAGTTACCGAAGTGCATCCGGCAACGTTCGCTGCCGGATGCGACGTCACGTCGGAGACCGAGGTCGAGCGGTTCTTCGCCCAAGTCCGCGAGCGTACGCCGTCGGTCGACGTTCTCATTCATTGCGCCGCAGTGATGGGCCCGATTGGCCTCGTTACCGACGTCGCCAGCGAGGAATGGCTCGAGGCTCTGAAGACCGACCTTTTCGGCGCTTTTCTCGTCACCAAGCACGTGGTTCCGTTGATGCGGACTGAAAATCGCCCGCGCATTCTCCTGCTGTCGGGCGGCGGTGCATTCGATCCGATGCCGAATTTGAGCGCATACGGCGTGGCCAAGGCAGGTATCGTGCGGCTTGCGGAAACGCTTGCGGTCGAACTGGCGCCGCGCAACATCGCTGTCAACGTTTTCGCGCCCGGCTTCGTCAAGACCGACATTTTCAGCACAGTGATTGACGCCGGCCGCGAGCGTGGCGGACTGCTGTATGATACGGTGATAGAACTGATCAACCAATGGCAGGACAGCGACATCGAGCTGCCCATCAACTGCGCGCGCTTCCTAATTTCAGACGCGGCGGCGGCGTTGACGGGCAAGACCATCAGTGCGCGCTATGATCCATGGGATGCGCCGGAGTTTGTGGAATGCCTGCAAGAGATCGTCGATTCCAAGCTCTATGCAACCCAGCGCACCAACACGGAGCACCTCAAGGGTCAGGCATTCGCGGATCGTCTTGCCGATGCGGCCCGGAAACGAAAACCCGGCCATGCGGTCACCCACCCGCTGGCCGCGCGGCAGAATAAAGCGGAGTGACGTTATGATCCGGCCAATCCGGGCGACGACATGCAGCAGCACCCACCCTGCCACGGAGTGGACCTTCATCACGCTGCTCTATATCGACACCCGAGGACAGGGGGATCGACGTGCGCTCTCGCATTGACCTCCGCTTCTACATGCAACGCATGAACGCCAACTCTGCAAAGCAGTTGTCGAGATGACGGCGCAGTGGCCATTTCGAACAATGAAAATCCGTGAAGTAGAAAGCAATGTTGCTCACGATAATGTGCGGCGCTCGCTCGTCAGTCTTCTTGTTCTATCCGCATTGTTTCAACTGCTCTATCTCGTTGCGTTGCCAATCTCAATTGAAGCTGATGGGGCCGGCTATTATTTATATGCCCGAGGCATAGCTGGACTAGATCACGCTTGGTTCAAGTGGTGGCGATCACCAGGTTTTCCACTCTACTTGCATCTGTTGGGGATGACTTGGCTGGACACCTTCAACGGCGTCCTGGCGGCGAATGCGCTCCTCGGAATTTTAATGCCAGCTCTGCTCTATGGAACATTGCTGCCTGTCGGGGAGCGCTACGCATTTGGAGCAGCTTTGGTTTTCACTGCTTCAACGATCCCTTTCTCTTATGCAAAAGTACTCACCACTGACCATCCATATTCATTTTTTCTCCTGCTGACGGCCTTTTTCTTCTCACGTTTTGTCGTAACGCAACGATGGCACTATGCGATATTGACCACGGGAGCGGTGCTTATGGCACTCATGATTCGCCATGAGGCACTCTATCTCGCAGTCGTTGCTGTAGCGCTCCTACTCAGTATGGCACTGTGGCAACGCAACAAGATTGCCATAATATCAATCTGTCTGTCAGCTCTGATCGCTATCAGCTTGATATTCGCATGGTCCTTAGCGAGAAGCAGAGTCCTAAAGCAGCCAGAACTATTCGGCTCGCTGCACAATTTCACCGGCCGGCAGTTGTTTTGGCGCGTTTATGTGTCGCTTGGGACAAGCAACGAGGCACTATCATTTTCCTTTTCGCGACCATCACCCAGCGAGGCTGAACGCTGGGCGCCTGACAAGACGCGCATCATATTTGTTCAGGCGAAGAATGGACCGGCTTCTGCCGAGTTAGCGGAGATGTTCCCCGGGGCTCTCAGAAATCCAACTGAAGAATTGGTCTGGAGAATCATCTTCGGCACCGAAATGATGCACCGCAAAGGCATTCAAGAAGGAGACGCTTTTCTGCTGAGAGTTGTCAAGGAAACGATCGTCGCTCATCCCGAGATCCTTGCGGTAATTCTTGCGAGCGGCACTCCCTATCTCGGGATCCACCTTCCCGGCTCCTCGTTCCGCAATCCACCTATCTTTAGCTGGTGGACTTTCGATACCTATGAGGCGATGCCTTACAATATCGACAATACCGTCGTTCCTCACTTAACGCCGCGCCTGCTCAGGGCTTATGCCCACAGCCAGTGGCAAATTGAGGATGCCAGCCTTGCCTTGACGAGACCCTCTTGGGATCAACGTGATCGCCCAAATTGGCTTAATACGTTACACCGATTGGGGCAAATGATGCACAACATCGTACGGAATACGTTGGGTGTCGTTCTCGTCCTAACGGTTTGGTTTCTACCCGTTAGCAGGCACCGGGCGCTTGCTACGTTTCTGTTTCTCTCCTGCGTGTTGCAACTCGCCTTGAACCGCCCCGGCAACCCCGGAGGCTATTTGGTTTGAGTCACGCTGCGATAGCCTGTTCCTTCATGTCGGCATAGTAGGCGGTTTCGGCCTCGGCGGGCGGGATGTTGCCGATGGGCT
>JALHRD010000009.1 GCA_022841625.1 Xanthobacteraceae bacterium
CACCGTCGATGCCGTCTGCGCAGCAATCGGTCAGCTTCTCGGTGGATTCACACCTGGCGAATGCGCCAACTATTTCCGAAACGCTGGATATGAACTAACCTAAATGCATACCGCTCTAGTTTGACCACAAGATCGCCGAAACACTGTTGATTGCGCTCACCGACGGCACGTTGGCCCGGGACCATGCATCGGGCGACTTCACCCGCGGTGAGCGTCTGCCTCAGCCGCCGGTGCTCGCTGGTCGTTTTGCCGCCGAACCGAAATGGGTCGATCTGACTGCCTATCGTTCGGACGTCGATCTACGCGACCGCGCTGGAATGCCGCGTGATTTGACTCGCAGGATACTTAACCGTGCTCAGGAACTACAGTTGCAGCCGTGGCCGCTTCCGGAGAAAACGCGCCGGCACTTCGGCGCGGCGAATCTGTTGCGCTATCGAACCTTGAGCTGACGCTCTTGGCGATTGTCGAAAAACTCGCTGCAGCCAATCCCGCCCGCAAACACAGAACGGCAAAGCGATCTCTCGGTCGGCTACGCAACCATTGGCAATGCGCTTCGTGCGATGGGTCGTAATGAGGAGGCGTTGACGGAATATCGGCTCGGCTTGAGAATCGCCCAGAGGCTCGCTGCTTCCGACCCCGGCAACGCCGAGCGACAGCGCGCATTGTCGATTGTCCACAGCCAGATCGGCGACTTCCTGCGGGTGTTGGGACAGCGACAGGACGCGCTGATGGAGTTTCGCAGGAGCCTCCAAATCGCTGAGATGCTTGTCAAACGCGATTCCGGCAACAGCAACCGGCAGTTCGATCTTGCCGCCAGCCTGTTCCGCGTGAGCACGTTTCTTGAGCCGGCGCATGCGCGTCCGCTGGTGCGTCGCGCCCTGGCAATTGTCGAGTCCCTCGCGCAGGGCGACAAGCTGACGGCGGAGCAACGCGACTGGCTGCCGCAGCTTCGCGGCCTTCTCGCAACCTTTCCGCCCGAGCCAGCGGACGCGCAATAGGGCGCATGTTCCGACCGACGCCCCGCGGTCTCCAGCGCCGAACGCGTCACCGCGGCGGCCGATTCGTCCAGCATCTTCAAGCGCATTCTTGGTTCAGCGCGCGATTCGACCGATGGCGCCCAATGTCGCGTGGGGCTCCCGGAGAATGCCGGCCAGAAGCGGCACGACCAGGCCGAGGCCGGCGCATATCGGAGCGGTAACCAGGCCCTCATTGGGCAGTCGACGTGGCGAACACTCCCCACTCACTACAATTATTCTTTGTCAATTAATTGCATTCCGGGTCGGGGCCGGCGATAAATCCGCGCCATGATAAACGAATCATCCAATATTTTCGCCGTCATCCTCGATAAAGTTCGTGCCGTCAGCACGGCGCTAGCCACTGAGGGCGTCATTCCCAATGGTCTCGATCAGTCGCGAATCGTGGTTGAACCGACACGCGAGGTTGCCCATGGCGATATGGCAAGCAATGCCGCGATGGTGCTGGCCAAGGACGCGGGCAAATCGCCGCGCGATCTGGCCGACGCCATTGCCGGCAAGCTTAGTGCCGATGCGCTGGTGGCGAAGGCGGAAGTGGCTGGACCGGGATTCATCAACCTGACGCTTAAGAATGACGCCTGGACCAGCGAGCTCAAAGCATTGCTTGCGGCCGGCACCGACTACGGCCGCAGCACGCTTGGCAGGGAAGAGCCGGTCAATGTCGAATATGTATCGGCCAATCCAACCGGGCCGATGCATGTCGGTCACTGTCGCGGCGCGGCATTCGGCGATGCGCTCGCGAATTTGTTGAAATTCACCGGCTACAAGGTGACCCGCGAATATTACATCAACGACGCTGGCGCTCAGATCGACGCGCTCGCGCGCTCTGGGTTCCTGCGCTATCGCGAGGCACTGGGTGAGGACATTGGCCCAATTCCGGAGGGGCTCTATCCCGGCGAATATGTGAAGCAGGTCGGCCAGGAACTCAAAGACGATTATAGCGACACGCTGCTGAAGAAACCGGAGAGCGAATGGAAGCCGATCGTTCGGGAGCGCGCCATCAATATTATGATGGCGGACATCCGCAACGATCTATGGTCGCTGGGGGTGGTTCCCGACGAGTTTTTCTCGGAGGCTTCGCTCACCGAGGAGGGCGATCAGGTCGCGGCTGCTATCGATTTTCTGCGTCAGGGCGGGCATGTTTATGAAGGTCGGCTGCCGCCGCCAAAGGGTGCGCCAGTCGACGACTATGAAGATCGCGAACAGACTTTGTTCCGCGCTACTGCCTTTGGAGACGATGTCGACCGTCCGCTGAAAAAATCGGATGGCAGCTACACCTATTTTGCTTCTGACATCGCCTATCACAAATCCAAACTCGATCGTGGTTTCAATACCATGATTGATGTCTGGGGCGCCGATCACGGCGGTTACGTCAAACGCATGCAGGCGGCGGTGAAGGCGCTAAGCGGTGGCAAGGCCAATCTCGACGTAAAGATTGTCCAACTCGTCAAGCTCTTGCGCGCGGGCGAGCCAGTAAAGATGTCAAAGCGGGCCGGAGAGTTCGTGACCGCGCGCGACGTGGTGGAAGAGGTCGGCAGCGGTGCTATGCGCTTCATGATGCTTTACCGCAGCAATGACGCGGTGCTCGACTTCGACTTTGTGAAAGTGAAGGAGCAGTCGCGCGACAATCCCGTCTTCTACGTTCAATACGGGCATGCGCGTGGGTGGTCGGTGTTCCGGAATGCCAAGACCGCGCTGCCAGACCTGCCCGAGGATGCCGTGGAACGCTGCCGGTTTTTGGCCAAGGCGCCGCTCAACCGGTTAGTGGACGCGGGAGAAGTGGCATTGATGCGGCAGCTTGCGCTCTATCCCCGGCTCGTGGAAAGCGCCGCTTTGGCCCATGAGCCACATCGGATTTCCTTTTATTTATATGAACTTGCGAGCGAATTTCATGCCCATTGGAACCGCGGCAAGGAAGCGCCTCATTTACGCTTCATTATAGAGAATGATCCACAGATAAGTTTAGCGCGGCTTGCCCTGGTGCAGGGGGTGGTTACCGTCCTCGCGTCCGGGCTTGGGGTGCTTGGCGTGGAGGCCCCGAAGGAAATGCGCTGACCGTGCTCGATGATGGGCGGCACGGTCGGTGTTGTCCCCAGTAGGGACCGATCGGGGTGCTGTAACCGGAAACGGACGAGTATGGCGGACGACAGCAGGGTGCGATCGCAACGTTTGGGCGATCCTTATCGGCGCGGTGCCGCTCCGGCGGAGGTGCCCGGTTTGGGGCCTATCGAAGATCCTTTGGCCGAACTGGTGCGCCTGATCGGTCAGCCCGACCGCTACACCGACAATGTGCGCGGGCCTCAGCGCTCGGAGCTTCCACATACGGGGCTGTATCGCGATAGTGACCCGTCAGTGGGCGACCGGTTCGATCGCGATGAGCCGCAGATCAGGTCGCGCCATGATGATCACGATCCTTATCGCATGGCCTCGCTGCGGCAGGACTACGGCTATGCCGACGATCCGTATGGTCGTGACCAACGCGAGCCGTCCTACGCTGGGGCTTCTGCTCATACGCAGCGCGGTCATGGCGCGCCACATTTTGGCGACCGGCCATTTGATCGGATGGAAACACAGGGCGACGATACCTACGACGATCCACCGCCGCGGAAACGCGGCGGTGCCTTTGTCACGGCTGTCGTATTGATTGCCTGTGCCATGCTCGGGACCGCCGGCGCTTACAGCTACAGAACCTATATGGGGTCTGCCGGCACCAAATCCGCTCCGGTGATTGTTGCCGATACCGCGCCCAACAAAATTGTGCCGTCGTCCGTGCCGAAAACCACCCGGCCGCAAGATCGAGTCGGTGGCCAAGGAAACGAGCGGCTGGTGTCGCGCGAAGAGCAGCCGGTTGCATTGCCAGCGACCTCGGCCGGGGCCGTCCCACTTGTCGTCCTGCCGCCGCGCGTGCAGCAGTCGCCGGCCGTGACGGGGGCTACGCCATCGACGGCGAGTGGATCATTGGATCAGCCGCGCCCCGTTCGCACCGTCCCCATACGTCAGGACGGCAACGATCCGACCGGTCAGCAGGCGCTCGATTCCGACCTGCGCGGCGCAGCGCCGCCTTCCGCCGCCCGCTCGGCGCCCGGCACGCGAGCGGCGGTGGCGCCGCCCACCACCGCGCCAGCACCGCGTGCCGCGCGCGACCAGCCGCTGTCGCTCGATCCGAATGCGCCGGCGCTACAAAGTGTCCCACAGCGCCCAGCGGCACCGTCTGCTCCACGCGAGGCCAGTGCGCCGGCGCCACCAGCGCCACGGGTTGCTGCCGCGCCGCCCGCTGGCGGTGACGGCGGCTATGTGGTGCAGGTATCGTCGCAACGCAGTGAAGCCGAGGCACAGGCTTCGTTCCGGTCGCTGCAAGCAAAATACGCACAGTTGAAATCAAGGCAGTTGATTATTCGTCGCGCCGATCTGGGCGCCAAGGGCATCTATTTTCGCGCCATGGTTGGACCGTTTGAATCCTCCGAGGATGCCAATCAGTTTTGTAGCGACCTGAAACAAGCCGGTGGACAATGCCTTATCCAGCGCAATTGAGCGCAGCGGCTTGACCCCCGCCGGGGTGGCGGCTAATCCGCGTCGATGACGGCGCGCGCTTTCATCACCGGGATTTCAGGTTTCACGCTCACTGCCAGCGAGCGGAGCTTTCTGCGCGAATCTGAGCCCTGGGGCTTCATCTTGTTCGGCCGCAATGTGCGCACACCGGCACAGGTCGGAAAATTGGTGGAGCAGTGTCGCGAGGCGGTGGGCGGTAATGCGCCGGTATTGATCGACCAGGAAGGTGGGCGCGTCCAGCGACTCGGTCATCCGCACTGGCCGAATTACCCGAGCGGCGCGACCTATGGACGGATTTACGATCGCGATGTGGCAGCCGGCCTGGCGGCGGCTGGTCTTGCAGCGCGCTTGATCGCGAGCGATCTGCTGCCGTTGGGTATCGATGTCAATTGCTTGCCGATTGCGGATATTCCAGCACGCGGCGCCAGTGATGTGATCGGCGATCGCGCCTATGGCCGGACACCAGATCAGGTCGCTGCGATTGGCGGCGCCGTGGCGGCAGGGCTGTTGGCTGGGGGCGTTCTGCCAGTGCTCAAGCATATTCCTGGGCATGGACGGGCCACTGCGGACAGCCATGAGCGGCTCCCTGTGGTCAAGGCGCCGCGCAAGGACCTCGAACTCCGCGACTTTGCGGCTTTTCGGCCATTATCCAGGCTGCCAATGGCGATGACCGCCCATGTGGTTTTTTCCGATATCGACCCACTCGCGCCGGCCACGACTTCAGCCACAATAGTGCGTGAAGTGATTCGCGGATTCATTGGCTTTCAGGGACTGCTGATGAGCGACGATATCGGCATGGGTGCGCTCTCGGGTACTGCGGCGGCACGAACGCAGGCGGCCATCGCGGCCGGCTGTGATGTCGTGCTCCATTGCAATGGTAAGCTCGATGAGATGCGGCAGGTCGCAGAATTTGCGCCGCGGCTTTCCGGCGAAGCGGCGGCGCGTGCGGCCGCGGCTTTAGCGATGCGTGCCGAGCCGGAGGCATTCGATCGCGCCGAAGGCCGCAAGACATTGGCGGCGCTGATTGCCGGCGATCGCCCGGTCCTTGCACGCCGGACTGTCCGTGCGTCGTCGCGCCGCGCCGGCCAGCCGCTCGGGCGTAGCGGACGTGGGGATCGACCGTGACCCCCCCCGAGGAGAGCGCATTCGAAACCGAACTTGCCTCCGATCGAGGTAGCGACGAACCGGCGCTCGTCGTCGATGTTGAGGGGTTCGAAGGGCCGCTCGATTTGCTTCTGATGTTGGCGCGCCAGCAAAAAGTCGATCTTGCGAAAATTTCGATCCTCGCGCTCGCCGACCAGTATCTTGCTTTCATTGAGGAGGCGCGGCGTCTTCGCCTTGAACTCGCTGCCGACTATTTGGTGATGGCGGCGTGGCTTGCTTATCTCAAGTCGCGTCTGCTGTTGCCGGATACGACGGCAGTCGAGGGCATGACGGCGGAGGAATTGGCCAATGCGCTGGCGCTCCGCCTCAAACGCCTGGAGCTGATTCGCGACGCCGCGCAGAAATTGTTCGAACGTCCACAGCTCGGTCGCGAGGTGTTCGCGCGCGGTCAGCCCGAGCCGATCGCTCATATCAGACATCCACAATGGACAGCGACGCTCTATGACCTGCTGACGGCTTACGCCAATCAGCGTCAGCGCAATGCGCTGTCGCATGTGCGCTTTGCAAAGCGTGCGGTTTGGTCGCTCGCGGAGGCGCGCACCGCGCTTGAGCGGTTGGTGGGCGGCGCCAGCGATTGGACCCGTATCGACGAATATCTAGTTGCCTATATCCTCGAGCCAGATCAGCGTGCCTCAGTATTGGCGTCGAGCTTTGCTTCCGCGCTTGAATTGGTTCGCGAGGGCGCTGCGGAAATTCATCAGCAGGAGGCCTTTGCGCCGCTCTTTATGCGTAGGCGCGATACGCCACAAAATGGTAGCGGTGCAGCCGCCGAGGCGGGGACGGCGCCGTCTGGAACCGCAGGGTAAGGTAACGAGGAGGTCTCAGCGATGAGCCTGGCCATGAGAAAAATTATGCCGCGTAATGAGCCTGAACAAGCCGTCGAAATTCGCGCGGAGGAGCTCCGACTCCTCGAAGCGATGCTGTTTGCGTCCGCGGAGCCGATTGACGAGAAGGATTTGACGGCGCGGCTGCCGGAGGGGACAGATCTTGCCGCGGCGCTTGAGCGCTTGCGCGAGGACTATACGGGCCGCGGTGTGAACCTTGTGCGGATCGACGGCAAATGGACCTTCCGAACGGCCACCGACCTGTCGTGGCTTCTCAGCAAGGAGTCGACCGAGAAGCGCAAACTCTCGCGCGCCGCGATTGAGACGCTGGCGATCATTGCCTATCACCAGCCGGTCACACGCAGCGAGATCGAGGAGTTGCGCGGCGTTTCAACGTCGGCTGGTTCAGTGGATGTCTTGCTCGAAACTGGCTGGATTCGTCCGCGCGGCCGGCGCAAATCACCCGGCCGTCCGGTCACATATGGCACGACGGCCGAGTTTCTCTCGCATTTCGGGCTCGACGCGGTGGGCGACCTGCCGGGCCTTGAGGAGCTAAAGGGCGCCGGCATGTTTGACGGTCGCCTGCCGGCGGGATTCTCCGTGCCGATGCCGTCGGACGATGCCATTCTGCGTGACGATGAGGATCCGTTGGAGCCTGGCGACCTTGATTTGGGCCTGGCGCCGCCGTCCGACCGGGTGGTAGGCGATTGATAGGTGCGGTTAATGCCGCAGGTGCGCGCTGGAATGGCGTGATTTCAAGGGCTTGAATGCGGTCGTTCCAGTTCATTCCGGACCGCCAGGTGGACCTGAGTCCTTGTTTTTGTCGCGCGCGAAGCCTAATTTCCTACCAAAGCGGTAGCCGGACGGGCGCGTACGCCTGTCGATGTGGAGGATCGGCGTATGGGTTCAATGAGCGTATGGCACTGGGTCATAGTGCTCGCGGTCGGTTTGCTGCTGTTCGGCGGCCGGGGCAAAATTTCCGAACTGATGGGTGATTTTGCAAAGGGCATAAAGTCGTTCAAGAAGGGCCTGTCGGAAGAGGACAAGCCAGTTGACGAGGCGGCCAAGCCCGATGCCGCGCGAACCATCGACCACCAGCCCGGACAGCCAACCACGGGGGCTCCAGCTGCGGGTGGCGCCCCGACTGCGGGAAGCGAGCCTCGCAAGGCGGTCTGACCGCTGCTACGCCCGGCGGAGTGGCATCCAATAAAGGGGCGTCGGCCAACGGCGCCCCTTTGGAGTTGAAAGGCCTATGTTCGATATCGGCTGGTCCGAACTGCTGGTCATCGGCATCGTCGCGTTAGTCGTGATCGGGCCGAAAGAGCTGCCTGGTGCGCTGCGAGCGCTCGGCCAGTGGATGGCGAAGATTCGGCAGATGGCGGCGGAGTTTCAGGGTCAGTTTCACGAGGCCATGCGCGAGGCTGAGGTCGATCAGCTCAAGAAGGACATGGATGAGATGGCCGCCAAGGCCAGGGACTATGGCAATTTCGATCCGATCGAGGATGTGCGCCGCGACATCGAAAAGTCGGTTGGGGATCTGCCGCCACTCGACCAGCCGCCCGACGCGGCTGCGACGCCCACCCTGACCGACGCCCAAACCGCGGCGACGCCGGTTGGCGATGTGGCCGCGACCACCGCGACGCCGACGGCAGCCGTTGAACCGACACGTGTCGACGCCGCGCCCGAGACCGGGAGGGCTCCGGCATGACCAAGGAGCGCGACGAGTCCGAGATCGAGGCCAGCAAAGCGCCGCTGATGGAGCACCTGATCGAGCTTCGCTCGCGCCTGATCAAGGCGATGCTCGCGCTTGCGGTGATGTTCGTCCTGTGTTTCGTTTTTGCCAAACAGATCTACGATGTGCTGGTTTGGCCGTTCGTTTGGGTGGCGGGCGCGGAGAATTCGAAATTCATCTACACCGCGCTGCTCGAATATTTCGTGACGCAGTTGAAGGTGGCGCTGTTTGGCGCGGCGTTCCTGGCGTTCCCGGTGATTGCGTCGCAAATCTATATGTTTGTGGCGCCGGGCCTCTACCGGCATGAGCGTTCGGCCTTCGTGCCATATCTGATCGCGACGCCATTTTTCTTTGTTCTCGGGGCGATGGTGGTCTACTTCCTGGTCATGCCGATGCTGGTGAAGTTCTCGCTCGGCATGCAGCAAACGCCGGGTTCCGGTTCGGCTGAGATCGCGCTCTTGCCCAAGGTCGGTGAATACCTTTCATTGATGATGGGGTTGATTTTTGCGTTTGGCATTGCGTTTCAATTGCCGGTGATCCTTACGCTGCTCGGTCGTATCGGGGTTGTGACATCCGAGGGTTTGCGCGAGAAGCGCCGCTTTTTCATTCTCGGCGCTTTCGTCATCGCTGCGATCCTGACGCCGCCCGATGTCCTTAGCCAGCTTTCGTTGGCGATCCCGCTGACGATCCTTTATGAGGCCTCGATCTATTCGGTGCGCTTCGTTGAGAGGAAATCGCGGACGCCAGCGGACGCCAAACCAGAAGTGACCCCTGCGGAGTAAGCCGGGGTTGATCTGGGATGCCTTCAATCCGTCCCGGAACGACCGCCCGGCCTGCTATAAGACCAATCCCGATTCCCGCTGAGCGACGCCCATGCACGACATCAAATGGATTCGCGACAATTCCGAGGCCTTTGATCGCGCTTTGGCGCGGCGCGGCCTGCCGGGCGAAGCGAAGCGGCTTGCCGCCATTGACGAGCGTCGTCGCGCGGCGATTCAGAAGGCTGAGGCCGCCCTGGCGCGGCGCAACGCCGCCTCGCGTGAGATTGGCGCCGCCAAGAAAGACAAGGACGAAGCGCGCGCGCAGGCCTTGATGGTCGAGGTCGCGAAGCTCAAGGACGAGATCCCGGCACTGGAGGCCGAGGCCAAAGCGGCTGGCGACGAACTCGACCAGGTCTTGGCCGGAATTCCCAATCTGCCGCTCGCCGAAGTGCCCGACGGCCGCGACGAGACCGGCAATGTCGAGCACCATAAATTCGGTGCGCGACGCAATTATGCGTTCGCGCCCAAGCAGCATTTCGAACTGGGTGAAGCGCTCGGCCAGATGGATTTCGAGGTCGCGGCGAAGCTCTCCGGTGCGCGGTTCGTTGTGCTCAAGCGCGGTCTCGCGCGCATGGAGCGTGCGCTGGGGCAGTTCATGCTCGACCTGCATACGGGCGAGCATGGCTATACCGAAGTAGTGCCACCGATTTTGGTGCGCGACGACGCCATGTTTGGGACCGCGCAATTGCCAAAATTCAAAGACGATCAATTCTCGGTTTATGCGGGAATGGCAGGGCAGGGTTTGGCGGATACTGCGAATGCAGTTCCGTTTTGGCTCATTCCGACTGCCGAGGTCCCGCTGACCAATCTGGTACGGGAGTCGATTGTCGATGAAGCCGAGCTGCCTATGCGGCTGACCGCCTGCACCCCGTGCTTCCGGGCGGAAGCGGGCGCAGCCGGCCGGGACACCCGCGGCATGATCCGCCAGCACCAGTTCACCAAGGTCGAGCTGGTCTCGATCACTGCGCCCGAGCAGTCCAAGATTGAGCATGAGCGCATGTTGGCCTGCGCCGAGGAAGTATTGCGCCGACTCGACCTGCATTACCGCGTGGTGACTCTTTGCGCCGGCGACATGGGTTTTGCCTCGCAGAAGACCTATGACATCGAGGTCTGGTTGCCGGGGCAGAAGGCGTTTCGCGAAATTTCGTCGTGCTCGGTGTGTGGCGATTTCCAGGCCCGGCGCATGAATGCGCGCTGTCGACCAAAGGGTGGTGCACCGCGCTTTATGCACACCCTTAACGGTTCGGGCGTCGCGGTCGGCCGTGCGCTGATCGCGGTCATGGAAACCTACCAGCAAGACGGCGGCGCCATTGCCGTTCCCGAGGTGCTGCAAAACTACATGGGTGGCGTCAAAGTGATCGATAAGTCCTAATGCGCATTCTTGTCACCAATGACGACGGCATCCATTCCGACGGTCTCGATGTCTGCGCCGAGATTGGCAAGGCGCTGTCCGATGATGTCTGGGTGGTGGCGCCCGAATTCGATCAGTCCGGCGTCTCGCACTCGCTTTCGCTCAACGATCCGTTGCGGCTGCGCGCCATCGGCGAACGACGCTTTGCGGTCAAGGGCACGCCCACCGACTGCGTGATCATGGGCTCGATGCATCTGCTCAAGGAGCGCCGGCCCAATCTTGTGCTTTCCGGCGTCAATCGCGGGCGCAACACCGGCGAGGATGTCATTTATTCCGGCACGGTCGCCGGTGCAGTCGAAGGCACGATCCTGGGAATTCCTTCAGTCGCGCTGTCGCAGTCATACAATTCCCGTTCCGACCAGCCGCCATATTGGGAAACCGCGATCCGTTTCGGTCCCGATATCATCCGGCGCGTGCTCGGCGCCAAAATGCCGCATAATGTGCTGATCAACATCAACTTCCCGAACTGCATGCCGAATGAGGTGCGTGGCATCGCGGTGGCGAGCCAAGGCCGCCACCACCAGGAGCGACTGCGGGTCGATCAGCGCAACGACGGTCGCGGCAACGCCTATTATTGGATTGCTTACGTGCCCAATCGGTCGCATCGCGGCGATGAAGGCACCGACGTTGCCGCACTGTCCGAAAATCGGATTGCGGTGACCCCACTGCGCCTCGACATGACCGATGGGCCATTCATGGATAAGCTCGCGGAACTGTTTAGTGACGCGTGATTTTCAGTCTGGCGCGGAATTATGCGCCGTATTTGGTCCGCATATGAGGGCTCTTTGACGAAGCAACCGGTCGGCGACGATAGCGTCGGGCGCATGCAGTTTCTGCTGGCGATGCGCCGCCGCGGCATTGGCGACGCCAATGTGCTGCGCGCGATCGATGAAGTTCCGCGCGAGCATTTTGTGGGCAATGAGTTTTCCGACGACGCCTATGCCGACCGGGCGTTGCCGATCGCTTGCGGGCAGACCATCAGCCAACCCTATGTCGTTGCTTATATGACTGAGCAGCTCGATGTCGGGCCAGGCCACAAGGTGCTCGAAATTGGCACCGGATCGGGATACCAAGCCGCAATTTTGTCCCGGCTCGCGCATGAGGTGATCAGCATTGAGCGCTATCGCACCTTGGCCGAAGCCGCGCGCGGGCGAATTGCAACGCTTGGTTACCAAAATATTGAGATTCGCCTTGGCGACGGTTTGGCTGGTGCGCCCGACAAGGCGCCGTTCGACCGCATCATTGTGACGGCGGCGGCCGAGACCATACCGCCTGCGCTGGTTGAGCAGCTTGCTGACGGTGGCGTCATGTTGCTGCCGCTAGGCCCCCATGGTGGCGTTCAGCGCATTGTGCGGGTCACGAAATCCAGCGGGGAGATAACGCAGGAGGAGTTAATCGGCGTGCGCTTCGTGCCATTGCTTCCAGGCCAAGCGCATGAGCTCTAAGTCCTTCATCGTATTCGGTTAACCTTGATCGACCGCATTTAACTTAAACTATTGTTTACCCGCCGGGTGTTAACTCGCCCGCTCGTGTTGTTGTTGCGTACGAGTGGGGACGGCATGTCTTCCAATGTGGGGTTGGTACGCTCGCGGCCGCTGTCGCGAGTTCTTGCGTTGATGGTGATCGCCGGAGGCGTCGCCGCCTGTAGTTCCGAAGCGGTTCGATTCAACAGCAACCCCTATGCGACGCAGCGCAATTCAAATGAAGTAACCGGTTCGGTTCAACCGCGCGTGCCGACCGGCAACGTGCAGACCACGGCGTTGCCGCCACCGGGCGGAACACAGTATTCCCAGCCATCCGCGAACGATATTTCGGGCGGTGCGCGTGGAATGGCGTCATATAGTCCTGGCCAATCGGCGGCGCCGGCAACGGTAGCGTCGATGCAGCCGCCGGCTACGCGTCATGCCTTGCCGCCGCCGATCAGTCAGTCAAGCGCGCCCAAGGCATCGTCGATCCACAAATCCTCGAACATTGCCAAGTCACAGCCGGCGTCCAAAGGCGCGTCGACAAGCGTGCATGTGGCGGCATCGGGCGATACCTTGAGCAAGATTGCGCGCGCCCACAACATGTCGGCGATCGAATTGGCGCGCCTCAACAAGCTTCCGCCCCATACCAAGCTGAAAGTCGGCGATCGCGTGAACGTTCCGGCAAGTCTTGCGTCGCGGCCGGAAGCGTCCAAGACAGCGCAGCCGAAATCGCTCAGCGCGCCGGCGAAGGGCAAATCGGAGGCGAAGGTAGACGCAAAAGATTTGCCGAAGGCGGGGCCCACGCTGGCGAACCATCAGCCGGTCGAACGCGCCAGCGTTGCATCTTCGGTCGACGATCAGCCCGCGACCAATGCCGTGCGTGCGGGCAATGCGGGTCTGTCGTTCCGTTGGCCGGCCAAGGGTCGCATCATTGCCGGATTCGGTCCCAAGACCAACGGGCAGGCGAACGACGGCATCAATATCGCGCTGCCGGAAGGCACGCCAATCAAGGCCGCGGAAGATGGCGTCGTCGCCTATGCCGGCAATGAACTCAAGGGCTATGGCAATCTGGTGCTGGTGCGCCATGCCGACGGTTTCGTCACCGCCTATGCGCATGCCAAGGAATTGCTGGTCAAGCGCGGCGATTCAATCAAGCGCGGTCAAGTCATTGCGCGGTCAGGTCAGACCGGCAATGTCGATGCCCCACAGCTTCACTTTGAGATCCGCAAGGGGCCGTCGCCGATCGATCCTATGCCACACCTGAGCGGCGGTTGATCGGCAGCGACCATTAGCCGTCGGCCGATAAATGGACGCCAAGGCGCCCCGCCAAATCTTGTACATATTGCCAGGCGACCCGACCGGAACGTGCGCCGCGGGTGGTGGCCCATTCCAGCGCTTCGCGTTCCAGCGCGTCCGCGGCGTAGCGAATTTGAAAATGGGCGACGTAGCCCGCGACCATCGCTAGATATTCGTCCTGGCTGCACCGATGGAAACCGAGCCACAGGCCGAAGCGATCGGATAGCGAGACCTTCTCCTCGACAGCCTCGCCGGGATTGATGGCGGTCTGGCGCTCGTTTTCCATCATTTCGCGGGCCATCAGGTGGCGGCGGTTTGAGGTTGCGTAGAAGACCACATTGTCGGGGCGGCCTTCGATGCCGCCCTCCAGCACAGCCTTGAGCGATTTGTAGGACGTATCCGTCGCTTCGAAGGAGAGGTCGTCGCAAAACAGAATGAAGCGATAGGGCGCGTTGCGCATCAACGCCATCAAGTTGGGTAGGCTTTCGATGTCCTCGCGGTGAATTTCGACCAGTTTCAGCCGTTCGGTTTGGCGGGGCCCGCTGACGGCGGCATGCACGGCCTTCACCAGCGAGGACTTTCCCATGCCACGCGCGCCCCACAGGAGGGCATTGTTGGCGGGCAGCGCCTTGGCAAATCGTTCGGTGTTTTCGAGCAGCAGATCGCGCACCCGGTCGATGCCTTTGAGCAGCGCCATGTCGACCCGATTGACGTGGATAACCGGGGTAAGCCGGAACCCGTCGGGATGCCAGATAAACGCATTGGCCGCGGCAAAGTCCGGGATCGCGGGCTTGGGCGGCGCCAAGCGTTCGAGCGCGGCGGCGATCCGTTCGATGGCGGCATTTGCCACGGAAGTCGGTCGGGCCGACGATCCCGCCGGCCTTTTTGGGGGCTTGCTCGCGCGTTTAGCCATGGATCAGCCTTGGTTGCATCGCACCCTTAGCGGGCCTGCCAAGGCCTCGCAAGCGCGGGACGGCGAGGGTTGGGACGGACGCTGGGCGGGTCGAGAGCCTCGTTGCAATTGGGGCTGCGGCCGCTATAGTCCGCGCCGATTTAGGCCCGTAAATCAGCGGTTGGTTGGGCGCGTCGGCGGGCCATTACCAGAACCTCCAAAGGGGACCATCGATGTTTGTTACGCCGGCATTCGCGCAAACTGGCATGTTCGGCGGCGACAGCCTGCTGGTGACGATGCTCCCCTTCGTCCTGATTTTTGTGATCATGTATTTCCTGATTCTGCGGCCGCAGCAGAAGCGGGTGAAGGAGCACCAGGAACTGGTCCGGAACTTGCGTCGGGGGGATACCGTAGTTACCTCCGGGGGCGTGGTCGGCAAGGTGACCAAGGTCGTCGACGACGAGCAGATCGAGGTCGAGATCGCCGACGGGGTCCGTATCCGGCAGATGCGGCAGATGGTTTCGGGTGTGCGGGCCAAGACCGAGCCCGCCAAGGACGATGCCAAATAGGGCGTCGTAACCAAACGGGGCATCTATGCTCTACATCTCGCGCTGGAAAGCCTTGGCAATTGTGATGACCACGCTGGTCATCTGCATGTTCGGGATTCCAAACCTGTTGTCGTCAAGCACGGTGCAGAGCTGGCCGCGCTGGGCGCAGAAGCATGTCGTGCTGGGGCTCGACTTGCAGGGCGGGTCGCATCTGTTGCTTGAGGTCGATACCGCCGCGGTGCGCAAGGAAAAGATTGAGCAGTTGCGCGACGAGGTGCGCAAGGTCCTGCGTGAGGCCAAGGTCGGCCTGGTGCAGGCCGCGTTAGTGCGCGGTGACAGCGTCGAGGTGCGGATCCGCGAAAACGATTTGCAGCAAGGCCTGACCAAGCTGCGCGAACTGTCGCAGCCGCTTGGCGGATTGCTGAGCGCCACCGGTCAGCGCACGCTTGAGATCGCCAATGTCGGTGGCGGATTGGTGCGCCTGAGCATGACCGAGCCGGCGATTCTTGAACGCGTGCGCCAGGCGGTCGAGCAATCGATTCAGATCGTGACGCGCCGCATCGACGAACTGGGTACTGTCGAGCCGGTGATTCAGCGGCAGGGCATCGACCGCATTCTGGTGCAGGTGCCCGGCCTGCAAGACCCGCAACGTCTCAAGGACCTCCTCGGCAAGACCGCCAAACTCGATTTCCGCATGGTCGACCAGACCATGACCGCCGAGCAAGCGCTGGCCACGCGGCCGCCGCCGGAGTCGGAAGTTCTCTACGGTACGCAGCGCGAGGGCAGAACTCCTTACCTGATTGAAAAGCGCGTTGTGGTTTCCGGCGGCGACCTGGTTGATGCGCAACCATCCTTCGACCAGCGCACCAACGAGCCGGTCGTGACCATGCGCTTTAATTCGTCCGGTGCGCGCCGTTGGGCGCAGGCAACCACCGAGAATGTCGGCCGGCTGTTTGCGATTATTCTCGATAACGAGGTTATTTCAGCGCCGGTTATTCGCGAACCCATTCTTGGCGGTTCTAGCCAAATTTCGGGCAGCTTCACCGTGCAGTCCGCCAACGACCTTTCCATCCTGCTGCGCGCCGGCGCGCTGCCGGCGCCATTGACCATCATCGAAGAGCGAATCGTGGGTGCCGGCCTGGGGCAGGATTCGATCCAAAAAGGCACGCAGGCGTCGTATTTCGGCGCCGCTCTGGTGGCGCTCTATATGCTCGCGGCCTACGGCATATTTGGCGTGTTCGCGGTGATCGCGGTGGCCTTCAACGTGGCGATGATCTTCGGCGTGCTGTCGCTGCTCAATGCGACCCTGACGCTGCCCGGCATCATCGGCATCGTGCTTACCATCGGCATTGCGGTGGATTCCAACGTTCTGATCTATGAACGCATTCGCGAGGAAATCCGCACCGGGCGCAGCGCGATTTCCGCGATCGATGCGGGGTTCACCCGGGCGCTGGCGACCATCCTGGATTCCAACATAACGACCTTTATCGCCGCGGCGGTGCTGTTTTTCATCGGCACCGGGCCGGTGCGAGGCTTCGCCGTGACCTTCGGCATTGGCATCATCACCACCGTATTCACCGCCTTCACGCTGACGCGCTTGATGGTGGCCTATTGGGTACGCTGGTCCCGTCCGCAGCGGCTTGCGGTCACATAAGGCAAAAAGACTGTGCGCTTTCACCGTTCGATACCGCTGCTGCGGCTGATCCCCGATGACACGAAGTTTGACTTCATGCGCTTCCGGCGCATCAGCTTTCCGCTGTCGGCGATCACGTCCATTGCGGCGATTGTGCTCTACTTCACGCTGGGCCTGAATTTCGGCATCGATTTTGTCGGCGGCACCATGCTCGAGGTGCGGTCGAAATCGGAAGTGGCCGATCTGGCGCGGATGCGCACCACGCTTGGCGGGCTTGGTCTGGGCGAAGTGCAGTTGCAGCAATTCGGGACGCCGCGAGACGTGTTGATCCGGGTTTCGCAGCAACCGGGCGGTGATGCGGCCCAGCAGGCTGCGGTTGCCAAGATCCAGGCGGCGCTTGGCGATGAGGTCGAGTATCGCCAGACCGCGGTGGTGGGCCCACGGATTTCGACCGAGCTTTTGGCCTATAGCGCCATCGGCCTGATGACGGCGATCTTTGGCATTCTGGTCTATTTGTGGTTCCGCTTCGAGTGGCAGTTTGCGCTTGGCGCCATGGTCGCCAACGTTCACGACTTGGTGCTGACGATCGGGTTCATGTCGCTGTTCCAAATCGATTTCGATTTGGCGAGCATCGCCGCGCTGTTGACCATTCTGGGCTATTCGCTCAACGACACCGTCGTCATTTACGATCGGATTCGTGAGCTGTTGCGACGTTATAAACGCATGCCGATACCGGAACTGCTCAATGCGTCGATCAATTCGACCATGACACGCTCGATCAACACCCACGTTACGGTGACGCTTGCGCTCCTGGCGATGTATGTCTTCGGCGGCCATGCGATTCACAGCTTCACGGCGACCATGCTGTTCGGCGTCGTGCTGGTTGGCAGCTATACTTCGATCTTTATCGCGGCGCCGCTCCTGATTTATTTTGGCGTCGGGTCGTTCCGATCCTCGGCTGCCGAGAATGAGCCGGAGCCAGAGCCGGAGCCAGCCCGCAAACGGGCATGAGCGTGACTGCCGAGCTGCGCCATCTGCCATATCCGGCGCCAATCGAGGCCTATGGCCAGGGCGGCTTTCGCTTCGCCGACATGTCGCACCGCGGCTCCTTGCTCTGCCTGCCAGACGGGATTTGGCCTTGGCCGGCACGGAGCGCGGTGGACATCACCGAAGAGTCGCTCGCGCCGGTGTTCGCGCAGGCCGAGCAAATTGACTTGTTCCTGCTCGGAGCTGGGCGCGGCGGTTGGGCCATGCCGCCGGCGCTGCGTGGGCGTTTCAAAGCGTCTGCAATGGCGGTCGAAGTCACCAACACCGGCCACGCGATCTCGACTTACAACATCCTGCTGGGTGAGGGACGGCGCGTCGCGGCAGGATTTATCGCGGACGAATAACCCGCATGGCGGACGACTTCAGTTACTGCGAAACGCTGGTACGCGAGGCCGATAAGGATCGCTTCGCTGCGGCGCTGTTTGCACCGGCGCCCCATCGCCGCGCGCTGCACGCCTTATATGCCTTTAATGCGGAGCTTGCGCGTGTGCGCGAGCATGCGCGTGAGCCAATGCCTGGCGAAATCAGATTGCAGTGGTGGCGCGAAACGCTTGGTGGCGCACGACCGGGCGAGGCGGGGCCGGTCGCCGCAGCGCTTATAGCCACGATCGCCCGCTATCGGCTGCCGCTATCTGTTGTTATGGAAATGATCGAGGCGCGCAGTTTCGATCTCTATGACGACCCCATGGACTCGTTGGCCGCGCTCGAAGCTTATGCCGAGAAAACATCCTCGGCGTTGATCCGGCTTGCGGCCCAAATCCTCAATGACGGCGACGATCCAGGTGCCGCCGAGCAAATCCGGCATGCTGGTCTGGCCCACGCCATCGCCGGGGTTCTGGTCGCCTTTCCGCTTCATGCGGCGCGTCGGCAGCTTTATTTGCCGCGCGACGTGATGTCCCGCCATGGCGCGCGCGCGGAGGACGTTTTTGCCGGGGTTGCAACCCCGGAGTTGAAAGCCGCGCTGGCGGAACTACGCGATGTGGCGCGGGGGCATTTATCTAAGATCGTGATCGCTGATGTGCCCGGCGGGCTGGCGCCGGCGCTGTTACCGGCAGCGCTGGTGGGGCCGACGCTCAAGCGGCTGGAGCGTGACGCCGATCCGTTTGCGCCACTTCCGCTGCCGCAATGGCGCCGATTGTGGTTGCTGTGGCGCGCCGCGCGCAACCCGCAGCGTATTGTCGGCTATTAGAGCACCTTCACGGTGGCCGTCGATATCCTGCGTCGGCGAGATAACTTGATAAGTCGCCAGCTTCTGACCCACATAACAGCGCTGCGGACGGGCGGTTGTCTCGCCGGTAAGCCGGCGTCGGTCGCCTCCTACTTTCGAAATTGATACAGGCCGACGCTTACGGCCCCTGCTTCGAAACCTGCCTGGCAATACGACAGGTAGTATTCCCACATTCGCTTGAATCGTTCGTCAAACCCGATATCCTTGATGGATGGCCAAGCATTTTGAAAGCGCTGCTGCCATTCAGCGAGACTCGCCGCGTAGCTTTCGCCGAACATTTCTCGCCTGACGAGCTTAAGGCCGGCTGCGTCTGCCTCGCGCTCGATAACCCCAATAGTCGGCAGCATTCCTCCCGGAAAAATGTACTGTTGAATAAAATCCGGCCTTCGTCGGTAGGATTCGTATCGCGCTTCGTCGATCGTGATGACCTGTAACACGGCAACGCCACCCTGCCGCAGCCGGTCTCGAACCTGCTTGAAATAGGTGGGCCAATATGCGGCGCCGACGGCCTCTAGCATCTCGATCGAAACAACGCGATCGTATACGCCCTGTACGTCCCGATAGTCCTGAAGGTGGAGATCGCTATAGGT
The DNA here is from genome assembly GCA_022841625.1 of Xanthobacteraceae bacterium. Classification (GTDB taxonomy): domain Bacteria; phylum Pseudomonadota; class Alphaproteobacteria; order Rhizobiales; family Xanthobacteraceae; genus VAZQ01. The sequence continues at coordinate 19,236 of JALHRD010000009.1, forward strand.
GAAAAGGCCGCGCTCACGCAGACGCTCGCTCGCATACTCGAGTTGCCGAGCCGACAATGTGATTCCGGTTACCTTGCAGCGGTAGAGTTCGATGAGACGTTCTGCCAAGGCGCCCCAGCCGCAGCCTATTTCAAGAACAGTCTCACCGCCGGATAGCTCGAGAAAGTCCGCAACCCGATCCGCCTTCGCTCGCTGCGCTTCCTCCAGTGTATCGGTGGGCGACGAAAACAGCCCGGAGGAGTAGTTCATGCCTGCATCGAGCCAGTACGAATAAAAATCATTTCCGAGGTCGTAGTGCGCTGCAATATTTTGCCGACTTCCGCGTTTGCTATTGCGGTTGAGCGCGTGCCGAAGTCTTGCAATGAAACGCGGCAGATGTAACCGCGGCCGTACGGCAGCATTTCGCAATGCGAGCCTCAGGAGCGCACGCAGGTCCGGCGATGACCATTCATTGGCGATATAGGACTCCGCCACACCGACGTCGCCGCGCAATGCCATGCGCCAGATAACTCGCAAGCTATGAATCCGCAGATGTGCATTTGGCCCTGGCCGTGGACCTTCGAAAACGAGGCGTTCGCCGCCCGGCATGTCGATAGAAAGGCGGCCGGCGTGAAGGCGGCGCACCGTCCGCCGCAGCAGGCCATGCAGCAGTGAATGGATGGTCAGCGGGGCGTCAAGGGTGAGGGGCTGGTTCGCCCCCGGCTCGTGATGAGAAGACATCGTAGATTCAGTCCACAGTCTTTGACGACGTGGGTACGATGAGTCCGGTGGTGACATGCGCGGCCGGCTTTCGACGATACCTCAGTCCCTTCAACCAAAGCCGCAGCGCTTCCCAGTGGATGGCGGCGATCACCTTTATCGTGATCGCCGGCATCGTGAGACAAAGGCGCAGGATTGCCGCGTCCGTCAACGCTCGGCGCTCGCCCACCAGCACTGCATTGAGCACGGCACCATGGCTCGATCGTGCGCGAATGCCGACGGATACCCGTTCCTTCGGAACGGTGACCCGGAACTCATACTTAAGCGCCATCTCCATGAACGGAGAAACATAAAACTGCTTGCGGCATTCCTGATGAACAGCCCCGGGCTTGGGGTTGACCGGAATGACGTAGCTGTGTCGTTCTCCCAAGGTATTATGCACTTGATAGATGAGTGCGGTCAGCGTTCCATCTCGATGGTGACAGAAGTAGACGCTGAGCGGATTGAAGGAGTATCCAAGCGTGCGCGGCATGCAAAGCAGACCGATGCGGCCTCCAGCCAGGTCGACGCCCGCGGCGCGAAGCTGCCCTTCGACTTGCAATCGCAACGGGACGGCCGTTCCATCGCCGTGGTCCGTGTCGCGGAGGCTGAACAGATTTGGCCGATTATGGGAGAACAGCCGCAACGACCGGCACAGCGCTGGCAGTTCATCGAGATCGATCAAAAGCCAGAACGCGCCGTAACGGAATTGATGCGGACGCGGTGCAATCCGCCGATGCATCACCGATCCGATATAGAGCGACGAATGGTTGGTCAAACCGTCAATTCCCGGTTGGAGGCTACCGTCGATGCGGTCCGCACGATGCGTCCGGACTCGCCAGGCACGTTCCACGGTCGGCGTACGCCGCCCAGCTCTTCGGCTACCGCCAAGCCGGCCTGCAAGCCGTCCTCGTGGAATCCGGCTCCGAAGTGCGCGCCGCAAAACCAAGTCCGCCGCTTTCCCTGCAACAACCATAACCGCTCCTGCGCCGCGATCGCGTTCGCATCAAAGATCGGATGCTCATAGATCTCGGTATGTATGAGTGTGCCGCTACGCGGAGGTCGAGGTGGATTGAGCGTGACGAACAACGGAACGTCCGTCGCCGTGTTCTGCAGCTTATTCATCCAATAGGTCACGCAAACACCATGGGAAACGCTAGGCTCCCCGAGATAGTTCCAGCTCGCCCAGGCCGCTCGACGTTTGGGCATGAAGCGGGCGTCCCGGTGCAGCACCGCGAGGTTGCGACTGTAGCGAAACGCGCCCAAAAGCTCGCGCTCGAGTGCGCTCGGGTCGGCGAGCATTGCAAGCGCCTGATCTGCATGCGTGGCGATGACGACGTGATCGTATTGTTCGGAATGGCCCCGCCGGTCGGTGACGATCGCCCCGCGTTCGGTGTGGCGCACCTGGATGACAGCCGTCTCCAACCTGATTTGACCCGCGAACGATCGGGTGAGCCGCTCGACGTAGCTGCGACTGCCTCCGACCACAGATTCCCAGACGGGACGGCGGAAGAACTTCAGCAGGCCGTGGTTCTGGTAGAAGCTAATGAACGCCGATAGCGGATAAGCCATCATTTCCTTTGCGGGAGCCGACCAGATCGCGCTTGCCATCGGTAGGATATGGTGCTCGCGAAATTCTCGTCTGTAATGACCTGTCGCGAGGTAATCGCCGAGGCTAATCTGTTCTTGATCGATCCGTACGGCGTCGCGAGGCGCTATTCGGTAGAAGCGGACGAGGTCGCGAAGCATCGCCCAAAAGCGCGGGTTTGCCAGGTTGGAAGGTTGCGCGAACAGGCCGGAAAGGCCCGCACCGGAATATTCCAGTCGTCCTCCGTCGAGCGAAACCGCAAATGACATCGGCGCGGTCTGGGTCGGCACTTCGAGGTGCTGCAACAGCGCCACGAAATTTGGATAAGTCAGCCGGTTGAACACAATAAACCCGGTATCGACCGGTACGTCGCGACCGGCCAGCCGAACCTGCACCGTATTGGAATGACCGCCCACCCGATCCGATTTCTCGTACACGGTGACTTCATGGCGCTGGCTGAGGAGCCAGGCCGCAGAAAGACCTGAAATTCCGGTCCCGATTACAGCTATTTTAAATCGCGCGCCGATATTCATCAGGCACCAACCATGTCCAGCCGCCGACTCAACGGTCCATGGTTTCATACGTAAGGCGCCTCCATTTGGATCACTGCGCCTGATCCAAACTGCCGTAGCTTGCGTTTGAAAGGATATGCAGTCCACCGTACACTCTGGCCATTGTCCGATCATGCTGGTGATCGTCCCGATCAAACGGTCGCGGCGGGCCGGGAACAGCGATGAAGAGTTATCACCGGCCATGCACACTGACGATTGCGTTGCCGCCCCCCATCCGGACTGGAACCGTCTGATTGCCGCCATTGCGGTGCGACAAGACCGCGACGCATTCCGTAAACTGTTTGAATATTTCGCCCCGCGTGTGAAGACGTACTTCCAGCGGTCGGGCGCGAGTGAGGCCCATGCCGAGGAACTTGCCCAAGAAACGATGTTGACGGTATGGCGAAAGGCTTCGCTCTTTGATCCGAACAGCAGCGGAGCGAGTGCGTGGATTTTCGCGATTGGCCGCAACCTGCGCATCGACGCCTTTCGTCGCGAGCGACGTGGCGGTGCCATCCAGGTCAGCGAGATCGAAGCCGAGTTTAAAGTCGACGAGGCGCCACTCCCTGACATGTCTCTGGCGAGCGCTCAATCCGAGACGCGCGTACGTGTGGCCCTTGAGCAACTGCCGGCCGACCAGGTTCGCGTCGTGGAATTGTCGTTTTTCGAGGAAAAGGCGCATGCCGAGATCGCCGGAATCCTAGGGATTCCGCTTGGTACCGTGAAGTCCCGGCTGCGACTGGCCATTAACCGACTCCGCATTGCGTTGGGTGAACCGACATGACGCTTCAACACCATCCGGACGATTGTACACTGGCGGCATTCGCCGCCGGAACGCTTGATCTTGGCGAGCACGTCGCGATTGCAACTCATTTGGTCGGCTGCTCACAATGCCGTGGCTTCGTTCGCGCGATGGAAGGCGTCGGCGGAACCGTGCTGGCCAGCCTGCCCCCGACTCCGATGTCGGCAGATGCGCTGCTGCAGTTGGAAGCGCGGTTGTCGGACACCAGCGAACCTCAGCAGACGGAATCGATGCCGCCGATTTCGGACACCGGTATACCGAGTCTGCCTAAGTTCGTTCGCCAGTATCGTATGGGCGGGTGGCAATGGGTCGCCCCACGTGTCCGCCTACGACGTATTGACCTACCGGTACCGAGCAAGACTCGCGTCTTTTTGCTGCGCTCCGGACCTGGCACCAGAATGCTGCAGCATTCCCATACCGGCGTCGAGATGACCTGCGTTTTGGCCGGAGCATTCGAGCACGAGGGCGGATATTTCGGTCCCGGCGATTTCGACTTGGGTGACGAGACGATCGATCATCGTCCGATTGTGAAGGGCCGGGAGGACTGCATCTGCCTGGTTGCGATGCGCGGTGATCTGCGCCTCGAAGGTCTGTTGGGGCGCCTGATTCAGCCGTTCGTGCGCCTATGAACGCGCTAACACTCAACCGCACGTGATGATTGACTGAGTGTGGCCACCGTGACCCTTGCACAAATCGTCATCCTCGCGCTCGGCGTCGCCGCCGGCCTCGCAGCTGTGATGGCAGCGGCATGGCGTGTCCAACAGGTTACCGGCCACTCGGGCTGGATCGACGCATCTTGGACGTTCGGCGTTGGCGGCGCCGCTTTGCTTGGTGCACTGGCACCACTTGGTTCGGACTGGCCGCCGACCTGGCGGCAACTCCTGGTTGCCGCACTCGTTGCCGTGTGGTCGCTGAGGCTCGGCTTGCATATCGTTGCGCGCAACCGGTCCGCGGCCGACGATCCGCGCTATCGCCAATTGGCGGCGGAATGGGGCGTCGAAGCGCCTAGCCGGATGTTCTGGTTCCTGCAGAAGCAGGCCGCCGTAGGCGTCATTCTCGCGGTTTGCGCGGCCCTGGCAGCCCAAAATCCAAATCCGGCGTTTCGGATGCAGGATGTGATCGGGATTCTGCTGCTGGCCACGGCGCTGATCGGCGAAGCCGTTGCCGATGCGCAACTTCGCAGCTTCAGGGAACGCAACCCGGATCGAAGCGCGGTGTGCGACGTGGGCCTTTGGCGCTGGTCACGTCATCCGAACTACTTTTTCGAGTGGCTTGTTTGGCTCGCTTATCCGGCCATTGCGATCGACACCTCGATGCACAATCCCTGGGGCTGGCTCGCGCTGATGGCGCCCGCCTGCATGTACTGGGTGCTGGTCCGCGTGTCCGGGATTCCTCCGCTGGAGGATCACATGCTGCGCACCCGCGGCGAAGCATACCGCGACTACCAGCGGCGGACCCGACCGTTTGTTCCATTGCCGATCCTCGGTCAGGGCCGATACCGCTGATTCTTCCTTTTGGTGATCCAATTTCGATGGCGGAACGTTTGACGGTGAGTGGGCCGTTGTCAGTGCCTAGGTCGCTGCGGTGCGCGTGGAGGAGTCTGAGCCCGATGAATGTCATTGCAAAATCCGCCGAGCCGCTGCACGTCCAAAAAGTACCCGGCTATCCATCTGACCAGCAGGCCAAGGACGCATTCCGCCTGCTGCTGAGCTGGATTGGCGAGGATGTGGATCGCGACGGTCTGCGAGAGACGCCTGACCGTCTGGTCCGCGCTTTTCGTGAGTACTTTTCCGGCTACCACCAGGACCCTGAGCAAATACTGCAAACGACGTTCGACGAGGTCAACGGCTATGACGAGATGATTGTGCTTCGGGGTATCCCATTCGAAAGCCACTGCGAGCACCACGTTGCTCCGATCATCGGCCGAGCATGGGTCGCCTATGTACCGGACCGCCGCGTCGTGGGCATTTCAAAGCTGGCCCGCGTCGTCGAATCTTATGCCAAACGGCTGCAGATCCAGGAGCGTCTGACCTCCAACATCGCCAATACGATCAACGACGTGCTCAAACCGCAGGGCGTCGCCGTCATGCTCAGGGCGAAACACCACTGCATGATCAGCCGCGGCGTGCAGAAGACAGGCACCGATCTGGTCACCAGTCGCATGCTTGGGTGCTTTCGGGACAATGCGATGAGCCGACAGGAATTCCTCTTGATGGCTCACGCAGACATCGAACCGTGATTCTTACGCCCTATTACCGGGATCCGACCGTGACTTACATAATTGGCTACACAGCAACACTGATGACGTTCCTGCTCGTCGATATGGCGTGGCTTGGAACAATGGTGAACCGAATCTATCGGCCTGCACTCGGTGACATTCTTTCGCCTTCGGTTAACTTCGCACCTGCTGCTGTTTTCTATCTCATTTATCCGGTGGGTCTTTTAATATTCGCTGTTCTGCCGGGACTAAAGAGCGGTTCGATGCCAATGGCTGCGATGTATGGTGCTTTGTTTGGGTTCTTCACCTATGCGACCTACGATCTCAGCAACTACGCGACCTTGCGGAATTGGACGTTGCAAGTAACAATCATCGATATCGCTTGGGGCACTCTGCTAGGCGCGATTGCTGCTTCCGTCGGCTTTTTTGCAGTTTCAAGAACGGTCTAAGGCGAGGGGCATGTCGGCAGCTCTAACATTGCGATAGCTTCAGCGGTCCGCTTGCCAACGACCCGGTGTAGAGGGATTCAGCAATGGAAAAGCTGACGGAGGACGGCAGCGCTGTCGTGATTTGCTGCTGCCGCTCATGCAAAATAGCCCGCCGAAGTTCTTGACTAAAGAAGATATGCGAGTCGTGGCGATGCGCGAACTCAGCTAGGTCCTTCACTCGGCGGCGATGGGACGATATTCCGTCGCGCCCCACTGCGCAAGATCGTTGAGCGCGCGGTGGCTAAGGGCGCGTTTCTTGGCGAGCGCCTTGGCAGGGCCGCGGAGTCGTTTGCCGTCCAGGTCTTTTTCGAGCGCCTGGGCGAGTGGTGGGAACAGCCCGAAATTGACGTTCATTGGTTGATAGGAGCGGGGTCCTGCATCGATGGTCTCGATGTGGCCGCCGGTGATGTGGCCAAGCAGCGCGCCGTGCGCGGTGGTCGAGGGTGGCGGCATCAGTGTTTCGTTGCGCCGCTCCGCCGCCGCGAAACGCCCGGCCATCAATCCGGTTGCTGCGGACTCCACATAGCCTTCGCAGCCAGTGATCTGTCCGGCAAATCGCAACCGCACGTTGGATTTGAGCCGGAGCGTGGCGTCGAGCAGTTGCGGGGAATTGAGATAGGTGTTGCGATGCAGGCCACCGAGCCGGGCAAACTCGGCCTTTTCCAAACCGGGAATCGTGCGGAAAATACGCACCTGTTCGGCATGGCGCAGTTTGGTCTGGAAACCGACCATGTTGAACAACGTGCCAAGACGGTTGTCCTGGCGCAGTTGGACGACGGCGTAGGGCTTGCTCTGCGGCGCGCTTGGGTTGGTAAGGCCAAACGGTTTCATTGGGCCGTGGCGTAGGGTTTCCCGGCCGCGTTCCGCCATGATTTCGATCGGCAGGCAGCCGTCGAAATAAGGTGTTCCTTCCCATTCGTGAAAGGCAACTTTTTCGCCGACGATCAGTGCATCGACAAACGCCAGGTATTGTTCACGGGTTAGCGGGCAATTGATGTAATCGGCGCCGGAGCCGCCGGGGCCTTGCTTGTCGTAGCGCGACTGGAACCAGGCGACCTCAAGGTTGATCGTATCGCGATGCACGATCGGGGCAATCGCATCGAAAAAGGCAAGCGCGTCGGCGCCGGTCTGCTGCCGGATTGCCTCCGCCAATGCCGGCGAGGTCAAGGGGCCGGTTGCAACGATGACGCTGTCCCAATCAGCGGGAGGCAGGCCGGCGATCTCCTCACGCGTGATCGTAACCAGCGGATGGGCTTCAAGCGCGGCGGTGACAGCGGCTGAAAAGCCGTCGCGATCGACCGCCAGCGCCCCGCCGGCCGGCACCTGGTTGGCGTCGGCTGTACGCATGATCAATGAGCCCAGCCGGCGCATTTCCTCGTGTAGCAGGCCGACGGCATTGTGTTCGTGGTCGTCGGAGCGAAACGAATTGGAGCACACCAGTTCGGCGCATTGGCCGCCTTTGTGTACGGCCGTGGTATGGACCGGCCGCATCTCATGCAGGACCGCAGGAACGCCGCGCTCGGCGATCTGCCAAGCCGCTTCCGAGCCCGCAAGGCCGCCGCCGACAATGTGAATGGGCATCAGATCGCTCATGCTGCCAAAATAGGCACGGCCGACGCCAGCGGGCAATGTTTTGCTGGCCTTGCAAAATGCCAACGCCCGCACGAGGCGGGCGTTGCGATCAACTCAGTCGGTGTCCTGGAGGACTTAGCGGGTGGCTTTGTCCCAGGCTATCCGCGGAATGTCCGAGCGGCTGATGCCGACATCGGCCAACTCACGGTCGCTCAGCCGGCTCAGGGATTGGACAGTAAAATTGTAGCTCTTCCAGGATTGGATGAAGCGAAAAGTGGCAAGAAGCATAGTTTGGATCCTTTCGATGCGGCCGCTGCCGCAATCAACATGGCCGTTACATAGGGGCTTATGCTGCGATGCAAAACACACAATATAGGGCCGCAGCCATGCATTAAACGCATAATAAAATTTACGATTTGTTCATGAGATATCGGTTTATGCTCAAATTCCAGCATAAAACGGCACAAAATTGGCATTTTCGTTCGAAAAAATGGCTTATAACATAATTTGATATCTATTTAGGCATCAAAGCTATGCATTTATTAGCTACGAATTTGGCTGCTATGGGTTAGAGATTGGCGCTCCCCCGAAACGTTGGCGCCAGAGTGGCAGCACGTCCTTGTTGTAGACATTGTCAGGGATGCCGCCTCTGAGTGCAGTGACCACCGAGCGGGTCGCCCAGTCGACGCCCTGGCGAAGTTCGCCGCCTTCCGTATAGGAGGCGGAGTGGGGCGACAGCAGCGCACGGTTGCCGAGCTGGCGCAGCGGCGAGTCCGCCGGCAGGGGCTCTTCTTCGAATGCGTCGATTGCCGTGCCGCGCAGCCGCCCCTCCACGATTGCCCGTGCCACGGCCTTTTCGTCGATCACTTTGCCGCGCGAGGTGTTCACCACCACCGCATGCGGTTTCATCAGTTTGATCTGTTGCTCGCCGAACATATAGCGGGTCTCTTTGGTCAGCACGACGTGGAATGACACCAGGTCGGATTCGCGCAGCAAGGTCTCGTAATCGACGGCTTGGACGCCATGGGTGAAGAAGTGCGCCGGCGGTACATAGGGATCGTAGGCGATCAGCCGTGCGCGCCATGGCGCCAGCAGTTGCGCCACGCGCGTTGCAATACGCCCGAAGCCAACGAAGCCGATGGTCTGGCCACGGAAGCCATCGGACGAGCGGGCACCGACAAAATAGGCAAAGTTGTCCTCGGTGCGCCATTTTCCGGCCCGCACGTCGGCGTCGCGGTCGGCAAGCTTCTTGAGCAGCGAGAGCATCATTGCGACGGTGGTTTCCGCAACGCCGAAGCAATTCGATTCCGTTGGCGCATGGCAGACCATGATCCCGAGATCGGTCGCCGCTTCGGTATCCACGTCATCGACCCCGACAGTGTATTTCGCGACAATGCGTAGCCGCTGCGAGGTTTCCATCACGCGCCGGCTGATCGGGGTATGGCGCATGGAAGTACCCATCAGCGCCACGCAGTCGCGGGCCTGCGCGACCACGTCGTCCTCATAATGGGTGCGGGGCAGTTGCCAGTCGCGGCTGCCGAACACGAGTTCGCAGCCCAGCCCTTCGATCGCCTTGATGGTCTCTGGCGGTTCCTCCCGTGGCGCGAAAATCAGGACCTTTGGCTTGTCGGACATGGCAACTCCTTGGGCATTCGCCCTCGATCGAACGGTTAGAAAAAAGCGGGGAGAGGATTAGGTTGGATGGCGCTTATGGTTGGCTCGGTAGTTTAAGCGATTGCAACGTCTGTTTCCATCGCGCGGATTCTGTGGCGAGGAATGCCGAAAAAGTGGCGTCGTCCTGATAGGCGGTCGGCGCGGTCAGGGCTTTGACGCTCGCCTGGACCGCCGGCGTGGCCAAGATTTCACCGACTTCGCCTGATAGCCGCTTGACCACCGCCGACGGTGTTCCGGCGGGCGCAAAAAGTCCGATAAAGCCGCCGGCGCGGCCAAATCCTGGAACGCCACTTTCCGCGATGGTCGGAATTTCAGGCGCGGCCTTGGAGCGTCGTGTCTCCGCCATGCCGAGCGCAAGCAAGCGGCCGGCGACGATGTGCGGATAGGCCGAGGTGATGTCTACCGCTGCAACCGGGATCTGGCCGGCGATGAGATCGACCACGGCCGGGGCGCTGCCGCGGTAGGGGATATGTACCAAATTGGCGCCGGTCGCAAATTTGAGCATCTCCATGGTGAGATGTTGGCCGGTGTGTACGCCGGTTGAGCCGTAGCTGATGCCCTGTGGGCTCGCTTTTGAGCGTGCAATCAGTTCGGTGATGCTCTTAGGACCGCTGCTCGGATTGGCGACGACCACAATGCCGACCTCGATCAGCTTCGCCACCGGCGCGAGCTCGCGCAGCAGGTCCGGCGCATTCGAACCCGGTAAATAAGGATTGATCAACAGCGCGCCAGTCGCGCCGACGCCAAGCGTATCGCCGTCGGGCGGCGATTTCGCCAGCGTGATCAATCCCGCCGTGCCCCCCGCGCCAACCAAGTTTTCGACTACGACAGTTTTTCCCATGCGTTTGCCGAGATCGATGGAGATTGCGCGCGCAATTCCGTCAGCCGAGGCGCCGGGCGCAAACGGGACGATAATGCGGATCGATTTTTGCGATGCTTGCGCAAGCGCGGGCGCGGGTGCAACCATCAGCAAGAACAGGAGGGCACGCAGCATGTCCGCCTCCGTTGATTGGCCTAATCGAGCTTGATGCCGCTGTCCTTGAACGCCGTTGCCCAACGCACCGCTTCCTTACGGAAGAAGGCGTCGAACTCCTCCGGCGTGCTGGAGACCGGATTGAGGCCGGCGGCAATCAGTTTGTCGTGGGTGGTGCGGTCGGCATAGATCGCGGCGACTTTGCTTTGCAAGCGGTCGACAATCGCGCGTGGTGTACCGGCCGGCGCGACCAGCGCGATCCAGCTCGACATGTCCTCGAGTTCCGGCATGCCGGCGGCTTCCGCCAGCGGCTGAATGTCGGGCAGCGTCGGCAGCGGACGATTGTTGAGCTTGGCAAGTGCGCGAAATTGGCCTGACTTGATCAGCGGCAGGCTCGATGCGACGCCGTCGATGATGTAGTCGACCGCGCCGGTGAGCAGGCCCTGCACCACTTCGGCGCTACCTTTGTAGGGAATGAGCTGCACGTCGATGCCGGCCGCGCGGTTGAACATATAGCCGGCCAAGCGCGTGGTGATGATGCCGGCGCCGTAATTCATTTTGCCGGACGCCTTCGCCCGTGCGATCAGGTCCGCAATGGATTTTGGGCCATCTTGCGCGCGAACCGTGAGCAGCGAGGTGTTCTTGGCGGCGAGGGTGATTGGCGCGAAATCCTTGAACGGATCGTAAGGCAGATTGGTTTTGGTCGCCGGGTTCATCACCATGGTCGTGTCCATGGCGGCCAGCAGCGTGTAGCCGTCGGGTGGCGCTTTGGCGACTTGAACGGCCCCAATCGCGGTGTCGGCTCCGGGACGGTTCTCGACCACCACCGCTTGGCCCCAGTCCTCGCTCATTTTCTGCGCGAGCACCCGCGACAGGATGTCGGTCGGCCCACCTGCCGGAAACGGCACAATGATGCGGATGGTTCGGTTGGGATAGGTTTGGGCTTCGGCCGGTCGGATTGGTGCAAGCGCACTGGCGCCAAGCGCGGCCAGAACGGTGCGGCGTGAAACGGTCATGGCAATCCTCCGGTCGTTGCGGTCATTGTACGCGCAAGCCGATTTCCTTCGCCAGCGGCGCCCAATAGGAATATTCGTCGGCGACAAACTTGGTTACGCCAGCGATCGCGGCGTCGTGCACTTGGGGCGTTGCGATGCGCGCCGGTGCAAGAGCGCGATCGGTTGTTGTTGTCCTGGATCGGTTGCCACCGTTGGATTGCCTCCGATCCCAACCCTTCCGTAGCGGTCGATCTCTCGCGATCTTACTGCCTGCTGTAAGATCAAACACGCCGCAATTCATTTGCTTTTCCAATTGCTTGGCTCGTCGATCTTGCTGGCATCACGTTTTTGCTGCCGGGCAGGGTCGGCATCGCCGCCGCCGCGTAATTTTGCTGCGATCTTTCACCATCTTACAGCTGTAATGGCTTGCTGTAAGATCGTAAAAACGCGGAATTCCATTGTTTGTCCAGAGACTTGGCTCATCAATCTTACACTCTTACCGATATTGCAGTGTTTCGCAGCTTTCGCACAAACCCGGTCATTCCAGGTTGGCGCCGGCCGGCGCGCCCCGGAATGACGGCAATGAGCACGGCGACGCGGAGCGCCCGAAGCAGACGGAGCGTGACGATCTTTGCACAGCAATGCGGCGGGTCAATGAAACGTCGCCGTGATGTGGACAGGTGACAGGTAGATCCCGTCGCGGTGCATAACGTTGAAGGACTGGGGTCAGTACCCCGTTTCCACGCACTGACCCCATTTCCAATGACACATGCGATCGGGCGCCCGGGCGTGGCAAGGCGTGCAACGAAACCGCTGAACCCACCACGTTATTAGCCCCTTTCCCCCTATCTTAAAATTGAGATATAAGAAAGCGTGCCTTGGCGCGTTGAAGTCCTGAGCGAGCCGCATGTGAAACACCTGGAGGGAAAGCTATAGGAATTGCGGCTGACGGGCCGCGATGGAATAGCCCGCGCGCTCTATGTCACGATGTCTCGGCGATCGGCCGTCGGGTTGTCGTCGTTCGGGCATTCGTGAAGAAGACACGGAAGACGCCGCGCGCCGAGATCAAGCTTGCGCTGCGGCGAGCAGAGGAGATCACATGACTATCCCATTCGAGAAGCTCAAGGCTCGCCTGCTGGCCAACCCCAAGGTCAAGGCTGCGTATGACGCACTCGCTCCGGAATTCGAGATTTCTGCCGAATTGCTCAAAGCGCGTTTGCGGGCGGGCCTCTCGCAGTCCGAACTGGCCGCCCGGATGGGAACCAGCCAGTCCACCATTGCCCGACTGGAGAGTGGCCAGACGTTGCCGAGCACCAAGACGCTGGTGCGCTACGCCCGGGCGACCGGCAACAAGTTCCATGTGCGGCTCTCGGCTGCTTGATGCGGCATTCGCGAACGGCAGGCAACGATATCGCGCAAGATCGCACAGTGGCGCGCCGCGTTCGATGCGAGAAATTAGAGGAATTGAACTAAATTGCTTTGGTAATTGCGGCAATACCTTGCAGCCTCACCGTGATTTGAATCCAGTGTGTGGCCACGCGGCAATTGCACCAGTTCCGTGTTTCACGCTCGCGAAGGCTGGCTCTAATATTGAAGAATAGAAGAAACGCCGCCGATGGGAGTAGGATGCCATTAGGAGCCGTCCTATGTGGCCTGACCGGCGCATCATCGATCTGTGTCGCGTAAAACATCCGATCGTGCTTGCGCCGATGGCAGGGGCGATGGACGTCGAACTCGCGGTCGCGGTGGCCGAAAGCGGCGGGCTCGCGTCGCTGCCGTTTGCGATGCTCGATGCCGATCAGGCGGGTGCGCAGATTGCCGCGTTCCGCAGACGCACGCGCGGGCCGTTGAATGTCAATTTCTTCTGCCATACGCCGCCGGAACTGAATAATGCGCGTGAGGCCCGGTGGTGCGAGGTGCTCAAGCCTTACTACCAGGAATTCGACATCGATCCATCGGCCCCCGTGCCGACCAGCATGCGCATGCCGTTCGATGCGGCTTTTTGCGAAATGGTCGAGGCGACCAGGCCGGAAGTCGTGAGCTTCCATTTCGGATTGCCGCCCGAAGCCTTGTTCAAGCGCGTGAAGGCAATCGGCGCTGTCACAATGTCGTCCGCCACGACCGTCGCCGAGGCACGCTGGCTCGAAGCGCGCGGCGTCGACGTCATTATTGCGCAGGGCCTTGAGGCCGGCGGCCATCGCGGCATGTTTCTGTCGGACGATCTTGCCGCGCAAGTCGGCACCTTCGCCTTGGTGCCGCAAATCGTCGATGCTGTGGAGGTTCCCGTAATCGCGGCCGGCGCGGTGAGCGACGCGCGTGGGATCGCTGCGGCGCTGATGTTGGGCGCGGCGGGTGTGCAGATTGGCAGCGCCTATCTGCATTGTCCGGAGGCGAAGATTTCCGCGCCGCACCGCGCGGCGCTCGCGGCCGCGCAGGATGGTGGCACCCGGGTCACCAACGTGATGACCGGGAGGCCAGCACGCGGATTCATCAACCGGGTAATGCGTGACCTCGGCCCGATTTCGGACGTAGCGCCGGAGTTTCCGCTTGCCGCCGGCGCGCTTGCACCGCTGCGCTCGAGAGTGGAAGCAGCCGGCTCAGGTGATTTCACCCCCATGTGGGCAGGACAAGCAGCGGCGCTCGGCCGCGCGTTACCGGCAGGTGAGGTCACGCGCAAGCTTGCGGCCGACGCGCTGGCGCTGTTGGCTGGGAGATGAGGGAAGGAGGTCGTGGCAATCGCCGATGCATTGACATTGCGCGGCGAACCAATTTGCGGTAAAAATATCATGCGGGGCTTTCGACGGTCGCCCCGTTTTCGCAGGCTCTCATTCGATTTAATGGGCCCAAGCACCGTCTCCTTCGCAAGGAGGGGACCTATGTGCTTAGGGCCTTAATTTTTAGGCGACCTCCAAACGTTTTTGAATCTGGGGATATTTCGGCCTCCCCGACAGATGGACATCGCCATCCAAGTGCTGTTCGCCTCAATCGTGGGAGCGAGCCATGGATGGCATTGTTCTTGGACTGTTTTTGTTGGCGGCGTTTATTGGTGGGTTTGCGTCAGGTTTGGCCGGATTTGCGATGGGCTTCATTGTATCCGGCATTTGGCTTCACCTAATTACACCGATCCAGACAACGACGCTGGTCGTCGGATATGGCCTCTGGACGCAGGGGTATGGCGTCTGGAAAATGCGGCATGCGCTGCGATGGCGAACTGTGGCGCCGTTCATCGTCGGTGGCACGCTTGGCGTTCCGATTGGGACGATGCTGCTCACCTACGTCGATCCGGCTTACTTGCGCAGCGGAGTCGGTTTACTGCTGATCCTTTATAGCATCTATGGCTTGGCACAGCCGGCCTTCAAGCCCGTGCCGGCCGGTACTGTGGCCGACGGTGGTGTCGGATTTCTGAACGGGATGCTGTGCGGGCTTACCGGGCTCCCCGGTTTCATCATAACGATCTGGTGTCAGTTGCGTGGTTGGACCAAGGACGTGCAGCGCGCGGTTTTTCAGCCGGTCATGCTCGCAGCCATTGTGGCGACCGCAATATCTTTGAGCGTCACGGGCGCCGTCACCGCCGAGACGGTCAAATTGTATTTTCTCGGCCTGCCGGCGCTGCTGGCCGGCCTGTGGCTTGGGTTCAAGCTGTACGGAAAGCTCGACGACGCCGCATTCCGCAAATTGATCCTGCTGCTCTTGTTGGTCTCCGGACTGGCACTGATCGCGGCCCATGGCCCTTCGATCATACGGTCTCAGGTTCCGTGAGAGTCGGTGCACGCCATGAACACTGCTATGTTCGATCGAAACCGGCCCATTCGCTTCCTGTTTCGCTTGGCGTTGGGATTGTTGCTGGCGGCAGTATTGCCGGTGATGCCCGGATTGGCGGCGATCACCTGCAAGCCGCTCCTGACTGTCAAGAATGTCCGCGAGAGCCGCCCCGACCGCATGTCTCAGCCATGGGTCTGGACGGCGACGGTTGTCGCGAACGGCAAGTTCTGCGCCACAAGCTCCGGCGCGTTCGAAATCGATTTCATCCGGATCAAGGAGTACGCACCCGATATGCAGTTTACCCAGAAGTACACATGGACCTCCGGTCAGTTCGACTTGAGTATGGAACTGGCGGTGGACGAAGCCATTCACGACTATCGCATCGGGTTCATTTCGCCCTGCGTGTGTCGCGAACTGCCATACAAATAAGGGGGCTCCAGTGTATTTGGGGATTGACGCAGACTCCCCGTCAGACGGCATAGGTCCAAGCTCTGTGCGACGCTCGAACTCACGAGGAGGTTGCGCGTGACTGGAAAAGCCCCATCGATTGCTGCCGCCGAACTATAGGCTTGTCTGGTCACCGCTGCCGCGCCAATGGTTCTCGACGTTCGCCGTGGTGAAGCCTTCAGCAAAGATGTCCGATTGATTGCCAGCGCGCTCCATCGGGTGCCGGAGGCGGTCGAAGAATGGTCTTGCAGCATGCCAGCCGGACGGGCGGTTGTCGTTTATTGCGCTCTCAGAGGGCCTGGAAGGTGGTTCGCTATACCGCGACATTGTCGATCAGCCGCGTCGCGCCAAGGCGCGCGGCGACCAGCAGGCGGATGGGGCCGTCCTTGATGGATTCGACCTTCGCGAGGCTATCGGCATGGCGGGCTTCGAGATAGTCAAGCGTGAAGCCGACGCTTTCAATATCGGCGGAACATTCGTCGAGCACACGGGCGATGTGCTCCTTGCCGGCGATCCGGCGCGCACAGTCCTTGAGCACGCGATGTAAGCTCGCCGCAACTTCGCGCTGAGCTTCCGAGAGATAGGCATTGCGCGACGACATCGCGAGGCCATTCGTCTCGCGCACAATCGGCGCGCCGACAATTTTGACTGGCAGGTCGAGGTCGGTGGCGATCCGGCTAATCACCTTGAGCTGCTGGTAGTCCTTTTCGCCGAAGATCGCGATGTCGGGCGAACACTGCACCAGAAGCTTGGTGACAACGGTGGCGACGCCACCAAAGAAATGCGGGCGGAACGCGTCCTCGAGGCCGGCTTTGGCTGGGCCTTCCGGAACGATGCGGGTAGCGAATCCATCCGGATACATCGTCTTTACGTTTGGCGCCCAGACCAGGTCGACATTGGCTTCAGCGAGCGCCGTGAGGTCTTGTTTGAGATCGCGCGGGTAGCTCCCAAAATCTTCATTCGGGGCGAATTGGGTTGGATTAACAAAAATCGAGACCACGACGCGTTTGGCGCGCCGCCGTGCCTGACGGACCAGTGCGAGGTGTCCTTTGTGCAAAGCGCCCATGGTCGGAACGAGGGCGACGGTCGCCCGGCCGCGGCGCAGGGCATCGATGGCGCGGCGCAGCGCCGGAACGTTGGATACAACGCGCGGATGTTGGGTCATGAAAGCGGGTCCAATTTGGCAGCCTAGACAAACCAGCAAGGCGATTAACCCATGATACCGAATAATTTGGAAGGGTTGGCCTCGCGGTCGCAGGGGCATTGCGCGGAGCATCGGATATGCTCACTTTATTGTCAGTCGGAATCGAGGGTCCTTGTTTGATGGCTGATAAACCGCGCGACGTAACACCGGCCCGACCGGGTGGCGCTCCCGCCGCCGCTTCGTCGCGGGCGGAAATCGACGCATTCCTCTCAAAGGTCCGCAGTTTGGGGCCGGCCGGCGCCGGGGCGCGTGGGCGGCTGATCTTTGCACTCGACGCAACCATGAGCCGGCAGCCGCTATGGGACACGGCCTGCAAGCTCCAGGCCGACATGTTCCGCGAAGCTGCCGCGATCGGCGGGTTGGACGTGCAACTGGTGTACTATCGGGGCCTCATTGAGTGCCGCGCTTCGCCATGGGTGTCGCAGGCCGAGCGGCTTGCCGATTTGATGACGCGGATCGATTGCCGCGGCGGCCACAGCCAGATCGGACGCGTGTTGGGGCACGCGCGCTCCGAGTCGGAGCGCAAAAAAGTGCAAGCCCTGGTATTTGTTGGCGATGCCATGGAGGAAAAGCTCGACGATTTGTGTCAGGCGGCAGGTGAACTGGGCTTGCTGGGCGTGCCGGCCTTTATGTTTCAGGAAGGCTATGACGCGATTGCCGAACAAGCGTTTCGCGAGGTCGCGCGCCTCACCAAGGGCGCATATTGTCGATTCGATCCGGGCGCCGCGCATCAGCTCGGCGAGTTGCTGCGCGCGGTCGCGGCCTATGCGGCGGGCGGCATGCGGGCGCTCGCCGACCTCTCGGCGCGACACGATGCCGGAGCGGTCAAGCTCATCGGGCAAATGAGACAGCGATGAATGCGGTCATCTTCGGCGGGTTGCTGCTGGTGGTCGTGCTGGTGCTGCTGCACGGTCTTAGCAAAGCCAATCCGCGCAATGTTGCGATCGCGCTGAAGGCGTCCGGCGGTATTGGAGCGCTGGTTGTTGCAGCGATCCTGGCGGTGCGCGGCCGCATCGATCTTGCGATCATGCTTGGAGCGTTCGGACTGAGCTTGCTGGGCTGGCTGCCTTGGAGTGTCGCGGGCTTTGGAGCCCGCACGCAAAAGAGCACCGGACAGGTGTCCAAGGTTCGTTCGGCCTTTATCGAAATGGAGCTAGAGCATGACACCGGCGCCATGCGCGGAACGATTCTCGTGGGCCCGCATGTCGGACAAAATCTCGATGCGCTCGATATGCCGACCTTGACCGGATTCCTGCCTGAGATTGACGAAGAGAGCCGCGCGCTATTGATGGCTTATCTTGATCGCCGGGAGCCCGCTTGGCGCGACAACGTTCAGGGTGGTGCGGCAGCGGGGCCGGGGAGCTGGAGTTCCGGCAAAATGACGGAACAGGAGGCCTATCAGATCTTGGGCCTGGAGCCGGGAGCGAGTGTCGACGACGTCAGCCGGGCGCACCGGTCCCTGATGAAGAAACTGCATCCCGATCAGGGGGGCTCGACGTATCTTGCGACCCGCGTCAATGAAGCCAAGGATATTCTTACGCGACGACATCGCTAACAACTCCGCACTACGCTAGTCCAACGCACACCAGGAATTCGAGCCCTATGTACCCGTCGCCTGTTGCCAAACCGTTAGTTTCTGAGGGCGACGCAATCGACATCGTTGCGCCGGAGGAACCGGCAGGCCGCCTCGGCCTGTTCGCGGTCGAGCACTGCAAAACGGGCGCGATAAAGGGTCGTTTCGCCGCGCTGGACCGGCTCGGTGAAGGGGGTCGCAGCGTTAAGAATACGTGAAGCTTTTTGTTTGACCGAAGCGAGCCGCTGTTGGGCCTCGGATTCGGCCGGATAGGCTCCGACCTGAATGATCCAGCCAGGACGGGACGGTGGGCGAGCCGCGGTCGCGGCGGGTGCTTCTGCGGGTGTTTCGCGGGTGCGTGCGGCTTGTCCTGCGGGCGCGTCGTCAATTACGGCGGTGCGGACGGGTGGTGTTGCGGCGAGGGTGGGGCGGGCGACTGTTGGGGGCGCCAGCGGTTCTGCCACGGCGGTGACCGGCGGCGGCACGTTCGACGGCTGCGGTGGTTGCGAGGTCTTGGCGGATTTCTGGGCGTTGGGTTGCACCGGTACGGTGCGAACCACAATGGGTCGGATTGGATCGTTCGATCCAACGGTGGGCGTGGCAGGCGCGGGTGCGCTGCTGGCGCTTGCCAGGTCGAACCGATTAACCGACCTGGGATCTGGAGTTCTGGACTCTGGCGGCGTGCTAGCCGCCGATGATGCCGGGAGCTCGCGCGAGGGAGCCGCGGCAATCATTGGCGCGCTGCGGCGGGTGGAGGCTTTGTCGACATGCTCCACCAGAAGTTTGCGCATGCTTGCATCGCGCGCGGCAGCGCTGGTGCCGCCGAGTACCACCGCAACGACATGGCGACCGTTTCGCCGCACCGACGTAATCAGATTGAACCCTGATGAACGGATGTAGCCGGTTTTGATGCCGTCCACCCCTTCAAGGCGCCCCAACAATTTGTTGTGGTTGGCGATCTGCTGGCCACGGAATGTGAAAGTGCGCGTCGAGAAGTAACGATAATAGCGCGGGAATCGCTCCTGGATCGCGCGTCCAAGGAGCGCCTGATCGCGCGCCGTGCTCACCTGTGCGGAATCGGGCAGGCCGGAAGCGTTGCGATACACAGTGCTGCTCATTCCAAGCGCGCGCGCCTTGCGCGTCATCTGGCGGGCGAATTCCTCCTCGGAGCCGGCAAGGTATTCTGCGACGACCACGGCGGCGTCATTGGCGGAGCGCGTGATCATACCCTTGATGGCGTCTTCAACGCTGATGCTGCCACCTTCGCGCAGGCCAAGCTTGGTAGGGGACTGATCCGCCGCGCGCTCGGAGACGCGCAATTGGCTCTCAAGCGTGAGCTTTCCTGTCTCTAACCGCTCAAACAGCATGAAGAGCGTCATGACTTTGGTCAGCGAAGCTGGATGGCGGATGACGTCCGCGCTCGTTGCGTGCAGGGTCGCGCCAGAATTCGCGTCCACAACCAGCGCGGAATAGCCAGGATTGCGCGCGCTCGTGGTTGCGACCGCGCCCTTGCCGCGGCGGCTTTGCGCGTCCGCCGATTCGGTCGTGAGCGCGGTCATAGCAACTGTCGCGCAAAGACCAATCATTACCCAACGAAGCCCGGTTCGGGCCCCGGTACGCATACGCAACATCGCGATTTCCCCGTGCACCACAGAATGCCACTGGCGTGGCGAACGGCCCCCTTCTTATTACTGGCATACCGCCGCGAAACTAGGGAACGGTCAAAAGCGGCGAATTTCCGGACTTCTCGACATCAACCGAGGGGACACCGATCGATCGGCGGCCTGCTTTGCTAAATGACGATCACGCGCTCGTGCCAGGCACGCTAGGGCAGCAGAATTGCCGAAACGTTAAGGGGATGCGGGATTTGCTGCGTCGCAGCAATTTCCTTGACGAGAGCCTATCGTGTGCTGGTCGAGCGCTGGGCGCGGGTCAATCCGGCCTGTAAAGAAAAACCCGGCCGTTCGGCCGGGCTTTGTGAGGTGGGATTTGTGCGGTCGCTATTTTGCCACGCGCAGGTTCGCCAAGCTTTGAGCAATCGTGGTGAACACGGCGTTGAGATCCGCCGCGTTCTGGACATTGTAGTACATGCTTGGACTGGTGGCGCAGGCCCGTAGCAGCGCCGCGTTCCCATCGATGACGCGGATCGTGTAAAGCTTGATATTTGCCGCTTTCACATTGGCACAGACTTGCTCGGTGCGTGCATCGATGGGGGACTGGGTGTCCGACCAACGGTTCTGCGTGTTGTCGCCGTCAGTCAACAAGATGATCACTTTGTCGAGGCCGGGATTTGGCGCTGCCGCGTTGTTGAGCGGTGCGGATGCGGTGAGCGCATGGAACGCCCAGGTAAGGCCGATTGTTACGTTCGTGGCGCCTAACGGAGCGAGTTCGTCGATCTTGTTGTTCAGCGCCGTCCAGTCAAACGTCAGCGGCAGCGACGCCGCGGGACAACTGAAGTGTTGGAACGGTTGAAAGGCGTCCGCGGTTTGGGGGGCATTAGCCGTGACGTAGCCCTCCAACACACCGTCGGTATTGGTTCTCTGCACATTGCTCCACGCGAACGCCGGCGCGACGTTCTGCACGTCATAGATTTGATTGCGGTCACGCACGCATCCATTCCACGCAGTCTTTGGGCGAGGTCGCCACGTGTGCGTATAGGTTCTTTGTCGGCAGACCCTGCTGCTGCCACTGCCGGAACAGGAGCAGTTTGGGTTGCTGCCACAGCTTGCACTTGACCCCGTGGCGACAGTGTACCAGTCCACGGGGAGTTTCTCGACACTCGTGTAACAGCCGTTGTGATAGCTGTTGTCCAGAAGGCCGCTCGCGGCGGTACTCCTATCGCCATTGTCTCTCGACGGGCAGATCAAGCCCGCGTTCGCGCCGGTCGACGGGATCGTTGAGATCGTTGAGTCATTCAGCCTGTGTGCTGGCCCGTTGGAGCAGCGGAATCCGTGAATGGAATTGGTGAAGGGGCAAGTGCTTGAGGGACCTGTCCGGCTCCAGGTGGTTGCATTGTTTGCGATCCAGTTCGCCATGACCTCCGGCTCACCAGACCATTTGCTCCAGTCCAGCCAAGCCGCGTTACTGTTGCTGGAGTTGACATTGACGTTGACATTAAAGGGGACGATAGCGATTTTGACATCGCCGTCACTCTTTGCAGCTTTTTTTAGAGTTGTTAGCAGGGATTTTGCAGCCTTCTTGAGCTCGTCAATTTTGTTGTTCGAGGCCATCGATCCAGTGACGTCGAGAGCGAGCGCGAGCTCAAGTTTCTTGACGCCCCAGACGATCTCGGTCGAAACGCCGAGATCCATTTGTTGGACGCCGAGAAACTTGGTGAACTCGGTCGGAAGCTTGCCGGTAACATTGAGCGTCAATTTATGGCTACTGGGAGTCGGCGTGGTGAGGGTTGGGACGATGACGATGTTCGTTACCTCCGGCCGATTGAATTGCGAGAGGAAGATGCTGTTGGCTTTCTGCGTCAATTGTTCGGCGGTGAGGGTCGACGCTTCCTTAGACAAGATCAGGCCGGTCGCATCGATGGCTGATTGTATCGCGACTCTTGCAGAGTTGCCGCGGCTGTAGTCAACGGCGGCACCGACCATCCCGATCATCGGAACGGCTGCCAGTGCGAATGTTATCATGATGTTGCCGCGTTCAGAGGCGCGGAAAGTCAACAGCTTGCTGCGCAAGCAACCGAGGAGGAGCGCGATATTCATGGTCACACCATTCCTGACGAAATCCTGCTTAGCCTGCGCTACGACTAGGCTTCGGTAATTAATTAGGAGTAAAAGTCGACTTTGAGATTCGGTTGCAAACCGATGACAAATACTCAGACTTGGCGGTCTTTCTGAGCAAACTCAACAATTGATGAAGGGCTACCTGCAATCACCGGATAACTGGCGAGTAACGGTGTTCAAGCCCTGTCAGCTGCGCAGCAAAACGGATCGTTCGGTCGAACGCAACAGAGCAGACCTGCATGGCCGCCGGCGGCGGTTTCTCACGTTAGTTTAGCGCATTCAAACACTGAGTGAATTAGCGGTTGGTTCACCATTTTGACTTTCGCATCAAATTGACAAGGCCGAGCTAAAGGCGGCTAGCAGATGTGCTGGGCACGATGCCGCCAGAGAGTTATGGTTAGGAGAACCGTAACGCGAAGCGTGGTGTTGTCCGCTATTGCCGCAACAATTCGCCAATACCTTTTTGATACCCCTAAACGGCCGGCGGGGTAGGGCTGCTGGTTAGGTGGATATCAGACCATGCTCCAACTCATGAAAAGACCGCCCGCCGCGCGGCGACTCTCGGTACAGAGCGTGATGCGCGGGTTTGTGCGCAAGAATGACGGCGCGACCGCAGTTGAATTCAGCCTTGTTGCCGCGCCATTCTTCCTACTGATGTTCGCGATCATAGAAACGGCATTGATTTTCTTTGCCGGTCAGGTGATGGAAACTGCAGTTGCGGATTCCTCGCGGCTGATCATGACTGGGCAGGCGCAACAGCAGGGATTTAGTGAGGCGCAATTCAAGAGTGCGGTATGCGACCGGGCCAGCGGTCTATTCGACTGCGGCGGCATATATGTCGACGTCAAGAAGTACCCGTCGTTCGCCAGCATCAGTCTTGCGCCGCCGCTTGATGCAAATGGGGTTTTTCAGAATAACACGCAATATCAACCAGGTGGTGAGAACGAGATCGTTGTCGTCAGGATGTTCTACGAATGGCCGGTCTACGTTTCACTGCCGCTGAGCAACATGGCTGGGGCCAAGCGCCTCATGACCGCAACAGCGGCGTTCCGCAATGAGCCCTTCGGACCGTCGGTAGCTCCAGCGCCATGACAACGTTCATGACAACGTTCACAGCTTTCAGCGATCTCTTGCGGCGGATGTCGTCGTTTCGACGCAATCAGAACGGCATTGCCGCGGTCGAGTTCGCAATGCTGGCGCCGTTGATGATCGTCCTTTATCTCGGCGTGGTTGAGATCACGCTGGGCATTTCTATACAGCGAAAAGTCACGCTCACCGCGCGTACCGTTGCCGACTTGGTCTCGCGGGTAACGACCATCAACAACAGCGACATGAGCAATCTGTTAAACGCGACAACCGCCGTTTTAGCGCCGTTTAGTACCAGCCCACTCTCCGTGAGGGTCAGCGCGGTATCGATTGACGCAAACGGCGTAGCCAGAGTCACGTGGAGCGACGCAGTCAATGGCACTCAACGTGCGGTAAATTCAACCGTTACATTGCCGAGCGCGCTCAACGTCGCGAATACGCAAGTGATTTGGAGCGAGGTAACTTACAGTTACACGCCGGCGCTTGGCGGCGCTATTGCCGGCACGATCAATTTATTCGACCAGCTGTACATGCGTCCGCGACTCTCCGATACGGTCGCGCGAACCATTTAGAAGCCCTTCACGTTGACCGTCGATATCCTGCGTCGGCGTGAACGCGGTGAACCGCCCCGGCAAACCCGGGGCGGTTCACGGACAGGCATTCGCCGATGGTTGTGACCTGAGCCCCAAAGTTCATCCACCGATGAGGAGAGTCCTTGCGTCATTTGAGCCTTTTCTGGCTCGGTGATGCAACGGGGCGGGGCGCGGGTCGGCACCCTGCCGTCGCCCGGCACGTCATTTTTCATCAGCCACTAATCGCGGGACCAGGGCGCCGTACCCAACCCGCCAACCAAGCGATCTGAGGGGACGGCCTTAGGTCGAATCAGGTGACCATGCCGCGTTCTTCGCGGAATCTCGTCGTCGGTATCATGAGTGATCGGTATGGCGGGGCATTTCGACAAATAAGACCGAAAGTCTGAATTTGGCTCAATTTTCCGTAGAAAATGACGGCTGTCGCACCAAAGGCGGCGATAACCCGTGAATACGGGCGCATTACGCCGTTTGAGGCGGAATCCCTGGGGCCGGGCAAGCTGTGTATCGATGTGGCACGGTCTGCGATCGATCCCTATTATAAGGAAGAGTCGCCGCTGTTTCGAAGGTCCCGCTTGTCTCTATTCGATCCCGTCCGCCATGAGCTCCATCGCCATGCTTCGCGCATCTGCCGATTTTCTTGATCCCGCTCCGCAATGGCGTCTGGCGAATGAGGACAATAAGCGCCCGAACGTCCCAGGGGCTCCAGGCACCGCCGTTATCACCAAGACCAAGCCGCAAACCAAGCGGCCGAATCTCTATCGGGTGCTCATTCTCAACGACGATTATACGCCAATGGAGTTCGTGGTTCACATTTTAGAGCGATTCTTCAACAAGGACAACGAAAGTGCCTATCGAATCATGATGCATGTACATCAACATGGTATTGGGGAATGCGGCATCTACACCTATGAGGTGGCGGAAACGAAAGTGACGCAGGTGATGGACTTCGCCCGCAAACACCAGCATCCTCTGCAATGCGTGATGGAAAAAAAGTAGAACAATGAATACATAACAACAATGAGGCCGAGAGAACTCACAGATGCCCACTTTTTCGCGCAGCCTTGAACAATCGCTCCACCGTGCGTTGGCTCTCGCCAATGAGCGGCATCATGAATATGCGACGCTTGAGCATTTGCTGTTGGCGCTCCTTGAGGACCAGGATGCAGCCGCGGTCATGCGGGCGTGTAATGTCGACTTGGACAAGTTGCGCCGCAGCCTGACTTCCTACCTGGAATCCGAGCTGGAAAATTTGGTCAGCGACGGCAACGAGGATTCAAAACCGACCGCGGGCTTCCAACGCGTCATTCAACGTGCCGTCATCCACGTTCAGTCATCCGGCCGGGAAGAAGTGACGGGCGCCAATGTGCTGGTTGCGATCTTTGCGGAGCGCGAAAGCCACGCTGCCTATTTCCTGCAAGAGCAGGACATGACCCGCTACGACGCGGTTAATTACATCAGCCACGGCATCGCCAAGCGGCCAGGCATGTCGGAATCGCGACCGGTGCGCGGAGCTGAAGACGAGGCCGACGCCAAGGGCGGCGACGAGCCCAAGAAAAAAGGCGATGCGCTTGAAGCCTATTGCATCAACCTCAATCGCAAGGCGCGCGAAGGCAAGATCGACCCACTGATCGGTCGGGATGCCGAGATCAGCCGAACCATTCAGGTGCTATGCCGGCGCCAGAAGAACAATCCATTATTTGTCGGCGATGCCGGCGTCGGCAAGACCGCCATTGCCGAGGGGTTGGCCCGGCGGATCGTCCATGGCGAGGTGCCGGACGTTCTTAAGGGTGCGACGGTGTTTTCGCTCGACATGGGCACATTGCTCGCGGGCACCCGGTATCGGGGCGATTTTGAGGAGCGGCTCAAGCAGGTGATCAAGGAGCTTGAGGCCTATCCGGGCGCCATCATGTTCATCGATGAGATCCACACCGTGATCGGCGCGGGTGCGACCTCGGGAGGCGCCATGGACGCCTCGAACCTGCTTAAGCCGGCTTTGGCGTCAGGCACGCTGCGCTGCGTCGGCTCGACCACCTACAAGGAATATCGCCAGTACTTCGAAAAGGATCGGGCGCTGGTGCGGCGGTTCCAAAAGATCGACGTCAATGAGCCGTCGGTGCCGGATGCGATTGAAATTCTCAGGGGCCTGAAGCCGTATTTTGAGGACTACCATAAGCTCAAATACACCAATGACGCGATCAAGGCGGCCGTTGAACTGTCGGCGCGCTATATCCACGATCGCAAATTGCCGGACAAAGCGATCGATGTGATCGACGAATCCGGCGCAGCCCAGATGCTGTTGCCGGAAAATCGGCGCAAGAAGACGATCGGCATTAAAGAAATCGAAACCACCATTGCCACCATGGCGCGGATTCCGCCAAAGACCGTCTCAAAGGACGACGCCGCGGTCCTTCAGCATCTTGAGCACACACTCAAGACCGTGGTGTATGGCCAGGATCAGGCAATCGATGCACTCTCGGCGTCGATCAAGCTGGCCCGTGCGGGACTGCGTGAGCCGGAGAAGCCAATTGGCTGTTATCTGTTCTCCGGACCAACGGGCGTCGGCAAGACCGAAGTGGCGAAGCAGTTGGCTAAATCGCTGGGCGTCGAATTGATCCGTTTCGACATGTCCGAATATATGGAGCGCCATACGGTCTCGCGTCTGCTCGGCGCGCCGCCCGGTTATGTCGGGTTCGATCAAGGCGGCTTGCTCACCGATGGCGTCGACCAGCATCCGCATTGCGTGCTACTGCTTGATGAGATCGAAAAGGCGCATCCGGACCTGTTCAACGTGCTGTTGCAGGTCATGGATCACGGCAAGCTGACCGATCACAACGGCAAGCATGTTGATTTCCGTAACGTGATCCTGATCATGACCACCAATGCTGGCGCCATGGATCTGGCGAAGCAGGCCTATGGGTTCACCCGCATCAAACGCGAAGGCGACGATACCGAGGCCATCAATCGGTTGTTCGCGCCGGAATTCCGCAATCGTCTCGATGCGACAATTGCGTTTGGGCATCTCTCGCCTGATGTCATTTCGAAGGTCGTCGAGAAGTTCGTGTTGCAGCTTGAGGCGCAGCTTGGCGATCGCGACGTCACCATCGAACTAAGCGAAGACGCGTCAAAATGGCTGACCGTCAACGGCTATGACGAGTTGATGGGCGCGCGGCCGATGGCGCGTTTAATTCAGGAAACTATCAAGAAGCCCTTGGCCGACGAGGTGCTGTTTGGAAAGCTCAAGAACGGCGGCCATGTGCGGGTGATTGTCGCCAAAGATGAAACCGGTAGGGACAAACTCGGCTTTGAATACCTGGATGGTCCGGTGACGCCGAAACCGGAGCGACTGCCGGTGCCGCGCGCCAAGCCGAAGCGGCGGTCGCCGTCGGCGCGGCGCAACAAGCCATCGGGTCCCAAGGGCGGCGGCGGTGATTCGCCGCCGCGGCGGGGCTCGGTGCCGAAAGTTCCGCTGGTCAAGGTGTAATATCGAAGGCCGGGCGCAAGTCCGGCCTTCGCATATGTGGCAACGACGGGTTGGCCGATTGCGTCCGGCTGTTCACTGTGGGAACAGGTCGGGCCACTTGTGGGGTCCGCAATGCCATCAAGCCTTAGCGCCTTTTTCGCCGGGCTGCGTGCTTCGTTTCTGTCGGTGTTCGTGCTGGTTCTGGTCGGCACCTATATCGGTATCGGCGCCCTGGCGCATGACTATGGCTTTGGCCTGGACTGGATCATGGCATCGACCGTCCTGGTCTGGGCGGGGCCGTCGCAAGTCATCATGATTTCCGCTTTGGGGGCGGGTGCCGGTCTGTTGGAGACCGCCATTGCGGTTGGGTTGAGCTGCGTGCGGTTCCTGCCGATGGTGGTGGCGCTTCTGCCACTGATACGCGGGCCGCAGACGCGCACCCGCGATTTATTGATCCCGGCGCATTTCACGGCCGCCAGCATGTGGGTGGAGTCGTTTCGTCTGCTGCCGGCGGTGCCGATCGAGCGCCGTGTCGCCTACTGCAACGGCCTCGGCATCGGCTTCATGCTGTCCGGCCAAATCGGCTGTGTCATTGGCTATTTCCTGACGGCGTCTCTGCCTCCGCTTTTGACCGCGGCATTGCTGTTCTTGACGCCAATGTCATTTCTGGTGTCGACCGCGCGTAATGCTCGATCGCTGGCGGATCGTTTGGCATTAGTGTTTGGGCTGATCGTTTGCCCAATCTTGGTTTATGCCGACATCGGCCTCGATTTGATGTGGACTGGGATTATTGCCGGCAGCTTGGCATACGGCATTCATCGCCTGCGTGGAGCGCGGCGATGAGTGGATATGATGGCCTGTGGGGCTACCTCGTGCTGGTGTTGGTCGGGTTCCTGCCATGCGACATCTGGCGCATGCTCGGCGTGGTTGTCGGGCGCGGTATCGACGAAGAGTCCGAACTCCTGGTCTGGGTCCGCGCGGTGGCGACCGCCGTGCTTGCCGGGGTGATCGCGAAAATTGTTTTCTTTCCACCCGGCGCGCTCACCATGATTCCGTTGCCGGTGCGCCTAACGGCGATCGCATGCGGTTTCGTCGCATTCCTGCTGGCGCGACGATCGGTCTTTGTCGGTCTTGCGATCGGCGAGACGGTGCTCCTGACGGCCGGGTTCGTGCTTGCCCGCTAGCTAAGAAATCTTCTGCACCCACAACTGATACATGTTGACGAAAGCGAACGGATTCTCGGTTTCGTAAACGTGCCAGCGGTCGAGATCAGTCAGCGTCGGATCGTCTGGAAATCGGTTGCGATAAGCTTGTGCAACAACTCCGGTGAAGCCGAGGAAGCTTAAGCCGTTCTCAATCAGGAAAGCTTTGATTGCGGGAATGGCGAACGGCTGTTCCTGGACATGGAACAAGAGGTGACATGGAACAAGAGGTCGCGGCACTCGCTGATCGTGAAGAAATCGGCGTATCGGGTGACGTTCTTGAGCGAGCTGCCATCCTCAGCCGCCAGCAATTCGTGCCGGCAGCGCCGAATGTCAGCCGCCGAATCTCGATAGCGTCGATCGGCGATGAAGGGGCGTGCGGCGCGTCGGTCTTTACGGTTCACGGCTCTACCGGGTACGACGCAAGGGCGGCGGCGAGTTTGGCCGCCTGTTCTTTAAGCACGTCTGGCGCTTCTTTGACGCTCGCCGGGGGCTTTAGTGCAATGCCTTCTTTTCGTGGAATGACATGAACATGGAGATGAAATACGACTTGTCCCCCGGCGCTTTCGCTGAATTGTTGCAGGGTGACGCCATCGGCGCCAAAGAGCGTGACACTGATTTTTGCAATCCGCTGGGCGACGGTCATGACATGGGCAAAGTCGGCCGGTGCGATATCGAGGATATTGCGGGCCGGCGTCTTGGGAATGACCAGAGTATGGCCCGGCGCGCGCGGCATGATGTCAAGAAAAGCAAGCGCGCGATCGTCTTCATAGACCTTGTGGCAGGGGATTTCGCTACGCAGAATCTTGGCGAAAATGTTACTGTGATCGTAGGCGGGCATTTGACAGCTCCGGAAAGAATGAGTGCTGATCTCGCAGCCTTCCGCGCTCGGCGTCAAGCCGCTTTCCTTGTGGCGCTCAGTCTTTGCGGAACGGTGCGGCCTCGGCGTATTCGGCTATTTCTGCCGCCACATGCGCGCGTTCATGGCTCAGGAAATCGGCGATTGCGCGCCGCAATCGGGAGTCGGCGATGTAATGCGCCGAATAGGTCGTGGTCGGCATATAGCCGCGCGTGACCTTGTGGGATCCGCCGGCGCCGGCCTCAACCCGCGCCAATTTCCGCTCGATGGCGAATTGCATCGCTTGATAGTAGCAGACTTCGAAGTGCAGAAATGCGTGCTGCTCAACGCAGCCCCAATGCCGGCCAAACAGCGTGTCGGAGCCGATGAAATTGATTGCGCCTGCGATATAGCGGCCGTTGCGCTTGGCCATGACCAAGAGGATCTGGTCGCGCATCTTTTCGCCGATGATCGAATAAAACGCGCGCGTGAGATAGGGCCGGCCCCATTTGCGTGAACCGGTGTCCATGTAGAACTCGAAAAACGCATCCCATACCGATTCGGTGAGGTCCGTGCCGGTCAACCAGTCGACGGTGATGCCGTTCGATAAGGCTTCTTCGCGTTCGCGACGGATGGTCTTGCGCTTGCGCGAGGACAGGGCCGCAAGGAATGCGTCAAAGGAGGCGTAATTCTGGTTGTTCCAGTGAAACTGCCGGTGGGTGCGCTGAAGATAGTCGCGCGCGCCAAGAATCTGCCACTCTTCTTCCGTGAGGAACGTAACGTGGACCGACGATGCGTTCGACTGCTTGCAGATTTCAGCAAGTGAATCGGCCAGCGCATTGCGGACCGCATCGGCTTGTTCGCCGGGCCGCGCTAAAAGCCGGCGGCCCTGCGCGGGTGTGAATGGTACCGCGACTTGGAGCTTGGGATAGTAGTCGCCACCGGCGCGTTCGTAAGCTTCCGCCCAACCGTGATCGAATACATATTCTCCCTGGGAGTGGCTTTTGGCGTAGCAGGGGGCGACGCCCATGACGATGTCATCGCTTTCAGCAACCAGATGCATGGGTTGCCAGCCGGCGCGTGGGCGGACTGAACCGGATTGTTCAAGCGCCGACAGAAAATCGTGCGATATGAATGGGTTGTAGGGGGCGCCCACAGGTTGTGGGTTGGCGCAGGCGTCCCACGCCGCGGCGGGTATTGCGTCAATCGCGTTGATAACGCGCAACTTGATTTCGGTCGCCATGCAACGAGCTAATGAGGCTCTAAGGCCTGAATCCCTCGAAAATCATCTGATCGGCATAACGCGCGGCGCGTTCACGGTCGACATCTGAGCGTACTGTCCAGGTCAGCAGCGGCAAGCCTAGCACGCTTCGCGCCAGCTGCGGGATCGCCGCATGCAGGTCTTTGACCGAATAGGCAATGAACTGAGGACGGCTGCGCAGAGCGTGTTGGAAATAAGCGAGCGCGCGCTTGGTGCGGGTTGGGAGCGAGGCCCATTCGGGATGGCTGTAGTGTCGTTCTGCGACGATTCCGCGCGTGAGATTGGGCGCCAGCGTCCGCAGTGCCGCAATTGGCGCGGGATCGAACGACATCAGCGCAACGTGGCCGGAATAGCCGGTAAGGGCCTGCGCGGCGCGCGTGACCAGCCGCAGATCTCCGTCAAAACGGCTTTTGATTTCAACGAACAACGCGACGCGGCCGGCGACAAGGTCGCACAATTCGGCAAGTGTGATCATCCGATCGGCGGTCGCACGGAACGCCACGCGTTTGAGTTCGGCCGCCGATTTGGCGTCGAGGCGCCCGTTGACGGTGGTTAGCCGCTCAAGCGTCGCGTCGTGAAACACCATCGCCTCGCCGTCGGCGCTGATTTGAATGTCGCATTCGATGGCGTAATCGGCGGCGATCGCAGCGGAAAAGGCTGAGGTTGTATTCTCGATAATTCCGGCCGCGCCGTCGTGCAGTCCCCGATGCGCTACCGGGCGCGCGGTCAGCCATTCGCGCATGACGCTCACGACACCTCGAACAGACCTTCGACCTCAACCGCAGCATCGGCAGGCAATGCAGCGACGCCAACCGTGGTGCGGGCGTGGCGGCCCTTGTCGCCAAAGACCTCGACCATAAGGTCGGAGGCGCCATTCATGACCTTCGGGCCGTCGACGAAAGTTGGTGCGGAATTGATGAAACCGCCAAGCCGAACAACACGCACGACTTTATCGAGATCGCCTACCGCCACTTTGAGCTGCGCCAGCAAATTGACGGCGCATGCCCGGGCTGCGCGTTGACCATCTTCGATCGAGACGGCATCCCCCAATTTGCCTTTGGCCACCAGTTTGCCGTCGGGAGCATGGCAGATTTGACCGGAAACGAACAGCATGGATCCGGTCCGCACAAACGGGACGTAGTTGGCGACCGGCGTTGGCGGGGTTGGAAGCACCACTCCAAGTTCAGCCAGTCTTGCCTCGATTTTTGCCATGAATCGCTCCTTTGCTACGTCCAATCGCCCTATTAAAGATTGCCTGCGGCGCTATGCACTCATTGCCGATCGGCCGGGGACATTCAAGCGTTTGTGAGCCCTGGTGGCGTTGCGGCCATTGTCCCGCGTCCCTATGCTTATCGATATATGCTGCGCTATCTGGCGGCCAGGAGATACGTCTTGATGAGATTTTACCCAATAGGCGCGAGCGTCGGTATCCTGGTCGCAGCGGTAGCGTTGCCCCTTGGGAGCTTTCCCTTAGGGGCGCAATCCGCCGACCTCGTACCACATCGCGCCATTTACGAATTGTCGCTTGGAAAGGTTCGCAGCAAGGCCACGGTGCAAAGCGCCCGCGGGCGGATTCTGTACGAGTTTTCGGGCAATGCCTGCGAGGGCTACACCTTGGAGTTCCGGCAGGTTGCGGAATTGGACAATGGCGAAGGCAAGATCAATCTCAGCGATCTGCGATCGACCACCTGGGAAGATGGCGCGGCGCGGAGCTATCGGTTCTCTTCTCAGAATTATCTCAATCAACGCTTGCTTGACGCTGTTGACGGCAAGGCCGAACGGAACACCGGCGCGGTTGCCGTTACGCTGGCCAAGCCGCAGGAGCGGAAAGTCGACCTTGATGCGGCAATCGTGTTTCCAACCGAACACATTCGGCGCATCCTGCAAGCCGCGCGTGAAGGCAAGACGGTCCTGGAATTCCCGCTTTACGATGGCTCTGAGACCGGGGAAAAGATCTACAATTCGTTGACCGTTATTGGAGCAGAGATCGGCCCTGGCGCGCGGGATCTGGCCGACGCTGCTTCCGGCCATGTGGTGTTGGCTAAGATGCGACGGTGGCCGGTAACGGTCAGCTATTTCGATCGTAGCAAATCGGCCGGGGAGCAGATGCCAGTCTATTCGATTTCGTTCGAACTGTTCGAAAACGGTGTCTCCCGCACGCTCGTGCTTGACTACAATGATTTCTCGATCAGCGGAGCGTTGAAGGCGATTGAGCTCAAGAACGGCAAGCCTTGCCCGTGAGGAAGTTCGGCTATTGGTCCGTTTCTAACATTCGCATCCGGCGTAAGCTGCAATGGGGTAGCGAATGTTGAATCTACTCCACTAAAGCCCGGCGAGCGCCTTACTGTAGTAGGAATTGTCGAGATAGCGCTCCGGCGGCGGCGAAGTGGGCTGCTTCGTTACGCTGGCGCGCAGCCCCAGCACATTTCTAAAGCCTTCGAGATCAAGTTGCGCGTCGCGCGTCAAGCCATTGGTCGGGTGTGAAGCGACCGCCAGCGTACGCGCCGCCATGTCTTCGTTGAGTTTGAGGGCGTCGATATAGAGCTTGGTCGCCGCGGCGGCATTTCTGGGGTCGACGCCCCATCGCAGACCTTCGATATAGGCTTGCAGGTAACGCACCAGTACATCGGAATTGGCTCCAGCCCATGAACGCAGAACGAACGCCCCGGTTCCTTGATAGGGGCCGAGCGCTTCGACCGCCGAACCAAGGTCGCCCAAACCGGCAGCGGCTGCGCGCAGCGTGAACGGCATGTTGAGCATGGCGGCGGCTGCCGTTCTGTCCTTGAGCATAACCTCCATCCGCCGAAAGGAGGCGCCAACCGGCCGGATCTCATAATCGCCTTTGTTGAGGCCATTCTTGCGGAGCATCTCGTACATTAAAAAGGCGAAGGCGGTGTCGGGGGCATCGACGATGACGGTTTTGCCGCGCAGATCCGCGTAGGATTTGATGTCCGGTTGAACAATGAGGCGATTGAACCCATTGTCGCCGCCCATCACGATCGCAATATCGACCTTGGCCACGTCCATCATGGCAACCGCATTATCGACACCCGCATGCACGATCTGATAGCGGCCATGCGCCAGGCCCTCGCGCAGTTCATCGGAGTCGGGGGCGATCTTGATATCGACATTGAGACCGCGCTTGGCGAAAAACCCCTGGCTCTTGGCAGCAAGCTGGGGAAGGTTTTGCATGCCCTGAAACACCATGATCGTGAGATTGGTGGTTTGCGCAGCCAGTGGCGTAGGCTTCAGAACGGCAATGGAGGCGATCACGGCAAGCAGCGCGCTAGCCCAATGAATGCGGGGCATGGTGGTCTCCTTGGTGTGCATGGCGCGGATCTCACTGCCTGCCGGCGCGGGCTGGCAGGCAAATGCTTGGTCGGTCAGTGGACGAGCGGATTAAGGGGGAATTCATGAAAACAAAATAGCATAGATTTAACTACCGGAGGCCCTCGATGAAGGACGAGAAGCGGAAGTCGAAAAGGCGATCGTCCAAGGATCGCCGCAGCGGGGTCGATACCCGTACAGCCGACCAGAAACGCGCGACCGGGGAGCGGCGTTCTGGCGCTGACCGCAGGTCGGGCAAGGATCGCCGAACGGAAAATGCGAGCAAGCGCTGAGACTCAGCGCCAAGCGGCAATTTAGCCGGTCCCGGGGGGGTCGGTGTCATCGCCGAATGCGAGGCCGCGAAACACCGCGTCGTCACCGAATTTGGCGCGCAGGCGGTCGATGGCGCGCTCGGCCTCCGCGGTGCGGTGATCGAGCAAATCGGCAAGGTCGGCTTCGTTCGCATCGATGAGCGATGACAGGCCTATTCCGATCAACCGAAATTTTGTGCCATCGGTTTCACGTTGCAGCAGTTCGCGGCTGGCCGCAAAAATGTGGGCCGCAAGCTGGGTTGGGCGATCGAGTGTTTGGCTACGGGTGCGGAGCCTGAAGTCCGCGGTCTTAAGCTTCAGCGTAACGGTCGCGCCGGCCAGTTGCTGGTCCTTGAGGCGGGCGGACACCCGATCGGCCAGCCGCCACAACCTTAGCTCAAGCGCGCGGAACGTCGCGATATCGGCGTCGAACGTGGTCTCGGCGGACAAGCTCTTGGCTTCACGATCGGAGCGAACCAGGCGCCGGTCGCGGCCATGGGCGAGGTGGTAAAGCCTAGCGCCTTCGCCGCCATAGCGGCGTATCAGCTCATGCTCGCCGCGACGCTGGAGGTCGCCAACGGTGACGATCCCGTCCTTGGCAAGACGGGCCTGCGCCGCCTTGCCGACCCCGAAAATCTGCGTCACCGGTCGCGGTGCAAGGAAGCTGGCGGCTTCGTCGTCGGCCAGAATGGCAAATCCGCGCGGCTTGTCGAGATCGGAGGCAATCTTAGCGAGGAATTTATTCGAGGATAGTCCAATCGAAACCGTGATCCCGATCTCGCGCTCGATGCGATCGGCAAATATTGCCAGCGTTTTGGCGGCGGGGACACCGTGCAGGCGTTCGGTTCCGGATAAGTCCATGAACGCTTCGTCAATCGATACCGGCTCGACCAAGGGCGTGAGTTCGCTCATGAGGGCGCGGACATCTTTCGCCACCCGCGCGTATTTCTCCATATCGGGTCGCACGAAGGTTGCCTGCGGACAGAGCCGCCGCGCCTCGAAGATAGGCATGGCGGATCGAACGCCATAGGTGCGCGCCACATAGCAGGCGGTCAGGACGACGCCGCGTTGTCGGCCGCCGACGACCACCGGCTTATCGGCAATGGCGGGGTTGTCGCGCTTCTCGACCGTTGCATAGAAGGCGTCGCAATCGACATGCGCGATTGAGAGCGCAAACAGGCGAGGATGGCGGAGCAAGCGCGGGGATCGACAAGCCAGGCAGCGTGTCGCCTGTTCCGGAGCATCCGCGCGGCAATCGCGGCAAAATCCGTTGATACCGGAATCAGTGTCAGGCTTGCGCGGCACGCGAGCCATGGTAAGCACCAGTGGTTATTGCCATTTCGGAGATGCGGGCAGCATGGACAATATCACAAGAAAAATTGCGGCCTATGCCTCGTCGCTTACGTTTAACCACCTCGATGAGGCCACGCGCCACGCCATCACCCAGCGCTTGATCGATGCGCTGGGCTGCGGCTTGGGCGCCCATGACTGCGAGCCCGCGCAAATTGGCCGACGTTTGGCTGCCGGCGCAACGCCGGGCAAATATGCCGGCCGTGTTCTGTTCTATGGTGACCGGCTGCCGGCGGAAATGGCGGCTTTCATCAATACTACTATGATCCGCAATTTCGATTTCAACGACCGCTATCCGGGCGGGCATCCCAGCGATGCGCTTGGCCCGCTGATTGCGCTTGCGAGCGAAATGCCGGTCCGTGGCGAGCGGTTCCTGGCCAGCATGACCGTGATGTATGAAATTTTTGCGCGCCTTTCGGATTCAACCCAGCTCAGCCGGCGCGGCTGGGATCAGGGCTTTGCGATCAGTATTGCTGCGGCAGCCGGCGTTTGCAATTTGTTGCGGCTGCCATTGCAGACGATCGCCAATGCGATCGGAATTGCGGCCAGCTCGAATGTGCCGCTGCGGGTTACCCGTTCGGGCGAGCTAACGCCGTGGAAAAGCGTTGCGACGGCCTATGCTGCCCGCAATGGCCTATTCGCGGCTTGCCTTGCCGCCGAGGGCATGGCCGGGCCCGGTCACGCCTTCGAGGGGCGGGCCGGGCTGTTCGACAATATCACCGGACCGTTCACGCTGGTCGATTTCCCAACCGAAGGGGGCCCCTCGCTGACGCCACGGGTGCAGTTGAAATACTGGCCCATCGAAACCAACGGCCAGCCGGTTGTCTGGGCGGCGCTGGAATTGCGTAAAGTGCTGGCTGCCCCCGACATTAAGGCGGTGGAGGTCTTCGCCAACAAGTTTACCTGGTTCGAAATCGGCAGCGAGCCCGAGAAATGGGACCCGCAGACGCGCGAAACCGCGGATCATAGCCTGCCATTTATTTTTGCGCGCGCATTCATGGATGGACCGATCACCACCCGCTCGTTTACCGAGGACAAGGTTCGCGATCCGGCACTGCGGCCGCTGATGTCGAAACTCACGGTAACGGTCGACGATGCGCTTGAGGCGATGTTGCCCAGGATGGTGCTGCGCGTCACCGTTACTGCGGTAAATGGCGCGCAGCATTCCGTCGAGGTGGTGGACCCGCTTGGCCATCCCGATAACCCGATGCAGGACAAGGACATCGGGCAAAAATTCAGCGCCATGGCCGAGCCAATCCTCGGAGGACAGCGATGCCGCAGTGTTCTCGGTGCGCTATGGCAGTTCCGTGAGGCAAGCGAGGTGGCCACGTTGTTTTCGATGCTTGACCTGAAAAATGAGCGACAATTTCAATTGAGCGGGTAGATCGCTTTCACTTTCGCCGCGATCTCCGGATTCATGCCAGCGACAGCTGCGACGATTCGTTGTAACTCATTGCCCGGCAGCGGGCCGAGTTCGATGCGTAATTTCTGCGCATCCGCAATGAAGTCTGGATCCTTGACCATGGCATCGAAGGCTTGCCGAAGCGTACGGACGCGATCGATCGGCGTTTCGGGGGTTGTAAGCACGAATTTTCCGATCTCGGACGCACTCGACACCGCAAGCAAGATTTGTGTCTGCTCGGGATTGCGCGCGAGTTCGACCGATGTCGGTACGTCTTTCAACTCGGGATGTCGGTGCAGGGAATACTGCACGACGACATTAACCTTCTTTTGTGTCAGCCAATCGGGATGGACGGTCTTGAGGGTATCGTAGGTGGCTGAGTGGCCTTCGACCTCGCCGCGTTCCATGGCCAGCATGGCGGCGGCCGAGCCCTCATAGCCTGTCACGACCTTGAATTTAGTTCCGAGGACGTTGTTGAGAACTGTCGGATAAATGGCGTTGGTCGCGCTGCGGCCAGTTGCGCCGAGGATGGCGGTCTTGTCGAAGGCGTCAGCAATGGATTTTACCTGCGAATTTGACATGATGAATGTGATATTGGGCGCGGGCGCAATCCGTCCGACCCAATGGAAATCCGCCGACTTAAATTTCACAGCCGATGCGCCGAGCGCTTCCTCCAGCGGCAAGCTTGGAACCAACAGCCCGAGGACCGTTCCATCCTTGGGCGCAACATTGAAAATGTGATTGGCGGCGATCAGGCTGCCGGCGCCTGGCATATTGCGTGGCACGACGGATGGGTGGCCGGGGATGTGCTTGCCGATGTGGCGTGCGACCATGCGTGCGTAGACGTCATTGGCACCGGCCGGTGGGTAACCGATGACCATTGTAACGGTCTTGCCCCGGTAGAAATTGTCGATTGGTTGCGCAAGGGCGCATTGAACGCTGGCGATGACAATGAAGATTCCGATGACGATGGTTTGGAGCGACGACATTCTCATACCTCAATCGGCAACGTTGCCCGCGCGTTTCCCGTGGATGATCATGATAAAAGCAATGGTCATGGCGTCACTGGTGGCGCATTGGCGAGCCGTTCGCGGGCCTCGGCGATGGCTTCGGGCGGTATCTCGTTCTGGGCCACGAATGCAAGCAATAGCCGCTCGTCGCTCGAAAGGTGATCGAGGACGCCCAGCAGGAAATTTGGCTCACCGGCGGCCTGGCGCAGTGATTCGGGCCCAATTCCGGTCAGAGCGAGGAATCGATCGAACTGTTCGGGGTCTTTGGCGATATAGCTAAGGGCCTGAATTGCCAAAGCTTCCGCCCCTTCCAGTGTTATCCCTTGGCGTCGTGTCATCGTGCTGCCGTTTGCGTTTCCGTAACAAATCCGAACTAGGTTTTAACAACTATGCCTGTGCGTTCGCAGCAGCGGGCAGCCCCTCCCCACCGAAGGGGGGTGTCGGCTTGGGCGCCAGGCTGCGGAGGGGCCCGGTATGGCCAAGACCGTCATGATCGTGGAGGACAATGAGCTCAATATGAAGCTCTTCCACGACCTATTGGAAGCCCACGGCTACCAGACCGTCGGCACCCGCAGCGGCGTCGAAGCGCTCGATCTGGCACGGAAGCATCGACCCGATCTGATCCTGATGGACATTCAGCTACCTGAAGTTTCGGGTCTTGAAGTCACCAAACGGATCAAGGCGGATCAGGAGCTTCGCCATATTCCCGTCGTTGCGGTGACGGCATTCGCGATGAAGGGCGACGAGGAGCGCATCCGTGAGGGTGGCTGTGCGGCATATCTCTCCAAGCCGATTTCGGTCGGTAAATTCATTGAGACCATTCGTCATTTCCTTGGCGATGCCGAGAAGGAATAGTTGATGAGTGCGCGTATCCTCGTCGTCGATGACGTTCCGGCCAACGTTAAGCTGTTGGAAGCGCGGTTGACCGCGGAATATTTCGATGTTGTCACCGCCATGAGCGGCGTCGATGCGCTCGCGATCTGCGAGCGTGCGGAGTGCGACATCGTGCTGCTCGATGTGATGATGCCCGACATGGATGGATTTGAGGTCTGCAAACGGATCAAGTCCAATCCCGTCACGCATCATATTCCGGTCGTCATGGTGACCGCGCTTGATCAGCCTTCGGATCGTGTGAATGGGTTACAGGCCGGCGCCGACGACTTTCTAACCAAACCGGTATCGGACGTTGCGCTGATTGCGCGGGTGCGGTCGCTGGCGCGGCTCAAAATGATGACCGACGAACTTCGCATGCGTGCGCTGACGTCGCGCGATATTGGCATCGAAAGCCCGGAGCGGGTCGCCATCGCGGATTCTGGGCTACAGGGGAAAATTTTGGTGGTCGACGATCGGCCGGATTCGGCTGAGCGCATCCAGGGGATGCTCGAAAAGACCCATGCGGTCGATATCGAAACCGATCCAGGCGATGCGCTTTTTCAAATTGCAGAGGGTGGCTATGACCTCGTCATTGTTTCGCTCGGCCTGGAGAATTTTGACGCCTTGCGTTTGTGCAGCCAAGTGCGCTCGCTGGAGCGAACCCGCAATGTCGCGCTCCTGGTAATCGCCGATGCGGAGAACAATACGCGGTTGGTGCGTGGGCTCGAGATTGGCGTCAACGATTACCTCACCCGGCCGTTGGATATGAATGAACTGTTGGCGCGCGTCAGAACTCAGATCAAGAAGAAACGCTATACTGAGCGACTGCGCGACAATGTGCAGATGTCGATTGAAATGGCGATCACCGACGGGCTGACCGGGCTCTATAACCGCCGCTATATGGAAACCCACGTGGGCACCCTGGTCGAACAAGCTTCGTCGCGTGGCAAGGCGCTTTCGGTGCTGATCCTGGACATTGACTACTTCAAGTCGGTCAATGATTCCTGGGGGCATGACGCGGGCGACGACGTGCTGCGCGAATTTGCGCTTCGTATTAAGAAGTCGATCCGGGGTATCGATCTTGCTTGCCGGTACGGCGGTGAGGAGTTCGTCGTGGTGATGCCGGAGACCGACATCGCAGTCGCCACGATGGTTGCGGAACGGCTACGGCGGGGGATCGCGGCGGAGCCGTTTGTGATCCAGAAGGGGGCCCGGGCGGTCGACGTTACGATTTCAGCTGGTATCGCCGCCCTGGAACTGGGGGAGGACGCCGCTGCGGTGTTTAAACGTGCCGACCAGGCGCTTTACCGAGCCAAACGCGACGGCCGCAATCGGGTGGTCCCCGCGGCGGCTTAAACCGTCAAGCTGCCGCAAAAAAACTCGCATAAAATCCGAGACTTGGATGTGGTTATAGGCGGGTTAACGGGCGGTCGCCGACGGGCGGCTCCGTGCGGCAAACTGCGGCAGGACCGTAGCGGTCAATCCTAATTTATTAAGATAATACAATTTTCTCCGCTATCCACAGCCGAAATCATTGGCTTCCGGTCTTCGTTGGGCTAGCTTTGATCAGCTAATGGATGGGGCACGTTCCTCGCCTGCTCGCGAGGAAATTGGAAATTACCGCCATTACAAAATAAACCGAGATAACCCTACGGAATGCTCAGGTCCGCCGCATCTCCTGGGTCCGTGGGGTTCGGCCGGCCCGGGAGCGGTACGAGTGGCCTCCTCATGACGCCGCTTCCGGCCGGCCACCTTTTCCTAGTCGCTGCAAGGGCGCCGGGCTGGCGCCCTTGATCGTTGAGAGACCAGACAACAGGGCGATTACTTGATCTTGGACTCACGGAACTCGACGTGTTTCTTCGCGACCGGATCGTACTTCTTCTTGGTAATCTTGTCGGTCATCGTGCGCGAGTTCTTTCGCGTCACATAGTAGAATCCAGTATCTGCGCTCGACACGAGCTTAACTTTGATGGTGGCTGATTTCGCCATGGCGAACCTCGGATGTTGATTGCAATGTTGCCGGGAAACTACTGCCTGGACCCATAAAGTCAAGGAATCTGCTGAGCCAGAGATCGCACCTATAGCAATTCCCGTCGAAAACCGCCGCGAATGACCCGATAGAACGGTACCGGCAGGTCGTGGCTGAAACCTTCGGCGATCCGGCCATCGAGTTCTTCCAGCATCACACCGGTTACGGCCGGCATATCGAGCTGCTTCGCTTCGGTTAACGGCATCCAAACGAGCTCCACGAGTTCTGCATCCGGCCCGGTCACGCCCTCGACTCGATGCGCGATGTTGCTCGCATCCATCGTAAAAAATCGCGCGTCGAACCGGCGCGATCGCCCAGGCGGAGTAATTGCGCGTCCGACAAAATGAATCCGAGCGAGATCGGGCAATACCTTGTGTTGCGCAAATTCCGACCATGCGCCAAGCGGCGCGCGCGCGGCCTCGCTGTGGATACCAAGCAGCAATCCGGTTTCTTCAAAGGTTTCGCGGACGGCCGCCAGTGCGAGTGCGCGGGCGCGCGCCGGGCTGGCTTTATGGAATCGTTGCATCAGCCGCATTTCCGCTTGCGGATCGAGCGACGATGCAACCGGCATCGCCTTGTCGGTCGGATCGACTCCACCGCCAGGAAAGACAAACTTGCCCGGCATGAATTTGTGGCGCGCATGGCGCTTGCCGAGCAGGACCTTCGGCATGCGCTCCGAGCGGTCGACCAGGATCAGGGTGGCGGCGTCGCGCGGTCGAACAAGTTTGTGTGAAAGATCGCGGTCAACCGCGTTCATGCGGCGCACAAAATCGTTGAGCCGCTCGATGCGTTTGGAATCGATATCGGTCATCGGCGTGGGTCGATCAGTGAGTTCGAGGCGAGTTCGGTGGACGCTTCTGCCGGATTGAATCCATGCATGCGGAGCGCCCATTGCAAGCCTACCAGGGCGCCTTTCACCGGTTGCAGCAGCAATAGCGAAAGTCCAGTTGCCGCCGGCAGCCAAAGCGCCGCATGGACCCAATAGGATGGCGCATAGGTGATCTCAACCGATAGCGCCGCCGGCACAACGAAGTGCCCGACGATCAGGATGACGAAATACGCCGGTGCATCGTCGGCGCGCTGGTGGTACAGGGCTTCGCCGCATACCGAACAGCGATCTGCGACCTTGAGGAAGGCACGAAACATGCGCCCCTCGCCGCAGCGCGGACAACGCCCGCGCCAGCCGCGCACCATGGCGGCTCGGCTGTCGCGTGCAGGAACGGGCGGTTGCGTCATCGGCGACTTTGGCGGCCACGGCGCTTGCCACCGTGGCTCGGTTTGAGATGTGGGCGACGCGACTGCGCCGGCGGTTTGCGGCGGTCATAGCCTCCTTCGGTGAGAAGCTCAAATCGCAGCGCACCGGCGACCGGAGCGGCTTCGACCAGTTTGACGGTGACCGGGTCGCCCAGCCGGTAGGTCTCACCTGACGACGCGCCGACCAAAGCGTGTCGGTCTTCTTGGTAGCGGAAATATTCCGATCCGATGGTGCGCACCGGAATGAGCCCATCAGCGCCGGTATCGTCGAGTTTAACGAACAGGCCGGCGCGGGTTACTCCCGAGATATGTCCTTGGAAGGTTGCGCCAATGCGGTCGACCAGAAAATGGGCCAGCAGTCGATCGAAGGTCTCGCGTTCGGCCTTCATGGCACGCCGTTCTGCCGCCGAGATCGTGGCCGACAATTCGCCCAACGAACGCACGTCCTCGGTCTCGGACAGGCCGCCATCACCAAGTTTGCCGGCGCGGATCAAGCCGCGATGCACAACGAGATCCGCATAACGCCGGATCGGCGAGGTGAAGTGGGCATAGCGGCGGAGGTTCAATCCGAAATGACCGTAATTCTCGGAGGCGTATGCAGCCTGCGCTTGGGTGCGCAACACGATCTCGTTGACCAGCTTCTCGACGTCGCGTCCCTTGACCCGCCGCAGGATGTGATTGAATTGGGCGGAACGCAATGTGCCGGCCTTTGGCAGCGCTATGTCGAGCGTCTTGAGAAATTCCCGTAAGGCATTGACGCGTTCCATGTCGGGCTCGTCATGGACGCGGTAAATTAGCGGCACATGCGCGCGCTCTAGCGTCTCGGCGGCGGCGACATTGGCTAGGATCATGAATTCTTCGATCAGCCGGTGGGCATCGAGGCGCTCCGGGGTCATTACGCGATCGACGGTATTGTGGGCGGTGAGAACGATCTTGCGTTCTGGGATATCCAGATCGAGCGGGCCGCGTTCGTCGCGTGCGCGCTTCACGGCGCGGTAGGCGACATAGAGCGGTTCGAGAACATGGCCGAGCAGCGGACCGCTGGTGTCGTCGGGCCAGCCATCGACGGCGCGCTGCGCCTGTTGATAGCTGAGCTTGGCGGCCGAGCGGATCAGCGTGCGATGGAATGAGTGCGAGCGCTTATTTCCGTCGGCGCTAACGACAATGCGAACCGTCAACGCGGCACGGTCCTCGGCGGGGCGCAGGGAGCAGAGATCGTTGGAAATGCGCTCCGGCAGCATCGGCACCACGCGATCCGGGAAGTAGACCGAGTTGCCGCGCAGGCGGGCTTCGCGATCAAGCGCGGTGCCGACGCGTACGTAACCGGCAACATCAGCGATCGCTACGCAGATGACATGTCCGCCCGGATTCTTTGGATCGGCATCAAGCTCGGCATGCACCGCATCGTCATGATCCTTGGCGTCGGCAGGATCGATGGTGATGAACGGTATTTTGCGCCAGTCTTCACACCCCTTGGCGGATGGCACTGGCGCCGCGTCCGCTTCCGCAAGGACCGCGGGCGGAAACACGTGCGGGATGCCATGGGCATTGATTGCGATCAGGCTCACCGCCCGTTCGCTTTTGACCGAACCAAGGCGTTCGACCACCCGTGCGGTCGGCAGCCCAATACCGCGACGCGCTGGCGCGGCATCGACAGCAACGAGATCGCCGTCGATGGCATCGCCGGTCGCGCCCGCGGGGATATCAAATTCGCGGCCAAGCTGTTTTTTGTCGATTGGCGCGAGCCGGCCGCCGCCATTCGGCAAGGCGCGGAAGATGCCGAGCGTGCGTTGTTTGGCGCGATCGAGGACCTTGATGACGCGGCCGGTATAGCTGGCAGATTCCTCATCAGTGCTGGATTTTTCGATGCGCAGCAGCGCGCGGTCGCCGACGCCCGCGACCTCACCAGGCCGCGCCTTCCGGATGGCCTGAATATGAATTAGCGGCGCGGCGCCGTGGGCTTCTTCATCCCATTCGGTCGGCGTGGCGATCAATTCGCCGTCGCGATCGCGGCCGGTGACGTCTGCGACCACAGTTTGGGGGAGCGTTCCGGGGCGATGAAGTTTTTTGCGCCGCTGCTCGACGACACCATCGGCCGAGAGTTCGCGCAGCATTTTCTTCAGTGCGGCACGATCGGCGTTCTTGAGGCCGAAGGCGCGCGCGATCTCGCGCGTGCCGACTTTGCCAGGCTGTCGGCGAATAAACGCGACGATGTCGTCCTTGGACGGAAAGTGGGATTTGGTGGATGACGGTGTCACGGATGATCTGATCTGCAGGCGTAGCGGTTACCAACGAACTCCAGCGCCCCCCAGCGCCAGATTAGGCGCTTGGCGACCAACCCGCTAGCTTCGGTTCTTCCCGGCGCTCAGGACGCTTTGGCTCTTACGGCCTTTACCGGCAATTTGACGGCGGACTTGCCTGTTTTGGCGACGGGTTTGGTTCTCGAATGGGCTTCCGACCCGGCTTTCGGCACTGCTGCCAATTGCGATGCTGGTTTGGTCTTTTTCGGGCGTTCCGGTTTGGCAGCTTTGGTGACTGCCGTGTCCGGTTGTTCTGCGGATGGTTTCTTGGCGTTCGATCGTTTGGCGGGCACTTTCTTGCGGCTTGTGGTGCCGCGCGCGGCGCGGGCATCGAGCAACGGCAGCGCCTGCTCAAGTGTCACGGTCTCGGGCTCGATGTC
Organism: Xanthobacteraceae bacterium; assembly: GCA_022841625.1. Classification (GTDB taxonomy): domain Bacteria; phylum Pseudomonadota; class Alphaproteobacteria; order Rhizobiales; family Xanthobacteraceae; genus VAZQ01. The sequence continues at coordinate 64,234 of JALHRD010000009.1, forward strand.
GGAGGGCAGGTTGGCGTTCACGCCGTCATGGCTGACATAGGGGCCGTAGCGGCCCTTCTTGACCACCACCGGACCACCCTTATCCGGATGGTCGCCGAGCGAACGTCCGGGGTCGGCGCCGAAGCGCCGACCGCGGCCGGGGTTGAGGATCTTTTCGGCGATCAGCGTAACGGCGCGATTGATGCCGATGGTCAGCACGTCATCGCCGGTTTCTATATTGGCGTAGGTCTTGCCATGTTGGACATAGGGCCCAAAGCGGCCGACGCCGGCAAGGATAGGTTCGCCATCCTCCGGGTGTTTGCCAATCTCGCGTGGCAGCGACAGCAAGCCAAGCGCCCGCTGCAAGTCGATGTCGTCGGGGGTGAGCCCCTTCGGGAGACTGGAGCGCTTCGGCTTTTCGCCATTGACCGCTTCGCCTAGCTGAATGTAGGGGCCGAACCGGCCTGAGCGCAGCGTTACCTCCAGTCCGCTGACCGGGTCTTCGCCGAGCTTCTTCATGCCGCCGTCGGGGGCGCCATTGCCAGTTGAAAGTTGGCGGGTGTAGCGGCATTCCGGGTAATTCGTGCAGCCGATGAAGCCGCCAAATTTGCCGAGCTTCAGCGAGAGCTTGCCGGCTTCGCAATTCGGGCATTTACGCACATCGACGCCGTCAGCGCGCGGCGGGAATAGATGTGGCGCCAGCATTTCGTCGAGTGCGTCGATCACCTGCGTAATGCGCAGATCCTTAATTTCGCCGACCGCGCTGGTGAATTCGCGCCAGAAATCGCGTAACAGTGAGCGCCATGCGATTTCGTTGTTGGCGATGCGATCGAGTTGCTCTTCGAGATCGGCGGTGAAGCCATATTCGACATAGCGGGCGAAAAAGCTCTCGAGGAACGCGGTGAGCACGCGGCCCTTGTCTTCCGGAACAAGCCGCTTCTTATCGATACGCACATAGCCTCGGTCCTTGAGCACCTGCAGGATCGAGGCATAGGTCGACGGCCGGCCGATGCCGAGTTCCTCCATGCGCTTGACCAGCGATGCTTCGGAATAGCGTGGCGGCGGTTCGGTGAAATGTTGGCTGGAGTCGATCGTCTGCTTGTCCAGCCGTTCGCCTTGATTGATTTCCGGCAGGCGGCGGGTCTCGTCGTCATCGCTTTCGGCGGCCTGGTTGGGGTCGTCTTGGTCTTCCCGATAGAGCTTCAGGTAGCCATCGAATTTAATAACTTGGCCGGTCGCGCGCAGGTCGAGAGTGCGGCCAGCGACGTTGGCGGTAATGTCGACGGTGGTGCGCTCAAGTTCCGCGGATTGCATCTGGCAGGCGACCGCGCGGTTCCAGATCAGTTCATAAAGTTTCGCCTGGTCCGGTTCGACGGCGCGCGCCACCGCGCGCGGGCTGCGGGTCGCATCGGTGGGGCGGATAGCCTCGTGCGCCTCTTGGGCGCTCTTCGACTTGGTCTGATAGGTGCGCGGCGCGTCGGGGACGTAGCTCGCGCCATATTCCTTGCCGATCATCTGGCGGATCGATCCGACCGCGTCCGGGTCCATGTCGACGCCGTCGGTCCGCATATAGGTGATGAGACCGACGGTCTCGCCATCGATCTCGATGCCCTCATAGAGCCGTTGCGCAAGGCGCATGGCATGCGCCGGCGCGAAGCCGAGCTTGCGGCTCGCCTCTTGCTGCAAGGTCGATGTCGTAAATGGGGGAGGCGGATTGCGCCGCGCCGGCCTTGCTTCAACCGAGGCCGCTTTGAAGGCCGCCGACTCAAGCGCTTGTTTGAAATCCGCGGCTTGCGCGCCCGCGCCAATGTCGAGCCGCTGAATCTTCTGGCCATCAGCGCCGACCAATCGCGCTTCGAAAGTTTCACCACGCGGCGTCGCCAATGTCGCCACCAGCGACCAGTATTCGCGTGGGACGAATTTCTCGATTTCGAGTTCGCGATCGCAGACCAGCCGCAGCGAGACCGACTGAACGCGGCCCGCCGAACGCGCGCCCGGCAATTTGCGCCACAGGACCGGCGACAGCGTGAAGCCGACCAGATAGTCGAGCGCGCGCCGGGCCAGATAGGCATCCACCAGCGCCGTGTCGATGGCGCGCGGATTCTTCATGGCATCGAGCACCGCCTGTTTGGTGACGGCGTTGAACACCACGCGTTCGACGGTTTGCTTGTTGAGCGCCTTCTTCTCTTTGAGGACCTCAAGCACATGCCAGGAAATGGCTTCGCCCTCGCGGTCTGGGTCGGTCGCCAGGATCAGCTTGGCGGCGCCCTTGACCGCGCGGGCGATGTCATTGAGCCGCTTCTGGGATTTGTCGTCGACTTCCCAGATCATATGGAAGTCCGCGTCGGGATCGACCGAGCCGTCCTTGGCGGGAAGGTCCCGGACATGGCCAAATGAGGCCAGGACCTCGTAGTCAGGGCCTAGATATTTATTAATGGTCTTGGCCTTGGCCGGGGACTCGACGACGACGATATTCATTTAATTCCATTGTGTTAGCGGCCGGTCTTCACCCGATTTCGGGATCGGACTCGGCCGCGTGTCTGGCCGGAACATGGGGAGGTCATCGCCCGCTGTCAAATCGGGTACCCCGATACAGACCCACGGGGAACCTGCCAGGAAAGTGTAAATAAGCCGCGCAGCGGTTTTACTGGGTGAGCGGGCACCCATCTAAGAGATTGATATTACACGATGTTATTTTTCCGCAGCTGTGGATGGGCGATCCGAAGCATAGGACAGCGATACTTGGCCGCCGCCATGGCGGGCGATTCGACCCGCGAGTTCCAGTTCCAACAGCACCGTTCTTACGACCGCGGGGGAGGCGCCAGACATCCGGACGAGGTCGTCGAGGCCCACAGGGGTCGGTCCGAGGAGTTCCACAATCAGTTCACGCGCCTTGGCCGGGGGCTCGGGTGGCTGGAGCGAGGCCGGTTCCGGGGCCTCCAGCAGTTCCGCCGGGCGGCCCATGATCGGCTCCAGGACCCCTGTAATATCCGCAACCTCCGTCACAAACGTCGCGCCCTGCTTTAGCAGGCCATTGCTGCCCTCGCAGCGGGGATCGAGGGGCGAGCCGGGCACGACGAAGACCTCTCGGCCCTGCTCCAGCGCCATGCGTGCGGTAATGAGCGAACCTGATCGTCGCGCCGCCTCGATCACCACGACCCCCAGGGCAAGGCCGGAAATCAGGCGGTTTCGGCGTGGGAAGTCGCGGGCACGGGGTTCCCAGCCGAGCGGCATTTCGGAAATCAGTGCGCCATCGGTGGCGATGGCTTGGGCCAAGCTTGCATGTTCCGGCGGATAGATATGATCGTGGCCGCCGGCCAGAACCGCGACGGTGCCTGTGCTTAAGGACGCACGATGAGCGCCCGCGTCGATGCCGCGCGCAAGCCCGGAAGCGATGCCATATCCGGCTTCGCCGAGCTCGCGGGCGATGCGCTCGGCGAATTTCACGCCGGCCGCAGAAGCATTGCGCGCGCCCACAATCGCAATCATTGGGAGCGCAAGCATGGAGCGCTGACCGCGGATCGCGAGTAACGGCGGCGCGTCGTCGATCATTGCCAGGCGCCGCGGATAATCCGGTTCGCCAAGCGCCGCCAGATAGATGCCCTTTGCCGAGGACGCCTTGAGCTCGCGCGCCGCGTCGGCGCGTGAATAAACGTGCGGCGTTCGGGCTGCGCCGCCGCGGCGGGCGAGATCCGGCAGGCGATCAAGCGCCGCGCGTGCGCTGCCATAGTGGTTCAGCAAGGTGCGAAAGGTGCGTGGCCCGATGTTCTCGCTGCGAATGAGACACAGCCAATCGATCCGCTGTTCGTCGGTGAGGCTCGGCGCGGCTCGGCCGTACTCCACGCTCTTCTCCTGATCGTCTGCGCTTCCGGGGTGAGCGTAACCGAAAATGCGAGGCTGTCGCGCACATTTAGGTCTTTTGACCGATTCTGCCCTCGGTGCCTTGTCGCAGCCGCATAATATTATCGCGATGCTTGAACCACAAAACGATCGTTAAAATGGCAAACAGCAGTGCTTCTCGGTTTGAACCCATCGCCCATAGGACCGGCGGCGTGGCCGCGCTGGCGATCAGCGCCGAAAGCGACGAATAGCGTGAGATGGCCGCGATCACGAGCCAAGCCGCACAGAATATGACGGCGGCAACCCAGCTCAGTCCGAGCAGAATGCCGATATAGGTCGCGACGCCTTTGCCGCCTTTGAACCGTAACCAGATTGGCAAAATATGGCCGACAAATGCGCCAAGCCCGGCAACCAGCGCTAAATTTCGATTAAAGAAGTAGAGGGCGATGCAGACCGCGACGGTGCCCTTGAGCGTGTCGCCAATCAGCGTTAGGGCGGCTAGCGCCTTGCGACCAGTTCGCAGCACATTGGTGGCGCCAATATTGCCGGACCCGACGCTTCGGATGTCCGGCGTGCCCGCAATCCGCGTGAGCACGACACCGAATGGGATTGAGCCGCACAGATAGCCAAATAGCAGCGCTGCGACCGCTGAGGGGAGGAACGTTATGTCAGCCGCGCCGAACATCGAGCTTTATCGCCGCCGTCATGGCTTGGCGCCGCCGGCGCGTTGCGCCGGTCGGGGATCTGCCGCCGCCCGGCGAGAGTGATAGCCGGCCGCCTGGGCGTCGGCTTCGTCGGCGAACAGGACGGTTTCCTTCAGGCCTTGATCGGTGGTCGGCAGCAGCGATGCGGTGTCGGTCGCGTACCACTTGTTTTTCCTGCTGGCGACCACGAAGCGCTCGATTTCGCGCTCGCAATATACGCAACGCAGCCGTGGTGTGCCCGACGACTGTACGATTATGAATTTATTGCGCACCGATTGCGCTTCCATCGGATCGTGCACAATGCAGTTAGAGTTAGTGCAGCATAGGCCAAGGCTGCGGGGCTGATCGTAAACAATCTGTTTGCCGGGTTCGAATCCGCCCGCGAACCGGTGCAGCGATTTGTTTTTGAGGCCGAGCAGCAGCGAGATCAGCGCCATGCGGATTGGTACACCGTAAGCGGCTTGTTCAAAATACACCGCGCGGCGGTCGGAATCGAACGCGACGTCAAGTTCGCCGACGCGCGGTAACGGATGCATGACGCTTGCATCGGAATATTTTGGCTCGTTGAGAAATTTCCGGTCGATCCGCGGGTATTCCTGATCCTTGTCGGCCCAACGCTCCTTCTGGAAGCGTGTGACGTAGAGAGCGTCGACTTTCTTTTCGAGCATGCCGAGATCACGGCCGACGTCACGTTCGATTTCCGGGCCGGAGAATAATGACTGCTGGTGCGGCTCGTCTGGCGTCACATAAAGCGCATCGATCGAAGCGTCCTCGCCGGAGTCTTTCGGCACCGTAACCATGTGGCAGCGAAACTCTTCGCGCAGCCGCTGATCGACATGGGCTGGCAATTCCATGCCTTTGGCCGGCATCGGAACGATGGTCGCGCCAAACCGGGCCAATGCATAGACAAACGAGTGAATGGTACGCGAACCCTTGAGATCGCCTGAGATCGCCACTTTCAAGTTTTTAAGGCGCTTGTTCTTCTGCTTGAGCGTAAACAGGTCGCACAGCGTTTGGGTCGGGTGCTCATGGCTGCCGTCGCCGCCATTGATGACCGGGATTGGTGAATATTCGGCCGCCAGCCGCGCGGCGCCGTCGCGGGGATGTCGGATGACCATGATATCAGCGTAGTTGGCGATGACGCGTACAGTATCGGCGAGGCTCTCGCCTTTGGCGGCCGAACTCGTTGCCGGATCGGCACTGGTGATGATCTGTCCACCCAATCGGATCATGGCGCTTTCGAACGACAGCCGCGTCCGCGTCGAGGGCTCGTAGAACAGGCTGGCGAGGACATGGTTCGATGCGACATCGGTGCTACGGCCGATGCGATAAGAATAGTGCCGGTCGGGCAGTTGCTTCAGGTAATTCTTGGCAGTATCGAAAATGGTCTCGATGTCCGTGTCGGACAGATCATTGATTGAAACAACGTGGCGAGTCGCGGGGAGCGATTTGGAGGCCCTTTTCGATGCCATCGGCCCTCACTAGTGGTGGTTTCTGGTCATTTGCGCGGGCGAGCGCTGATCGCCTCGGCCGGTTGCCCGGTCGTGAGCGCAATCAATTGCCCCGCACATGTCCATTAAAGCGACATCGTATAGTCGTGGATGTGGGCAGGGGCAAGAGCGCCGGTCGATGCTCCACATGGTTTGTCGGTTCATGAGGGCGTCTGGAGGCGCATCAAGCGGTCCAGGGCGCCTTGGAGAATATAGGCCGCAGCATGCTGATCGATCACTTCGGCGCGCTTGCGGCGGCTCATGTCAGCGGCAATCAGACCACGCTCCACCGCGGCGGTGGAGAGCCGTTCGTCCCATAACGCGATTGGCAGCGTGGTTAAGCGCGACAGATTTCGGGCAAAGGCGCGGGTCGACTGCGCGCGCGGTCCTTCAGTGCCATCCATATTGATCGGGAGGCCAATCACGAAGCCGACGGCGCTGCGTTCGGCGGCGAGCGAGAATAAGCGTTGCGCGTCTGTGGTGAAGGTTTTGCGCGCAATGGTTTCGACGCCGGTCGCGAGTTTGCGATCGGGGTCGCTGGCGGCGACACCGATGGTTTTGGTGCCGAGATCGAGTCCAATCAATGCGCCGCGTGGCGGCATGAGCGCGGCGACGTCGATCAGCGGAGCCACTGGGGCGGGCATGGATGACCGCTAGCATGTCCGGGGGCATCGGCGCAAAAGTCGTTATCGGTTAAGTAAACGCGAGCATACCGGCCATTTGGACCGTCCACCGAAGCTCAAGTAGACTGCCAACGGGCTGCAATGGCGCAGCGAGGGCCTGGGAAAATCATGGCAATTCAACGTTGGCGGCAGGGGGCGAAATCATGAGCGGCGTGGCAATCAAAATGCTGCACGCCGGCGCAATCACGCAAGTGGTGCGGGCGGTGGTGCCGGAATTCGAGAGGCAAAGTGGTCACAAGGTGACATTGCATCGCGATACGGCCGGAGCGCTGACGAAGCTGATCGAGAGCGGCGAGCCATTCGACTTGGCATTGATCACGCCGGAGGCAATCGACAAGCTGACCGACAAAGGCAAATTCGTTCGCGGTAGCCGCACCAATATTGCGCGCGTCGGCGTGGGTGTGGTGGTGAAGGAGGGCACGCCATTGCCCGATATCGGCAGCGTTGCAGCGTTCAAAAATGCTCTGATCAAAGCGAAGTCCGTCGCCTATATCGATCCGCACGCCGGTGGTTCAAGCGGTATTTATGTCGCGGGTCTTCTCGAAAGATTGGGTATCGCTCAGGAGGTCAACGCTAAAGCGAAATTGATCCATGGCGGCGCGGTTGCCACCCATATCGCCAATGGCGTGGCCGAGCTTGGCGTTCATCAGATCAGCGAGATATTGCCGGTCAAGGGGACCGTGCTGGTCGGGCCGTTGCCGCAGGAAATTCAGAACTACACCACTTACGCGGCGGGAATCGGTATTGCGGCTAAGGAACCGGCGGCGGCGCGGGCGCTGCTCGAAGCCTTTGTCAGTCCGGACAACGCAGCGCTGATCCGCGCGAAGGGATTGGAACCCGCGGCGGGATGACGCGCTGGTCCGGCGTTACTTGCTGCCCAGAACCGACTTGGCTTCGGCAACGACCTCAGCCGATGCGCCAATGATCGTATTGGATATTTTTTGCGCCGCGGCGCCGGCGGTCGGGCTGATATCCTGTTGCGCCTGCTCGGCTTCCTTGAGCAGCGCGGGATCCTTCATTGCGGCGTCGAAGGCCCGTCGCAACGCCGCCAGACGTTCGGCGGGGACATCTGGCGCGGTCACGATTGGCCGCGCAATCGCGGTGTCGGCGGAAATGAAAATCATGACTTGTCGGTGCAAGTCGGATTTCACGAGTTCTTGCATTAACGGGACATCTTTGAGCTCGGGATGCCGCGTGAGTCCGATTTGTACCAGCATGTGGATCTTGTTCTCGGCGAGCCATTGCGGCCGCGTCGATTTCCATGAAGCCCAGAGGTTGGAGCCGCGACCGCCGACCTCGCCACGTTCCATCGCAATGTTGACTTCGGCGCCGCCGGGATAGCCGGTCACAATCTTGAATTTGGTGCCGGCAAACTTGTTGAGAGCCGCTGGATAGTAGTATGAGCCGCTGCTTCGCCCGGTTGCGCCGACGACGAATTCCTTCTCCATTACCTGCTCGATTCGGGTGACTCCGGTTTCGTGCCAGGAATTGATGACGTTCGGGCTATCCGTGGTGTTGCCGATGTAGTGGAACTTGCGCATGTCGAACTTGATGCCATCAAGCCCGATGGCTTGCGCGACCGGCAGATTGGAGGAGATCGCCAGCATGGCACTGCCATCGCGCGGCGCAACATTTGCCAGCCAATTCGCGGCCACCAGGCCGCCACCGCCGAGCATGTTCTGCGGCACGATTTTTGGGTTACCGGGAATATGCTTGGACATGTAGCGGGCCACCAACCGCGCCCGTAGATCGTAATCGCCACCGGCCGAAACACCGATCACCATCTGGATGGCGCGGCCGCGATAGAAATCGGCGACGGGATCGGCTGTGGCGGAAATCGTTAGCGCTGCGATGGCGGATGCAGCCAGCACGACGATTTTGGCGAAGTGAGGCATGGTGGATTTCCTCTTGCGGTCGGGTTGACGACCGAACGACGCGGATGATCCGGGCTATTGCGTCTCAAGTAAAGGCGCCAAGTGCCACATCGCCGATGGTCCTTGCGGTTGACAGCCGGCGGTCGCGCGGTGCCTGCTGTGCCCATGAGCTCTATGCCCAAAGCCCTGTTTTTTGATGTTTTCGGCACATTGGTCGATTGGCGCACCAGCATTGCCCGAGAATCTGAACGGATTCTTAAGCCACTCGGCCACTTGATCGATTGGTTGGCGTTTGCCGACGCCTGGCGTGGCGAATATCAGCCAGCTATGGAGGAAATTCGCTCCGGCCAATTGCCGTTTTGCCGGCTGGACGTTCTCCATCGGCGCAACCTTGAACGCATCCTGCCGCGTTTCAAAATTTCGGGATTGAGCGAGGACACTTTGCGCCGCCTGAATTTGGCTTGGCATCGGCTTGATGCTTGGCCGGATGTGGCTCCTGGAATGGCGCGATTGAAGCAGCGGTATTGGCTTGCACCGGTATCGAACGGCAACATCTCGCTGATGGTCGGTCTTGCGCGCCGCAACAATCTGCCGTGGGATGCGATCCTCGGCTCAGAGATCGCCGGTGACTTCAAGCCTAAGCCGCGAGTCTATCTCTCGGCCTGCGAAGCATTCGATCTTGCCCCGGGCGATTGCATGATGGTTGCGGCCCATAGCAACGATCTCGCGCATGCCGCTAAGTCCGGACTGCGGACCGGGCACATTGCGCGGCCCAATGAGCATGGACCGGGCAAAGGCGAAACGGCGCCCACGGTCGCCGTCGACGTAGCGGCGTCAAGCCTTGAGGATCTCGCCCATAAGCTTGGCGCATAGCGGCCTTCAATACGGCCGCACGGCACCTTTGACGGTAGTCCGCAGCATCAGCCGCCGCTCGGTTGAAGGGAAATCCGTGCGGGCATGCGAAGAGCAGCGGTTGTCCCAGAGCAGGAGATCGCCGAGCCGCCAGACGTGCTCGTAGACGAATTCCCGTTTTTCCGCGTGATCGAACACGGCGCTGAGCAGTTTCTCAGCCTCAGCTTGGGGGATGCCGTCGACCCCAACCGTCATGAGGCGGTTGACGTAAACCGCTTTGCGATTGGTGTCCTCATGCGTCCGGAATACTGGATGCTTGCACGCGCCAAAGGCCTCCGTGCCCTTGCCGTCGCCGCGCTGGGTCGAGCCGTAATTGTAGTGGTGGATCGCGAGGTGGCCCTCCAGCCGATTGCGGACGTCCGGGTCAAGCGTTTCGTACGCCGCATAGCCGCTTGCAAACAAAGTATTGCCGCCGGCCGAAGGAATTTCGACCGAGTAAAGCAGCGTGGCCTTGTCCGGTATTTCCGAATGGATCATGTCGTGATGAAACATCATCTCGCCATCCGGCAACGCGCCGATCGGCTCCCCGTTTTCGCGGATGTTGGAAATCATCATGATCCCGGGCAGGATCTTGGCGTAGCCCTTCGGAAAGAATTTCGGCGGCCTGCGTGGCATGCCCTGTTCGCCGAAATAGCCGGTGACCCGAATCAGATCCTCCTGCGACAATTTTTGATCCGGAAAAATGATGACAAGATGGTCCAGCCAAGCTTGGTAGATCGCTTTGACGGTCGCCTCGTCCGGCTTCTGGCGCAGATCGAGCCCCCGAATTTCAGCGCCGATGTATTTGCTGAGGGGGACGACGTTGAGCTTGGTCTGTGTCATCACGGTCATGGTCGGTCTCCGGCATGCCCGGCTGGTTCGGGCTGATCCTTGCTTGATGCACCGTAGAAAACCATGCCGATGTCGTTACCGCAATGCGGGATGTCGCAGGGGTGAGTTGTGCTTTGGCCGGGTGCAATGGCGGCTTTTCCCGGCATCATTAGCACTCTCTGGCATGGCCGCCGGCTAACGTGGCATAGTTCTGTCAACAAGATCGGATACCAATGCGAATCGGAACAATGAGTCGCTTTATTCAAAAAGGGTTTTCCATACTGGTTGCTGCTCTGGCGGCGGCCGTTTTGCTGCCGCAACCGGGCGTGACGCAGCCGGCCGACCCATTCTTCAAGGGTAAGACCATCAGGCTCTATATTGGTTTCGACGGCGGCGGGACCTATGATTACTACGGTCGGCTTGTTGCGCGCTTCCTCGGCCGTCATGTCCCAGGTGAGCCGACCATCGTGGCGCAATCGATGCCGGGTAGCGGCAGCCTGCGGGCCGCCAATTTTCTGTTTTCGGCTGCGCCCAAGGATGGCACTGCGCTCGGCGTCATTACCCAAACAGCGGCCATTGAGGATGCTCTGCGTTCGCCGGGTGCGCAGTTCAAAGCGGCGGAGTTCAACTGGATCGGCCGGATGACGGCAATCCTCGAAGTGCATTTCACCTGGAAAACCTCGCGGGGCAAGTCCATCGAGGATGCGCGCGCCCATGAAATTCCGCTCGCCGGCACCGGCGCTGGCTCGCCATCCGAAGGCTATCCGAAGCTGTTGAACGCGTTGGCCGACACCAAGTTCAAGATCATCTCGGGCTATCCGAGTTCGACCGCCGGCATGTTGGCGATGGAGCGCGGCGAGGTCGACGGTGCGTTGACATCGTGGAACACCCTCAAGCGGACCAGGCAGCACTGGCTGCAAAACCGCGACATCAATTTACTGGTGCAATACGGCGCCGAGCGTCACGCGGAGATGCGGGACGTTCCCAGCGTCCTGGAAGTCGCCAAGACGCCGGAGGGCAGAGCCGTCCTGGCCTTCTATATCGGCGGAGCCCAACTCGGCCGCGCGCTCGTGGCACCGCCCGGATTGCCGGCGGATCGGGTGGCGCAATTGCGGGAGGCGTTCGACGCCATGCTCAAGGATCGAGAATTTCTTGCGGAAATCGAGAAAAGCGGACAGGAATTCTATCCTGCTTCCGGCGCTCAGGTTCAGCGTCTGATTGCGACCACCGCCAATGCACCACGCAAAGTGGTTGAATTGACGGAATCAATCTTCCGCACAAAATGATGCGCTGGAAAACGTAATGACCGTGCAGCTCGATGCAATTCCTGTCATCGACATACCGTTGCAGGGGCCGGCCGATCGTGCGCGCGAAAGCGCGGAGCGGGTGCGCGCATTGCGTGACGCATGCTTGGGCATTCTGCCGCGTCCCGCTGACGCGCTGCTGCCGGGGATTGATTTCATTACCCGTCGCTGGCTTGAACGGTCGTGCTCACCCTATGTAGGCGAAATTACTGCGATCGCCGCAACCTTGGGGCATGCGGGCGTGTGGTTTCTCAACGGCTGTTACCAGTGGGGTTGCACAACGCTTGCCCGTGACGAGGCGTCCGCTCCTTGGCTCGCGCGTACTTTGGACTGGCCGTTTCCTGGTCTGGGTCGTTATCTTGAAATTGTTCGCATGCAGGGGCCGGCCGGCACGTTCGAAAACCTAAGCTGGCCCGGCTATGTCGGCGCGTTGACCGCGATGGCGCCAGGCCGATTTGCCGCCGCTATCAATCAGGCGCCACTTCGGCGCCGCACGCGTCACCCGTGGCTGCGGCCGTATGACATCGCGCTCAATGCGGCGCAGACTTGGCGCGTTCGATTCATTCCACCCGATCACTTGCTGCGTAATGTGTTCGAGACCTGCAAGAACTACCACGAAGCCAAGCACCGGTTGGAAACAACACCAATCGCTCGCCCCGTGATCTATTCGTTGGTTGGATGCGCAATTGGTGAGCGGTGCGTCATCGAGCGCAGGGAAGATAGCTTCTCGACCAGAGTCGACAACACCTCGGCCGCGAATGATTGGCATGAAAGCGCGCCACGCTGGGAGGCCCGCACGCGCATCGACTTAATGTTTACGCGCACTTATGAAGAGACCGCGGCCAGCAGCCGTGCGCGCCGTGAGCAATTTGAGACATGGTCGGGACATTTGTCGATCGGGCAATTCGCTTGGGTCGTACCGCCAATTCTGAATCCTTATACGCGCTTGGCGGCGGAGATGTGTCCTGCGACCGGAGTTTTACGCGCCATCGGCTACGAGCCGCTGCATGGGAACGAGTTGCCGCATGCCGTGACATCGAGCTGCGATTGGCACAAAACAGCGGCCTGATTGGCGTGCAATCATCAAGGCTGAACGGCTGTTCATTGAAGCGGCGTTGATTGCCGTTCGCATGACGCGAATTACCCGGCTGCTAATTGACAATATCATGGGTCAGGCGTGGAATACTTTTGGATGGTCACACAAGGAGAATCCCAATGCCTAAATCTCTGACGCTTGGAATGCTCGTACTGCTGGCGAGCGCTGCTCTTCTGACTGCGCGTGCTGATGCGGCCGCGTTGCCGGGCGTGGATGCAATCATACCTGCGACGGAATCGCTCTCGGTGATCGACAACGTTCAAGTCCGTTATTTCGGCGGTCGCCGGTACTGTTGGTATTTTGATGGATGGCAGGGACCGGGCTGGTACTGGTGCGGTCATGAATGGCGCCATGGATTCGGTTGGGGCGGCGGCTTTGGTTGGCGCGGCTGGGGCGGCCATCACCATCCCCATCCCCATCACCATCATCATCACCACGGCATGGGCGGCGGCGGTGGCATGGGTGGCGGCGGTGGCATGGGCGGCGGCGGTGGCATGGGCGGCGGCGGTGGCATGGGTGGGATGGGCAAGTAACGCCCGCCCTGTCATTCGCACTGCAAGCACCAAGGTCGACCGGTGCGGTGTCGTTCAGCGACACAGCTACTCTGAAACGATGCTGGTGTTGGCATAACTGCAAAGCCGAATGATCACCCGGTCGATAGTGTCCTGAATCCGGAGAGGGCGGTCGCAAGGCTGCCCTTTTCGCTTTGATCGATTAAGCGCATTGGGATTATGGCCGTTTGGCTGTGACCGATCGGCCGGACCGGAAGCCGTACTTCGCTTTGCATGCTTGCCAATTGAAACGCCGTGTGATTTTCGTGCAGGGGGCCTCGGACACGGGTGGCAGGCCGCCTGAACCAGATAGCGCGAGTGGCAAAGCAAGCAACATGAGTACCTCCGACCTGCCGACCCGCGAGACAAGCCAGCCATACCTGTCGCAGCGTTTGGTCTTGCTGACATTTATTGCCGGTATTTTCGTCAGCGCCGCGCTGCTGTTCGCGGTGCAGCCGATGTTCACCAAGATGGTGCTGCCGCGGCTTGGTGGCGCGGCTTCGGTGTGGTCGGTGGCGATGGTGTTTTTCCAGACCACCTTATTGGCAGGCTATGCTTACGCGCATCTGCTGACGCGTTTTGTGCCGGGACGTGTCTCCATTGTTATTCATCTGGTGGTGTTGGCGGTCGCGTGCTTCACGCTGCCATTGCATATTGCGACCGGCTGGGGTCGGCCGCCGCAGGTCGGAGAGGCGTTCTGGCTGTTGGGGTTATTTACGGTTTCGATTGGACTGCCGTTTTTTGCGTTGTCGGCCAATGGCCCGCTGCTGCAGGCTTGGTTCGTGCGCACCGGCCATCGCGATGCCAAGGATCCCTATTTTCTTTATGCCGCGAGCAATGTCGGGAGTTTCCTGGCGCTGCTCGCCTATCCATTGGTGGTTGAGCCATTTGTGCGGCTTGGCGATCAGGCCTGGCTATGGACCGCCGGTTACTATCTGCTGATCGCCCTGGTGGTGGGCTGCGGTTTTGTGATGCTGCGCGCACCAAGTCAGATGTCCGGAGCGACCGTTTCTGAAACGGTCGCGACCGCGCCTCCGAGCTGGCTTGATGCCGCCATCTGGATTGCGCTCGCCGCAATCCCATCTGGTCTTTTGATTGCCGTGACGGCGCACATATCGACCGATGTGGCGGCAGTGCCGTTGTTCTGGACGGTGCCGCTTGCCATCTACCTGTTGACCTTCGTGATTGTCTTTCAAACGCGGCCGTTTATCCCGCATTGGTTGGCGGTCGCGCTTCAGCCGGCCTGTGTTCTGTTTCTGGTTATCGCCGTCTTGATGATTCCGATTGAGTCAATCATCCTCCAAATCGCAATTCACCTTGGCGTTTTCTTTGTTTGTGCATTGATGTGCCACGGCGAACTCGCGCGCCGCCGGCCACCACCGCAATTCCTGACCAGCTATTACATGTGGATCTCGTTCGGCGGAATGGTCGGCGGGATTTTGACGGGGCTCATTGCACCGCAGGTCTTCAACCGCATCATCGAATATCCGCTGCTGGTGATACTCACGCTGATGTGCCGTCCCGGTTTGCGACTGCCGACCAAAGGCGATGGTCAATATTTATTGTTGATCGCGATTGCCGTGGTGGCGGTCGTGGTGATTGGATTGATGGCGGCCGATGTGCGGTTTGAAACGCCGATTTATGCCTTGACGGTTGGATTCCTGCTTGGGTTGATCGTGAAGTTCTGGAGAGCGCCGCTATCATTTGCGGCTATTGTCGCGATGCTGTTTGTGATGAACCACTACAACACCAGCGCCACCAGCAATTATCTCGTGCGCAATTTTTTTGGCGTGCTCAATGTCGTCGAGGCAACGGATGGCCGCTTTCGCGTGCTCTACCATGGCACAACGGCGCAAGGCGCGCAGCGCATCCGCGATCGAAGTGGGACCCTGCTGAGCGGGCGCCCCGACATGGTGTCGGAATTCCATGACGGAGGCGGCTTCGCTCAGGTGGTGGACGCGGTCGAAAAGCGCGTGGGCGGGCCGGCCAATATGGCGGTCATCGGACTTGGAACCGGGGCGCTGGCTTGTCGCGGTGGCGCCGGAACGACAGTCACTTTTTATGAAATCGATGCCGATGTCGCCCGCATTGCCCGCGATCCGACCCTGTTCAGTTATATATCAGAATGTGCGCCCAACACGCGGATTGTGATCGGAGATGCACGCCTGACGCTCGCCGACGCGCCGGATGGCGCCTATGACGTGCTGTTTGTCGACGCCTTCATCGGCGCTGCCATTCCGGTTCATTTGCTAACTCGCGAAGCCTTGGAACTTTATTTCCGCAAGCTGAAGCCGAACGGCGTGATTGCGATGCACATCTCGAACCGCAATCTTGAACTCGCCTCGGTGGTTGCTGGGGTCGCGCAGGCCAACGGTGCGATGGTCCGGATCTATGATGGTGGCGATCTTCAAGAAGACCCCGACGAGCATCGCTGGATCCCGACCATTGCGGTGGTCGCCCGCAATGACGCGGATTTCGGCGTTCTGGCGAAATCAGAGCTGTGGCCGATCCGTGAACGCGATCCGTTCCAGCGGGTATGGACCGACGATTACTCCAACATCGTCGGATCGCTGCTGCGGCAATGGCAGCGGCGGAGCGGCAATTAGCCGGCGACGGCAATCGTTGGGCTGGCCGCTTGGGCGGCGGTATGTTCCTGCTCGCCGCTTTCCAGGGCCGACAGAATTGCGCGGACGAGTTCGCGCGCGGATTCGGCGCTGATCTCGATGGCGACCCGCTCCCGGCCACCATTGGCGGCATTGATGAAGTCGATGCCTAGTGCATGATCGAGCGGCGCGTGGAAGGGGTGGTCGTAATAGACGTGCGCAGTGTCGATTTTCATCCAGCCGCGGCCCTTGGCGCTACCGCTCAGGGCGGCTTTTTCGACAATGTAGGAACACATGGCTTAGTCTCCGTTAGGCTGCGGCTGACTGCTCGGCGGCGGCGGCGATAAGATATTTGTTGAAGAAGGCGAAGACCTTCTGCCAGGCATCGGCCGCTTGCTCCGGCCGAAAGGCCGGTCGGCCGTAATCGAAAAACGAGTGCCCGGCGCCGTCATAGCGGTGGAATGCGTAGTTCTTGCCGTGGCGTTGCAGTTCTTGCTCGGTCCGGTTGACCTGGTCGGGGCTTGGGTTCTTGTCGTCATTGCCAAAAATGCCGAGCAAGGGGCAGGCGAGCTGGCTGGTGAATTGGATTGGGGCGACCGCGCGCTGCGGGGAGAACTCTTTGGGGTCGTCGACAATCACGCGGCCGCCCCAGCAGTCGACGGCGGCATCGATCCCCGGCAATGTACAGGCCGCCAAATAGGTATGACGACCGCCGGAGCAAAAACCGATCACGCCAATCTTGCCGTTCGCATTCGGCAATGCGCGCAGATGCGCCATGCAAGCCGCGACATCGCCCATGACCTCCGCATCATAGGCGCCGCCGGCCGGCCGCGCCCGCGCCGCCACATCGTCGGGGTCGCCGGGGCCGTGGCGAACGAACAGGTTGGGTGCCATGGCGGCATAGCCGTGGTGGGCGAACTTCCGCGCTACCTCGGTGATCCATTCGTCCCAGCCAGGCATGTGATGAATGACCACGACGCCCGGAACGCGCCCAGGCGTCAGCGGGCGGGCGAGATAGGCTTCGCTCTGGTAGTCATTGTGTCCGCGGAACGGAACCGTTTCGCCGTGTAGGGCCTGGTACGACATTACGCTCCCCGATGAATCCGACGCCCACTATAATAGGCCAATGCCGGGGTTACTCAACCGCGTCCACGCCTCGACCGGCAGAATCAATAGCGCATCAGGGCGCGCATTTGTGCAGCGTCGCATCTGAGGTGTGATCCTGGTCTTCAAAATCCAGGGTCTTGTCGTCACGGATCGTGAACGTAACATCGCCAAGGATCGGTTGGTTGCCCGGCATCATGCATTCGACATGCGCTGAGACGGTCTGTCCGACACGTTTGTGGCTCAGGATATTGCAGTTGGCCATTGTGGACTCGATCCGCTTTGGCGTGATCGTCACCATCAGGTCGGACCGTGGCGGCCCGTTGCCGACGCAGACCATGTCGCGCAGATAGGTTCCGGCGATCGGAAATTCGTCTTTGCCGGAAACTGGCGGACTCAGGAACAGCGCCGCGAACAGCATCAATGCGCCATGGATCGATTTCGACACGATCGGCTCCCCGTGTTGTACTTTCCAGTCCAAGTCTAGCCGACGCCGTCCTTCGGGCAACGGTGCTGTGCGGGCGGCAGATGGATAAGTAGCGATCGATCACGACTTATCACGATCGCTCGAATTCGCGCTTCTGCGCTGGGCAGTGAGGCCGGCATTGTGCTACGCGCCAAGCATGGCAATGTCGCTTGCACTCTGGCGCGATCGCCGCGGCCGTGTCTCGGCTTGGCGGGTTGTTGCGCTTATTTTTCTTGCGATACCGGTCGTGCTAGCCGCCCACGCATTCCTGACGACCGGCCTGGGCGCGCGACCGATCAACGATCTCATCCATCGCACCGGCTTCTGGGCGCTGGTATTTTTGCTGGTGACTCTGGCGGTCACGCCGTTGGCCCGGATTGGCCGTTTCAACGGCTTGATCGACGTGCGGCGCATGCTTGGCGTTGGCGCTTTTGTCTATGCCGCAACCCATATTCTGCTGTTCATGGCCGACCAGATGTTCGACCTTTTGAAGGTCGCCAGCGAAATCGCGCTACGGCTCTATCTGACCATCGGATTTATTGCTCTGCTCGGGCTGTGCGCCTTGGTGGCGACCTCGACCGATGCCATGGTACGGCGACTGGGCGCGCAACGCTGGCAGCGATTGCATCAATTGATCTATGGCATTGCGTTGCTGGGGTTGATCCATTTCTTCCAGCAGACCAAAGCCGATATCTGGGTTCCGACCTTTGCTGCCGGCCTGTTCGTCTGGCTGATGGGCTATCGGTTGCTGCTGCGCCGCAAGCGCATTGCCCGGCCGGCGCTCTGGCTGTTGATACTTGCGGTCGCGGCCTCGGCGCTGGTGTTTGTCGGCGAGGCGATTGGAATTGCGCTGTATTACAAGGTGTCGCCGCTTTTGGTGCTGCAATCGATTGTCGAGTTCGATATCGACATGATCCGCCCGGGTTGGCCGGTCCTGGGTGCTGGCCTGTGCGTCGTGATTCTCCAGTTCATTCAGGGATGGCGTCAGAACATGCTGCGCGGCGCGCCAACGCCGTCGGGCCGGACGCCCATTGAGAAGGCTGTCTGAGCGGTTGTCCACGTTTCGCTACGGTCGCTGAGCATTGACAAATTGGCGCCACACTTGGCCGCGCCTGTGGATAGGCACACGCGTTTAGGCGCAGCGGCAACGTTGTTGTACCATGGTGCCGCGCCGTGATCACCCAGGGGAGAACTCAATGAAAGCCGACGAAGCCGCGGAACTCATGGATCGGGTCAAGGAAACCGACCAGTTCAAGCAGCGTGCCGCCATGGTGATCGCATTCTTCGCCATGTGTCTGGCGATCACCAGTCTTGGCGGTTCCAATGCCGCAAAAGAAGCGCTCAATAACAACATCTTGGCTTCGAATTTTTTCAGTTTTTTTCAGGCCAAGAACATGCGGCAAACCTCTTACGTGCTGGCTGCGGATGCATTCGAGCTGGAACTCAACAATCCCGCATTGCCGCCGAATGTCAGGAAGGCGATGCAGAGCAAGGTGGAGGCCTACAAGAAGACCATCGCGCGTTATGAATCGGAGCCGGACACGCGCGAAGGCAAGAAGGAACTGCTCGAACGCGCCCGCCAGCACGAGCAATTGCGCGACCGTGCGCTCAAGCAGGATCCCTATTTCGATTATTCCGAGGCACTGCTGCAGATCGCGATCGTGCTGATTTCAGTCGGGATCGTCGCCAATCTGGTCTGGTTGGCGTATCTTGGCGGCGCGCTCGGCGTCTTCGGCGTATTGCTCAGTCTGAACGGATTTTTGCTGCTGGTGGAGATCCCAGGTCTGTCTTGACCGCTGTTCTGGCGCTATCCTTGGTGATCCGCAGATAGCGCGCGTGCCGTCTCCACCTCAAACGACAGCGGTGGCGGTTCATGGGTCGATCCGGATTCCGGTCTGTTTGATGATATCCAGGTAGCGTGCGGCATCGACCCGAATCCGCTCGACGAATGCCTTCTGCGAGATGCCGGAGGCTTCGGTGCCGACTGCATTCAGGCGCTTGCGGATCGTCTCGTCCTTGAGAATCCGCAACACCTCATGGTCGAGCCGCTCGACGATTGCCTGAGGCGTTCCAGCAGGCGCAAACAGCGCGACCCAGAGCGCGGCATCGACGGGCAGCCCCTGTTCGGCCAGAGTTGGCCAATCGGGTGACGCGAACGCCGGCCGCTCTTTGGTCATCAGGGCGAGCACTTTGATCTTGCCGGCTTCGAGCAGCGACTGCGCCGACGACGGCGTCAGCGCACCGATCGGCACATCGCCCGCGGCGACCGCAACCGCAGCGGGCGCGCCGCCACGATAGGGAACGTGAAGGAACTTCAGTTGCGCTTCGATCGCCAACCACTCGGCGGCAAGCTGATTGATGGTGCCATTGCCGGGAGATGAATAAGCAATTGCGCCGGGCTTGGCCTTGGCTTGTTCAATCAACTCCTTGACCGACCCGATCTTGCCGCCGACCTGGCCGATCAGCAGCAGCGGGGAAGTGGCGACCTGGGTAATCGGGATCAGATCCTTATAGGGATCAAACGCGACTTTGGGCATCAATGTTGGCGTGGTGATGAAATCGCCGGTTGTGAACAGGAGCGTATAGCCATCGGGCGCTGCCTTGGTGGCGGCATCGACGCCAAGCGTGCCGCTTGCGCCGGGGCGGTTCTCGATAATGATATTCTGTCCGAGCGCTTCGCTAAGCTTTTGCCCAACCAGTCGCGCGGTCACATCCGCAATCCCGCCGGCCGGGAATGGCACGATGAAGCGGACCGGCCGGGTCGGATAATTTTGCGCATTGGCGGCTCCGACAAGTGCGACAAGCGTGCCGCAGGCGAGCGCCGAGCCCAGCAGCAGGCCGATGATTTTGCTTTTCATGACTGTGAACTTTCCTTTGCTCCGGCCCTCGGAGCCTAGCGCGGACAGCCGCCCGGCTCCACCGGTGCCGCGACACATTGCGGTTTGGCGTTTGCTCCGTGCCGCTTATGATGCCGGTGCTGGAAGCATCAGTTTCGGAGAGTGTGTGCGATGCTCAAACTCTATCACGCCATTCCGTCGCGTTCGTCGATTGTGCGCTGGATGCTCGAGGAGGTCGGCGAACCCTATGAGGTCCAGCTTCTGAATTTGCAGGCTAGTGACAACATGACGCCGGCCTATTTGGCGA
This sequence comes from Xanthobacteraceae bacterium, assembly GCA_022841625.1. Classification (GTDB taxonomy): domain Bacteria; phylum Pseudomonadota; class Alphaproteobacteria; order Rhizobiales; family Xanthobacteraceae; genus VAZQ01. Next base: position 84,794 of record JALHRD010000009.1, read on the forward strand.
TCAATCCGATGGGCAAGGTGCCGGCGCTCGATCATGACGGCGTCGTCATTACCGAGGCGGCGGCGATCTGCGCCTATCTGGCCGATGCGTTTCCCAAAGCCGGGCTCAATGTGCCGGTCGGCGACAGGCGGCGCGGCGTCTATCTCAAATGGCTGTTCTTCGGCCCAAGCTGCGTTGAACCCGCCGTGACCGATCGCGCCGCTCCGCGCAAGGAGGACGCGCGGCGAGGCATGCTGGGGTATGGCGACTTCGAAACCGTGATGGGCGTGTTGGCCAAGGGCGTCTCGGCCGGCCGCTATCTGCTTGGCGATCAGTTCACCGCCGCTGACGTCGTCATCGGTTCGGGGCTGCGTTGGGGCACGATGTTCAAGCTCATCCCGGAGCGGCCGGAGTTCAGCGCCTACATTGCACGCCTGAACGAGCGGCCGGCGCTCATGCGGGCGCAGGAGAAAGACGCCGCTCAGAAATAGCCGGCCCGCTATCGCGTTGGGATGGTCAGCCGCATGCCCGGCGCGGCTTGGGACGGCCCCTGCGTCGGGCTTTGCAGCGGCGCGGTGGTGTAGGGGTCCTGCGTGCCGCCGACAGCGCCGGATGTCACCGAAGAATTGGGCGGCACCGGGAACACCGGCGGGATCAATGGCTTGAAGTCAAACGGCTTGTCCGTCTGTTGCGCGACGGCACTGCCGGCGAAAGCAACGGCGATCAGACCCAGTATGACCAACAAACGTCGGGAACGGACCATGGTGCTCTCCCCGATTTTAGCACACCCACCGTAGCACATCCTTAGCGTTTGCGCGAACTCCGCTGAAGGCGTGCCGCCCGATCGAAGCGCACGGGGTCGTCGAGACCGGCTTGAACGCCTTCAGTCGCCGCGCAGCTTGCGCTGCACCCGCTCGTCAAAGCGCGCGACGCTGACCACGACCCGCTGATGCGTGCCGCCGCCGATCGCTTCGCGCCGGTCGCGGACCTCGACACGGAAGTGGATGGTGCGGCCTTCGACGCGGGTGACTTCCGCCGTGGCGACGACGCGCAGCCCGACCGGCGTCGCCGCGATATGTTTTACGTCCAGATGGGTGCCGAGGCTCTGGTGGCCCGAAGGCAACAAATGTTCGACCGCTTTGAGCGCGGCCGCCTCGATCAGGTTGATCATTACCGGAGTTGCGAGGACGGCAATGCGCCCGGAGCCGACAAATGGCGCGGTCTTATCGGGCGTGACCATGAGGTCGGCCTGGCCGGTGAGGCCCGGGGTGATGCGGGTGAGGTCGAGCATCGATGAGGCAATAGCCGATTGCGCCCGGCCTGTCGCGGGCAGGGATTGAACCGGCGGCTGGCCTGAAGCGACCAATAACCAGGACAGCCGGATCAGGGAGCCAGATCATGCGCGCCATCGTCGCGATTTCCGCCGTATTTGCGCTGGCGATCGGCGTTTCCCTGGCAAACCCAGCCCAGGCGCAGGGCTACTTGCAGGCGTCGCCTCCGCCAGACAGCGCCATTCAAATCGGCCAGCCGAAATTTGAAGACATCAAGCTCCAAACCGGAATCAGCCAGCCGCCAAAGTCCGGTTCGGCCCTGGTCCTAAACCGACAGACGATCGAATGGCTTGTGCCGAGCAGGCGCCATCGCGAGACCGTTCCGCAGGCCCGGGCAAACTAATTTCTTTGTTTCTCGAACGCGCCGCCGCAAAGCCAATCACGACGCGCGGCGCAACCGATCGCCTTCGCCGCGCAGCCCATCGAGGATCGCAAGCGCCCGTCCCATGGTGAATGCGCGGGTCTGCGGGCTGAACGCCTTGGTCTGCCAGCGCATCATGTAGCCGTGCAGCACGCCCGGAAAGATGTGTACCTCGACGTTCGGCATCCGCGCCGGCACCGGGCGATAGGCATCGAGCACCTCGGCCGGCGCAGCGTGATCCTGATCGCCCCAGATAATGCAGACCGGCGCGGTGACGCCTTTGAGTTCGTCGATGAAGTCGCGCATGCGGGTGCCATGGCAGGAGATGCCGGCTTCATAGCCGAGCCGTTTGGGCCCCAGGATGGCGTAGGGGCCGCCATAGCAGAAGCCCATGGTGGCGGCGCGGCCGTTGAACTGCGCCAGGGTGCGCAGATGCGCCAGTGTGGCGGTTCAGAAGACCGCATCATTCTCGCGGCGAGTCCGAAATGCGGACTTCTGAACCAAAGCCACACTGGAGTCAAAGAGTTGCTAGTGTCCTTCGATTCCGAAGTTCGTAAACGAGGACGCCGTGAAATGATACGAACTTCGGAATCGGGACGCTAGCGTATCGACCATGTCGGCTTCGCCGGCTTTGATTTTCTCCAGCCGCGGCTGCGAACGCTCCTGCGCGCGCTTGTCGTCGCCCGGCAATGGTCCCGGCAGCGAGCGCCAGAACAAATCGGGCGCGGCGGCAATGCTGCCGTGCGACGCGAATTCGTCGGCAAGATCGCGGATATCCTTGTCGACGCCATGCACGGCCGCGGCCAGGACGATTGCGGGAACCTTGCCGTCGCCAGCAGGCAAGCTGAGATAACAGTCGAATTCGCCGCCGCCGCTCGATGAAATCGTGATGGTCTTGCCGGGCATCGCAGGCTCCGCTGTTGCAGGTGTTGCGGGAGACTACTCCGGATCGGGCCTATGCTCCATCGGTCGGGTGGATTACGCTGCGCTCATCCGTCCGATCCGTCTGTGAGGATACCCGCCATGACCACTGCGATCCTGGATGCCAAAACCGCGCCATTCGATGTCGAGGATATCGAATATCTCCGCCACGGCGACGCGCCGCTGCTGGCGCGCGTGTTCAAGCCCAAAGGTGAGGGGCCGTTCCCCGCGCTGGTCGAGTGCCATGGCGGCGCCTGGTGTTTGCAAAATCGGCTCACCGAAAAACTGCGCCACGAAGCCATGGCGTCGAACGGCATTGTGTCGATTGCGCTCGATTTCCGCTTCGGCAGCGAGGCGCCATATCCGGCGTCGCTGCAGGACATTAATTATGCGGTGCGCTGGGCCAAGCTCAATGCGCGCGCGCTCAAAACCAGGCCCGATCTCGTGGGCATTTCTGGCCAGTCGAGTGGCGGCCACCAGGCGATGCTGGTCGCCATGCGGCCGCACGATCCGCGCTATGCGGCGATTGCGCTGCCGGCCGGTTCGCCGGCGCATGACGCCAGCGTGCGCTGCGTCGTGATGTCGTGGCCGGTGATCAATCCGTTGAGCCGCTACCGGCATGCCAAGCGCGCGGCGGCCGAGGCTAATCCGCCGGCCTGGCCGCAATCGGTGATCGAACGCCAGGACGCCTTTTGGCAAAGCGAAGCCAATATGGCTGAGGGCAGTCCCACACTGGCGCTTGAGCGCGGCGAAAAACTGCGGACCCCGCCGGCGGTCTGGTACCAGGGCCGCGGCGACATGATGCACGACTATAAGGACATGGAATCGGATTTTCCCGGCAACGAGCCGCAGCGCTTTGTGGCGGCCTACCGCAAGGCCGGCGGCGAAATCGTCCTCGATTACATCGACGCCGATCGGCATCCCGGCCATTCGCCGGACCTGTCAAAGACCGGTGACATGTTCGAGCGAATGGCGCGGTTCGTGCATGCGCAAATCAAAGTGGCGTGAGCGGGCGGTGGCGGGATGGCATTCAACACAAGCGGCCTGAAGAAGGGCCATCCCCCGACCGATGTCTTGCTTTGGACTATTCGCTCTTGCGCGATTTCCGACGTTCGCGATTTGCTTCGCGCATGGCACCGCCGACAATGCCCGGCATGTCATCGCGCAGCCGCTTCAGTCCGCCGTCGACCCGATCGAGCCGGCCATCGATCTTGTCGAGCTGTTGCTCCGTCTTCGCCTGAAACGCAAGCAGGTCGCGATGAACGCCTTTGATCTGTTGGGTCAGGAAACCAAACGAACCTTCCAGCTCGCCGACGCGACGCTTGAGTTCACGAATCTCCGCTTCCATATTCATGGCCATAAATGGCACCTTATCACAAACGGCGGCGAGGTGTAGCCCCGGCGAGCGGAGCGAAATGCGGGTACGTTTTCTAAGCGGGATCAGAAGCCCGGATTTCGCTGCTCTCAATCCGGGCTTCTGCTTCGTTTATCTTGGCTCGTTGCGAATCTGGCCGACCGGTTACAGTTGAAAATCCAAGAGGAGATGAGATCGTGGAAAGGTTGTTCGCCGCAGCGCTGGTGTCAATCCTGTTTGCGTCAACGGCTCTAGCGCAGGACGGCTTTCGTTCGCCGACCGGCAACATCCACTGCCAGTTTTTTGCCATCGACGGCGACGCGATTATCCGCTGCGACCTGCGGCAGATATCGAACCGCTCTTTTCCGCGGCCGCGCAACTGCGATCTCGACTGGGGCCAGGCGTTCGAGATTTCCGGGCGCGCCACCCGCGGCGCGCCGCTCTGTCATGGCGACACGGTGCAGGACGATCGGTTGCCGGTGCTGCCTTACGGCCAGGCCTGGCAGAGCGCCGGCCTCACCTGCCTCTCCGAACAGAGCGGCGTGACCTGCCGCAATGCCAGGGGCCATGGCTTTACGGTCGCGCGCGCGGCGCAACGGGTGTTTTAGGGCGTAGCCGGCAAGAGGGTCATGACACGGGTCAGATAGGCGCGGGCCGGTTCTGCGGCCGCGCGAGTCGGTTCGGGGTGGCGCTCCGGGGCGTCGCTAGGCCCATCCGGCTATTGGCTGAGACAGATCCGCGTGACGGGTTCCGTGTGGCAGTTTAGCCACAGGCGCGACTGCATGGCTGGGCAAGGAACGAAGCTCGCTCATGCATTCCGGGCGCGACGATCTCCAGCAATCAGCGCAGGATGAACGGCGTGATTACCGCAAGCAATGCGAGCGCCGAGAAACCGCACCAAATTGCAGCTTGAAATCCATCGCGCAGGCACATCGCTCAGCCCCTTTGTGTTGCGTTCATATGGCCGCCGGTGGACGTGCAAATCAATCCGGAAATGAGTTTTCCCAATCGAAACTTCGCGGGAGTTGTAAAGATGGCACACCCGTCAAAGCACCATTCTGCGGGCAAAACGAAGCGTTGGTGGGCCGGGGAAATCCTTGGGGCGTCGTGCCCGGGAAGTGTTCGGTCGGTCGCTTGATGAGCGAGTCGCCAGCATGAACGAAACGACGTACGTCATTGCGAGCGACGTAGCGCGATCTACTTGCCCCCGTGCCGGCGTCCCTTCTACCATCCGACGACACGCATCGAGCGCTTCGATGCGTTCGCGCGCAAGCGCGCGCGCCGGCGCACGCTGCAATTCCGCGGGAGGCCTATCGGCTGATGGACCAGACCACCGACACCAAGCCGTTCGATCCCAAAGCCGCCGGCTGGGAGCCCTATTGCGACGACGGTTTCATCGGCCTGATCGGCCCGCTCTGGCAGAGGCCCGTGGGCGACGGGTATCGCTATGCCTTTCTGGCGGAGCATAAGCATCACAACCGGCGTGGTGTGGTGCAGGGCGGCATGCTCATGACGTTCGCCGATCGCTCGATGGGAATGACCTGCTGGTACGCCAACGAGCGCCAGCCGCAGGCGACGGTGCAGCTCGACGTGTATTTCGTCGATGCGGTGAAGGTCGGCGAGTTTGTCGAGGCGAAGTGCCAGGTCGTGCGGCGCACGCGCTCGCTGGTGTTCATGAGCGGCGACCTCATGGTCGGCGATCGCGTCGTCGCCACCGCCAAGGGGGTGTGGAAGACGTTGGGGAAGAGGTGACGCGACTGGCTGGCGGAGGTCCGCTTCCGGGATCAAAAAAGCCGCGAACGAGGGGCATAACTGAAACACATCCGCCGCCACAGCGTTGTCACCGCGGGTACAAACAAGGGAGACTTGTGCATGGAGCGCCTGATCCGCGAGTTTGCTGAATGGCTTAAACAGGGATTTGGCTGGCTGATCGACGTGATTGTGTTCGGATGCCTCTGGGGCGTCGGCCAAATCTCGCGGCTTGTTGATACGCAGTGGGGCGGCGCTCCGATTCTGAAGATTATAGTGCTCCTTCTCGTGCTCCTGCTTATCCTGTCTGTGTTCTATTGGGTATTCCGCCGGTTTATCGGCGTGATCCGATGGGCGCTGAACAGAATTGCCTACGCGTTGGGAATGATTCTGTTCGGCGCAGCGGTCGTATCGATCATGTTAGCCAGTGCGGGAGCGGCTGCGGCTGTGGCACTCTGGGTGATGCGCAACATCAACCTGGCCGCGCGGTGAGGCACCGCGGTGCACTTATGAGTACACGCCCAGATCCGCGTACAAGCTCTTGTATTCCTGCCAAGCCGTAAGCCCGCCGCCGGTCAACCAGCGACGGTGCAGCTCGACGTGCATTTCATCGACGCGGTGCAGGTCGGCGAGTTTGTCGAGGCCAAGTGCCAGGTCGTGCGGCGCACGCGCGCGCTGGTGTTCATGAGCGGCGACCTCATGGTCGGCGACCGAGTCGTCGCTACGGCCAAGGGGATGTGGAAGACGTTGGGGAAGAATTGATGCAGCCGGCTGGCCAATCGATGAAATCGTGCAAGCTAGCGTTGGACATAGGTGGACGACGCTTCGCGCGATTGGCAACTCGACATCTGTCAAGATGACCATCTTGGTGCCGCTCATCGGATATCTGGTCACTATAATAATGAGGGGCTGGTCGACGCCCTTGCGATCCACCCTACGGGCTAAACCGGCCCAAATTCTCGTCTTACTGTTGCAAGGACGTCGCCGAACACCTCGGAGATGCGCCCTTTTTTGAATCTAAGTTGCTGTATGCCGTCGAAATTGGAGCCTAGCTCGACTCCTTGTTCGACCAACATTACGGCGCGATCAAAGCCCAACTTCCCCTGAAACAGGCCGCACTCGTGGATCACATTTTGACGGGCTCGCATTTTTCCGTTCGCGGTCTTGTCTTCGGCTGTTAAGACCAGCAAGGCGAAAGACGTGTTTGCTGCCATGGTATCCAAAATATCGCGTATGGTATGTCCGGCACGTGCGCCGGTCTCGTAGGCGATGATCTCGAGTTCGTGCTTGTCTTGCAAATGAGCCTTCAGCTTCTCCCATTGCTTGCTTCGTCCGTGCCCAATGAACACGACGACGTTCGTTTTTTCCTTTGGTTTCTCAAGTGCGCCCTTGTCTTCTGAGGGGGCTTCATCGAAGACCGAGAGCACGGATTCGACTGAGGGGCGCGAGTCATGCCTTACCGTGACGGTTGTGTGCCCAGCCACAACCATTACGTGTAGAGCAACCTTATGTTGATCCCATGTTACTCTTAAATCGGCGTGCCAGACATTATCATTGGAATACAACGGAAAGAATTCGTCCAAGGTTTCAAACGTCCACTCGTCGTTTTCTAGCGATACGGTAGCCGTCCGAATCTCGTCCTTCTTAGAAACTGAAACCGCTCGACACGCATCTATTGCTCTCCTGATAGTTCGAGCGTTGAACTTAATGTTCTTGTAGTAGCTCTTTTTTTCCATATGAATATGCCGCCAAAACAGCGCGGGCGTAACCTTCGCCTTGTCAACTACTCCGCCGCCTGGATCCCCTTCTTCCGCCCCGGCTCCCGCCGCGCCAGCACCGGTTTCAAAAACCGCCCGGTATAACTGCGCGCCACCTTGGCCACGTCCTCGGGCGTGCCGGCCGCGACGATCTCGCCGCCGCCATCGCCGCCTTCGGGACCGAGGTCGATGATCCAGTCGGCGGTCTTGATCACTTCGAGATTGTGCTCGATCACCACCATGGTGTTGCCGCTTTCGACCAGCTGGTGCAGCACGTCGAGCAGTTTGGCGACGTCGTGGAAATGCAAGCCGGTGGTGGGCTCGTCCAGGATGTAGAGCGTGCGGCCGGTCGAGCGCTTGGACAGTTCCTTGGCGAGCTTGATTCTTTGCGCTTCGCCTCCCGACAAAGTCGTGGCCTGCTGGCCGACATGGATATAGCCCAGCCCGACGCGCTGCAGCGTTTCCAGAATAGTGCGGATGCGCGGCACCGCTTTGAAGAATTCCTGCGCCTCGTCGACCGTCATGTCGAGCACGTCGGCGATCGACTTGGTCTTGAATGTCACGTCCAGGGTTTCGCGGTTGTAGCGCTTGCCCTTGCAGATATCGCAGGTGACATAGACATCCGGCAGGAAGTGCATTTCGATCTTGATGACGCCGTCGCCCTCGCAGGCCTCGCAGCGCCCGCCTTTGACGTTGAATGAGAACCGGCCGGGCTCGTAGCCGCGCGCCTTGGCTTCGGGCAGGCCGGCGAACCATTCGCGGATCGGCGTGAAGGCACCGGTATAGGTCGCGGGGTTTGAGCGCGGCGTGCGGCCGATCGGCGATTGGTCGATGTCGATGATCTTGTCGATATGCTCCAGGCCCTCGATGCGGTCATGCGGCGCCGGCGCCAGCGAGGCGCCATTGAGCTTGCGCGCCACCGCGGCATAGAGCGTGTCGACCAGCAGCGTCGACTTGCCGCCGCCGGAGACGCCGGTGACGCAGGTGAACAGGCCGAGCGGAATTTCCGCCGTGACGTTTTTGAGGTTGTGGCCGCGGGCGTTGATCACTTTGATGGCGCGGCGGCTCTTCGCGCGCCGGTCCGGCACCGGGATCATGCGCGAGCCGGTGAGATATTGGCCGGTGAGCGAATCCTTCGACGCCAGGATATCCTGCGGCGTGCCCTGCGCCACGATCTTGCCGCCATGGATGCCGGCGCCGGGGCCGATATCGAGCACATAATCGGCTTGCCGGATGGCGTCTTCGTCGTGCTCGACCACGATCACGGTGTTGCCGAGGTCGCGCAGCCGCTTGAGCGTTTCCAAGAGCCGCGCATTGTCGCGCTGGTGCAACCCGATCGAGGGCTCGTCGAGCACATAGAGCACGCCGGTCAGGCCGGAGCCAATCTGCGAGGCCAGCCGGATGCGCTGGCTCTCGCCGCCCGACAGCGTGCCGGAAGAGCGCGCCAGCGTCAGATAGTCGAGCCCGACATCGACCAAAAATTTCAGCCGGTCGCGAATCTCCTTGAGCACCCGCACCGCGATTTCGTTCTGCTTGTCGGTCAGGTGTTGCGGCAGCGCCTCGAACCAAGCGAGCGAGCCGCGCACCGACATGTCGGCAGCCTCGCCGATGTGCAGGGCGGCGACCTTCACGCACAGCGCCTCGGGCTTGAGGCGCGCGCCCTTGCAGGCGTCGCAGGGAATGTCGGTGAAGTAGCGGCCGATCTCCTCGCGCGCCCAATCGCTCTCGGTTTCCTTGTAGCGGCGTTCGAGATTGGTGATCACACCCTCGAACGGCTTTTTGGTGGTGTAGCTGCGCACACCGTCGTCATAGGTGAAGCGGATTTCTTCGTCGTCGCCGGAGCCATAGAGGATTGCCTTCTGCACCGCCTTCGGCAGATCCTTCCATTTGGCGTCGAGCGCGAATTGGTAATGCTTGCCGAGCGCGGTGAGGGTTTGGACGTAATAAGGCGAGCTCGATTTCGCCCAAGGCGCGATGGCGCCCTTGCGCAGCGTGGCATCGTGATCGGGGATCACCAGATCGGCGTCGATATGCGGTTCGACTCCGAGCCCGCCGCATTTCGGGCAAGCGCCGAACGGATTGTTGAACGAGAACAGCCGCGGCTCGATCTCGGGAATGGTGAAGCCGGACACCGGGCAGGCGAATTTCGCGGAGAAGATCAGGCGCGTAGGCCCGCTCTGCTGATCGTGGATCTTGGCGGTTTTCTTGGAAGTCTTTGCATCGTCGTCATGGCCGGGCTTGTCCCGGCCATCCACGCCTGTTTTTAAAGCAAGACGTGGATCACCGGGACTCGCCGCCGCGCGGCGGCCCGGTGATGACGGAGTGGATGCATCCGCAAATTCGGCCACCGCCAGACCGTCGGCGAGCTTCAACGCCTGTTCGAGCGAGTCCGCCAGCCGGCTGGCGATATCGGGGCGCACCACAATGCGATCGACCACCACGTCGATGTCGTGGTTGAATTTTTTGTCGAGCGCCGGGACCTCGGCGATCTCGTAGAACTTGCCGTCGACTTTGACGCGCTGGTAGCCCTTTTTCAGATATTCGGCGAGTTCCTTGCGGTATTCGCCTTTGCGACCGCGCACCACCGGCGCCAGCAAATAAAGCCGCGTGCCGTCCGGCACGGCGAGAATCCGGTCGACCATTTGCGACACGGTCTGGCTTTCGATCGGCAGTCCGGTGGCGGGCGAATAGGGCACGCCAATGCGCGCCCACAGCAGCCGCATATAATCGTAGATTTCGGTGACGGTGCCGACCGTGGAGCGTGGGTTTTTCGAAGTGGTCTTCTGCTCGATCGAAATCGCCGGCGACAGCCCGTCGATCTGGTCGACGTCGGGCTTCTGCATCATTTCGAGGAACTGGCGGGCATAGGCCGACAGGCTCTCGACATAGCGGCGCTGGCCTTCGGCATAGATGGTGTCGAAGGCCAGCGACGATTTGCCGGAGCCGGACAGGCCGGTGAATACCACCAATTGGTCGCGCGGGATGGTGACGTCGATATTCTTGAGATTGTGCTCGCGTGCGCCGCGGATGGCGATGACGCGGCGGTCTTCCGGTGGCCGGCGGCCGCGATCGAACGGGTCTTTCATCGCACCAAAACACTCAATGGTCGGGCAGGGGGACGCGGTCGGAACATAGGAAGAACGGGAGCCAAACGCCAGTGCAAAGCGGCACGTCGGCCGGGTTGCCCACACACCGCTTCACCTAACATCGCTCCATATCGTCGCTTCACATAATGCCGAGGGACGCTACCATGCCTGCAAAATCGTCAGAGCAGGGAGATTTGCCATGCGAATAACCTTTGCGCTTGCCATTGTTGCGGGCTTGTTTGCCGGTCCGGCATTCGCGCAGCACGATGTCGTCACCCGTAACAAGCTCGAATATGTCGAGCACGACGGCGTGAAGCTCACCGGCGAGCTTTACATGCCCAAAGGCGTCGCCAAGGCGCCTATTGTCATCGGGATTCACGGCGGCGGTTGGCAGGGCGGCAGTCCGGCGGCCTACCAGCATTGGGGGCCGTATTTCGCCAAAAACGGCATTGGGATGTTTGCGATCCGCTATCGCTTGGCCAAGGCCGGCACTTATCCGAAAGCGGTCTATGACGTGAAGGCCGCCGTTCAATTTGCGCGCGCCAATGCCGCCGATCTCGGTATCGACCCAGAGCGCATCGGCGTGCAAGGCGATTCCGCCGGCGGCCATCTTGCGGCGCTGGTCGCGCTCGCAGGTGACGAGTTCAAGACCGATTATCGCAACGCCCCGCATGCGGCGGTGTCAGCGCGGGTCAAAACCGTGGTCAGCTTTTATGGCGTGTACGACCTGTTGGCGCAGTGGCAGCACGACCAGATCGCGCGTCCGCGCGATCAGATCAGCGAGAAGTTCCTGGGCGTTACGCCGATGCAGAACCGCCGGCTGTATTTTGAATCGTCGCCGGTGAACTATGCCACCGTCGATCGCAACCAGGTTCGTTTTCTCCTGATCCACGGTACCGACGACGACATTGTCGACAAGACCCAGGCGGATCAGTTCTGGACCGCGCTCAATCAGGCAAATTTTTACTCGCGGCGGGTCATCCTGCCCGGCGCTGGGCACTTCTTTGCGTCCGATCCGCACAACGAGCCTGGCAGTTTCAGCGGGATCGCCGCGCCGCGCGTGCTACGGTTCCTGCAAGGCCAGCTATAATCGAACGCCACAATATAGGTGGCGCAACATCAATGATGCGCGTCACCGGGTTTCGGCCATCATGGAATCCGGGAGACGTTATGCCTGCGACCGTGACCCTGACCGCTTCGGACGGCCACCGGCTGCCAGCTTACCGCAGCACGCCTGACAGACGTTGCCGCGGCCAGCTGGTCGTATTGCCGGAGTTCTTTGGGTTGAATGACCATATCCGCAGCGTCGCGGACCGTTTCGCTGCGCTTGGTTTCGGCACGATTGTGCCGGGCCTGTCCGATCGGGCGGAGCCGGGCGCCGAATTTGGCTATGATCCGGCCGGCATCGCGGCCGGGCACGCGCTGCGGGCGAAAATTCCGATTGAGAAGAGCCTGCTAGATGTCCAGGCCGCCATTGATTTGGTCAAGAGCGTGGGCAAGGTCGGCATTGTTGGCTATTGCTGGGGCGGATCTCTGGCATTTTTCGCGGCAACCCGGCTTGCGGATATTGTCTGCGCGGTCGGCTATTATGGCAGCCAGATCGTTCCGGGCGTGAACGAGGTGCCGAAGGTTCCCGTGATGCTGCATTTTGGCGATGCCGATGCCAGCATTCCGCTGAGCGATGTCGAAACCATCCGGCATGCGCGACCGGAAGTTGCGATTTATGTCTATCCTGGCAAGCACGGCTTCAATTGCGACGCGCGCTCCAATTATGCGCCGGGCTCCGCACAGCTTGCGTTCGGGCGCACGTTGGAGTTTTTGTGGAAGCACATAGGATAGACACCGGCAGAGTAGGTGAACCGCATGCATGTGCCACGTCGACGATTTCTGCATTTGGCCGCGGGTGCGGCCGTGCTGCCGTTCATGTCCCGTGTCGTCCGCGCGCAAACCTACCCGTCGCGGCCGGTGCGGTTGATTGTCGGATTTCCGGCCGGCGGTGTCGGCGATGTGCTCGCGCGGCTGATCGGCCAATCATTGTCGGAGCGGCTCGGCCAACCGTTTGTGATCGAAAATCGCGCTGGGGCGGCCACCAATCTTGCAACAGAGGCAGTGGTGCGGTCGGCGCCCGATGGCCACACCCTGTTGTGGGTGACGGCGGCCAACGCAATCAACGCGTCGCTCTATGACAAGCTCAGCTTCAATTTCATCCGCGACATCGTGCCGGTGGCGAGCATCGTGCGCGGGCCCGGCGTGATGGAGGTCAATCCGGCGGTTCCCGCCAAGTCCATTCCGGAATTCATCGCCTATGCCAAAGCCAATCCGGGCAAGATCAACCTGGCTTCGAGTGGGATAGGCACCGTGAGCCACGTCGCCGGCGAGCTATTCAAGATCATGGCCGGTATCGACATGGTGCATGTGCCATATCGCGGCGCGGCCCCGGCCCTCACTGATCTGATCAGCGGTCAAGTGCAGGCGATGATTCTGCCGATCATCTCGTCGATCGAGCATATCAAGGCGGGGCGGCTGCGCGCGCTCGGCGTCACCACAACGACACGCCTTGATGTGATGCCGGATATTCCGACGGTGAGCGAGTTCCTGCCGGGTTACGACGTGAGCGACTGGACCGGGCTTGGCGTGCCGCGCAATACGCCGGCCGAAATTGTTGACCGCCTGGCGGCTGAAACCAGTGCCGTGCTCAATGATCCCAGAGTCAAGGCGCGTCTTGCGGAACTCGGCAGTCTTCTGATGCCGATGTCGCGCTCCGACTTTGGCAAATTGATCGCCGAGGAAACCGATAAATGGGCTAAGGTGGTGAAGACCGCGGGAATAAAGCCGGAATAGCGTCCTGAGAGCACCGACGACGGAGAGTGGGCCATGTTCGATCTGATACGTGCTGCGCTTTATGCATTCCTTGGCCTTGCCGCGGTTGGCAGTGCTTTGGCGCAGACTTGGCCGACGCGGCCGGTGACGGTGGTGGTGCCGTTTGCCGCCGGCAGTTCAACCGACACGGCGGCGCGGATTCTCTCGGTCGGACTGTCGGAAGCGCTCGGGCAACAGGTGGTGGTTGAAAACATCGGCGGCGCCGCCGGACTGACCGGCACCACGCGCGTCGCGCGCGCCGCGCCCGATGGCTACCAGGTGGTGTTCGCGACCGTCGACACCATGGCGATTGTTCCGGCGATGCGGAAAAATCCGCCCTATGACAGCATTGCCGATTTTGTTCCCGCCGGATTGGTGGTCGAGCAGCCAATCGTGCTGATTGCGCGCAAGGACCTGCCGGCCAATACGCTTGCGGAATTTGTCGCCTATGCCAAGGCCAATCACAAAAAGATGCAATTCGGTTCGGCCGGCGTCGGGTCGGGATCGCATTTCTCCTGTGCCAAGCTCAACGCGGCGCTCGGGATCGATCCGATCCATGTGCCGTATCGCAGTTCCGGATTGGCCGCGCAGGACCTGATGGGCGGCCGGCTCGATTATCTCTGTGCGCTCGGCGGCACGGCGATGGGACCGGTCGAGAGCGGCCAAGCCAAAGCGCTCGGCCTGTTGACGGCGGAGCGCTCGGAATTGTTTCCAAAACTACTGACGTCCAAGGAACAGGGCATTGTTGGTGTCGACTCGTATTTCTGGACTGCGTTCTTTTTCCCCAAAGGCACGCCCGACGCCATTGCTCAGAGGCTCAATGACGCAACCGAACGGACGCTGCGTTCGCCAATCACCGTCGATCGCTTGCGCAAGACCGGCATCGATCCGATTGCGCCGGCCCGACGGACGCCCGCCTATCTTCAGGGCTTTATGCAGGCGGAGATGAAAAACTGGGCGGAAATGGTCAAAGCCAGCGGAATACCTTTGGAATAAGCCTTGTTTGGCTTGAAATGTTGCGCCCGACCGGCTAGAACAAAAAAAGAACATTAGGTTAATATGTCGTGGACAAACGGGCTCCGACCGCCCATGGCGGTGGTGGGCAGGCTAGGGTGATTCACTGGAGTGGAGGTGCGACATGGCAGGTTCGGTCAATAAAGTAATTCTGGTGGGCAATCTTGGGCGCGATCCCGAGATTCGGCGCACCCAGGATGGGCGTCCGATCGCCAATCTCAATGTTGCGACCTCGGAGAGTTGGCGCGACAAGGCAACCGGCGAGCGCCGCGAAAAGACCGAATGGCATCGGGTGGTGATCTTCAACGAAGGCCTGTGCAAAATCGCCGAGCAATATTTGAAGAAGGGCGCCAAAGTCTATCTCGAAGGCCAGTTGCAGACCCGCAAATACACGGACAAAGACGGTCACGAGAAATATTCGACCGAGGTCGTGCTACAGGGCTTCAATTCGCAGCTCACCATGCTTGATCGTGCCGGCAGCGGCGGTAGCGAGGAGCTCGGCGCGGAGAGCGGCGGTTCGGACTTCGGATCGTCCAGCCCGGCGCCGCGGGCGCGCCAACCGGCGACCGCCGGCGCCGGCGGTAAGCGCGATATGAACGACGACATCCCGTTCTAGGGAGCGTTGCGCCAGTTACGACACGTCAGCGTTTTGCGGAGACGACGTGGCATGCAGAGATTGACCAAAATTTCGCGATTGGCCATCGGCGGCGTTGCGCTATTTGCGGCGTTGCTGACGTCGTTTGCGGGCGCGGCCGAGCCAAGGCGGGCAGCACGTGTCACGGTTACGGCTTGCCCCTATCCCGGCGTAACCGCGAGCTGCCTGATGATCAAGGCGGCGGACAGCACCGTCTACAATATCAGCGCGGTCTCACCGCGCCCGCGCGAAACTGGCCGCATGATCCGCCTTCGCGGCACGGTCACCGATAAATTGAGCGCCTGCGGCCAGGGCATTGTGCTGGATCGCATTCGCTGGACTCGCACCCGGCAGCGCTGTCCAAACTAAAAAGAGCGAACCATGACATTGTTGCCGTTGCTGGACGCCGCTCCCGCGATCCAGGTTCATGCCTTTGCGGCGATCGGCGCGTTCGCATTGGGCGTCGTACAAGTCGCGGCGCCGAAGGGCACGTTGCCGCATCGGACGCTGGGCTATGTCTGGGTCGCGCTGATGCTGGTGGTCTGCGTGACCTCGTTCTGGATACAGGATCTGCGGGTGTGGGGACCTTGGAGCCCGATCCATCTGCTATCGATCTACACCTTGGTCGGGCTGCCGTTTGCGGTGCTGCATGCGCGCCGGCGTCGCGTGACCAAGCACCGCAATGCCATGCTGGCGATGTTTGCCGGCGCATTGCTGATCGCGGGACTGTTCACCTTCATGCCCGGCCGGATCATGCATGCGGTGGCGTTTGGCGGCTGATTAGCCGATCAACCGGCCAGTGGAGTGGATTTGACATTCGCTACCCACCTGGCAGCAAGTACGCGATGCGAATGTCAAATCCAAACTCCACTAGCAGCTAATACTTGCTAGTGGTCCTTTGATTCTAACATTCGCAAAATCGCCCGCGGAAATGGGATGCGAATGTTAGAATCGGACCACTAGCGCGGCCCGCACGCCGTCGATCACATATTGCACCGCCAATGCGGCGAGGATGACCCCGAGCAGGCGCGACAGCACAACGTTGCCGGTGGTGCCAAGCAGCCGTTCGATCCGGCTGGCGAGCAGAAACACCAAAAGACAAGCGGCGGTCACGGCCACAATCACCCCAAGCAGGACCGCCAGCGACAGCGGTCGATTGGCCGCCTGACCGGCAAGCAGCAAAGTCGCCGTGATCGCGCCGGGCCCGGCCATCAATGGGATTGCGAGCGGGAACGCCGCGATGTTGCGGACGTGTTCCTCCAAGGCCTCTTCCGCTTGTTTCGATTGTCGGTCGATTCGAACCCCGAGCACCATCTCATACGCGACCAGAAACAGCAGCAAGCCGCCGGCAATACGGAACGCCGATACGCCGATGCCGAGCTGCCGCAGCAACCAATCGCCAACCAGGGCGGTCCCGATCAAGACCGCGCCGGCGATCGCCGAAGCGCGTAGCGCGACCCGTTTGCGGGTTTTGGCTGGCAGGCCGTGCGTGACCGCCAGGAATGTCGGCGCAAGTCCGATCGGGTCGACCACCACCAGCAAGGTCACCAGCGCTGAGACGAGATAGTCGAGTGGCATGGCGGAGCCCTGGATCGCAATGGGGTCAAGCGGTACGCCGGACCGGCGTCACTTCAACGCCAAACCGCCGCGCATGCAATCGATCAAGCGGCAATTTTTTCGTCCGATCCTTCGGCGTCAATCCGGGTTTCGAATACCCACAGAAAACTCCTCGTAACACCTTGAAAAATAATCAAAAAATAGCGCGCTCTCCAAGCGAATTCGGGTGGCGTCATGGGATTGAATCGGCTATGCAAATCGGAGCTGGATTCATCAGGATTCTTACCCCTTGTCCGATACCAAAAATCCGTCATCCGCGGGAGCGCCGCCGCCATCGGACATTCGACCCATCTCGATCGCGGAAGAAATGAAGCGCAGCTATCTCGATTACGCCATGAGCGTAATCGTGTCGCGTGCGCTGCCTGACGCGCGCGACGGGCTCAAGCCGGTGCATCGACGCATTCTGTTCTCGATGCACGAGAACAGCCATACGCCCGATAAGAAATACGTGAAGTCCGCCCGCGTCGTCGGCGACGTGATGGGTAAATATCACCCGCACGGCGACCAGGCGATCTATGACGCCCTGGTGCGCATGGCGCAGGACTTCTCCATGCGCCTGCCGCTGATCGACGGACAGGGCAATTACGGCTCGGTCGACGGCGATCCACCGGCGGCGATGCGTTACACCGAATGCCGTCTGGCTTGGCCGGCGATGTCGGTGATCGGGGATATCGACAAGGACACGGTCGATTTTCAGCCCAATTACGACGGCAATGAACGCGAGCCGGTGGTCATGCCGGCGCGCTTTCCGAATCTCCTGGTCAATGGCGCCGGTGGCATTGCCGTCGGCATGGCGACCAATATCCCGCCGCACAATCTTGGTGAGGTGATCGATGCCTGCTTCGCGCTAATCGACAATCCGGCGTTAAGCATCGACGACCTGATCGGCATCGTCCCAGGCCCCGACTTCCCGACCGGCGGCGTTATTCTCGGACATCAAGGCATTCGCCTAGCCTATCACACCGGCCGCGGCTCGATCGTGATGCGCGGCAAGGTGGAGATCGAAAGGCTGCGCGGCGATCGTGAGGCGATCATCATCAGCGAGATTCCCTTTCAGGTGAACAAGGCCACGATGGTCGAGCGCATCGGGGAACTCTGGCGCGAGAAAAAAATCGAAGGCATCTCCGCGTTGCGCGACGAATCCGACCGCCAGGGCTATCGCGTGGTGGTTGAACTAAAGCGCGAAGCGGTTGCCGATATCGTGCTCAATCAGCTCTATCGTTTCACGGCGCTGCAAAGCACCTTCGGCGCCAATATGGTGGCGCTCGACGGCGGCCGTCCGTTGGTGATGACGCTGAAGGACCTGCTGACGCTGTTCCTGGCATTCCGCGAGGAAGTGATCTCGCGGCGCACCAAGTTCTTGCTTAGCAAGGCGCGCGACCGCGCCCATATCTTGGTTGGATTGGCGATTGCGGTCGCCAATATCGACGAAGTGATCCGGCTGATCCGCGCGTCAAAGGACGCCAACGAAGCGCGCGAAGCCTTGATGGGTCGCGAGTGGCCGGCGGCGACGGCGGCTTCCCTGATCGCGTTGATCGACGATCCGCGTCACCGCGTCTCGTCGGCAGGAATGGCCCGGCTGACTGCCGAACAGGCCAAAGCGATCCTCGACTTGCGCCTGCAACGATTGACCGCGCTGGGGCGCGAGGAAATCGAAGCCGAGCTCGACAAGCTCGCCGTGGAGATTGCCGATTATCTGGATATCCTGCGTTCGCGCGCGCGCATTCAGGCGATCGTCAAGGACGAACTGGCGACGGTGAAAAAGGAATTCGCGACGCCACGGCGGACTGTCATCGTCGAGCAAGAAGGCGAGATGGAAGACGAGGACCTGATCCAGCGCGAGGATATGGTCGTCACGGTCTCGCATCACGGTTACGTCAAGCGCGTCCCGCTTTCGACTTACCGGGCGCAGCGCCGCGGTGGCAAAGGCCGCTCCGGGATGCAGACCCGCGAGGAGGATTTCGTCGCGCGGTTGTTTGTCGCCAACACCCACACCCCGGTACTGTATTTCTCGTCGCACGGCCGCGTTTACAAGGAAAAGGTCTGGCGGTTGCCACAAGCCGCGCCGCAAGCGCGCGGCAAGGCGCTGATCAATATTCTTCCGCTCGATCACGGCGAGCGCATCAATACCGTAATGCCCTTGCCGGAGGACGAGTCGACCTGGGGCGATCTCGACGTCATGTTTGCGACCACCCGCGGGACGGTACGGCGCAACAAACTGTCGGATTTTGTCGATGTGCGTCGTTCCGGCATCATTGCCATGAAGCTCGATGAAGGGGAGGCGATTGTCGACGTCCAGATCTGCACCGAAAAGCACGACGTGCTGCTGACGTCCGCCGGCGGCCAATGCATCCGTTTCCCGGTCACCGATGTACGGGTGTTCCAGGGCCGCACCTCCATGGGCGTGCGCGGTATTTCTCTGTCCGAGGGCGACACCGTGATCTCGATGTCGATCCTGCGGCATCTCGATGCCAGCCCCGAGGAGCGGCTGGCCTATCTCAAGCGCGCCAGTGCGGTGCGACGTGGCGCCAATGGCGAGACCGATGAGGTCAGCGCCGATAGCGAAGAAGCGGCGCGCGCGATCGAACTTGGCGAGAAACGCTATGTGGAAATGTCGGAGGCCGAGCAGTTCATTCTAACGATTTCCGAGCGCGGCTATGGCAAGCGCTCGTCGTCCTACGAGTATCGCATCACCGGTCGCGGCGGAAAGGGCATCGTCGCGATGGACATCTGGGAAGGCAAGAAGGGCGCCGAGACCATCAGGGAAAAGACCGGCCGTCTGGTTGCGTCGTTCCCGGTGCTGGATAGCGACCAACTCATGCTGGTGACCAATGGCGGCCAGTTGATCCGTACCCGGGTCGAAGGCATCCGGATTGTCGGGCGCGCCACCCAGGGCGTGATCGTTTTCAACACCGCCGAAAACGAGCGTGTGGTTTCGGTGGAGCGGGTGTCCGACGACAGTGAAGAGAACGGCGCGGCCTGATTGTCGGCGCCGTGTAGCCGACAGGGATGTCTCCGGCGAAAATACACGGTAGGGCGAGAGTAGCGAGCGTTAAAGAGTAGCGAGCATAAAATGTCCGCAGACCAAACGTCCGTGCCGCCACCCGCCCCGCCTCCGCCAATTCCACATGGCATCCCGATCCCACTTGAACGGGCCAAGCGCGTGGCCGCCGCGGCGGAGGCCGAAGCACGCAAACAGGGTTGGCCGATGGCGATCGCCATTGCCGAGCCAACCGGCGCGCTGGTCTACTTTCTCAAAATGGACGACGTGCAATACGCCTCGATTGAACTTGCGATGGTCAAGGCCAAGGCCGCCGCGATTTATCGCCGACCGACCAAAATGTTCACCGAGGCGCTCGGCAATGGCCATCTCATGTTTTTGACCTTTCCCGGACTATGCGCAGCGCCGGGCGGAATTCCGCTGGTGGCTGACGGCAAACTGATCGGGGCGATTGGCGTCAGCGGCGGTGCCGGCCATCAGGACGACATTGTGGCGCAGGCCGGGGTCGCCACGCTCGGGTGACACGGCCCTTGTCAATCGATCTTCACGCCGGTCAGATTGACCGCTTCCGCCCATGCCCGGCGCTCGCTCTCAAGGAATGCGCCGAACTGTTGCGGCGTACCGGGTTTTGGCTGCAGGCCGAGCTTGCTCATGCTGGCAATCAATTCGGGATTTGCGAGCACCTCGTTCAGCGCGGCGCTTAGTTTCTGTTGAATATCAGCGGGTGTTGCGGCGGGCGCCAATAGCCCGGTCCAGAATGTAAACCGCAACGGCACGCCGCTTTCTTCAATGGTCGGAACCTCCGGCAGGTCCGCATGACGGCCTTCGCCGATCACCGCGATTGCCCGCAGCTTGCCGCTGTTCACCAGCGGCACCAGCGTTGCGGTGGTTCCGATGTTCATATGAATCTGGCCCGCCAAGAGGTCGGTGATCGCATTGGCCCCGCCCTTATAGGGAATCGAGGCGATGTCGACTTTGGTGACATGCTTGAACAATTCGCCGATCAGGTGCGGCGAGGTTCCCAGGCCGTAGCCCCAGTTCAGCGTGCGTGGGTTCGCTTTCGAATAGGCGATCAGTTCCGGCACGGTTTTGACGGGCAGTTTGGGCGTCACCACCACCACAAACGGGCTGGTGGCGGTTGCGCCGATCGGGGCGAAGTCCCTCAGCGGTTCATAGGTCAGATTCTTGAACGCCGCCGGTGCGATCACATGGTTCGCTGCGGTATGCAGCAGCGTGTAGCCATCGGGCTCGGCCGCGGCGACGAATTTGGCGCCGATGGTGGCGCCGGCGCCCGGCCGGTTCTCGACAATGACTGATTGGCGCAGCGCCGCCGACAGATGATTGCCGATCAGCCGTCCGACCACATCGACCGGGGAACCGGCGGTCAATGGCACGACCAACTTGATCGGCTTGTTGGGATAGGCTTGCGCCAGCGTTTTGCCGATATGCGCGTCGCCCGCCAGCAGTGCAATCGCGCCGCATACTGCAAAACCCGCGATCCAGATGGTTCTCATGGCGGCCTCTCAATCCACTTTCATGCCGCTCGACTTCACCACGGCGAGCCATTTCGGCGTCTCGTCGTCAAGCAGTTTGCGGAAATCCTGCGGAGATCCGCCGAGGGGGATTGAACCGAGTTTTTGCAGCGCCTGGAGCAGGTCGGGAGATTTGAGCGCGTCGTTCACCGCGCCGTTCAATTTTGCGATGATCGCCGGCGGGGTGCGCGGCGGCGCCACCAGTCCGGTCCAGGATGCCGCCACCATGTCGGGCACGCCGCTCTCGGCCATGGTGGGTACCTCCGGCAGTTCCGAACTGCGCGTCGAACCGGTGACGGCGAGCGGCCTGACCTTGCCATCGCGTACATGACTGAGCGTGATTGACGTGGGTTCGAATGACATATCGATCTGGCCCGACAGCATGTCGGTCATCACATTGGCGGCGCCGCGATAAGGCACCGTGACAATATTGATGCCGGTTCGCAGCTTGAACAATTCGCCAACCAAAATCGGGGTGGCGCCTGCCGGTGCGCCGAAATTGATCTTGCCCGGATTGGCGCGCGCATAGGCGACCAGCTCCGGCACCGATCGTGCAGCAATATGCATCGGTGTGACCAGCACAAATGGCGTAGCGAAAACCGCAGCAACTGGCGCGAAGCCGTTGACCGGGTCGATGTCCAGCGACTTCATCATGGTTGGATGAACGCTCAGTGTCATGAGCCCGCCAAACAGTAGCGTATAGCCGTCGGGTTCGGCGGTCACCGCCGATTTCAGTCCGAGCGTTCCACCGCCGCCGGGCCGATTCTCGATCACCATCTGTCCGAGGCTCTGCGACAACTTATGGCCAATCAGCCGCGCCATCACATCGATCGGCCCGCCGGCCGGGAACGCCACCACGATCCGTATCGGCCGGTTGGGGAATTTGTCCTGCGCCGGCGCCGGCGTGACGATCGCCAAAATGGCAACCGTGGCGATCGAGACAATGGCCGTCACCATACGCATTGTGCGTTCTCAGGTTTTGCGACCGCGCACGGGCGCGAGAATTTTGACGATGTCGCCATATTTACGTTGGCGCGCATAGCTGAGTGCGGTTGCGCCTTGACGATCCGCAATCTCGGTATCGATGCCGGCCTTGACCAGAAGTTCCACAATGGCGACGTGGTTCAGCCCGCCATTGCCGAGCACGACGGCTTCATGCAGGGCGGTCCAGCCGCGCATGTTGACATGATTGAGCGGCGCCTTGTGTACAATCAGAAGGCGCACCGCTTCGACATGGCCGAGATGCGCGGCGGCGATCAGGGCCGTGGCATCGGTCGGCGTCGTGACATTGCCGGCATTGGCGCCGCCCTCAAGGAGGGTGGTCAGCATTTCAATGTCGTTTTGGACGGCCGCAATGGTCACGACATCGTAGCGCTGCGCATCGAGGGCGTTCGGATTGGCGCCGAGGCGAAGCAACGCGCGCGCCGCCGCATGATGCTTGCGATAGACCGCCACATGTAATGGCGTGCGGCTGTTCGAATCTTGAATGTTGGGGCGCTCGCCATTGGCCAGCAGCCGCTCGATTTCGGCAACGTCGCCAATGGCGGCGGCGGCATGCAGCCCGGCGTAAATCCGCAGGTCGCGCTCGTTGGGCGGCGTCTGCGCCGATAGACGCCCGGCCTGACCGAGACCGACCGCCGCAATGGCCATTGCAGCCAACAATGGTGCGACCTTGTGTCGGATCATCCCAGCCCCTCACGGTATCGAGCCCGTCGATCAAGGATAGCATGGGGTAGGGGCGCGATGGAGCCGGATGTCGTCGCTGCAAAGCAGCAATGGCCGGGACTCCCCGGCCATTGGCGGAAATTCGTGGGATGTTTGGCCTTTAGCGAGCGATCCGGTCGGTGGTCACCACGCGGACGGGGCGCGTTTGGCCGTGGGTTTGGTTGCGTAGGCAGTTGGCTTCGTAATAGGGCCAGGCTTGCTGGCTGCAATCCGTCACCGCGGCGGGACGGTTGTCGAGGCGGTCGCTCATGACGGCCGGGACCGGCGCATGAGCTTCGACCATGGGGCTGAAACCAGGGAGGGCGACCATCGCGGCGGCGCCGATGGCGCTGGCGGTGATGGCTGAAAGTGCTTTATAAATCATCATTTAATGACCCCTATTTTGACCGTCAAAACGCCTTCCGTGGTCCCCATAACCATTGGTCGCGCCGCCTGAAGAAAGGTTCATGCACCCGCGAATGATTCCTGTGGGTGCGGGCCCCGAACCGGCCTATGAGGGTCGCTTACGAGCCTTGCGGTTCGCAATGCTGCGGGTTAGACCGCCTGCATGCCGCGCATCGCCCTATTTCCTGGCTCGTTCGACCCAATAACCAATGGCCATGTCGACATCGTTCGGCAGGCGGTGCGGCTGGCGGATCGTCTGATCCTGGCGATCGGCACCCACCCCGGCAAAGTGCCGCTATTCAGCACCGACGACCGGCTGGCGATGCTCAACGAGATTTGCGCGCCGGTCGCGCAGGCCGCCAAATGCGAACTGCGTTGCATCACCTTCGCCGATCTGGTCGTGGCGACCGCCAAGCGCGAAGGCGCGGGCATTTTGATCCGCGGGCTGCGCAGTGGCAGCGATTTGGATTATGAGATGGAAATGGCCGGCATGAACGGGGCAATGGCCCCGGACATTCAAACGGTCTTCCTGCCGGCGTCCCCGCCGGTCCGCCCGATCACCGCCACACTGGTTCGTCAGATTAGCGCGATGGGCGGCGATGTCTCTTCATTCGTTCCGTCGGCGGTGGCCGCGCGGTTGAAAGCGAAATTCTCCAGCAAATCCGGCTGACCGAGCGCAGCTCGTCATCAACCTGCAAGCCAGCAAGGAGCACCATGAGATCGAAACTTACAAGCATGACGCTCGTTCCCGCATTTCTTGTGACCGTGCTGGCGTGGACCGGGCCGGCGCTCGGCCAGGGTGAAATCCTTTCCAATCCAGCGGCGCTGCGCGAGACCGCGCCGGCGACCTACAAAGCCCGCTTTGAGACCAGCAAGGGCGGGTTTGTCATCGATGTGACCCGGGAATGGGCGCCGAACGGCGCCGACCGTTTCTTCAATCTGGTCAAGAATGGATTCTATGACGGCGTCAGGTTTTTCCGCGTGCTCGACGGCTTCATGGCGCAATTCGGCATCAATGGCGATCCGGCGATTTCAGCGAAGTGGCGCGATGCACGGATCTCGGACGATCCGGTGCGCCAGAGCAACCGCCGCGGGTTCGTCACCTATGCCATGGCTGGCCCGAATACCCGCACCTCGCAGGTTTTCATCAATTTCGGTGACAACAGCGCGCTCGACAAGCAAGGGTTCTCGCCGTTCGGCCAGGTGTCGTCCGGCATGAATGTCGTCGACACTTTGCACAGCGGCTATGGCGAAGGCGCGCCGCGCGGGCAGGGTCCGGATCAAGGCCGTGTCCAGATGGAAGGCAATGCCTATCTGACCAAGAATTTTCCACGTCTCGACTTCGTCAAGAAGGCGACCATTACAAAATAGTCAAGCAACACTAACTGAGAGGAAACAGATCTTGGCCAATCCTGAAGACACGATGGTGCTGGAAACGACCCAGGGCAAGGTGGTGATTGCCATGCGGCCCGACCTGGCGCCGGGTCATGTGGCGCGCATCAAGGAACTGGTACGCGAAGGCTTTTACGACGGCATCGTCTTTCATCGCGTGATCGATGGCTTCATGGCGCAGACCGGTTGCCCGCATGGGAGCGGCACCGGCGGTTCCGGCAAGAAGCTCAAGGCCGAGTTCAATCGCGAACCGCACCGCCGGGGAACGGTATCGATGGCGCGCGCGCAAAATCCAGATTCCGGCGATAGCCAATTCTTCATCTGCTTCGACGACGCCTCGTTTCTGGATGGCCAATACACGGTCTGGGGCGCGGTTACCGAAGGCATGGAGAATGTCGACAAGATCAAGCGCGGCGAACCGGTTCAGAACCCCGACAAGATCGTGTCGGCGAAGATGGCCGACCAATAGGCGCGCGATAGCCTCTCAGACTCTCGTCCCGCAGCGATTTGTCGTCGCCGCTCTTCGTGGGCGGTGACCGACCCAATGCGCACCGAACTGTTCGATTTTGAATTGCCGTCGGACCAGATCGCATTGCGGCCGGCGACCCCGCGCGATGCCGCCCGTCTGCTGGTGGTGCGGCCGGGCGTTGCGCCCGAATTCGACGATCGCCGCGTGTCCGAGCTGCCGGACTTGTTGCAAGCCGGTGACGCGCTGGTGGTCAATGACACCAAGGTAATCGCGGCGCGGCTCAAGGGCCGGCGCATCGGTCGCGGCAGCACGGAGCCGGCGATCGAGGCGACCTTGCACCGGCGCATCGACGGCGCGCGCTGGCGCGCCTTTGTGCGGCCAGCAAAGCGGCTTGTTCCGGGTGATGTTGTGCGGTTTGGCGATACGGGAGCGGTATGTCTGCTCGGCCAGCTCGACGCCACGGTCGAGGACAAAGGCGAGGGCGGCGAGGTGACGCTGGCGTTTGCATTTGACGGTCCGGTGCTCGACCAGGCCGTTGCGGATTGCGGCGAGATGCCCCTGCCGCCCTATATCGCGGCTCGCCGCCCACCCGATGCGCGCGATCGGGACGATTACCAGACCATGTTTGCGCATGACCAAGGATCGGTCGCCGCGCCAACAGCGGGGCTGCATTTCACGCCCGAGCTTATGGCACGTCTGGTGCGTCGTGGCGTTGCGGTTCACACGGTGACGCTGCATGTCGGCGCCGGCACCTTTCTGCCGGTCAAGGCCGATGATACGTCGCAGCATCGGATGCACGCCGAAACCGGCGTCGTCACCGCTCTTACCGCGGATGCGCTCAATGCGACGCGACAAAGCGGCGGGCGCATTGTCGCGGTGGGCTCGACCTCGCTGCGCCTGATTGAAAGCGCGACCGATGAATCCGGCGTGGTTCGGCCATATACCGGTGACACGGCACTCTTTATCACGCCGGGATATCGCTTTCGCGCGGTCGACGTGATGATGACGAATTTTCACCTGCCGCGCTCGACTTTGTTCATGCTGGTGTCGGCGTTTTGCGGGCTCGATCGCATGAAACAGGCCTATGCCCATGCCATCGCAAACGGCTATCGTTTCTATTCCTATGGCGATGCGTGTTTAATGTTCAGAACGCCGGATGAGGGGAGGACCCATGGATCAGCAATTACGGCTCGGCCGCATCGTTCTTGAAGACACCCAGGCCGTTCACCAGCAGGTCACCGTCGATCTGGTGTTCCAAGGCAACGACGTCAAAGGCGGCATCGAGCATTACGGCATTTGGCGAGACCGAACCGAGGGCAGCGTGTGTCCGTTCGTCTTGAACGAAAATGGCGAGGCCGATTTCGGCAGTGGTTATAGCGGCGAAGATCGGATCTATCAGTTTGAAATCCTGACCGCGCCCATCAACCTCGGCGGTCAGATCGGATGGCGGTGCGACCAATATGCGACGCAGTTGAAAATCGTTTCCATTACCCAACTGGTCTGATGGTGTCCGCATTTCGGCTCATTGCCAGTGACGGCGCGGCGCGCTGCGGTGAATTGACCACGTCGCATGGCGTGGTGCGCACGCCGGCTTTCATGCCGGTCGGCACCCAGGCGACCGTCAAGGGGCTTGAACCTGAAACGGTGCGCGCGACCGGCGCCGATATCCTGCTCGGCAACACCTACCACCTGATGCTGAGGCCTGGCGCCGAGCGCATTGCCTCACTCGGAGGCCTGCATCGGTTCATGCGCTGGCCGCATCCGATCCTGACCGATTCCGGCGGTTTCCAGGTCATGTCGCTGGCCGGCTTGCGCAAGATCGAGGAGCGCTGCGTGATCTTTCGTTCGCATCTCGACGGCGCAACCATCGAGCTGTCGCCTGAGCGGGCGATTGAGATTCAAGCGTTGCTTGGCTCGGACATTGCCATGCAGCTCGATGAATGCGTGCGATTGCCGGCGCCGCGTTCGGAGCTGGAGCGCGCCATGCAATTGTCGTTGCGCTGGGCCGAACGCTCGCGGCGCGCATTTGAATCTGGCCCGACCGACGGCCGCGCCTTGTTCGGTATCGTGCAAGGCGGCGACGATCCCGCCTTGCGGTTTGAAAGCGCAAGGCGGCTGATCGAGATTGGCTTTGAGGGCTATGCTATCGGCGGGCTTGCGGTCGGCGAGTCCGCCGAAGTTATGCGCCGGACGATTGATGAAACCGCGCCGGCTTTGCCCGCCGACCGGCCGCGCTATCTGATGGGCGTCGGAACGCCGGAAGATATCCTTGAGGCGGTCGCACGTGGCATCGACATGTTCGATTGCGTGATGCCGACCCGCAACGGGCGCCACGGCGTTGCGTTCACGCGGCATGGCCCAATCAACCTGAAAAATGCGCGCCATGCCGACGATCCGCGCCCGTTGGACGAGCAGAATTCTTATGCCCCGGCGCGGGACTATTCGCGCGCCTATCTGCATCATCTGGTCAAAAGCGCGGAGTCGCTTGGTGCAGTGCTGCTGTCCGCGATCAATCTCGCCTATTATCAGCAATTGACCGCCGGCATGCGTGCCGCGATCGTGGCTGGCCGGTTTGGCGATTTTCGTGCTGAGACGAAAGCGGCCTGGGAGTGTGGCGATCTGCCAGCGTCCTAATTCGGAAAATGCCCCCTCGACGTGGCGACGCATTCGAAGCAAGATACTGCCGATTTCAATAACAACGTCACGATACGCCGATTTGGAGGAGACGCCGCTATGGCCATCAATGTGAAGGTCAACGGTGCGACCCGTTCGGTCAATGCCGAACCGGATGCGCCCCTGCTCTATGTCCTGCGCAACGATCTCGAACTCAATGGCGCGAAGTATGGTTGCGGCGTGTCGCAATGCGGCGCCTGCACCGTATTGATCGATGGCGTCGCCACCCGGTCGTGCGTCACGCCACTCAGCCGCGTCGGTCAATCGGAAGTCACGACGCTCGAAGGGCTCGGCACACTGGCCAAGCTGCATCCCTTGCAGCAGGCGTTCATCGACGAGCAAGCCGCGCAATGCGGCTATTGCACCAACGGCATGATCATGGCGGCCAAGGCGCTGCTCGATCGTAATCCGCGGCCGACGGAAGCGCAGGTCCGCGCCGGGCTCGCCGACCATCTCTGCCGCTGTGGCAGCCACAATCGCATCGTGCGTGCGGTTCTGCGCGCCGCCCAAACCAATGGGAGGATATGACCATGAATGCTCCCCATCTGACGCGCCGCGATTTCACGGTCGGACTTGGCGGCATTGCGCTGGCATTTAGCCTGGCGCCGATTGCAATGACCCAGCAGCCACCGCGGCTGCCGGGCAGCCTCGAAACCAACCGGCTGCTGAGCGCCTGGCTCGCGATCAATGCCGACGGCACCGCCACTGTCCTCACGGGTAAGGTCGAGTTGGGGCAGGGCATCCTCACCGCCTTGTCGCAGATCGCGGCCGAGGAGCTCGATCTGCCGCTGGCGCGGGTCACGATCGTCTCCGGCGACACCGGCCGCACGCCCAACGAAGGCCAGACCGCCGGCAGCCTGTCGGTCGAAGCCAGCGGCACCGCGCTGCGGTTTGCCGGCGCGGAAGTGCGGGCAATTCTGCTTGAACTCGCTGCCAAGAAGTTCGGTGTGGCGGTCGATGGCCTGAAGGTCACCGACGGTACGATTACTGCGCCGGACGGACGCAGGGTGAGCTACGGCGAACTCGCCAGCGAAGCCGATCTCAAGCGCGAAGCGACCGGCAAGGTCGCCCCGAAACCGGTGGCGCAGCATCGTCTGGTGGGTCAGTCGTCGCCGCGGGTCGATCTGCCCGCCAAGGTCACCGGCGGCGGCGCCTTCGTGCAGGATTTGCGCCTGCCCGGCATGCTGCATGGCCGGGTGGCGCGGCCGCCGCAATATGGCGCGCAACTCGAAACTTTCGACGAGGCCAAGGTCCGGGCGATGCCCGGTGTCGTCACGGTGCTGCGTGACGGCAGCTTTCTCGCGGTCGCTGCCGAGCGCGAGGAACAAGCGATCAAGGCAGTCGAGGCGCTGTCCGCATCGGCCAAATGGAAAGCCGGCCCGGCGCTTCCCGATCCGGCGCGCCTATACGAGCAATTGAAAGCGCTGCCGACCCAAGACACCGTCATCAGCAATAAGGACGGGCCGCTCCTGGCATCGGGTGCGAAAGTGGTCGAGGCGACCTATCGCCGACCATATCAGGCGCATGCTGCACTGGGGCCTTCCTGTGCGATGGCCCAGATGCGCGACGGGCAGCTGACAGTCTGGACCCATAGTCAGGGCGTCTATCCACTGCGCGGGACCATCGCCCGCGCGCTTGGTATGAAGCCGCCGTCGATCCGCTGCATCCATATGGAGGGCGCCGGCTGCTATGGACACAACGGCGCCGACGACGTGGCGTTCGACGCCGCGCTGTTGGCGCGCGCCAGCAATGGGCGTCCGGTGCGCGTGCAGTGGACGCGGGCCGAGGAGTTCATGTGGGAACCCTATGGTCCTGCCATGACCATGCAGGCCCGGGGCGCGGTGGCGGACGGCCGGATTGTCGATTGGAACTATGATGTCTGGAGTCAAGCCCACAACATGCGGCCGGGCGATCCCGATGGCATCAACCTGCTGTCGAGCTGGTATCTGGCCGATGCCAAACCGCCGGGCCCGGCGCGGCAAGCCGCTGCACCCAATTTTGCCGGCGATCGCAATGCGATCCCGACCTATGATCTGCCACGGCAGCGCATTACCCATCACTTGATCAAGGACAATCCGCTGCGCACCTCGGCGCTGCGTACGCTTGGGGCCTATGCCAATGTGTTCGCGGTCGAGTCGTTCATGGACGAACTGGCGGCGGCCGCCGGCGTCGATCCGATCTCGTTCCGCCTCGCCCATGTCACGGATCCGCGCGAGCGCGCCGTGATCGAAGCGGTGGCGAAAGCGGCGAATTGGAAGCCCGGCGAGAAAGGCAACGGCGTTCGCGGCCGTGGCATCGGCTATTCCCGCTATAAAACCATCGCGGCCTATACCGCGGTGATTGTCGAAGTCGAGGTCGATCGCGCCACCGGCAAGATCAGCGTGCCGCGGGCCTGGAGCGCGACCGATGCGGGACTGATCATCAGTCCGGACGGTCTGATCAATCAGATCGAGGGCGGCATCATCCAGTCCGCAAGCTGGACATTGCACGAGCATGTCCGCTTCGACCGCAATGGCATTACCTCGCGGGATTGGGCGAGCTACCCGATCATGACCATGCCGGACGTGCCCAAGATCGAAAACGTGCTGTTGAATCGACCGAATGATCGTCCGCTTGGCGCCGGCGAGGCGTCGCAGGGCCCGGCCGTTGCGGCCATCGCCAATGCGTTCGCAGCGGCGACCGGACGGCGGCTGCGCGAATTGCCATTCGACCCGGCGCGGGTGAAGGCCGCGCTCGCTTAAGGCGCGTTCGCAAAGCCCGCTCCTGGCCTATCCAGGGGCGGGTTGTGCCTTTACGGCTTTTCCAGAACGTGAAAGTCTTTCGTTCCGGGAAATTAAAAAATCAAACAGGGAGGCAATGTCCATGAAACGACATCCATCATCCGTGAAATCGTCCGGCAACCTGCTCTTGGGCGCGGGTGCGATCGTCGGACTGACGGCGTTTGTCTCAATGCCGGCACTGTCGCAGTCGCAGCGGGTTGGCGCGCCGCCCGAAGCCAAGAATATGCGGCTCGTTGGTCACACCGATTTGCAGGCACGCAGCGCCTATCAGCCGGTGATCCATCGTCACGGTGACCGCTACATTCTTTATGTCGGCCATCATGGCGGCACCAGCACGGTGGCAAAGCCGGTCAACCCGATGACCGGACAGGCCGAGTTCAACGGCACCTCGATCATCGATGTCACCGATCCCAAGCAGCCGAAATATCTCTCCCATATCCCCGGCGATGAGGGGCTTGGCGAACAGGGCGGCGCCCAGATGGTGCGGCTGTGCGATGGCCGCTTGTTGCCAAAGGGCGATCCCAATGGGGTCTATATGTTGCGGGTGTTCGGCAACAAGGGGCATGAAATCTGGAACGTCGCCGATCCGGCGACGCCGAAGAAAATCAGCGTGGTCTCCACCAATCTCGTCAACACCCACAAGAACTGGTGGGAGTGCGACACCGGCATTGCCTATTTGGTCTCCGGCGTGAAGGAATGGCGCACCCGCCGCATGACCGAGATTTTCGACCTCAGCGACCCAAGCAAGCCGGTCAAGATCAGAGATTTCGGCCTGGTTGGGCAGCAGCCCGGCGCAAGCGGAACGGTTCCGACCGATCTGCATGGCATGATTTCACTGGGGGCGAAGGAAAACCGAGTGATCTTTGCCTATGGCACCAACCGTGGCGGCATCGTCCAGATTGTCGATCGTGAGAAGCTGTTGACCGGTCCGAAGGAGCCGACGCCGGAAAATTTGCGAGCGCCGGTGATCGGCCAGCTTGAAATGCCGCTCAACGGCGTGCATTCGGCGATTCCGCTCGGCAAAATGAAGGTCGCGGAATTTGCCAAGGATCTCGCCGGCGGCGTCCGCGACATGATCATGATTGTCAATGAATCGCTGGTGAACGAGTGCCAGAGCGGCGAGACGCGCCAGATGGTGTTCTTTGTCGATGCCACGGTCGAAGCACGGCCCACGGTGGTGTCAAACTTCAACGTTCCGGAAGCGAGCGGCAGCTTCTGCTCGCGCGGCGGCCGCTTCGGCGCGCATTCGGCGCAGGAGAGCACCGCGCCGGTCTATCGCCAGAAGGTCGCCTTCTTCACCTGGTTCAATGCCGGTGTGCGGGCAGTCGATATTCGCGATCCCTATTCGCCGAAGGAGATTGGCTATTTCATCCCGTCAATCACCGAAGCGACCACGCAACGCTGCATCAAGGTTGACGGCCAGGATCGCTGCAAGGTCGCGATCCAAAGCAACAATGTCGAGACCGACGACCGCGGTTATATCTATGTCGCCGACCGCGCCAATACCGGCTTGCACATTCTGGAACTGACCGGCGATGCGCGTGGCGTCGCGGGCCTGAAATAACGCAGAGCGTCTCGGGAGAACATCATGAATGGCGCACATATCGGCCGGTACCGCGTCCTGTTGGGCGTGGCCTTCGCGGGCTCTGTCGTTGCTTTTCTGACTTTGCCGGGGTTGACGCAGACCCGTCCGCAGGCCCCGCAGATCGGCGATCCGCCGGAAGCCTTGAACATGCGGATGGTGGGCCACAACGATCTGCAGGCGCGCACCGCCTATCAGCCCACCATCGTCAAGCAAGGCGGCCGCTACATCGCCTATGTCGGCCACCACGGCGCCGGCAAAGACAATCCGGCGCCACTCAATGCGTTGAACGGCCAGAAGGAACTCAACGGAACGTCGATCCTGGACGTGACCGATCCCAAGAATCCGGTCTATCTCGCTCATATCCCGGGCGCGGTCGGCGACGGCGAAGCCGGCGCGGCGCAGATGACACGCATCTGTGACGGCAAGACGCTCGGCAAAGGCGATCCGAACAGGTTCTACCTGCTGCGCACTTTTGGCCGCGAAGGCCATGAGATTCACGACGTCACCACCCCAAGCGAGCCGAAGGTGATCTGGCGTCATCTCGGCATGAGCGACACCCACAAGAATTATTGGGAGTGCGGCGGCGGCATTGCCTATCTGGTGTCACGTCCGAAAGGTTGGCGCGCCCGGATCGTCGAGGTGTTCGACCTCAGCGACCCGTCTAATCCAGTCAAGATCCGAGATTTCGGGCTGGACGGGCAGCAACCCGGCGCAACCGGTGCGGTTCCGGTGACGGTGCATGGCCTGGTATCGACCGGTTCGAAAGGCAACCGGCTCTATTTGGCCTATGGCACCAATCGCGGCGGCATCCTTCAGATTGTCGATCGCGAAAAGCTCTTGAAAGGGCCGAAGGAGCCGACCACGGAAAATCTGCTCTACCCGCAGATCGGCCGGCTCGATATGACGCCGCTGGTCGGCGCTCATACCGCGATGCCGCTCGGCCGGATCAAGATTGAGGAGTTCGCCAAGGACGCCGACAAAGGCGACCGTGAATTCGTGATGATCGTCAACGAGACCTTCCGCGAGGAATGCGGCGAGGCGCGCCAGATGGTGTGGTTCGTGGATTCCACCATCGAAAAATATCCGATGGTGGTGTCGAATTGGACGGTGCCGGAAGCCAGCGGAAATTTCTGCACGCGGGGAGGGCGGTTCGGCGGCCATTCTTCGAATGAAGACATGGGCCCGCCCTATTACCAGAAGCTGACCTTCATCACCTATTTCAATGCCGGGGTTCGCGTGCTCGATGTGCGCAATCCTTATCAGCCGAAGGAAGTCGCCTATTTCATTCCGCCGATCAGCAAGGCGACGGTGCAGCGTTGTGGCCTGATCGACGGCAAGCAGCGTTGCAGCAACGCCACCATCCAGAGCAATAATGCCGAGACCGACGACCGCGGCTATATCTATGTCGCGGATCGCTCCAATACCGGCCTGCACATTCTGGAACTGACCGGCGAAGCGCGCGCAATCGCAGGCCTGCCGCCGAATTGAGCCGATTGACTTAACCTTCGGCTCGGATACCCGCGCGGCAGGTTGTGCGGTCTGCGCGCAGGCGGCTCCTCCCGCGTGCCCAGGCGCGTTTCCGGCTTGCAGGAAGGCCGGAAAACCCCGAAGATTGCCGACAGTTCGGGGTTCTTCCAGCGATCCTTTTCGAACACACGTGATCCGCTAAATGGGCCCATAGCGTCGGGAATGAACGAGGCATGAGTACGACGGCAAAGCCGGTTTTGATCGTTGGTGGCGGCATCGGCGGGCTCGCCACTGCGCTCGCGCTGTCACGCAAGGGCATTGCGGTGCAGGTGCTGGAGCAAGCGCCTGAATTCAAGGAGATCGGCGCCGGCATCCAGCTCGGCCCCAACGTGTTCCGCATGTTCGAGGTGCTGGGGCTAACCGAAGCGGTTTTTCACTGGGCCGCGTTTCCCGAGAGCCTCGAATTGCGGGATTCGATAACCGGCGAAAGCGTGCTCGAACTGAGCATCGCAAAACTGCACGGCCGCTACCGCGCGCCCTATGGCGTCGTGCATCGCGCCGACCTGCTCAACCTCATCCATGACGCTTGCAAGCAATCCAACCTGATCAAGCTCGCGACCTCCCAGAAGGTCGTGGCCATCGATGACGACGGTTCCAGCGTCACTGTCCGCACGGAAGCCGGCGAGACCCACCAGGGCGCAGCGCTGATCGGCTGCGACGGGCTCTGGTCGACGGTCCGCGAAAAGATCGTCGGTGACGGCAAGCCCGTCGTGTCCGGTCACATCGCCTATCGCGCCGTGCTGCCAACCGCCGAATGGCCGAAGGAATACCGTCTGCCAAAAATGGTGATCTGGTGCGGCGACAAGACCCATCTGGTTCACTACCCGCTGCGGCGCGGCGAGTTGTTCAACCTAGTCGCCGTGTTCCATTCCGATCGGTACGAGGAGGGTTGGGACACCTATGGCGACCCGGCCGAACTGCACGAGCGCTTCGCCGAGAAATGCGAGCCGGTGCGCACGCTGCTGAGCAAGATTAACGCCTGGAAAATGTGGGTGCTGTGCGATCGCCCGCCGATCAAAAATTGGACCAAGGGCCGCATCACGCTGCTCGGCGACGCCGCCCATCCGATGCTGCAATACCTCGCGCAGGGCGGCAACATGGCGATCGAGGACGCGGTCTGCCTGGCTATACAGATCGAAGCCAGCGGCGGCGACTACGCGGCGGCGTTCCAAAAATACCAGCAGCTTCGTTATCTGCGCACCGCGCGCGTGCAAATCATGGCGCGGGTCTATGGCGAAATCTACCACGCCAACGCGGTGGTGCGCGAACTGCGCAACAAGGTGTTGCGCGAATGGATGGCGCAGGGCGGCGTCGACATGTCGTGGCTCTACGGCGATCAGCCGGAGCTGCCCTATGTCGATAATGTGCCGCTGCCGCCGCCGACACGGTTGACGGACTGAGCGGCGCCCGACCGTATTTCGTTATGTAATGTCGATGTAATGTTTCACGTGAAACTGAGTAGTGTCATTTAACGCAACGTAAGGCACTTTAATAAAGTGCATTAAATAATTGATAATAAACAAAATAATGCGAGACAGCACGTTATCATTTCTGCATGTATCTATATCGTCATTAATAACAACTTGACCAATACTTGCACGTCGCCTATTGAGACGGCCATGTTAACGTTAATTGATGGGGCTATGGCCGTGGACCAGGGATCGGAACGCGACCCGAAGCGCGAATTAGAATTGATGCGTTCGATCTACCAGGACTTGCAGCCGTTGTCGGATGCGGGGCGGCGGCATGTGTTGACATGGGTCGCCGAGGCCCATGGCGTGCCGGGTTTGGGCGCCAACGCCACGACGGAACGGCGCCCGGCCGATCAAGACGTGGCGGACGGCGGCGATGGTGTTGGTAGTACGCGGTTCAAGGCGTTCGCCGATCTCTACGATGCGGCCGGCGCGACCACCAATGCGCAGCGCGCGCTGATCGCCGGTTATTGGTTGCAGCAGTGCCAGGGCCAGGACGGTTTTGTGGCGATGGACGCCAACAATCTGCTCAAAAATGCCGGTGCCAATCTCGCCAACATCACCATGGCGTTCGACGGCCTGATCAATACCAATCCGCGGCAGGTGTTGCAGCTGCGCAAAAACGGCAAAACCGCCCAAGGCCGCAAGCAGTACAAGCTCACGCTCGCGGGCGCCCGCGCGGTCGAACGGATGATCCGCGGCGGGCAGGGCAGCGGGGCGTGAGTTGGAGCGTGCGCAATTGATGGCCGCGCGCCGCAGCCAACCCATTGTCGCACAATGCTGCGAACGTCGTCGTGGCGGACATCGCGAAAATTTTTGGTGAGCCCGGATGGTATCGAACCATCGACCTACTGATTAAAAGTCAGTTGCTCTACCACTGAGCTACGGGCCCCCAATAAGCCGCTGTGTAGGGGGAGCAACCGCGATGGTCAATAGCGCAGGTCCCGGCGCAGGCGGCGGGAATTTCCGTTAAAGTGCTGCGCTGTATAGGAAAAAACGCTGGCCGACGGTCCCGGAATGGCGCTGTCAAATTTCGGGCGCTGCGCCTATGTTTCGGGTCGCCAGATGATCCGGAGGAGCGCACCGATGCCGATTGTGAACCGCATTGCAGCCCTGCATGGCGACATTACCGAATGGCGGCGGGATTTTCATGCGCATCCGGAGTTGCTTTATGACGTGCACCGCACCGCCGCCGCGGTTGCCGATAAGCTCAAGAGCTTCGGTTGCGACGAGGTGGTGACCGGAATCGGCCGAACCGGCGTGGTCGGCGTGATCCGCGGCAGAAAGCCGGCGCAGGGCGCGATAAAAGCGATCGGGCTGCGCGCCGATATGGACGCGCTGCCAATCACCGAAGCCACCAATGCGCCCTATCAATCGACCGTGCCCGGCAAAATGCACGCCTGCGGCCATGACGGCCATACCGCGATGCTACTGGGGGCCGCGCGCTATCTCGCCGAGACCCGCAATTTCGCCGGCGACGCGGTGGTGATTTTTCAGCCGGCCGAGGAAGGCGGCGCCGGCGGCAAGGCGATGATCCAGGACGGCATGATGGAGCGCTTCGGCATCGGCGAGGTCTACGGCATGCATAATTATCCGGGCCTGCCGGTCGGTGCTTTTGCGCTGCGGAGCGGCCCCTTGATGGCGGCGGCCGATCATCTGACCATTGGCATCGAGGGCGTCGGCGGCCACGCCGCCCGGCCGCATTTGTCGGTCGATACCGTGCTGGTCGGCGCGGAAATCGTCAGCCAGTTGCAATCGATCGTGGCGCGCAATGTCGATCCGCTGCAGTCGGCGGTGATTTCAATTTGCATGTTTCATGCCGGCAATGCCGACAATGTCATTCCGCAAACCGCGCAGCTCAATGGCACCGCCCGCAGTCTCACGCCGGCGGTGCAGGATCTCCTGGAACGCCGAATCCGCGAAGTGGTCGAAGGCATTGCGCGCCTGCATGGAGCCAAGGCGACGCTCGACTACCAGCGCAACTATCCGGTGCTGCGCAACCATGAACGGCAGGCGGGTTTTGCCGCCGAAGTCGCGGGGCAGGTGGTCGGCGCCGATAAGGTCGATACCGCGGTCGCTCCGGTGATGGGCGCGGAGGATTTCTCATTCATGCTGGAATCCCGGCCGGGCGCGTTCATCTTTGTCGGCAACGGCAACAGCGCGGGGCTGCACCATCCAGCCTATGACTTCAATGACGAGGTCATTCCAATCGGCACGTCATATTGGGTCAAACTGGTGGAGACCGCGCTGCCGGCCTAGTGCCTCGACGGCACCAGACCCCGTTAGATTTCCTCCGGCTCGATCTCGATCACCAGATCGTATTGCGCGCGCAGGTGCGTGACCGTGTCGTCACAGATCGTGGCGCAGACAGCGGGAACGCCGCCGCCGGCGGCATTGATGTGGCTGATCTCCCAATTCGAATCCGCGCGCGCGGCTTGCGAAACCGTGACCGCGCTGATCGCGTTGCAGGCGGCGCAATGGCGCAGTTCGTTGAGGATAGCGCGTTCGAGTTCGGGCGCGGTCTTGAGGGTCTTGGTCATGGTCGAGGTTCGCTACACCAATCCTTCGATACACCAAGCCTTTTCGATACACCAAGCGTTGGCGTCTGGCGCCCATCGTTTTGCGCGCTCGGCCAGAACAACATCGCCCGCTATCAAGGCGGGCGATGCAGCACAGATGTCGTCGACGCTCGCGCTATTGTACGGTCTCGACACGATTTTCAGCTGGCACCTGGGCCGGCGTTTCGGCGGCGGGCCGTGGCAGGGTATCCACCACTTTCGCCTCGACATGGCGCCAATAGGCGAATTCGTTAAAGCGCGAGCCTTCCAGCGCCGCGATTGCAACCGCGGCAATGAATGGAATGCTTTGCACCACCAGAACCGCGGCGAAGATGTTGAGTTCCACGATCTGCTTGTGGTTCATCATCACGACCAGGATCGCGCTTGCCAGCAGCAGCGTCGCCAGCACCGCTTCCCAGAAGGCCGCGAAATCCGGGCCGCGACCGGTCGTGCCGCCCTTGGCGGTGCGGGTGAAGGGAATGCTTTCCTTCCAGATGCCGTAGGCGATGGCGCGCGCCACCGTCCATTGCACCGACATCGCGGCGATCACGGCGCCCGCCATTTGCGTGAGCGAGATCGACACGCGCAGCCGGTACAGCGCTACGAAATGCAGAAGTGAAACCGCGAATGCTGCCAGAATTGGAATGGTGAGGATTTTGTCCGGGATCGCGATATCGAGAAACACGATGACCGGCACCCAGAGCAGGTTGAGGATAGCGACCACCACGCCAAGCGATTCCGCGCCAAGCCAGTTCAACCAGCCGAGCGCGTATTCGCGCTTCTGATCGCGCGTCAGCCCGCACGCGCGCGGCAGTAATTGACGCCAATGGTTGCGCAGGATTTGGAATCCGCCATAAGCCCAACGATAGCGCTGCTTCTTGAACGCCTCGAAGGTGTCGGGCAGCAGGCCGTGGCCGTAGCGGCGGTTGGTGTAATGCACCTGCCAGCCCTGCTCCAAAAGGGTGAGGCCAAGGTCGGTGTCCTCGACAATGGTATGGCTTGACCAGCTTCCGGCGCTCGCGATGGCGGTGCGGCGGATCAGGCACATGGTGCCATGCACGATGATGGCGTTGGCCTCGTTGCGTTGGACCATGCCGATGTCAAAGAAGCCGGCATATTCGCCGTTCATGGCGGCATGCATGATGGTGCGGTCGCCGTCGCGGTGATCCTGCGGCGATTGCACCATGCCGACGCGGCTGTCCGAGAAATACGGCACCAGATCCTTCAGCCATTCGGGCCGCACGACATAATCAGCGTCGATCACGCCGATGACCTCGGCGTCGTCTGCGGTGTGAGCGAGCGCTAGCCGCAAGGCGCCGGCCTTGTAGCCTTCGAGATTATTGACA
This sequence comes from Xanthobacteraceae bacterium, assembly GCA_022841625.1. GTDB lineage: Bacteria > Pseudomonadota > Alphaproteobacteria > Rhizobiales > Xanthobacteraceae > VAZQ01. The sequence continues at coordinate 123,900 of JALHRD010000009.1, forward strand.
TTGATGAATTTGAAGCGCTCGCCCAGCGTCCGGCAATGTTCCTCGATCGGCTGCCAATAGGCCTGATCGGGCGTGTTGTTGATGACAACCACGCATTCAAAGTTCGGGTATTCGAGCCGCGCCACCGCATCGAGCGTGAGCTTGAGCATTTCCGGCGGCTCTTTGTAGGCCGGCACATGGATTGAAACCTTGGGCGCGTAGCCGTCAACGCTCGGGGCCGGCGCGGCGATCAGCCGACGCGGCGCGCGACCAAACGCAATCGCTGCGATTTCCTCGATCCGCGCCAGCGCAATCAGCACTAGCGGGATCAGCAGCAGAATGCCAAAGCCGAGCGCGAAGGCGGCGCCTGGAACAAAATAGTGCCCGTTCCAAAATGCGAAGATCACGGCAAACCAGGCGCCGACGACGTTGAACGCCACGGCCAGGGTGGTTGCCTCGCCAACGGTCGAATGCGGCTTTGCCAGGATGGTCAGCGAAAGCAGCAGGCCCAGCAGCATGGCGAGGCCCGCGAGCTTCCAATGGTCGGGATCGCTGATTGGGCCGGTCCAGGCGAATTTCGCCGTCCGTGCCGCATCGAACAGTCCCCAATAGGCGCCGACGCCGCCTTCGAAGGTCTTCCAGGGCTGATCAATCGCTTCGATAATGTTATAGTCGATGCCATGAAACTCAGCGCGCGCCAGGAATTCGCGGATCACCAGCGCTTGTTCGATGCGGCCGGGAACCGCCCGTTCATGGTTGTATCCGCCGCTCGGCCAGCCGAATTCGGCAATAACAATACGTTTGCCGTCATAGAGGGTCCGCATATCGGCATAAATTTTGATGGTGTGGTCGACCGCCTGATGGAGTGCCTGCTTGTCCCAATACGGCAGGATGTGCACGGCGATGAAATCGACCGCTGAAGCCAGTTTACGAGCGACTGCGCGCTTTCTTTCGGCGATGGCGCGGTCTTCCTCGCTGCCATTCCTGAGTTCTTCGTCCTTTATAAGCCAGACGTCCCAAGTTTCACCGGTAGTAACCGGTACCGGACTTTGTCGCTTCACGCGCTGGATGATGGGGATCAGTCTGGCGACGCTCAGTTCCTTCAGTTCCTGATCTTGCTCTTTGCGCGTTTTTCCCTGCAGCGTCGAGCGCAGCGCATTCACATCGCCGATGAGATCAAGACGTAGCGTTGTCTCGTTGCCGACCACGATTGCGTTAACGTTGCTGTGGCGCCGCGCCAGACCAATCGCGGCGGCGATCTCGCGCTCATTGCGTGCTTCGTCTGTACCGAGCCAGATGCCGACGGTGACCTTCAACCCGAATTCATTGGCGATACCCGGAATGAGTTCGAGGCCGCCGGTCGATGAATAGGTGCGGATGGACCGGGTATAGGAACTCAGCAGCTTAAGGTCCGCGCGAATCTGCTGCGCCGTCGGCCGGTCGCCATTGTCGGGATGTTGCGATCGCGCGTAGGGCGAATAGGAAACGCTGGCGAGCTGGTCGTTGACGTCAGGCGCCGCGTGTTGCCGGTGGAGCAGAGCCCACACGCCGGCATGCACGCACGTGACGAGCGCGACGACCGCAACGACGACTTTCATGGAAGTGCAACCACCCGGGCAAAAATCGGCGCCCGAACCCATCCCCCCAAGGTCAACTAAGACCGTGCACCACGGTACATTAGCCGGAGGTGATCGATCAAGTAATTAGCTGTGGCGGCGAATCCAAGGCGGAGAAAGCTGTGTGCAAAAAATGTTCTGTGTAAACTTTACCGCGCAATCTGAACGGCCGTACAGATTAACCGATTAACGGTTGGTCGTTCCGCCTGGAGCGGTCGCGGCGGCCGGTGCGGGTGGCTCGTAATTCGGATTGATCCAGCAGGCATGGACCCGCGCATTCAGCGCTGCTTCCGGCTGTTTTGGATCGGCGGGAGCTTGCCGAACCAAGCAGCGAAACGTCGCTGGGATATGGCCGGCCGGGCAACCGAAGCGGTCATAAAGGTCGAGATGGCGGAACGCCGTATCGAGATCGTCCGACCACATCCAGCGCACCACCCGGCGGCCAAGCCAGACGCATTCAGGATGGGCGGCAGGACCGCTTAATGCTGCAGCCGCCTCGGCAAACTCATCGAGCTTCCGCTGGCCTTCCTTTTTTGCCTCTGCATCATCGGTTTTGGGACGGGGCGCGGCCTTCGGGTCTACACTTTGCGCCGACGCCATGTCGGTTGCCAACGGCAACAGCAGGGCCGCGCCCACAAGGACGGCGGCGATACGCAGACTGGCGGTAACCATGCTGACTCTGAGTGTTAGGCCGGTCGGGCCATGTACTATTACAAAGCGTTACATCGCGTGTTGCGGCTCACCCGCGACAGCCAACTGCCCTAAAGCCGGGCCCCCTGTCGAGGGCGGTGTGATAACTTGATTAAAGCAGCGGACCGGCCGGCCGCCAATACGGCGGAACGAATAATTCCGTTGCCAATTTCAGAACCGGCCAGACCCGCGGCTTGGCAGCCTCGGGTCTGCCAGCTAAGCCCGGAACTAGGCGAAAAGGGCTATGGGGATTCCCAGGATGCGGATTGCGGCCTCACTGTTCGCGGTGGTTGCAGCCATGATCGTTGCAGTCTGGAGTTGGCTTGGCGCCGAGGTCCGGATGCCGGAATCGCCCATCGGGCAGGGCGGGCAGCTCGACTGCGTTTCCTATGCGCCGTTCCGCGGTGATCAAAACCCGCTGGGACCGGGCACCCTGGTCCTACCGGCGCAGATTGAAGCCGATCTCGCCCAGCTCAAGCCGCTGACCAATTGCATCCGCACTTATTCGATCGATCACGGGCTCGACAAAATCCCGGAGATCGCCCAGCGCCACGGCATGAAGGTGCTGCACGGGCTGTGGCTTTCCAGCCTGCCGGACCTCAACCGCCGCCAGATCGCCACCACCATCGAACTTGCCAACCGGTTTCCGGACACGATCGAGGCCATCATTGTCGGCAATGAGGTGCTGCTGCGCGGCGAGATGTCGGCGCCCGAGCTGGTCCGCACCATTGCCGAGGTCAAGGCCAAGGTACCGATGCGGGTGACCTATGCCGATGTATGGGAATTCTGGCTGCGGCATCGGGACCTGGCCGCCGCCGTCGACTTCATCACCGTGCATATCCTGCCTTATTGGGAGGATCACCCGATCCCGGTCGGGCAGGCCGCGCGCCATGTCGATCTGATCCGCAAGCAGGTGGTGGCCGCGTTCCCAGGCAAGGAGATATTCCTGGGCGAATTCGGCTGGCCGAGTGCGGGACGGATGCGCGAGGGCGCGCTGCCGTCGCCGGTCAACGCAGCGCGGGTGCTGCACGAGGTGGTGGCGCTCGGTAAGCGCGAGAACTACCGCGTCAACCTGATCGAAGCCTATGACCAACCCTGGAAACGCAAGCTGGAGGGAACGGTCGGCGGCTTCTGGGGTCTTTATGATGCCTATCATCGCCAGGCCAAGTTCGTCTGGGGCGGCGCGGTGTCGAACCATCCGCACTGGCGCTGGCAGGCTGGGGGCGGGATTGCGTTTGCCGCCTTGGTGTTCGCCGCCGCGCTCGCGGCGAGCTGGCGGCAATCGCCACCGGCGCGAGTTTGGTTCGCGGTCGGCGTCAATGCCGCGGTGTCCGGAAGTTTGATTGGTTGGACATTTGAAAATATTGCCATTGAAAGTCTGTCGGCGATCGACTGGATACGCTCGCTGTCCTGGGCGGCGGTAGCGTTCGCCGTGCCAATCATTGGGGCGGCGGCGATGGTCACGGGTGTAAAACCGCCCCGGTTCGCCGCCATGCTAGGACGTCGGGCCGGGGTCCCGGCGCATCCGATCGCTTTGGCGCTCGGCGCATTGCTGATCATTCTGGTGGTGCTGGCGGTGCAGGCTGCGCTCGGTCTGGTGTTCAACCCGCGCTACCGCGACTTCCCATTTGCCGCCCTGACGGCGGCCGGGCTTCCTTTTGCAATCCTGATGACCGCCTGGCCTGCGCGGAAGGACATTCTGCCAAATGCCGAAACGGTGGCGGCGGCAACGCTCGCGCTTTGCGCTATCGTCATTGTTCTCAGTGAAAGTTTCGCCAATTGGCAGGCAGTGTGGTTCTGCGCCGGATTGCTCGGCCTGGGCGTTAGTCTGCTGCCGGGACGGGCCGCGCCAAACTGAGAACAAGCAGCGCCGCCGCAAGCCCGGCGAGATCGGTATTGTGCAAGACCAGGCCAAATCCAATGGCCGCAAGCGCCAGCGTCATCAGCAGGAGCGAGGGCCGGATCAGGTTGAGTGCGGCCGCGATCAGTGCGACCCAGCCGAACACACCATGATTGTACAGCGCAATCGTGGTCCGGAACGTGGTGCATAGCCAGCTTTGCAAACCGCCCTGGCAGGCCAGCGACACCGGCGCGAATTCGATGGCAAGATAGCGCAGATACAAGGCCTCGCCGATCGCCAGAAACCCGACGATCAGGAGCCAGTTGGTTTGCCGCGCGGTCGGAAAGAACGTTGTCTGCATTGTCCTGCCGACTATGCCGCCAACAATTTCCCGAAGCAAATCGCGCTCAGGGACGCGGCGCCACGCTCGGGCGTGCTTTGGGAGCAGGCTGCTGCTGTGGCGCCGCCGCTGCCGGCCGGCGCGGGACGGGCGGCGGTTCAGGCGCAACCAATGCCAATGGCTGGCCTTCAAACGCGACCAAGCGGCAATAGCGCTTGGCGGCAGCCAGTGCGTTGCAGATCCGTTTCGCGGGCTCGACTTCGGTCAGCGGACCGATTACGAGTCGGAGGTCGGGCGATCGGGTCCGGTTATTCTCCTGAACTGTCACAATCGGGTGCAGACCGTCGAACAAACCGGGATGGGTCGCCGTGATGACGGTCCATAGCGAGCGCAGCCCGTCGAAACTGGTGGCGCTGCCGACATCCACGCCGGCCGCAGGCCGCGCCTGCAAGGCTTCCAGTTCGCCGGGTGGAGCGGCGGCCCGGTTCGGCGTTTCCGGTGACGGTCGGGTTGGTGGCGGCAAGGCGGCAAGGGTTTTTGGCGGCGGCTCGGTCGCGGGAGGCGGTTGAGCGGCCTGCCGCCGGATCGACCCGGTGACATCCTCCAGTCCGCGTTCGAGCGCTGACAGGCGGATCAGCAATTGCTCGCGATCACTGCTGAGGGCGCGCGCGATCTCGATTAGACGATTGCTTTCCTCCTCCAATGTGGCCAAACGCGTCTGCATCCCGGCGCGCTCGGCCATGGCCTCTGCCTTGCTGAAATCGGTGGCGCCGTTCGCGCTGGTGCCCGTTAACGCCGAAACCAGACGTTGCTGCCCGTGGTCGGACGTCGCAGCGATCACCGCGAGCAGCATCGCAGCCAGTGCCGCCGCGCCCCACCCTGCCAACCGGATAAATTTTTGCATGTTTATTACTCGCCAGCGCCGCCCAAGCCTGCGAATCAGCCCATTGAAAACATTAGCAGAATCCGATCAATCTCGCTGCCGACTCGTGCCATTATACGGTCGGAACTGTCGCTTCGGAGATTTCATGGTCGATCGAACACGTCCGCGAACCTGCTTGGCAGTCGTGCTGGCGGCCGGCGAGGGCACGCGCATGCGCTCGGCGCTTCCCAAAGTTCTGCATCGCATCGCCGGGCGCAGCTTGCTCGCGCATGTGCTGGCGGCGGTGCAGGCGGCCGGCGGATCGTCGGTCGCAGTGGTCGTCGGCCCCGACGCCGATGCCGTCAGCACCGAAGCCAAACGGAACGCAGCCGCGGCAGAGATCCATATTCAGAGTGAACGGCGCGGCACGGCCCATGCGGTACTGGCGGCTAAGGGCGCGTTGACGCGCGGGGCCGACGACGTGCTGGTGATTTTCGGCGACACGCCGCTGATCCGGCCGCAGACGCTTTTGCAAATGCGCGATGCGCTGGCCAAGGGCGCGGCGGTGGCGGTGCTTGGATTCCGGCCGAAGGAGCCGACCGGCTACGGGCGTCTGGTCATGGATGGCAATAATCTGGTCGCCATTCGGGAAGAACTCGATGCAACGCCGGCCGAACGCGCCATTGATCTATGCAATGGCGGGCTGATGGCCTTTGCCGGCGCGACCGCATTGTCGATTCTCGAAAAGATCGGCAATGATAACCGCAAGGCTGAATTCTACCTGACCGATGCGGTGGCGATCGCCCGGACCATGAAACTCAAATCAGTCGTGATCGAGACCGAGGAGGATGACGTGCGCGGCATCAACACCAAGGCCCAACTCGCGGAGACCGAAACCGCGCTCCAGCAGCGCCTGCGCAAGGCGGCGATGGAGGCGGGCGTTACACTGGTTGCGCCGGAGACGGTGTTCCTTGCAACCGACACTAAATTCGGTCGCGATGTGGTGGTCGAACCCTTTGTGGTGTTCGGCCCGGGCGTTACGGTCGAGGACAACGCGGTGATCCGCTCGTTTTCGCATCTCGATCAGGCCCATGTCGGTCGCGGCACATTGGTCGGGCCCTATGCGCGGCTGCGGCCCGGCGCGAAACTCGGCGCCGATGTACACATCGGCAATTTCGTCGAGATTAAAGAGTCGATAATCGAAGACGGCGCCAAGGCCAATCACCTGGCTTATATCGGCGACGCCCGCCTCGGCGCCGGTTCGAATTTCGGCGCCGGCGCCATCGTGTGCAATTATGACGGCGCCGCCAAATATCGTACCGATATCGGCAAGGGTGCCTTCATCGGTTCGAATGCCGCGCTGGTGGCGCCGGTATCGATCGGCGACGGCGCTTATGTGGCAACCGGTTCGGTCATTACCGACGACGTGCCGGCCAATGCGCTGGCGATCGCGCGCGAACGCCAGGTGGTTAAAGCCGACGGCGCTTCCCGCATCTGGGCGATCAAAGCGGCTGCCAAAGCCAAGTCCGGAGCGAAGAAATAGCGATTAGGCTTAATTCTCGCTTGATTTCAGGCGCTTGTGCGATTTATGCCAAGTACACATCTTCTGACGTATTGTCCCGGTCGGAGAGACAGGAATTCAATCAATGTGCGGAATTGTCGGAATTCTCGGCCGCGAGCCGGTCGCGGTGCAATTGGTCGATGCGCTCAAGCGGCTGGAATATCGCGGCTATGACTCCGCCGGCGTCGCGACGCTGGAAGCCGGGCGCCTGACGCGCCGGCGCGCCGAAGGCAAGTTGCGCAATCTTGAAATCAAGCTCGGCGACAGCCCGCTCAAAGGCACGATTGGTATCGGCCACACCCGCTGGGCGACCCATGGCCGTCCGACCGAGAGTAACGCCCATCCCCATGCCACCGACCGCCTTGCCGTGGTTCATAACGGCATCATTGAAAATTTCCGCGAACTGCGCGAAGAACTCGAAAAGGATGGCGCAAAATTCGGCTCGGAGACCGACACCGAAGTCGTCGCTCATCTGGTCAGTCGCGAAATGAAAAATGGCCGTTCGCCGGCCGATGCGGTGGCGGCGTCGCTGCCCCGGCTGCGCGGCGCCTTCGCGCTCGCGTTCCTGTTCGACGGCGAGGAAAACCTGCTGATCGGCGCGCGCAAGGGTTCCCCGCTGGCGATCGGCTATGGCGATGGCGAAATGTATCTCGGCTCCGACGCCATCGCGCTCGCGCCATTCACCGACACCGTAGCCTATCTCGAGGATGGCGATTCGGTGGTGATCTCGCGCACCAGCGTTGACATCCGCGACGCCAAAGGCTCGCAGGTCAAACGCGCAAAGCACAAGGCGCCGCCGTCGTCGTTCCTGGTCGACAAAGGCAATCATCGCCATTTCATGGCGAAGGAAATTCACGAGCAGCCTGAAGTCGTCGGCCATACGCTCGCGCATTATCTCGATATGGCGGCGGAACGGATCGCGCTGCCGGTCAAACTGCCGTTCGATTTCAAGAATCTCGAACGGATCTCGATCGCGGCCTGCGGCACGGCCTATTACGCCGGCCTGGTGGCGCGCTATTGGTTTGAGCGCTTTGCGCGCCTGCCGGTTGAAATCGATGTCGCGTCCGAATTCCGCTATCGCGAAGCGCCGTTGAGTCCCAACGGTTTGGCGATTTTCATATCGCAATCGGGTGAAACCGCCGACACGCTGGCGACGTTGCGCTATGCCAAGGAACACAAACAGCACGTGCTTTCGGTGGTCAACGTGCCGACCTCGACCATTGCACGCGAGAGCGATGTCGCGCTGCCGACCTTGGCCGGCCCCGAGATCGGCGTGGCTTCGACCAAGGCATTCACCTGTCAGCTGGCGGTGCTGGCATGTATCGCAATCGCCGCCGGCCGGGCGCGCGGCGTGCTGTCGGAGGAAGACGAGCGCAAACTGGTGCGCGCGCTGATCGAAGTGCCGCGGCTGATGGCCGAAGCGCTCAAGCTTGAACCGACGATCGAGCATTTTGCGCGCGATCTCGCCAAGTGCCGCGATGTGCTCTATCTCGGCCGTGGCACCAGCTATCCGCTCGCGCTCGAAGGCGCGCTCAAACTCAAAGAAATCTCTTACATCCATGCCGAAGGCTATGCGGCGGGCGAACTCAAGCACGGACCGATTGCCTTGATCGACGAGACCATGCCGGTGATCGTGATTGCACCGCACGATCGCGTGTTCGACAAGACCCTCTCCAATATGCAAGAAGTGGCGGCGCGCGGCGGCAAGATCATCCTGGTGACCGACCCCACCGGTGCCCGCGAGGCCCATGTCGATCCGCTGATTAAACTCACATTGCCGGAAATGCCGGCGACGGTGACGCCTTTGGTTTACGCCATTCCGGTGCAGTTGATCGCCTACCACACCGCGGTGGTATTGGGCACCGACGTCGATCAGCCGCGCAACCTCGCCAAGTCAGTCACGGTTGAATAGCGCTGGTTAAGATGCGTGCGATGAACGTCAGGGCATGAGCAACACCGAACAGAACCAACACGGCCAGCCCGCGTCCGCCGACGCGAATGTCGCCGAGCCGTTTCATCAGAGCATCGCCGGCCGCATCCGGAACTATTTTCTCACCGGACTGATCCTGGTCGGCCCGCTCTACATTACCTTCAGCCTTACATGGTGGTTCATCACCTGGGTCGACGACATCGTGCGGCCGGTCATTCCGGCGACCTATCGTCCCGAGACCTATCTGCCGTTCCATCTCCCCGGACTGGGCCTGATCATCGCCTTCACCACATTGACGCTGCTCGGGTTCCTGACCGCCAATTTGGTCGGACGCAAGCTGATCGAATTCGGCGAACGCATTCTCAACAGCATGCCGATTGTTCGGCCGCTCTATCGCAATCTCAAGCAGATATTCGAGACGTTGTTCTCGAAATCGGGATCAAGCTTCCGCCGTGTCGGCTTGGTCGAGTTTCCGGCGCCTGGCATGTGGTCGGTGGTGTTCCTGTCGCAACCGCCGAGCCCGGATGTCGCCAGCCGGCTGCCCGCGACCGAGCACGTTTCGGTGTTTCTGCCGTGTACGCCGAACCCGACGACCGGTTTCTTCTTCTATGTGCCGCGGCGCAACGTCATCGATCTCGACATCACCGTCGAAGCCGCGATGACACTCGTCATATCCGCTGGCATCGCGCAGCCCAATGGGGCCAGCCAGCAGCAGAAGCTCGCCGCCTTGGCCGATGCCGCGCGAATGGCGCAGGCGGCGCAAACGCCACGCGTGCCGCCGCCATCATCCGCCCCGTAATCATCCCGCCCGGATCAAGCGGATCGCCTCGTCGCGGCCGAACACATAGAGCAAATGGCGAAGCGCCTCACCGCGCTCGGTCGCGAGCGTGGGGTCGCGCGCCAGAATGAGTTGCGCGTCGTCGCGGGCGGCCGCCAGCAGGCCGCCATGGCTTTCAATCCGGGCAATGCGAAATCCCGGCACGCCCGATTGGCGCGTGCCGAGCACGTCGCCTTCGCCGCGCAGCCGCAAGTCCTCCTCGGCGATCCGAAAACCGTCTTCGGTCTGGCGCATGATTTCGAGGCGGGCCTTGGCGGTTTCGCCAAGCGGCGCGCGATAAAGCAACAGACAGGTTGAGCGCGCCGAACCACGGCCGATCCGGCCGCGCAATTGATGGAGTTGTGCGAGGCCAAAGCGTTCGGCGTGCTCGATCACCATGATCGACGCTTGCGGAATGTCGACGCCGACTTCGATCACCGTGGTCGCGACCAGCAGCCTGGTCTCGCCGGCGGCGAAACGCGCCATGGCGGCGTCCTTTTCAACGCCTTTCATGCGGCCATGGACCAGATCGGTCCAGGCGCCGAACGTCTGTTTGAGTTCGGCAAAGCGCTCCTCGGCGGCGGCAAGGTCGATCTTTTCGGATTCCTCGACCAGCGGACAGATCCAGTAGACCTGGCGGCCTTCCTTAAGCGCGCGGCCGACCGCTTCGGTCACCTCGCCGAGTCGATCGGCCGGTAACGTGCGGGTATCGATCGGCTGCCGGCCGGCCGGCTTTTCGCGCAGTTCCGAAATATCCATGTCGCCGAAATAGGTCAGTACCAGCGTGCGCGGGATCGGGGTCGCGGTCATCACCAGCATGTCGACCGCTTCGCCTTTTTTCGCCAATGCGAGCCGCTGGTGAACGCCGAAACGATGCTGCTCGTCGACAATCGCCAGGCCGAGATCGCGAAACGCCACATCCTCCTGGAACAGCGCATGCGTTCCGACCAGAAGCTCGATCTCGCCTTGCCGCAATCGTTCGAGCATGGCGTCACGTTCGCGGCCGCGCTCGCGGCCGGTCAAAATCGCCAAGGTCATGCCGGCGGCCTGCGCCAGCGGCGCAATGGTGCCGAAGTGCTGCCGCGCCAGGATTTCGGTCGGCGCCATCAAGGCCGCTTGCCGGCCACCTTCGATCACGGCGGCGGCGGCATTGAGCGCCACCACGGTCTTGCCGGAACCGACGTCGCCTTGCAGCAGCCGCAGCATGCGCTCGGGCTTGGCGAGATCGGCGGCGATGTCGTCGATGGCGCGCGTTTGCGATAACGTCAGCGAATAGGGTAGGGCCGCGATCAATTTGCGGCGCAGTTCGCCGGTGCCCGGCGTCGCGCGACCGAGCGGCCGGCGAATATGTGCGCGCAGTAGCGCCAGGGCAAGCTGTCCGGCCAGGAGTTCGTCATAGGCGAGCCGCGTCCAGGCCCGGCTGGTCGGCACGACATCGTCAGGCGTTGCCGGGCGATGCAACGTCCTCAACGCCTGCGCAAAGCTTGGAAACTGTTCGCGCGCGAACCAGGTCGGTTCTTGCCATTCCGGCAATTCGCGCAGTCGTTGCAACGCGGCTTCGACGGCTTTGCGCACCTGGTTGAGACTGAGCCCTTCGGTCAATGGATAGACCGGTTCGATCAGCGGCAGGCTGGCGAGACCGGCATCGTCGACCACGCGGTCGGGATGCACGATCTGCAACATGCCGTCATAAAGCCCGGTGGTGCCAGACACATAGCGGCGTTCGCCAACCGGCAAGAGCTTTTCGAGATAGTCGCGCCGCGCATAGAAGAACGTCAGGATCAGTTCGCCGGTCTCGTCGCTGGCATAGATCTGATAGGGCACGCGCGGCCGGTTCGGCGGCGAAGGCCGATGCCGATCGATGGTCACCGCCACCGTCACCACGCTGCCCGGAACCACATCCTGCAATTTCGGTCGCGCGCGCCGATCGATGATCCCGGTTGGCAGATGGAACAACAGGTCGAGCAGCCGCGCTTCGTCCTCGCGACCGAGCAGGCGGCGATAAAGCCGCTCGACCTTGGGCCCGACGCCCGCCAGCGTGGTCAGCCCACCAAACAGCGGATTGAGCCGGTTCGGACGCATGCGATGCCCTGTGCGCGCCTTAGATGTTGGTCAGCCGCACGCCACTGCGGCGGCCCATATCCTTGAAGTCGTCGTCGATCTTGAGGCCGGCGGCGCGAATGCCGTGGATCGCCAGTTCCTCATCCAGGTCCTCGGTGTCGCCGGTGACGCCGATCGCACCGATCACCTCGCCGCTGTCGTCGCGGATCTGCATTCCGCCGCCTTCCGGAAAAACCTGATCGTCGGTGGCGCTAAGCAAATAACGCATGAAGAGCGGCCGTTCGTCGGCGCGGATGCGGACCAATTTGGACGAACGCCCGAGCGCCAGTGCGGCATAGGCCTTTCCGAACGCCATCTCAAAGCGGATCATCGACGCGCTGTCCTCTTTCTGAAACGCTTTCACCTTGCAGCCGGGCTCGACCACCAACACGCTCAGCGGCCGGCATTGAACCTCCGCGCCGCGCTTGAGAACGGCGGCGATGATGCGGTTTGCTTGATCGAGGGTGATGGCGCTCATGGAAACCTCCGGTTGGCATTCTGGAAATCTGGCAGCATTGGTCAAACTAACGTATCGACGCGCAAGTCGGGTATAGCCGACTTGCGATGACGCGCGTGGGCACGACCGGCCGAATATTGCACGCAGACAAGCCCGCGCCCGCCCGCTATAGAACCTCGCCCGGCCCGTCCGGGCATTTGGCATTGGAACGATAATGACCGGCACGGCACGATCGAGCGAAGGATTGGACGCGCGCCGGCGCAAACTTCTGTTTCGCGCCTGGCATCGCGGGTTGCGCGAAGTCGATCTGATCCTGGGCGGGTTTGCCGACGCCCATATTGCAACCCTCGATGAGGCGGCTTTGCGTGAGTTCGAAGCGCTGATGGATGTGCCCGATGGCGAATTGCTGGCCTGGCTGACCGGAGCGGCCGAAGTGCCGGCCGCGCATGACGGCCCGATGCTTCGCCGCTTGCTTGCCTTCGACGCCAGCGGGCAGGGGCGCTGATGCCGATGGCGCGCTCGCCCGCCGAACGGCTTGAACCGGGTCGCCCGCTGACGCTGGCTGGCGTCGCCGATGGCGCCGAAGGGCTGGTGGTGGCGGATCTGGCGCGCGCGGTCGCCGCCCGCTCGGGTGCGCCCGCGATCAGCCTGGTGGTGGTCTGTCGCGACGGTCCGCGCATGGCCGCGCTCGGTCGCGCGCTCGGCTTTTTTGCCCCCGACATGGCGGTGCTCGAATTCCCGGCCTGGGACTGTCTGCCTTACGACCGCGCTTCGCCACATGCCGGCACGGTCGCGCAACGCATGACCGCCCTGGCGCGGCTGGCGCGGGTGAAGGGTCACGACCGGCCGTCGATCCTGCTCACCACCGTCAACGCCGCGCTGCAACGCGTGCCGGCGCGCGCAGTGGTGGCGACGCAATCGCTGTCGGTCACGCCTGGCAGTTTGCTCGACATGGAGAGCATTTCGCGCTGGCTCGATCTCAACGGCTTTACGCGGGCCTCGACCGTGCGCGAAGCCGGCGATTACGCGGTGCGCGGCGGCATTATCGATCTCTATGCGCCAGGCATGCCCGAGCCGGTGCGGCTCGATTTCTTCGGCGATACGCTGGAAACGATCCGCAGCTTCGATCCGGAAACCCAGCGCAGCACCGATCAACTGCGCGCGCTCGATCTTGTGCCGGTGGCGGAATTCCAACTCACCACTGAAACCATCCGTCGCTTTCGGCTTGGCTATGTCGAGACTTTCGGCGCGCCATCGCCCGACGATCTGCTCTATGAATCGGTCAGCGAGGGCCGCCGCCATGCCGGCATGGAACACTGGCTGCCGCTGTTTCATGAGCGCATGGAAACCGTGTTCGATTATGTTCCCGGCGCGCCGGTGGTGCTCGAACCGCTCGACGAAGAAGCCGCGCACGAGCGGCTCAACCAGATCGCCGATTATCATGAAGCCCGCACCCAGGCGCTGGCCCAACACGACACCGGCCCGATCTATCATCCGCTGCCCACCGACCGTCTGTATCTGTCCGAAACCGAGTGGCGCGAGCGCCTGAACACGGCCGCGCTCGCGCGGCTGACACCGTTCGCGGTGCCGGACAGCCAAGGCCTGGTAATCGATGCCGGCAGCAAGCAAGGCCACAATTTTGCGGCAGAGCGCGCCGAACCCGGCCGCAATGTGTTCGAAGCCGTAACCAAGCATGTGTTTGCGTTGCAAGCCGCCCGCAAGCGCGTGATCGTTGCGCTGTGGAGCGAGGGCGCCCGTGAGCGCATGAGCCATGTACTGGCGGAGCACGGGCTCAACAATCTCACGCCGGTAAAATCGTGGCAGGAAGCGCAGGGCCTGGCACTGCCGCAAGTCGGACTGGCCGTGCTCGGGATCGAAAGCGGGTTCGAAACCGCCGATGCCGCCATTGTCGGCGAGCAGGACATTCTGGGCGACCGGCTGGTGCGTTCGCGCCGCGCGGCGCGGCGGGCGGAGAATTTCATCGCCGAGGCGACCAGTCTCGCCGCCGGCGACCTGGTCGTTCACGTTGATCATGGCATCGGACGCTTTGTTGGATTGCGCGCCATCGAAGCCGCCGGCGCGCCGCATGACTGTCTCGAAATCCATTATGCCGGCGGCGATAAATTGTTCCTGCCGGTCGAGAACACCGAACTGCTGTCGCGCTACGGCTCCGAGGAAGCGATTGTCGAACTCGACCGGCTCGGCGGCGGCGCCTGGCAGGCGCGCAAAGCGCGCATGAAGAGCCGCATCCGCGAAATCGCCAATGAGTTGATCAAGATCGCGGCCGAGCGGCAGACCCGCGAAGCGCCGAAGCTCGCTGCCGAATCCGGCCCGTATGACGAATTCTGCGCGGGCTTCCCCTATGAGGAAACCGAAGACCAGCAGGCCGCGATTGACGTGGCCGTGGGAGAATTGTCGTCCGGCCGGCCGATGGACCGGCTGGTCTGCGGCGATGTCGGTTTCGGCAAGACCGAAGTGGCGCTGCGGGCAGCCTTCGTCGCGGCGATGAACGGCAAGCAGGTCGCGGTGGTGGTGCCGACCACATTGTTGGCGCGCCAACATACCAAGACCTTTACCGACCGCTTCCGCGGCTTCCCTCTGAAGATCGCCCAGGCATCGCGGCTGGTGACCGGCAAGGAACTCACCAATGTCAAGAAAGGCCTCGCCGACGGCACCATCGACATCGTGGTCGGCACCCATGCGCTGTTGGGCAAGGCCATCGCCTTCAAGGATCTCGGCCTGCTGATTGTCGATGAGGAGCAGCATTTTGGCGTCGCGCATAAAGAAAAGCTCAAGCAATTGCGCGCCGAAGTGCATGTCCTCACGCTGACCGCGACGCCGATCCCGCGCACGCTGCAACTGGCGCTGTCGGGGGTGCGCGATCTCTCGATCATCGCGTCGCCGCCGGTCGACCGCCTGGCGGTGCGTACCTTCGTGTCGCCGTTTGACCCACTGGTCGTGCGAGAAGCCCTGCTGCGCGAACGCTACCGCGGCGGCCAGTGCTTCTATGTCTGTCCGCGGATCGAAGACCTCGCCGGCCAGAAGGAATTTCTCGAACGACATGTGCCGGAAATGAAAGTCACGGTCGCGCACGGCCAGATGCCGTCGACCGTGCTCGATGACATCATGTCGGCGTTCTACGACGGCAAATATGATTGCTTGCTCTCGACCACCATTGTCGAGTCCGGCCTCGACATCCCGAACGCCAATACTTTGATCGTGTATCGCGCCGACCGCTTCGGCCTGTCGCAGCTTTATCAATTGCGCGGTCGGGTCGGCCGCTCCAAGATGCGGGCTTATTCGCTGTTTACACTGCCGGCCGACCGCAAAATCACCGCGCAGGCCGAGCAGCGGCTGAGGGTGTTGCAATCGCTCGACACGCTGGGCGCCGGCTTCCAGCTTGCCTCGCACGATCTCGATTTGCGCGGCGCCGGCAATCTGCTGGGCGAAGAGCAATCCGGCCATATCAAGGAAGTCGGCTTCGAGCTGTACCAGCAAATGCTGGAAGAAGCGGTGGCGAGCCTGAAGGCCGGCATCACCGCGCCGGTCGCCGACAAGTGGTCGCCGCAGATCACCATCGGCACGCCGGTCATGATCCCGGAGGATTACGTCGCCGATCTGCCGGTGCGGCTCGCGCTTTATCGCCGGCTGGCCGAAATCGAAGACGAGCGCGACATCGACGCTTTCGGCGCCGAACTGGCCGATCGTTTCGGCCCGCTGCCGATCGAGGTCGATTACCTGTTGCAGATCGTCGCGATCAAGACTTTGTGCCGCGCCGCCAATGTCGAGAAGATCGACACCGGCCCGAAAGGCGCGGTGGTGGCGTTCCGCGACAATGTCTTCGCCAACCCGGAACGGCTGATCGGCTTCATTGGCGAAGAAGGCGCGCGCGTGCGGCCAGACCAGAAGGTCGTGTTCATGGACGACTGGGAGCGGCCGGAGGATCGATTGGCCGGCACCAAGCGCATTCTGCGCAAGCTGGTCGAATTGGCGCAGCCCGCCAAGGCGGCATAGGCGCGCTATTCCGCCGCGACCTGCTTGGCGACTTCGTCGGCGGCCAGCACGATCGCCTGCGCCAGATAGTCCGGCGGCTGCGCGCCGCTGACCGCGAAAATGCCGCCGAATATAAAGCACGGCACGCCATTGATGCCGGCTTCGTTGGCGGATTGCGCCTCGGCTTCGATTCGCGCCACGTCTTCGTCGGTGGCAAGCCGCGCCCGCACCGCATCGGCATCCATGCCGCAATCGACCGCCGCCTGCGCCAGCACCGCCGGATCGCTGAGGTCGCCGCCTTCGCTGAAATAGATTTGCATCAGCCGTTGCTTCATCGCGATCTGATCGGGCGCCCAGGCAATCAGCCGATGGCAATCGATGGTGTTGGGCTGCCGCTTGATCTTGTCGCGCTGATAGTCGAGCCCGACCGCCGCCAGCGCATCGGCGATGCGCCGATTGCCGGCATTGTAGCTCTCGACCGAGCCGAATTTCGCGATCAGATAATCGGCGCGGCTCATGCCTTCCCGCGGCACCCAAGGATTCAACAGGTAAGGCCGGAACCGCACAACAACCGGGGTCTCCGGCGAGCGCGCAATCGCGTCCTCCAGATAGCGCTTGCCCAAATAGCACCACGGGCAGACCACATCGGAAATGACATCGATGGTCAGGGCGGACATTGCGGCTCCTTGCGCATTTGGGATTCTTAGGACAGGGCCGCACTTTAGCGGGCGTGGCTGCGGCGGTCCATTTCAGGGGATTTTCCGCGCCATGCGCCAACAGCTTTCTTGCGCGATCTTGCAGTCTTACAGTCTTACGGCAAAACCGAAAAATGGCGGTATTCGTTTGAACTATCAAAGAGTTGCGCCACAACTCTTTCACCATCTTACAGCGCGCTGTAAGACCGAAAAACGCCGAATTCATTTGATCGATCATGGACTTAATCCGACGATCTTACAGACGGGTCGTTTTTTTTCTGCGCGCGGTCCTATTCGCGTTCCGGACGCGCTGCGCCACGGACGGGTTGCCCGGCGCCTGGGACATGAGCGCCGGGACTATCGAAAGCAGCCATCGCCGTTCGCGCGCGGCGGAAACCGTGCGCGGCAGCCGGAACGGGCGAACGCTCGCACAGCAAAATGGTGATGCAATGAAACGGCACGCGACGCTGTGGACGTGCGGGCACCGGGCCGGTGCATAACGTTACGCCGCGCGCGTCACCGATGCATGCGAAGTGCCGATGCCATGCGGTGAACCGGCCCGTCGCGCTGTATCCACATAAATCGTATCAAAGACCCGCCGACAGGGGGTGTTATACGTGGTCAAACGCGCGGACATTGGCTGGCTGTAATGTGATTGACCCGAACCGGTCGCTCACACCTTGAGCGGTCGCTGGTGCACGGCTAACTTGAATGTTTGAACGGCAAGGAACGAAGATGAGCAATGAGATCAAAACCCTGATCGAACAGGCACGCGCTCTGCCGCCGCGGGACCGCATCGCGCTGATCGAGGACGTGCTCGATAGCCTGGATCATGCCGATCCCAATATCGACCAATTGTGGGCGCGGGAGGCGAGCGACCGCCTAGCAGCTTACCGGCGCGGTGAGCTTGCTGCCACAGACCTGGGCGACATTGTCGCCAAATACCGGCCGTGACGTTCCGGTTTCTTGCGATTGCCGAGATCGAACTGGATCAGGCCATTCACTGGTACGAAGCGCAGGCTCCGGGCCTGGGCAATGCATTTCTGATTGAGGTGCTGTCTGCCACGGATCGCATTGCGCGCTTTCCTAAGGCGTGGCATCTGCTGGACGAAGGCGTTCGCCGCTGCCGGCTCAGCCGGTTCCCGTACGGGCTGATCGACACCATCGACGACAGTGACATCCTGGTACTGGCGGTCGCGCACTTGCATCGCCGGCCAGACTATTGGCGTGATCGGCTAAAGCGATGATTTGCTCCGAGGCTATCCAAGGACGGGCGGCTTAGCGACCTCGCGGGTGCATTCAACTTCGGCGATTACGGAATTACGCCTTAGGGTGTCACCGCAATGCATTGGATGCCCGCTTGGCGCGGGCATGAGCGGAGGAGAGAACGGCGTTTCGCGTCAGTCTCATCCCGCCGCCACTCACCCCACCGCCGCCGGATAGCTGCCGATGCGGGCGGCGAGCGTGCTGAGATTGTCGCTCGGCTTGAGGGAAGCGAGCGTCACCGTCGGATTGATGGTGCGGCGCTCAATGTCGGGCGACAACATGGTCTGGCGCAAAATGCTGGCGAGACGGCGCGCCACCACATGGGCGTTGCGCAGATCGGTTTCGGTGAATGCGGCGATGATCGAGCCGTCCGGTTCGCGGCAGGCGAAATCGACATTGCGCATCAGCCGGCTGAGCAGCCGCGCCGCATCGAGCGAACAGCGCTGATCGGTCAGGTCCTCGAACGCGAAGCGCGCCACGGTGAGCGCGCTGCCGCCGTCTTCGGCCTGATGCACGGCGCGGTCGAGATCGCGCCAGAAGGCATCGCGGCCAAGCAGGCCGGTGTCCGGATCGAGCACGCCATCGGAGTCGAGCGATTTGAGCGTGCGTTTCAGCCAGCCATCGTAAGCCTGGAGCCGGACATAGGGCAGTAGCCGCGCCGCCAACAGCGCGGCGTCGCTCTCGACCCGCACCAGATTGGCCAGCCGATTGTCGTCGACCGGCGCGCGGCCTAAAACGCCGATCGGCAGGTCGCGAAACCGCACGTCTTCGCCGAGCACCGTCAACAGGCCCTCGACCAGGCGCGGGCTGAAACCGTCGCCAATGGCAATGCCGTCGACCTCGCGGGTGTTGAGGCAGCGTCCGGCGGTTTCGAGGCTCATGGCGCCGATCATGCCGACGCGTTCGCCGATCGCCGTGGTCAGCGCCGGATAATTGCGGCCGCGTCCAACGCACAGAATGGTCGCGTGTTCGAGCGGATCGGCCGGCGGCGCCACACGGCTATCCGGATCGAGCGCTTTGGTGCGCCGCGCGACCAGCGCATGCTGGCTGCGCACCCGCAATGCGGATTTGAGACAGGCGATCAGGCGGTCAAGCGGTTCGGAGATGGCAATCGGCAGCGCCTGGGGGATCGCGATGAGTGTGGGGCCGTCGACCCGCGCCAAGACTGGCATGCAGACATTGCGGCGCGCCTCGATCACTTTGAGCAGCGCCTTGAGCTGCTCGTCTTCCGGCGTCTGCGCGGTTTCGGTGATCACCACCGCGGCCGGCTTGACTTCCTTCACCGCGTCGGCGGCGTCGGCAAGCTTGGCTTCGACAATAGGAAATGCACCGGCCTTGCCGAGGCTGTCGACCAGCTCGGTCGCCGCCGTTTCGGCGACAACCACCATCGGACCTAACATCGCCATTTCGTTACGCGGCCGGAACTGAGAACTGATCGCGTAGCTTAGGCCATGGGCTGTTAACGTCCTGTGAAGTTTCGTGGCCGGAACAACGATTGCCGGCGATTCGAGCGTACCAAAGGCCGGTATTTCAAAGCGTTGCCGGAGTGGCCGGCATCGTCCGGCGCGCGGGCCGCCGGGGAGCACAGGCGGCCCTGGGGAAGGGGGTTAGGGAACAGCCGGCGGCCCGATCGGAACTATGCGTGGCCGTTGGAGGCGTGGCGCGGGCGGAAGGCGTCGATCAGCAATGGATTGATCCCGCGGCCGGCCAAGGCCTGCTGAATTCCGGCGGGATTGCTGGCGGAGCCGGCCAGCCGCTGGCCGGTGAGGGGGTTTGGCAGCGCCGCCAAGGTTGCCCCAGGATCGATCATAGCAATCGTGTCCTGCAATTCGCGCATCAGGAAGCGATAGCCGCCGACGCTGATCATGCCGGTGGGTGGGGCGCTCACCACCAACGGGGTGTTGCCCTGGTCGCTCCAGCAGGCAAAGCCGGTGTCGACGAAGCCGCTGGTCGACACTTTCATATGCGCCAGGGGCGTGCGTTCCACGCCCGGCGGAAACGCTGCGCGCGGAACCATCGGACCGCGCATGGCGACGGTGCCACTGGCGGTGGCGCGGATTTCCCCGACAATAACGCCGCCTTTGTTGCCGCGCGGCACCGCGATCGGACCGAATGGCACCGCGCCGGGCCGCCCGCCGGGGGCCCGGCGGGACGCCACCAGGCCGGTTTCGCCAAACACCTGGACGTCGATCAGATCGGTCTTGGTCTCGCCGCGCCAGGATTGCGAGCGCGCCAGCCGCTCGGGTGACGGCCACACCGCAATGATGCTGCGCAGACCGGGACCGAGCGGCACCGTGCCGGCGTCGACCATCGGCGCGACCATGGTGCCCGGCAATATCAGGGTATCGACCGGCAGCGCGCGTTGCTGGCCGGCGAAAACTTCAAGATCGAACGGATGGTGCAGCGCCAGCGTGCCGCCGATCAGCAGCCAAGGCAATACGGCGGTCGCGAAGCCGGCGAAGGATGTCAATGCCAGGGTGGTGAGGATGGTGGCATGTTGCTTGAATCGGCCTTCCAGCAAGACCGCCAGGCCGCCGGCTGCCAATTCGGCATGGCTGCGCGCGACCGGCACCAGTCCGTCGGGGCCGAGCTCCCAGGTGACAATGGCGAGATGCGCGGCCGGGCCGGGCGGATAGGGGCGCTCGTCGGGCGGCGGCAGCGGGTCGAGCGTCTCGACCGTGAACAGATCGCCGAGCGCGATGAAACCGTCGGGTGGATTCTTTCCGAAGCCGCAGACAAAGCGGATCTGGAAGGTTTCCGCTGCGACTTGCAGCGCATCGTCATACTGATTGTGCTTGCCCACGCGGCCACTGACGATCAAGGCGCTGGCGCCGGCGCGGCTGAGCGCGCTCGCAAGATCGGCGCGGCGCCACAGCAATGGCAGCGGCATGGCAATCATGCCGGCGCGAAGCACCGCGAGAAAGGTCAACACGCTTTCGATGGTATTGGCGAGCTGCAGACCGACGAATGCATCGGAGCGCAAGCCGATCCGGCGCAAACGCCCGGCGATCGCCGAGATCACGCGATCGGCCTGCGCATAAGTGAGGGCGCGCGGCGAACAACCGGTCAAGCGTTCGCAATTGGGCGGATCGATCAGCGCCAGCGCATCGGGGCGCTCTGCCGCCGCCCGGCGGAACAGATCGTCAAGGGTCGAGCGCCCACCAATACCCGTGGCGCTGGGTCTTCCATTGGGGTCGCCAAGGATCACGGTGCCTGCCTCATTGCGGTTGCTGCCACCAAGTTTCGGGAATCAGTCCCGACCGGGAGGTTACGTCGGGTCGCCCGACCTTTGTCCAGCGGGCGAGCCATTGATCCGGTGGATGAAACAGCGGAACGGTGTAAAACCCCGACATCAGCAGCCGGTCGAGTGCGCGCACGGCGGCAACCACCCCGGCGCGGTCCTGCGCTTTGAGCAGGGCGTCGATCATGGCGTCGACGGCGGGGCTCTTGACGCCCATATAATTGCGGCTGCCGTTGGAATCGGCGGCTTCCGCACTCCAGTAGAATGCCTGTTCGTTGCCGGGCGAGAGCGACTGATCCCAGCGCGTGGAAATCATCTCGAAATCGAAAGCGATACGCCGCGTTTCGAACTGCACGGCATCGACCGGACGCAGGCGAACCGTGATGCCGGCGCGCTTGAGCTGGCTGGCAAACAGCAACGCAATGCGCTCCTCGTCCATGGCATCGTTGCGGGACGCGACCATGATCTCAAAGCTGAACGGCCGGCCGGTCTTGCGCTCGACCAATTCGGCGCCGCGCAATTCGTAGCCGGCCTCGGCAAACAAACTCAACGCGCGCCGCAGTTGCGCGCGATCGCGGCCGGACCCATCGCTGATTAACGGAGACCACGTGCCGGCCAGAATGTCGGCGCGCACCGCGCCGGGAAAGGGCGCCAGCAGGGCGCGTTCGCGCGCATCCGCCGGCCGGCCGTGGGCCGACAGCTCCGAACCCTCAAAATAGCTCGCGGTCCGCCGATAAAGACCGAAGAAGACGTTCTTGTTGAGCCATTCGAAATCGAACAGCGTGGCGATCGCCTCGCGCACGCGGGCATCGGCAAACACCGGCCGGCGGGTATTGAATACGAAATAAAAGCTCGGTTTGGGCCATTCGCTGGTGTGGGTCTCGCGCACCACCTGGCCGCCACGCAAAGCGGGAAAGTCATAGCCCTGTTGCCAGCGCGCGGGATCGCTCTCCCGGCGCACATCGATCAGGCCGCGCTTGAAGGCTTCGTGCAGGGAATTCGGATCGCGATAAAAATCGTAGCGGATTTCATCAAAATTCCAGAAGCCGCGATTGACCGCCAGCGCGCTGCCCCAATAGTTCGGGTTGCGCACCAAGGTCAGGCTGCGGCCCTGATCGACCTTGCCGATGACATAGGGGCCGCTGCCGATGATCGGCTTGAGGGTGGTCTCCTCAAAGGTTGCAGGGTCGAGCGCGTGCTTCGGCAATACCGGCATCAGGCCGAGGATCAGCGGCAATTCGCGATCGTCGCCGGGAAGATCGAAGCGGACGGCGTTGGTTCCGATCGCCTGCGCCTTGGTGACCTTGCTGTAATAGATCCGGTGATTGGGCCGGCCCTGGTCGCGCAGGATTTGCCAGGAGAACAGCACATCGTCGACCGTGATCGACCGGCCGTCGGAAAACCGCGCGGCCGGATCGAGCTCGAACGTCACATAGCGGCGGGCGTTGTCGGTCGTGACGCGGCGCGCGATCAAGCCATAGAGCGTGAATGGCTCATCAAAATTGCGCGCCATCAGGCTCTCGACGACATGGCCGGCAATGACGAACGGGCCGCCCGGTGACCGCAAGCCGGTGGGCGACAGACCCTTGATGGTGAACGGGTTGAGATTGTCGAAACTGCCCAATACGCCCTGCACCAGCCGGCCGCCTTTGGGCGCCGCCGGATTGGCATAGCGAAAATGCGAAAATCCTTCCGGCAAGGCCGGTTCGCCATGCATGGCAATGGCGTGCCGCGCCGCCCCCTCGGTCCAACCCGGCGTATTTGCCAATGCAATCGCCGCCGCGAGCGCCGCCGCGAGGGCTGGCCGGCGCGGCCACCATGGAAGAGGGGCGAGAATGCTCATGGTCGCGGGGTCAGGCTCCGGCGCAATCGATCGAATCCAAAGTCCGGTCGGACGAACAATGACTTACCTTGGGCCGGTCAAGGTGCTTTCAAAAGCCGACCGGCTGCGTTATCACCACCATTCGCTGGGGTTTTCCACTTTCTGGGGCAAGATTCCGGCAATTTACGCGACTGCTGGCGTCACGCTGTTGCCGTATTTAGTGCCGACACAGCCCCGTTAGGGGGCGACCGTGCGATCCGGCCCCGCGTGCGCTGTCGGAACGGTCAAAACAGAGGATCAACATGTCTAATTGGACCGTGTCTGCGCTGGTTCGTCCGGCGGCCTGTGCCTTTGCGCTCGCGCTGATTGCTGCGTTCGCCATGGTCGCGCCTGGAACGAATTCTTTCGCCGAGGAAAAGAAACCCGCGCCGGCCGCGCCAAAGCCCAAACCGACCCCGAAGGCCGACCCTAAAACGCAGCAGCCGCAGGGTACGCCGGAATTGCCGCCGCTGGTGTTCTCGCCCTGGACCAAATTCTGCCTGAAGGGGGACGCCAAGCCCAAGCAGGCCTGCTTCACCGGCAAGGACGGCCGGGTCGAAACCGGCCAGCCGGTGGTCGTGGCAGTGCTGATCGAGCCGGAAGGCGAACGCAAGATCCTGCGCATCACGCTGCCGCTCGGCATGTTGCTGATGCACGGCACCCGCGTGATCATCGACCAGGGCCAACCGATGACGGCGCCATTTGTGATCTGTTTCAACAATGGCTGCTTGGCCGACTATGAAGCCAGCGAAGAACTCGTCAACAATATGAAGCGCGGCAAGGGCCTGGCGGTGCAGGCCTTCAACGGCGCCGGCACGCCGATTACGCTGGTGTTGCCGCTCGACGATTTTGCCAAGGCCTATGACGGACCGCCGAGCGATCCGGAGAAAGTCGAGAAAGAGCAGGAAGCGCTTCAGAGGCAAATGGAGCAGCGCGCCGAGGAACTGCGCAAGAAACTCGAATCCGGCCAGAAGAAGTAACCGACGCTCGTGTGGCGGTTCAGAAGTCCGCTACATTCTCGCGGCGAGTCCGAATAGCGGACTTCTGAACCAAAGCCACACTAGACTCAATGAGTTGCTAGTGTTCTTCGATTCCGAAGTTCGTAAACGAGGCTGCCGCAAAATGATACGAACTTCGGGACACCTAGAGCGTTTTGCGATAAGGTTGAATCGGTCTCTCCTCCGTCATGCCCGGCCTCGTGCCGGGCATCCACGTTTTTCGTGCCGCAACGAAGACGTGGATGGCCGGGACATCAGGGCGTTTACGCCCGTCTTCGACGGGCTATGCCCGGCCATGACGATGGAAACAGGTCAACGTTATCGCAAAATGCTCTAGTCATCGTCAAATTTGCAACGGGGCGCGCGCGAATGCGCCTCGTTTGCGTTTCTGCGTCACGTGCATTTCAGGCGTGTGTGGCTCGCGTTTAACGCCGAAGCGTTCGCTATCGCCGCGTCAGTTCAATACGGCTCAGTTCAGCATGGCGTTGCGCCGCCGATAGCTGCCGCGGTCATCTTTTTCGAAAATCTCCGCCACCTGCGGATGCCGCACCGGTTCGCCGGAACTATCCGGCAACAGATTTTGCTCAGACACATAGGCGACGTATTCGGTTTCATCGTTCTCGGCGTAGAGATGATAGAACGGCTGGTCCTTGCGCGGCCGCCGCTCCGCCGGGATCGACTGATACCAGGCTTCGGTATTGGAAAATTCCGGATCGATATCGAACACGACACCGCGAAATGGAAACAGCCGGTGGCGAACGACCTGACCGATCTGGAATTTGGCTGTATGGGTCTTTTTCATGACGCCACGTGATAGCCGAAATCGAAACGTCCTGCACCCTAATTACTTTGTCGGCAGGGTGGGACGATCGAGTTCAATTATGGGATCGTTACATTGGCTTCTTTGATGACGCCGCCCCAAAGCGTGGTCTCTTCGGCGAAGAATTTGGCGGCGTCGGCGGGTGCACCAATCATTGGATCGAGCCGCAATTCGCGCAGGCGTTTGTCGACATCGGGACGTTTGAGGATTTCGATCACGTCCCGATTGATCCGCGACGCCAGGCTCGCCGGCAATTTCGGCGGACCGACCATGGCGAACCAAGTGATCGATCGGAACCCGGCAAAACCGGATTCCGCAATGGTCGGCAGATCCTTGACCGCCGCAACCCGCTCCGGGCTTGCCACCGCCATGATTCTGATCTTGCCGCCTTGGTAAAGCGGCACCGACGTCGCCAGCGTGTCGAAGAACAGATCGATGTGGCCGGCGATCAGATCGTTGAGCGCGGGCGCAGCGCCGCGATACGGCACATGCACCATCTTGATGCCGGCGCGCACTTCCAATTGCGCGCCGCTCAGATGCGCTGTGGAACCCGGGCCTTGCGACGCATAAGTGACCTTGCCGGCATTGGTCGTGGCGTAAGCCACGAGTTCCTTGACGGTCTTGGCCGGAAGATCGTTCCGCACCGCCAACACATTCGGAATCTTTGCCAACAAAGAAACCGGCACAAATTGTCCCGGCTGATAGCCGATATCGCGGTACAGCAGATTGGCGACGGTCAAGGGCAGCGGTGGGCTGACCAACAGCGTGTAGCCGTCGGCGGTCGCGCGCGCCGCCTGTTCGGCGCCGGCATTGAGGCCGCGGGCGTTATTCTCGACAATGACCGGCTGGCCCCATTTTTGCGCGAGCTGCTCGGCGACCAGCCGTGCCAGCGCATCGGTGGTCGAGCCGGCCGGCGAAGGCACCACCAGCGTCACCCGTCGAGACGGATAGGCGTCCTGTGCCGGCGCCGCGCCGACACCGAGAATTGCGGCGCACAGTCCGGCCGCGAGCAGCGCGCTTATGCGTGTCATGATCTTTCCCAATGTCTGCTATTGCGGCTGAATATTCGCCTGCTTGATGACCCGTCCCCACAATTGGGTTTCCTCGCCGAAGAACTTGGCCACAGCGTCGCGCGACCAGGTCACCGGATTCATTTGAATGCCGCGGACGCGTTCGGCAACGTCCTTGCGCCCAAGGATTTCGTTGACGTCGCGATTGATCCGGTCGGCGAGCGCGGCCGGCATGCCGGGCGGCGCGGTCATCGCATACCAGGTCACCGCGCGATAGCCCGGCAGCGTTTCCGCGACGGTCGGAATTTCCGGGAACTCGCCAACGCGTTCGGCTGTGCCGGTGGCGACGATTTTCACGCGGCCTTCGCGGTGCAGCGGCAGCGCGGTGGTCGGCGTATCGAACATCAGGTCGACATGACCGGCGATAATGTCGTTCACCGCCGGACTCAAGCCACGATAGGGCACCAGCGTGGTGGTAATCCCGCCCAGCATTTCAAGCTGCACGGTCGCGAGGTGTCCGACCGAGCCGACGCCGGGCGTGGCCGCCGTGACCTTGCCGGGCGCGGCCTTGGCGCGCGCGATCAAGTCCTTGACGGTGGCGCCCTCGAAATTTTTGCGCAGCACCAAGACATAAGGGCCGGTCGCCAATAATGCGATCGATGTCCAACGCGCCGGATCGAACGGCATGTCCTTGTAGAGGAAGGCGTTGGTCGCAATCGGTCCCGGCGATGCGATCATCATCGTATATCCGTCGGTGGCGGCTTTGAACACTTGTGCCGCGCCGGTATTGCCGGCCGCGCCGCCGATATTCTCGACCACCACCGGCTGTCCCCATTTGCGGCTGAGCTGGTCGGCCACCAGCCGACCAATGGTGTCGGTGCCGCCGCCGGCCGGGTAGGGGATCACAATCCGCACCGCGCGATTGGGGAACGTATCCTGCGCGTCTGCCTCCTGCGCAATCGCGCAACCGGCGAGCCACATAGCCAGCCCTGCCGTCAAACACCTGCCCGCTTGCATCGGTCTCTCCCGTCGCCTGAGCGCATCAATCGGCGGAACCCGGAATGTTAATGGAGGCCGCGGCCCGGCGCCAGCGTCGCCGCCGACATTGACCTTGCTCCATGCGATGCGGGATGCTGCCGCTTGACAATCGATTGGGGCAAGACCTTCGCTTGGAGCAGGACTTTGCAGCACAATAACACGACAATCGACTGGCTCGGGCGCGCACAGACGCTCACCCCCATCATTGCGGCTGCATCCGACCGCACGGAGCGTGACCGTCGTATTCCCGACGACGTCATCACCGCCATCGACGCTGCCGGTTTACCGCGGATGCTGATGCCGGTCGGGCTCGGCGGCGGCGCCGCCGACATCATGACCTTCAACCGTGTCATCGAGACGGTTGCGGCGGCCGACGCCAGCACCGCCTGGTGCATGGCGCAGACGCTTGCGAGTTCCCATGCCGCGGGTTTCCTCGATCCGCAGATCGCCCGCGAAGTGTTCGGCGCGCCGCGCGCATTGGTGGCTTGGGGACCGCCCGGCGGCCCGACCCGGGCGCAGGCGGTCGACGGCGGCTACCGCGTCACCGGCAAATGGCGGTTTGCCAGTGGCAGCGCCAACGCCACCTGGATGGGCGGGCATTCCCAGGTCTATGAGCGCGACGCTACGCCGCGGCTCGATGGCGCCGGACGGCCGGTCATGCGCACCTTCTTATTCCGACCGGACCAGGCCACGATCCATGACACCTGGCATGTCCTCGGTTTGCGCGGCACCGCCAGCAACGACTACGAAACCGCCGATCTGTTTGTGGCGGAGCCGTATTCCACCTGGCGCGACCAGGCCTCCGATCGGCGCGAGGCGGGGCCGCTTTACAACATTCCATTGTTGACGCTTTACGGCATCGGCTTTTCCGGCGTCGCGCTTGGCATTGCCGACGCGAGCTTGCGCGCTTTTATGACACTGGCGCAAACCAAAAAACCCGGCGGCGGGCTCGGCACCCAGCAAGTGCTGCGCGACAATGCGGTGATTCAATCCAAGCTCGCCCAGGCGACCGGCCGTTTGAATGGCGCGCGCGCGCTGCTGCACGAAAGCCTGCGCGACATCTGGCAAACGTCGTCGAGCGCCGGCACATTTTCGCTGGCGCAACGCGCCATGCTGCGGGTCGCCATTACCGGCGCTATGGACAATGCGCGCGAAGTCGTCGACTTCGCCTATCATTCCGCCGGCACCACCGCGATCTTCCAGGGCAGCGCATTCGAACGCCGCTTCCGTGATCTGCACACCGCGCTGGCGCAGGGCCAGGCGCATTTGTCGAATTTCGAATCCGCCGGGCAGGCGTTGTTTGGCGTCGAGCCGGCGCAACGATTGTAATTGAAGAGTGAAGCCGCAAACCGATTATCTTCTTGGGAGACATACGTGACAACGCGCCCGCACTGGTTTCGCCATCTTGCGTCAATTTCTGCAGCGATCGTCATCATGGGCCTGATTTGGATCGCACCGCTTGCACCACAAAAGGTCCACGGTCAGGCGCAGGGATTCACTTTCGCGGTGATTGGCGACCTCGGCTACTACCCGCAACACGAGCCGTGGCTCGCCAATCTTTATGCCGACATCAGCAACGACAGGGACCTGTCATTTGTTGTTCATCTGGGGGATTTGTCGCGGCCGGTGCATGCTTGCACGCAAGAGACCTTGAACCTCCGGCTTGCCCAATTCAATGCATTGCCACATTCGGTGATTTTTACGCCGGGCGACAACGACTGGACCGATTGTCATGACCAAGATGGTGTTAAAGGCGGCGACCCGGCCGCCGCGCTTGCACGATTGCGCACCATGTTTTTCGATGGAGAGACAAGTCTTGGCGGGCGCAAGCTGCCGTTAACCCGCCAAAGTCAGACGCCGGCGCTTGCGAAATTCCGCGAAAATGCGCGTTGGGACATGGGTGGGGTCACCTTCGTGACCATCCATGTCACGGGCAGCAACAACAATCTTGGGCGAACGCCGGCCGCCGACACAGAGTACCGAGAGCGCGATGCCGCCAATCAGGCTTGGCTTAAGCAAGCTTTTACACATGCCAAAGTGAATTCAAGCCGTGCGGTGATGATCCTTCAGCAGGCCAATATTTTTGAGAGCCTTCCACCGCTCGGAGGGGAAGTGCGAAATCCCAGCGGCTTCGTCAATATGCGCGAAGCGGTCGAAGAGGAAGTCATCGCATTTAGCAAGCCCGTTGTCCTGGCGCATGGCGACAGCCACTTCTTTCGGATTGACAATCCGCTGTGGCAGCGGCCCCCGCGCGGGCAGCCGGGCACGCCTGCGGTCGAGAATTTCCTGCGTGTCGAAGCCTTTGGCACGCCCAATCATCATTGGGTGCACGTCACCGTCGATCCAAAGGACGCGAATGTTTTCACGTTCCGGCCACGGATCGTGACCACAAACGTGATCAAGCGGTAGCTTGGGTCACAGCGCTTCGCCGCGCATGAGCAGCGGCGCAGATGCCGCCGGCGCAACGCCTTCGCGCATGATCGCGCGACGCAACGGCCCGATCCGGTCCAGCAGAAACAGGCCGAGGCCGCGCGCGCCCTGCACCGGCAGAAAGTCCGAGAGCAGGCTGCGATTGAGCAGATCGACCACAATGCTGCGGCTGGTCACATCGGCGCGCCGCATGTGTTCATAGCGCGCGGTCAGTTCCGGCGCGCCGACATCGGCGCCAATGCGCCGCGCGGCAACCACCAGTTCGGCAATGGTGGCGGCGTCGCGCAGGCCGAGGTTGAGCCCCTGCGCACCGATCGGCGGCATCACATGCGCGGCCTCGCCGACCAGCACAACACGATTTCGTCCGAAGCAGCGCGCAATCTCGGTCGCCAGCGGGAATACCCCGCGGCCAGCTTCGATTGCGATGGCGCCGAGAATGGAATGCGATCGGCGTTCGATCTCGCCGGCCAGCGCCGATGGGTCGAGCGCGATCAGGCGCGGGACATCGGCCGGATCGACCACAAAGACCAGGCTCGCGCGCAATCCCGGCAGCGGTACCAAGGTGAAAGGACCGGATGCGGTATGAAATTCGGTTGAGGTGTTGTCGTGTGGGCGTGTGTGCCCGAGATTGAAGGTTAGCGCGGTCTGCGGATAGCTGGCGCACTCGGTCTCGATACCCGCGGCCGCACGACACAGCGAATGACGACCATCGGCTGCGACGATAAGCTGCGCTGCAATGCTCTCGTCATTGTCGAGCCTGACCGCGACCTCGCAATCGCCGATGGTTATGGCCTCGGCCTTGGCCGCTATCGTCGATAGCGCCGGCAACGACCCGGCGCGGGCTTGCATCGCCGCCAGAAGGTGCCGGTTCTCGATATTGTAGCCAAAGGCCGGAAGGCCGATCTCGGCGGCCTCAAAGCAGACTTCCGGCGCGCGCCACAGCCGCGCCGTGTCGTCGATCAGGCGCATGCGTTGCAATGGTGCGGCCTGCGCCGCGCAGCCCGGCCAGACGGCGAGCACATCCAGCGCCGTGACCGAACGCGCCAGCAGTGCGGTGGTCCGGTTGTCGGCGTGGGTCGCCGGCATGGCCACCAAAGCGGTTTCAATGCCGGCGCCGGCGAGCGCAATCGCGGCGGTCAGTCCCGCGGGACCGCCACCGACCACGACCACTTCGGCTGTTGACTTTGTCATATTATGTTATGCACGGACTTAGCCCCACGGCAACGCATGCTTGCAATAGCAGTTAGCCGTGCATGCTGGCAAAGGACCCGCCGTGTCGCCACCGATCGTCGCCCGCGCATTTGCCGTTCATATCTTCACAGCCACCGGCGCGGCGCTGGGCTTTGCGGCATTGCTGCTGGTATTCGCGGGGCAGTGGACCGCAATGTTCTGGTGCCTTGGCGCGGCGCTGTTCATCGATGGTGTCGACGGCACCTTGGCGCGCCGATACCGCGTCGCCGAAGTGCTGCCGCGCTGGTCTGGCGACGTGCTCGATCTGGTGGTCGATTTCACCACTTATGTCTTTGTGCCGGCATGTGCGATTGCCGCCAGCGGTTTGATGCCGCCATGGCTCGCGGTCCCGGCCGGGCTGGTGATTGTGGTGACCAGCGCTTTGTATTTTTCCGACCGCAACATGAAAACCGACGACAATTATTTTCGCGGCTTTCCGGCGCTATGGAACGCGGTGGCGTTTTATTTGTTTATCTTAAAACCGTCGGCGTGGCTGGCGGCGGCGGCGATCGCAATCTTGGCGGTCCTGACCTTTGCGCCGATCAGGTTCCTGCATCCGTTCCGGGTGCGTCGTCTACGCGCGGTCACGATGGTCGTTCTGGTTATATGGTGCATGCTGGCGGCGGTCGCGCTGCTACAGCAGCTCGATCCCAATCCCTGGATTGGCTATGGCCTTATCGTCGCCGGACTATATTTTTTCGCCTTTGGCGCGGTCGACCGATGGATGAATGATGATCCACCCGCGGCTTGATCCAAGCGCCCGCCGCTAGAATGCGCTCTCTTGCATCCGCGCGATCCGCATCTATGATCGCGCCGGAGTGAGCGCGCCAATGCGTGCGCCGTCTATTCATGGCATTCCGCCAGATCGAGAAAGGGACTTAGCGATGGTAGCAGCAGTGCGCGTACACAAACATGGCGGGCCGGAAGTGCTCACTTTTGAGGACGTCGAGGTGCCGGCGCCCGGAGCCGGACAGGCGCGCGTGAAAAACCATGCCTGCGGCCTCAACTACATCGATACCTATTTCCGCTCGGGATTGTATCCGGCGGCGGGCGGCTTGCCGTTCATTGCCGGCAACGAAGGCGCCGGCGAGGTCGTCGCCGTCGGCCCCGGCGTCACCGAGGTCAAGGTTGGGGACCGGGTCGGCTATACCTCGGCGCTCGGAAGCTACACCGCCGAACGCATTATGCCCGCCGATCGGTTGGTGAAGCTGCCCGACAATATCGGTTACGAGCAGGCCGCCGGCATGATGCTCAAGGGCATGACCGTTGAATATCTATTGCACCGGACGTTCAAGGTGCAGAAGGGCATGAACGTCCTGATCCATGCCGCCGCCGGCGGCATCGGCCTGATCGCCTGCCAATGGGCGAATCTCCTTGGCGCCACCGTGATCGGTACCGTCGGCTCCAAGGAAAAGGCCGATCTCGCCAAGGCCAATGGCTGCCACCACACCATTCTCTACCGCGAGGAAGATTTCCCGGCCAAGGTCAAGGAAATCACCGGCGGAAAACTGTGCGAGGTGGTCTATGACGGCGTCGGCAAGGCGACGTTCCCAGCCTCGCTCGATTGTATCAAGCCGCTTGGCATGTTTGCGAGCTTCGGCAATGCATCGGGTTCGATCGAGGCCTTCAACATCAACTTATTGCAAGCCAAGGGTTCGCTGTTCTGCACGCGGCCGACGCTCAACACCTATGCCGCCAAGCGCGAGGACCTGCTCGCAATCGCCAGCAACCTGTTCAGCGTCGTCGGCAGCGGCAAGGTCAAGATTCCGGTCAACCAGAAATACCCGCTTAAGGATGCCCGCAAGGCGCATGAGGATCTGGAAGCCCGCAAAACCACGGGGTCATCGGTGCTCATCCCCTGAAGAATCCCGACCAATTGCATCGCGCGCAATTGAATCCACCCGCCAAATGTTTCCATGGCCGGGAACCCGGTTGAAAGCCAATCAAACCAGCCGCGCAATCCGGCTTAGGATTTCATTTGGCGGCGGCGCGTCAAGCGGCAGCCGTGGCAAGCCAATGACGTCGATCGGAATGGCATAGCGGGCGATCGCTGCAACGGTTTCGGCAAGACTCGCGCCCGGCATAGTGCTCTCGCTCACCACCACCCCGGCAATGTCGAGATTGCGCTGCGCCAGCACATGCAGCGCCGTCAGCGTATGACTGATGGTACCGAGATAGCTGCCCGCCACCAACAGCACTGGAATGCGCAAGGCCGTCATCCAATCGAGCACGGTGTGGGTCGCATCGAGCGGCACCATGACCCCGCCGACACCCTCGATAAACACCGTGCCGGGCCGCGCGGCGGCACCGCGCGAGAACTCAACCACAGCGTCGAAGTCGATCGATCGGTGTTCGCGTGCGGCGGCGAGATCCGGCGACATTGGCGCCGCGAAGCGCCAAGGCGATATTCGCTCGACTTCTTTCAGGGAGGCGAGGCGACCGAGCGCGGACAATAGAACGGCTGGATCGCTACCGGACAAGTTGTCCGGATCGAAGCCGCTGACCACCGGCTTGACGGCGTCGACCGGAGCGCCGGCGCTGCGCAGATGGCGAATAAGCGCGGCGGTGAGGAAGGTCTTGCCGACGTCGGTGCCGCTGCCGGTGACAAAGACCGCGCTCACGATTCAGCGCTCCATGACATGCTGGTGCACGGTGGCTGCAAGGCGTGCGATGTCCGCATCGGAATGGCCGGCGGAAAACGTAAACCGCAGCCGCGCGGTTCCCACCGGCACCGTCGGCGGCCGGATCGCGATCACCAAGAAGCCTTCGGCTTCCAAGCGTTGCGAGGCCCGCAGCGCCGCGTCGGCCTCGCCCAACAGCAAGGGAACAATCGGGCTGGTCGCGTCCGGCAGACCGAGCGCGCGCGTGAAGGCGCGCGCTTTGGCGAGCGGCAGCGCCGCATAAGCCGGCTCCTGCTCGATAAGGTCGAGCGCGGCAATCGCGGCGGCGACCGTCGCCGGCGGCAGGCCGGTGGAATAGACAAAACTGCGGGCGCGGTTGTGGATCAGGTCGATCACCGGCGCCGAAGCGCAGAGATAGCCGCCATAGCCACCGATCGCTTTCGACAGCGTGCCCATTTGCAAGGGCACGTCCACATCCACGCCATGGGCAAAGCTCGAACCGCGGCCGCCGCCGACCACGCCGATGCCGTGGGCATCGTCGGTCATCAGCCAGGCGTCGTGGTTGCGCGCCAGCGCCGCAAGCTCCGGCAACGGCGCCAGATCGCCATCCATGGAGAACACGCCGTCGGTTGCGATCAATACGCGCGGATGCGCGCCGCGATGCGCCGCGAGCAGCGTTTCGACCTGTGCCACATCCGAGTGACGAAACGCCAGCACAGTCGCCCGCGACAGCCGCGCGCCGGCCCACAGGCAAGCATGGGCGAGCTCGTCGATCAGCACCAGATCGTCGCGGCCGATCAACGCCGGAATGATGCCGCTATTGGCGAGATAGCCCGAGCCGAACACGCAGGCCGCCTCGGTGCCCTTGAGCCGGGCCAGCCGCCGTTCGAGTTCGCCGAACAGGGGATGATTGCCGGTCACCAGCCGGGACGCGCCGCTGCCGACGCCATAGCGTTGCGTGGCCGCGATCGCCGCCGCTTTGACGGCGGGGTGCTGGCTCAGCGCCAGGTAGTCATTGCAGCAGAACGACAATAGCCGGCGGCCATTGCGGCTGACCCAGACGCCGTCATGGCGTTCGGTCTCGGCCAAAACGCGATGCAGGCTGGCGCGGTCGAGTTCGCCGAGCTTGCCGGCTGCGAAATCTTGAAGTGAACGCATTTCTAATGACCGTTGCTTCCCTTGGGGGCGTGGATTTGACATTCGCTATCCACCTGGGCAGCAAGCACGCGATGCGAATGTCCGAATTGGACCACCTGCGGGCAAAATGGCGGTTCGTGGCTCTGAATGGAAGCTCTGAATGACGCGCGGTTCCACACCGCCCGGCTGGTACCGGTCCGGGCTTGACCACATCTGGCTGCCCTATGCGCAGATGAAGACCGCGCGACCGCCATTGCCGGTCGCGCACACCGAGGGCTGCCATATCGTTTTGGCCGACGGCCGCCGCTTGATCGACGGCATTGCCTCTTGGTGGACCGCCTGCCACGGCTACAACCATCCCCACATCCGGGCGGCGCTCGAGCGCCAGCTCGCCACCATGCCGCATGTGATGTTCGGCGGATTGGTGCATGAGCCGGCGCTGACACTGGCACGGCGGCTGGCGGACCTGCTGCCGGGCGATCTCGATCGGGTGTTCTTTTCCGAATCCGGCTCAGTCGCGGTCGAAGTCGCACTGAAAATGGCGGTGCAATACGGGCTCAACCGGGGCGTCCGCGGCCGCACCCAATTCATCGCCTTCAAAGGCGGCTATCACGGCGACACGATGGGCGCGATGGCGGTCAGCGACGACGCCGGCATGCACGGGACATTTCATCGGGCATTGCCGGAGCAATGGCTGCTCGATCTGCCGACCGATGAGGCCAGCAGCATGGCGCTGACGCAAACCGTCGAGCGCCACGCCGAGCGGCTCGCCGGCATTATTGTCGAACCGCTGGTGCAGGGCGCGGGCGGCATGCGGTTCCACGATGCCGCGGTTTTGCAGGTCTTGCGCCGGATTGCCGATCGTTACGATCTCTTGCTGATCTTCGACGAAATCTTCACCGGCTTCGGCCGCACC
This sequence comes from Xanthobacteraceae bacterium, assembly GCA_022841625.1. Classification (GTDB taxonomy): domain Bacteria; phylum Pseudomonadota; class Alphaproteobacteria; order Rhizobiales; family Xanthobacteraceae; genus VAZQ01. The sequence continues at coordinate 159,348 of JALHRD010000009.1, forward strand.
GGCACGCTGTTCGCGTGCGAGGCGGCAGCTGTAACGCCGGATATCGTCACCCTCGGCAAGGCGCTGACCGGCGGCAGCCTGCCATTGGCCGCGACCGTCGCCCGGCGCAAGGTGTTCGACGCGTTCTGGTCGGACGACCCCAGGCACGCACTCATGCATGGACCGACCTTCATGGCCCATGCGCTCGCTTGCGCCGCGGCCAATGCTTCGCTCGATTTGTTTGAGCAGGAGCCGCGTTTGCAGCAGGTTCAAGCCATCGCCGCGGCACTGACCGAGGGCCTGGGCGCTTGTCGCGGATTGCCGGGCGTCAAGGATGTGCGGGTCCGCGGCGCCATCGGCGTGGTCGAGCTGGAGCGGATCGACGATCTCGACGGCTTGCGTACGCGTTTTGTCGCGGAGGGCGTGTTCGTCCGCCCGTTCGGCAATGTCATTTACCTGACGCCGAGTTTTACAATCGATGAGGGCGAGCTGGCAACACTCACGAACGCCATCGTCAGAGTCGTCGGAGCGAAGTGAGGAGGTAGCGGATTCTCCGTCCAACATGGCTCCATCCTCCGCTCATTTCCGCGTAAGCGGAATCCAGGTTCCTCTTTTTGCGAGTACTGGATCCCCGCTTTCGCGGGGACGAGCGAAGAGGGCGCGTCAACTAAATTGCAACATGCGCTAAAACCCGACCGCGGTGCCGTGCAGGTCGTATTCCTCGGCGCGCTCGATCTTGACGGTGGCGATCTCGCCAACGCGCAGCGGCCGGCGGCTCGCCACATAAACCGCGCCGTCGATCTCGGGTGCGTCGCCTTTGCTGCGGCCACGGGCGACGGTCGGCCCGACTTCGTCAATGATCACTTGTTGGCGCGTGCCGAGCTTGCGCTTGAGCCGGCGTTTCGAGATCGCCTGCGCCCGCGCCATGAAGCGATTCCAGCGCTCTTGCTTCACGTCGTCGGGGATCAACTCCGCCAGATCGTTGGCGGCGGCGCCCCTGACGGGCTCGTAGCGGAAGCAGCCGACGCGATCGAGCTGGGCTTCATCGAGCCAATCGAGCAGCCGCGTGAAGTCGTCTTCGGTTTCACCGGGAAAGCCGACGATGAAGGTCGAACGCAGGGTCAGCTCCGGGCAGATGTCGCGCCAGCGCGCGATGCGCCCAAGCGTCTGCTCCTGCGCCGCCGGCCGCCGCATGCGGCGCAACACATCCGGGCTCGCATGCTGAAACGGAATGTCGAGATAGGGCAGGATGCCGCTGCCCGCATCCGCCATCAGCGGAATGACCTCGTCGACATGCGGATAGGGATAGACGTAATGCAGGCGCACCCAGGCGCCGAGCGTGCCGAGTTCACGCGCCAGATCGAGAAACCGCGCCCGCACCTCGCGCTCGCGCCATTGGCTCGCCGCATATTTGATGTCGAGCCCATAGGCCGAAGTGTCCTGGGAGATCACCAGCAGTTCCTTGACCCCGGCCGTCACCAGCCGTTCGGCTTCGCGCAGCACATCGGCGGCCGGCCGCGACGCCAGATCGCCGCGCAGCTTCGGGATGATGCAGAAGGTGCAGCGATTGTTGCAGCCTTCGGAAATCTTCAAATAAGCGTAGTGCCGCGGGGTGAGCTTGATGCCCTCGGGCGGCACCAGATCGATAAACGGATCGTGCCGCGGCGGCGCCACGCGATGCACCGCCGCCAATACGGTTTCGTATTGCTGCGGCCCGGTGATCGCCAGGACATTGGGAAAGCGCTCGGTGATCTTTTCCGGCTCGGCGCCCATGCAGCCGGTGACGATCACTTTGCCGTTTTCGGCAAGCGCGGTGCCGATCGCTTCGAGCGATTCCGCCTGCGCGCTTTCCAGAAAGCCGCAGGTGTTCACAATCGCCAGGTCGGCGCCCTGGTGCTGGCGGGCCAGTTCATAGCCCTCGGCCCGCAGCCGCGTGATAATGCGCTCGGAATCGACCAGCGCCTTGGGGCAGCCGAGCGAAACAAAGCTCACTTTGGGAGGGCGGGGGTCGGTCATTGGCTGCCGGAGAGCTAGTGCGCTGGCCGGAAAAATGCAAGAAAACCCGAAATGCAAGCAAACCGATCATGAAAGCGCTGTTGTTTCCCGCCGGACCGACCGAGCCCTCGGTCGGGCTCACCAAGGACTTTCCGGAACTCGACTGGACCGTGTTGGCCTCGCCCGAGGATGTGGTGCGCGCGGCACCGGGCGCTTCGATCTATGTGACCAGCAATCGCACCTGCAATCCCGCGACCGGCGCGGCGCTGCGGCGCCATGGCGATGCATTGCGGTGGATGCATTTCACCTCGGCCGGCATCGACAATGGCATCGCCATGGGCATTCCCGATGGCGTAATCGTCACCAATTCGGCCGGCCTGCGGGCCGGCAACGTGTCCGAACATGCCTTGCTGCTGCTGCTGGCCCTGGCGCGCCGGATCCCCGTAACCATTACCGACCAGCGCGCCCATCAATGGCGGCGCGCCGAGGTGACCCGGCAGATGGGCGCGATCGAAAGCGCGGTGGTCTGCGTGATCGGCCGTGGCCCGATCGGACGCGAATTGGCGCGCAAGCTTAAGGCGGTCAATGCCCGGCCGATCGCGGTGTCGCGCACCGCCGAGCCCGATGGCGTGGTCGAGGCGGTGTATCCGCGCGAACGACTCCACGAAGCACTGGCCATTGCCGACGCGGTCGCGATCTGCACCAGCGGCGATGACACCAGCCATCACATGATCGATGCCGCGGCCCTGGCCGCGATGAAACCGGGCGCGATCCTGGTCAATGTCGCACGCGGCAGCATTGTCGATGAAGCCGCCTTGATCGCGGCATTGCGGGCGGGCCATATCGCCGGCGCCGGCCTCGATGTCGCCGAGACCGAACCGATGCCGGCCGGCCATCCACTGTGGGATCTGCCGGGCGTCATCATCACGCCACATGTCTCGGGACAGGGCACGTCGAGCTATGCCCAGCAACGCAAATTGTTTGGCGACAATCTCGCGCGTTTCCGCGCCGGCGAGCCGATGATCAATCAATGCAAGCTGCGCGGCTGAACACGCCTTGGAGAATCTGAATGACCCTGATCATCAACAATCACGATGTCGAGCAGGTCCTCACCATGGAGGACACCATCGACGCGCTGGAAACGGCCTATCTGGCGCTGGTCACCAAGGAAGCGGTGTGCCGGCCGCGCATCGACATCCGGATCCCGACCAGCGATCCCGCCAAGAATTATCAATGGGGCACCATGGAAGGCGGTTCGACCGCGGGCTATTTCGCGATCCGCATGAAATCCGACATCATCTATGAGAGCGAATACAACGGCGTCGTCACCCAGGAAAAATACTGCACCAAGCCCGGATTGTTCTGCGGACTGATCTTGCTGACTTCGATCGAGAATGGCGAGCCGCTCGCCTTCATCAATGATGGCCATCTCCAGCACATGCGAGTCGGCGCCGATGGCGGCATCGGCGTCAAATACATGGCCAATCCGGACGCCGAAGTGGTCGGCATGCTCGGCTCCGGCGGCATGGCGCGCACCCACATGCAGGCCTTCGCCCATGTCCGCAATCTCAAGAAGCTGCAGGTGTTCAGCCCAACCCGCGAGAACCGCGAGAAATTCGGCCGCGAGATGCGGGCCAAATACAACATCGAAGTGCAGGTCTGCGAAAAACCCGAGGACATCTATAAGGGCGCGCATATCGTGGCGGCGTTGACCGATTCCGCGCTCGAAGTCACCGACGGCAGCTTGCTGGAAAAAGGCGCGCATATCGTCGTGGTCGGCGGCACCGGCCGGCCCGACGATGCCAGCCTGCGCAAGGTCGATCGCTATCTGCGGTTTGGCGATACCCCGGCGCCGGTCGGCCATCCTGAACTCGCAACCGACGCCGAGCATATCGGCTATGAGGCGCGCCCGCTGGAAGGCAAGCACGGCGACGGCCGCCGCAACCGCCGCAAGCACGGCAATGCGCTGCCGGATCGGCGCGTCACGCTCGCCGATCTGGTCGAGGGCAGGGCCCAGGGCCGCAGCTCGGTCGACCAGATCACCTATTCGGAACGCGGCAATTTACAGGGCGCGCAGTTTTTCGCGGTCGCCGGCAAAGTGTACGAAGCGGTCCGCAAGGCCAAGCTTGGGCGCGAGATCCCGACCGAGTGGTTTCTGCAGGACATTCGGAATTGAATCCGAGTCTTGCGATGAAACAGGCGAGCGCCTAGCCCGCATATCTCACAGAATCCGCGCTTGATCGAGCGGTTTTGTTTGCCGGCTTGTTGAACTTTTGCGGGGCGCAGTGTCCCGTGGCGTGGTGGGACGCGAGGGTTTTTGGGA
>JALHRD010000010.1 GCA_022841625.1 Xanthobacteraceae bacterium
AGATCGACAGAATAAGGTTTGCCCATCCATGCTGGCCTCCATCCCAGCCAGCATGTTGAATCAGAACCGTTCTGATTTGGGAATCCCAAATCGATTCAGGCTAAACTCATAACGCTCTAAGGTCGACGCGGTCATCCGCAACTCGAAATAGCGGATTACGCGAAGTTACGGCGATGGTCGCGGCTACGGCGCCTCGCTCGCGCTTTGCATTGCGCTCGAACTCGCCGCGGCGGCCGCGATCCTATCGATGCCTCAGCGGAAGCCGATCGACTTGAGGTAATTATACGCCTGGATGATCTCGCGCAGCCGCTCCTCGGTGGAACGATCGCCGCCATTGGCGTCGGGATGGTGGCGCTTCACCAATTCCTTGAAACGCAGCTTGATCTGCACGGTGGTCGCCGCGCCTTCCAGGCCGAGCGCGTCGAGCGCCTTGCGCTCGGCGTTGTGAATGACGCGGGCCTCGCGGCGGCGCAAATGGTCGGCCTTCTTCGCGTCACCAAACAGACCGAACGGATCGTTGCTGCTCTCAAACGCCGGCCCGAACCGCGCCGCCCGCGAGCGTCCGGTCGGCTTGCCGCCATTCATCCCCATCTTCCAGGTCGGTCGATGTCCAACCAACGCGTCGCGCTGATAACGCGCGATGTCGTCGGTGCTCATGCCGGCGAAAAAATTATAGGACTGGTTGTATTCGCGCGCATGGGCGAGGCAGAACTGCCAATAATCTTTCTCGCGACCGCGCCCTTTCGGCGCGCGGTGCGCGGCCGCACCCGTACAACCCGGCCACTCGCACGGCGGATGCTGCGAGCGCAGACTGCGATCTTGATCGGGCTTGACCCGAATTCGATCGAAAAAGGGTGAGTCGCTGGACATGACCGATCATTATGACGGTGTGGCGCGGCAACCTGCAAGTCTTGACTTTTGCCGAATTGCGCGCGGCGCCAAGCGGGATTGACCGCCCGGTGTTAAGAGGCCTATTGGCCAGTGATGGAAACACGCGCCCGTATCAGTGAAAAACTGACCGCCGCCTTCGCGCCCGTGCGCCTGGTGGTGCAGGACGATTCCCACCTTCACGCCGGCCATGCCGGCAGCCGGCCCGGCGGCGAAACCCATTTCAGCGTTGATATCGTGTCCGAAGCCTTCCGCGGCAAGAGCCGGATCGAACGCCACCGCATGGTCAATATCGCCCTGGCGGAGGAACTCGCCGGTGGCGTGCATGCACTCGCGATCCAGGCCGCGGCGCCGGAGGACGGCGGACCTGCGCGGGAATAAGCGGCGTTCTAGACTTCCGCGGCCGGCGCTTTCGAGCCGCCTTCAGTGGCGGAGCGAACCTGCCAGAAGCGCAAAATCCGCTGCGCGGTCTCCACCGAAAGTTTCCGGTAGTCCGCCGACAACTGCTCGAATTTGGCCGGCGATAGGGTGCCGTGAACCGGGTTCAATTGCAGCATCCCTTTGACTGTCGGCCATGGCAGATCCGCGACTTTGCACGGGATCAGCAGCGCATCGGCCTGACTGCCGTGAACCAACTGCTCGATGATTTCCAGCCGCGACGAACACAATAGCGAGAATGCGAAGACCAGATCGTCGACGCGTTTCGATCGTACCAGTTCCGCCATGACCCTTGCGTTCAGCTTGCCGTCGTGATGCAGCGGCATGATGAATCGCTTGGCAGCCGAATAGTTGCGCGCGGGCTGCGCCTTCTCAAGCTCATGCGCGGCATTGCGCAATGCATCCGCGATTTCCCGATCGAACTCCACATCGACCGCCGCCAGCAACCGCGGCCTAACAATCGCGGTCGCGGTACGAATCAGCGTCTGGAACAAAAGCGGCGGAATATCGGAGCGCCGTTTCAGGCTTTCGGCAAGATCGTTGTCGCGCGCAGCGCGCTCGACCAGGGCCGCAAGACCGGTCTGTGAAAACTGCGCGCCCTGATTGACCGCCACCTTCCTGGCAACCGCATTGTTTCCGCGCTCAACCAGAACGTCGGTAACGGCCTCCTCAAGACTGCTGCGCGCCGACACCGCCAGAAGGTGATCCTGGCTTTTGGTCGCGGCGATAGCAACCAAATCGGGCGTCGATAAACTGCTCGATTGCTCGATCACCGGCCCGGCAATGTCGATGGAATCTCGCATCGCCAAGTTGCGGACCACGTTGGGCGGAGCAGCGCCGACCGGCGCAAGGCGCTTGCTCAGTTCGGCGAGCGCATGGTCTTCGATGTATTCGATCATGCGGCCGAGCACATCGTCGAATATCTCGATCTGCCCCGCATCGTAGCGATCGGCATTGGCCAGAAACAGGTCGGTGACGCGGCGCAGCGTCTCAACGCGACGCGCGTTGCCAGTGCCGGCCAGGGCCTCGTCAAGTTCAGCAATCAGCGAGGGTGCGGTGCTCGTCATCGGCCAATCCTGTGGGAACGGCAAACGCCGCTGCGGCAGGATAGCGCCGTAATAATTGTGGTGAGGTAAACATTCAGCGCCGGCGCAACTTTTAGCCGATCCGCAGGACCCGCCTCGCCATGACATTATTGATGTGTGCGCCACATTTTTTTTTGACATGTGGTGTAACCGCCCAACGCCCGGCTTATCGATCCGGTAACCACTTTGCGAAATTGCCGCGCGCCACGCCGGGCACCCAGGTCCCATGGCGCTCGCCGCTTTCAAAGGCATTCAGCGTGTAATCGCGGCCTTGGCCTGTTCGATGACGGCCTTCGGATAATCGGCGAATTGCGCAAGCAACTGCTCGACCTGCGTATGGGTTGCGGGATCGATATCGAGATTGGCCTTGTCCGCATCCGCCAGAAATTCGCGATCGTTCATCGTGTCGACAAACGCCTTGCGCAGAACCGCAAGCCGCGCCGCGGGAATGCCGGGCGGGCCGGCCAACGGTCGGCCCAGCAGTTTCGTATTGAAGTGGAACGCCAGGACCTTTCGAACGTCTTCGGATGTGACGAAATCGAAAATGCTGGGAACCGGGCCAAGCGCATCGGTCGTCTTCGGTCCCATCTGAACGATGATCTTGAACCGACCCTCCTGCCACTCCTTCGACCACAATGTCCTGATGTGCGTGCGAACCAGGCCGCACATGCCATGGGCCTCGCCTCGCTGCACGGCGATAAACGCTTGCGGCAGCCCCGGATAGCCGGACACCATTTTAATGTTCGCGCCGAAGATGTTCCTGAAGATCAAAGGATGCTGATAGCCAAACGACGTTAGCCCGCCGGAGGACGCAAAGACGGTTTCTCGCTTCAGCATATCCTGAAACGACGTTGGGGCGTCCGGCCGCTGCCAGATGCCGCACAGATTGATCTCCTGATTCATGCTGCCGACCCAGCTGAATTTGGTCGCATCAAATCGCGCCTGGTCGTTATCCATCAACGGTTCGACGGCGGCTGACGAACTGAAATTGCCAAGCTCGGTCCCGTCCTTGGCCGCGACGTTGTAAAGATAATTCGCGGCCCGCAGGGTGCCGGCGCCCGGCATGTTTTTTGGAATGACTGTCGGATTGCCCGGAATGTGGCGCGCATAATGCCGAGCGAGTACCCGGAAATAGAGATCGGGCGCGCCGCCAGCCGGATAGCCAATGTGAATACTGATGGTCTCGCCCTTGAAGTGGGCCGCCGGCTGCGCCACGGCTTGGCACGACACCAACAACATAACGACGAGCAGCAGCGATTTCACGAACATCTCCGCTTGGGTAGCGCGACCGAACTGAAATTCCTACTCAGCCTGGATGCCGGCGGCTTTGATGATCGCGCCCCACTGCACCCGTTCGACGCGGATTTGCGCCGCGAATTCCGCCGGCGAATTGCCGACCAGTCGAGCGCCGGACTTTGCAAACCGCTCCTGCATCGCCGGTTCACGCAATGCCGCTACAATCTCCCGGTGCAGCCGCGCCACAATCGCGGGCGGCGTACCGGCCGGCGCGGCGATGCCAAACCACGATGACGCCTCGTAATTGGCGACGCCGGCTTCGGCCGCGGTCGGCACGTCCGGCAAGAGCGCGAGTCGCGCCTTCCCCGCCACTGCCAATGGGCGCAGCGCGCCGCTCTGAATGTGGGCGATAACGGTCGGCGGGTTGTCGACCACGCCGTCGATCTGGCCGGCGATCAAATCCTGCACCGCCGGCGCGGCGCCGCGATACGGCACATGGGTGATCTGCACGCCGGCGGCATGCATGAACATCGCCAATCCAAGATGGCCGGTGGTGCCAATGCCGGGTGAGCCGAAATTGAGCTTGCCCGGTCGCGCTTTGGCGAGCGCGACAAACTCCTTGAGGGTCTTGGCTTCGACCTTGGGATGCACCACCAAGAGCATCGACATCTCGGCGACGTTGGAAATCGGGATGAACGCGGTTTCCGCGTCGAACGGCATCTTGGCGTAAAGGAACGGATTGGCGGTCAGAATGCCGGCCGATGACATCAGCAGCGTGTAGCCATCGGGCGTGGCGGTCGCGACCGCAAGCGCGCCGGTGTTGCCGCCGGCGCCGGCGCGGTTCTCGACCACAACCGGCTGACCGAGCGACTTGGCCATCTGGTCGCCGACCGCCCGCGCGAGCACATCGGCAAGCCCGCCGGCCGGAAACGGCGCAATTAGCCGGATCGGACGGTCGGGATAATTTTGCGCCTGCACCGCCGACGCAAACGCAACCGCCAGCAAACCAACCACCATTCGGCACAACATCGCCATTTCCTTTCACCGGATCTTCGCAATGATAGGCGCGTCTGGCTTCGAGTCCAATATTTCCGGGTGGCCGCCGTTCAATTTGTCACGGCCGGATGTCTAGTCCAGCGGCCTTCACCGCGTCGCCCCAGAACACGACATCGGCGGCGATCGTCGCTGCGAACGCCTCCGGCGTGTCGCCAATTGCATCGACACCGATCTGGGCGAGCCGCTCGACATATTTCGGCTCACGCGACGCGCGCGCCAACTCGGCGGCGATGCGTGCGACAATATCCCGCGGCAGGCCGGCCGGCCCCATCAGCCCATTCCAGGTCGTGGTCTTGAATGTCGGGTAGCCCGCCTCGATCACGGTCGGCACGTCCGCAATCTGCTTGGCGCGTTGGCTGCTCGACACCGCCAGCAAGCGGATGCTGCCAGCGCCGGCCTGGCCGAGCGCATCCGAAAGATTGGCGAACATCGCATTAATGTGGCCGGCGACCAGATCCGCCATCGCCGGTCCGCCGCCTTTATACGGCACATGCGTCAGGTCGATACCGGCGAGCTTTGCGAACAGCGTCATCGAGAGATGATTCAACGTGCCGACGCCCCCCGAACCGAAAGTCACCTGACCCGGCCGGGTGCGCGCATAAGCGACGAAATCGGCAACACTCTTGATCGGCAATTTCGCATTGACCGACAGCACGAACGGGTTGCTGCCAACATTGCTGATCGGCACAAAATCCCGGATCGGATCATATGGCACCTTTTGCAGCGCCGGCGTGATCGCGATCTGCGGCGTCGCCGCTGCAAACAGCGTGTAGCCGTCCGGCGCGGCGCGCGCCACCGATTCGGCGCCGAGCGCGCCGCCGGCGCCGGGGCGGTTCTCAATGACGAAGGTCTGGCCGAAGGCATCGCTAAGGCGCTGGCAAGCGATGCGCGCGATCGAGTCGCTGTTGCCGCCGGGCGCAAATGCAACCACCACCTTCACCGACCGCTGCGGCCAGGACTGCGCCAAAGCGGTTGCAACGGGCCCACTCGCAGCCATGGCCGCAACCGAAGCAAGAAACCGTCGGCGGGTTTGCATCGCAGACACCTCCAGCATCACGCCGCGGTCGGCGTCCTGCGCGCCAGCGGCGTGATGCGCAGTCCGGTGATGCGGTTGCGCTCGCGGCGCATAACATTGAAACGGAAGCCGTGAAACGTGAAGCTCTGCCCCGGCTCCGGGATCGAGCGCGATTCGTGGATCACCAGGCCGGCGATGGTGGTCGCCTCGTCGTCCGGCAGGTGCCAGTCCATGGCGCGATTGAGATCGCGGATCGGCACGCCGCCATCCACATTGACCGAGCCATCGGGTTGCGGCCGCACACCTGGCACCACGATATCGTGCTCGTCGGTGATGTCGCCGACGATTTCCTCGAGAATGTCTTCGAGCGTTACCAGGCCCATTGTCTCGCCATACTCGTCGACCACCAGGGCAAACGGCGTTTTGCGGCGACGGAACGCCTTGAGCTGCTCCGACAGCGGGCGAATATCGGGCACAAACCAAGGCAACCGCGCGATCGCCTTGACGTCGACCTTGGCGGGATCGCCGCTCGCGGCCTGCAATGCGCGCAACAAATCCTTGGCGTGAAGAATGCCAATGATGTTCTCCGGCCGCTCGCTCCACAGCGGCACGCGCGTAACCGGCGATTCCAGCACTTTCTGCACCACGTCCGCGGGCGGGTCGTCGGCGCAGGCTGTGATCATCCTGGTGCGATGGACCATCACGTCCGACACCACCATGTCGCGCAGATCGAGCAAGCCACCGAACATGTCGCGGTCCTGCTTCTCGACGCTGCCTTCGTGGTGCAGCAGATCGACCTGGCCGCGCAGCTCCTCGTGCGCCGACAGGAACGCCTGATCGGTGCCCATCTTCATGCCGAACTGCCGCAAGATAAACCGCACGATCCCCTCGATGCCAATCAGCAACGGCCCGAGCAACCGCACTGTCCAGCCGATCGGACGCGCGACCATCAGCGCCACCCGCTCCGGCGCGTTGATCGCGAGCGTCTTGGGCAGAACCTCCATGAACACCACGACCACCACGGTCATGATCGCGGTGGCGTAAAGCGCGCCGATTTCGCCGAACCATGTGAGTAGCAGGCCAGTGGTCAGCGCGGTCGCAGCAATGTTGACGACATTATTGCCGGTCAGGATCGCGCCTATCATGCGCTCGCGGATTTCGAGCAGGCGGACAACCAGCGGGGCGCGCTGGTCGCCGGATTTCTCCAGCCGCAACAGCCGCGCGCGCGATACCGCGGTCAGCGCGGTCTCGCTGGCGGAGAAAAAGAACGAGAAGCCGAGACACAGCATGATAACGGCAAGCGCCAGCCAGTCTTCGATCAACATCGGGTCCTAAATCCTCAATGCGCCCGCCGGATTCGGCGCAGCCTCAGCCGAGCTTGGTGTCCAGAAACGCCCGCACATCGGCGGCTTCGACATCGCGCGCCACATAAGCGGCGCCGATGCCGCGCGCCAAAATGAACGTCAATTGACCGCGCGCCACCTTTTTGTCCTGACCAATCAGCGTCATCAGCCCGTCGACATCCGGTACGCCGCCGGGAACTTGTGAAATCTGGGTGGGCAGACCGACCGCCGCCAGGTGGTGGATCGCGCGGTCCGCCTCGGCCTGCGGCAACAGCCCGCGCCGCGCCGAAAATGCAAAGGCCAGCGCCATGCCGATGGCAATCGCTTCGCCATGCAACAGCCGGTCGGAGAAGCCGGCGGCGGCTTCAAGCGCATGGCCGAACGTGTGGCCGAGATTGAGCAGCATACGGTCGCCGGTCTCGCGCTCGTCGCGCGCCACGATCGCGGCCTTGGCGCGGCAACTGGTCGCGATCGCGTGCTCGCGCGCCGAACCGCCGGCAAACACGTCCTGCCAATTGGCTTCAAGCCAGGCAAAGAAAGCGGCGTCGCCAAGCAGGCCGTATTTCGCAACCTCGGCATAGCCGGAGCGAAACTCACGCGCCGGCAGCGTATCGAGCAGCGCGGTATCGGCGATCACCAGCACCGGCTGGTGGAACGCACCGACCAGGTTCTTGCCGTGCGGTGAATCAATCGCGGTCTTGCCGCCGACCGAGGAATCGACCTGCGCCAAGAGCGACGTCGGCGCCTGCACATAATCGAGCCCGCGCCGCACGATCGCCGCGGCGAAGCCGGCCAGATCTCCGATCACGCCGCCGCCCAATGCGACCACGAGATCGCCGCGCTCAATCCGATGTGCGATCAGCGCGTCGCACAGCGCAGCAAGCTGGGTGAACGACTTGGTTGTCTCGCCCGGCGGCAATACGACGGTTGCAACCGCGCTGCCGGCCACCGCGGCCTTTGCGGCGTCAAGATGATACGCCGCGACGTTCCGATCGCTGACGATCGCGATCTTGGCGCCGGGCCGCAGCTTGGCGATCCGCGCGCCGAGCGTGGCAAGCTGGCCGCGGCCGATCACGATGTCGTAGCTGCGCTCGCCGAGCGCCACATCGACGACAATCGGTTCGCTGCCGCGCAACGGCGCCGTCATGATGCAGAGCCTCCTTGGCTGGAACCATCGGGCGCAACGCCCGGCGCCGGCAAGCTTGCCTGCAATAACGCGACAATTTCCTCTACGATTTTCTCATGCGGCACTTCGCGCGATCGAACGGTGAAGTCGGCCCGCCGGTAGACCGGAGAGCGCAGATCGATGAGCTGCTGCAATGTCGCGGCCGGATCGGCGGTGTGCAGCAGCGGACGGTCGCTGCGGCGCTTGATCCGACGCATCAGCACATCGAAATCCGCGTTCAGCCAGATCGACACCCCTTTGGCGGCGATGGCGGCGCGGGTATCGGCGTTCATGAACGCGCCGCCGCCGGTCGCCAGCACTTGCGGACCGGAATCCAACAGACGGGCAATCACGCGCGCCTCACCGGCGCGAAATTCGGGCTCGCCGCGGCTCGCGAAAATATCGGTGATCGACATGCCGGCGGCCTTCTCGATCTCGGCGTCGGCATCGACAAACGGGATGGCCAGCCGGGTTGCCAACCGCCGGCCGACCGAGGACTTGCCGGCCCCCATCATGCCGACCAGCACCAACGAACGCGCGCCCAGCGCCGCCAGAATCGCAGCCTCTGGCGCACCGGCGCCGTTAGGATGCGGCGGCTGCGGCGCGGCCGGATCGGAGGTTGCGGGTTTGGACATTGCGGGCCTGGACATTGCGGGCTCAGACTTAAGTGATTGATTCCCGCGCTTACGGCCCCGTGTCTTAAACCATCCGCCCCCAGGGATCGAGCCCTCTGGCCGGACCCCGGCATGCCCCAACCGCGGCAATCACGCCACCCGGCAACGTAGTTTTTTCACTTTTTCAATGAAATATACAGAATCGCCGGCCTTGATTCTGGGCGATGGCGGATCGACTGCAACCGCAAGTCACTGCGAAATCGAGTCAAACCATGCCAAGTCTGTTCCGATTTCTGGCGTTGGTCGGCATTCTCGCCGGCGCGATCTATGGCGGCATGCTGGCGCTGGCGCAATTCTACGATCCGCCGCAGCGCGAGATCACGGTGCCGATCCCGCCCGATCGATATTCGAAACAGCGATAACGAAAGCGGCCAATGGCCAAGCTTCCCCCTGACGACCGGTTGATCGAGCTGTTCCTCGACATGATCGCGGCCGAGCGCGGCGCCGGCGAGAACACGCTGACCGCCTATCGTCGCGACCTTGCAGACTTCTCCGACACGCTCGCCCGCACGCGCCGCACCGTCGCCGGCGCCGGCACCGACGACATCCGTGGCTATCTGCATTCGCTGAGCAAGCGCGGCTTCGCCACCGCGTCGGTAGCCCGCCGGCTGTCGGCGATCCGGCAACTCTATCGCTTCCTCTATGCGGAAGGGCTGCGCGGCGAAGATCCCGCCGCGATCATCGAAGGACCGCGGCGCGGCCGCACACTGCCGAAGGTGCTGGGCGTCAAGGACGTCGACCGCCTGCTCGCCTCGGCCCGCAAGGCGGTCGCTGCCGGCCGCAGCGCCGGCGAGCGGCTGCGCGCGGCACGGCTCAATGCGCTGTTGGAACTGGTCTACGCCACCGGGCTGCGGGTGTCCGAACTGGTGTCGCTGCCGGCGTCGGCGGCCGAACGCAGCGCGCGCATGCTGGTGGTGCGCGGCAAGGGCGGCAAGGAACGGCTGGTGCCGCTCAACGACGCCGCCAAGATCGCGATGCGGGACTACCGCACGCTGTTGGCCGATAGCGGCCGCGGCGCCGACGGCAAGCCGGCGAAAATCGCGACGTCGAAATGGCTGTTTCCCTCGTTCGGCGATAGCGGCCATCTCACGCGCCAGCATTTCGCCCGCGAATTGAAGACCCTGGCCGGGGCCGCTCGCCTGCGTGCCGAACAAGTGAGCCCGCATGTCCTGCGCCACGCCTTTGCCAGCCACCTGCTGCACAACGGCGCCGATCTGCGCATCGTGCAGACGCTGCTCGGCCACGCCGATATCTCGACCACGCAAATCTACACCCATGTGCTGGAGGCGCGGCTCAAGAGCCTGGTGCGCGACCTGCATCCGCTGGCGGAAACCTAAGCCGAGATTGCGATCCGCACCGCGGGATGTTCGCCGAAAGCCGCTTAGCCGAAACAAACCGGTAGCGCTCCCGCGCTTTACATCGCTCCGCCCGCCGCGCCATAACAATCCAAACATAGGCGCGGAGGGGGACCCAATGGCTGACACCTGGATCAAACTGAAAGAGTGGCCCGAACTCTATCTGGAGCGGCTGGCCGATGCCGGCGTCGCCCGCATCACCCTCAACCGGCCCGACAAACGCAACTGCTGGAACCGGCCGCTATGCCTGGCCTTTCTGGAGTCGCTCGACATCATCCGCGCCGATAAGGAGCTCAAGGTCGTCATCACCCGTGGCGCCGGCAAGGTTTATTCGTCCGGCCTCGACCTCACCTTCCTGCGCGAGGTTTCGAACGGCCCGATGCTCGACTGGGACCGACCGAACCTCACCATCCAGATCGCCGAAGATTTGCGGGCCTTTCCGCGCATCGTGATCGCCCAGGTGCATGGCTACTGCCTCGGCGGCGCGCTCGGCATCATGAATTGCCACGACATCGTGTTCGCAGCCGAGGATGCGCAACTCGGCATGCCCGAGGTGCTGCGCGGCTCGTTCGGGCAATTGGTCACCGCGACGCTGATGCATTCCGGACTGCCGGTGAAGAAACTCTCGCTGATCGCGCTCGGCGGCAAGAACATCACCGGCAAGGAGGCCGATGCGCTCGGCATCGTCAGCCAGGCGGTGCCGGCGAGCGAATTGGAAGCGCACACTTTGGCGTTCGCGCGCGACCTCGCCTCGCGGCATCTTGCACCCTTGGAGCACCATAAGATCACCGTGCAGATGGGGCGCGATCTGTCGCTGTCGCAGGCGATCAAGCTCGACGGTCTGGTCGGCCAAAGGCTGCGGCGCGTGATGGACCCGCTGTCCGATGTTGAAGGCTATCTCAAATCGCAGAAGGGCGGCGCCAACCTGAACTACAAACGCCCGGATGTGTGAGCGCATCGGGCCAATCGCTCGCGGACGCGTCGACGTTGCGGCGTTTTCGCAGGGCACCTCTGCCTGACCCACAGCATTTGATTTAGATCAAAGCCCGCACCAGCGGCAAGCGCGCATTTTTTCGCCCAACGACGGCGGATCGAACGCCGTCGCGAGTGGTCCGATTCCAACATTCGCATCGCGTGCTTGCTGCCAGGTGGGTAGCGAATGTCAAATCCACTCCACTGGGCTGGGGAGCGAGCGCATCATGCCGGAAAAATTTGTCGCCAAAGCCGCCGAACTCAAGGATGGCGATCGTCGCATCATTTTCGACGGCGATAACGAAGTCGGCGTGTTTCGCTATGGCGATCAGTATTATGCCTACAGCAATTTCTGCCTGCATCAGGGCGGTCCGGCCTGCGAGGGGCTGACCATTGCCAGGGTCGAAGAGCCGCTCAACCCCGACAAGACCTCGCGCGGCCTCGCCTTTTCCAGCACCGACATGAATTTCGTCTGCCCGTGGCACGGCTACGAATACGACATCAAGACCGGCGAATGCATTTCAGATCGCCGATTGAAATTGCGCACCTACAAAGTCGTGCAGAAGGGCGACGATGTCTTTGTCGTCACCTAAGGCGCCAACGGCCAAGGCCGCCTAACGGGGCGGGATCAGCGACGACATCGGGAGAACAATCATGGAAATGCTCGCAGAACGTGGCCGACGCGTCACCGTCGAGGAACTCAACACCACCAAGCTACTGGCCCATGCCCGCCGGCAAGCGGTGCAGCGCAAATATGACAACATGCTGATTGTCGATTGCGATGCGCATCACTATGAAAATGAAAACTACGATCAAATTCTCCCATTCATGGAAAACGATGTGCTGCGCCAGCTCTCGATCGGCGGGCGTGCGCTCGGGCGGCGCGGGCTGGTGCCCTCGCAAGCCGGCTTCACCCAGGACATGGGCGGTCGGGTGACGCGCTATCCGCTGCGGTCAACCGAGAAGACCGAGCCCGGCCGGATTCGCGATGTCCAGCTCGGCGAACGCTGGATGGACGCCATGGGCGTCGACTATTCCTGCCTGTTTCCGACCGGCATGCTCAATATCGGCCTGCATCCGCAGAAGGAAATGGAGGCCGATCTGTGCTGGGCCTACAACCGCTGGCTCACCGAGAAGGTGCTGCCGGAATCCAACGGGCGTTTTTTCTCCGCGCTGTGCTTGCCGTTCTCCGACCCCGAACAATCGCTGCGGCACGTCGAGACTTTCGGCCATCGCAAGGGCGTCACCGGCTTCATGGTCACCACGGTGCGCAACATCCAGGTCAACGACAATGCGCTGATGAAGGTCTATCGCGCCATGGAAGAGCGCGACCTTTCACTGTCGTTCCACTCCGGCCCGAATTGGAGCGAGCCGGTGTTCCGCGCGTGCAACCGGTTCCTGTCGGTGCATGCGCTCGGATTCTCATTTTACAATATCCTTCACTGCACCAATTGGGTGATCAATGGCATGGGCGAGCGTTTCCCCAAGCTGCCGGTGATCTGGATCGAAGCCGGCCTCGCCTGGATACCGTTCCTGATGCAACGGCTCGACCACGAATACATGATGCGGCCTTCCGAAGCGCCGGTGCTCAAGAAGAAGCCGTCGGACTATATGCGGGACATGTATTATTCGACCCAGCCGATCGAGATTCAGGATCGCGAAGCGATGGAGTGCACTTTCCGCATGATGAACGCGGAAACCCAGCTGCTTTATGCCTCCGACTATCCGCACTGGGATTTCGACCTACCGTCGACCATCTACGACCTGCCGTTCCTGTCCGAGAAGGCCAAGCACAACATCCTCGGCGGCACGGCGGCGCGGATTTTCAAGCTGCTGCCGCGCAACGACAAGCAACGCGAGAATCTCAAGAAATTCGGCAATCTCGCCGCCTGAGCGCGGCGCGGCGCCCAACGCCACGGCCGGGTTATGCCCGGCCGTTTGTATTGACCGCGCTTGACTTCATCCGGCCCATGGGGACTTTTCGGCTATCCCGGGCGGCGCCAAAAGGGCCGCCGCTCCCCCGCTTTGAGGCCAAATGCGAACCTATCTCGACTTTGAAAAACCGGTGGCCGAAATCGAGGCCAAGGTCGAGGAGCTGCGCGCGCTGCAGACCGGCGAGACCGCGGCCGCCATCGGCGAGGAGATCGCGCGGCTCGAGGCCAAGGCCGCGCAGACCCTCAAAGAACTCTACGAAAACCTCACGCCCTGGCAGAAGACCCTGGTTGCGCGCCACCACGAGCGGCCGCGCTGCATGGATTACGTCGGCGCGCTGATCACCGATTTCGTGCCGCTCGCCGGCGACCGCAAATTCGGCGAAGACGAAGCGATCGTCGGCGGCTTCGGACGCTTTCGCGGCGAGAGCGTTTGCGTGCTCGGCCACGAAAAGGGCTCGACCACCGAAGACCGCCTCAAGCACAATTTCGGCATGGCGCGGCCCGAAGGCTATCGCAAGGCGGTTCGCCTGATGCAGATGGCCGACCGGTTCGGCATTCCGGTTTTGTCGCTGGTCGACACCGAGGGCGCCTATCCCGGCATCGGCGCCGAGGAGCGCGGCCAGGCCGAGGCGATCGCGCGCTCGACCGAATGCTGCCTGGAACTCGGCGTGCCGAATGTCGCACTGATCATCGGCGTCGGCGGCTCCGGTGGCGCCATTGCCATCGCCACCACCAATCGCGTGCTGATGCTGGAACATTCGTTCTACAGCGTGATCTCGCCGGAGGGCGCGGCATCGATCCTATGGCGCGACACCAGCAAGGCGCAGGAAGCCGCCACCAGCATGAAGATCACCGCCCAGGATTTGGCGCGCTTCGGCGTCATCGACACCATCGTGACCGAACCGATCGGCGGCGCCCACCGCGTTCCAGCCGCGGCGATCGCAGCCGCCGGCAACGCCATCGCCGACGCTTTCGGCGAACTCCGAGGGCTCGACCGCGAATCCGTGCGCAAGCAGCGACGCGAGAAGTTCCTGGCGATCGGGCGCACGATCGGGTGATGTGTTTGCTTCCCTGTGGTGAAGCCGGCGGGCGGACAGCGGGATGAGCGAGGCGACGATCCACGACTTCGAATGGGACGCCGCCAAAGCGCTCTCCAACATGCGCAAGCATGGTGTCTAATACTCGGACGCAAAATGTTTGACTCGTCATGCCCGCGCTTGTCATCGCAAGTCGGGTATTCCCGACTTGCGCCGCGATCAAGTACAGAAGGGCGCTCACGCCCGTCGTCGACGGGCTGCGCCCGGCAATAACGGGGAAAGAGGTCGATCGCCCCGGAGTTTGGTATTATTTCGCCAGCGGGTCGGGACGCATCTGGAATTTGACCACCTTGGGGCGGTTGTCCTTGCCGCCTTCGAGATGGAACATGGTGCGATTGGAATAAGTGGTCCACAGACCCCTACCCTTCCAACCGCCCTTGGGATCGTCAATGCGGCCCTCGACCCATTTGGTGAAGAAGCCCATCGGATAGGGCACCACCAGATTGATCCACTTGCCATTCACCAGCGCGAGCAGCGAGGAATTTAAGTTCCCGGTGGCGATCGGAATGTTGGTGCCAAGCCCTCCGGTGTTGAACCAATCAACCCAGGTGTAGTAGCTCGACTCGACGCTGTGATCGTCATCGACGCCCTGCTCGAAGCGTGGCCCCGGCATGCGGTGCAGTGTCCAACCTTCCGGACAGTGATCGCCGGTCGCGGTCGGACCGCTGAGCATCTTGCATTTGCGGCGATCGAACTCGCCAAGATGGCCGCTGGCCAGCGAGGTCCAGAACACGCCGTTGCGATCAATGTCGCCACCGCGACCGCCGTAGCCCGGCGACGGCGGCGCGTAGATTTCCGAGAGCTGCGTCTTGGGATCGAAGCGCACGACATAGCTCGGGAACGGACTCAGCGATTGACCCCAGACGGTGCCGTCCTGCGGATTTTCAACGACGCTGTAGAAATTGACGTTGACGCGCTTGTCCTTGCTCGGATCGACCGGCTGGTTGGGCTGCACCCAGTCGTCGCGGCGGCCATTGCCATTGGTATCGAGCACGAATGGCGACCAGCCTTGCGCCTTGGCATTGTCGCCGGTTTCCTCAAAGATCCGGCGATTGAGCCAGCCAGCGACACTGAGCCCACCGACTCCGCTCGAAAACCAGAGTGTGTTGTCGGCGTCCTCGCCAAAACTGAGGTGATGGGTCGGGAAACACAGATCGATCAGCGTGAACTTGCCGGTCTCCGGATCATACATCGAGGTCTGGCGGGTCGAGCTGTTCAGCGGAAAGGCCTTGGCCGACGGATGCTCCGACCCCTGCCGACAGAACGCCGGATTGTTGTTGGGGATGCGGATGCGGACCGTGAACCATGGACGACCTTTCTCATCCATCATCGGGTTGTGATTGTCGGCCTGCGCGGTCCAGATCGGCTCGTCGCCCCAATAAGGCGACGGCGTCATGGCATTGAGTTCTTTGGTGGTCGGCGTCTTCGGATCGAGCACCGGATGCTTGATGTTGGACGCGGTGTGGGTCACCGGATCGAGCACCGTTACGTAGTCCGAGGCGTGCTCCTGCGACCCGTAAATCTTGCCATTGGCATTGACGGTGGGATTGCGCCGATCGGTCGCAATCAGATCATGCAAATAGAGTTGCGGCTCGCTCCAATCCCACAATGTGAGCACCAAATTACGCTCGATGCCCTGTGGCCGCGGCGGCTTGTCCTTCGGCAATTCGCCCGCCGCGACGCGATCGGTCCAATTCGCCCATTCGGCAATCGAGCGGTCAGGGCCCAACCGGGTCACAACGCCGACCATCTGGCCCATGGCCTGGCCGGCCTGCACGCGCCGCGTCCAGGCGTCGCGCGAATTGGCGAAGTCACCGAACGCGCGCGGGATCGTGCGGGTGCCCGGCGTGCCGAGCGCATGGCACGACATGCAGCCGACCGATTTGATGCCGGCAAGCCACTCATGCTGGCCGCGGATTGCTGGATTGACGCCGTTACCCTTCGGACCGGTTCCCGGGAATTCGCTCTTCGCCGGGATCCGCAACATCGAATACCAATAGATTGGCGGATAGAGTTCCGCCGCGGCGCGCTCGTTGGGCGCGGTTACCGCCGTGAGATTGAGCGGACGGCCGGGTTCGGCATCGACCTTCGCGGAGTCGACCAGCCCATAGCCGCGCACCCAGATCTTGTATTTGGCGTTCGGCAGATCCGGAATCAGGTAGCGGCCTTGATCGTCAGTGACGACAATCTTGGCATATTTGGTTGGCAGGTCGGTGGTCTCGGCGATCACCCAGACGCCGGCCTCCGGCCCCTTGGGACCGGTCACCACGCCGCCGATGTCATCGCTGTCGATCGCAACCGCCGGGGTCTGCGCGCCCGGCTGCGACGGCATCCCCGCCAACAGCGCCGCCAGCGCCATCGCCGCAGCGCCCAGCATCCATCCACTGCGCTGGTTCATTGGGCTCGCCTCCCATTGACCGCCCCCTCGGCGCGCCGGGCCGGAGCGTCGGCAGCGGGTGGGCGTGTTTTTTAGCAATTGTGGCTGCTATCGAGGCAAAGTCCATCCACGATTGCAAAAAAGGCCGCGCTTGAGGCGATCGGCCGGAATTTCTTTGGGGATGGCCGCAGCTCTGCCCCGATATCTCCCAAGTCTTGCGAAAGATGCCGTTGGCAATAAGCGATCGGCCATGGCCGATTCTACTCGTCGAATACTGGACGCTCGGTGGCGGCTTTTGAGTACAGTGGTCGAAAAACATCGATCGAGACACGGTGGCGCGTGGGCAACACTCCGTTAATCTTTACTATTCGTTTACCATTGGACCGCGCAAGCGGCCATCAGGGGGAGGGTCCTGCCTTGCGGCCAACCCTTTCAACAGGTAACTCTTAATGCTGGAAGGCTCTGGGGTTAGCCTAACCGTTGGGGAGACAGGGGCTTGAGCCGTCGCTTACCGGTGCGAACGCTTTTGGCGTCCGCGGCAGTTGTTGCTGCCGTGGTTCTGGCCGGCTGCGATACTGACGGCAATGCACCCACCCTACGCTCGCTGCAGCCGCTCTCGTCGCAGATGATTGCCGAGATCGAAAAGCGGAACATGGGCAAGGAATCGCCGATCCTTGTTCGCATCTTCAAAGAAGAATCGGAACTTGAGCTTTGGAAGGAAGACCAGAGCGGGCGCATGGCGCTGCTGAAGACCTATCCGATCTGCCGCTGGTCGGGCGATCTCGGACCCAAGCTCAAGGAAGGCGACCGCCAGGCGCCGGAGGGTTTCTACACCATCACGCCGAGCCTGATGAACCCGAATTCGAGTTTCTATCTCTCAATCAACATGGGTTATCCGAACGCCTATGACCGGGCCAACAACCGCACCGGCGCGTTCTTGATGATCCATGGCGACTGTTCGTCGCGCGGCTGCTACGCCATGACCGACGAACAGATTGCCGAAATCTACGCGCTGGCGCGCGAATCGTTCTTCGGAGGCCAGGGTTCGTTCCAGATCCAGGCGTTCCCATTCCGGATGACGCCGCAAAACATGGCGCGGCACCGTAATTCTCCGCACATGCCATTCTGGCGCATGCTCAAGGTCGGCTACGACCATTTCGAAGTGACACGGCAGGAACCGAAAGTCGACGTCTGCGATCGTCGCTATGTGTTCAATACCGAGACCAATGGCCGCTACAACCCGACCGCCGCATGCCCCGCCATGACGACGCCGGACGACGTGCTTGCCGCGGTCAAGAGCAAGCAGCAGCGCGACGACGCTCAAGTGGCCGATCTCGTTCGGCGTGGCAATCTGCCGGCAGTCCGCAGTTTTGCTGACGGCGGCATGCATCCGACCTTCCTTGCCAGCCTGCAATCGCACAATGTCGATGACGCTGGCGTCGTCCGCGCCCGGATTTCATCGTCGAACGGCACCATCCCGGCCAATGTCCAAATCCCGCTAGAACAGCGCTCGAGCGCCGTTCGTACGTCGAGCCGCGTCACAACCGGGAGCACGCCGGAGCCGGTGGTTCGCGCCGAAGTCCCACCAACCGAAACGCGGGTTGCGGCCGTGCAGCCAAGTTCGGGCGGCAGCGGCATGTTCGGCAATCTGTTCTCGTCGAATGGCTCGTCGTCGAACGGCGGCATCATGGATCAGATGGCGCGCATGGTCGGGCTGGGCGGATCGAGCGCCTCCGATAAATCCGCGCCCACGCCGAAAGCCAAGTCGCCGCCCGCCAAGCAGCAGACCGCAGCGCGCACCAAACCCGCCGAAGACAAGAAGCCCGCCGCCAGGCCCAGCACCGGCAGCGCCAACAACACTTCCGAGCAGCCGGCCGCGCCGCCGCCCGCGCCCAGCCAAAATGCGCTCAGCAACGTACCGCCGACCGCGCCCACCAACAGCTTTGAAAATCGATTCGGTGCTTGGCGCTAGTGGTCCGATTCTAACATTCGCATCCCATTTCCGCGCGCGATTTTGCGAATGTCAAATCCACTCCACTGGTGCCCCGGCCATGACGTGGAAAGAGTATCAGGCACAACGGCGATTAGTATAATTGAGCGCCGCGGGAATCAGCAGCTTGAGGCAATCCTCAAGGCTAATGCTCAAGCATACCGCCCGTGGCAATGTTTATACTTCTTGCCGGAACCGCACGGACACTCCTCGTTGCGACCGACTTTGCCCCAGCTCGTTGGATCGGCGGGGTTGCGCTCAACCGCGCGCACGCCGCCAAAGCCGCTGCCGGCCATGGCCGGCGCCAACGACACATCGGCGGCGGCGTAATCCCCGCCGCTGTCGGGATTGATATGATGCGCCTCCATGTAGGGCAGGTCCGGCGCCTGCTCCGGCGGCCGGTCCATGATCTGGATGCGCATCAGATAGCCGGCCACCTGCTCACGCAGATTCTGGCTCATCGCCTCGAACAGATTATAGGCCTCGGCCTTGTATTCATTGAGCGGGTCGCGCTGGCCGTAGCCACGCAGCCCCACCACTTGACGCAGATGTTCAAGCATCACCAGATGCTCGCGCCAGAGATGGTCGAGCGTTTGCAGCAGGACCGACTTCTCGACCGCGCGCATGGTATCGGCGCCCCATTGGGCGACCTTGGCGGCCATGAACTCATCGGCGCGGCGCTCGATGCGCGCCAGTAATTCCTCGTCGGCGATACCTTCTTCCTTAGCCCAGGCGTCGACCGGAAGATCGAGCCCAAGCACCCGCTCAAGCTCGGCTTTAAGGCCGACGGTATCCCACTGCTCGGGATAGGCGTTCTCCGGCACATGTTTGGCGACCAGATCGTCGACTGCGATATGGCGCATGTCGGCGACGATCTCGGCGACCGATTCCATTTTCATCCATTCGATGCGCTGGTCGAAGATCACCTTGCGCTGGTCGTTGGACACGTTGTCGAATTTGAGCAGGTTCTTGCGGATATCGAAGTTGCGGAACTCGACCTTCTGCTGCGCCTTCTCAAGCGCCTTATTGACCCAAGGATGGACGATCGCCTCATCCTCCTTGAGCCCGACGCGCTTGAGTACGGTGTCGAGCCCGCCGCCGCTGAAAATCCGCATCAGGTCGTCTTCGAGCGACAGGAAGAACTTGGAATGGCCGGGGTCGCCCTGGCGTCCCGAACGGCCGCGCAACTGATTGTCAATGCGGCGGCTCTCGTGCCGCTCGGTGCCAAGCACAAAGAGCCCGCCGGCGGCGAGCGCCTTGTCCTTGAGGCGCGCGATCTGCATCCGGATTTCGGCAATGCGCACGTCGCGCGCGCCATCGTCGGTAACATCCTTGAGTTCCTGGCGGATGCGCATGTCGATATTGCCGCCCAATTGAATATCCGTGCCGCGGCCGGCCATATTGGTGGCGATGGTCACCGCGCCGGGCACGCCGGCCTGCGAGATGATCTGGGCTTCCTGCTCGTGAAAGCGCGCATTGAGAATGGCGAACACCTTCACCTTCGACGCGCCGTCGTCGCCGGAATACAACGCCGCGAATGCGTTGGGGTCGGAAAAGTCGTGCTGCTCCCAGCCCTGCTTGCGCAACATCTCGGCGAGCTGTTCGGACTTTTCGATCGAAGTCGTTCCCACCAGCACCGGTTGCGCGCGCTGCTTGCAATCATTGATCAGCGTCAGAATCGCCCGATATTTCTCGACGGCGGTCCGATAGATCTCGTCGTCGTCGTCGATGCGGACCATCGGCTGGTTGGTCGGCACATCGATCACTTCGAGATTGTAGATGTCGGAGAATTCGTCCGCTTCCGTCATGGCGGTGCCGGTCATGCCGGCAAGCTTGTCATACATGCGGAAATAGTTCTGGAACGTGATCGACGCCAGCGTCTGGTTCTCCGGCTGGATCGGCTGATGTTCCTTGGCTTCGAGCGCCTGATGCAGCCCGTCCGAATAGCGGCGGCCGGGCATCATCCGGCCGGTAAATTCATCGATGATGACGACCTCGCCGTTGCGGACGATGTAATCCTTATCGCGCTGGAACAGCTTGTGTGCGCGCAGTCCCTGATTGACGTGATGCACCGTCGAAACGTTCTCAACGTCGTAGAGCGAATCGCCTTTGAGCAGATTGGCCGCCTGCAGCATCTGCTCCATCTTTTCCATGCCGACTTCGGTCAGCGCGACCGTGCGCTGCTTCTCGTCGACCTCGTAGTCCACGGTGTCGAGCTTCGGAATATAGGTGTCGATGGTGTTGTAGAATTCCGAACGATCGTCGAGCGGGCCGGAGATGATCAGCGGCGTGCGCGCCTCATCGATCAGGATCGAGTCGACTTCGTCCACGATGGCGAAGGCGTGCCCACGCTGGACCATATCCTCAAGCCGGTACTTCATGTTGTCGCGCAGATAGTCAAAGCCGAGCTCGTTGTTGGTGGCATAGGTGACGTCGCAGTCGTATTGCTTCTTGCGCTGCTCATCGTCGAGGCCGTGCACGATCACGCCGACGGTCAGGCCGAGGAATTTATAGACCTGCCCCATCCATTCGGAGTCGCGCTTGGCAAGGTAATCATTGACCGTGACGACATGAACGCCGCGACCCGCCAAGGCGTTGAGATAGACCGGCAGGGTTGCGACCAGCGTCTTGCCTTCGCCGGTCTTCATTTCGGCAATCCTGCCGTCGTGCAGGATCATGCCGCCAATCAGCTGCACGTCGAAGTGACGCTGCCCCAAGGTGCGCTTGGCGGCCTCGCGACAGGTCGCGAATGCCGGCACCAGGATGTCGTCGAGCGTCTTGCCTTCTTCGAGCTCTTTGCGGAATTGAGCCGTACGCGCCCGCAGGGCGTCGTCGGAGAGCTTCTCGATCTCCTGCTCCAGCGCATTGATCAGCGCGACCCGCGGCTGATAGGACTTGATGCGGCGCTCGTTGGAGGAGCCGAATATCTTGCGGGCGAGCGCGCCAATCATGCTGGAATTCCCTTCAGGACCCTGAACGCCAGTCTACCAAATCGACCGCGGCAGCGCACCGGACTTTGCTAAACCAATATTTGTCGCGGCCGGCGGCGCACATGTTCAACGGATTTGCCGCAGCATGCCGGCATTGCAGTGAAGTACGTTGGGCTGGCGACGGTTTGGAACCTAATCCGGCCGGATGTCCCGACACATAAGAGTGGGCTACACCCTTGTCAATTGTGAGATTTCTCACATTATTTTCAAAATACCGCACCCTGGCAACCATTGCAAAGAATGGCCGATTGCGCGACTGTCCGGCGCATATCGCGGTCGGCGGGGCCGCTCGAATTGTTAAGGATAGCCTATGATTGCGCACCGACCCTACCCAACCTTGGCAACGCCGCGGGACCTGCGGCCACGACGCAGCACGGGCGCGACCGTCGCCACGCTGGTATTGGTTGCCCTGCCGCTTTTCGCCGGCTGCTCGCAGGAATCATCCGCGCCGGCTGGCTCAGCTTCCGACCCGGTGGTCGCCCGGGTCAACAGCTTCGATATCCGGGAGAGCCACCTGACTTTGGCGGAAGACGACCTCGGCGTCGACCTCCAGCAATTGGCGCCCGATGTCCGGCGCGAACATATCATCAACTATGTCGCCGACATTTTCCTCGCCGCGCAGGCCGCCGAGGCGCGCAGCCTCCAGAATAGTGACGATTTCAAGCAGCGTCAGGCCTTTCTGCGCAGCAAATTGTTGATGGGCGCGATGCTGCAGGAACACGCGCGGGTCACCACCAGCGATGCGGCGCTGCGGAAGGTCTATGACGAGCAGATCAAGCCGATGGGCGCGGCCGAAGAAATTCGCGCCCGCCACATCTTGTTCCGCGCTGACCCCAAGGACCCGAAGGCCATGGCCGACGCCGAGGTGCGCGCGCGGACGGCGGTCGAGCGCATCAAGAAAGGAGAAGAGTTCGCGGCCGTCGCCAGCGAACTGACCGAGGATCCCTCCGGCAAGGAGAACGGCGGCGACCTTGACTATTTCACCAAGGACCAGATGGTGCCCGAATTCGCCAATGTGGCGTTTCAAATGTATCCGGGGCAGATGTCGAACCCGGTGCGCACGCAATTCGGCTTGCATATCATCAAGCTTGAGGACCGGCGTAACCGGCCGGTGCCGGAGTTTGAAAAGATCCGCCCCCAGATCGAAACCTTCGTGACCCGGCGCGCGCAAAGCGAATTGATCGGTCAACTCCGCGAGAAGGCGAAGATCGAGCGTCTGGACAAGAAGGGCGCGGAGAAGAAATAACCCACGGTCGGTCGTGAACCGCGGGCGCGGGACGGGCCGCGCGGGCTATTTCGTGGAGCGCAGACTCTCGGCGTCCGCGAACCGGTAGAGCGCCGCCGGGTTGGTCACCAATACCCGCCCGCGCATGGCCGGGTCTGGCAACCAATCACCCATGAGATCGGTCAGGTCGCCGTCATTGGGCATCGGCTTCTTGTTCATGACATGCGGCCAATCGGTACCCCATAACAGCCGATCCGGGTTGACGCTCGCCAAGCGGCGCGCCAGCGGCGCCACATCCGGATAAGGCAAGTCTGGCGCGCTCGAAATGCGATAAGGGCCGGTCAGCTTGACCCAGCATCGGCCGGATTCGAACAGACGCAGGAATGCATCGAGGCTTGCGGCGCTCGACCACGGGCCGGCGCCGCCGCGCGGATAGCCCAGATGCCCGACCACAACATCGACCGGAAGCCCGGCGACTGCCGGCGCAAAGCCCGGCGCATCGTCCAGGTTAATCAGGAATTCGATGTGCCAGCCAAACGGCGCAATGGCGCGCGCCAGCGAACCGATCACGTCGGCCGGGACGACATTACGCTCGCCCTTGTGATCGACCAGATTGAAGCGGACGCCCCGAATGCCGGCTTGGTCGAGCGCTCGAATTTCGGTCAAGGATATGCCCGGATCGACCACGGCAATCCCGCGCAGTCCCCGGCGCTGGCGCGACAGCGCGTCGAGCAACGCGGCGTTATCCGTCCCGTAGACGCTGGGCTGCACCAACACCGCGCGCTCGACCCCAAGCGCCGCCAGCAGGCCGAGATAGTCATCGAGCGTCGCATCCGGGGGCGTGTAAATGCGCTCCGCCGCATAGGGAAAGGCGGCAGCCGGACCACAGATATGCGCATGGCTGTCGCAGGCGCCGGGCGGCAGCGGCATGCGCGGCGGCCGCGGGTTCCGGTCGGGCGCTGGGCAAGGCAGATCGGGCGGGCGCATTGCGTTCTCGCGACGATAGGTCCGAACTGGCATCAAAACACCGCCTTCCGTATGGCGGTCAATCCAAATTCGGCGCTGGGATTGCGCCGGAAAATCCACCGCCCCGGCCTTGCAAGCATGGCGAGAAGCTGGTGGTTATGACGCCGACATAGGGTTTTTGCATGCGCGCGTCCGCATGCGATGCAAAACAAGCACGCCAGACCAGCACACAAGACAAAACGATCGTGACCATGACCAGCAGGATTTCTCCACTCGCACCCACATCGGTCCCCGCCATGCCGCCGATTGCCGGCGTGCGCTTTGCCACCGCCGCTGCCGGCGTGCGCTACAAGGGCCGCACCGATGTCTTGTTGATGGTGCTCGACCCCGGCACCGCGGTAGCCGGCGTGTTCACCAAATCGAAATGCCCGTCCGCCCCGGTTGAGTGGTGCCGCGACAAGCTCAAGGGTCGCAAAGCCCGCGCGCTGGTGGTCAATTCCGGCAATGCCAATGCCTTCACCGGCAAGACCGGCCGCGAGGCCTGCGCCTTCACCGCGCGGATTGCCGCCAAGGCTGTCGGCTGCAAACCCGACGAGGTGTTTCTTGCTTCGACCGGCGTGATCGGCGAGCCGCTCAATGCCAGCGTGTTCGACGGCGTGATGGACACGCTGGTTGCCAATGCCCGCACCGACGGCTGGCTTGACGCCGCGCGCGCCATCATGACCACCGACACCTTCCCGAAAGTGGCGACCGCAAAGGCTTTGATCGGCAACACCACCGTAACCGTCAACGGCATCGCCAAGGGCGCCGGCATGATCATGCCCGATATGGCGACCATGCTGTCCTTCGTGTTCACCGACGCGCCGATTGCGGCGGCCGCGCTTCAGGCCCTGCTGAAGGAATGCGTTGCCGACACCTTCAACGCGGTCACCATCGATGGCGACACCTCAACCTCCGACACGCTGATCGCATTCGCGACCGGCGCCGCAGCGGGCGCACCGAAAATCGGCAAGGCGACCGATCCGCGTCTCAAGGGCTTCCGCAAAGCGTTCATGGCGGTGCTCGCCGACCTCGCCGAACAGGTGGCGCGCGATGGCGAAGGCGCCCGCAAGCTGGTCGAAATCCAGGTCGAAGGCGCGGTCTCCAAGGCGTCGGCGCGCAAGATCGCCATGTCGATTGCTAATTCGCCGCTGGTGAAAACCGCCATCGCCGGCGAGGACGCCAATTGGGGCCGCGTCGTCATGGCAGTCGGCAAAGCCGGCGAGCCGGCCGATCGCGACAAGCTTTCGATCTGGTTCGAGGGCATCCGCGTCGCCCACAAGGGCGCGCGCGATCCCAGCTACGACGAAACCCAAGTCTCGCAGGCGATGAAGAGCCAGACGATCGCACTCAAGGTGCAACTTGGGCTCGGAAACGGTCGCGACCGCGTGCTGACTTGCGATCTCACCAAGGAGTATGTCGCAATTAACGGCGACTACCGATCTTAGCGTTTGGGAACGACCGTCACATTGACGCGGTACGCATAAAATACCGGCGTCCCATCAATCATTCGCAGACCGTGCCGCGCATAGGCGAACGTGTCATTCCCGACGAAACCGGGTCGCGATCGATATCTGACGCGATTGACGTCGATGGTCACGGTCCCATGCGCTGGCCGTTGTACGACAACCGTCTTATGGATCGGACCGAAGGAATGACGCAGCCTATACCCGCAAGGATCACCACTGGTCACTCTGATGCGCGCTTCGGCGGTGCTATTCTCCACCGCGAAAACACGCGAGCCCGAACAGGCGGCCCAGGCATCCGCACCTAAGATCAGCAGCATGAAGCCTGATAAAGCCAGAATGCGCATCGTGGACCTGCAGAAAGTGGGCAGAGCCGGTTCCTATCCTAGCGCGCCGTCACCCGAACATTTACGCGGACGGTACGCACAACCGGAGCATTGATATTGCTGAGGCCGCGCCAGGCGAAAACGAAAATGTCATTCCCGACATATCCGGGTCGTGAGCGGTAGATGACGCGATGGGGCGCCTCGGTGGCAACCGTACCATTGGACGGACGCTGCACAATCTCGGTGCTGTGGTTGGGGCCACTTGAGATCGCCATCCGGATTGAACACCGATCGCCGCTCGAAACCGTCATATAAGCGTCGACCGTTTGATTGGCGAGGAAGTTGAAGCGCGGCACCGAACAAAGCGCCGACGCCTCCGCAATCCAAGCGAGCAAAACAACGACGACCAGCCCCATCAATTTGGCCATGATCGCACCTCAGAGACAGGAAGCTGCAAAACTCTAGCAACCCACGGTCGGCAGAATCAACATGGCGGGCGGGATTGCGCCGCCCAGCCCGTGGAATACGTTGCATCGCGGTTAACAGCGGATTCGGAGCAAAACTGTGAGCGCCAAAATCGTCCTGGTGGCCGCCTGCGCCCTGATCGATGCCGACGGGCGGGTGCTGATCGCTGAACGGCCCGCCGGAAAAGCCATGGCCGGCCTGTGGGAATTCCCGGGCGGCAAGGTCGACCCCGGTGAACGCCCCGAAGACGCGCTGATCCGGGAGCTGAAGGAGGAGCTCGGGATCACGGTTAACGAATCATGCCTCGCACCGCTGACATTCGCCAGTCACACGTACACGGAATTTCATCTTCTGATGCCACTATATGTATGCCGTCGCTGGCAAGGCGTTGTCAGCGCGAATGAGAGCCAGAAGCTTGCCTGGGTTCAACCGAACCGATTGCGAGACTATCCAATGCCACCCGCGGACATTCCCTTGATTTCGCACCTGACAACGCTGTTGTGAGTTGCGAGATCCGTCCCGCCCGACTGAACGGAACAACGTCATGGGGCCGAACAGCCTGACACCCGAATCCAGCTTGCGTCTGCGCATCGCGGCCCTGATCCGGCGCGCACTTGCCGATGAGAGCGGCGCCACCGCAATCGAATATGCGTTGATCGCAGCCGGCATCAGTCTCGCCATCGCCGCGACCGTAGGGATTCTCGGCTCCAGCGTCTTGAATCTCTACCAGAATATCGCGAACCTGCTTTCGTAGCGCGGCTCAGCGCGCCGCCTTCTCGCCCGCAGGCTGCTCCTTCGTCCCCAACGCATCCGCTAACCGCCGCTGAGCAGATCCAGGCGTCAGCGGCGGCTGCTGACTCGCGTGCGGCGCCCAGCCTGACAGCCATACAATCTCAAACGTGGCGCGCACCCGGCCGTCGGCATCCGCAAAGCGCTCGCCATAAATTTCTATCATTCGCCGCAGCGTCGCGCGCCGCAGCGGCTTGCGGCTGCGTTCCAGCAACCCATTGGTTGCGCCCATGCGGCGCAGATCGTACATCAGCGCGAGCGGCGATGAATAACGCACGGTGACCCGATCGATATCGGTGACCGGCAGCGCAAAGCCCGCGCGCTGCAGCAGCGAGCCAAGCGCGCGCAGATCGGCAAACGGCGCGACCCGCGGCGAAATTCCGTCATCGATCTCGGCTTCCGCCTGCGCAAACGCCTGACGCAACTCGGTGAGCGTTTCGCCGCCGGCGAGCGCCGCCAACAGCAACCCATCCGGACGCAGCGCGCGCCTGATCTGCACCAGAGCGCCCGGCAGGTCGTTGACGAATTGCAGGGTCAGCGCCGACGCCACCAGGTCGATCGCGCCGTCCTGAAACGGCAACGCTTCTTCATCAGCCACCACCGCGAGCGGACAGTCGGGCGCGAATTTCGCCCAGGCATTGGCCGACACGATGGTTCCGACCTTACCGGTCGTCATCAGTGCGCGCGATACCACTTCGCCTGATGCGCCAAGCGCAACCGCCGTATCGAACCGCCGCATTACCGCCGACAGCCGTTCCGCGAGATCCTCGGCAACGCGCGCAATCAAGAAATCCGAGACGCCAAGCCGCTCCGCGCGCCGGCACCTGGCGCGCAGCAGCGGACGATCGAAAATGACGGGACCCGACGACATGTTGGCCAGCGTAGCCCGAATTGCCGCCCACCGGAACAATGCGTTGAGGACAATGCGCCGAAGCGATAGCGTCATTCCATGGAGGCGGAGCAGCCCGACACACGACCGACAGGTTTACGGCGAATGGCCGGCGCGTTGCGCACGGCTTTCAGTCTCGTCGCCGACGTGGCTTTGCCGCGGCTCTGCGCATCGTGCCGCGAACCTGTGAGCGGCGCCGGCCTGTGCCCTGCTTGCTGGGCAAAGCTGTCGTTCATCGCACCGCCTTATTGCGAGCGGCTCGGCATTCCGTTCACCTACGATCCCGGCCCCGGCATTCTTTCGATGGAGGCCATTGCCGATCCGCCAGCCTATCACCGCGCTCGCGCCGCCGTGCGCTACGACGCCATCGCGCGTACCATCGTGCACGCCTTCAAATATGGCGACCGACTCGATCTTGCGCCCACCATGGGGCGCTGGATGGCAACCGCTGGCGCGGCGCTGCTGCGCGAGGCCGACGCATTGGTGCCAGTGCCGTTGCACTGGCGGCGGCAATGGGCGCGGCGGTTCAACCAATCGGCGCTGCTCGCCGAGACCATCGCCGCGGCGAGCGCGGTGCCGTTAACCCTGCGGGCGCTCAAACGTATCAGGGCAACGCCGCAGCAGGTCGGGCTGGCGCGGGCGGCCCGCGCACAGAACCTCCAGGGCGCCTTCCGCGTTACGCCAGAGGGCAAACCGGAGGTGGTCGGCCGACGCCTGATTTTAATCGACGATGTGCTCACCTCGGGCGCCACGATGGACGCTTGCGCGCGGGCGCTGCTACGGGCCGGTGCGGCGCAGGTCGACGCCCTGGTATTTGCCCGGGTTGTGGCGGGCGCGCGCAATCCCATATAAACTCGGCGCAAACTGCGATTCAGGCCAAGATGAGCAAAATCGAGATTTATACCACCCGCTATTGCCCCTATTGCAGTTCGGCCAAGGCGCTGCTTACGCGCAAGCAAGTGCAATTCACCGAAATCGATGTCAGCGGCGATTCGGCCATTCGCGCGGCCATGGTCGAACGCGCCGGCGGCCGCATGACCGTGCCGCAGATTTTCATCGGCGACACGCATGTCGGCGGCAGCGACGAACTGCATGATCTGGAGCGTGCCGGCAAACTCGACGCGCTGTTGGAAAAAACCAAAGGACAGGCAGCATGACCTTCACCGTCGGCCTCGTGCAGATGCGCTCAGGGCTCGATCCTGCGCGCAATCTCGATGCCGCCGCGGCCTTGATTGCGCAGGCCAAGGCCAACGGCGCCGACTATGTGCAGACGCCGGAAATGACCAACATCGTGGCCAACAAGCGCGACGCGATGCTGGCCGCGGTCGCGCCGGAGGAATCCGATGCGAGCCTGGCAGCATTCCGCGATCTGGCGCGCAGGCATGCGATCCATCTGCACATCGGCTCGCTCGCCATCAAGATTTCACCCGACCGCGCCGCCAACCGCTCATTTGTAATCAATCCGCAAGGCGAGATCGTCGCTCGCTACGATAAAATTCACATGTTCGATGTCGATCTCGCGGGTGGCGAAAGCTATCGCGAGTCGCGCAGCTACCGACCGGGCGAGCAGGCGGCGCTGGCCGATCTACCCTGGGGGCGGCTTGGCCTGACGATCTGTTACGACGTGCGCTTTCCGACGCTGCACCGGGCGCTGGCCGAGGCCGGGGCGTCGTTTATCGCCAGCCCGGCGGCCTTCACCAAGCAGACCGGCGAAGCGCATTGGCACATCCTTTTGCGCGCGCGCGCCATCGAAACCACCTGCTTCGTCCTGGCGGCGGCGCAAGGCGGCCGCCACGAGGACGGCCGCGACACATTCGGCCATTCACTGGTCATTGACCCTTGGGGGCGTATCCTGGCCGAGGGCGGCACCGAACCGAGCGTGGTAATGGCCAAGATCGATCCCGCTGAAGTGGCAACCGTCCGGTCGCGGATTCCCTCGCTACAGCACGGCCGGCGTTTTGAGATGGTCGAACCCACGGCAAAGCCGACAGCGTTGCACGCGGTCGGAGGCACCGGATGATTCGTTACGCTTTGGCGTGCGCGAAGGGCCATACCTTCGAAAGCTGGTTTCAGAATTCCGCCGCCTACGACAAGCAGGCGAAGCGCGGGCTGGTCGAATGCCCGACCTGCGGCAGCAGCAAGGTTGAAAAAGCGCTGATGGCGCCGAAGCTCGCTGGCACCAAGAAGCGCGCCAGCCCGGCATTGTCCGCATCGACGCCGGTCACCCCGGATGCCGTTCCGGCCACCGTCGAAGCGCCGGCGCCGGTCGCGATGATATCGCCGCAAGAGCGCGAGTTCCGAACCAAGCTCAAGGAGCTGCGCGACCACCTGACCAAGAATGCCGACAATGTCGGCCAGAAGTTCCCCGAGGAAGCCCGCAAGATGCACTATGGCGAGAGCGAGCACCGCTCGATCTATGGCGAAGCCTCGCCGCGGGAAGCCAAGGAACTGTACGAAGAGGGCATCGAATTCCACCCGCTGCCGGTGCTGCCCGACGAGCGGAATTAATACACCCACAACAGCGCTGCGACCCCGATAACGATCAGCACAATGCCGACGCCCTCGCGCGGCGTGGTGGTCTGCTTGAACACCCACACCGAGATCGCCTGCGCGAACAAGACTTCGACCAAGGCCAGCGTGCGCACGCTCGCAGCGCTGGCGAGCGCGAAGGCCAAAAACCAGAACTGCGAGGCGAACGCGCCAAGGAAGCCCGCCAGCAGCGACGGCCGCCAGTGCCGCACAATTGCCGCCAGCACGCCTGGCTCGCGCAGCCACAACCACACCGACAGCGCTACGCATTGAATGACCAGGCCCAGCGCGAGCGTGAAGGTCGCCGCCATGACAAAGCTCGGATGGCCGAGACTCAGGATCGCGCCGCGATAACCCACCGCCGACAGCGCAAACATGCCGGCAGCGGCGAGGCCGAGCAGCGTCGCCTTGGCGCTAAACGCGGTGCCCGGCTTGAGCGCCATTGCAACCACGCCGATGGTGGCGATCAGGATCGCGACGCTGATCGGCAGTGTGAGCACGTCGCCGAGCAGAATGAGCCCGAACAATGCAGCCAGCACCGGCTCGGTCTTGATATAGGCATAGACCACCACAAAGGAACGCTCGCTCATGGCGGCGAGCATCAGTGCGGTGGCGGCGATCTGCGCGATGGCACCTTGCACGATCCAGAGCCAGTAGCCGGCCGGTGGGCGCGGCAGCGCAGCATCGGTTGCGAGTGCGACCGCGCCCAAAAACACCAGCGCAAACGGCAGCCCAAACAAGAACCGCACATGGGTCGCACCGCCAGTGCCGAGCGTCGCGGCGAGCTCGCGCTGCGTTGCGTTGCGGACGGTTTGGGCGGCGGCGGCGACGATGGTAAACAGCGCCCAGAGCCAGGAGGAGTCGAGCATGGTGCTCATGTTGTATTCGTCATGGCCGGGCTTGTCCCGCGCGTTGCGGCCAGCCGCGTGCTTCCAAGGCCGGTCATGACCTAAGACTCTACGGCGCCTTCTCCGCGGTCACCACGTAGTTCACATCCATGTCGGTCGAAATCTGCCAGCGGTCGGCAATCAGATTGTAGACCACGCCGGTTTCGTCGACGACCTTGAGCCCGTGCCGTTCCAACGTGGCTTCAAGTTCGTTGGGCGTCACAAACTTGTCCCACTGATGGGTGCCGCGCGGCAACCAGCCCAGCACATATTCCGCCCCCACGATCGCAAGCGCGAAACTCTTGAAGGTGCGGTTGAGGGTGGCCACGATCATCATGCCGCCCGGCTTGACCATTTCCGCGCAACGCTTGACGAACAGCGACAGGTCCGCGACATGCTCGACTACCTCCATGGCAAGCACGATGTCGAAGCGCTCGCCGGCGTCCGCCAGCGCTTCCGCGGTGCCGACGCGGTAGTCGATCGCGAGTCCGCTTTGGGCCGCGTGCTGCTGCGCCACCGCGATATTGGCCGCCGCCGGATCGGCCCCCACCACCGCCGCGCCAAGCCGCGCCAATGGCTCGCTTAGAAGGCCGCCGCCGCAGCCGATATCGAGAAGGCGCAGCCCCGCCAGGCTGTCCAGCCGCTTGGGATCGCGGCCAAACCGGCGGCAGGCCGCCTCCTTGATCAAGCCAAGCCGGACCGGATTGAACTTGTGCAAGACGCCCATCTTGCCGCGCGGATCCCACCAGGTCGCGGCCAGCCGCTCGAAGCGCGCGACCTCAGCGGCATCAACGGTCGGACTGTCCGGCATCGTCGGTGCGCTCATCCAGGCCTCGCTCGTGTCCCAATGCCCAACTTCTTAAGAGCTCGCCGCAGTTCGTTTACCAGGTCCACCGGGGCGCAGTTGCGGCTCCCCGCCCCCGCCGCTATCTATACGCGCCTTTTGGCGCGGCGGCTTGCGGCAAATTCCTGCGGCTGGCGGCGTCGATGCCCTAACTCTTGGTCCCCTATGGCCCGCCTGGTCATGAAATTCGGCGGAACGTCGGTCGCCGATCTCGACCGCATCCGCAATGTTGCGCAGCACGTCAAGCGCGAGGTCGACGCTGGCCATGAGGTCGCCGTCGTGGTCTCCGCCATGTCGGGCAAGACCAACGAATTGGTTGGCTGGTGCAAGGAGGCCGCCGCCCTGCATGACGCCCGCGAATACGACGCGGTGGTCGCCTCGGGCGAGCAGGTTACCGCCGGGCTGCTGGCAATCGTCTTGGAAGGAATCGGCGTCAACGCCCGTTCCTGGCAGGGTTGGCAGCTCCCGATTACCACCTCCAACGCCCATGGCGCGGCGCGCATTCTTTCGATCAATGGCGATGAACTGATCAAGCGCTTCAAGGAACGCGGCGAGGTCGCAGTCATTGCCGGCTTCCAAGGCGTTCACAAGGACACCGGCCGCATCACCACGCTCGGCCGCGGCGGCTCGGATACATCGGCGGTCGCGGTGGCGGCGGCGATCCAGGCCAGCCGCTGCGACATCTACACCGATGTCGACGGCGTCTACACCACCGACCCACGCATGGTGCCGCGCGCCCGGCGCCTGCCCAAGATCGCCTATGAGGAAATGCTGGAATTCGCCTCACTCGGCGCCAAGGTGCTGCAAGTGCGCTCGGTCGAGTTGGGCATGGTGCACAATGTCCGCATCTTTGTTCGCTCAAGTTTCGATAAACCCGGCGACATCGATCCGCATGCGGAGCCGCCCGGAACCCTGATTTGCGGTGAGGAGGAGATCGTGGAACAGCAGGTCGTCACTGGCATCGCCTTCTCCAAGGATGAGGCCCAAATCTCGCTGCGGCGCATCGCCGACAAGCCTGGCGTCGCCGCCGCGATCTTCGGCCCGCTGGCCGACGCCAGCATCAATGTCGACATGATCGTGCAGAACGTGTCCGGCGACGGCCAGACCACCGACCTGACCTTCACCGTGCCGGCCGCCGACTACGAGCGGGCCGCCGACGTGCTCGCCAAGGCGCGCAAAGCGGTCGGCTATGAACGCCTCGACGGCGCAACCGACGTCGCCAAGGTGTCGGTGATCGGGGTCGGCATGCGCAGCCATGCTGGCGTTGCGGCGCGCGCATTCAAGGCGCTGGCCGAACGTAAGATCAACATCCGCGCCATCACCACCTCGGAGATCAAATTCTCGCTGCTGATCGACGCCGAATACACCGAACTCGCGGTGCGGACGCTGCACAGCCTCTACGAACTCGATAAAGGCTAGTGGAGTGGATTTGACATTCGCTACCCACCTGGCAGCGAGCAAGCGATGCGAATGTCAAATCCAAAACTCCACTAGCAGCCTATCCTTGCTAGTGGTCCTTTGATTCTAACATTCGCAAAACCGCTCGCGGAAATGGGATGCGAATGTTAGAATTGGACCACTCGGGCCGCGAGAAATATCGCTTGCGCTCTTCCAGAGTCCAGAAGTCGCCGATCATTCTTTGGCTCCTGCCGTCTGGCGGCGGTGAGCGATAGAGCGCTCTGTCAATATCGGGCCATGTCCCTTCGGATTCGCGGGCGGCGCCGCACGTGGCGCACCGCCCGAATTCAGTCGAGGGTCGATTGGCATTTCGGGCTTGCCGCCGGATTGCGCCGACGCCTGGTGCAGCGCGAATGTGGCAACCACCGCTGTCAACAAGACTATCCGCATGGGTACCCGCCCTTGCGTCGCGCCGGCCAAAATGCCGAAAAATCATGCCTTTGCGATGGCGAGGGGATAGGGCGGCCTTTCCGTCACTCCTGGCTTGCGATTTGCATGCCGCATTCGCTATAGGCCTTAGTTGCGACGCGTTCGCGGGTGACCGGCCCCGCGGGTGCGGTTTCCTGACCGAGTAGCGCCGGAGCCTCCCGCTCCGGCCAAGCCCCCGAGGATCACGCCATGCGTGGCGCGCTCGGCGGTCCGCGCGTGCTGCTGCGCCGACTTCGCGAGGTAATGGCGGAGCCGGTCAGCGCGCAGGATCGCCTCGACAAGATCGTGGTGCTGATCGCTGCCAACATGGTGGCGGAGGTCTGCTCCGTCTACGTGCTGCGCGAGGACAGCAACCTCGAACTTTACGCCACCGAGGGCCTCAAGCGCGAGGCTGTGCACAACACCGTACTCGCCTCCGACGAAGGGCTGGTCGGTCTGGTCGCCAGCGAGGCCAACCCGATCAATCTCTCGGAGGCGCAGTCGCACCCCGCGTTCTCCTACCGGCCCGAAACCGGCGAAGAAATCTACCACTCGTTCCTCGGCGTCCCGATCTTGCGCGCCGGCAATACGCTCGGCGTCCTGGTGGTGCAGAACCGCGCGCGCCGGACCTATTCCGAGGAGGAGGAGGAGGCGTTGCAGACCACCGCGATGGTGGTCGCCGAGATGATCGCCTCCGGCGAATTGTCGACCATTGCGCGACCCGGCGCACCGGCGCCGGCCGCGCGTCGATCGATGCACATTTCCGGCGCAGTGCTCAACGACGGCGTCGCGCTCGGCCATGTCGTGCTGCACGAGCCGCGCATCGTCATCACCAATTTCATCGCCGACGACGTCAACAAGGAAAAGAAGCGCCTGGAAGCCGCCATCGAAACCATGCGCTCGGATCTCGATCTGCTGCTCGAGCGCGGCGAGGTTCCGGATTCGGGCGAGCACCGCGATGTGCTTGAAGCCTACCGCATGTTTGCCAACGACCGCGGCTGGCAGCACCGCCTGTCCGAGGCGGTGATGACCGGCCTGACCGCCGAAGCCGCGGTCGAGCGCGTGCAATCCGATACCCGGGCCCGCATGCTGCGCGCCACCGACCCCTATCTACGCGAACGCCTGCACGACCTGGACGAACTGTCGAACCGGCTGATGCACCAATTGCACGGCCGGGATTACGCGCCGGCGCGCGACCAGC
This sequence comes from Xanthobacteraceae bacterium, assembly GCA_022841625.1. GTDB lineage: Bacteria > Pseudomonadota > Alphaproteobacteria > Rhizobiales > Xanthobacteraceae > VAZQ01. Next base: position 35,108 of record JALHRD010000010.1, read on the forward strand.
TGCCGGAAAACGCGGTGATCGTGGCGCGCTCGATGGGACCGGCGGCGCTGCTTGAATACGACCGCAAGCGCCTGCGTGGATTGGTGCTGGAGGAAGGCGGCCCCAATTCGCATGTCGCGATTGTGGCGCGCGCACTCGGCATTCCCGCCGTCGGAGAGATTGCCAATGCCACCGGCGTCGTCGATCCCGGCGATGCAATCATTGTCGATGGCGGGATCGGCGGCGTGCATGTGCGGCCGTCGCCCGACATGGAAGCCGCCTATGTCGAGCGCGTGCGGCTGCGGGCGCGTCGGCAGTTGCAATACCTCGAATTACGCGACAAGCCCTGTGTCACCAAGGACGGCGTGCCGGTAACGCTCTTGCTCAATGCCGGGCTAGCGGTCGACCTGCCCCATATCGAGGAGACCGGCGCCGCCGGCATCGGGCTGTTCCGCACCGAATTGCAGTTCATGGTGGCGGAGAACTTCCCACGCGCCGCCGAACAATTCGCGCTCTATCGCTCCGTTCTCGACGCCGCCGGAGACAAGCCGGTCACGTTTCGCACGCTCGATATCGGTGGCGACAAAGTGCTGCCCTATATGCGCAACGAGGCGGAGGAGAATCCGGCGCTCGGCTGGCGCGCAATCCGGCTTGGGCTTGACCGTCCCGGCCTGCTGCGCACCCAGATCCGGGCGCTGTTGCGGGCGGCCGGCGGTCGCAATCTCAAATTGATGTTCCCGATGATCGCCGCGGTCGAGGAATTCGACGAAGCCAAGGGACTGGTCGAGCGCGAACTGACCCATCTGCGCCGCCACGGCCACAAACTGCCAGACCGAGTCGATATCGGCACCATGGTCGAGGTGCCGTCGCTATTGTTCCAGCTCGACGAATTGCTCGAACGGGTCGACTTCCTGTCGGTCGGCTCGAACGATCTATTGCAATTCTTCTATGCCGCCGACCGCGGCAACCGCCGGGTTTCCGGGCGCTTCGACCCATTGTCGACGCCGGCGCTGCGCGTATTCCAGATGATCGCCAAGCAATGCAATGCCAAGCGCAAGCCGCTGACGCTGTGCGGCGAACTGGCCTCAAACCCGCTCGGCGCGCTCACGCTGGTCGCGCTCGGCTATCGCACGCTGTCAGTGGCGCCGACCGCGTTGGGGCCGGTCAAAGCCGTGCTGCTCGACCTCGACGTTGGCAAGGCCGCCCAACTCTTGGGTCCGATGATCGAAAGTCCGGCCGGCAGCACGCCCGTCCGCGAGCGCCTTAGCGCGTTCGCCGCCGAGCAAGGCTTGCAAGTCTAAAGCTCGATGCGTTTAAGTTGGTGCGAGAAGCGCGCGTCACTCACACCCGCTCGTCCCCGCGTAAGCGGGGACCCAGTAGAAAATAGCAAGATTCTGGATTCCCGCTTGCGCGGGAATGAGCGGAGAATTGGGCGGCCTCGGCGACTCAGCTTTAAATCATCTTGCGCTAGCGGCCTCAATTCGCCGGCGACTGGATCATCTTGGTGACCCGCTCAATGATCGCGGGCGGGGTTTCCTTCGCCGCACGAATCAAGGTTTCGAGCTCCTCGCCCGTGCGCAGCGTGATCTCGAACCCGAGCTTTTGCGCCTCTTCTCGAAACAATGGATCGTTGACCGTCGCCTCGAAGGCGCGGCGCAGCATCGCCACCCGCTCCGCCGGCACCTCGGGCGGTAACAGCAACGGGCGACCATATTCGATGCTGGACGAAAAATAATCCAAGGTCTGGCGCTGCTCATCGGTTTTCACGAACTGGTAGACCGTTGGCGCACCGGTCCACGGCACGAGGTCCTTCTCCAGCGTGAACAACACCCGCGCCACGCCCGCCTTGATCCAGTCGGGACGGAAGTTGCGGAACGACTGCACGGTCGAGCACATGCCGTCGAGTTCGCCGGTCTCCATCGCATATTGCGCGTCTTGCGGCCGAACATAGCCCTCGACCACCCGGAGCTTCATGCCGAGCAAGCCGCGCAGCAGTTTTGGGGTTTCAGTGACGGTCGAACCGGCGCCGGTGCCGCCAACCACCAGCTCATGGGTGAACAGGTCCGCCGCGGCCTTGATGCGCGGGTGCTTGGTCATGGCAAAGCAACCGCGATTGGTCAGTTCGGGGCTGCCGAGCCAATTGAATTTCAGCGGGTCGAAACGCACGCCCGACACCTGTTGCAGACCGACGCTTGGAATGTTGCGGCTGACGCTGCCCCACACCGTGCCGTCGCGCGGCGCGATGTTGTAGAGCCAGTTGGTAGCAAGCAGATGGCCGGCGCCCGGCATGTTCTGAACCACGAAGCCGGGGTTGCCTGGAATATGGCGCGGCAGGTGGCGGGCCAGAAACCGCGCCCAGACATCGTAGTCCTGCCCCGCAGCCGCGCCCAAAACGAAGCGAATCTGCTTGCCCTTGAAGAATTCATCGGCCGGCTGCGCCAGGCCGGGTTTCGCCGCCGCAAGCAGCATCGCGGTCGCGATCGCCAGGCCGCGCATTCCCGCCCAAGCGCAGGGACCCGCGGCGATCGATCGAATGATTGCGCGCAAGGCCAGCTACGCCGTCACCGGTGCTTTGGTTTTCTTGGGCGTCGCAAGGTCGCGGTCGAAGCCGCCCTCGGCAATGTCATACATATTGCCCTCGGGATCGGTAGCCCGCTGCTCGGCATAGGCGCGGTCGGCAGGACGCTCAGACGGACCCACGACATCCCATTTCTTCAGCCGCTCGGCGATGACATCGGAATCCTCGACATGAAAACCGAAGTGGTTAAGACCGTTGGTCTTACCCTCTGCCCGTTGGTTGAGTAGCGCCAAATTCATGTAGCCGTCGGTCAGGAACACGTTATTGCGGCCATTGCGGGCCACAACCTTCATCTCAAAGACATCGCAATAGAACTTTGCGAGTTCCTCGGGATCCATGCAGATGATGGCCAAATGTCTGATCTTGGGCATAAGCGTCTCGCTCCTTGCTGCAAATCCTTGCGCGCCTTATTGTTTTGCTTGACATACACGCGGCGTTGACCCGATGCAACGCGCTGCCATGCGACATCCCGAACATGCTGCCTGACCACAAACTCGACGCCCTGATCACGCGCCATAAGATGGTCGAGAGCGAACTGGCGAGTTCGCTCGCGCCGGACGCCTATGTTCGGCTGTCGCGTGAGTTCGCCGAACTCAGCCCGATTGTCGATGCCATAAAGACCTATCGTCATGTGGTCGCCGAGGTCGCGGACCTCGAGGGCCTGCTTAACGACTCCAAGACCGACGCCGAAATGCGCCACATGGCGGCGACGGAGAAGCCCGTGCTGGAGCAGCGGCGCAGCACGCTCGAGCAGCAGCTGATGCTCGCGCTGTTGCCAAAAGACGCGATGGACGATCGCAACGTCATTATCGAGATCCGGGCCGGGACCGGCGGCGACGAAGCTGCGCTGTTCGCCGGCGACCTATTCCGCATGTATGAGCGCTACGCCGCCAAGCAGGGCTGGAAGGTCGAGATTGTGTCCGCCAGCGAGGGCGCCATGGGCGGCTACAAGGAAATCATCGCGGAGATCCGCGGCCGCGGCGCTTTCGCCAAACTGAAATTCGAATCCGGGGTGCATCGCGTCCAGCGCGTGCCTGATACCGAAGCCTCCGGCCGCATCCACACCTCGGCCGCGACCGTCGCGGTGCTGCCGGAAGCCGAGGAGGTCGACATCACCATTAACGAATCGGATCTCCGGATCGACACCCTGCGCGCGAGCGGCGCCGGCGGCCAGCATGTCAACAAAACCGAGTCCGCGGTGCGGGTGTTCCACATCCCTACCGGCATCGAGGTCAAGATGCAGGAGGACCGCTCGCAGCATCGCAACCGCGCCAAGGCGATGGCAGTGCTGCGCGCCCGCCTCTACGACCACGAGCGGCAGAAACGCGACTCCGCCCGCGCCGCCGATCGACGCGGTCAAGTCGGCTCGGGCGATCGCTCCGAGCGCATTCGCACGTACAATTTTCCGCAGGGCCGCGTCAGCGACCACCGCATCAACCTCACGCTCTATAAACTGCCGCAGATCGTCGAGGGCGAGGCGCTCGGCGAGATCATCGACGCGCTGGTGGCCGAGCATCAGGCGTCGCTGCTGGCAGCGGAGGCATCGTGACCGCGGTAACGGCGCAGGCCAACGCCGTGCCGACGGTTGCCGCTGCGCGACGCAAACTGGCGGAGCGGTTCCGCAATGCCGGCTTCGATTCCCCCGATCTCGACGCGCGCATCCTGGTGGGCCATGCGCTTGCACTCGACCATGCCGCTCTGGCAGCGCAGGCGGAGCGCCCGCTTTCAAAGCAGGAGGCCGATGCCGTAACCGCGCTGGCTGAGCGCCGTCTCAACCGGGAACCGGTGGCGCGGATCGTCGGCGTGCGGGAGTTCTGGGGTTTGCCATTCAAACTCAACCGCGAGACGCTGGTGCCACGGCCGGAAACCGAGACCGTGGTCGCGGCCGCCCTTGCAATGCTCGGCGCCGAACGCGGACGTCCGCTGCTGATCGCCGATCTCGGCACCGGCTCTGGCGCGCTGCTGCTCGCGCTGCTGGCAGAATTGCCGGCGGCCCGCGGTATCGGCACCGACATCAGTCTGGGCGCGCTCGCTTGCGCGCGCGCGAACGCCATCGCACTCGGCTTCGCCAACCGGGCGTCATTGGTTGCCTGCGACCACGGCACAGCGCTCGGGGGCGGCTTCGACCTGGTGGTCGCAAACCCGCCTTATGTGGCGAGACCGGAAATTGCAGACCTGCCGTCAGAGGTGCGCGAACACGATCCGCACCGCGCGCTTGACGGCGGCCCCGATGGCCTCTCCGCCTATCGCGCCATCGTTACCGATGCGCGACGTATCCTGACGCCTCGCGGCATCCTGGTCCTGGAACTCGGCGCGGGCCAGCTTGACGCCGTCCGACGCCTCGCCGCCGACGCCGGGCTGGCGAGCACTATTCGGCACGACCTGGCCGGCATCCCGCGCGCTTTGGCCGTCACGGTCCTGCCATAGACCTTTCGCTAACCTTGTGCGACATGCCTCACCAACAGCCCAGCCACGAAAAAAGCGCTTGGATTGTGGATCGAGACCGACTAGGTTTTAACCAGGAATCGACCCCAGGCGCCAACAAGAGCCCGCAGCGACGCTACGGAGAGCCACTGGCGCGAAGACGCAGAACGCTAATGCCAGAATTCGGCACTAGATGCGCCTTCCGGGGATCGAGATGCTTCATCGGCTAAGCGCCCGCCCGCGATATGCGATCGACGTGGTGCTGCGCATGACGAGAGGTTGACGACACCGCAGAAGAGGATGCGGACAATTGATCGCTGCTTCGTGATTCGATATCCGAAGCTACAGCGTGCCGTGGTAAGTTTGTGGTGCCTTGTCAGGCAGATTGTGGTGTACGCAATTCGGCCGCGATGTCATAGGCATTACCGCGTTGCTGGGTGTGGAGTGAAACGTGTTGAAGCAAGGCGGACGCAACCGCCAAATTAGGATCAACGAACAGGCAGGTCATGAGAAACGGTCAGAACAAGCGGATGCGTGGCGGTCGCAGCAATCAACACCAGCACCAACATCACCAGCACCACCGCAAGAGCCAGAACCCGATGTCGCGCGTTTATGAGTCCAACGGACCCGATGTTAAGATTCGCGGCAATCCGTCTCACATCGCAGAAAAATACGTTCAGCTTGCCCGCGACGCACAGTCGTCCGGCGACCCCGTTGCGGCCGAGAATTATTATCAACACGCCGAGCACTACAACCGGTTGATTGCCGCGGCGCAGGAACAGTTTCGCCAGCAGAACCCGCAACTCAACCGACCCGAAACCGAAATGCGCGCAGACATGCGCGAGGACACTTTCGACGACGGCGATGAATCGGGCGGCGGCGACCAGCCGTCTATTCAAGGCGGCGGCGAATCGCCCTACGGCATGCGCGAGCCGCAGCCCTATCTGCCGCGCGAGGCACAACCATTTCCACAGCAGCAAAATGCCCCACGACAGCAACCGCCGATTGTGCAAGACAGCGCCGATGTCGATCGGCTGCCGTCGTTCATCACTGGCGGCGGTGCGGCACAGCCATTGCCACAGGCCCAAGGTCAGAATGGCGACGGCCAGCAGGATCGTTTTCCGCAGCATCGCCGCCGCCGCCGCCATCGCGGCCCGCGCCCGGACTACCCAGGCGCGCCGCGCGACGACGCACCGCAACAGGACTAGCGCTCCCCGCCCGCGAAGCGCCTGATCGCTTTTGCAGCAAGCGTTGAAGAAATTTCAAATCGGGGCATTAGCGTGTGCGCGGCGAAGACGCCAGCGCCGGCTCCAACGTGGGAACCAGCCGTCGCGCTTCGCGGCGTGCCGGCAAGGCGCGATAGACCTGCTTGGTCGCTTCCACCAGATGCACGCCGGCAAACGGCGCCGAGATCGTCGCGCCGGCCCGCTCCCAAGCGGCAGCCGAGCGCAAGAACCAGCCGCGACCGATTGGCGGCACATAAAGCGCCTCGCTCCACCCGATTGGCGTGAACCAAGTGTCGCGCAAGAGATTTGTAATCTGGGCGCGCGAATACGGGCGGCCATGTCCGAATGGCGTGGTGTCCATGCGCGCCCACAGGCCGCGTCGATTGGGCACCACCGCCAGCAACCGCCCGCCGGCCGCCAAAACACGCCAAATCTCGCGCAGCAGCGCGCCGGGCTCATGCGCCATTTCGAGCGCGTGCACCAGAATCACCCGGTCGACCGAAGCGTCCTGCAACGGCAGTTCGAATTCATCCACCAGCGCCGAAAGACTTTGCCGCGTGGACGGCCACTTCACCACGCCTTGTGCCGCCGGCATGAAAGCCAGGCACCGCTCCGCCTCTTCCCGGAACAGACCGAGATAGGGCGTCGTGTAGCCAAGACCAAGCACCGTCATGCCGCGCGTATCGCTGAAGCGCGCGCGCACCTCGCGGCCGACAAAGCGGCGCGCAACCAGGCCCAGACGCTGGGTATAGAAATTGCGCAGGTCGACGACGTCGATAGTCATGTGGCAAGATTAGCATGATTGCGGCTATGACCTGTTACGGTTGTTGCGTCTTCGTGGGCGAAGGCGGATGATCCGTTAACGACCCTTCCGGCGGCCAAAGGACCCCACAATGTCCGCTCAAATCCGTCTGTTCATGTGCCTTAAGGACAATTTCGGCGCACTGCTGCACGACCCCGCCAGCGGCCGCACCGCTGCCATCGACGCGCCCGAGGCGGCACCCGTGGAAGCCGCGCTTGCCGCCACCGGCTGGACGCTCACCGACATTCTGGTGACCCATCATCATCGCGACCACACCGGCGGCATTGAGGAACTCAAAGACCGCCACCGCTGCCGCGTGGTCGCGCCGGACGGCGAGGCCGATGCCATCCCAGGGGTCGACGAGACCATGCGCGACGGCGGCAACATTCGGATCGGCGCGATCGAGGGACGCGTCATCGCCACGCCCGGTCACACCGCCGCGCCGGCGACGCTGTATTTTCCCGCCGAAAAATTGGTCTTTGCCGGCGACACGCTGTTTTCCATCGGCTGCGGCCGCGTGATCGAAGGCACCATGGACGAGATGTGGCAATCGATGCTGAAGCTGCGCGCGCTGGCCGACGACACCATGATGTATTGCGGCCACGAATATACGCTGGCGAACATCCGCTTTGCCAAGACCATCGAGCCCGACAACGCGGTGCTCGCCGCGCGCGAGCGAGCGGTCACGCAGCTCCTCGCCGCAGGCAATCCAACGGCGCCCTCGCTGATGGGCGACGAAAAAAAGGCCAATCCGTTCCTACGCGCCGACCTGCCAGACGTCGCCAAGGCGGTAGGCATGGCCGGCGCTCCGGCGGCCGAGGTATTTGCCGAGATCCGCACCCGCAAGAATAAATTCTAGGGCGCGCCTTCATGCCGCTGTCGGCCCGCGAAATCATTCGCCTGCTCGATCTCAAACCACATCCCGAGGGCGGGCACTATCTGGAAACATTGCGCGACCCGCCGATCAATGGCCGCGCCGCGTCAACCGCGATCTACTATCTGCTCGCACGCGGTGAACGCTCGCATTGGCACCGCGTCGATGCCACCGAGGTCTGGCACTACTACGCCGGTAGCGCGCTGCGGCTCGAAACCACGGCAACTGGCGATGGCCCGATTGAACGGATCATGCTCGGACCGGACCTCGCGGCGGGCGAGCGCCCGCAGACGATAGTGCCACCGCGGGTGTGGCAAGCCGCCGAAAGCCTCGGTGACTGGACGCTGGTGGGCTGCACGGTGGCGCCTGGCTTTGAGTTTGCGGGATTTGAACTCGCCCCCAAGGGCTGGTCGCCGGGGCTCGCGCTTGCAGACGGTAGCCGATGAAGATCGAACTTACGACCGAAATCGCGGCGCCGCCCGAGATTGTCTATGCGACCGTGACCGACATCGCCCGCTGGCCGGACTTTTTCCGCGGCATCGCCCAAATGGAATTACTGACGCCAGGCCCCATCGTTGTCGGCACAAAGTTTCGCGAGACCCGCACCATGTTCGGACGCAACGCCAGCGAGGCAATGACGGTTGCTATGCTCGAGCCGCCGCGTCAATTTGCGCTCACCGCCGAAAACCACGGCACACGCTACCGCATCATCCATCAGGTCGCTTCAGTGACCGGGGGCTCGCGGCTGCGACTGACCTTCGAAGGCACGCCGGTTACCCTTGCCGCCAAGCTCGGCGCGATCATTGCCCTCTTGTTCAAGGGGGCGGTGACGAAAAAACTCAGCTCCGACCTTAATGACGTAAAATCGGAAGCTGAACGTCGCGCTCAGGTTCAATCGGGAGCTACGCCGCCCTGACCCGTTCCGGGAACTGGTCGACGAGCTCGGCAAACTCATCGGCCGCCGCCGTGGACGCGCCGGATACCTCGCCGACCCGCTCCGCTGCGGCGTGGGTTCGGGTCACCACCGATCCCAGCTTCTCGATGGTGCCGGAAAGGTCGGCGATCCAGCCCGCCGCGTCCCGAACGCTCTTCGAAATCGTTGCCGTCGCCTCGCTTTGCTCCGCCACCGCCGTCGTGATGGTTCCCGCATGTGTCGCGGCCTGACGGCTGGTTTCGGCAATCGCGCGAATGGCTTCAACCGCGTCGGTGGTCCTGCGACCTACATCCGCGATCCGGGTAGTGATATCACCGGTTGCCGTGGCGGTCTGCGCGGCGAGCGATTTCACCTCAGTCGCGACCACCGCAAAGCCGCGCCCCGCCACGCCGGCGCGCGCGGCTTCGATGGTCGCATTGAGCGCCAACAGATTGGTCTGACGTGCGATCGTGTCGATAAACGAGACCACATCGCCGATGCTGTCAGCCGTCTTGGCGAGTCCGTCAATTGTCGCGCTGGCGTCGGTTGTCTGCTTCGCGGCTTGATCGATGGCCATCTCGGCTTGGCGGACGGATTGGGTCATGCCACCGATTGCACCGGTCATTTGACTTGCGGCCGCTGCCACGTTCGCGACATTCGTAGACACTTCGCGCGAGGCCGCCGTGGCCTTATCCGCGTCCGACTGCATCTCGGACGCCGCCGCCGTCAAATCTTGGCGGCTTGCCGCATGGCGCGGGTCGCGTTCGCACCTTGGCTCAGCACCGCGACGACCGCGGCGCGAAACTCGGTGATCACGGATTCGATCTGCTCCCGTCGCCCGTCGCGCTCCGACATCTGATTCAAGCGCTCTTGCTCCAATGCCTGCCGCGCCAGCGCCTGGTCCCGCAGCGCTGCAAGTGCCGCTAAGATTGCGCCGAATTGGTCCAAGCCCGATGTCACCGGGATCGGGCTTGCAAGATCGCCTGCTGCAATTCGCGTCACGGCCGCATGCACTGCGTCAAGCGGGCGGCTGACCCCGTAACGCAGCAAGACCCATCCCGCAATCGTGAGTCCGGCGATGCCGATTGTGAGGCCGATCAAGACGACGCGGCCCGCAACGTCATGAAAGCTGAGACCGACAATGCCGGCCGCGACCAGCGCAGCGCCGGCGAAAACGGCCACGATCCAGTGTCTAGGCCCAAGCCGCGACGACATGATGACACTTGCTTGCGCGGCACGCGACCACCAGCATGCGTCGATCAGATTGGATGCTCACCAATGACAACCGCCAGCCCGATCGTCGCCTGGACTCCCGCCGATCAGAATCCTATTCACGCAATGATAATCAATAAATTACGTTAATGTCGGGTAAAGGCGCGGCAGCGCCCAGCAAGACGGCGTCGCTGTCGCGCAATCTTCCAGCTACACCATCAACTGGCCGCCATTCGCAGACAACGTAGATCCGGTGATCAATCCAGCCTGGTCGGAGACCAGGAACACGACACAGCGCGCAATCTCCTCCGGCTCGCCGAGCCGGCCGAGCGGAATGAGCGGCAGGATGCTCTTTTCCAGGACTTCCTTCGGCACCGCCTTGACCATTTCGGTCGCGATGTAGCCGGGGCAGATCGCATTCACGGTGATGCCGGAGCGGGCGCTTTCCTGCGCCAGCGCCCTGGTGAAGCCCAGCTCACCGGCCTTGGCGGCGGAGTAATTGGCCTGCCCCATCTGGCCCTTCTGGCCGTTGATCGAGGAGATATTGACGATGCGGCCAAACTTGCGCTCGCGCATGCCCTCGATCACCGGCCGGCACATATTGAACAACGAGTTGAGATTGGTGTTGATGACGTCGTTCCACTGCTCCGGCTTCATGCGATGGAACATAGTGTCGCGCGTAATGCCGGCATTGTTGACCAGCACCTCGACCGGGCCCAATTCGGTCTCGACCTGCTTTAAGCCGGCCGCGCATGACTGATAGGAGGAAACGTCCCACTTGTAGACCGGAATGCCGGTCTCGGATTTGAACTTCTGCGCGGCGTCATCGTTGCCGCCGTAGTTTGCCGCAACGTTATATCCAGCAGCCTTGAGCGCCTTAGAGATCGCCTCGCCGATCCCACGGGTTCCACCAGTAACCACAGCGACGCGCGCCATAATCTACACTCCTCAACCGTTCTCAACCGTTCCCGCATGTCCGGCGCGCGGCGCAATGCGAAAGCGGCGCACCGCCGATGCGGGGCCTCGCTGCATTGCTTGAATTTCAGCCGGGGTTCCGGGTCCGCAACACATCACGACATACCGCGTTGCGCCCGGGATACGCGCCCCATCAACGCTCCAAGCACATAGCAATACCCATGCCACCGCCGATGCAAAGCGTCGCCAGGCCTTTCTTGGCGTTGCGCTTTTGCATTTCATGCAGCAGCGTCACCAACACGCGCGCGCCCGACGCGCCGATCGGGTGACCGATCGCGATGGCGCCACCGTTGACATTGACCTTCGTGGTGTCCCAACCGAGATCCTTGTTGACGGCACAGGCCTGCGCCGCGAAGGCCTCGTTGGCCTCGATCAGATCGAGATCGTCGATCTTCCAGCCGGCTTTCTGGAGCGCGGCACGCGACGCGGGGATCGGCCCGCTGCCCATGATCGACGGATCGACACCGGCATGTGCCCAAGAAACAATGCGCGCCAAGGGCGTCCTGCCGCGTTTTTGTGCTTCGTTCGCGGTCATCAGCACAACCGCCGCGGCGCCGTCATTGATGCCCGAAGCATTGCCGGCGGTCACCGTGCCATCTTTGGCGAAGGCGGCGCGCAGCTTGTCGACCGCATCGAGCGTGGTGCCATGTTTGGGATATTCGTCGGTGTCCACCACGACATCGCCCTTGCGGGTTTTCACCGTCACCGCGGCGATTTCGTCCTTGAATCGTCCGGCCTTCTGCGCGGCCTCGGCCTTGTTCTGCGAATGGACCGCGAATTCATCCTGCTGCGCCCGCGTGATCTGCCATTGGCGGGCGACATTTTCGGCGGTGTTGCCCATGTGATAGCCGTTAAAAGCGTCCCACAACCCATCCTTGATCATGGTGTCGATCATTTCGAAATTGCCCATTTTCACGCCACCGCGAAGATGCTGGCAATGCGGCGACATGCTCATCGATTCCTGGCCGCCGGCCACCACGATGCTGCTGTCGCCATTGAGGATCGCCTGGTAGCCGAGCGCAACTGCTCGTAGGCCGGAGCCGCAGAGCTGATTGACGCCCCAGGCCGGGCTCTCAACCGGGATACCGGCGGCAATCGACGCCTGCCGCGCCGGGTTCTGACCCTGCCCGGCGGTCAGGATTTGCCCCAGGATGACCTCGGACACCTGCGGCCCTTCGAGTCCGGCGCGCTTAAGCGCCTCCGCAATGGCAACCTTACCGAGTTCATGCGCCGGAACAGCGGCAAACGCCCCGTTGAACGCGCCAACCGGCGTGCGCGCCGCGCCAACGATGACAATATCGTCCTTCATCTTGTGACTCCTCATGCCTAGCTTGGTCTGTTCCGGGCCGGTAGCGAAGATCGGCTTAACCGGCGAATTTGGCGTCCCGACGACACTGGCTTGCGAGGGCCAAATCCCTGACTACCCTTGGCGACCTCATATCCACCTGTCAATTGGACGGCCGGCGGACGATCCATTGCGCCCGACCGGCGTTAACGCTTGCAGGCTACAGGCGCGAGATCGCCCGACAAATCGGTGGCCTGCCCGCGCCAAAACGGTCTATGCTTTCATCCTAGTGCCCCTGCTTCCGAAGTTCGTGAGCCATCGCGGCAACCGTTGACACGCGCTTGGAATACATAGCGGCACGAGAGCTGGAGTAACGTCGAACATCATGGCTAATTCTGCGGAACCGATCACGATCAAGAAGTACGCGAACCGGCGGCTCTATAATACCGGAACCAGCAGCTATGTTACGCTGGAGGACCTCGCCACGATGGTGAAAGCCGGCGAGGATTTTGTGGTGCACGACGCCAAGACCGGCGAAGACATCACGCGCTCGGTGTTGGCCCAAATCATTTTCGAGCAGGAAAACAAGGAAGGGCAGAATCTCCTGCCGATCAACTTCCTGCGCCAGCTCATCCGTTTCTACGGCGATTCGATGCAGATGCTGGTCCCGCGCTATCTCGAATCTTCGCTTGAATCGCTCACCCGCGAGCAGGAAAAACTCCGTCAGCAGATGACGCAGGCGTTTGGCGCCAATGCGTTCACCACCAATGCATTCGGCCCGCTGGAGGATCAGGTCAAGCGCAATATGGAGCTGTTCCAGCGCACCTTCAGCATGTTCACGCCATTCGCAAAGCGCGAGGCGCAGGCCGCCGCGGACGCCGCGCAGTCGACACGCCCCACCAGCGGCGCTAGCACCGACAGTGCGACCGACGAACTCGACGCGATCAGGCGCCAGATGGAAGAAATGCAAAGGCGGCTCGACCGCTTCGGCAACAAGGGGTGACGCCGCCGGCCCGTTCGGGGAATCCGCATATAACTCCGAGAGCCCGCGACCAATTGGTTAACCTGCCAACCGGATAGAAACGCGGCATGCGACTTGCTCAACGTTGTTGAGCGCCAGCGACATGACCGCAAGCGGCGGTGGGACCGTCCCGATCCGCGACACAAGGTACAACATGCCGGATAGCGTTAACGCCGATAGTCCCGAAACGACCGGGCGCAGCCTTGTCCCCATTGCGGGCCAGGATGCCGTGCGCCGCCCTGTGGTGGGCGCAGGCCGGCCATTGGCGGCGTTTCTGGCCCAACTCGTCGCAGCGGCACAAGGTGCGCCGCAGACGCGCGTGCGACGCCGCGCAACCCTCGACCACGCAACGGCACGCTATGCGGCCGCCACGCGGAACGATCCGCCAAGCGTCATCGAACGCTCCCTGTAAAAGCGTCCGCGATCTTAGCCGTGGGGGGCCATGTTTTCCGGCCGGTCGAGCGCAATATCGCGCTGCGCGGTCCGGATGGTGATGGTGAAGCCGCCGATCACGTCAACAAAGCTCAGCGCAATCAGCATCATGAATGTCGAGGTTGCGGCTTTCTGCACCACAATGAACTCGACCACCATGCCGATAAACAGAAAAAACGACAGCACATGGTCGACAATCGCCTTGCTCGATATCCGCGTCGCTTTGAGGATCTCGATATAGAGCAAAAGGACGCCAAGCAACACCAGGAGATCCCCGATGCTCACCGGCATGCTCCGCCCTGAAAGCAAGGGCGCGCTAAACACGACCGTGCCTAGTTCCATCTGCAGGAGAAACGCAACCATATGGTAGAGCACGAACGGCAGCAGAATGAGCGGGAAAGAAATCAAATACATAGCGCTGCTCCTGCGTGTCCGGTTCGGCATTGGGGCGCTCCTATCGACGACATGCGGGCGCTGCGGTGATTAGCTCTCGGTCTTCGCCTTGAGCACTTGCCGGCCTTTGTACATGCCTGTCTTGAGGTCAATATGATGCGGACGGCGCAATTCGCCGGAATCCTTGTCCTCGACATAGGTCGGCCGCTTGAGTGCGTCGGCCGAACGGCGCATGCCACGCCTGGATGGTGAGGTTTTTCGCTTGGGAACGGCCATTAACGAACTCCTGATCTTGCCGGGCACCAATGTCTGGAAAGCCGGGCTTATAAAGGATGCGCCGGCCAAGCGCTAGTGTAAGGCGGCGGGTAAGCACCGGCCATGGTTTAGGGCCACGCAGGCATGAAAATACCCCGAAATTCTTCGGTTTCGCGTCCGCGACCCGCCCCAGCCGCGAAACCAGCCCGCTGGACGGCAGCCTGTTGCGACAGCATTGCGACCGGCCGCGCGTCGCTGTTAAAACGCAAGCCAGCGGAATTTTTCGGGAGGCATTCGTGGCCAAAGATGCAATCGTTTCGAAGGAATTGGCGGAGAAATTCAAGACCGAAAAGGACACGCCCTATCTGCGCTTCGTTCGCAATGACGGCCTCGACATCATCAGCGCGCAATATGTCCCCAATCTATGCACCGTGGACTTGAAGCCTTGGGCGCGCCGCGGCGACGGCGCCAAGGGCGTCTTCATCAATCACGAAGCCTCGCGCACCTCCAACGATTGCTATGTCTGCGAGATCGCGCCCGGCAAGAAGCTTGAGCCGCGGCATCATCTGTACGAGGAAATGATCATGGTGCTGTCCGGCCGCGGCTCGACCACGGTCTGGAACAATTCGGGCGCGCGCGTGACCTTTGAATGGAAAGCGGGCTCGATCTTCGCCATCCCGCTCAACTGCTGGTACCAGCATTTCAACGGTTCCGGGCAGGAGGTGGTGCGGCTGGTCGCGGTCACCAATTTTCCCTCGGTCATGAACCTCTATGAGGACGTCGAGTTCATTTTCAATTTTGACTACGACTTCAAAAACCGCTTCTCGGGCGAGCCGGATTACTTCACCGCCAAGGGCGAACAGGACGGCTTCCTGCTCAAGACCAATTTCGTCGCCGACGCGATCAACCTGCCGCTGATCACCGCCAAGGAGCGCGGCGCCGGCGGCGGGCACATCCGCTTCAACATGGCGAAGGGCTCGATCGCGAGCCATATCTCGCAGTTCCCGGTCGGCACCTACAAGAAGGCGCATGCACACGGCCCCGGCGCGCATGTGATCGTGCTCACCGGCGAAGGCTATTCCTTGATGTGGCCGGAGGGCGAGGAACCCAGGCGCTATGATTGGAAATACGGCACGCTGATCGTGCCGCCCAATGCCTGGTTCCATCAGCACTTCAACGGCGGCGCAACGCCGGCGCGCTATCTCGCCTTCAAACATTCCTCGCCGCGCAACAGCCAGGGCGTCCCGCTTTCCTGGATCAGCCGGCGGCTCGGCGGCAACCAGATCGACTACGCCGATGAATCGCCGGCCGTGCGCAAGATGTTTGCCGACGAACTCGCCCAGCACAATGTCGGCTCGAAGATGGACCCGGTCTACGAGGCCGAACTGCCCAACCTGCCGCCCAAGGCCGCGGCGTGACCGCCCGACGGCGCGCCGCGTTCCATCGCGCGGCCGTCGCATCCATAACAATCGCGCTGTTGCCCGCGACGGCGGGCGCGCAGCCTGGCATCCTCACCGATGCCGGCGTCGACCGCAGTCAACGGATTCTTGCCGGCGCCAAGAAGGAAGGCACGGTCACGCTTTATTCATCGGCCACGATCGCCGACATGAATCCGCAAGTTTCGGCGTTCGAGAAAAAACACGGCATCAAGGTGCGGGTCTGGCGCGCCAGTTCCGAGGATATCGCTCGACGGATTCTGAACGAACAGCGGGCCGGCCGCTTCGAGGCCGATATCGTCGAGACTGCTGGACCGGACATGGAGGTCCTGGTCCGCGAAAAGGCGCTACAGCCGTTCCACACGCCAGTCTCGGCAACGCTCCTTCCAGCCGCGACCTATGCCCACCGTCAGTGGATCGCGACCCGGATCAATCTGTTCGTGGCCGGCTACAATACCAAATTGATCGGCGCCGCCGAAGCGCCCAAGCGTTACGAGGATCTCGTCGACCCGAAGTGGAAGGGAAAACTCGCGGTCGAAGCGAACGACGCCAACTGGTTCATGCAACTTGCGACGGTCATCGGCGAGGACAAAGCCGTGACTCTGTTCCGCGACATTGTCGGACGCAACGGCATGTCGGTACGCCGGGGCCATTCGCTGCTCGCCAACCTCGTTCCGAGCGGCGAGGTGGCGCTCGCGTTGACGCTCTACGGTTATCGGGTCGAACAGCTCAAGCACGAGGGCGCGCCAATCGAAATCCTCTATCTGCCGCCGCTGATCGCGCTGCCGACCGGTACCGGCATCGTTCGAGGCGCGCCCCGTCCCCATGCCGCCGCGCTGCTTGCGGATTTTTTCCTCACCGACGGGCAGGCAATTTTGGCCGAGCGTTTCAATTTCCCGGTGAACCCGAAGGTCCGTCCGGCGCCTGACCATCTTTCGCTGATCGATGTCGCGAAATTTCTTGACGAAGGCGAACGCTGGACCAAGCTCTACGCGTCGATCTTCTCGGGGAAATAGCGGCGCGCCGTCACCGCCGCGCGCGCCAAGCCTGAAAGCGCCACCAGTATTGCCGGACGACCACCGATAGGACAAACACGATCGTCAGGACGATCACGACCGGAATCCAGATCACCGCGACGCTAAGCAGCACGATCAGCATGACCACGGCAATCAGCGCGAGGATCGCCAAAGCGAGAACGATCGTGAATGGCCCCGGCCGCGCCATATAGATGCGGCGCTCGTTGCCGTTCTCATCGACCGAGATAAAAATCCGCGCGTGCTCATTGCGGCCGGGACGATCCGGCGGAATGATCTCGGGCTCGGAACGGGGCCGCGACACGCTGGGCTCCGGGGGCTGACGGTCAGTCATGCAACATCATGTATGACGGAAGCGATGGAGCGCAATGGCGCAAAAATACCGTTTCCCCAGCGCCGCCGCCGAAGCACCTTGGTGCTCTTCGCATACACCTCAGATTACTCCGCCGCCGTTCGTCCGGCGCCACCCTGGCCGTAACGGCGTTCTATATAATCGATCACCAGCTTCTGGAAATCCGCCGCCACTGTCGGGCCGCGCAGCGTCACCGATTTTTTGCCGTCGATGAACACCGGCGCCGCCGGGCTTTCGCCGGTGCCGGGCAGCGAGATGCCGATGTCGGCATGCTTGCTTTCGCCGGGGCCGTTGACGATGCAACCCATCACCGCGACGTTGAGCGCCTTGACGCCCGGGGTAGCGCTTCTTCCATTCCGGCATCGAGGTGTGGATGAAGCCCAGGATGTCGCGCGCGCGTTCCTGGAACGTGGTCGAAGTGGTGCGCCCGCAGCCGGGGCAGGCTGCGACCAGCGGCACGAAGGTGCGGAACCCCATGGTCTGGAGTGCATGATATGGAGCAACTTGCTCCGCTTTCCACCCTCATATAATATGCATAATACTAATAATACTGGTCATGCATATGAAAGTCTCGACTGCGGATTTCATCAAAAACTACGGCACCTTGGCGGACAAAGCGCTAACCGAGCCGGTCGTCATCACCAAGAACGGCCGCGACCGTCTGGTGATGCTGTCCGCCGAAGAATATGCCCGGCTCAAGCGCCGCGATCGCCGCGTCGTGCGTCTGGAGGACTTCACCGACGCAGAAATGGCGCGCATCGCCCAAGCCGAGGTGCCCGCCGAGGAAGCTCACCTCGACGCCGAACTAAAAGACTGGAAGCCGTGAACTGGCCGGTTCCTCGGCCGGGTCTCGTCATCCGCTATTCGTATCTGTGGGAGAGCGAGGCCCGGCAGGGCCGCGAAGAAGGCGTGAAGGATCGCCCATGCGCAATCATCCTCGTGCTCCTGCGCGAAGGCGAACATCCGATCGTGCGCGTTCTTCCCGTGACGCACAGTATACCGGCCGATCCGGCCGACGCCCTTGAGATTCCACTGCCGACTAAGCAGCGCCTTGGCCTCGACCAGGAGCGCTCATGGGTGATCTTGAGCGAGGCGAACGATTTCATCTGGCCGGGACCCGATCTGCGACCCGCCGTTAGCGGCGATTTGTCCACGGTCGTCTATGGCATGCTGCCGCCGGGTTTCATGGCGGCGCTGCGTGAGCGACTGGAACTACGCCGCCGCGCCAAACGGTTGGCTATCACGACGCGGACGGAGTGAGCCATATTCGGCATCGTGCACCGACCCAAGACCAATGTCATACCCGCGTCTGCGCATTCACTCTCTTGATCAAATCATCGATCTCTCGATTCCTAGAAAAAGGCAGAAAGCGACGAGGATAGATGAACTTAATTTGAACGCCGAATGCACTCGGGCGCCGCAGCATCAAGGTAACACAACTGGGTCGTGAATAACTCACTTCGACAATATCAGCGAGCGCAATACGTTCTTGTTGTCTGTTGTGCCCGAAGAAGCTGCTGCTGGTGATGATGAGGGCATCGTCTGCATCCAGAACCTCATCGACAAGATCGAATGAAATTTCCTTCATTACAAAATAGAAAATGACAAAGGCAAACAACAGCGCTGAAAATCCAAACCACAATGGCAGCTCCGGGGGTGGTTTGGTCACTAAAGCGACTACCATGAAAATGAGACCACCAAACATCACTACTGGCATAACTCGCTTAACCCAGAATGTATCGAACCTCGACGAAATGCGGCGCATCGGCGTCGCACCCTACTCCGCCGCCGTCCTTCCCGCGCCGCCCTGGCCGTAACGGCGTTCGATATAATCGATCACCAGCTTCTGGAAGTCCGCCGCCACCGTCGGGCCGCGCAGCGTCAGGGCTTTCTTGCCGTCGATGAACACCGGCGCCGCCGGGCTTTCGCCGGTGCCGGGCAGCGAGATGCCGATATCGGCGTGTTTGGATTCGCCGGGGCCGTTGACGATGCAGCCCATCACCGCGACGTTGAGCGCCTCGACGCCCGGATATTGCTTCTTCCAAGCCGGCATCGATTCATGAATGAAGTTCTGGATATCGCGCGCGAGTTCCTGGAACGTGGTCGAAGTAGTGCGCCCGCAGCCCGGGCACGCCGCGACCAACGGCACGAAGGTGCGGAACCCCATGGTCTGCAGCAATTCCTGCGCGACCTTGACTTCCAGGGTGCGGTCGCCGCCCGGCTCCGGCGTCAGCGAGATCCGGATGGTGTCGCCGATGCCCTGTTGCAGCAGCACGCCCATGCCGGCGGCCGAGCCGACAATGCCCTTCGAACCCATGCCGGCCTCGGTGAGGCCGAGATGCAGCGCATAGTCGCAGCGCTGCGCCAGATCGGCATAGACCGCGATCAGATCCTGCACCGCCGACACCTTGGCGGACAAAATGATGCGGTTGCGCGGCAGACCGATTTCCTCGGCACGAGCGGCCGACAACAGCGCCGACTGGACCATCGCCTCGCGGGTGATTTCGCGTGCGTCCTTGGGTGCGCTGGAGCGCGCGTTCTCGTCCATCAAATGGGTGAGCAGTTCCTGATCGAGCGAGCCCCAATTGGCGCCGATGCGCACCGGCTTGTTGTGTTTGATAGCGTTTTCGACAATGGCGCCGAACTGACGGTCTTTCTTGTCCTTGAAGCCGACATTGCCGGGATTGATCCGGTATTTGTCGAGCGCTTCGGCGCAGGCCGGATGATCGGCCAAGAGCTTGTGGCCGATATAGTGGAAGTCACCGACGATCGGCACGTCGCAGCCCTGTAACAGCAGCCGTTCCTTGATGTGCGGCACGGCAGCCGCGGCTTCATCGCGGTCGACGGTAATGCGCACGATCTCGGAGCCGGCCCGCGCCAGCGCTACGACCTGGCCTACCGTCGCGTTCACATCGGCGGTGTCGGTATTGGTCATCGATTGCACGACAACCGGCGCGCCGCCGCCAACGGTTACGCCGCCGACATCGACCGGCACCGATTGGCGTCGCGCCTGCGGAACTGCTGCAGTCATCGTCATCTCCTCTTGTGCCGCTTCGGTGCCAGAGCGCCGCCGCAACGTCAATGCGGGGTGCGAAGCGGCCGGTTCTTGTTGACCTAACTCTTCTTGCCGCAATGCGTGCAGATACCGGTAATTTCGATGACCGGCGATTTCGGCGTGAAACCCGCCGCCGCGGCCGCCGATCGAACGGTGCCGGCGACCTCCGAGGAGGATGCCTCGCCAACCGTGCCGCATCGCTCGCAAATCAGAAACACCACCAGATCGCCAGCCCCGTGGGTATGCACGCAGGCGACGAAGGCATTGCGACTTTCGATCCGATGCACCAAGCCGTTTTCGCGCAGGAACTCGAGCGCCCGATAAACCGTGATTGGCGCCGGCCGCGGTTTCGCAGGCGAAACCCGCTCCATGATCTCGTAGGCGCCGAGCGGCTGATGACTTTCCAAAAGCGCGCCCAACACCTCACGGCGGATCGGCGTCAGCCGCTGCCCGCGCTCACCACAGCGCGCCTCAGCGACCGCCATGGCGTCGCTGGAACAGCGGTCATGGTCGTGCCCCGGCGCCGGGAAAACCGCCACCTCAGCCTTGTTATGTGCCGTCTTGACCCTAGCCATCGCCGAACCATAGCCGTTTGTGCCGCGCTGCGGACAATATTGCGTCGCACCAATTTCTTATTGCATTGCAATATATACCCGATCAGATTTCATATTTGGCTGATTCGGCTCACTTTTTCGTCATCAACCAGGACAAGATGTGATGCTTCCGACGTTATTGAGCAAGCTCATTCCGGCCCTTCGGCGGCGTTATAGCGGGCGCCGGGCGCGCGACTCGGGTTTCGCCGGCGCCAGCAAAAACGTCAACCTCGCTTTGCAGGGCGGCGGTGCCCACGGCGCCTTCACCTGGGGCGTGCTCGACCGGCTCCTGGCGGACGGTCGGATTGCGATCGACGGCATTTCGGGCGCGTCGGCGGGCGCCGTAAATGCCGTGATGCTGGCCGACGGTCTGGCGCGCGGCGGCGCCGGAGCTGCGCGACAGCGGCTTGCGGAATTCTGGCGCGCCGCAAGTCTCGGCGGCGCCTTGCCGGCATTGCAGCGCGAGGCAATCGCGCGGCTGTTCGCCCTGGCGCCGCGGCAGAATTCGCCGGATCCTTGGCTCGGAGCCCTGACGCGCTACTGGTCGCCCTACGACTTCAATCCGCTCAACATCAATCCGTTGAAAGATCTGATCGAGCGCTTTGTCGATTTTCCGTTGCTGCGGGGCGATACCCGCCGAGAAATTTTTATCTCCGCCACCAATGTGCAGAGCGGCGAGCCGCGCCTGTTTACACGCGCCGAGATTTCCGCCGAGGCGATCATGGCGTCGGCTTGCCTGCCGCTCATGTTTCAGGCGACCGAAATCGACGGCGTGCCGCACTGGGACGGCGGCTATAGCGGCAATCCGCCGCTCCTGCCGTTCTTGAGCGCCACCGCGACCGAGGACTTGCTGATCGTGCAGATCAACCCAAAGGAGCGCGGCGGCGCGCCGCAAAGCGCGAACGAAATTATGGCACGGCTACATGAACTGACCTTCAATGCGCCATTGCTCGCGGAACTGCGCGCACTCGCGCTGGCGCAGCGTTTGATCGCCGAAGGCCGGCTGCCGCGGGGCACCGCGGCTGGCCAATATCGGCGCATTCGGCTGCACCGCATCGTCATGGATATCGGCGCGGCATTCAACGACCGTGGCCGGCTCAGCAATGACTACGCATTTTTCGAACGCTTGCATGAACTCGGTCGCGACGCGGCGCAGCGGTTTCTCGCCGCTCATTTCGACGATATCGGCCACAGGAGCACCATCGATCTTCCGGTGCCGCCTGATCCGACGCAGCGCGACGAAGTTTCCGTTCCGGCAGCAAAGCTGGCTTCGTGATAAATTGAATGGATGACCGCACCGCCGCGGTCATCGGAGCACCCGAGCACCCACTCAGCGCGGCAGGAATTCCGCCCGGACCTGGTCGGTATGTTCGCCTAGCGCCGGCACCGCGCCATAGTGGCGGCTCTCGCCGACGCGGCGAGCCGGCGGCGCCGGATAGTGGGTGACCCCGCCCGCGGTTTGAACCGCGATCCGCCGCAGATGCGGATGGCGCGCCAACCCGGCGGGATCGTTCACCTGTGCGAATGCGATATCGGCGGCGGCGAGCTTTGCAATCAGCGGCGCAATGTCCAAAGCGCCGAATACGGCAGCGACCCGGCCGTCGGTCTCGGCGCGGCGTTGTACCCGCGCGACATTGCTGGCGAAGTTCGGATCTTCAGCGAGCGCCCGGTCGCCAAGCACCTCAGCGGCCAGCACACGCCACTCACGGTCGCTCTGGATCGAGATCAGCACGTCGACGCCGTCCCGGCTCTTGAAAACGCCATAGGGCGCGATCGAGGTATGCGCGAGACCGACCCGTTGCGGCGGCTTGCCGCCTTCCTGCTGCATCAGCGGGATCGCCATCCAATCCGCCATGGCATCGAACAGCGAGATCGACAGTTCCGCCCCCTCGCCGGTTTGTCCGCGCGCGATCAGCGCCTCAAGGATCGCCGCATAGGCATTCATGCCGGCGCCGATATCGCAAACCGAGACGCCGACCCGCGCCGGCTCGGACGGCCCGCCAGTAATCGACGCTAGCCCGACCTCGGCCTGAATCAGGAGATCGTAGGCCTTGCGATCCGCATAGGGACCGTCCTCGCCATAACCCGAAATCGAGCAGACGATCAGCCGTGGATGCGCGCGGCGCAGCTGCGCAATCGGGAAACCCAATCTTGCGACCGAACCGGGCTTGAGGTTCTGCACAAACACATCGGCCTTGGCGAGCATCGCTGTGAGCAGCGCCTTATCCTCGGCCTTGCCGAGATCGAGCATCACCGATTCCTTGCCGCGGTTGAGCCAGACAAAATAGCTCGACTCGCCATTGGCGACCGCGTCATAGCCACGCGCGAAATCGCCCTCAGGACGCTCGATCTTGATCACGCGCGCGCCGGCATCGGCCAGCCGGCAGGTGCACATCGGCGCGGCCACCGCCTGTTCGAGCGCAACGACAAGGAGGCCGGACAGCGGCAGCGGCATGCGCCCTCAATACGACCGTGGCAGGCCGAGCACATGCTCGGCGACATAGGACAGGATCAGATTGGTCGAGATCGGCGCCACCTGATAAAGCCGCGTCTCGCGGAACTTGCGCTCGATATCGAATTCCTCGGCGAAGCCGAAGCCGCCATGGGTCTGCACGCAGATTTCAGCCGCCGCCCAGGACGCATCGGCGGCTGCAAGCTTGGCCATATTGGCTTCGGCGCCGCAGTCGCGGCCCGCGTCATAGAGCGAGGCCGCCTCGCGCACCATCAGCGCGGCGGTGCGCATCTGCGCATAGGCGCGCGCGATCGGAAACTGCACGCCCTGGTTCTGTCCGATCGGGCGGCCAAACACCACGCGCTCCTTGGCATAGCCGACGGCCTTGTCGACGAACCAGCGGGCATCGCCAATGCATTCGGCGGCGATGAGAATCCGTTCGGCGTTCATCCCGGACAGGATATAGCGGAAGCCCTCGCCTTCTTCACCGATGAGATTGTCTGCCGGCACCCGCATTGCATCGAAGAAGATTTCAGTGGTGGCGTGGTTCATCATGGTGGGGATCGGCCGGATGGTCAGGCCCTTGGCTGCGCGCATATCAAACAGAAATACCGAGAGCCCGCCGGTGCGCTTCGATGCCTGCTCGCGCGCGGTGGTGCGCGCCAACAGCAGCATGAGATCGGAATGTTCGGCGCGCGAGGTCCAGATCTTCTGACCGTTGATGACATAATCCGTGCCGTCGCGTAGCGCGGTGGTACGCAAATCGAGCGTGTCGGAGCCGGAGGTCGGCTCGGTTACGCCGAATGCCTGCAAACGCAGCTCGCCCTTGGCAATGGCCGGAAGATAACGGGCTTTCTGCGCGTCGCTGCCATGACGCAGCAGCGTGCCCATTGTGTACATCTGCGCATGGCAGGCCGCGCCATTTCCGCCGGAAGCATGGATTTCTTCCATGATTGCCGCCGCCGCCGCCAATGACAGCCCGCTGCCGCCGTAGGATTCGGGGATCAGCGCGGCAAGGAAGCCGGCCTTCGTGAGCGCAGCGACGAATTCGGTCGGATAGCCGCGCTCGCGGTCGAGCGCGCGCCAATATTCGCCAGGAAAGTCCGCGCACAGCGCGCGCACCGATTCACGAATCGGCGCATGTTCGTCGGGCTGGTCAGAATGAATATTGGGATCGGCCATGAACCGGACTATAGCGCGATTTCCGCCCGACCGTTGTTAAGCGCGACGACATCGCGCTCGACCACACGGGCCCGAAAACTCACGACCTGGCCGTCACGCCACATCTCAGTGCGGATGGTCTCGCCTGGAAACACCGGGGCCGAAAACCGGCCGGCAATCGCGGTCAGCTTGGTCGGGTCATAGCCAGCGAAGCTCCTGAGCAGCGCATGCCCGGCCACCCCATAGGTCGCAAGCCCATGCAGGATCGGGCGTGGAAAGCCCGCCGCCTTCGCCACCACGGGCTCGGCATGCAGGGGGTTCGGGTCGGCGCTGAGCCGATAGATCAGCGCCATTTCCGGCCGCGTCGGCAGATCGCAGACTAGGTCGGGTGCGCGCTCCGGGATCGGATGCACCGGCGGTTGCTGGCGCGGCGGCCCGCCGAAGCCGCCATCGGCGCGGCAGAAGGTGGTCTGCATGATGGTGGCGACCCGCGCGGCGGACACCTTGTCTTCAATGATCCGCTCGACATAGAGCACCGCGCCCTTGCCCACACCCTTATCGACAATCTCGACAACGCGCGTGCGGCTGACAACCGCGCCACGCGGCGCAAGCGGCCGATGCAAGGTGATGGCATATTCGCCCGCCACCACTTTCACCCAGTCGATGCCGGTGTCGAGCTCCTTCACCCAGTAACCGGGATAGCCGATCACCGCCGCCATGGTTGGCAGCACCTTGAGGTTCTTTTCGTAAACGAAAGCCAGTTGATCCTCATCCATGGGATCGTAACCAAACCCCAAGCCGAGCGCGTAAAGCATACAGTCCTTCGGACCGTAACTGTGCTCGACATCGGGAATCCTCAGCGCCAGGAGCTTATCGTAATCGATGGCCATCGCTCACACCGGGTCCCACGAAAACACGTCGCCGGAGCGCTCAAGCGGCGTAAGCGACGAAGCGAATGCGCCCTTGAGCTGCGCCTCGAGCTTTTCGGGTGTCCAGCCGTCGGACCGATGCAGCGTCCGCACCGGGCGCGGCTGGCTGAACAGAAACACCTCGTTGTTGCGCACCCCGAAGATCTGGCCAGTGATACCCTCGGCACGATCCGACGCCAAATAGACCGCGAGCGGCGCAATCTTTTCCGGGGTCATCTGCTGGAAGCGCTCGACCCGGCGTTTTTCTTCCTCGGTTTCTGCCGGAATTGAATCGATCATGCGGGTCCAGGCAAACGGCGCGATGCAATTTGAACGCACCTTGAAGCGCTGCATGTCGAGCGCGATCGCGCGCGACAGGCCGACAATGCCGAATTTCGCCGCCATGTAATTGGCCTGGCCGAAATTGCCGACCAGCGCCGATGTCGAGGTCATATGCACAAACGCGCCCGAGTTCTGCTCACGGAACAGAGTGGCGCAGGCGCGGCTCATATTGAACGAGCCGTTGAGGTGAACGTCGAGCACGTCTTTCCAATCCGCATGGCTCATGCGGTGGAAGATCGCGTCACGTAGGATGCCGGCATTGTTGACCAGAATGTCGACGCGACCGAATGCGTCGCGCGCCGCCTTGACGATCGCCTCGGCGTTTTTCGGCTCGACGATCGAGAGCGTCGAAGCGATCGCCTCGCCGCCGGCCTGCTTGATCTCGGCCACCACTTCATGGGCCGGGCCGCTGTCAGCGCCGGCGCCTTGCAGGCTCGCACCAATGTCGCAGGCAACCACCCGCGCGCCCGCCTTCGCCAATGCGAGCGCAATGCCGCGCCCGATCCCGCGCGCAGCCCCGGTGACGATCGCGACATTTCCGGAAACCATCGCCATTACCGCCCCCAAATCTCGTCGGCCAATTCGACAATCATCCGCAATTTGGCCCACTGTTCTTCCTCGGCGAGCAGATTGCCCTCCTCGGTCGAGGCAAATCCGCATTGCGGCGACAGACAGAGCTGATCGATATCGACGAATTTTGCGGCCTCGTCGATCCGACGCCTGATCGCGTCCTTGCTTTCCAACGTACCGGTTTTCGAGGTGACAAGACCGAGCACCACGGTCTTGCCCTTGGGCACAAAGCGCAGCGGCTCGAATGAGCCGGATCGTGCGCTGTCATATTCCATGAAATAGCCGTGCACCTTGATGGTGTTGAATAGCATTTCCGCGATCGGCTCATAGCCGCCGCCGGCGCTGATGAAGGTCGAACGGAAATTGCCGCGGCACAGATGCATCGAGATTGTCATGTCCGAAGGCAGGTCCGCAATCGCAGCATTGATCATGCCGGCATAGACCAGCGGCAGCTTGTCAGGATCGTCGCCACGCGCGACCACCTGCGGCCGCAGTTCGGGATCGCACAGATAGGTCAGATTGGTCTCGTCGAGCTGAAGATAACGACAGCCCGCATCGACAAACCCGCCAACAACCTTGCGCCAGGTCGCGCCGAGATCGCGATAGAATTCGTCCATCGACGGGTAGATCGTTTCCGGAACGACCTTGCGGCCAAACCGAAAGTGCAGTGTCGACGGCGAGGGAATCGTCATCTTCGGCGTCAACTTGGTATGCGCCTTGACGAATTTGAAATGCTCGATCATCGGATGCGGAACATAGCCGCCGAGCCGCTTGTTGACGCGCAATTGGATGGGGTGCGCGGCCGCGCCATGAAACTGGAATGCGCGTTCGCCGCGATAGGACTCGACGCCGTCCAGCGCAACCAGGAAGTCGGTCTGCCAGGAAGCACGACGATATTCGCCGTCGGTTATCGATTGGAGGCCCACAGACTCCTGCTTTTTAATCAGCGCGGCGATCTCGCGATCTTCGATCTCCCTAAGCGCCGCGGCAGAGAGCGCGCCTCTGTCGCGTTGCGCACGCGCATCCCGCAATGCCGCCGAACGCAACAGGCTGCCGACATGGTCGGCGCGGAATGGCGGTTTCGATCGCGTCATTGCCTTATCGGCCCCAGATTTCTTCCGACAGTTCTACAATCATTCGCAGCTTGGCCCATTGCTCGTCCTCGGCCAGCACATTGCCCTCCTCGGTCGAGGCGAAGCCGCATTGCGGCGACAGGCATAATTGATCGATATCGACATATTTCGCGGCCTCATCGATGCGGCGCTTGATCGTGTCCTGGCTCTCTAGCGTCCCGCTCTTGGAGGTGACCAGCCCGAGCACCACTGTCTTATCCTTCGGCACAAAACGCAGTGGCTCAAAGCCACCGGCACGCTCGGTGTCGTATTCCATAAAATAACCGTTGACCTTGATGGTATTGAACAGAATTTCGGCGACCGGTTCGTAACCGCCCGAGGCCACAAAGGTCGATTGGAAGTTGCCGCGGCACAGATGCATGGTGATGGTCATGTCCGGCGGAATGTCGGAAATCGCCGCATTGATCATTCGCGCATAAATGGCGGGCAATTGCGCGGGATCGTCGCCGCGCTGGGTAACGTGTTTGCGTAGCTCAGGATCGCAAAGATAGGTGAAGTTGACCTCATCGAGCTGAAGATAGCGACACCCTGCATCGGCGAAGGCGCGCACCGCCTTGCGATAAGTCACGCCCAGATCGTTGTAGAAATCGTCCATTGCCGGATAGATCGCCTCCGGCACCGCGGCGCGACCGTAACGGAAATGCAATGACGAAGGCGACGGAATGGTCATCTTGGGCGTCGCCTTGGTGTGCGACCGCACGAATTTGAAGTGCTCGATCATCGGATGACCGCTGAACGAGCCGAGCTTGCCGGTCACCCGCAGCATCATCGGCCTTGGCTGCGGCCCCTGAAAGCTAATCTTGCGCTCGCCCAGATAGGCCTCGACGCCGTCGAGCGCGCCGAGGAAGTCATAGTTCCAGAAGGCCCGCCGATATTCGCCATCGGTGATCGATCGCAGCCCGACCGCCTCCTGCTTTTTGATGATCGCCTCGATCTCGCGATCTTCGAGTGCTTTGAGCTCCTCGGCGGTGATGTCGCCTTGCTCGCGCTTGGCGCGCGCCGCCTTGAGCGGCGCGGAGCGCAACAGGCTGCCGACATGGTCGGCGCGGAACGGCGGTTTCGATCGCATCATGATGAGACTACTCACTGTCCGGTTAGTTCGTGTCGCACGATCGCCGCGCCCTCGACCATGGCGCGCAGTTTTCCGAAAGCAACCGCACGGGGCAAATATTTCATGCCGCAGTCCGGCGCAATCACAATCCGCGCCGCAGGAACATGCGGCAATGCGCGGCGTATGCGCGCCGCGACGGCTTGCGGGGTTTCGACCGCTGCATCCGACAGATCGATCACGCCAAGAATAATCGTCTTGGATGGCAATTCACGCAGCACCACGAGATCGACCTTCGGCTGCGCCGCCTCGATCGATACCTGCTGCGCGGGCGAGCGCTCAAGCTCCGGCAGGAACGAATAGCCCGATGGTTTCGATTTCACCATCTGGGCATAGCCGAAGCACAGATGCACCGCGGTTGTTCCGGTCGCGCCGTCAAGCGCGCGCTCGAGCGCGGCAAGACCATAGGCCTTGGCCTTCTCCGGCCGCGCCTGCATCCAGGGCTCGTCAAGCTGCACCACATCGGCGCCGGCCGCGAACATGTCCTTGATTTCGGCATTCACCGCGGCGGCATAATCATGCGCGAGCGCCTCTTCATCACGATAGTGATGGTCCTCGCATTGCTGCGCCATGGTGAACGGGCCCGGCACGGTCATCTTGATCATCCGGTCGGTATTGGCGCGCAGAAATTCGACGTCACGCACCTCGACCGGATGCCGCCGCCGGATCTTGCCGACAATGCGCGGCACAATGGTGAAGCCACCGGTGCGATTGGGCGTCTTGCCGGGATTGTCGAGATCGACGCCGTCCAGCGCGGTGGCAAAGCGGTTGGAATAGCTCTCGCGCCGCTGTTCGCCGTCAGTGACAATATCGACGCCGGCGCATTCTTGATCGCGGATGGCGAGCAGCGTGGCGTCGTCCTGCGCCTCATCGAGGCCCGCGGGATCGACACGCCATAACTCCTGCGCCCGCACCCGCGGCGGCATTTGCTTGGCAAGGCTCACGCGGTCGATCAACCAGCCGGGTTGCGGATAGGATCCGACCAAGGTCGTGGGGAGAATGGGGATCGGCCGGCCCACGCGTCACCTTGTCCCATAACGACGGAGCGCGCGCACCGGCCGCGCCTGCGGCGGCATCGGCGTCACCTGCCCCAGATCTCGTCGGCCAGGTCCACGATCAATTTGAACTTCGCCCATTGCTCGTCCTCGGCGAGGATGTTGCCCTCCTCGGTCGAGGCAAAGCCGCATTGCGGCGACAGGCAGAACTGCTCGAGTGACGCGAATTTAGTGGCCTCGTCGATGCGGCGCTTGATGTCGTCTTTCTTTTCCAAGACGCCGCTCTTCGACGTGACGAGGCCCAACACCACGGTCTTGTGGCCCTTCGGCAGAAACCGCAACGGTTCAAAACCGCCGGAGCGGTCAGTGTCATATTCGAGGAAATAGCCGTCATAGTTCACGCCGCCCAGCAGCCGCTCCGCCACCGGCTCATAGCCGCCCTCCGCCACCCAAGTGGACTTGAAGTTGCCCCGGCAGACATGGGTGGTGATGGTCATATCGGCTGGCTTGGCCGCCAGCGCGACATTGATGACGTCCTGATAGATTTGCGGCAGATTGTCCGCCATCGGCATGCGGTCGCGCGCCGCCGCCATCGCGGACGGTGAGCACAGATAGGACCACACGGTATCGTCGAACTGCAGATAACGACAGCCGGCGTCGTAGAACGCCTTGACCGCCTGGGAATAGACTTTTCCGAGATCGGCAAAATAGTCGTCGATATTCGGATAGACCGATTGCGGGATGCCGTCCTTGGGCAAGCGGAAATGCATGACCGGCGGCGCCGGAATGCACATTTTTGGCATCACCCGGGTGTTCGCCTTCAGAAACCGGAAATGCTCCAACATCGGATGATCGGAAGGGAAGCCAAGCTTGCCGGTAATCTTGTAGCCTTCCGGCCGGGTCTCGACACCGCGGAACTTGATGCCGTGCGGCAGCGTGATCTTCTCACAGCCGGTCAGTCCCCAATAAAAATCAAGATGCCACCAGGAGCGACGATATTCGCCGTCGGTTGCAAGCTTGAGGCCGACCTGCTCCTGCTTGCGAATGATCGCCTGGATTTCCCGGTCCTCGACGGCCCGAAGCTGTTCGGCGCTCAACTCGCCCGTCTCCCGCTTGGCGCGGGCGGCCTTGATCGCTTCTGAACGCAGGATTGAACCGACGTGGTCGGCACGGAACGGCGGCTTGCTACGCTGCATGTCAAACACCCCAGATTTGGCTGGCTCAATCGGTAGCGCGGAATGCGGCGGGAGGAAAGTGCCGCACTTGCCCCGGGCTCCCGGGCGGGCGTCGCGCGAGCGCCGAAGCCCCAGATACGCCGAACCGGGCAAGGATCGGTCCCGGCGCGGCGCTCACAGACCGTCCGGAACACGCGTTATCGCCCGGTACTATGCATGCGCCTTGCGCTGCGGGTCGATGATTTTTTCCAGCTTGCCGAGCACATGCATGCAGGGCAGCAGTTGCGCCAAACTGCCGTTCGGCTCGCGCTTTTCCTTGATCGCAGCGATGAACTCGCGATCCTCAAGCTCGATGCCGTCCATTGAGACATCGACCTTCGACACGTCGATCTTGTTGTCCTTGCCGTCGGACAGGTCGTCGTAAAACGCCTTGAAGGTGCCATTGTCGCAGATGTAACGGAAGAACGAGCCGAGCGGACCGTCATTGTTGAACGACAGCGACAGCGTCAGCATGGCACCAGATGGCGTCCGCGCCACGATCCCCATATCCATTGCAATGTTGAGCTGCGGATGGATCGGCCCTTGCACCGCATAGCAATCGGAGATGTTCTCGCCGGCCTGGTATTGGAACAGATCGATGGTATGGGCAGCATGGTGCCAGAGCAGATGATCGGTCCAGCTGCGCGGATTGCCCGCCGCATTGATGTTTTTTCGGCGAAAGAAGTAGGTCTGCACGTCCATTTGTTGGATCTTGAGCTCACCCTTCTTGATCTTCTTGTGGACGTATTGGTGGCTCGGATTAAACCGACGAACGTGACCGCCCATAGCGGTAACGCCGGTTTCCTTGGCAATCTTCGCCAGCGCCTCGGCGTCCTCAACCGAGTCGGTAACCGGAATCTCGACCAGCACATGCTTGCCGGCGCGCATCACCTGCTCGCCCTGGCGGAAATGCATCTTGGTCGGTGTGGTCAGGATGACCGCGTCGGCGCGCTTGATGCCCTCGGAAAGATCGCCGGTATAATGCGGCACGCCATATTTCTTGGCGACCTCGGCGGTGGCGTCCTGATTGCCGCCGACCAGCGACGTGACTTCCACACCCGGGATACGCTTGAGGGCGTCGAGATGCTTCTGACCGAAGGCGCCCTGCCCGGCTACGCAAATTTTCATTGCTCACTTGCTCCTGCGAATGTCTGACTTCATGCGCGCTGCGGCGCGCTTCACTTTGGCGGCCGGCCGTTTGCTCTTGCCGGCCGAACGGGTTTTCGGTTCCAGGATGATGTGACCAACCGCGGTGTTGGACGCCGGCACGGTGTAGAAGCGATAGGTCTCCTCAACCTTATCGTCGAGCGCGCCGCGCATGATCAGCCACATAACCATCTCGATGCCCTCGGCGCCGGCTTCGCGCATGAATTCGAGATGCGAGATGCGCGTGAGCTTTTTCGGGTCCTTGGACAGATTGTCGAGGAACGCCTTGTCGAATTTTGAATTGATCAGGCCGGCGCGCGGACCGGAAATCTGGTGCGACATGCCGCCGGTGCCGAAGATCACAACCCGCAGATCCTCGGGATAGGACTGCACCGCCTTGCGGATCGCCTTGCCCAACATAAAACAGCGATTGGCGGTGGGCGGCGGATAGAGCACCACATTGACCGCCAGCGGGATCACCGGGCACGGCCACTGTTTGGGCGAGCCAAACAAGAGGTTCATCGGCACCGTGAGCCCGTGATCGACCTCCATCTTGTTGCAGATGGTCAGGTCGAACTCGTCGAGAATGACCGACTGCGCGATGTGGGAGGCAAGCTCCGGATGCCCCTGCACCACCGGTACCGGTCGCGGCCCCCAGCCTTCGTCGGCCGGCGGAAATTCCGCCGCGCAGCCGAGCGCGAAGGTCGGAACGACTTCCACCGAGAACGCCGACGCGTGGTCGTTGTAAACAATGATGGCGACGTCGGGCTTGGCCTCGGCCATCCATTCCTTCGAGCGCTCAAAGCCCGCGAACACCCGCTTCCAATATGGTTCCTCGGTCTGCTTGTTGTCGATCGCCGCGCCGATCGCCGGCACGTGCGATGATGCCACTCCTGCGATGATTCTAGCCACGTTTCGACCTCGATTTGCTGCGGGTTTTGGATTTCGATCTGCCGGCGGTTGCCTTGGCGCCGGCAACCAGCACGCTTGGCTTAAAGCGGCCAGATTTGCTGCGATTGCCCTCGGCGGAGCGGCCGCCGGCCAGCATCATCGCCGCATAGTCGTCCTGGCTGGAGCCGGTCATCACCGCGGCGAGATGCCGGAACGAGTGGCCATCGGTCGCGCCGAGCTTGGCGGTGAAATAGATATTGCCGCCGAGTTCGAGCATCCGGTTGTAATCGCGCTTGAGGACGGCTTCGGTCTGGGCCGGCGTCAGCTTGAATTGCTTGAGGTACCCGGCCTCGTTGGCCTTGAAGGCCTTGCGGTTCGCTTCCTTCATCAGCGACATGCAGAACATGTTGATGCCGTAGCCCTGGCGTGAACGCTCCGCATCGAACACGAAAGTGCCGGGGATATCGTCGTATTCCTGCTGCTTACGCGCCATTGGGTTGCCCCTCCACATCCATAAGGTCGGTTATTCCTGACATATATAGCTTGCGCGCCTCCTGCAACGAAAGTCGATGGGGCGCCGCGCCTGCGCCCGCCACTCCGGAGCCGCCCAACAAGGCCCGTTCCGGAATGGGGGCAAAGCCTAGCTCCAATAAAGCCGCATGGGATTGTCGACCAGGAGCTTCCTTTGCAGCTCCGCCGTTACCGCGATCCGCGGGATCATGTCGACAATGACGCCGTCATCGGGCGCCTCCTTCGGCATATTCGGGTGTGGCCAGTCGGTGCCCCAGATCACCCGATCCGGAAAGCGATCGACGATCGCCTTGGCGAACGGCACCACATCGTCATAGGGCGGCCCGGCGACCGTGAAGCGCTCCGGGCAGGTGACCTTGGTGGTCCAGGTCTTGTTGGCGTCGAGCGCCTTGAGCCAGCGCTGGAAGTGCCGGCCGTCCACCCCCTCCTTCACATTCGGGCAGGCCATATGGTCGAACACCAGCGCGGTCGGCAGCGCCTTCAAGAACGGCTCCATTTCTTCGAGGTCGGCGTGCTCGAAATAGATCACGATGTGCCAGCCCAGCTTGGCAATGCGCCCAGCGATGCGCTGCATCACGTCTTTGGGCGTGGAGTCGACCAGCCGCTTGATGAAGTTGAAACGCACACCCCTGACGCCGGCGCGGTCGAGTTCCTGAAGCTCGGCATCGGTGATCGCCTCACCGATAAAGGCCACGCCCCTGGCGCGGCCATTCGACGTAACCAACGCATCGACCAGCGCACGATTGTCGGTGTCGTGGCAGGTTGCCTGCACGATCACCGCCCGGTCGAAGCCGAGGAAACCGTGCAACGCGAACAGCTTCTCCTTCGGGGCATCGCATGGTGTGTATTTGCGATTGGGCGAAAACGGAAACTTCGCCTCCGGACCGAACACATGATTATGCGCATCGACCGCACCCGGCGGCGGCCGGTATTTCGGTTTCGAAGGATTGGGATGGAACGGGATGTAGCCGGGACTCATGGGCACGAAGAACTCTCCAACTTATTGCTTGCGTTGCTAGAGGCGAATGACAGCCGTATCGGGGCCGATGGGAACCGGCGACATCTCTTTCGGGAACTGAACGTTCTTGCCCTGATGGAATGCGACGACCGTATCGCTGACGGACGCAACAATCAGCACGTCCACCCGCGTATCGGAGAGGATAGAGTTGGGCGGCGCCCATCTAGTCGCTTGCCCGCCGCCGGGTCCCAGCTCAACCGTGTAGGTGAGCACTTCCACACGATCGTCGACCTTGAGCGCTACGCGGTATTGCCCGAACGCCGTCGTGCGTGTTTCGGGAGAGATGCTGACGATGGAGTCGATGACAATCTGCATGCTGCTCCGATCTGATGCTGTTTAAACACGCTCCAGCGCCAACGATACGCCCTGCCCGACGCCGACGCACATGGTGGCAAGCGCGAGCTTGCCGCCGCGCGATTCCAGACCATGCACCGCGGTCAAGGCAAGCCGCGCGCCTGACATGCCGAGCGGATGACCGAGCGCGATCGCGCCACCGTGCGGATTGACATGCTCGGCATCGTCAGGAACGCCAAGCTGCCGCAGGCAAGCAAGCGCCTGCGACGCAAACGCTTCATTGAGCTCGATCAAATCGAAATCGCCGATCTTGAGCCCAAGCCTCATCATCAATTTGCGGGTCGACGGCACCGGCCCGATCCCCATCACTCTTGGCGGCACCGCCGCCGATACCATGCCGAGCACGCGCGCCCGCGGCCGCAGGCCGTGTTTCTTGACCGCATCCGCACTGGCCAGGATCATCGCCGCGGCACCATCGTTGACGCCCGACGCATTGCCGGCGGTGATGGTACCGGGATTGCGCACAAACGGCTTGAGCTTGGCGAGGCCGTCCATGGTGGTGTCGGGACGCGGATGCTCGTCCTTGTCGACCAGCACCGGACCGGACCGGCCGCCCGGCACTTCGACCGCGGCGATTTCGGCGGCGAAGTAGCCCGACGCCATGGCCTTGCCGGCGCGCTGCTGCGAACGGAATGCGAAAGCATCCTGGTCGGCCCTCGCAATTTGATAGTCCTCGGCGACATTCTCGCCGGTTTCCGGCATGGCATCGACGCCATATTGCTGCTTCATCAGCGGATTGATGAAGCGCCAGCCGATGGTGGTGTCCTGGACCTCGGCGGTCCGTGAAAATGCTTCCGCGGCCTTGCCCATCACGAACGGCGCCCGCGTCATTGATTCGACGCCGCCGGCAATGGCAAATTCGATTTCGCCCGCGCGGATCGCACGGGCCGCATCGCCGACCGCATTGAGGCCGGAGGCGCACAGCCGGTTCACGGTGACACCCGGAACATGATCCGGCAGCCCCGCCAGCAGCGCCGCCATGCGCGCGACATTGCGGTTGTCCTCGCCGGCCTGATTGGCACAGCCGAACACCACTTCGTCGAGCGCGCCCCAATCGACGCCGGGGTTGCGCTTGATGAGGGCCTTGAGTGGAATCGCCGCAAGATCGTCGGTCCGCACCTTGGCCAGCGCGCCACCATAGCGGCCGATCGGCGTGCGGATGGCGTCGCAGAGAAATACGTCACGCGTCGTCGTCATGCTTTCTCCTCAAGCCACCGTTACGCCGCCTCGCCATGGGCGCGCGCCGTCCGCGCATGCACTTCCCGCAATACCCGCAATTCGTCCGCCGTCGGCGCCGCGGTCACGGCAATATTGGCGGCGTAGCGCACCGGCCAGCCGGTGTTATCGGCGATTTGCTCCCGCGTCACGCCGGGATGGATCGACGTGACCGTCATTTCCCTGCTCTGCGGATCCGGCTCGAAAATGCAGAGGTCGGTCACGAGCTTGGTCGGTCCCTTGCTCTTGAGCCCAAGCCGGGCGCGATGATCGCCGCCCTCGCCGTGCCCCATCGAGGTGATGAAATCGAGCTTCGCCACAAAGCTGCGTTTCGATTGCGCCATGATGATAAAGATTTCGCCGCATGACGAAGCAATCTCCGGCGCACCGCCGCCGCCCGGCAGCCGCACCTTTGGCCGGTCGTAGGGCCCCACCACCGTCGTGTTAAGATTGGCGAAGCGATCGATTTGCGCGCCGCCAAGAAAGCCCACCGTCATGCGGCCGCCTTGCAGCCAGTAACGGAACATTTCCGGCACTGACACCGTGGTCAATGCGGTCGAACACAATTCGCCGTCGCCGATCGACAACGGCAGCACATCCGGGCGGGTCGCGATCGTTCCGGATTCGTAGATCAATGTGATGCCGGGCGCGTGGGTCAGGCGCGCCAGGTTCGACGCCGCCGACGGCATGCCGATGCCGACGAAACAGACATCCTCGTTGCGCAGCGCACGCGCCGCCGCAACCGTCATCATCTCGCCGGGTTTGTAGTCGGCCATTGTCAGGCGGCCTTGGCGTTGAGACGGCGCGCATGCGCGGCGAAGACCTCGGGGCCCTGCTCGAGCACGTTGTCCTTCATCCAGGCCTGGAAGCTAGCGCGTTCGCGCGCGATCTTGTCCCAGGCAATATAGAAGGCATTGTCGCGCTTATAATAGCCCTGCGCGTAGGACGGATAAGCGCCGCCCGGAACGGCCACGACCGCGCCGAGAGTCCAGTGCGGCAGGATCACCGCGTTAAGATTGCGCGGGCCGAAGTCATCGACCACCTCCTCGACCGTGACGATCGAGCGCTTGGCGGAAAGCACCGCCTCCTTCTGCACGCCGACGATGCCTTCAAGCATCACATTGCCTTCACGATCGGCGCGCTGGGCATGGATGACCGCCACATCGGGCCGATGCGCCGGCACGGCGGCGAGCTGTTCACCTGTGAACGGACAGGTGATGTGCTTGATCCGCGGATTAACCTTCGGTAGATCGACGCCGACATAGCCGCGAAACACCGCCAATGGCAGACCGGCGGCGCCGGCCTCATAGGCGTTGGCCATGGCGGCGTGCGAGTGCTCCTCGACAGCCAGCGGTTGCGGCCAGCCATTTTCGACCGCATCGCGAAACCGGTGCAGCGAGCCGACGCCCGGATTGCCGCCCCAGGAGAACACCAATTTATCGACGCAGCCCATGCCGATGAGCTGGTCGTAGATCAGGTCGGGCGTCATGCGGATCAAGGTCAGGCGCTTGCGACGCTGGCGAATGATCTCGTGGCCGGCGGCATGGGGGATCAAATGGGTGAACCCCTCCATGGCCACGCTGTCGCCATCGCGCACAATCGACTGCACGGCCTCGGCGAGCGACAAAAAACGCGCCATTGGGCAAGTCCCATATTGACCGCGATTATTTACGGGGGCGATGCGACAGGGTCAAATGCTGCGCCGTCATGCCCGGACTTGTGCCGGACCTCCACGACTTGATACCAATGATCCAAGATGTGGATGGCTGGGACATGAGGGCGTTCACGCCCGTCTTCGACGGGCTATGCCCGGCCATGGCGCAGGACGAGGCCCGCCAGCATGTTCAGCACCCGCCGCACCGCGCGCATTGAGTGGGGCGATTGCGATCCCGCCGGGATTGTTTTCTATCCGCGCTATTTCGCGATATTCGATCACTCGACCGTGCTGCTGATCGAACAGGCACTCGGCATGCGCAAGCACAAGCTTTACGAGCGCTACGCATTTGCCGGCTATCCGTCGGTCGAAGCCCAGGCGCGTTTCCACCTGCCGACCCGTTTTGGCGATGACGTCGACATCGAAAGCACGATCGTCAAAGTCGGCCGGTCGAGCTTTGGCCTGCAACACCGGCTCACCCTGAACGGTGCGCTGGCGGTGGAGGGCAACGAAACCCGGGTGTGGGCCGTGCACGACCCGAACCGGCACGGCGGCCTGCGGGCGCAGGCGATGCCGGACGACGTGGTCGCCCGTTTTCGCGCTACTGCGGCGTGATCCCAAGCTGCTTCACAATCGCCGCCAGGCTGGCGCGCTGCTTTTCCATCGATGCCCTGAAATCGGCCGCGGTGCCGGGGCTGGCGATCTGCCCGGTGGCATTGAGCCGCGACGCAACCGCCGGATCCGCGACCGCCTCCTTGATATCCGATGCAATGCGATCGCGCACCGCGGCAGGCAGATCGCGCGGCCCAAACAATCCGATCAGACCGTCGAAGGTCATCGCAGGAAAACCCGCCTGCGTCACCGTCGGCATATCCGGCTGGGTCGGCGCGCGCTGGCTATTGGTGACCGCGATCAGCTTGACGCGACCGGCCTGGACATGCGGCTGCACAATGGCGAGCGCGCCGATATAGGCCTGGATGCGGCCCTCGCCGAGATCGGTGAGCGGCGCAACCACATCGCGATAGGGTACGCGCGTGATCGTCAGCTTGGCACTCTGGAAATAGCCGTCAAAGATCACATCGGTCATGCCGGTGGCGGTCGAATAATTCAGTTTGCCCGGCTGGGCGCGAACCTCGTCTACAAACTGCTTAACCGTATCGACCTTCAACGAAGGCGGCACGACAAACCCCACCAGCGTGTTGGAAATCCGCGCGATCGGCCCTAGCTCGGCCGGGTCGTAGGGCAGCTTGGCCATTTGAAACGGATGCGCGGTAAACGACGAGGTCGGCGTGTAGAGCAGCGTGTGATCGTCTTTGGCGCCGATGAACGCGTTGATCGCGATGACCGCATCGCCACCGGGCCGATTTTCCACCACCACCGGTTGCTTCCATTTCGTCGTCAGCCGGTCGGCCAAAAGCCGCGCCCCGATGTCGGCGCCGCTGCCGGGGCCGAGCGACACGATGAAGCGGACCGGCCGCTGCGGCCAAGACTGCGCCTCTGACGGCGACGCGAGCGAACCGGCCGCCGCGAGACCGGTCGCGAATGCAATCAGCGCCTTGCCAAATCGAGTCATAAGCCCTCCTTCGTGGGTACCACGATTCGGCTCAGGCTATCGCAGCCCCGCCTGCGGCGAAAGGCGCGACTGACGTCCAGCCGCCGGCGCGGCCCGCGATGGACTCCGGCCGCCCGACAAGCTAACAACGCCGGCGAAACTTTCTGCCCCGCCCGGCCAAATTCAAGCATTGTCGCAAGCACCTATCGGAGATTCCTGTCCCATGCGCATCGACGCCTATACCCATTTCTTTCCCAAGAAATTTTTCGACAAGCTGATGGAAACCGCCGGCAACTATAAGGACATGGGCAAGCGCGTGCGCTCGCTGCCGGCGCTCTACGACCTCGATGTCCGCAAGAAGATCGTCGACGGCCACAAGGACTACCAGCAGATCCTGTCCTATCCGCAGCCGCCATTCGAGAGCTTTTGCAAGACGCCGCAGCAGCTCGATGAGATGATCCGCATCTGCAACGACGGTTTCGTCGAGCTCTGCGACAAGGAAAAAGATCGTTTCCCGGGCTGGGTCGGACAGGTGGCGCTTGGCGCGCCGGACGCCGGCGTTGCCGAAGCGGAACGCGTCATCAAGAATGGCGCGCTCGGCGTACAGATTTACACCAATGTGCTCGGCAAGCCGCTCGATGCGCCCGAGTTTCGGCCGTTCTGGAAAAAGATGAACGAACTCGGCAAGCCGATCTGGATTCATCCGGCGCGCGGCGCCGAAACGCCGGACTATCCGCTGCATGAGAAAAAGTCGCTCTACGAAATCTGGTGGACGCTCGGCTGGTCCTATGAAACGGCCTGCGCGATGATGCGCCTGGTGTACTCCAAGATCATGGATGATCATCCGAACCTGAAGATCATCACCCACCATTTCGGCGGCATCGTGCCGATGCTCGAAGGCCGGCTCGGGCCTGGCAATGACGTGATGGGCTCGCGCACCTCGGACGAAGATTACGTTGGGCTGCGCAAGGGCATGAAGAAGCGTCCGCTCGATTACTTCAAGCAGGACTTCTGGGCCGATACCGCGGTGTTCGGCGGCGAGCCGGCGACCAAATGTGGGCTTGAGTTCTTCCCGCTGGAAAAGATCGTATTCGCTTCCGACTGCCCGTTCGATCCGGAAGGCGGCACGCTGTATCCGCGCGAGACGCTGCGAATTCTTGACTCGCTCAACATCCCGAAGGCCGACCGCGAAGCCATCGACTACAAGAACCTGGAAAAGGTCACCGGTGTGAAGTTGGTAAAGTAACGGCGAATACACGCGGCATCACGCATTTCGCTAGTTGATCTTGATCTTCGCGGCCTGGACCACCGGGGTCCAGCGCCGCATTTCGGCACCGACAAACGCCTTGAACTCAGCAGGCGACGTGCCGAGCGGCTCAATATATTGCGCGAATAATTTTTCGCGGATGGCGGGATCGCGCAGCGCCTCGTTGACCGCGCGCGCCATCGCCGCGACCATCGGCTCCGGCGTCTTGGCCGGCGCGATCAAGCCATTCCAGGCATTGGCTTCGACATCGATGCCGGCCTCCGCCAGCGTCGGCAGGTCGGGGAGCGACTGCGAGCGCTTCTGTGAGGTGACTGCCAGCGCCCGGACTTTGCCGGTCTGAACCTGCGTCATGACCGAAATAGCCGGCAGGCAGACGATCTGCACATCGCCGCGAATGAGCGCCGTTACCGCCTGCGGCGACGAGCCGTAAGGAATATGCGTCAGCGTTGCGCCGCTCTTGAGCGCAATCGCTTCCATGGCAAGATGCGACAGCGAGCCGTTGCCGATCGATCCGAAATTGAACTTTCCGGGCTCGCGTTTCAAAAGCGCAAGCAGCTCGGCGGTGGTGCGCGCGGGTACATCCGCGCTGACGGCAAGCACGCTGGGCTGGTCGGTCAGCCGCGTCACCAGCGCGAGGTCGTTGAACGGATCATACGGCATTTTCGCGAACAGCAGGGTGTTGAGCCCGAGCGGGCCGAGAATGCTGATCCCGACCGTCGTGCCGTCGGGCGCGGCCTTGGCAACCGCATCGGTGCCAAGGTTTCCACTCGCGCCGGGACGATTGTCGACTACAAATGGCTGTTTCGCTGTCGTCTGCAGCCGTTCGCCGATCAATCGCATAATGATATCGGGCGTCGATCCCGCCGCGAACGGAACGACGATCCTGACCGGCTTGGTCGGCCATTCTTGCGCCGCGGCCGGTAATGCGGCGATCGTCAGTACGATCAGGGTTGCAATGCGCAGAATCTTCATCGCGGGCGCTCCAAATCAATGCCGCGTTATTCGCAGGAAGTTTCGCGCGCCCGTCAAGCCCATGCATGACTGGCCAGACCCCATCTGCTAGCGTCGCGCTGTCATGGATGCCGCACGCTCGCCCACGCCGCCCAATCTTGCGTCCGATCCGTCGCCAGACGCGGCGGGTCGCACGACCCCCGTGATGGAGCAATTCCTCGAAATAAAGGCCGCCAATCCGGATTGTCTGCTGTTCTACCGGATGGGCGATTTCTATGAGCTGTTTTTCGAGGACGCCGAAATCGCAGCGCGCGCGCTCGGCATCGTGCTCACCAAGCGCGGCAAGCATCTCGGAAGCGATATCCCGATGTGCGGCGTGCCGGTCATTCGCTCCGACGAGTATCTGCATCGGCTGATCGCGCAGGGCCATCGCGTCGCCGTCTGCGAACAAACCGAAGACCCCGCCGCGGCCCGCAAGCGCGGTTCAAAAAGTGTCGTGCGGCGCGATGTCGTCCGCCTGGTGACACCCGGTACGCTGACCGAAGACACGCTGCTAGCGGCGCAGCGCAACAACTATCTGCTCGCGCTCGCCCGCGCGCGCGTGTCATCGACCGACGAGGCAAGCCGCTTCGCGCTCGCCTGGGTCGACATTTCAACCGGCGAGTTCCGCATCGCCGAATGCGACCGGAGCGGCCTCGCGGCCGAACTGGCGCGGCTTGAGCCGAGCGAGATCATCGTCTCCGACGCGCTCTATTCCGATCCCGATGTCGCGCCGCTGCTGCGATCCTTGCCGGCGGTGACCCCACTCACCCGCGATGTCTTCGACGGCGCCACTGCCGAACGGCGGCTGGCATCATATTTTGCGGTCGCAACGTCAGAGGCTTTCGGCATGCTGTCGCGGCTGGAACTGACGGCCGCGGCTGCCTGTATTACCTATGTGGAGCGCACCCAACTCGGCCAACGCCCGCCACTGTCGCCCCCGTTGCGCGAGGCCGAGGGAACGACTCTATCGATCGATCAGGCCACCCGCAGCAATCTCGAATTGATCCGGACGATCGCCGGTGAGCGCCGCGGATCGCTGCTGTCGGCGATCGACCGGACCGTGACCGCGGCCGGCTCGCGGCTATTGTCACAGCGGCTCGCGGCGCCGCTGACCGAGCCCGCGGCAATTGCCCTGCGGCTCGATACCGTAGCACATTTTGTTTCCGAGCAAGCGCTGCGCGGTACGGTGCGCACCAAATTCAAGAGCGCGCCCGACCTCGCCCGCGCCCTGTCGCGGCTGGTCGTCGACCGCGGCGGCCCGCGCGATCTCGCCGCGATCCGTGACGGGATCGACGCCGCCGCCGACCTTGCGACGGCGCTCGGCGCCGGCAGCGCGATCCCGCTTCAAGTCGAGCGCGCCATCGCGGCACTACGCCAGCCGGACGCCGCCATCTCCCGCGAACTCACCGCGGCGCTGGACCACGAATTGCCGTTGATGAAGCGCGATGGCGGCTTCATCCGCACCGGTTACGATGCCGCACTCGACGAAGCCCGTTCATTGCGCGACGAATCGCGTCAGGTGATCGCCGCGCTGCAAGCGCGCTATGCCGACGAAACCGCCGTGCGTACCCTGAAGGTGCGCTACAACAATCAACTCGGCTATTTCGTCGAAGTGCCCGCGCAGCACGCCGAGAGGCTTCGCCAGCCGCCGCTCAACGCGACTTTCATCCATCGGATGACGATGGCCGGCCAGGTGCGGTTTACCACCACGGAATTGGGCGCACTTGAAGCCAAGATCGTCAGCGCTGGCGACCGCGCGCTTGGGATCGAGCTTGCGGCATTCGATGCGCTGGCGGCGCAGGTCACTGCCGCGACCGACGCAATCAAGCAGGCGGCCGATGCGCTGGCAGCGCTTGATGTGGCGTCAGCGCTCGCCCAGCTCGCCGTCGAACAGGATTATGTCAGGCCCGAGGTTGACGGCTCGCTCGACTTCATGATCGCGGGCGGGCGGCATCCGGTGGTGGAACAGGCGCGCCTTGCCGACGGCGGGCCGTTTGTCGCCAACGACTGCGACCTCTCCCCGCGGCCGCCGGAGAATGCCGGGCATATCTGCCTGCTCACCGGCCCCAACATGGCGGGCAAGTCGACGTTCCTGCGTCAAAATGCGCTGATTGCGATCCTCGCTCAAATGGGCAGCTTCGTGCCCGCCCGTCACGCCAAGATTGGCGTGATCGACCGGTTGTTCTCGCGCGTCGGCGCCGCCGACGACCTCGCCCGCGGTCGCTCGACCTTCATGGTCGAAATGGTGGAAACCGCCGCGATCCTCAATCAGGCCGGCGAACGCGCGCTGGTCATTCTCGACGAGATCGGCCGCGGCACCGCGACATTCGATGGCCTCTCGATCGCCTGGGCGACGATTGAGCATCTACACGCCGCCAATCGCTGCCGCGCTTTGTTTGCGACCCATTTCCACGAATTGACCGTGCTTGCCGCCAAATTGCCCCGCCTGTTCAATGCCACCGTCCGCGTCAAGGAATGGCAGGGCGATGTCGTGTTCCTGCACGAAGTGGTGCCGGGCGCCGCCGACCGCAGCTATGGCATCCAGGTTGCAAAACTCGCTGGGCTGCCGGCTAGCGTGATCGAACGCGCCAAATTCGTGCTGGCCAAACTCGAGGCCGAAGACCGCGCCGCCCCGCCTGGCGTCGAGGACTTGCCGTTGTTTGCGGCCACGCCGCGGCCACCCGCGCAGCCGCCGGCCGACCCGGCAATGGCCGCGATCGTTACAGCGCTTCTGGCAATCAATCCGGACGAAATGTCGCCGCGCGACGCGCTGGAGGCGCTCTACCGGCTGAAGGCAAAAGCCGCTGCGAAAGGCTGAGCAATTCGATTACCATAGAACAAGCAACGACGGAGTAACGACGATGGCGGGATGGCGGACATGCTTTGCGATCATCGGC
The DNA here is from genome assembly GCA_022841625.1 of Xanthobacteraceae bacterium. GTDB lineage: Bacteria > Pseudomonadota > Alphaproteobacteria > Rhizobiales > Xanthobacteraceae > VAZQ01. The sequence continues at coordinate 79,348 of JALHRD010000010.1, forward strand.
TGCATCGTCGGCGCGGCCAACGCTTGGGCCTACCCCACGCGACCGATCACCATCATTGTTCCGGCAGCGCCAGGCGGCGTCAGCGACAGCCTCGCGCGCGCGGTCGGTCAGCGCCTGGGCGAGGTTTGGGGCCAACAAGTGATCGTCGAGAATCGTGGCGGCGCCAATCATCAGATTGGCGCTGCGCAAGTTGCCAAGGCGCCAAACGACGGTCACATGCTGATGCTTGGCGCGGAAACGATCTTTGTAATCAATCCGTCGCTTTATGCCCGGCTGCCCTATGCAGTGAAGGACTTTGCGCCGATCACCGGCCTGGTGCGCGCCAACCAGGCGCTGTTGGCACATCCCGGCTTTGCGCCCAAGACCGTCAGCGAATTGATCGCGCTCGCCAAGAGCAAACCAGGCACCATCAGCTATGGCACGTCGGGCGTCGGTTCGGCGGGCCACGTCAATGTCGCACTGCTCGAAAGCATGGCCGGCGTAACGCTTCAGCCCGTGCATTATCGTGGCGCCGCACCGGCGCTCAACGACGTCGTTGCCGGTCACATCCAACTGACTTCGGTTGCCGTCAGTTCGGCCTTGCAGCCCTGGCGCAATGGACTGGTCAAGATGCTCGGGATTGGAAGCGCGCGGCGCCTGGCGGAACTCCCGGACGTGCCGACCGTGGCTGAGGGCGGCCTGCCCGGCTATGAAGCGACAACTTGGTTTGGGCTATTCACCACCGCAGGAACGCCGCGCGAGGTCGTGCTTAAGATCAATGCCGAAATGCAACGCATGTTCAACGAGGACGTGTTTCGCAAGCGCTTCGTCGAACCGTTGCTCTACGAGGTAATGGTCGCGCCACCCGAGAAGTTCGGGGAGTTCATCGACGCTGAAACCAAGAAATGGGCCAAGGTCATCCGCGACGCCAATCTCAAGGTCGACTAATCGGCGATGGGCGTCGATCTGAAATGCGCTTTAACCATAGCCATTGCTGGAAGTCCCTGACCATGCTGGATTGTTGCCGCCGGCTGCCGCTATCGGATGACAGCAGCCGTCCGCTGCGCTATCCCGACTGACCATGCTGACGCCCGCCGACCAGATCCAACGCGCGCCCTCCGATCTACTGAACGTGGATGCGTTGGCGGCCGATCTCGACAAGCTTTGCGGGCTCCATGCCGGGCGTGAGCGTGAACTGCGGACCGCGATTGCGCAGCGGATCAAAGCCGCGCTCGCGGAAGGGCGCGCCGCCATCGAACAATTGCTCCTGAAAGACCGGCACGGCCGCCGCTGCGCCGAGCGGCTGTGCGACATGCACGACCAGGTCATTCGGCTGCTGTTCGAGCTCGCCGAGCGGCACCTCTATCCCGCGCAAAGCCGATCGGAAGCCGAACGAATGACGGTGGTTGCGACCGGCGGCTACGGTCGCGGGCTGCTGGCGCCCGGTTCCGACATCGATCTTCTGTTCCTGCTGCCCTACAAGCAGACCGCATGGGGCGAATCGGTCGCCGAAACGATCCTGTACTGCCTCTGGGACACGGGACTGAAAGTCGGCCACGCCACGCGTTCGGTCCAAGAATGTATTCGGCAGGCCAAAGCCGACATTACAATCCGCACCGCCATCCTCGAATCGCGCTTTCTGTTCGGCGACCGCAAACTGTTCGACGAGTTAGTCAGCCGTTTTGACAAGGATGTGACGCAGGGCACCGCACCGGAATTCGTCGCCGCTAAACTTGCCGAGCGCGAGGAACGTCACCGCCGCGCCGGTCAGTCGCGTTATCTGGTGGAGCCGAACGTCAAGGACGGCAAGGGCGGCCTGCGCGACCTGCATACGCTGTTTTGGATCGCGAAATACGTCTACCGGGTGCGCGAACCCGAAGAGCTGATTCAGAAGGGCGTCTTCAATCGTTCGGAGTACACACTGTTTCGCCGCTGCGAAGATTTTCTCTGGTCGGTGCGCTGCCACATGCACTTTGTCACGGGCCGTTCGGAGGAACGGTTGTCGTTCGACATCCAGCGCGAGATCGCCGTGCGCCTTGGCTACACCTCACATGCCGGCCTGCGGGATGTCGAGCGATTCATGAAGCACTATTTCTTGATTGCCAAAGATGTCGGCGACCTCACCGCGATCCTGTGCGCCGAGCTTGAAGATAGCCAGGCCAAGACAACGCCGGTACTCAGCCGCATGATGGCGAAGTTCCGGTCCCCGAAGCGGCGCACGCTGAGCGAAGCCGACGACTTCATCGCCGAGAACAACCGGATCATCGTCGCGGACCCAGCCGCCTTTAGGCGCGATCCCGTAAACCTGATCCGCGTCTTCCATCTCGCGCAAAAACACAATCTCGCGTTCCATCCGGACGCGATGCATACAATCCGTCACTCGCTGAACCTTATCAATCATGAATTACGCGAGAGCCCGGAGGCAAACCGGCTATTCCTTGAAATCCTGACCTCGCAGAATGATGCAGAAACCGTGCTCCGCCGCATGAACGAGGCCGGTGTGCTGGGCAAGTTCGTGCGCAGCTTCGGCCGCATCGTGGCAATGATGCAGTTTAACATGTACCACCACTATACGGTTGACGAGCACCTGCTGCGTTGCATCGGCATTCTTTCCGACATCGAGGCCGGACGCGCCGACGACGCCGCGTTCGCAACCGAGCTGATGCGCACCATTCAGCCGGAACACCGCACGTTGCTCTATGTCGCGCTGTTTCTGCACGACATCGCCAAAGGCCGGATCGAGGATCATTCGACGGCCGGGGCGCGGGTGGCGCGACGGCTGTGCCCGCGTTTTGGCTTATCGGCAGCGGAAACCGATACTGTCGCATGGTTGGTGGAGCAGCACCTGGTTATGTCCACAGTAGCGCAATCGCGCGACCTTTCCGATCGGGTCACCATCCAGACCTTTGCCGAAGTGGCGCAATCGGTCGAACGGCTGAAGCTTTTGACTCTGCTCACGGTCGCCGACATCAAGGGAGTCGGCCCGGGCGTTTGGAATGGGTGGAAGTCACAACTGATCCGCACGCTCTACTACGAAACCGAACCGGTGCTGACCGGTGGCTTCTCCGAAGTCAATCGCGCGCAGCGGGTCGCGATGGCGCAGGCCGAATTGCGCGCGGAATTGAAGGACTGGTCCGCCGAACAAATCGACGCCTATGTCGCCCGCCACTATCCGGCCTACTGGCTGAAGGTCGATTTACCGACCAAGGTTGCGCACGCGCGTTTCGTCCAGGCCACCGAGGCTTCGGGGAAATCGCTGGCAACGTCAATCAATCTCAATCGCGCCCGCGGTGTCGCGGAATTGACCGTCTACGCACCCGACCATCCGCGATTGCTATCGATCATCGCTGGCGCCTGTGCAATGGCTGGCGCTAACATCGTCGATGCGCAGATCTACACCACCACCGATGCGCGCGCGCTTGATACAATTGCGGTGTCACGCGGCTTCGACCGCGACGAGGACGAGGAGCGTCGCGCAACGCGCGTGGCCTTATCGATCGAGCAGGCCCTGCGCGGCGACTTGCGGCTGCCCGAAGTCATCGCCAAACGCGCCCCGCCCAAAGGCCGCTTAAAGGCGTTCGCGGTCGAGCCCGAGGTCACGCTCAACAACCAATGGTCCAATCGCTACACCATGATCGAGGTTACCGGGCTCGACCGTCCCGGCCTGCTCCATGAGTTGACGGCGACGCTGTCAAAGCTGAATCTCAATATCGCCTCGGCGCATGTGGCAACCTTCGGCGAACGCGTGGTGGACGTGTTCTACGTGACCGATCTGCTTGGCGACAAGATTTCTTCGCCGACCCGCCAGGCGGCGGTCAAGCGCGCCCTGCTCCAGCTCTTCGTATCCGCCGATACTGCGCAGGCAAAGCCCGCGACGGTTGCGACTTGACGCGCTGCGAGCATCCCAGCCGTCGTTAGACCCAAGATTTCGAAGACCCAAGAGTCCAAGGACCCAAGAGTCCAAAGACCCCCGGGTCCAGGGACCCAAGACGCCAAATCCCATCCGCCAAAACGAAAACGGCTGCGGGGGTTGCCCGCAGCCGTTGGATTCGAATGCGTTGGATCGGTGGAGCTTACTTCTTCTTGGCTTTGCCGGCGTCGCCGCCCATTCCACCACCCATGCCACCGCCCATGCCGCCGCCCATGCCGCCGCCCATGCCACCGCCCATGCCGCCGCGGGCCTTGGCCTTCTTCGCCTCAACGCTCTTACCGGCGAGATTGTCGCCGAGCGCCGACCAGAAGCCAAAGTTCTGCGGGGCGCTTTCAGCCTTCGCCTTGGACTTCGCCTTGGCGGCGGCAAACGATTCAGTCGGAGCCGTAGCAATCATCGGAGCGGACAAGATGAACGCCGCAGCGACGAGAAGTGCGATCTTTCGCATGTTTAATCCCCCAATTGATTTCTAGCCGGGTCTTCCGGATGCCCCGAACTCTATGCTGAAATTTTTTCCGATGGAAGAGGATTCATTCATGGTTAACCAGATAAGATGCTGAATTCGTTTATGTATATTTGTTCATCTGACCGTTCATCGGCGCTGCAGAATTGCGATCCGGCGGAATTGCACAGCGCGTTTTTCCGACGACAATTCAGGCACTAGGCAAGAGCTCTTCGCCTCGCGGACGCAGCCCTTGCGGTCCGGTAACGGCCCTTAAAGGGACCCCCATTAACGTCCGGACTAGGCCCCAGGGGGACGGCCGGGATGGGGACATGTCGCGCTCCAAGCGAAAGCCGCGAGACGGTCGCGAGTCGGCTGACGAGCCGGAGGGAAAGCCATCGGCCGGCGACGGACGCGACGACACGCCGCAGCGCCGCAAGCGCAGGGCAAAGCACCGCTCACCGCTTCGCCGCGCGATTTATTGGAGCGCTGTGCTTGGGCTCTGGCTGCTGATTGCAGCCGGCGGAGCCATTGTCTGGGTCGCCGCCAACCTCCCGCCCATTCATTCCTTGGAGATTCCGCGACGACCGCCGTCGATCGAGATTGTCGGCAATGACGGCAAGCTGCTCGCGACCCGGGGCGAAATGCACGGCGCCACCTTATCGCTCAGGGACATGCCGCCGTACCTACCGAAGGCATTTCTGGCGATTGAGGATCACCGGTTTTACAGTCACTATGGCGTCGATCCGATCGGCTTGATGCGCGCGGCGACCGCCAATCTAATCCGCCGCGGCGTATCGCAAGGCGGCTCGACCATTACGCAGCAGCTCGCAAAGAACCTGTTCCTCACGCAGCAACGCACCTTCGGGCGAAAATTGCAGGAGTTGGTGCTGGCGCTCTGGCTGGAGCGAAAATTCAGCAAGACCGAGATCCTCGAACTTTATCTCAACCGCGTCTATTTCGGCGCGGGCGCCTATGGCGTCGACGCCGCCGCGCAACGCTACTTCGGCAAGTCCGCCCGCCAGGTCAGCATCGCCGAATCCGCCATGCTCGCCGGGCTGGTGCGTTCGCCGTCGCGGCTCGCCCCCACCCGCAATCCGGACGGCGCCGAACGGCGTGCGCAAGTCGTGATCGCGGCGATGATCGGCCACGGCTACATCACCGAAACGATGGCAAAGCTCGCTCTGGCAAAGCCGGCACGCACCGTCAAGATCGCCAGCAGCGGGTCTGCCAATTACATCGCCGATTGGATCATGGATGTGCTGGACGATCTGATCGGCCATGTCGAGCAGGATATCGTCGTACGCACCTCAATCGACCCGGCATTGCAGCTCGCCGCCGAGGCAGCATTGCAAAACGAGCTTTCCCAGAAAGGCGAGAAGTTCGGCGTGGGCCAGGGTGCGATCGTCGCAATGTCGCCGGCTGGCGCCGTACGCGCAATGGTCGGGGGCAGGAATTATATGGAAAGCCAGTTTAACCGTGCGGTTGCGGCGCGGCGGCAGCCGGGCTCCGCCTTCAAACCGTTCGTCTACCTCACGGCGCTTGAACGCGGCCTCGCGCCGGACACTATCCGCGATGATCGACCGATCGCGGTCAAGAATTGGCGACCGGAGAATTACAACCGCGAATACTACGGACCGGTCACGCTGACGCAGGGCCTCGCGCACTCGCTCAACACGGTGGCGGTGCGATTGACGATGGAATTCAGCCCCGCGGCCGTGGCCCGAACTGCTCATCGCCTCGGCATTGCGTCCAAGCTTGAGACCAATCCGACGCTCGCATTGGGGACGTCCGAGGTTTCCTTGATTGAACTGGTCTCAGCCTATGCGCCGTTCGCCAATGGCGGCAGCGCCATCGCGCCCTATGTGGTTGAGCGCGTCAGCACCAAGGCCGGAAAAATCCTTTTCGACCGAAAGCCGCACGACCTCGGAACCATCGTCGAGCCACGCTACGTCGCGATGATGAACACAATGATGCGTGAGACGGTGCGGGTCGGCACAGCGCAACGGGGCCAATTGCCGGGATGGCAGACCGCCGGCAAGACCGGCACCAGTCAGGATTTCCGCGACGCCTGGTTCGTGGGCTACACAGCCCACCTCGTCACCGGTGTGTGGCTCGGCAATGACGACTCATCCCCGACGCGTCGCGCGACCGGCGGCGGCATGCCGGTGGACATCTGGACTCGTTTCATGCGCAACGCCCACCAAGGCGTCGCGGTCGCGACATTGCCGGGCCAACCGGGACCGTCGCTTGCATCTATCATTCGCGAAGCGGCGACATCGCCGCCACCGGCCAACGTCCCGAATTCAACGGGCACGCAGCCGCAGCGAACGCAGCATCCGAGCGGCGGACTCGACGGCTGGCTGATCGACCGCCTGTTCGGCCGGCGCTGAGCCGGCAAGCGAACTATTCGGCCATACGCGCTGTCGTGTTTCATCCGCGCGCAACGGCGCGTCCGAAAGCATCGCGGATAAAGCGCTACGCACCGTGTCGTGCGCGAACACGAAGCCACTGACCTGCGCCTTGTCCGGTAGCACCCGCTGGCCACCAAGCAAAAGTTCGTCGGCAAAAGCGCCGGCGAGATGATGCAAGATCGCCGCCGGCATCCTGAGCAGCGCCGGCCGCCGCAGCGCCTCCGCCAACGCCCGCGAAAATTCGGCATTCGTGATCGGCGTCGGTGCGGTCGCATTGACCGCGCCGATCAGCGACGGCGTCACGATGCTATGCGCGATCAGGCGCACGAGATCGTCGCGTTCGATCCATGACATCCATTGCCGGCCGCTGCCGATCGGACCGCCAAGGCCAAACGCATAGGGTATCAGCAGCCGGCCCAGCAGCCCGCCTTCGAGGCCAAGCACCAGGCCAATCCTCAACCGCACCACCCGAACACCCAGCCGCTGCGCCTTGCGCGCCTCCTGCTCCCAGGCGTCGCAGACGCGATGCGTGAAGCAGCGTTTGCCGCCGTCAAATTCAGTCAGCGATTCGTCGCCCCATAGACCGTACCAGCCAATGGCGGAGCCGCTGATCAGGACCGCGGGGCGCTGCTTGAGGCGTCCGATCAGGCGAACGACCGCGCGCGTGGCGCGCAGGCGCGACGACAGGATCGCCCTGCGCTTGCGGCGCGTCCAAAGCCCGTCGGCGATCGGCTCGCCAGCCAGATTGATAACGGCGTCGACACGGGTGTCGCTGTCGATCTGCGCGAGATCGGTAACAATACGGTAGGGCGGCCGCAGCATAGACGCCCTGGAAGGGGCGCGCGTGAGCACGGTGACGTCATGCCCGGCGTCAGTCAGCGCCTCAACCAGACGTCGCCCGATGAAACCGGTCGCGCCAGTGATCAGGATGTGCTGCCGGTCCGGCAATACAGCGACCAGCCCGGCCGGCGCAGCCAGCGCCAACCGATGCATCGGCCGCGCCACCAGGAGACCGCGCCGCGCCGCGAACACAAGGCCGAGCGCTGCCAGCAATGCAGCGACGCTCGCCGCGCCATACCAGACCCGCTCAAGCGCAGTCGGGCTCACGCCCCAGCCAACGAAAGCCGCAAGCAGCAATGCCAGCGCTGCCGTTAAGACGACCATCATCCAGAGCCGATTTGCTGTCACGACGGTAACTCCCGATACAAGGCCATTTGGCGGAGCAGCAGCCCGAACCGCCGATGCACGAGCTGCAATGTGAAGCTGAACCGGCCGTCCGGGACCTCGGCATGGATGACCGTCAATTCACCGGGGCAAAGCCAATCCGGCAAAACGAAGTGGCGCCCGAACGCCTGCACAAAGTAATTTTCGCTCCGAAAGATCAGCGCGCCTTCGCGAACCAGCAGGTGCAGAGACATCCCGACGCCATAGCCGACATACTCCTCAAGCCCGGTTGAGCCGGCGAAGCGCTTGGCGGAATGCACCACCTGCGGAAAGCCGGTCCGGCGCGCATAGATGCGGCTCCAGATCTGGCCGCCGCTCGCGGCGCTTTCCGTCACCGTCACGATGCTGGGAACGTGGACGCATCGTTCGGTGGGCAGCGGACCACCGATCAATCGCAGGGCCTGCGCCAGCAACCAGCCCCAGCGGCTCATGCGGGTTTCCGGAATCTCGCCGGCATAGACCGCGGTGCCGCCGGTCCGCTGACGCTTGCTGAACCGCCGGCGGATCGCGAACGGCAACGCCGACCAATCATCGTCACGCAGCAAGGCGCGAAACCGTAGATCGCCAAGCTCGCTAGCGTCAGAATCGGACTGGGAATCGGGCTGAACCTTGAAGTCGACTCCCAGACTGGGCCTCAATTCGTGTGCCGCGGCTTTCGCGCGCATGACATCACCTCCTGACCGCTACTTCTGTCTCCCGAGTGGCAAAAGGCTCACGATTCGCGTGCCGAGACGAATCAGCGCCGCGAGCTTTGAGCGCGGTACCGTCAGCATCTGGGTGTGCCACCGATCGATCGACTCGATGAATGCGAGCATGTCCCGGAGCCGCTTGGCCGCGACTGGATGTAATTTCGTGTCGCGGTCGGCGCCGACGACGCAGATCTTGAGAGCGTCGACCGCGGGATCGATTTCCCGTTCCTTGCGAACGGTGGCGATCCTCACCGCAATTTCCCAGAGATCGGTTTCCGCCTCGAAATGGTCGCGGCGGTCGCCCTTTACGGGTATGCGGCGGATGAGGTTCCAGGCCATCAATTCGCGAATCGAGTTCGACACATTCGACCGCGCGAGGCCGAGCGCGTCGGCAATGTCCTCGGCGGTCAAGGGCCGCTCCGCCAGATAGAGCAGCGCATGGATCTGGCTGACCGAGCGATTGACGCCCCACTGCCCGCCCATGTCGCCCCAATGCAGGATGAAGCGTTCGACGGTTTCCGGGAGCTTGACTGCTTTGTCGGTATTTTCTGTCATGACAGAAATATCAGAAGCCATCGAACCGATGTCAAGGGGGAGGTCGCGACCAGCGCCCAAGGCGCCCAGGGCTCCCAATGCGCCTTTATCGACCGAAATTCGCACGATTTGATCGATTGGCCGCGCCAGCAGGCTCGGCCGCGATCGCCCCTCAATCGAGGCCGGGGCCGTTATCCGTCTTGGCGCGCGGGCCGTAGCGGTGCAGGTCGGCGCCATGGCTATCGAGCCACGCCTTGGCGTGCGCGCTATCGGCATGAAGCCGTTTCAACAGACGCCAAAACCGCGGCGAATGATTGAGCTCCACCAGATGGGCGACCTCATGGGCGGCGAGGTAATCGAGCACGAAGGGCGGCGCCAGGATCAACCGCCAGGAGAACGACAGCACGCCGCTATTTGAGCACGAGCCCCAGCGACTCGACTGGTCACGCACCGAAATGCGCTTGATGGCGACGTCAAGATCCGCGGCATAACGCCGGCTTGCGGCATCGAGGTCCCGCCGCGCCTCGCGTTTGAGAAAATCGCTAATCCGCCGATTGTGATGCGGCGGCGCACCAGCCACGCAAATCAGGCACTCGCCGGTCGCGTTGGGCTCGGTCCAAACCGTACCGCGCGCTTCCGGCCGATGGACAATGCGATGCGGCACGCCGCGAAACGGCACGATCATGCCCTGCGCAAATGGCGTCGCTTTGGGCAGCCGGTTCATGCGCGCGGCAATCCAAGCGCCATGCTTTTGAGCAAATTCCTTCGCATCCTTCAGGCTGCCGCGCAACGGGACTGTTAGAACAACCGCGCGCGTCGCCGCGTCAATGCGCAGCGTGTAGCGGCGCGCCTGCCGGTGGCGGCGGATGCGCACTTGATAGACCGCCGCCTCGAACGCCACCTCGAAAGCCTGTGGCTCGCTCGGCCGGCGATGAAACAGCGCGCGCAATGAAGCGGCGGATCCGCCCAGGATGCGGCCCGGACGGAACGCGGCCATTGTGGCGTGTGCGCGCGGCAAATACGGCAAGCGGAAAGCCCCCATCCGCGGAACGCGGAGTCGGCGATTGCGACTCGCTACAATAACCGCTGTCGGGCCAAGGGAGAATCGGCCGCGATGACGCAGCCGCGCCGCCATGCGCAGGTCAGATAGGCAGGCTTATGATTTGAAAACAATGGCTTATCAGGCCCGCTTGGCATCGGCGCGGCCAACCTTGCCAGCCTCGCCAGTATCATTGGAAAGCACAAAATCGGCAATGCGCGGCGCGATCTCGGCGCGGAAGCGCGAGCCGTTAAACACCCCATAATGGCCGACCTTGGGCTGTAGCCAATGACACTTGCGATCGGCGGGGATGTTCACGCACAGCGCATGCGCGGCTTCGGTCTGCCCGATGCCTGAAATATCGTCGTTCTCGCCCTCGACGGTCATCAGAGCCACGCGTTTAATTTTTGAAGGATCGATGGCAACGCCACGATGAGTCATTTCGCTCTTTGGCAGCGCATGGCGGATGAACACGGTATCGCAGGTTTGTAGATAGAACTCGGCACTGAGGTCCATGACCGCGAGGTACTCGTCATAGAACTCGCGATGCTTCTGGGCGGGCTCACCGTCGCCCCTGACCAGATTCATATAAAGGGTGCGGTGCGCCTGCATGTGGCGATCGAGGTTCATCGTCATGAAGCCGTAAAGCTGCAAGAAGCCCGGATAGACATCGCGCATGAAACCGGGATTTGGGAATGGCACCTTGGTGATGACGTTGTTCTGGAACCAGTCGATACCGCGGCTACCCGCGAGCCGATTGACCTCGGTCGGGTTGATCCGCGTGTCGATCGGACCACCCATCAGCACCATGGAATGTGGCACATAGGGATCGCCGTCCGCTTCCATGCGCGCAACCGCCGCCAGAACCGGCACCGACGGCTGGCACACGGCGATGACATGCGCGTCGCCACCGAGAAAATGCAGCATGGAGACCAGGTAATCGATGTAATCGTCGAGATCGAAGCGCCCCTGCGACAGCGGCACCACGCGCGCATCGATCCACTCGGTCATATAGACCTCGTGATTAGGCAGGAAACCTTCGACCGTGCCGCGCAGCAGCGTCGCGTAATGACCCGACATCGGCGCGACAATCAGCAGCTTGGGCTGCGGGCGACGCGGCGGGCGCGAAAAGCTCCGCTGGAAATGCAACAGGCGACAGAACGGCCGCTCCCACACCGACGAAATGTGGACCGGAACGCGCTCCGCGCCGACCAGCGTCGAAGTTACGCCCCACTCCGGCTTGCCATAGCGCCGGGTCGCGCGCTCGAACACCTCGCAGGTGGCGGCGACTGTCTTACCCCATTCGGTGTGCGACCACGGATTGGCCGGATCTTTGAACAACAGGCGGCTGGCATCGGCGACGGCGCGCGCCGGGCTAAGCGAGGCATGGCTGATTTCGTAGAGCCAATAGGCCGGCGTCGCATAGCTCGGGCCGAGGCTTTCCGCCGCCGTCACCGCGCCGCCGAATTCACCGATTGCCATCGCGCCAGCCCCCAACGCCTTATGTTGCAGTGCAGCAGACTGTCTTTTTTCACTCATAAGGTCAAATGGTAACGCGCAATAATTGCCATCTCCTGAAGTAAAACTCAGCTTTTCCCTCACGATATCAATGGGGTCATTTACTCGCCCGATTGCAAGAGCGAGCCAATGCGACGGGCGCTTCGCAACAGACCCAAAAACACGGCTATCGCAATTGCGAAATAAACCAGGTTGAGCGCGAACGCCGCCAGCATGAGATCGGCGCGAAATGTCTGCTCGAGCACCAGCGCCCGCATGCCCTCAAACACATAGGTCGGCGGCAGCGCCCAGGCCACGCCTTGCAGCCAGGCCGGCAGCACCGACACCGGATAATACACGCAGGTTAGCGGCATCAGAATGAACATCACCGTCCAAGCCAGCGTCTCCGCGCCCAGGCCGTTGCGCATGACAACACCGGACACCACGATCCCGACCGACCAACTGGTCAGAATGAGATTGAGAAAGAACGCCGCCAATGCGAACCCAAACGAATAAAGATTGAAGCCGAAAAACACGATCGCAAGAATTGTCACCGGCACCATGCCGACCGCGAGCCGCACGACGCTCATCACCATCAGCGCCGCGACAAACTCGATCGGCCGCAACGGGCTGATCATCAGATTGGCGAGATTGCGCGACCACATCTCTTCGAGAAACGACACTGAAAAGCCGAGCTGCCCACGGAACAGAATATCCCAGAGCAGCACCGCGCCGATGAACATGCCCGCGGCCCGCGCAAAGAATCCGGAATTCTGCGCGATGTAAAATTGCAGAAACCCCCAGACGAACAATTGCACCGCCGGCCAATAGATCAGGTCAAGAACCCGCGACCAGGACGACCGCAACAAGTAGAGATAGCGCAGCACCATCGCGCCAATACGATGTGGCGACAGCGCAAGCGCGGTATTCGATTGCTCGTTCATTGTGCCGCCTCGCGCGCCGCTTCGCCGCGTCCGCGCGCGACATCGAGAAATACATCTTCCAGATTATCGCGTCCGTAGCGCGCCAGCAGCACTGCGGGCGGGGCATCGTCTTCAATCTTGCCGCGCTTCATGATGATGACGCGCTCGCACAACCGCTCGACCTCCGCCATGTTGTGAGAAGCGAGCAACATGGTTGCGTTGCGCTCCTTGCGGTAGCGCTCGAGATGGCCGCGCACCCAATCGGCGGTATCAGGATCGAGCGAAGCGGTCGGCTCGTCGAGCAACAGCACATCCGGCTGGTTGATCAGAGCCTTGGCGAGCGCCACGCGGGTCTTTTGTCCGGCCGAGAGCTTGCCGGTCGGCCGATCGAGCAAGTCCGAGAGTTCGAGGTCGCGCGCGATGGTGTCGATCCGATCGCGCAAATTCTCGACCGCATAGAGCCGCCCGAACACCGTCAGATTTTGCCGCACCGTCAGCCGGTTCGGCATGTCGACATAGGGGCTCTCGAAATTCATGCGATGCAGGACGCGGTAACGCTCGCGTGGCATCCGCGCCCCCATCACCCGCGCCTGGCCGGAACTCGGCTCAACCAGTCCCAGGATCATGGCGATTGTGGTGGTCTTGCCGGCGCCGTTGCCGCCGAGCAGCCCGGTGACCGTACCGGCCTCAAGCGCAAACGAAATGCCGTCGACCGCGCACGTCGTTCTGCCCTTTGCGGCATAGACCTTGGTTAGTCGATCGACTTCGATGGCCGGGACTGATGAAGACACGCGCGGGACTCGGAACGGGGATGATTCGACCCCCGCACATGTGGCTCGACGCGGATCGCGAGGCAAGGGCCAACTTTGTCCGCATCCTGCTGGTGCGCGGCCATCGACCGCGCTTGAGACGCCCGCGTGAACCGCTGGTGCCCGGTTTCCGAAGTTCGTGAACCATCGCAGCGACCACCGGCACGAGCTTCGGAAACCAGGGGGCACTGGCAGCGCCATGATTCCAGTGCCGCTTTTCGATCTGAAGTTCCTAACCGAATTTGCTACAGGTGGTGTAGGAACTTTAGAACGGCGGCACTAGATTGGCGGCATGCCCGAAGACTTCCGACAAGCGCCCGAGACCGGCCGCCCCGTACGCGTCGATACGCTCGTACGGCTGCGCTGGATCTCCATTATTGGCCAGACCATCGCCGTGCTGGTGGTGCATTTCGCGCTCGATTTCACGCTGCCGCTATATGCCTGCCTGGCCGTCATCGCGCTCACGGCTTGGCTCAATGTCGCGCTGCGGGTGCGCTTCCCAGTGACGCAGCGGCTCGCGCCCGATCGCGCCGCCTGGCTGTTTGCCTTCGACATCGCCGAGATCGGCGTGCTGTTGTTTCTTACCGGCGGCCTGCAAAACCCGTTTTCGTTCCTGCTGCTGGGGCCAGTCCTGCTGTCAGCAACATCGCTGCCGCCGCGTATGATCGTGTGGCTTGCGGTGTTCGCGGCGTTCTGCACCACCGTACTTGCGTTCTATTACTATCCGCTGCCGTGGGATGCCGACGAGAAGCCCATGCAATTGCCGGCGATCTATATCGCCGGTGTATGGCTCGCGACGCTGCTGTCGCTTGGCTTCATCGGTGTGCATGCCTGGCAGCTCACCGAGGAGGCACGCCAACTCTCCGACGCACTGGCGGCGACTGAGCTGGTGCTGGCGCGCGAACAGCATCTATCGGCGCTCGACGGTCTTGCGGCCGCGGCTGCGCATGAGCTCGGCACCCCGCTAGCGACCATCACCGTCATCGCTACCGAGCTTGAGCGCGCGATTGAAAAGGGCTCGCCTCTGACCGAAGACATTGTGCTGCTGCGCGAACAAGCGCTGCGCTGCCGGCAAATCCTGGGTAAGCTCACCGAACTCTCAGCCGATTCAGAGCCGTTCGATCGCATGCCACTGTCGGCGCTGATTGAGGAGGTGGTGGCGCCGCATCGCAATTTCGGTGTCGCCATCAATGTCGCGCTTAACCCGCATGATAGCACCGAACCGATTGGCGGACGAAATCCAGCGATTCTCTACGGCCTGGGAAATCTGGTCGAAAACGCTGTCGACTTTGCCCGCAGCACCGTCGACATATCCGCGGACTGGTCCGGCGACGTCGTCTCCGTGACCATCATCGACGACGGGCCGGGATTTGCACCGGAGATCATGGATCGCATTGGCGATCCCTATGTCACCAGCCAACATCGGCGGCGCATGAACTTAGGCGGCGAAGCCGGTGGCGGGCTCGGGCTTGGATTCTTCATCGCCAAGACGCTGCTCGAACGCGCCGGCGCCACGCTCGAATTCGAAAACCGCTCCGCCCCCGACCGCGGCGCAGTGGTACGGGTCCGCTGGGGCCGCGGCGATTTCGAACAATCGCTGGCATTCACGTAGCAAACGTGACCGGAAGCGGCCGATGACGACCAGTGGCCGAGAATTTACCCTGTCTCAAGGTTGTCAGGCATACCGGCCCGTGAATATATAGAATTGTGTCGCTGGCGGACGCCCAAGGCAGAGACCAAGGCAGAAGTGCTTTAGCTATGACAATCACGCGCGCAGACAAGGACGTTACGCCCCCAGGCGATCGCACACTTTTGATCGTCGAGGACGACAAGTCTTTCTTGCAGCGACTGGCTCGCGCCATGGAGAGTCGCGGCTTTACCGTAACGACTGCGGAGTCGGTCGCCGATGGCCTGACGCACCTTAAGACGTCTTCGCCCGCTTACGCGGTGGTCGATATGCGGCTTAGCGACGGCAATGGTCTGGAAGTGATCTCGGCGCTCAAGCGGCGACGCCCCAACGCCCGCGCCATTGTCCTCACCGGCTATGGCAATATCGCAACCGCGGTCAGCGCGGTGAAGCTCGGCGCGCTCGACTATCTCGCCAAACCGGTCGACGCCGACGATGTCGTTAACGCGCTGCTTGCACATGACGGGAAGGACGCCGAGCCGCCGGAACACCCAATGTCGGCCGATCGCGTCCGCTGGGAGCACATCCAACGCATCTACGAACTGTGCGATCGCAATGTTTCGGAAACAGCGCGGCGGCTCAATATGCACCGCCGCACGCTGCAGCGCATTCTGGCGAAGCGTGCGCCCAAGTAACGGCCGGACCGGACTGCAATCGCTCGCGAGACACCGAAGCGTCGCATGACCGAAATTTCGTATCGCTATCGCGCGCACCCCTTGGCACGCGCCTTAACCTTTCGCCTGGGCGACAAGGCGCTCGTGATTGAAGACGGCCTACACAATTGGTCGGTTCCTTATGGCGCTGTTTCTTTCGTTGAATCATTTGATGTCCGATTTCTTGGCGGCTCGCCCACCTATCGGCAGCACATTCTACGCACGCCAGACGGGCGCTCGGTCGCATTGGGTGCCGGCTTTCGTGACCGTTGGCGCGTTGCCGACCAACGAACCGAATACGAGACATTCATCGCTGGACTGATCTATGCGATCAGCGAAGCCAATCCCGACCTTGAATATGTTCACGGACGACGGTTGCTCAATCGCGCGGCCGGCCTGGGTGGCAAACTGGCGGTCCTCTTCCTGCGCCTGATCCGCCATACCAACCTCGATCGCTCGGCCAATTTTGCCGCATGGGTGATGCGTCGCATCGGTCCACGGTTGCGAGGCCATGGTCGCGCGCTTGAGCAAATCGCTCTTGCCTTTCCGGAGAAATCTCCCGCCGAACATCGGCAGATCGCGCTCGGGATGTGGGATAATCTCGCGCGCACCGCGATCGAATATTCACAGCTTGATCGGATGTGGCAGCACGATCCCGCCGATCCTGCGCAAAGCCGGATCATCAAAGACGAAGCCAGTACGCAAATTCTGACGCGCATCAAGCAAGCCAACCGGCGCACCCTGCATTTCTCGCTGCACATCGCCAATTGGGAACTTTGTGCCATCGCAGGCCCCCAATACGGCGTTCGCTCGCTGATTCCTTATCGCCGGCTCAAGAACGAGCCGCTGACCGCCGAACTCGTACGTCTCCGAATCGCGGCTGGCACCACGCCAATGGTCGCCGGTCCATCGATGATCGCCGAGCTCAAGAAGGAATTTCGCGAGGGCGACGCGATCGGCATGCTGATCGATCAGCATTATGCGCGCGGCATCGAGGTGACGTTTTTCGGGCGTCCGACCAAGTTTAACCCGCTATATGCGCGCCTCGCCCGTATTTACGACTGTCCGCTCTATGGCAGCCGCATCATCCGCCGGTCCGACGGCCGCTTCGACTACCAAATCGTCGGGCCGATCGAGCCCGCGCGCGATGCGCGAGGGCGCGTCGATGTGCATGCGACCACCCAATTGGTTGTATCGATCCTGGAAGGTTGGATCCGCGAGCATCCCGAACAGTGGATGTGGCTGCATCGTGTCTGGCGCTGAGGCCGGCGCGATCCCGGCCGCTATGGCTGCGATGCCAGGCCCGATGCTATCATTCCATCGCGCCGCCAATTCATGAGCCGGCGTGGGAGTGACCCATGGGACGCCGTATCCTCATCGCACTGCTGCTCGCCAGCATCCAGACTGCCGCAGCCGCGCAAACCTGGCCGAGTAAACCGGTTCGCGTGATCGTGCCGGTAACACCAGGCAGCGCCATCGATACCGTCGCACGGACCATCGCCGAACGGCTGTCCACCCAACTTAATCAGACATTCGTTGTCGAGAACCGCACCGGGGCGGGCGGCACCATCGGCGCCGCGTCCGTCGCAAAATCAGACCCCGACGGTCACACAATCCTGGTTCATTCCACGGCACTCACCATTTTCCCAGCAACCTTTGCCAATCTGCCGTTCGACACTGCGCGCGACTTTGCCGCGGTGACGCCAATCGTCAATGTTCCGCTGGTCCTGGTGGTGTCGCCGTCGCGGCACAAATCGCTCAAGGACCTGGTGGCAACCGCCAAGGCGAAGCCAGGCGCGACTAATTATGCAACCGTTGGCGCAGGCCGCCGCCGCCCACATGACCGCCGAACGGTTGCGGTTGTCCGCCGGATTCGAAGCCCAGCAAATCCCCTTCCGTGGCGCGCCGGAGGCACAGACCGAGGTGGTCGCCGGCCGCGTCGATTTCTTCTTTAGTCCGGTGCTGACCGCGCTGCCGCTGGTGCAGTCCGGGCATTTGCTGGCGCTTGCAGTCAGCAGTTCCAAACGCGCCTCGGCGTTGCCGGACGTGCCGACCACGGTTGAGGCCGGCTTTCCGAATTCCGATTATGACTTCTGGATCGGATTCTTCTTGCCGGCCAAAACCCCGCGCGAAATCGTCGAACGGCTTTACCAGGAGATCACCAAAGCCAAGGAGAGCCCCGACGTGAAGGCCAAGCTTACCGCGCTCGGCGGCGAGCCGATGGACATGACACCGGCGCAATACGATGACTATGTGCGCCAATCGGTGGAAATGAACCGCGCCTTGGCTAAGGCCGCAGGCATCAAGCTGGAATGATCCAGCGACCCCGGCGCAACGGAGTGCAAATGACGGCAGGAATCCACACTACCAATCCATCCACCATGGCCACACCGGGCGGCCACTACAGCCACGCGGTGACGGGTGGCGGACTTGTGTTTGTGTCGGGCCAATTGCCGATCGCACCCGACGGGACCAAGCTGAACGACGCGCCGTTTGCAGAACAGACCCGGCAGGTGCTCCACAATGTCGCACAAGCTCTCGTGGGCGCCGGCAGCAGTGTCGAGAAACTCCTCCAGGTGCGCGTCTACGTAACCGACATCGCATCCTGGCCTGAGTTCAACGCGATCTATGCGCAGTGGGCCGGCGCCGCACGGCCCGCACGTGCGGTCGTGCCGGTGCCGCAACTGCACTACGGATTCAAGATCGAGGTGGAGGCGGTAGGGCTCGCATAGCGCATAGTCTCGAATTGCGGACACGACCAGGCACAAACAACGCCCCGCTGCGCGCCAAGCCCTATTTCTTTTTTTCCGCCGCCATCACCTGCGCGGCCGACTCGATGATGTCCTGCGGCGCCCGGGCAATGGCTTCGCTAAAGCCTTGCACGACGTTGCCAGCGGAAGGCTCAAGATCGGCCGAGCGCTTGGCGGCGTCATCCTGGAAGGCCTTGTCCTGCACCAATTTGTCGAATGCCGCACGGAGCATCGCTATGCGCTCGGCTGGCACGCCTGGCGGCGCGATCAGTGCACGCCCAATGGCCGAACCGGCGGAAATGAACTCGATGACCCGTTTGGCCCGCGCGTCGCTGACGAGCTCTTGCATCAATGGCACCTGTGGAAGGTCGGATGTGCGCGTCAGCCCACCCTGAATGACCGGAATGAGGCTACCGTCCTTGAGACCGGCCTGCTGGGTCGCGCGCCAAACATGCCAAGATCCGGAAAACATGTCGGCCTCGGCGCGATGGATCGCCAGCATGACTTCGGCCGAACCAGGGTAGCCGCACACCAGATTGAATTGAAAGCCGCCGAGCGCCTTCAGCGCTGCCGGATATTGGTAGCTCTGCGAATTCACGCCGGTGCAGGCGACAGTCACCCGCGTGGTGCGCATCGCCGCGGGCGTGATCGCAGGAGCGCCCTTGCGGATGACAAAGGCGGCGTTGCTCGGCGTGAATGTGCCAACATAGGTCATCTCTTCGACCTTCCACTGGCCCTGCTCCGGGGTCAGGAGCTGCGTGTGACCGATGGTCTCGGTGAATAGACCCATCGCGGTGCCGTCGCGCGCGGCTTGCACATAGAACCAGCGCACCGCCGCCACACCGCCGCCGCCGGGCCGGTGCTGCACAATAATGTTTGGGTTGCCGGGGATGAACCGCCGCATGTGATCGGCGGCAAGCCGCGCGTAAAGATCGTAGGAGCCGCCGGGCGGATGACCGAGAACAATCGTAATGGTCTTGCCCTTGTAGAATTCCTCGGGCGACTGCGCCGCAGCAGGCGAGACCGCATGCAAGCCGCCAATAATGGCCAGGACCGCGCCGGCGAATGGGCCTGAAATCGCTCTAATCTCGCTCACGTCAAGCTCCTATTGCTCAAAGCGTCCGATGCGTGGCTGTGCAAAACACGCCCGCGGGCGGCCGTTATCGCCGAACCGGCTTACAATTACCAAGAGATAGACGCCTCCAGGGTTTAAAGTCCGTTACCGTAAGGCCCGTCGGGGTCGGCGAGCGCGGAAAGCCGCTGCGCTGCCGCACACGCGAAGGCCAGCATCACGCTTTTGCGCGTCGAAGCATGCAGCCGATGTTCCGGCGCTTCGCAGACAATCTCCGCGCCGAAGGCATCCGCAACAATGAGACCCGCATCCGCGGGGAAGATCTCCCGCGGCACATCCAGAGTCGTTGAAAAGAACAGCCGATCGCAATGCAGCCGATAGTCCATCCATTTTTGATCGGCCCGAAAGTCGGCAATCGAAGACTTGATCTCCACGATCCAGATATCGCCGGCGGCGCCAAGCGCCACCAGATCGGCGCGCCGCCCGGACCCCAGCGACAATTCGCTGACCACCGAAAGCCCGAACGAATGCAACAGGCGCGTCGTTCCGCGCGCGACCGCAAGCGCGGTCGCCGATTGACGGCCGTCGACCGGCAAGGATGCTGCAAGCGAATTTGCGCTCATGGAATACCGAATGCCCCATATTGGAACGATAGCCGTGATCCGCGCGCAACATTTTGGCTATTTTGCCGCATCGCACCGCTCTGGAAAAGCCTTCGCCAAGGCTTCGTGCGAGGCCGCCACCACGCCGCGCTCGGTGATCAGGCCGGTGATCAGCCGCGCCGGCGTTACGTCAAAGCCATAATTGGCAACCGCGGAGCCATTGGGAACCACCCGAACAGTTTCGATGCGGCCGTCGGACGTTATGCCCGACATCGTCGCGACCTCTTCGCCGCTGCGCTGTTCGATCGGAATGCCGGTAACGCCGTCCGCCACCGTAAAGTCGATGGTTGGCGACGGCAGCGCCACATAGAACGGGACACGGTTGTCCGTTGCCGCCAGCGCCTTGAGATAGGTGCCGATCTTGTTGGCGGCATCGCCATTGGCCGCGACCCGGTCGGCGCCGACAATCGCGATATCGACCGCGCCATGCTGCATCAGATGGCCACCGGCATTGTCGGCGATCACGGCATGCGGCACACCATGCTGGCCGAGTTCCCAAGCGGTGAGCGCGGCGCCCTGGTTGCGCGGACGCGTTTCATCGACCCAGACATGAAGCGGAATGCCGGCGTCGTGCGCGATGTAGATCGGCGCCAGCGCCGTGCCGACATCGACAGTGGCGAGCCAGCCGGCATTGCAGTGGGTCAGGACATTGACCGGTTCGCCGTGCTTTTTCCGCGCAGCGATTGTCTCGATCAGCGCCAATCCATTTCGCCCGATCGCCTGGTTGATGGCGACATCCTGATCGCAAATCTCCGCCGCCCGGCGATAGGCCGCGCCAGCACGCTCAGCGCGCGGGCGATTGCGCACTGCCGCCAGCATTTCGTCGAGCGCCCATTTGAGATTGATCGCCGTCGGACGTGTTGCCAGCAAGGCCGCATAGGCGCGATCCAGCGATTCGTCGGACACATCGGCCCGCAGCGCCAGGCAAACGCCATAGGCGGCGGCGGCGCCAATCAGCGGCGCGCCGCGCACCTGCATCGACACGATCGCCCGCACCACGTCATTTAAGGTCTCAAGCCGGATTGTGGCAAAGCGATGCGGCAGCAGCGTCTGATCGATGACGCCGACCGACCAGCCGTCGGGCTCCACCCAGATGCTGCGCGTATGTTTTCCTGCAACTTTCATGACCGCACTCATATCGCGGTTCGCGGCGCGACGCACGCGGCGTTGCAGGCGCGGCACACACGAATTCTCTCACGAAACCGGCTTTCCGAACCGATCCGCCAGCGCGACCAACAACGAAACACCGCGGCGGAAACGGCATGGGGGGCAGTTCAGACCACCCATCGCCTAAGCCTGAACCCACTCAACATGCGCCTTGATTGCCTGGCGCGCGTCATCGATCCAGCCATGCGGCCGGGCTTTTTCGATCATCGCGCCGAACGCCTGCTGCCAAGCCGCGTCCTGCGCGACATCGGGCCGAGCGCGCAGCGCCGATTCCGAAATCCAGGCGGTATCGGCGTCAACCAATTCGGCGGTGCCCGCGAGCGCGCGGCGGACGGCATCAAGCTCTTCACGCTCGCCCGCGACCACCAATTTGAAGGCGCGGAAATTGTCGCGATCTTCCAGCGCAATGCCACGATCCGCCGTCAGTTTGACGAACATCCGCTCCTCCTATGCGAGATCGAGAATACCGGCTTCGCCGCTCTCGGTCCCGAACGCCAGGAGCTTGCCGCTTGCGCTCCATGCCAGCGCCGTAACCGGTGCATCGCCGGGGCGCTTTGCCAGGACTTCCGCGCCATCGTCGGTTCTGACCAGCAGCACGAGTCCGTCGGCGAACCCAGCCGCCACCACGCCCTGTTTGGGATGACAGGCGACGACTTCGACCTGATTCTCGGATGGCGCGCGCAACTGCGGCTGCTTCCCCATCGGGCCATCCTTGCCATGAAACGGCCAGATCACGATCTGGTTGGACCCCGAGGTCGCCAGCCATTTGCCGTCGGCCGTCCACGACAGCGAACGCACGCGCGCGGCGTAGCCTGACATCCGCATGTCCTTGCGGTCATCAAGCCGCCAAGCGTGCAGCATCGACTCCTGCATCGCAGTCACCACGAATCGGCCATCCGGACTGAACTTGACGCCAAGATGCGAGCCCTTCCATTCCAGCCTATCGGGATCGGCTTTGGCGTTGGGAAACCACAGCGTAGCGCCATTGTAATGCGCGATCGCCAGCCGCACGCCCTTTGGCGCAAATGCCAGCCCGCCGACCGTCGAGACAGCCTCAATGGATTTCTCCGCGCCTTTACCACTGCGGACGAAAGCCTGCTTGCCCGCGGACCAGGCGACCACCCCGCCCGGGCCAACCGCCACATGATCGATCCAGCGCCGTTTGATGTCGCTGGCAATGATCTCGCTTTCGCCGTCGGCGAGCGTTGCGACGACCTTGCCATCGTCCCCGCCGGTGACGACGCGCGCGCCATCGCTCGCTGTTGACAGGATCGCACCGCCATGCACCGCGAGGCGCCGCGGCTCGCCGTCGCGCGCAGCAAACAGCAGCGCTTCCTCGCCGAGAACCAAGACCGCGGTTTCCTTGAGAAACCGGATATCGACCACCGGCGCTCCGGCCAGCACCGGTCGCGCGCGATCGACGATCGATGGAACACTGTTGCGATCGACGCCCATGGATTATCGCGCTCGTGTGACGGCCGCAGTGCCGCGTGAGCCCTATGCGGAACGGTGCGCCCGGGGACAAGAGGGCTTACGGAATCTTCTTCACCGGCTTGGGGGAGAGATTGAACAGCCGCGCCGCATTTGCGCCCAGGATATTGCGCTTGGCCTGTTCCTTGAGGAACGGCAGGTCGTAAATGATGCTTGGCAGGTCGAAGTCCCAGTGTGGGTAGTCCGACGACCAGACCAATTGCGTCTCGGCATTGATCATCTTGAAGGTCGCCTCCAGTACCGATAGATCGTCCGGGACTTCCATCGGCTGCGTCGAATAATACATCTCGCGCATATATTCGCTCGGCTTGCGCTTAAGCTGCGGACAATCGGACGTGCGCATCATGTAAGTGTGGTCGAGCCGCTGCATCAGGCAATAGGCCCAGGTGAGACCCGACTCGATCCACATGGTCTTGAGCTTGGGGAAACGCTCGGGCAGGCCGTTCACGACCCAATTGGTCATATGAATCATGTTGAACCACATGAAGCCGAGCGAATGCACCGAAATGAATCGGTTGGTGGTGGCGAGCCCGCGATCGTCCCAGCTATAGGCGGCGTGGAATGAGATCGGCTTGCCCATCTCTTGCAGCAACGCGTAAGTTTTCATGTAGGCATTGTCGTGCACCGGCTTGTAGCGCGGCGCCGTGACCATGAATCCCACTACGCCCTTCTTGTCGCCGAAATCGCGCACCGTGCGATAGGTCCATTCCGGATCGTTGAACGGCAGATAGAGCATCGAAACGATGCGCGGCTCCTGCGCCAAAATCCGCTCGCACAGCCAAGCATTATAGGCGCGGCACAGCGCGACCTCGATCTCGACCTGGGGATGCAAGCCGAGGAACAGCATCGGCGTCGGGAACAGGCAGGAATAGTCGACGCCCATGGCGTCCATCCATTCCAGCGTCATGTCGATGTCGCGGTGCTTGGTGCCTTTGGCCTTATAGTGGTGCCGGCCGGCATGGCGGGTCATGCGGCCCCCGATGCTCTGGTAGCCGACCTGATTGTTGAGGAAGCCGGAGCGGCCGGCGCGGCGCATGGAGTCCATCGCCTCCATTTTGATGACCGGGCTCTCGATATAGGAGAACACGTCCTTATAGGACTCGCTCTCATAGTGGTGCGCGTCCACGTCGACAATCAGGAAGTCCTGGTAGTTGCGCTGCCGCGCCTGCTGGTTAGCGTGCTCGAGCGCCTTGGTCTCGGTGTATTGCTCGGGATTCAGCTGGCGGACTTCGTTTCGAAGCATGTCCATGAAGTTGTCCTCGCCTGATTTTTCGGGACGCGTTCAGATGACGACGAAAACGTCGTCGCCGCGCTTGACCACGTTGTACTTGCGAAGCTTCAGCTTGCGATCGCCGACACATTCACCGGTTTTGAGATCGTATTCGTAGCCGTGCCAAGGGCAGGCGAAGTGCACGCTATCGCCAAAGTCCTGCCGCTCGTACGTTTTGTCGGCGTTAAGTACGTCCACCACATTATTGACCAGGATGCCTTCGCAGGCCGGTCCGCCAGCGTGGACACAGTAGTTCGAATAGGCGTAATAGGCGCCGTCCTTGAAGAACACGCCGACCTCGTGCTGGCCGGAGATGACGATGCGGCGATCTCCGTCCTTGAGCTCGGACACCTTAGCGACAAAACACTCTGGCATGCTTGGGGCTCCCTTCGACCAATTCTATAGCATCCCAAATCGAGCGTCGTCAGCCCCATCCCGATTGACTACTATGCACACCGGCATGGCCGGCCACCGGCCCAAAAAAGGGAAGTATCCATGACCACCGTCGTCACTGGCGCAGGCCTGATCGGCACCGCCTTTGCCCAAAATGCCCTCGCGCGCGGCGAAAAGGTCGTGTTCGTCGACCCCGAGCCGCGGGCCGACTTTCTCAAGCTCAAGCTCGGTGAAACCGGCTATGCCCTGGCCCGCTATGACGTGCGCGATCTGCCGGCCCTGGTCGCAACCATCAAGGAGCACGGCGCCACCACGGTCGTCCACACCGCCGGCCTGATCGGCAGCCGCGTCCAGCAATCGCTCAATGCCGGCTTCGACATCAATCTTGGCGGCACCCGCAATGTCGCAGAAGCCGTGCGCCTCACCGGCGTCCGCCGCTTGGTGCATATTTCGACCTTCGGCGTCTATGACCGCCGCCGCGAAGCCGGCAACGCGCCGGTCGCCGAGGACTTTGTGCGTGGCGGCGCGCGCGCCTATGGCGCGTTCAAGGCGGCCAAGGAACTGATCCTCGAAGCCTATGCCGATGCCTATAAGTTTGAGGTGATCATGCTGCGGCCGGCCAATGTGTTCGGTCTGGGCCATTTCTGGTCGGGTTCGAGCGGCGGCCAGAAAATGCAGAAGCTGATCGAGGCCGGCCTCGACGGCGCCACCGCCCGCATTCCTTCCGCCGAAACCATGGCCAATGAATACATCTATGCCAAGGATGTCGGCCATGCGGTCGACGCGGCCGCGACCGCCAAGCGACCGCCACAGATCCACTTTAACATCGGCAATGGCTACGTCTCCTCGTTCGACGATGTGCTCAAGGCGGTGCGCGCGCTATGTCCAAACGTGCGCTACGAGGTCGAGGCCGGCGAGCCGCCACATTCCAAGACCGCGCCGCTCGACATCTCCGCGGCAAAACGGCATCTCGGCTGGGAGCCGCGTTTCACGCTACAGTCCGCGTTCGAGGATTATCTCAAGGACTTGAGGACGGCGCGCGCGGCCGCGCGAGCCTGACCGAACCGCCATGCGGAGCGCATTCATGCTGAAGGTCATACGGTTTACATTGCTCGCGGTCGCGCTTGTTGCCGTTGCCGCCACGGCGCAGGCGCAGCCCTATCCATCGAAGCCGATCAAAATCGTGGTCTCGACCACTCCGGGCGGCATCACCGATATTCTGGCGCGCTTTCTCGGCGCCCACATCACCGCCAAAACCGGACAGTCCGTGGTGATCGACAACCGCGCCGGCGGCAGCGGCAACATCGCCATGAGCGAGGTGTCGCGCGCGACCCCCGACGGCTATACGCTCGGCTTCGCCAACACCGGCAATATCGTCATCAATCCGTATCTGTTCAGCAAGCTCAACTACGATCCGCTCAACGATCTCATCCCGGTTGGCCCGGTGGGAACGGTGCCGCTATTTCTAACCGTCAACGCCAATCGCGTTCCGGCCAAAACCCTGCAAGAGTTCATCGCCTACGCCAAGGCCAATCTCGACAAGGTCAGTTATGCTGGCGCCGGCGCCGGCACGACACCGGACCTCGCGCAGAGCGAATTCGCCCGCCGCTCCGGACTCAAACTTGTGGTTGTTCCACATCGCGGCACCGGTCCGGCGACCCAGGCCGTTATTGTGGGCGACGTGCAGGTTACCTTCGTATCGATGGGACCGCACATCGAACTTGTCCGCAAGGGCGTGCTGCGGGTGCTGGCGGCGGCAACGCCGCAACGGATGCCCTACGTTCCAGAGGTGCCGACATTTTCCGAACTAGGCTTCCCGGACTTCACGGCGCAGACCTGGTTCGCGCTGTTTGCACCACGCGGCACGCCGCGAGAGATCCTCGATCAACTCAACGTCTACACCCGTGGCGTCCAAGAGGATGCCGAGACGAGCCGCCGGCTTGCCGCCACCTTTGTCGATCCGCTGCCGTTGACGCAAGGCGCGTTCGCCGCCCTGGTCAAGTCCGACGCAGTAAAGTGGGAGCGCATTGTCCGGGAGAGCGGCGCCAAGCTCGATTGAACGCCGCTACTGTTTGCCGTCGGACGGCCGCAGCCATTGGATGGACTGCACCCGCTTCATCAGATCTTGGTCGATATGGGGCAGGATGGTCTTGGCAAATGCCCGGCGGACCTGATGAAATTCGCGCGTGCAGGATTCCGCCCGCGACTTCGGCAGAATATTTTGATCAACAAACTCCTTGAACGCTTCGGGCTCGCCGCCATAGGCGAGGCAGAGATAGTTGAAGAACCGCTGCGCTGGCGCGCCGTGCTCGGCGGCGAATTCAGTGCGAGTCCGGGGATTTTTAGCGCTGAGATAGGTGAACGCAGCCCCCTTGATGGTGGTGCGCGCAACGTCCTTGCCGAACTGCAACATTAGAAACGCCGACAATTGATCGGCGCCATCCTCTTCGCGTCCGAACACCGGAATGTTCAGCATGTCGAACAGTGCGTGGCCGAGCTCATGGAAAATAGCGTCGATGAACCCGCCGATAATCACCTCGTCGCGGGTATAGCCTTGCGGAGTGGGCTTGTTCGGCGCGATCGCTTCAAGGTTCTCATAGAATTCGTAGCAAAGATTGATCGCCCATTCTGCCGGCACATAGAAAGCGTTGACCTGGCCACACGACTTGGTCCGTACGCGCAACACGCGAGGCAGCTTGAGCGGCGACAGGAACATGCTGAGATCTTCAAGCACCTGCCGCTTCTTCAAGCGCTCCATGGTCGCCTGCGACCGCTGCAAGCGCGGATCGATATAGTCAATGATCACCCGGCTGTTAGCCGCGAGTTCCGGCGGACGCGACTGAGCCAAGGTCAGTGACGATTGCAGCATCAAGCAAGCGGCTGCGACAATGAGCACCGCGGCTATCCGGCTAATACGCATCCGCGCCCCTAATATGTCCAGGTTAAACCAATCGCACCGGGTCATTGTCATGTTCGCGGCCCCGCTCATTTTGGTTCATCCAGCATCAGCCAGGTCGCCGCTTGAACCCGTTTGAGCAATTGCTGATCGACATGCGGCAGCACCGTCTTGGCGAACGCCAGCCGCAAGGCATAGAACTCGTTGGTGCAGCGTTGCGCGCGCCGCTCCGGCAGCATCTTCTGGTCGATCAGAAACTTAAAAGACGCCGGATCGGCGCCGAAGGCGATGCAAAGATAGTTGTAGAAACGCTGCGCCTCCGGCGATTGTTCGCTGGCGAAATCGGTCTCCGACCAGGCCCGGTCGGAGGCGTCGAAGAACCACGAAGCGCCGACGATGACTTTGAGCGCGACGTCCCTTCCGAATTGCACCATGATGAAGCCGGCAAGTTTATCGGCGGCGTCGGATTCACGGCCCCAAACCGGAATCTCCAAAACGTCGAACACCGCGATCGCGACTTCGTGCAGCACAGCCTGCACAAACGCGCCCACCATCATCATCTCACGCGGCAGCCCGTCGGGCGGCTGATTGCGCGGCGCGGTCTGATCGACCTTCGCGATATATTCGTAGCAGATCGTGACGGCGCCACCCGGCTGATACGGTCGGCGCTCGGCATTGCATTGATCGATCTGGACCAGGAGCTTGCGCGGCAGCTTGAGCGGCGAAAGAAACAGCCGCAATTGTTCAAGCGCTTGCCGCCGCATCAGCCGCTCGCGGATCGGCAGAAACTGCGGATCCTTGGGCTCGTTATAGGCGACATCGACCAGGAAATTGCCCCAATCGCCGTCCGGCAAGGCGGGCGCCGCAGCGGTCTCACTTCCCGACGGGCGGAACACCTTGCCCGGCGCCGGCTTGCCGGCCTCGGGTCCGCCCGGCTTGGACGGACCGAATGTCGGCTGGGCCTGAAGCGGCGCGGCCCATAGCGTGGCTGCAATCAGCGCCAAAGCCAGCGCCAGTCGGGTGATACCATTCATCAACGGGCTTCCTAATTGGTACGAAGGACAGGGACCCACGCCCATCGAAGGCCACGCTCCCAACGACGCGCCGGACGTTCCGCTGAATATTAGCGCCGGGGAGCGCCAACTCACAATATGCGCCGCAACCGGCGGCCAAGAATTGCGGTAACCGTGATATCGACGCGGATGGCCGATCCGGCGCTTTGGGCTATAATCTCTAGACGGAGACATCTGTTGTGAACATCCTCGACAAGCCGATCGCCGCCACCGCCGGCATTGACCTCAACCGCTTTCGCCTGCGCCGCTTTATCGACGAACTCCCCGCCGATGAACTTGAGGTGCGCGCCGGCCCGACCGACCTCGCCGACGTGGCACAGGCGTTGGAGGGCAATCCGCGCGCAGTCTTGTTCGCGGCGGCCGGCCCGGAACAGCAACAATTGGTCGGCAGCGTTACCGGTACCCGCTCGCGCATTGCGCGCGCCTTTGGGGTGACGCCCGGCAAACTCCTGGGCGAAATTCAAAGCCGTCTGCGCAACAAGCCCGAGATCGTCGAGATCGCGCGCAGCGAGGCTCCGGCGCAACAGATCATCCTGACCGGCGCCGCCGCCGACTTGACCGCCCTTCCCGTCCACCTCCAGCATGGCGCCGATGGCGCGCCCTATATTTCCTCGTCGACCGATTTCGTCGTCGACCCGAAAACCGGCTGGACCAATATCGGCATCCGCCGCCTGATGCTGCGCGGCCGCACCGAAGCCGGCGTCGATCTCAACTCGCCAAGCGACCTGCGGGCGCTGTACGAAGCGAATGCCGCCGCCGGCCAGCTGACGCCAGTTGCCTTTGTGGTTGGATCACATCCGATCGATCATCTCGCGGCGGTGATGCGGCTGCCGAGCGATGACCTCGCCTTGATGTCGTCGCTGCGCGGCACCCCACTGCCGGTGGTGAAATGCATCACCAACGACATCCGGGTTCCCGCCGACGCCGAATGGGTGCTTGAGGGCACGATCGATCCGCGCGGCCATATCGAGCCGGAAGGCCCCTATGGCGAATTCTTGGGCTATTACGGCGCGGTCAAACGCAATCCGGTGTTCCACCTGACCGCCATCACCCACCGCCAGGATGCGCTATTCCAGACTTCGACCATCGGCGGAAAGTCGCTGTCATACACCGACACTGCGCAACTCAACGGCGTGCGCACCGAGGCGATGGTCTGGCGCGCCTTGGAAACCGCGGTGCGCGAGCCGGTGGCGGTCTATGCCACCACCTCAAGCGGCGGCATGTACACATTGCGGGTCGCGATCCGCCAGCGCGTGCCGGGCGAAGCGCGCAATGCCATTGCGGCGTGCTTTGGCGCACTCACCAATGTGAAGCATGTGTTTGTGGTCGATCCCGACATCGACATTTTCTCCGATGCGGAGATGGACTGGGCGTTCGCCACCCGTTTCCAGGCCGACCGCGACTTGATGGTGATGACCAATATGCGTGCGGTCCCGATCGATCCGTCGCTGATGGGCAGCCGCACCGGCGCCAAGGCCGGCTTCGATCTGACCTGGCCGCCCGGTGTCGCGAACAAGCTCGAATTTCAAGTACCGGCGCCGCCGACATATCAGGGCAAGCGCTTTGATTCGATCGAAGCCGCGCTCGCCGACGGGCCGAAATTCTTCGAGGAGTTGATGAGCGCCGTCGGCAGCCGCGATGGACGTGACGTCGTCCGCATCCTGGAAGACCTAAAAGCCCAGACCGCCGTCGAACGCGACGCCGAGGGGCGCTACTTCATCAAGAAATGACGCGGCGGTGTCCGCAAGAGAAGGAAACAATCATGGACAGCTTGCGCCGCGCACGAATGTTGTCGCTCGGAATTTCCGTGGCAGTTATGTGCATGGCCAATACCCCTGCCCAGGCCCAGGAAATCACCATCAACATTGGTTTGGTGCGCTCGATTTCGAACGGCGCCAATCTCTGGGGTGTCGAGCGCGGCTACTTCAAAGAAGCCGGCATCAATCTCAAGATTGAAGAACTCGACACCACCGCCAATGTGCTGGCGATGCTGGCGCAGAATCGCTTGCAGATCATCGAGGGCGGCGTTTCGGCGGCCTATTTCAACGGGCTTTTGAAAAATCTCCCGATCACCATGGTGGTCGATCGCGTTTCAAGCCCGCTCGGCCACAACCTGATGCTGCGTCCGGATCTCCACGGCCAGATCACCCGGCTCAATCAGCTGAAGGGCAAGGTCATCGCCAGCAACGGCACCGGCGCGGTTTCGACCTACGAGGTCGGACGGATGCTGGAGACCGACGGCATCACCATTGCCGATGTCGACGTCAAGGTGATCCCGTTTCCGCAGATGGCGGTCGCGTTCCGCAACAAAGCCATCGATGCCGCGATCGTCATTCCGCCGTTCACCGCGCAGCTGATCGAGGGCGGGTTCGCCGTGCCATTCAAGGACCCCGACGACCTGGTCAAGCCGCATCCGATGTCGATTGCGGTCAGCATGATCAACACCGAATGGGCCAAGGCCAACGAGCGCGCGGCACGCGCCTATTACGGCGCTTATCTGCGCGCCGTGCGCGACTATTGCCAAGCCTATCATGGCGGCTCAACCCGCGCCGCGATGATCGATCTCCTGATCAGGACCAAGACCGAGACGCGGGAGCCGCTCCTGCACAAATATCCCTGGCCGGCGCGCAGCCCGAGCGGCGCGATCAATACCGCAAGCGTGATGGACATGCAGAAGTGGTTCGTCGAGAGCAAGATGAGCACGGCGAACCTGCCGCTCGAACGTATCATCGACACCAGCTACGTCCGCGAGGCAGTGGCCAAGCTGCCGCCGTTCGTGCTGGAGAACAAAGACAGCAAGCTCGCAGGCTGCCGGTGACGACACCTGTAGTCCGTCGCCACCTCAGGACGAGGGCGGATACCCACCGCGTCATACCAGGCTTTGCGGCATGACCGTCCAACGGCGCGGCGCGGCGATCGACATCAAGGGCCTGCGCAAGGAATATGCCAGCGCGCGCGGTCATGTTCTGGCGCTCGATGGCATCGACCTCTCGATCGCGGCGGGCGAGTTTGTCTGCATTGTCGGGCCGTCGGGCTGCGGAAAATCGACGCTGTTGCGCATTCTCGCAGGCCTCGACCACCAGACCACCGGAACAATCGCGGTACAGGCCGAAGGCTGGGCGGTTCAGAACGCGATGGTGTTCCAGGACTCCGGCCTGTTTCCCTGGATGAGTGTCGAGGCCAATGTCGGTTTCGGGCTGATGACCCGCGGCGTCCCCAGCGATGCAGCCGCAAAGCGCGTCGACGCCGCGCTGAAACTTGTCGGGCTTACCAAATTCCGACGGCACTTTCCGCACCAGCTGTCCGGCGGCATGCGCCAGCGCAGCGCCATCGCGCGCGCCTTCGTCACCGATCCGGCAATGCTGCTGATGGACGAACCATTCGCCGCGCTCGATGCGCAGAACCGGGTCATCCTGCAAGCCGAACTGGTGCGGCTTTGGGAGGAGACCCGCAAGACCGTCATCTATATCACCCATTCGATCGAGGAGGCGCTGCTGCTCGGCGACCGCTGCGTGGTGATGACGGCGCAGCCCGGCCGCATCAAACAGATCGTCGACGTGCCGTTTGCGCATCCGCGTGACCTGATCGCGCTGTCGGCCGCCCCAGAATTCGGCAAGCTCAAGCTCGATATCTGGCGCGTACTTGAGGATGAAGTCATGCGGGCGCGAGCGGAGATTGAAGCATGAGCGGCGTTTCCGGCAAGACGCGCGACCGCATGCTCTACCTGATTTCGCCGATCGGGCTGTTGCTGCTGTGGGAACTGCTTTTGCTCGCCGGCATCGGCGACCGCCGTTTTGTGCCGGCGCCGAGCGACATCGCGGCGCGCTATTGGCAGCTTGTAACCAACGGCGAACTCGCGTTCCACACCGGCGTAACGCTGCTGCGGGTGTTTGCGGGCTATTTCATCGGCGTCATCCCGGCGATTGCACTCGGCCTGTTAATGGCAATGTTCGCGTCGGTGCGGATTGCGATCGATCCGCTGATCGCCGCGCTGTTCCCGATCCCCAAGATCGCGCTGATGCCGCTGTTGCTGTTGGCATTCGGCTTCGGCGACGCATCCAAGATCGCGCTGGTCGCAATCGCGGTGTTCTTCCCGGTGATCGTGAACACCTATGTCGGCGCCGCCAATATCGAGAAGATCTATTGGGACGTCGCCCGGAATTACGGCGCGAGCCAGACCGTGCTGTTCACCCGCATCGTGTTCTTCGGCGCGCTGCCGACGATTTTTGCCGGCCTGCGCATCGCGCTGGCGGTGTCGTTCATCGTGCTGGTGGCGGCCGAATTCGTCGCCACCAAGTCGGGCCTGGGTTATCTGATCTGGAATTCGTGGGAGCTATTGGAAGTCACCACCATGTTCTGCGGCATCGTGACCATTGGCGTGCTCGGGCTGATCACCTCGGCGGCCTTCCAGGAATTGGAGCGCAAGGTGATTCCGTGGAAACAGAGCGAATAGTGAGTAGCGAATAGTGGATAGCGAGTAGTCGGCGGGACAGTTTCTTCCTCGCTATTCGCTATTCGCTATTCGCTATTCGCTATTCGCTATTCGCTATTCGCTATTCGCCATTCGCTACCTTCCCGCCGCGTAGCCCTGCATGCCGCGCGGATTGGCGGCGGCACGGCGGCGCCGGCCGTCGCGCGATGCGGCGGTGAGCCGGCCTTCCGACCAGCCCTCGCCGACCTCGACCTGATGCCCGCGGCGACGCAGCTCCTTGATTGTCTCCGCCGGCAGGCGGCCCTCGACCACCAGCACGCCGGGTCGCGCCTCACGCGGCCAGAACGACGACGGAAAATGCTCGGAGTGCCAGGCCGGCGCGTCGATCGCCTCCTGCAGGTTCATGCCACAATGGGCGTGACGCAGGAAGAATTGCGTGACCCACTGGTCCTGCTGGTCGCCGCCCGGTGAGCCCCAGGCGAGGTAGGGCTCACCGTCGCGCAATGCCAAGGTCGGCGACAGCGTGATGCGTGGGCGCTTGCCGGGTGCGATCGCATTGGGATGGCCCTCCTCGAGCCAGAACTGCTGCGCACGCGTGCCGAGACAGAAGCCGAGTTCCGGGATCGTCGGCGAGGATTGCAGCCAACCGCCAGACGGTGTCGCCGACACCATGTTGCCGGCGCTGTCGATGATATCGAAATGCACGGTATCGCCGCGCATGACTCCGGTTCGGTAAAGGCGCGTGCCGTCGCCGGCCACCAGGCTCGGATCGACCACATCATCATGAGTCCAGGCTTGCTTGCCGGGTTCCTGCCGGCCGACTGTCGGTTCGCCGGCGCCGGCAGCGGCGATGCGTTGGCCGCCCGGCACGCGGATGGGAAGCCGCATGCCGAAGCCCGGTATGTTGCCTGGGCGCTGTTCCAACGACGCCTCTTTGCCGACCAGCTTGCGGCGCGCGTCGTTATACGCGTCGGACAAGAGCACATCTCCGGGTACCCGCGCAAAGTCTGGGTCGCCGTAGAAAGTTTCGCGGTCGGCGTAAGCGAGCTTCGAGCACTCGACCAAGGTGTGGATGAAATCGGCGCTGGTCGGATCGGCGCCGTCGAGCGAGAAACCCTTGAGTAGCGCAAGCTGCTGCAGCACCGCCGGCCCCTGACTCCAGAACCCACCCTTACAGACGGTGTAGCGGCCATAACGGTAGGTCAGCGGCGCCTCGACGCGCGGTTGCCAGCGCGCCATATCGTCGCCGGTGAGCACGCCGCGATGGCGGTAACCGCTGGAGTCCATGACCTCCCGGGCGCGACAAAATCGATCGATCGCCTCGGCAACGAAACCTTGCGACCACATCCTGCGCGCATGCTCGATCTGCCGATCGCGGTCGCCGGCGGCGCTTTCGGCCTCGCGCAGGATATGCAAATAAGTTTCGGCAAGCTGCTTGTTGACGAACATCGTGCCGGGCGCCGGCACCTTGCCGCCGGGCAGATACACCGCCGCCGAGGTCGGCCAATGCTCGCGGAATAGTTGCTCCACCGTCCCAATGGTGAAGCTCGCGCGCTCGACCAGCGGTTGGCCTTCGCCGGCATAGACGATCGCAGGCCGCAATACGTCAGCGAGCTGCATCGTGCCATAGTCGCGCAGCAGCAACATCCAGGTCTCGAAAGTGCCGGGCACGCAAGCTGCCAACAGCCCGGTGCCGGGCACGAGATCGAGACCGAGGCCCTTATAGTGCGCAATGGTCGCGCCCGCGGGCGCCGGGCCCTGCCCACAAATCACTTCGACCTTGTCTTGGCCTTTGCGTGTGTCGTGCAGAATCACCGGAACGTCGCCGCCGGGCCCATTGAGATGCGGCTCGACCACCTGCAGTGTAAACGCGGTTGCCACCGCCGCGTCGAAAGCATTGCCGCCGCGCTCCAGAATGCTCATGCCGACCGCGGTGCCGAGCCAGTGGGTTGCGGTAACGACGCCAAAGGTGCCGTCGATCTCGGGCCGCGTGGTAAACGGATTGGGGTTGATATTGCTCATCGGGAACCTGCGCGGGGTTAAGGCGCCACCTAATCACAGGTCGGAGACAAGACCAACCGCCACCCTGCCCTACTCCGCCCTGACGCCCGCCGCCTGGATGATCGGCGTCCAGCGCGCGCTCGCTTTTGACCAGCGCTTGCAGCGGCGCCTGGCCGCGCCGTGGGTTGGCCGGTATGTCGCTGGCGAGGGCGGCCATGCGCTTGCCGATGACGTCGAACCAGCAGGTCGGAAACGCATCGCCCATCCAATGCTTGACAGATTAGGACGATTGCCCTATTTTTTAGGGCAATCGTCCTACGCGATAGCCGAACGTACATGAGCGAAAAGACAACCCGCGATCACATCGTCGAAGCCGCCGATGATCTTTTCTACCGACGCGGCTTCGAGCACACCTCTTTCTCGGACATTGCTGACGTCGTGCAGATCTCGCGCGGAAACTTTTACTATCACTTCAAAACCAAGGACGAGATCCTGGATGCCGTGATCAATGCGCGGCTCGCCGGCACGCAAAGGATGCTCGATCAGTGGGAAATCGAGGGGAACGACCCCGCGGATCGTATCAGGAGCTTCATCAATATTCTGATAGCCAACCGTGCCGAAATAAAGCGCCATGGCTGCCCGATCGGCACGCTGTACTCTGAGCTGGCAAAACTGAATCACCGATCGCAGGCGGAGGCAAACAGGTTGTTCACACTGTTCCGGACCTGGTTGCGCAGGCAATTCACGCTGCTTGGCCGCGAGGCCGACGCCGACGCGCTGGCGATGCATCTTCTCGCCCGCAGCCAGGGTGTCGCCGCGCTGGCAAATGCCTTTCACGACGAGAAGTTCATCCGGCAGGAAGTCAACCAGATGATCGATTGGCTGGCCTCATGCACCGAAAGCGCGGTCAGCCACGGGACGCGCAAGCTGGCGAGGCGATAGGAGACAAAATCGGATGTTTATCGTGCTGCTCAAATTTTCAAGTAACAAAAGCCAGGCCGGCCAATTCATGGAAGGCCACAAAGAATGGATCAAGCGTGGTTTTGACGACGGCATCTTCTTGCTGGTCGGCAATCTTCAACCTGGCTTGGGCGGAGGGATCGTGGCGCACAATACGACGCTTCTCGACCTCCAAAGCAGAGTGAACGACGACCCCTTCGTCGCGAAAAGCGTCGTAAGCGCGGAAATCCTCGAAATCGCACCATCGAAAGCCGACACGCGCCTGGAATTCCTGCTCGGCTGAACATCATCGGACCCATCCCTCACGATGCGAAGACATTGACCTGCATGAGCAAAACGATAGTGGGGCCAGACGGAAAATCACGATGCCGCTGGTGCGGTGCCGCACCGGAGTTTCTCGACTATCACGATACCGAATGGGGTTTCCCGGTTAGCAATGATCATCGCTTGTTCGAGAAATTGAGCCTGGAAGGTTTTCAATCCGGACTGAGCTGGCGCACTATTCTCGCCAAGCGCGAAAACTTCCGCGCCGCCTTCCATGATTTCGACTTCGACAGGATAACGCGCTTCACCGCGCGCGACCTCAATCGTTTGCTCAAGGATGAGGGCATCGTCCGCCATCGCGGCAAGATCGAGGCAGTCGTCAACAATGCACGACAGGCTCAGGAACTCGTCAAACGGGAAGGCTCGCTGGCTGCCTTTATCTGGCGTTACGAACCTGACCCGGCGCAGCTTGCAAAACCGCAGACCGTATCGACCGCCGCAGAAGCGATTGCGTTATCGAAGGATCTCAAGAAGCTAGGCTGGAAATTCGTCGGACCGACCACGGTGTATGCCTTCATGCAAGCAATGGGGCTGATCAACGATCATGTTGAGGACTGCGTGATCAGAGCTAAAGTTGTGCGCGCGCGCAAGAATTTCAGGCGACCACGGCACTGACGTTCGGTCTGCGGAGAAAGCACGGTGGCTCGCCGCCGCCCTACTCCGCCTTGACGCCCGCCGCCTGGATGATCGGCGTCCAGCGCGCGATTTCGCTCTTCACCAGCGCAGCGAACGCCTGCTGGCCGCGTTGCGGCTTGTCCGGAATGTCGCTGCCGAGCACCAGCATGCGCTTGCGCGTGCCCTCGTCGTCGAGCGCGCGGTCGAGCGCATCGGTGAGCCGGTCAAGGATCGGCCTGGGCGTTCCCTTGGGCGCGAACAGCCCGTTCCAAGCCGAAGCCTGGAACGCCGGCAGGCCGGCTTCCGGAGTCGACGGCACGTTTGGCAGCGCCGGGTTGCGCTTGGCCGCCGCCAGCGCATAGATCTTGATCTGGCCGGCCTCATACGGCGCACCACCGACGATGATATCGCCGCACATGTAATCGACCTGGCCGCCGATCAGCGCGGTCATGGTCGGCGCGCCGCCGCCGAACGGCACCAGGGTCGGCTTCACCTCCAGGATCGAATTGAGCAACAGGCAGGTGGTGAAGAAGATCGAGCCGACGCCGGCATGTCCCTGGTTGAGCTTGGCATGGTTGGCTTTCACATAGGCGATGAATTCCTTGAGGTTGTTCGCCGGAAAATCCTTGCGCGCCGCAATCAGCACTGGAAACGAGGCCACCAGGCCGATCGTCTCGAAATCGACATCGGGCCGGTAGGCGAGTTTCGGATAAAGCGCGGGCGCCGCGGCGTGCGTGCCCATCTGGCCCATGAGAATGGTGTAGCCGTCGGGATCGGCGCGCATGACACGGGCCGAGCCGGTGGTGCCGCCGGCGCCGCCGACGTTCTGCACCACGATCTGCTGGCCAAGCGTTTTCGACATGTGATCGGCGACAACCCGCGCCGAAACGTCGGTCGAGCCGCCGGGCGGAAACGGCACGATCAGCGTGATCGGGCGCGTCGGCCAGGCTTGCGCTGTTGCGATTTGCGGCAACATCGAAAACACGGCGGCGGCGCCGGCGCGTTGCAGCAATTGCCTGCGTTGAAGTGTCATGCGGTGCTCCTTTCACGGCGGTTGGCAACGGCACACGTCGGCATGCTCATTCCGGCCTGATGTTGCCGGCACGGATGACCTTGGCCCATTTGGCAATATCTTCGGCGATGAATTTGCCGAACTCGGCGGGTGAGCCAATCAACGGCGACGCCCCCATCTCGGCGAGCCGCGCCTTGAACTTGGCATCGGCGAGGCCGGCATTGATCTCCTTGTTCAGCCGATCGACGATCTCGGCCGGCGTGCCACGCGGCGCGACCACGCCGTTCCAAGTGCTGGCGTCGTAGCCCGGCACAAAATCGGCAATCGGCGGCACGTCCGGCAACACCTCCGACCGCGCGGTCGTCGTTACCGCCAAGGCGCGCAGCGTGCCGGCCTTGATATGCGGTATCGACGGCTGAAGATTGTCGAAGGCGACTTGCACCTGTCCGCCGAGGAGATCGGTGAGCAACGGCGCCGAGCCGCGATAGGGCACATGCACCATGTTGACGCCGGTTAGAAGTTTGAACAGCTCGCCGGAGACATGGATCGAAGTGCCGATGCCGGACGAGCCCATATTGACCTTGCCCGGGTTGGCCTTGGCATAGGCGATGAACTCGGGAACCGATTTGGCCGGCACCGATGGATTGATCACCATAACATTGGGCGCGCGGCTGACGCCGCTCACCGGCGCTAGGTCCTTGGCGAAATCGTAGCCCAGCTTGTCATAGAGCGTGGCGCTGATCGCGTTGGCCACGCTGCATAACAAGATGGTGTAGCCGTCGGGGGTGGCTTTCGCCGCCATCTCGCTGCCGACATTGCCGCCGGCGCCAGGCCTATTCTCGATCACCACCTGCTGACCGAGCCGCTCCGAAAGCCATTGGCCGACCAGCCGCGCCGAAAGATCGACCGAACCGCCAGGCGGGAACGGCGTGATCAGCCGCAGCGGCCGCGTTGGATAGGCTTGTGCTCTCGCGACGTAGGGCATGACCGGCAGCGCGGCAGCGCCGGCGGCCAGTTGCAGGAATTTTCTGCGCGGAAGTTTCATCGTGTTCCTCCCGGAGTCGTGTTGCGGACATCGCTAGGGAATCGCGTCGCGTACGATCAATGCGCCTCGAATTATTTTGCCTTGATGCCGGCCTTCTGGAGTATCGGCCACCATTTCTCGATCTCGCTTTTGTGAAACGCCGCAAGCGCCTCCGGCGTGCGCCGATCCGCCGGCGGCATGTCGAGCCCCTGGTCCGACAGCTGCTTGACGAGCACCGGGTCGGCCAGCGCTTCGACAACCGCACGATTGATCCTGGCGACGATATCGCTGGGCGTGCCCTTGGGCGCCCACAAGCCGTACCAATTCGCGCTGTGGAAGCCCGGCAGCCCGGCCTCGTCGGTGGTCGTAATCTCAGGCGCGGAAACCGTCCGGGCCTTCGAGGTGACCGCGAGAACCTTGATGGTACCGGCGCGCAGATACGGCAATGAGTGCGACGCTTGGTCAAACAGAAGATCAAGCTCGCCCGCGGTCAAGGCCTTGATCGCGGTCTGCACGCTCTGGTGCGGCACGAACCGGAAACGGGTGCCGGTGATGTCCTGAAAGTAAATCGCGTTGACATTGGTGCCGCTGGCGGGCCCGACATTACCAACACCGACCTTGCCGGGATTGGCCTTCAGCCACGCGATCAGCTCTTGCAGATTGGCGGCGGGAAAATCCTTGCGGGCGGAGATCATCAAAGGGTTGCTGGGCAACAGCGCGATTGGATCGAAATCGCTGCGCAAATCGTAGGGCAGCGCATAAACCGCGCCGTTGACCACATGCGAGCCATTATGGCCGTAGCTCAGCGTGTAGCCGTCCGGCGCCGCCTTCACCGCGCGCCCGACGCCGATCACGCCCGACTGGCCGGGCACGTTCTCGACCACGACCGGCTGGCCCAGCGCTTTTCCCATGCGCTCAGCGAGCGGGCGCGCGAGCCCATCTGCGGGACCGCCGCCAAGATACGGCACGATCATTGTAACCGGCCGCGATGGATAGGCCTGCGCCCACGCCAGGCGCGCGAGCGACGGCGCGGCAACGGCGCCAGCCGACAGCTTGAGAATTGCACGTCGCGGAAACTTCATGCCGGTGCCCTCAGGTTATAGGCGGCCTAATCCGGTTTGGCGCCGGAAAACTTGACCACCTTGCCCCACTTGTCAGCCTCGTCGGCCAGCAACTTGCCAAACTCCGCCGGCGTACCGATCGTCACCACGCCGCTGAGCTGCTCGAGCCGCTCCTTGATCTTGGGATCGGCGAGCGCGGCATTGATCTCCCGGTTGAGCGTCTCGATGATCGCGGCCGGCGTGTTCCTGGGCGCACCGATGCCGAATTGCGCGCTCGCTTCAAAACCCGGCACGAATTCGCCGACGGTCAGCACTTCCGGCAGGCTCGGTACGCGCCTGGCCGCGGTAACCGCCAAGGCGCGTAGCTTGCCGGACCGGATATGCTCCAGCGCCGTCGCTAAGTTCTCGAACGCGACCTGCACCTGCCCACCGATCAGATCGGTGATCGCGGGCGCCGAGCCGCGATAGGGCACGTGTTGCATCGCGACGCCGGCCATCATCTTGAACAGCTCGGCCGACACATGCTGCGGCGTGCCACTGCCCGCCGAAGCGTAGCTGATCTTGCCGGGATTGGCTTTGGCATAGGCAATGAATTCGGGAACTGTCTTGGCAGGGAATGCCGGATTGACCACCATGACATAGAATGCCCGCATCATGCCCGCGACCGGCGCGATATCGCGGATGAAATTGAAGTTGAGCTTGTCGAACAGCGTGACATTGATGGTGTTCGCCGGCGCGATCATCAGCAGACTGTGGCCGTCGGCCGGCGCATTGACGATTCCTTCGGTCGCCAGATTGCCGCTGGCGCCGGGGCGGTTCTCGACCACGAATTGCTGACCGAGCCGGCTCGACAGCCATTGCGCGGCAATCCGCGCCAGCAGGTCGGTCGGACCGGCGGGCGCAAATCCGACCACGATCCGCACCGGCCGGGACGGATAGGCTTGCGCCAAAGCCAAGCGCGTCACTGCCGGAAGCGCGGCCGCGCCGGCAGCGAGATGCAAGAACTGGCGACGTCGCACGATATCTCTCTCCGATATCTGGTTCTCAATTACGGTTGCGCGCTCAGTCCGGCTTCAGGCCGGCATCTGTGATGATCCGAAGAAATTTTGTGCTCTCCGCTTTCGTGAACGCGGTGAATTCGTCGATCGATATGGTAGCGACTTCAGCGCCAGCCGCCAGCAGCTTGGTCTTGACGTCTTCCTGCACGAGCAGTTTGTTGATTTCGGCGTGGAGACGATCAACGATCTCGCGTGGCGTGCCGCGTGGCGCAAAAAATCCCTGCCACAATGCAATGTCGAAATCTTTGATGCCGCTCGCTTCCGCCACCGTCGGTGTATCGGGCGCAACGCTCGATCGCTTGGCGGTCGAGACCGCAAGCAATTTCATGGTGCCGGCCTTGACGTGCGGCACGGTCGGCGGAAAGCCGGAAAAGAACATGTCGACATGCCCGCCCAGAATGTCGTTCAACGCCGGCGCCGCGCCATTATAGGGCACATGGGTCATGTTGCTCTTGGTGCGAAGCTTGAGCAGTTCGCCGGAAAGATGCCCTGGGGTCGCGGCCCCCGCCGACGCAAACGACAGGCCGCGCGTCTTGGATGCCGCGATCATCTCGGCGACGGTCGAGAACGACGCCTTGCCGGGCGCGACCAGCGCCAGCGGTACGATGGTCGCAAGCGCTACCGGTTGGAAATCGGCCACCGGATCGTATCCAAGCCCCTTGCTCCAATGCTGGTTGATCGCCATTTCGCCGGTCTGGCCGACCAGAATGGTGTGACCGTCAGGCACCGCAGAAGCGACCGCCTTCGCTCCCAGAGCGCCGGTCGCGCCCGGCCGGTTCTCGACCACCACCGACTGCCCGAGCGCCGCGGCCAAACGGTCCGACAGCACGCGCGCGACAATGTCACCGGTGCCGCCGGCGGCAAATGGCACCACCAGGCGCACGGTTCGGCTTGGATATTGCTGGGCGGAGGCGGGCCAGGCCGCGACCATTGCCGCAACAGCGAACACGATCTGGCAGCAGCGACGGCGCATGGGGTGTCCTCCCGATCGGCTTTTTTGAATTCTAAGTCGGCCGGCCGGCCGATGATATCCCCACGGGATCGAATTCGTAGAGCCGCGCCGGGTTGTCGCGCATGATGCGGTCGGCGAGCGCGTCGCCGCCCAGCGCGGCGCGGAAATCATCGACCAGGCGCGCATAGGACAGCTTGCGATAGGGGCCGACCACATCGGGTCCGCGGTGTTGCTCGGGCAGCGGCGTGTGCGGCCAATCGCTGCCCCAAACGCAGCGCGCCTCGGCGCGCGACAGAATGGCGTCGAGCCAGCGCCGATCCGGCCGGGTGGCGAGCGGATCGGCCGACACGCGATAGGGCGCGGACAGTTTCATCCAGACATGCGGCAGCGCGAGCAACGCCAACAAGCGACGCGCGTCCGTCGCTTCCGGCGTCGCGTCGCCATAGACGCCATAGTGGTCGATGACGACCGGAACCGGCGCGCGCGCCAGCAGGTCGGCATGCCGCGCCAGCACACCAAGCGCCGCAATCACCTCGACATGCCAGTGCATGCGCTTGGCGACCGCGGCAAGTTCGGCAAATGTCCGATCGAGCGGCTTATCGTCGGCGCGGCCGGCGGTGCTGTAGAGATTGAGCCGCAAGCCGCGCACGCCACGGCGCGCGCAATCGTCGAGCGTGGTTTGCGGCGTTGCAGGATCGATCACCGCGACGCCTCGCCCCGCGCCAGCGAGGCTGTCGAGACTTTGCAACAGGACGGTATTGTCATTGCCATAAAAGCTCGCTTGCACGATCACAAAACGCGCGATGCCATGCGGCACGCCCAATTGTCGCAATGTCTCAAGCGTCGCGACATCGGCCAGATAGGTGCGCGACGGCAGTTGCGGATAGCGCGCGATCGGGCCGACGATATGTACATGGCAATCGCAGCGCATGGCGGACCCATCCGAGAGGCTGAGCCATGATCTTGACACCTCTTGAGCGCCGGTAGAACAACTTAAGCGAACCCAGTGAGTATCCGATGGCCGCGCTGACGCAGGACCAAAAGCTCGAAGGCGTGCGGGCCTTGCTCAACCCCCGCAGCGTCGCGATTGTCGGCGCCAGCGACCGGCCCGGCAATTGGGCGATGCGGGTGTTCGAGACCCTGCGCCGCTTCGACTTCCCAGGCCCAGTCTATCCGGTCAACCCGCGCAACAAGACGGTCTGGAACGGCGAAACCTGCTACCCGTCGCTGACCGACCTGCCGGAAGCGCCCGACCATGTGGTGGTGATCGTGCCGGGCGCCGCGGCCATCGACACCATCGCGGAAGCCGGTAAGGTCAAGGCGCGCAGCGCCACGGTGTTCTCGGGCGGCTTTGGCGAAGGCGGCGACCCCAAGGGCCGCGAATTGGCGGCGCGGCTGCGCCAAGTCATTGACGAAGCGGGGCTTGCGGTATCCGGCCCCAATTGCCTCGGCAACCTCGCTGCCCCGAACCGCTTCATGACCATCCCGGACGATCGCATCACCGCCCTCGCAGTCGGCCCGGTCGCCGTGGTCGGCCAGAGCGGCGGCATTGTGATGGCGATCCAGCGCGCGTTAAGCGCGCGCGGCGTCACGTCAAGCTATGCCATCACCTCCGGCAATGAGATCGGCCTCTACACCTCGGACTACATCCGATACCTCGCCGACGATCCGCATATCCGGGTGATTGTCTGCTTCATCGAGTCGATCAGGCATGCTGCCGAGTTTCGGCGCGCCTGCGAATACGCCCGCGCCGTCGGCAAGCCGGTGGTGGCGATCAAGATCGGCGGTTCGGAGGAAAGTCGTCGCGCCGCGCTGGCGCATACCGGCTCGCTCGCCGGCGCGCTGCAATGTTTCGACGCCGTCGCGGAGACCGTTGGGGTGATCCGGGTTGACACGCTCGACGAAGCGGTCGAAGCCGCCGAGTATTTCTCGCATGCGCCATTGCCGAACGGCCCCCGACTCTGCGGCATGACCTTTTCCGGCGGCATGAAGGGGCTGATGCTGGAAGCCGCCGAGCGCCACGGCCTCGACTTCCCCGCGCTGGCGCCGGA
The DNA here is from genome assembly GCA_022841625.1 of Xanthobacteraceae bacterium. Taxonomy (GTDB): domain Bacteria; phylum Pseudomonadota; class Alphaproteobacteria; order Rhizobiales; family Xanthobacteraceae; genus VAZQ01. The sequence continues at coordinate 123,433 of JALHRD010000010.1, forward strand.
GACGCTTGCCAAGGTCGGCGAAGTGCTCGGCGTCGGCACATCGCTCGGCAATCCGCTCGACGCCGGCTTCGCCGCATTGAGCAGCGCCGAGGCCTATTTCAAGTGCGTCGAGATTTTGCGCGCCGATCCCAATGTCGATCTCCTGCTGCTGCAGGAGGAACTGCCGCCGGCGGCGCGCACCAACAACAAAGTCGGCAATCTGCTGCAAGTCGACCGCATGGTGCAGGACAATCCGTTGCCGCCGGTCGCGGTGGTGTCGATGATTTCATATATGTTCACCGACCATACCCGTGAATTCCGCGCCGAGCTCAAGCACCTGCCGGTATTGCAGGAGATCGACAAGGCGCTGAGGGTCGCCGGCGCCGCCGGGCGCTATGGCGCATTGCGCGCGCAGGCGCTAGCGGCGGTCGAGCCCGCACGATCGAGCAAGCCGAACATTACGCCGGTGCTGCGCCGCCGCACCAAAGCCGCCGATGGGCTGGCCGTGCTCAACGAAGCGGACTCCAAGGAACTGCTGCGCGCCTACGGCATCCGCACGCCGCGCGAGGTGATCGCCGGCAGCGCCGACACCGCGATCATGGCGGCCAAGGACATCGGCTATCCGGTGGTACTGAAGCTGCTCGCCGCCGAGGTGCAGCACAAGTCCGACATTGGCGGCGTTATGCTCGGCATCAGGAGCGACAACGAATTGCGCGCCGCCTACACGCGCCTGGCGCAAAACTTCACCAGGGCCCGCCCCGGCGCCAAGCTCGAACAGGTGATCGTCGCCGAACAGGTGTTGGGCGGCGTCGAACTGGTGCTCGGCGTGCAACGCGACCCCGAGGTCGGCCCGGTGACGATGTTCGGTACCGGCGGGGTCAATCTGGAACTGCACCGGGACGTCAGCTTCGGCGCGGTGCCGCTGTCGTTATGGCAGGCCAAAGCAATGATCGAACGCACCACGGCCGGCAAATTGCTCAAGGGCTATCGCGGCGCGCCGGCGAGCGACACCGGCAGCGTGCTCGCAGCGCTGATGGCGCTCGGTCGCCTTGCATACGACCTCGGCGATCAGGTCGAGAGCATCGACATCAATCCAGTGGTAGCGCTGCCGGACGGCCAAGGCGCCGTCGCGCTTGACGCGCTGGTGGTATTACGGGGTTAGCTTCAAAGCATCAACGAATTCTCCGGTGACCAATCAGGAGAAGCCAATGACCAAGACTTCGCCCGTCCAGATCGCGCGCAGCTTCGTGCTGTCGTTCGCCGCGCTCGTGCTGTGGGCCGGCGCCGCGCCCGCCGCCGAGATCGATCCGCAATTGATCGCACGGGCCAAGAAGGAGGGGCAGCTCACTTATTACACCGATCTGATCGTCGAACAGGTGGTGCGGCCGCTGGTAACGGCGTTCGAAGGCAAATTCGGCATCAAGGTGCATTTCTCGCGCGGCGACAGCCAGGTCAATTCGGTCAAGATCCTCAACGAGTATCGCGCCGGCCGCGTGCAGGCCGACGTGTTCGGGCTGACCTCGGGCTTTCACGTCTTGGTCGATGCCGGCGCGGTGCGGCAGTTCACCACCGCCAATGGCGACGAACTGCCGGCGCATTACCGCGATCCCAATCGCTATTGGGTCGCCTCGAATGTCTATGTGATGGCGCCGGGCATCAACACCACTTTGGTTCCGGCGACGCAGCGCCCCAAGAGCTATGACGACCTGCTGCTGCCATACTGGCGGGACAAGATGGTCTGGAAGCCGAACGACATGTCGGGCGCGCCCGGCTTTATCGCCAACATTCTGCTCAGCATGGGCGAAGAGCGCGGCATGGACTATTTGCGCCGTCTCGCCAAGCAGAACATCAAATTGGTCAATGCCAGCGCGCGCGCCATTCTCGATCAGGTAATCGGCGGCGAATACGCCATGAGCCTGCAAATCTTCAACCACCACGCCGTGATCAGCGCCAGCAAAGGCGCGCCGGTCGATTGGGTGCGGCTCAGCCCAGCGGTGGTCAATCCCACCATTCTCGGGCTCACGACCAATGCGCCGCGCCCGAATGCCGGCCAGCTATTTGTCGAGTTCATGACCTCGCGCGAAGGTCAGACGATCTTTCAGAAGGCGAGCTATCTGCCGGCGCGCGCCGATGTGCCACCGCTGGTCGCCGACCTGGTGCCGGAGAACGGCGGATTCACGGCGACAGTCATCACGCCGGAGATCCAGGCCAAACACCTCGATCATTGGAACAAGCTCGCTGCCGAAATGTTCCGGTAGTGATGGCGATCATGCCTTCCGGACGAGCCGAGCGCCGCGCTGCCTTCCTTGCGCCCCCTGCCGGGATTCGCTAGCAGAACTAGACTGAGCGGCGCGCGCGATCTGCTCCCACTCTCCGCGGGTGCGGGAGGCCGCCGGGCCCCGGTTTGAACGCCGCAGGAGGACACCGCCTTGCCCTGGACCAGTGCTAACGGAATCAGCATTCACTACGAACTCGAGGGCCGCGATGGGCCAGTGGTGGTCTTGCTGCACGAGATGGGCGGCACTTTGCAAAGCTGGGACGCGGTGGCGCCCGAACTCGCCAAGGACTTCCAGGTGGCGCGCTATGACCAGCGCGGAGCCGGCCTGACCGAAAAGGTCCGCAAGCAGTTCAGCAATGACGACGCGGTGGGCGACCTCGAAGGCGTGCTGAACAATCTCGGGCTCAAGCCGCCCTATCATTTCGTCTGCGTGGCCGCCGCCAGTACCCAAGTGCTGCGCTTCCTGGAGAAGCATCCCGAGCAGGTGAAGTCGATCGTGCTGTGCAATCCCGCGCCCGGCGTCGATCCGAGCCGCGCCGGCGCGCTGAACGACCGCGCCGACCTCGCCGAGAAGGAAGGCATGGCCGGCGTGATGGGCATCACACTCGACAAGTCCTATCCGCCGACGCTGGGCGAGCCCGCCGCTTACGAGGCCTATCGCGGCCGCTATCTCGCCAACGATCCGGTCGGCTTCGGGCTCGCGCACCGCATGCTGGCAATGACCAATATGCTGCATATGCTGCCGAAGATTTCAGTGCCAACCATGGTGGTCGCCGGCAAGCACGATACTGTGCGCCCGCCCGCCGGGACCGAAGAACTGGCCAAGAAGATTCCCGGCGCGCGCTTTGAACTGATCGAGGAGGCCGGTCACTTCCTGCCGACCACCGGCCCGAAGACGCTGGTGAAGCTGCTCAGGGATTTCTTCCGGAAGTGACGATTTTCGTGTCCCGGACGCGCGATAGCGCGAGCCGGGACCCAGGCGAATGAATCTCTTGAGACGAGATATTGCGCTTCGCAACTCTTACGCTGTGTCCCGGGTCTCATTCCGCTCCGCTCCACCCGCCCGGGACACGCAATTCAGACAGGGGAGACGACTCAATGAAAACCAAGGCCAATGGCATCAATATCAACTACCAAATCGACGGTCCCGAAGGCGCGCCTTGGATCATCTTCTCGAATTCGCTGATGACCAATCTTACAATGTGGGACGATCAGGTTGCCGACCTGAAGGGCGAGTTCCGCATTCTGCGCTACGACCAGCGCGGCCATGGCGGCACCGATGCGCCGGCTGGCAAATATACGTTCGACATCCTGGTAAATGACGTGATCGCGCTGATGGACGCGCTGTCGATCCGGCGAGCCAATTTCGTCGGCCTGTCGATGGGCGGCATGACCGCGCTGTTCCTGGCGCAACGCCATGCCGATCGCTTCGACCACATCGTCTCCTGCGACTGCGGCCCGGCCGCAACGCCGCAATCCGCCCAGCAGTGGAGGGAACGCATTGTCCTTGGCGCCGAAAAGGGCATGGCGGCGCTGGTTGAGCCGACCGTCGGCCGCTGGTTCCCGGCCGACTTCGTCGCCAGCAAGGCGCCGGTTTTGGACAAGATCCGCGACATGATCCGCACCACGCCCTATGACGGCTTTGTCGGCTGCGCTTATGCGCTGTCGGACTACGACCTCAAACCCGGCCTTGCCGGCATTAAGATTCCGGTGCTCTGCATCTGCGGCACCAAGGACGCCACCTATCCGGGCATGCAGGCGATCGCCGCCACAGTGCCGGGCTCGGCGCTGGTCGACATCGAGGGCGCCGGACACATCTCGAATGTCGAACAGCCCGACAAATTCACCAAGGCGATCCGGGGCTTTATCAAGAGTTAAGCGTCCCCGTGCACCACCTCCGTCCTGGCGTTGCATTCCCGCCGGGAGCGTTATACCTCATTATCGAAGTGGCCCCGCCCGGAAACGGCAATCGGCCGGTCAAACGCGGCCGCGGGCCGACCGATCAGGAGGAACAACCATGACCCTGCAAGAACCAGCAGCACGTCCAGGGCTTTCCAACAAGGCCAAGGAGTTGATGGAGCAGATCAACGCCGACGCCGGCAAGGACAATATCTGGATCCGCACCCAGATGAACGCGCCGGCGCAACGCCCGTGGTTCACCGACACCGGCGGCGCCACCGGAACCGGCGCAATGGCCTCGGGCCGGGTCGCCGCCAACCAGATGAAGAGCGCCGCCTATCGCTGGCGCTGGAAGGACTACAAGTCCTATCTCGAACGCCTCTCCACCATCGCCGCGAAGGCCGACGTGCCGCCGATCGAATTCGCCGACCGGCAGTCGATCCTGCTCACCAATCCCGGCCTCAACGGCCGCTTGCAGGTGACCAACACCATCCGCTGCGCGATCTCGATCTACAATCCCGGCGACATCGCGCCCGCGCATGTGCATAGCCCAAACGCCAGCCGCACCATCCTGTCCGACAAGGGTGGCTACACCAATGTCGAGGGCGAGCGCTGCGAAGCCCACCGCGGCGACATCATCCTGACGCCGAACGGCACCTGGCACGACCACGGCAATGAAGACAAAGAGCCGGTGATCTGGATCGACATGCTGGACTGGCCGCTGATGGAGTTCCTGGATTGCGCCTGGGTCGACCAGGAATTCAAGCCCGGCATCGGCAGCAACCAGAAGAGCCAGGGCACAATTCACACCAATGGCTATTCGGAAGCGCTGTACGGCAATGGCGGGCTGGTTCCGACCTTCGTTTCGCATCAGCGTGGCTGGGGTAACGAGCCCGCGCCCTATATCCACTATCGCGGCGCCGAAATCCGTTCGGCGCTGGAGCGGCTGCGCAAGCAGGCCGGCGATCCGCACGAGGGCATTCAGATGCAGCTCGTCAACCCGGTCACCGGCAAGCCGGTGTTCGCGACGCTCAATTACCAGGCACAGCTGCTGCGCCCGGGCGAAGAGACGCTGGCCAAGCGCGAGACCTGCGGCACCTTCCATGTGGTGATCGAGGGCAAGGGCAAGACCGAGATCGGCGGCCAGACCTTCGACTGGGAGCAGAACGACATTTTCGTGGTGCCCAACTTCGTCTGGCGCAAGCACACCAACACCGGATCGGGCGACGCCATAATCTACACGGTGTCGGATTCGGCGCTGCTGCGCTCGATCGGCCAGTACCGCGCGCAAGGCAAGGACAAGGCCGGCAAGGTGATCCAGCTGGTGCAGTAGGCTGCACCACGCAAGTTGCAAGTGAAATTGAAAGCGCCGCCCTTTCGGGCGGCGCTTTTATTTTGAGCGACATGATTTTTTGGCGTCCCGCTCCGCCCTCGCCCTGAGGCCGAGCAAGATCGCGCCGCGATAATTTATTTCTCGTCAGCAATCTTATTGCGCAGCGTGCCGATGCCCGAGATTTCGATTTCCAAAACATCGCCGGCCTTCATCCAGACCGGCGGATTCTGCTTGGCGCCGATGCCGTCGGGCGTGCCGGTGGCGATGATGTCGCCCGGCGACAGCGGCGTGAACACCGAACAGAATTCGATGATCGCCGGAATCGAATGGATCAGCATGTCGGTGCCGGAACGCTGCATTTCCTTGCCGTTGAGCCGCGTTAGCAGCGTGAGCTTGGTCGGGTCGGGAATTTCGTCGGCGGTTACCAGCCACGGTCCGAGCGGGCTGGTGGCGAGGAAGTTCTTGCTGGCAACCAGCGAGTATTTGGTGAAGTCGCGCACCGAACCGTCGCAGAAACAGGCATAGCCCGCGACATGGCTGAGCGCGTCGGCGGCCTTGATGTGACGGCCGCCCTTGCCGATCACCAGCGCGAGTTCGCCCTCGAAGTCGAAGCTGGTCGAGACCTTCGGCCGCAGCATCTCGCCTTCATGTGCGACCAGGGTGTTGACGAACTTGGTGAAGATGTTCGGCAGCTTGGGCGCTTCGGTGCCGTGCTCGGCGGCGTGGGATTTGTAATTGATGCCGACGCAGAGGATTTTTTCCGGGTTTGGAATCGTCGGCAGGAATTTCAACCCCGCGAGCTTCTGATCGGGCGTGGCGCTTTGCGCCAACCGCTTCATTTCCTCGATCGCGCCACCGGCAATGGCATCGCGCAGCGTGGCATAGCGACCGCCGAGCTTGTCGTTCAGAGTGACAACGCCGTCGCCGACCACCGCGCCGAAGCTCGGTTTGCCGTTGGCGATATAGCTTGCGAGTTTCATCGATGGTTCCTCAGAGAAGGCGAATAGTGAGTAGCGAATAGTGAGTAGTGAGTAGTGAATAGCGAATAGAAAAAAGCGATCCGCTTCTCTATTCGCTACTCCCTATTCGCTATTCGCTCCCACTTATGATCGTGCTTGTGATCGTGCACATGCACCGGGCCGCCGTCCGGCCGCGACAACAAATGTCCGCAGCCGGCCTTGTTGGCCCAATACTCCCAGGCCCGCCAGGTCTCATTTGAATAGGGGCTGTAGCCGCGATTGCGGGCGTCGATCTCGCCTTGCCGCAGATATTTGATATCGCCGCCGAGCTGCTTGGCGCGCATCAGCGCGCGCGCATTGCGCGGCAGATAGACCGATACCCGCACCACCTCGATCAGCGAGCGCGCCGCCGAGGCAAAGCCATGACCGCGCATCAGCGCGACCGGATTGCCGGCCATTGTCTTCGCCAGATCGCGGCCATGGTCCATATTGGTGACCAGGAGGTTGGTGTCGCCGAATTTGTCAGCGATATCCCACACCGGCACGTTCGGACCGATGAAGCTGCCGGAATGGATCACCGGCTTGAGCGGCGTGCCCGAAGCGATGCCGAACGGCAGAATATCCTCGGCATGCGCATGCACCACCGCATTGATGTCCGGATTGGCTTCCAGGATCGCCGCGTGAATGAAGCGCTCGAGATAAAGCGAGCGCTTCTCGTCCTTGTTGACCGGCTGACCGTCGAGCCCGAGTTCGACAATGTCTTCCTTCTCGATCAGTTCAGGCGCGAGCGAGCGCGACAGAAAGAAGTGCTTCGGGTTGTCGGGATGCCGGACGCTGACATGGCCGTAGGCGTCGACCACATCCTCCTTGGCGAGAATGCGGTTGGCGATGACGAGATCCTTGATAAGGGCGTCGAGATTGGACATTTTGTATGCTCCATCCTCGTCATGGCCGGGCTTGTCCCGGCCATCCACGTCTTGCTTGCGCAACGATACGACAAGGAAGGCGTGGATGCCCGGCATAAGGCCGGGCATGACGACCAGTTGTGATCAGTGTTCGCCCCAGATCGGGCAAAACAATTCTTCAAGCTTGGGCTTCCAATCGGTGAGGTGCTGGTCCTGGAGATATTGCACCAGCGCTTCCAGCGTCGGGCGGTTCGCCTCGACGCCATAGGGCCACGGATCGCCACCGAAATATTCGTGGATCTCATCGATATCGCGCGGTAGCCACGGCATCATATAACGTAGCGCGCGTTGATTATACATGCGCTCAAGCGCAATTTCCTTGGCGCGCTGGAACGCATTGAACAGGCTGGTCGCCACGAACGGGTATTTCTCATAGACCGACTTCTTGATCGCGACCAAATGCATGATCGGATAGATCTTGGTGCGCTTATAGTGGTCGCGCTCGCGCTCGACGAAGTCGGGAAACAGCCGTGCGATATCGGGATTGGTGCGGAACGATTCCGGCATGGCAGTGCCGATGGTGGCGTCGATCGCGCCCGTCTGGATCAGATCGTCGAGCGATTTGTTGGGCGGCCCCTGCTCGATCTTCACCGGCTTGAGCAAGGGCAGCACGGTCGGCGAGCCATGCGCGCCGGCGGTGTTGATCGCGCCCTGCACCCAGGTGCATTTCGAAAAATCGACGCCGTGATCGTGTTGCAGGATGCCGCGGATGAAGATCGCGGCGGTCATGGTGTAGAGCGCGACCCCGATGCGCTTGCCTTCGAGATCCTTCGGCTTGACGATGCCAGACTTCTTGTTGATGCCGATGAAACTGTGCCGGAAACAGCGCGACGGAAACACCGGGATGGCGACGAAATTGCATTTCTTGTTGGCGTAGCGCTGGACGTATTCGGAACTCGAATACTCGGCGACATCGAATTCCTCGCCGCCCGACATGCGGTCGAAAATCGGGCGCGGCTGCTCGATCCGGATGAAATTGAGATCGATGCCGTCCGGCTTCACTTCGCCGGTATAGATCGGCTGCATGCGGTCATATAACGCGGACGCAAACGTAAGCTGCAGATTAGCCATTGTTGTCAGAACCCCCGGTATCTATTCAGTAATTGTTGGGTAGCACGCCCGAGATGCGGAGGGAAATGCCCTACGCTTCGTCCGCCACGCTGTTGCGCAGCACACCGATTTCCGGCACCACGACCTCGACCACATCGCCCGGCTTGAGCCAGGCCGGCGGCTTCTGATGGCCGCCGGCGCCGGTCGGCGTGCCGGTCCAGATCAGGTCGCCGGGCTTCAGCGTCGCAAAGGTTGAAATGTAGTTGATCAGCCAGGCAAAGCCCCAGGTCAGCCGGTCGGTGGTGTCGTCCTGCCGCAACGCGCCGTTGACCTTGGTGGTGACGCGCAGCGGCTTGCCGGGATCGAGTTCGTCCGACGGCACAATCCAGGGACCCAGGCTGCCGGAATTGTCGAAATTCTTGCCCTGCGTGACATTGAGCGTGCCGTGCCGCAGCCAGTCGCGCACGCTACCCTCATTCCCGAGCGTGAGCCCGCCGATATGCGCCAGCGCCCGTTCTTGCGGGATGTGCCGGCCTTGCTTGCCGATCACCAGGACGATTTCGCCCTCATAGTCGAACTGCTCCGACACCTTAGGCCGCATGATCGGCTGCTCGCTGCCGACCAGCGAGGTCGGAAACCGGCAGAACAGGTTCGGGTATTTGTTGGGCGCCTGCACCGCGCCGCCTTTGTACTCAGCGCCGCGATCCGGATAATTGATGCCGACGCAGATGATCTTTTCCGGCGCGGTGATCGGCGGCAGCAGCGTGACGTCCTTGAGCGCATAATCGGCGGTGGCCGCGGCCGCCGCCCGCGCCTCGCCCACCGCCTGCGCCTGGAACACATCGCGCAGGGTCGGATATTGCGTGAGCCGCTTGCCGAGATCGACAATACCGCCCTCGGTGACCGCGCCGTAACTCACGCGGCCATTGGCCCGAAACGATGCCAAACGCAACGACGCCATGCCCCAAGATCCTCCGCCATGGCCGAGCTTTGCCCCGGCCCTCTCCGACTTATTGCGACGGTTGTTATTAGACAAGGATGCCCGGCACAAGGCCGGGCGTGACGAAGGCGAGCGCTGCGCCCGCTACGTCAACCGCGCTTGCGATTGACCCCCGGCCCTGTAAAAAGGCCCCGAGCGCACCACCAAGGAGCCAGCAATGACCAAAGTCCGCGAGTTCATGACCGGTTGGGAGAGCCCGGATATCCACCAGATGATTCCGCTGGTCTGGAGCGAACGCAACAAGGAGAACCTGCGCGGCACCGCCAAGGGCAAACGCTTCACCCCGAAGCTGCGCCCGTTCGACATGCTGGCCGACCCCAACCAGCGGCTCACAATGTTCGAAAGCGCCGATGTCCGCGTCATTGCCGAAAGCGTGACCGGAACCCAGAATTTCCGCCGCAACAGCGATTTCGACGAGGTGTTGATTCAATTCTGCGGCACCAGCCATATCGAATCCGAATTCGGCAAATTCGATCTCGCCATGGGCGATGTGCTGGTGGTTCCGGGCGGCGTGTCCTATCGCTCAACCGGCGCCAATGACTGCCTGCGCATGGTGCTCGATCTGCATGAGCCGATCTTCAAGGTGTTCAAGGACGCAGACCACACCAGCGAAACCAGCTACAGCATGAAGCGGCTCAACGGCCCGAACTGGTCAGCGCCGCCGGCGCCGCAGAATAACGCCAAGGTCATTGAGAAGCTCTACATCTGGGACGAAGATCCCGCCGACGCCACCATCATCACCCGCGACTATAGCGATCTCGTCGGCGTATCGAGCGTCAAGTCCAAGGACAATATTGTCAAGAAAATCCGCGCCTTCGACATCTTCACCGAGATCACCGGCAAGGGACCGGGGCCTAAGATCATCGAGTCGCCGCATTGCCTGATCGATACCTACAACACCGTCGGCGACCAATGGGCGTTCCACCGCGCGCTGCGCAGCGAGGAATTCGCGCTGCAATTCCAGGGCACCGGCGACAACATGTCGGAATATGAGCACAAGACCCCGACCAAGCCCGGCGATGTGATGCTGGTACCGATCGGCATCGGCCATTGCATCGAGAATTGCAGCAAGGACTTCCGCCGCATGGTGATCTATTCGCGCCAGCGGTTGAACGTGTTGGTGTCGCCGGCGATGCATCTTTACGACTCCACATTCGAGACCAAGGAGACCGTTCACAAGCCCGCCGCCTGGCACAAGGAAGTCGCGGCGATGGCGTAATGGCTTGACAAGGGTGGGCAAAGCGAAGACCCGCGCAAGCGGGGCGAAGCGTGCCCACCATGATCATGGCGAGCGTCGCAACACCGCTGGTGGGCACGGCGCTGCGGCGTGCAAACCGAGGGCTCTGCATGTCTGATCCGCGCCTTTGCCCACCCTACAGAGTCGTTGAGAAGTAGATGTCCGACGCGCCCATCACTTTCACATCCAAGGGCCTTAAGCTCATTGGCAATATCCAGGTGCCGGCGGGCGTCGCGGCCGGCGACAAACGCCCGGCGGTCATCGTGCTGCATGGCTTCGGCTCGACTCGCCATGCCGGCAACGTCAAGCAGCCCTGCGCGCTGTTGGACAAGCTCGGCTATGTCACCATGCGGTTCGACATGCCGGGCTGCGGCGACAGCGAAGGCCCGCGCGGCCGGCTGATCTGCCTCGAACAGGTGCAGGCGACCAGCGATGCGCTGAGCGCGCTGGCGCAGCATCCGTCGGTCGACGGCGCGCGCATCGGCGTGCTTGGCTCAAGCTTCGGCGCGGCGGTCGCGGTCTATTGCGGCGGCATCGACCCACGCGTCGCGGCGGTGATTTCCGCCTCCGGCTGGGGCCATGGCGAACGCAAATTCCGCAAGCAGCATCCGACGCCCGAGGGCTACGCCAATTTCACCGCCATGCTGGCGCAAGGCAAGGCGCATCGCGCCCGCACCGGCGAACCCCTGATGGTGCCGCGCTATGACATCGTGCCGATCCCCGAGCATCTGCGCACGCACGTATTGCCGGGCTCGATCCAAATGTTCGAAGCCGACACCGCACAGAGCATGTTCGATTTTCAGGCCAATGACGTGGTCGGCAAGATCGCGCCGCGGCCGCTGCTGATGCTGCATTCGTCGGACGACCATGTCACGCCGGTCGAGCAGTCGATCGAGCTGTTCGAACACGCCAAGCAACCGGCCGAATTACATCTGTTCGCCGACACCGACCATTTCATGTTCGCGGAGGGCAACACCCGCGTCCATCACGTGATGCAGAATTGGCTGGCGCGCTATTTCCCGGTCGGCGCCAAGCCGGCGGCGGCCTAGTCGACCGGCGGACAACCCCGCCACCGGCTCTTCTGCTTGACCTTGTTCCTTTTTTGTTCTTAGTCTGCCGAAACCGGCCGGAGCCCGCATGCCTGCCTTTTCCCCCGCCCAGGACGCCGCCCTCAAGGCGGTCGCGGACTGGCTGAAACTCAAGCCCGGCCGCGGCCAGACACCGCTGATCTTCCGGCTGTTCGGCTATGCCGGCACCGGCAAGACCACGCTCGCCAAGCACATCGCCGAGGGCGTCGACGGCAAGGTCTTGTTCGCGGCCTTCACCGGCAAGGCCGCGCAGGTGATGCGCAGCAAGGGCTGCGCGGGCGCCACCACCATTCACAGCCTGATCTACCGGCCGATCGAATCCGGCGAGCAGACCCCGAGCTTCGAATTGTGGGACGAAGCGGCCGCCTCCAAGGCCAAGCTGATCATTGTCGACGAATGCTCGATGGTCGACGCCGATCTCGGGCGCGATCTGAAATCCTTCGCCGTGCCGCTCTTGGTGCTCGGCGATCCCGCGCAACTGCCGCCGATCCAAGGCGGCGGCTATTTCACCGACGCCGAACCCGACATCATGCTCACCGAAGTGCATCGGCAGGCGCAGAGCAATCCGATCGTGCGGCTGTCGATGGATATCCGCGCCGGCAACCGGCTCACGGTCGGCGACTACGGCGAAACCCAGGTGGTGACGCGCGACGATCTCGACCCGCAGCGCGTGCTCGACGCCGACCAGGTGCTGGTCGGCCGCAATGCGACGCGCCGCGCCTACAACACCCGCATGCGCGCGCGCCGCGGCTTCGAGGGCGAATTGCCGATCGCCGGCGACAAGCTGGTCTGCCTGCGCAACAACCGTCGCAAGGGCCTGTTCAATGGCGGGCTCTGGCTGGTCAAGGAACGGCCGCGGCCGCGCCGCCAGATCCTGACCATGCGGCTGACGCCCGACGAGGACATCAGCGCTCGCGCGGTGAAGGTCTCGGTGCGTTCGGAATGCTTCACTGGCGCGGTCGACGAATTGCCGTGGGAGCAGCGCAAGAAATTCGACGAGTTCGATTTCGGCTATGTGCTCACCGTCCACAAGGCGCAAGGCTCGCAATGGGACGACGTGGTGCTGTTCGATGAATCATTCGCCTTCCCCGATAGCCGCGACCGCTGGCTCTATACCGGCGTGACGCGCGCGGCCAAACGGCTGACAGTGGTGGTGTAGGCCATTACCGTAAGGGGCGAACTATCTGTGAAAGTACCGCTCTCGGTCGTCAAGCCACCAGAAGTCGCCGGTCGGACCCCATAGTTTCGGCTGCTCAAATAGATTTCGCCTCAGATACCGCGATCTCTGCCAGGCGAGGGCGGCGCGAATACGATGCTTGAGGGTCTCTACGTCGACTCCTTTCCGGGCAAGGTCCTCGGTCAATTGCTCTGCGGTCTGCCCCATCCGACGCGCTATCTCGGCATAAGCTTGGTCTACTGCCTGGTCGGAGACTTCTTCACCCCTTCGCCTCGCGTGCTCAATCTTGAACTTCTCCTCGATCAGTTCGTCGATTACTTGTTCGCGCGATGGAGCGGCCTTTACTGTCAGCTGCTTCAACTTCATGCGTTGTTCGATTTCGGTTTCGGTAACCCTTTGCTGTGCGTCCGCAGGGGACGTGGGCGACTGGGCCATGATTATGGTCGCGGTAATCCCGAAGGCGCAGCGCGCAACCCAATTGGTCTGCATCGCCATCCCCGTCTCCGATCAGCCGGGAGACGATGCTCACCGCAAATTGCGGCCGGCGTGCGGCTCACCGTCCGTTCGCGCGAATAGGTCTTGCCGGGGATCGACACCCGAAACCTGATACGCTGCGAAATCTCCGTCTCTTATATCGGCGCTTCACCGACGGCTTGCCGCGCCAACGGCGCGGCCAAACGGCTGACGGTGGTGGTGTAGCGCTTGTAGCCCGCATAAGCGAAGCACCATGCGGGACCGCCCTAACCCGGATTTCGCTTCGCTCATCGGGGCTACAAAGTAACTTATTTCTTCCCCTCGACCTCGCGCACCGGCAGTTCCGGATTGATGCCGCCGCGGCGGCGGGCGAATTGATCGCGGCCATTGGCCTCCCATTCGCCTTTCACCGCACGTTGCGCAAACGTCTCCCAATCGTCGCCCCATTCGCCCAGCGAATAGCCGTGCCACGGCGCCTGCGGCGTCAATGGCGGCAGCTTCAATTCCTCCCAGATGCGCTTGGCGCCCTCCATGAATTCGCGCGTCGGCAAAGCCAGCGGCGGGCCCGGCACTTTCAATGTCGCGTCGATCATCAGTGTGGAATCGTTTTCGCGCAGCCCGGTTTTCGGCCCGTGGCCGCGCGCCCGATACGGCATCACATGCAGATCGTCGACCGGATTGGCGCGATAGCCGAGCGACCAGAACACCGCATCGGTATTGGTCGGGTCGATGTCCTCGCTGACCGCGATGCAGATCTTGCCGCAGTCGGCGAGCAGCGTGGCGGCGCCGGACAGCGCGCGCCAGACCTCGCTGCGCGGCATGCCATGGGCGCATTGCACGAAAATGGTCTTGCGAAGATTCGACAAGGGCTCGTGCATCACCACCCGGCGCACGCCCTTGATGCCGAGCCGGTCGCGCAGATGGACGAGATACATCGGCTCATAGGCCAGCCGCTTGACCAGGCTCGACTCCGACGGCGTCACCTCGCTGATGATCGAGGCAAACACCGGCTTGCGCTTATGGGTGATCGCCGTCACCTGCATCGACATATTGAATTCTTCCAGCGCGATGTGGCCGTGGCTTTCGCCGAACGGCGCTTCCGGCTCAAGCAGTTCCGGATCGATCAAGCCTTCGATCACGATCTCGGCGTCGGCCGGCACATCGAGATCGACCGTGATGCATTTGACCGTCCGGATCGGCGCGCCGGCGAGCCCACCGGCCACCGCCATCTCGTCGAGATCGAGCGGCAGTTTCATCGGCCCGGTGAACATCATCACCGGCGAAGCCCCGATTGCGAAAGCGACCGGCATCGGCGTCTTGGCCTTGCGGTGCTTGAGCCAATGCAGATAGCCGCCGGCGCCGCCGATGCGCGTGCCCATGCGCACGCCGAGCCGATCGGTCGCCTTCAACTGGCCGCGATAGGTGCCGACATTGCGAATGCCGGTCTCCGGATCCCGCGTCACCACCAGCGTCGCGGTCAGATAGGGCGCAACGTCATAGCCCGGCGTCGAAATCGGCACCGGCAGCGCGGCGAGGCCCTTGCCCGGGCCGCGCAGATCGTCGCCGGTGACCACCACTTCCTGACAGGGCGCCGCAGTGACCCGCACCGGCGGAATTGGATTGGCGATGGCCTGCGACCAGGCCGCTTCGATCTCTTCGACCGGCCGGCCCATGCCAAGCGCATAGATCTGCGACGACGCCGCCAGCGCCCCGACCACCACCGGCATGTCGAATTTGCGGCCGTCGGACCCATGCACATTGGTAAACAGGAAGGCGCGGCGCTGGTGCTCGGGGATTCCGCCGACGAACTGCCAGCGCACCAGCGCGTGCAATTCGGTGTCTTTGTTGATCGGACGGTCGACGCGCACCAACAACCCTTGCGCCTCCAGCGTCTTGAGATGTTGCTGGAAGTCGGTTGGCGGGCCTTGCATCGCCTTGGCGGCGCCGGCCTTTTTGGGTGCGTCGAGCATGCTCATTCCTCGTGGGTTTGCAGCAACCTACGCCTTACAAAGCTGTTGGCGCAATCCCGCCCAAATTCGTCATGCCCGGGCTTGTCCCGGGCATCCACGTCTTTAGAACGGTGCATCAAGTCGTGGATGGCCGGGCATAAGGGTGTTCACGCCCGTCTTCGACGGGCTATGCCCGGCCATGACGCGGAGGAGAGCCAAGTTAGGGAACGCAAATGACCGAATTGATCAAATCGCGCCGCGACGGCGCCGTCACCACCATCACCATCGACCGGCCGGCGGAAGGCAACATACTCACGCTCGACATGCTGTGCGCCCTGACCGCGCGCCTCAAGGACGCCGGCGCGAGCGACGCCAAGGTGATTGCGCTGCGTTCGACCGGAGCCGATTTCTGCAAGGGCCGCGAAGCTAAAGGCGGGCCGCAAAATCCGACCGCCTTGATGATGCGCGACCAGATCCTGCAACCGATCCTCGATGTCTACGATGCGCTCAACAACGTGCCGCAGCCAGTGGTCTGCGCGGTGCAAGGCACCGCGCACGGCTTCGGCTGCGCCATGGCGACCGCCGCCGACATCACCATCGCCGCCGACGGCGCGCGGTTCAAACTGCCGGAGATGACTCACAATCTGCCGCCGACGCTCGCGATCTCGGCGCTGATGACCAAGGTGCCGCGCAAGGCGATCGCCTGGCTGGTCTATACGCTGGCCGAGATCGACGCCAAGACCGCACTGTCGCTCGGCATGGTGAGTGCGGTGGTGCCGCTGGCGCAACTCGACGCCGCGGTCGACAACGCCATTCAGGCGATGACCGCGCGTTCGCCGGCGGCGCTTATCGCGGTGAAGGACTATCTGCGTTCGGCCCCGATGATGGAACCGCGCGGCGCGGCCGCCTATGGCGCGGCGCTGCTGGCCGGTGTACTGACATCGGCCGGCCACTAGACCATCGACGGGTAACGCATGTCCGAACTGGAACACTGGAACGAACGGTTTTCGAAGCCGGACTATCATTTCGGCACCGCGCCAAATGCATTCCTGAA
The DNA here is from genome assembly GCA_022841625.1 of Xanthobacteraceae bacterium. Taxonomy (GTDB): domain Bacteria; phylum Pseudomonadota; class Alphaproteobacteria; order Rhizobiales; family Xanthobacteraceae; genus VAZQ01. Next base: position 139,875 of record JALHRD010000010.1, read on the forward strand.
AAGCCAGCAACCGCTGCTCAAGCCGGGCATGACGGCGCTGACGGTCGCCGATGGCGAAGGCCGCAATGGCGTGTGGCTCGCCGAACAAGGCCTCGACGTCCACAGCTTCGATCTCACGCCCAATGGCATCGCCAAGGCCCGTGCGCTCGCCGCCGCGCGCGGCGTCAGCTTGCGGATCGAGCAAGGCGATATTCATAGCTGGCCGTGGCCGGACGCGGCTTACGATGTGGTGGTTGCGATCTTCATCCAGTTTTCGCCGGCGCCGCAACGCGCCAAGGTTTTTGCCGGCCTCAAGCAAGCGCTCAAGCCCGGCGGACTTCTGCTGCTGCAGGGCTATCGCCCGGAGCAATTGCAATACGACACCGGCGGCCCGAAGGAAGTCGAACAACTTTACACCCGCGCACTGCTGGAAGCCGCGTTCGGCGATTTCGCGTCGCTCGACATCCGTGAACACGACAGCGTGCTGCACGAAGGCGAACGCCATGTCGGCATGTCGGCGGTGATCGACCTGGTGGGCCGCAAATAACGCACACCGGCGCGTCATGCATTACTGGCCCCTGCGAATTTCGATCTTTCGCGATCTTTCAGTCTTACAGCACAATCGCGACAAGCCCGGATTCATTCGCATGTTCAAATAGTTGCGCCATGCATCTTTCAGGGTCTTACAGCGCGCTGTAAGACCGAACAACGCGGAATTCCTTTGTTTCTCCAAATACTTGAGCCGCCGATCTTACACTCTTACACTTTTTTTGCTGCGCAGCCGCGCACGGCGCGCCAAACGCCGCGCGGGTGCCGGCGCGGGACCCACCGAGCTTGGCATGGCAATGTGGTGGGTCAATGAAGCGGCGCGCAACGCTGTGGACGTGCGAGCCCCACCTTGGTGCATAACTTCGCGTAGCGTGCGTTCCGAACGGATGCGAAGTGCCGATGTCGCACGGCCAACACGCGCGTCGCGCTGTATCCACATAAATCGCGCCAAGGTCGCGCGATGGGATGCCCGCTTTGCGCAGGCATCAGCAGGGGCGAGAACGGCGCGACGATCCCAGGATGTCGTGGCCCTCGTCCGGGCTCACATCAGTTGAGTGCCCAAAGATAGGCGATGACCGCGGCAAAGCCCAAGGCGGTGCGGTTCGCATGCAGCCGGCCCCAACCCTCGATAAGCCTGCGCGATACCGTATCCGCTCGTTCATTGGAGATGGCATTGAGTTTATGATTCGTCGGCATGATTCCAAACAGCGTATATGGCCAGTTCGCGATGATCAGCGTCGCCCCGACGATCCATCGCCAATCCCTGGTGAGCCACCACGCCAACAGCCCGAGCACCCCGGAAATCACTGCCAAGCTCGCCTGCATCGCGAAGCCGCGCTGATAGCTTGGTTTCCATTGCGCAAGCAGAGCACGGTCATCAAGCATCAAGCGCGCCGGCTGTTCCGCAATGTTGATATAGAGCGCGGCACCCGCAAACACCGCTGCGGTAACGAGCGCCAATTGTCCGGCTAGCATCGCGAGCGTCCTTCCATTGAGTGTGAACCGTACTACTTCCCACGCAACCGCTCCAGCATCGACGCGGTGGCAAAGCCGTCGGGCGTGGCGCCGACCGCGGCCTGGAACGCGCGCAGCGCATTGCGGGTGCGCGGGCCGAACCGGCCGTCGGGTTCGCCGACATCGTAGCCTTTGCGCGCCAGCAGCGTCTGCAATTCAAGCCGCTCCTCACGCGTCAGCACGCGCTCGTGCCGCGGCCAGGCCTGCGCAAACGGCTCGCCGCCGCGCAGCCGATCGGCCAGGTGACCGATGGCGAGCGCATAGGCCTCAGCCGGATTGTATTTCATGATGGTGTGGAAATTTTGCAGCATCAGGAAGCCCGGCCCCTGCGCGCCCGCCGGCGCGAGCAGGAAGGCACGGTCGGTCGCGCGCGGAAACGGTTTGCCGCCGGCGCGCCGCAGGCCGGCGCGCTCCCATTCCTGCATGGTCTTGAGCTGGGTTCGGTCCGCGAGCAGAAAGTCGAAGCCTTTGGGCACGACAACTTCGTAGCCCCAGGTCTGTCCGGCGGTCCAGCCTTCGCGCTTGAAGAAATTGGCGGTCGAGGCGATCAAGTCGGGCACCGACTCCACCACATCGCGCCGGCCGTCGCCATCGGCATCGACCGCGAAGCGCCGGTAGACCGTCGGCATGAATTGCGTCGGTCCGAACGCGCCGGCCCATGAGCCGATCAGTTGGCGCGGCTGCAAGTCACCGCGCGCCACGATCTCCAAGGCGGCCAGCAATTCGTCGCGGAAATAATCCTGCCGGCGGCCGATGCAGGCGAGCGTCGCGGTCGAGCGGATCACCGAACGGTCGCCGATGCGCGTGCCGTAGTTCGATTCGATGCCCCAGATCGACGCGATGACGTGGCGGTCGACGCCATAGGATTTTTCCATGGCGTCGAAATGCGTCCGGTGCTTGGCAAGAATGCCGCGACCGTCGGCAATGCGCTCGTCGGTCACCAGAATGTCGAGATAGTCCCACACCGCCCTGGTGAATTCGGGCTGCGAGTCCAAGAGATCCATGATCCGCAGATCGGGCGTGACGCCCGCCAAGAGTTGATCGAACAACGGACGCGGCACATTGCGGCGCTGGGCCAAAGGCCAAATCTCTTCCAGGCAATTGCGGAAATTGGCCGCCGCGGCGCGGATCGCCTCGGCCTGCATCAACGGATGGCCGGACGCGCCGGACGCGCCGCTCCATGGCCGCGGCGCATCTTGCGCGCCGGCGGAACCGAGGCCGGCGAGCAAGAGTGCAACCGCAAGCCGTAGCCGGACCGCGCTCATCTGTCGGACCTCACGTTATTAACCTCGCACAATTAACCTCACACATCGCATTTCGGCTTCGCATCGCGACCGCCATCCTATTGCCATGCTATAGGGTGCAAAAGCCTCCGGGACACAATCCGTCGCTCATCCACTCCCTTTTGGCGCAAAACCCTCCTGGTCATGAAACAAATTCGCAAAGCTGTTTTCCCCGTCGCCGGCCTCGGCACACGCTTCCTGCCGGCAACCAAGGCCATGCCGAAGGAAATGCTGCCGGTGGTCGACCGGCCGTTGATCCAGCATGTGGTCGACGAGGCGCGGCAAGCCGGCATCGAACACTTCATTTTCGTGACCGGCCGCAACAAGGGCGTGATCGAGGATCATTTCGATCGCCAGTTCGAGCTGGAAATGACCTTGCGCGAACGCCAGCGCAGCAAGGACCTCGAATTGCTGGCCAAGGATTTGCCGGGCGCCGGCAGCACCAGCTTCACGCGCCAGCAGGAACCGCTCGGGCTCGGCCATGCGGTCTGGTGCGCGCGCGAATTGATCGGCGACGAACCGTTTGCCCTGCTGTTGCCCGACGTATTGGTGAAACATCCGCGCGGCTGCCTCGCGCAGATGATCGACGCCGCACAAGGGCTCGACCGCGCCAATGTGATCGCGGTCGAGGAAGTGCCGATGGAGCGCATTCACAGCTACGGCGTGGTCGGCGTCGGCGAAACCAAAGGCCCGCTGTTCAAAGTCACCGACATGGTGGAGAAACCCGCGCGCGAAAAAGCGCCGTCGAACCTCATCATCACCGGCCGCTACATCCTGCAGCCGGAGATCTTCGGCATCCTTGCCTCGCAGAGCCGCGGCGCCGGCGGCGAAATCCAGCTCACCGACGCCATGATCGCGCTGGCCAAGACGCAGGCGTTCTACGGCTTGAAATTTGCCGGCGAGAGCTTCGATTGCGGCTCCAAGATCGGCTTCCTGGCCGCCAATGTCGCTTATGCGCTGGAGCGACCCGACCTCGCGCAGGCGTTGCGCGCCGAACTCAAGCGGCTGATCGCGGACAAGCCTTAGATACGGGTTCAACGCTTGTCCGGCATCAGGGGGTTTTGCCAACGCAGCCCCGGAAACTTCGCGAAATCGCTGTCGGCGGAGCAGAGCGTCAGTCCATACTCGATCGCCAAAGCTGCCAAATGCGCATCTGACATGAGGTTTCCGGGAATGCTGGCCGGCGTGAGCAGCCGGCCAAGAATTTCAGCATGTCGCTCGGTCGGTTGCGGAATCCAGACCTGCGGACAGGCAAGCCACTCCGTAACCTGAATCCAGGCCGGCCCGATCGGCACCGGTTGCGTGGAGACACGCGGGTTGGTCGTAATTCGAAGAAAGGCCAGCAAACTTATCCAGGCAAACCCGACTTGCGCCACGCCGCTTAGCTGCAGGTCCAACCAGACGCGCGCGCGGTGATGCTGCGGCGCTTCCTTGACGTAAGCGTAAATCAGAATGTTCGCATCGACCAAAATCACTTGTAATCTTCGCCCTCAATCTGAGCGAGCACTTCACCGATGTTATCGAGGTTCTCGATTTTCAATCCGCCAAGACTCACCGAGCGCGTGTGGAACGGCTTGCGCGGTTTCTGCGCTTCATTCATGTCGCGCAGCCCGCGGCGCAACGCATCGTTGACGAGTTCCTTGAAACTCGCATCCCGGCTCTTGCGCAGCCGCTTGAGCGCGGCAGCGACATCGTCGTCAATCGTCAGGGTGGTGCGCATGCGCAAAAAGTAAGCTCTTGATGTCTTGATGTCAATAAACTGATGCCTTGATGCGCACCTATGACGGCGCGCCGCATTGCCCCTCCGCTCCCGACCATGCGCAGCCGGCAGGGCGCGGCGCGACAGATATCCACAGTATCGAGGCGGGATATGTCGACCGGCTGGGGCTTTGGCGGCGAAGCCGGAGCGGGTATGGTTAACCCGACATTGAGCTTGCTTCCGGAACTCCCTACACTCTAACTCCTTCCTCATCGAACGGAACCGTGCCCGCCATCCATGGCCAAGCCCGCACCCAAATCCGCGTCCGACAGCGCCTCCCGCGCCTTGATCGCATCGGCGATGCGCACCCTTGAGGCCGAAGCCGGCGGCGTCACCGCGCTATCGGCGGCGATCCACAATGGGCTTGGACAATTTTTTATCGCCGCGGTCGAACTGATCCGCGGTGTGCGCGGACGATTGATCGTCACCGGCATGGGCAAGTCGGGACATGTCAGCCGCAAGATCGCGGCGACCTTTGCGTCAACCGGCACGCCGGCCTATTTCGTTCACCCGAGCGAAGCGAGCCACGGCGACCTCGGCATGATCACGCCGGATGACGTCATCATGGCGCTGTCCTGGTCGGGCGAAACCGCCGAGCTTAAGGACCTCACCGACTATTCGCGCCGCTTCAAGATCGGGCTGATCGCAGTCACCGCCAATCCGGACAGCGCGCTCGCCCGTGCCGCCGATGTCGTGCTGACCCTGCCGCAGGCACGCGAAGCCTGCCCGCACAATCTCGCGCCGACCACGTCGACGCTGATGCAGCAAGCGCTCGGCGACGCGCTCGCCATCGCATTGCTGGAAAGCCGCGGTTTTACCGCGGTCAAGTTTGCCGAACTGCATCCCGGCGGCCAGCTCGGCGCGATGCTGAAATTCGTCCGCGATGTCATGCGCAGCGGCGACGACCTGCCGCTGGTCCGCGTCGGCACCCGCATGGCGGACGCGCTGATGGTAATGACGGCGAAAAGCCTCGGCTGCGTGGTCATTGTCGATGACGATGGGCGCCTCAAGGGCATCATCACCGACGGCGACTTACGGCGGCACATGAGCGCCAAGCTGCTCGACCTGCCGGTCGAGGAAATCATGACGAAGCAGCCGAAAACCGTGCGGCCCGACCAACTCGCCAGCGAAGCCCTCGAACGCCTCAATGCGTCAAAGAAGACCCAATTGATCGTGGCCGAGCGCGACAAACCGGTCGGCGTCGTCCATGTCCACGACTTGCTGCGCGCCGGCGTGGCGTGACCGGTCGCCGGGACTTAAAAAAGCCCGTCAGATAACTAATCGCTGACGACCGCCAGCTCCGCGCCGTCGGCGCGCGTGACCTTGACGCGGCTGCCGGCCGGCAGATTGGGCCCGCTCACCCGCCACACCGTGTCCTCGATGCGGATGGTGCCGACGCCATCGACAATCGGCTTATCCAAGGTGAATACCCGCCCGACATAGCCTTCGGCGCGGCGGTTAAGAAACGGCCGGTCGGCAGCCCCCCCAACCTTGCGCGCGAAATAGCGCCAGACCGGGATGCAGACGACAGCCAGCACTGCGAAGAGGATGATCTGGGTCTGCCATGACAGCACCATCGTGAGCGTGACAATCCCAACCAGGATCGCCGCCAGGCCAAGCCACAGCATGAACACGCCGGGCACCAGCAGTTCGATCGCGAAAAATACCGCCGCGATCACAAACCAGATCCAACCGCCAAGCCCGGCAAACCAAGCCAAGATCCAAGACGTGCTATTCATGGCGAGCCTCCCTTAAACCGGCAGGCCGGGCCCGGTCGGCCGCCGCGCCGGCGGCGCTGCCTTGCCGTCGGCGGATCTGGAGTCACCGCCAAAAGCCGACTTGGCGATCTCGGCGATGCCGGCGAGCGAGCCCAACACGCCCGTCGATTCCATCGGCAGGATCAGGGTTTTCATGTTGGGCGATTCCGCCAGCAGCGAAAACGCCTTCAGGTATTTTTCCGCGATGAAGTAATTGAGCGCAGCGATGTCGCCCGAGGCCACCGCCTTGCTCACCATGTCGGTCGCCTTGGCCTCGGCCTCGGCGGTCCGCTCGCGGCCCTCGGCATCGCGGAAGGCGGCCTCGCGCCGGCCTTCGGCTTCGAGAATCTGCGACTGCTTCATGCCTTCGGCCTTCAGGATCGCGGCCTGGCGCTGGCCTTCCGCCTCAAGCACGACGGCGCGCTTCTCGCGTTCCGCCTTCATCTGCCGGCCCATCGCAGCCACCAGGTCGGCCGGCGGCACGATGTCCCTGATCTCGATGCGGTTGACCTTGACGCCCCACGGCGCCACCGCGGCGTCGACCACGCGCAAGAGCTTTTCATTGATCTCGTCGCGATGCGACAGCACCTGGTCGAGATCCATCGAGCCCATGACCGAACGGATATTGGTCATGTTGAGGGTGATGATCGCCTGGTGCAGGTTGGAAACTTCGTAGCTTGCCTTGGCGGCGTCGAACACCTGGAAGAAGGCGACGCCATCGACGGTGACGGTCGCGTTGTCCTTGGTGATGACCTCCTGCTGCGGAATGTCGATCACCTGTTCCATCATGTTCATTTTGCGACCAATACGGTCGATAAATGGAATGATGATGTTAAGGCCGGGCGACAGCGTTCGCATGTAGCGGCCGAACCGCTCGATCGTCCAGTTATAGCCCTGGGTTACCTGCTTGACGCCGGCAATCAGCGTCAGGACGACGAGCACGAGAAATACGATCGCAAAGACATCGAAGCCGAACATGGTTTCCCTCACAGGCCTGTGCGCAAACACGTGGTGTACAGGCCGCGCGCACGCAAGGCCCGCACAAGCTCCGCGCCGCGTTTTTGTGTACAACGCGGTGCGCGTCTGAAGTTAGTCGCTCGCCATCGACTGCGGGTTCAATCGGCCCCGCTACGGTAACGTAAACACGATCAATTCATTGGTGACGCCGCCCGAACCCGGGCGCAGCGAACCGGCCGCGACAAAGACGCTGCCGCCGCTCACCGCCGCGCCGGTGCCATGGCGTCCTGCCGGCATCGGCGCCAGCACCTGCCAGCTCTTGGTCTTCGGGTTGTAGGCTTCGTTCTGCGCAAAGGTGTTGGGCGGCAATTCGCCGCCGATCACCAGGATCAAATCCTTGTAGAGCGCGCCGGCCAGACCACTGCGCGCCGTCGGCAGCGGCGGCGCGGACGACCAGGTATTGGTGGCTGGATCGTAGACGTCGTGCTGGTCGGTCTTTTCGGTCGATCCGCCGGTGCGGCCGCCGATGGCATGCAGCCGGCCTTCCGCGGCAATCACCGCCATGTGATCGCGCGCGCGCGGCAACGGCGCGAGTTCCTTCCAGGCATTGGTCGCCGGATCGAACATTTCGTGGGTGGCGACCACCTGGCCGTCCGGATTGCGACCGCCGACAGCGTAGATTTTGCCGCCGAGCGCGGCGACGCCGACCGAACCGCGGCCGGACTTCATCTGCGGCAGGATGCGCCAGGTGTCGCTCGCGGGATCGTATTCATAGGCTGCATTCTGTGCATCGCGATGCACCGAAGCGACAAATCCGCCGACCGTATAGATCTTGCCATTGAAGACCGCCACCCCGATATGGTCGAGCCCCCTCGGCATCATCGCCCGGCCGCGCCAGCTATCTTTGGCAACATCGTATTCCTGGTGATAGGGGCCCGCGACGCCGAGCACGCTGCCGCCGATCACATGAACCTTGCCGCCGACCGAGGCCAGCGCCACTTCATTGAGCGCGGCCGCCATCGGCGCCTTCTTGGTCCAGCCGCCTTCCGCATACGCCGCACCGGCCAGCGCGATACCGACGGCGCAGACCGCCGAAACTCTCAGCGATGAACGCAACATCGTGTCCTCCCTCGCAACTGTTTTTGTCGTTTCAGATCCAGCCCTGCAATTCGCGCAACGCCAGCCGTTCCAGCAGCAGCATACCCGATACGCTGTCATTGAGACACGGTATCGCGGCGAAATTTTCGCCGCCATGTTCGCGGAAAATTTCCGCGTTTTCGACCGCGATCTCTTCCAGCGTTTCCAGGCAGTCGGCCGAAAAGCCCGGCGTGACGACCGCAAGATTTTTCACGCCGCGCTTGGCCAGCGCTTCGACGGTCTTGTCGGTATAGGGCTCGAGCCATTTGGCGCGGCCGAAACGCGACTGGAAGGTCAGCATCAGCTTTGACTCGTCATAGCCGAGCCGCTGCCGCAACAGCCGCGTGGTCTCAATGCAATGCCGCGCATAGGGATCGCCCTTGCGGATGTATGCTTCCGGCATGCCGTGGAACGAGGCGAGAATGACTTCGGGCGCAAACGCAAGTTTGCCGAGTTCGGTCTTAATCGACGTCGCCAGCGCATCGATATAGACCGGATCGTCATAATAGGGCGCCGCGATGCGGATCGCGGGCTGCTTGCGCAGTCGCATCAAGACCCGGAACACTTCGTCGCCAACCGTGGCGGTGGTGGCGGCGGAATATTGCGGATAAAGCGGCAGCACCACAATGCGCTCGCAGCCGCGCGCCATGAGGTCGGCCAGGCGCGCTTCGATCGACGGGTTGCCGTAGCGCATCGCCCAATCGACGGCGACCGGCTGACCGGATGCCGCCAGCGTCGCGGCCAGCTTCTCGGCCTGCGCGCGGGTGATGGTCTTGAGCGGGGATTCGTTGCGCTCCTGGTTCCAGATCGACTGGTAGTCCTTGGCTTTGATCCGCGGCCGGATCGGCAGGATGATGCCATTGAGCACCAGCCACCAGAGCAGCCCCTGGTTCTCGATCACCCGCGGATCGGACAGGAATTCCTTGAGATAGCGCCGCACACCGGCCGCGTCGGCGGTGTCCGGGGTGCCGAGATTGACCAGCAGCAAACCCACGGTGGCGGGCGATGCGTGCGCGGTTGCCGCGCCGATTGGAGAGGCTTCGTTCATCGCGCCCAGCATACGCGATAGCGGCGCCTATTGCATGCGTGCTATGGACGCTCCCGCCCCCACCGGAAGCACCCGCATCATGGCCCTGTTCCGCCGCCTTGCCGCCGTCCTGACGCTGGCCGCCCTCGCCTTGAGCGAGGCGGCCTACGCGCAGACCGCCAAAGTGACCTTCCTCCTGGTCAATGACATCTATCTGATGGGCGAGCAGACGATGCCGGACGGGCAGCGGCGCGGCGGCTTCGCCCGGCTCGCCGCGGTGGTCAACGCCGAACGTGTCAAGGCACGCGCTGCCGGCGGGCATGTGATCCTGGCCCATGCCGGCGACACGCTGTCGCCCTCGCTGATGTCCGGGCTCGACCGCGGCGCGCATATCATTGCGCTGACCAACATGATTCCGCCGGATATTTTTGTGCCGGGCAATCACGAGTTCGATTTCGGCAAGCAGGTTTTCTTTGAGCGGATGGCGGAAGCGAAATTTCCGCTCTACAGCGCCAATCTGCGTGGGCCCGACGGCAAGCCGCTGCCGAATTTCCGGGACCGTCTCATCGTGACGCTCAGTGGCGTCCGCATCGGCCTGACCGGCGCGACCTATGACGAGACCCCGCGGGCCTCCAGCCCGGAAGACCTGCGGTTCCTGCCGACGGTGGCGACCGCCAAGGAGCAGGCCGACCTTTTGCGCAAAGAGGGCGCCGATTTCGTCGTGGCGGTGGTGCATGCCGACCGCAAGCAGGACTACGATTTGCTGGCAAGCCGCGCCATCGACCTGATCCTGACCGGGCACGACCACGATCTGTTTGTCAATTACGACGGCCGCAACGCCATGGTCGAATCCGGCCATGACGCGCATTACGTCACCGCGATCGACGTGACGATGACGGTCAAACAGCAGGACGGCCAGCGCGTGACCGTCTGGTGGCCGCAATTCCGGGTGATCGACACCGCGACGGTGACGCCGGACCCGGCGGTGGCCGCCGCGGTTGCCACGTTCGAAGCCGAGCTCAGCCGCGAAATGGACGTGACGCTCGCACCGACCGCGGTCGAGCTCGACAGCCGCAATGCCAGCGTGCGCACCGGCGAGGCCGCGATCGGCAATCTGATCGCCGATGCCATGCGCCTCGCGGGCAAGGCCGATGTCGCGATCATGAACGGCGGCGGCATCCGCGCCGGCAAGCTCTATCCGGCCGGCACGCCCCTCACCCGGCGCGACGTTCTGGCGGAACTGCCGTTCAATAACCGGGCGGTGACATTTCAGCTTTCCGGCGCGCTGCTCCGCCGCGCCATCGAGCACGGATTGTCGCAATTGCCCAATGCCGGCGGCCGGTTTCCGCAAGTGTCCGGCATGACCGTTGAAGTTACACTCAGCCGCCCGCCCGGCAGCCGGGTCACCGCGATCCGCGTCGGCGGCGCGCCGCTCAACGACAAGCGGGTCTATACCGTTGCCACCAATGATTTTCTCGCCCGCGGCGGCGACGGCTTTGCGATGTTTGCCGATGCCAAGCGGCTATTGGCCGATGCCGATGCGCCGCTGCTCGCCAATGAGGTGATGGTCCATATCCGCAGGCTCGGCACCGTCAAGACCGGCGTCGAAGGCCGGATCGTGCTGAAGTAGCCGACAATAAATCCGGCGACTCCCCCCAAGCGCCGCCTCAAATTCGTCCAGCTGCGACCGCATGATTGGCGTTCGGGGGGCGTCATGCCGGCAGTCGTCTGCGCAGTGGCTTTACTTGCCGTGGTGATCATGGCGGCGCCGGATGCGCGCGCGCAGGAAAACCTCGATCGCGATAAATCCGGCCAAAAATTATTCGCGTCGACCTGCGTACAATGCCACAAGAGCCCGCGCGGCCTGGCCAAGGGACGCATCAGTTTCATGCTGTCGTATTATCTGCGCCAGCACTACACCTCGAGCGCCGCCTCGGCGCAGACATTGACCGCCTATCTGCAATCGGTCGACACCCCGCCCGCCAAGTCGAAAGCCGCCGCCCGCAAAGCCCGTCCGGCCGATGTCGCGACCACCGGCTCGACCGCGCCACGGCCGCCGGCGTCGGTGCCGGGGCGGTAGCGCGCGCCCTTCGATCTGGCCATGACTGATCATGACAATGCGCTTAATCTGGCACCAGGAAGTTCTAGCGTAGGCGCCCGAAAATGAACCTGCCTGGGTCCTTCCAAAGCTACGGCACGACGGTTTTAGCCCGACATCCTGAGATTGTGCATGAGTGGTCCATAGAATCGAACCGTTGCGACCTGTCCATACCCGCACGATCGCCGAACGGATTCGACATTCAATTCGAAATTGATATGGACGCCGCTACCGTGCATTGGGGCAATTGGCATACTCGCTTTGAATCAACCGACACCTTGGTCGAAGAACTTTTTGGCCTTCTGCGCGACATGCTGAGTCCCGACATGCGCATTCGTGAGCTTTGTGCGAATTCCAAGCCATACCGCGGCTTTTTGGAGACTTACGACGGCACCCATTGGTCCACCGAACATGAAATGGGGCTGATCATCTGGAATTACTTCGGCAAGCGGTCGGTCCGGACCTACTCCAATTCAATATTGCCTGGACGAATGTCCAAGCCGGACCTCGGCGCCGTGCCCGATCGACAGCATGGAAGCGGCGATGCGCGTTAGGGCGCTGTCTCCCGGGTGATCCTGCTCGAACGCCCGCGTTTTCCGCCGGCGTCCGCGAAGCGCACGTAGCCCACTACTCCGCCGCCTTCATCACCGGCGGCGCGCCGGAGCGGAACTGCGCCAATAGCGCCGCCTCGTCCGCCTCGGCTCTGCAATGGCCAAGTGGCCTCCTCGCAGCTGCACATCGTCTTAAATGGAATAATTACGTTTTTATCTATATTAAACCTCTAATAAATAACTCCAAGAAGCACCTTAACGTGATTTCATTTGGAATTTCCCGAGAATGCAGGTTCCCATGTCAAACAAATAAACTCGATTCGGTGCCACCATATTGAACATACGGTCGATGAGTGCAGGCAACCGATCAAAGCGCATGTAGCATTTCTCGAAATTACGCCTGACATCACTCGACCGATGTGAGTTAGCGTTTGCGCACTAGTGTATTGCGGCGCGCCCAAAGCATGGCGCCAGGCAAAAATCCCCTCGTTCGATCAATGGGAGGATAGTGGATGAGCCTTCTAATTGACTATGCCAATAATACCCTCACCCCACCAGAACCAATACCTTCGCTCATGCAAGGGCCTCGGTTTTCGCCCTTCTCGGGCGAGTTGCTATCAGCCCCATCGCTGGAGCCGTGGCTGAATCAAGTTCCGCTGCGGGAAGGTCAAAAAACAGCCCGAGCCCGCCAGATGATCTACCGAGCCGGCGAAATATTGGACGGCGTACCCGTCATCTGTGACGGCTGGGCAGCACGCGTTTGCAGGCTCTCCAACGGCCGCCGACAGATCCTTTCCTTCATACTCGCTGGCGACCTTGTCTCCACAAACGCAGTGTTCGCAGGACACTTGAGATTTTTTGTCGAGGCAATAACTGCAGTTCGCTACTCCTACTATGGCCGCGCAGATCTCGGTCAGAGGCTGGCAGCACAGCCCGCCGTTGTCAGAGCCCTGTTGAGTGCATGTCTTGCCGAAAAGGAAGAAATTGACCGGCTGGCCACCGATCTAGGGCGGCGCCGAGCCGACGAGCGCGTCGCCCGGCTCTTCTTGAATCTGAGAGAAAGGCTCGACGTGCGCGGCCTAGTCCGTGACCAGTCCTTTGCGATCCCGCTGCGTCAGCAACACATCGCGGATGCTACCGGGCTCACCCCCGAATACGTCAACCGTGTCATCGGCGCGTTCCGCCACGACGGGTTAATTGAGATAGACCGCGGCACACTCAAAATTGTCAACTTGATCCAGCTTCAGCGGGTCGCCGATGCGGCATGATATCGCCAGCAAGCTCTTCGGGAAGACATACTCCAATGATGATTGGCCGCTTGGCATCGGCGCAAGTTCTAAACTCACGTCCGAATTGGATCACTCGATCAAGGCTGATCGCTAACTGGCCGGGCTAGACCAAAATAGCCATACGACGCAATTCATCTGGCTTGAGGACCGTGATCGACCGATCGCCGATCTCGATTACGCCAAGACGACGAAAGTCGAGTAGCATCTTGTTGACGTGAACAGGGGTAAGTCCTGTAGCTTCCGCGATATGATGTTGGCGCAACGGAAACTTCATCGTCTGATCTTGCGCTAAGCCGCGGACAGTAAACCGCTCCATCAGGTTCAGAATCAATCGAGCAATTCGCTCGCGCGCTGTACGACAGCCAAGGTCAAGGGCCAACTGATCAGACCGCCATTTCTCCATCTCCAAAGCTCTGGAAACAAGTTGGATCCAATCAGGGTTCTTGCGAAGAGCTTCCTTTAGTTCAGCGCGTTTGAAGTTTCGGCACTGAACCTCGGTGATGGCTTCAACCAAGCAATGCGGCGTTTGGTCAAACAGCAAGGCGACAGAGATAACTTCCCCCGACAAAATGAATGATAAAATCTGTTTCCTGCCGTCTTCCAACGTGATTGAGGATGCTGCAATCCCCCGGCAGATGAAAGGTACATTTTCGATTACATCGCGTTGGCGGCAAATTATCTGTCGAGCAGCCGTCGTATATGCCTCTGGCTGCAGGGAACGCTCCCCGGAGCCGCCGTCGCTCGCTGCTGCGTTAAAGAATTGACATAAGCCAAGCAGTCCGGCCGGACATGAGCCGCAATATAATTTCTGCTGATCAGAGCTCATGTATCTTCAATTTATAGTTTTTCGCTCTCTACCTTTTTTCATATTTTCTGGTGTTTTTTATTGTATATATATACTTTTATTCTGCTGCAAGCGCACGTTCATTAAATGGTAGGTCAAGACGCTGCCAAACATCAACAAGCGCTTCGGCGAGCAGGTCGGTCTGTGCTTCGTCGTGATAGGGCGAGGGCGTGATGCGCAGCCGTTCAGTCCCCTTTGGTACCGTCGGATAGTTGATTGGCTGGATATAGATGCCGTGCTCCTCAAGCAGAAAGTCGCTCGCCATCGTGCATTTGTCCGGATCGCCAACCAAGATTGGCACGATGTGGGTATCGTTTGCAGCCACCGGTAGCCCCGCAGCGCCAAGAATTGCCTTCACCCGAGCAACGCGATCCTGTTGGCGTTCGCGCTCCCAATTCGAGGTCTTGAGATGGCGGATTGCAGCGCTTGCAGCGGCACAGACGGGCGGCGGCAGCGCGCTGGTGAAAATAAATCCCGGCGCATAGGATCGTATTGCGTCGACCAACTCCGCCTTGCCAGCGATGTAACCTCCGAGGCAACCGAAAGCCTTCGCGAGCGTGCCTTCAATCACATCGACGCGCCCCATCGCACCATCGCGCTCGGCAACGCCACCTCCGCGCTGACCATACATGCCGACTGCATGCACCTCATCCAGATAGGTCATTGCGCCATAGCGCTTGGCGAGGTCACAGATCGCATTGATCGGAGCAATATCGCCATCCATCGAATAGATGCTCTCGAAAACAATCAGCTTGGGTCGCTGCGGTTCGGCGGCCCAGAGCAACTCTTCGAGATGAAGAATATCGTTGTGTCGGAAGACCTTCTTCTCACATCCCGACTGCCGGATGCCTTCGATCATTGAATTGTGATTGAGCGAATCGGACAAAATCAGGCAATTTGGCAAGAGACGGGCAAGGGTGGATATACCAGTCTCATTCGACACATAGCCTGAGGTGAAAACGAGGGCCGCTTCCTTGCGGTGCAGGTCGGCCAACTCGCGCTCCAGCCCGACCAGCGGATGATTGGTTCCGCTGATGTTGCGGGTACCTCCTGCACCAGCGCCCATGCGGGTCGCGGTCTCGATCATGGCTCCGATCACCTTGGGGTGCTGTCCCATGCCGAGATAGTCATTGGAGCACCACACGACAACATCGCGCGGGCCTGCCGGAGAGTGCCAGATCGCGCGCGGGAAGCGGCCGGCGATGCGTTCGAGATCGGCAAAAACACGGTAGCGCCGCTCTTGTCTGAGGCTGGCGAGTGCATCCGCGAAGTATAGATTGTAGTTTATCATGGATTTCCGCGCCGTCTTTTCTGGAGGGTCCGATCGCTTTCAATAATGAGCGTTGTACGACTTACAGCTACATTCACGCGAGCCACGTCCGTCAGAATGCGCCAATAGGAGGTTGATGGTGGGGTAGCACCCTCAAAGACAGCCCTACTAGGCCGTGTTGACAGTTTTAATCCAGAGCATTGCTGCGGCGATGCTTAGCATCGACAGGTAAGCTCTGGCAGTTTTCTCGTATCGGGTAGCAATGCGGCGGAACTGCTTGATGCGATTGACGCAGCGCTCGACGAGGTTGCGATGCTTATAGGTTTCGCGATCGTATTCGATTTTGATTTTGCGGTTCGAGCGGGGCGGGATCACGGCTTCAACGCCGCGCTCCGCCAAGTCGTCGCGAATAGCATCGCTGTCATAGCCTTTATCGCCGAGAAGCTTTTCGGGATTGACGTCGT
>JALHRD010000011.1 GCA_022841625.1 Xanthobacteraceae bacterium
TTGACACCATCAGTTTGAGGGACGACCGCCTCACCATGCAAGCCGCGAGCGAGCGCGCCCCACACAGCGCTGTAGCGAGCAAGCGGCTTGCTTGGCGAGGGCCCGTTACCCCATCTACAAGGTCAAACCGGCACGTCGCCGATCACCGCGGTGCGCTCCATCCGTCGGCGCTCGGGGTAATAGTCGTTGGCGGCGTAGTGCTGGGTCGAGCGGTTGTCCCAGAACACAATCGCGCCCGGTGTCCAGCGCAACCGAAACTGATATTCCGGCACCTGCGCCTGCGCGAACAGCACCTTGAGAATGGCGCGGCTCTCGTCCGGTTCGAGATCTTCGATCCGTAATGTGAATTGCGGATTGACGTAAATCGATTTGCGGCCGGTCCCTGGATGGGTGCGCACCACCGGATGCGAGGGATTGGGAAATAGCTCCTCCATCTTGCGCAGCTTGGCTTGGTCCTCGTCGGTCTTCTTGAACAATACCCGGAAATTCTGGAAGTCGTGCACCGCGCGCAGGCCGTCGATCATGCTGCGGAAGCGGGCGCTCAAGCCTTCATAGGCAGCTTCCATGTCGGCCCATAATGTGTCGCCGCCGATCTCGGGCATGATCTGGCAACGCAGAATGGTGTAGCGCGTCGGGTTCTGCCGGAACGTCGTGTCGCTGTGCCAGACATCGGTCGACAGCACCGGGTTGTCCTTGTGATTGTCGAGCACCAGGATTTCCGGGTACTCGCCTTGCGGCCGCATCGGGTGGACTTCAAGCGGGCCGAACAGGCGGCTGATCTCGACATGCTGGCGCGTGTCGAGATGCTGGTTGCGGAGCACAACAACCTTGTGCTCGATCAGCGCCGCCTCAAACGCTTTGAAGGTTGCCGGATTCATTCCTTGCTTGAGGTCGAGCCCGTGAATTTCCGCGCCGAGCCTGGCGCCCAACCGCTTGACCTCGAACGGCGCGGCTTGATCTTTGGCGAGATCTTCGGTCGCGACATTGATGTTCATGGGCGCGCCTCCTTGCGTTGCGGCGCTGCCGGGACCCCCGGTGCCGCCGGGCCGGTGTCCATTCAACCTGAAAATTCGGGCGCTGCAAACCTAGGGTTTGGCTGCGGTGGGCGGCTCCCGGGTCAGATAAACCCACAAGCCTGCGCCGGCATAGATCGCCAGCGTGGCGATATTCCGGAACGGTTCGATCGCGGGGATCCACCAGGTCGCCAGCGCAAACGGGATCAAGAGCGTCACGCCGGCGATGAATCGCGACAGCCACCAGCGCGGCAGCAGCGCCGCGAAGGCGATGCCCCAAACCATGTACCAGGGCCACAGATGCCCGATGGCGCCGAACAGGATGGCGGCCATCAGCGCCACCGTTGCCCGGGCCAGGTTCTCGGCGTTGGCGTCGCGCACCGCGCTTGCAAGCCAATAGACCGCGACCACCGGAAACAACGCCTGCGCCGCCACCGGCAAGGGATATAGCGACCATCCCAAAATTTGTTCGAGCCCGGACACCGCATCGCTCGGACGCAGGAAGAACCAGGCGCTGACCAGCCGCAGGCCATCGAAGAACGACCATGACCGAAAGAACAGCGCAACAAATAAAAGCCCGATCAGCGCCGGCGCCAGCATGCGCATGGCGTAGCGCGCCGGCGTCAGGCGTTCGCGGCGGAAGGCATGGATCAGGTCGATCAGGAACAAAGGCGCGGTTGCATATTTGCACAGCGCCGATACCGCCAGTGCGATCGGCGCCACGGCATGGTTGCGCGCCAGCAGCAGAAACCAGAGGAGGGCGGGCGCGATCATCACGATGTCGTTATGGCCCTCGGCGATCGATTGCGATGCGCCAAGCGGCACCCATCCGAACATCGCGATGGCAAGGCAGCGGTCGCGCTCGGGGCGATTGCTTTGCAGCCGGTCGACCAGAAATAGCGCAAAGATCCAGGCGGCGGCGATCACGGCTTTGAACAACAGCGCCATCGCTAACACGTTGTTCCAGGCGATCAGCGCAATCGCGGCGGAAATCACCGCCCAGATCGGTCCGTAAGACATCGTCATCGGGAAATGGTCGAGCGGCAGCCCGCTCAGGTGCTCGGCGGCGAACAAGCTGTGGAATGGATTGGCGCCGGCCGCGACCATGCGTCCCCAAGCCGCCGACAGCCAGAAATCCTGGGTGAACAGCGGAAATGCAAACCCGTGCGCGGCGGCGAATGCGATCGACCAGCGCAGCAAGAGCCGCGATGCGCCGGCCTCGACGGTGTTACAGCGGGTCAAGATCAGCACCAGCACAATTGCCGCCAGGCTGGCGATGGCCAGCAGAATGCCGTGGCTGAGGAGCGCCGCGTCAATACTGGCGAACAGCCGTGTGAGCGGGAGCCAGGCGGGAATGTGGCTGCCAAGACTGTCGAAAAATGCGCCCGCGCGTGGATAGCCCGCTGCATGCCACAGCGTCGCCGCCTGGGCATAAGACAGCAGCGCCGACGCCAGCGCGGCTAGAACAGCGACCGCGCCGAGCCCATGGATCCCAATACGCAGCGCGCTCATGACGGCATGGCGCTCGCGCGCGGCGGGCGCAAGTGCAGCAGCACCAGCAAGATCAGGGCTGCAAACAGCAGATAGGACTGGATGACGTTCCAATAGGTCGACGCCAGGAGCTGGGTCGCGATAAAATAATTGCTCGCCAGAACGTAGCTGACCGCGAGCCAGATCAGCCGAGCCGGACTGCGCAGCGCGCCGGCCATGACGACCGCAAACACTGGCAACAGAATGCCATAGTGGTGTTCCCATGCGATCGGCGAGGCGACTGTGCAACTCACCGCCATGGTGCAGAAATCGACAAGACGGTTGGGATCGTCGGCGCGGGCGCGGCGCAGCAGGGCGAGCAGCAGGATCGCGGCCGAGCTGATTGTGGCGGTCCAATAGACGAAGCGGTTGAACGGTGGGAAGCTGCCGTCGCCCCATTCCAGATTGCGGTAGAGATCGGGCGCATCGACCGCCATCAGGCGATTAAGAAGCCCGTTGACCGAATGGTTTGGATAATAGGCTTCGCCGCGCTCGGCGAGGTGCGACAGGACCGGCAGATAGTCAAAATGATTGCTCCAGCCGAACGCGGCGAGGGCCGCGATCAGCCCGGCGCTTGCCACCGCAATGCATGCGAAGGCGAAGCGCCACTCCTTGCGCAGCAAGGCCCAGATGACGAACAAACCGTAATGCGGCTTGATCAGGCACAGCAGTCCCAGCAGCGCGCCGCTGGCAACCCGTCTTCCGGTTGCCCAGCACAGCAACGCGACCGCGAACAGCCCGTTGATCCAGACTTGAATCTGCCCGAGCGTGAAGGCTTTGACCAAAGGATAGAAAGTCAGCGCCAGCCCGAACACAATCGCGATCCGCAGAGCGATCAGCGTTCGCGCGTCGCCATACCCACAGTCCTGCCGCAGCCGGCGTTCGAGCAGGGCCGCGGTGGCGGCGGCGGTCAGCACCAGGAACAGCAGCCCGGCGATGTCGTTGACCGTCGGCCAGGCGTACCGGTCCTGATCGGTTGTGCGTACGCGTTCCGGCGGCGCCAAGGCCTGCATCGCCGTCAGTGCAAACAGCGAGGACGGCGGATACTGGAACTTGACTTTATGGTCGAAGAACACCTCGCGATAGATCGATGGCGGCTCGCTCGATCGGAAGTGATCGAGCGCAATCGCCATCGCACCCCAGGAGTCATCGCTGCCAACGATACGCAGCACATCCCAGCTGTGCCGGAGCGTCGTCTCGTTATAGGGGGGCGGAGAGGCGATCCAGATCAGGGCATTGAGCAGCAGGCCATTCAGCAGCAGAAACACGGCGAGGCTGCGGGTCAGTGCAGCGGAATTCGGACAGGCCGTGGATAATCGCGCTGTCATGGCGCTGCCGCCGGCGATTTTGCTTCAGGGGCGTTTGTGCGCAGCGCGCCGCGCAGCAAGGCAGCAAGCATGAGCAGGCCACCGAACAGCCAGGCAGATATAATGGTCCGTGACGCCACCGCGCCGACAATATCCGGACCGAGCGGCAAGACAATAACCGGCAACGACGCCAACAGCATGCCGCCGACCATCAAGCGACGTGCAATTGGGTCGTCGGGCAGTCGCCCGCCGAGATAGAGCGCCCAGGGCAGCAGCAGCAACAGGTAATAATGCGACCACGACACCGGGCTGGCAACGATAGCGAACACCAGGACAATCGAGAATTCGAGTGCGTCACGGTCATGCGATGGCATGGTGGTGCGGGCAACCAGCCGGAACACGGCGATCAAGGCGAGCGCAATCATGGCCGACAGAATGATGCTGCGCGCGATCTTGTGCCACAAGGGCGTTACGATGGGGGTCCATTCCAACAGCAGCGCCTGGCCGGCCATCAGCCGGGCGAGAAAACCGTCGATTGACTGCACGTTGAATGCCGGGATCGCGCCGCCGATGAAGGGTTCGACGCAATTGCGGTACCAGCCGATATTGATCTCAAGCCCGAACACCAGCAGCGACAGCAGTGCCGCGCCGCCAATCGCGCCGGCGCCGCCGGCGACCACCCGCCATCGTCCCCGTAGCAGGAAATACAGGCCGAAAATTAACAGCGGCAGTTTGATCAGGGCGCAAAGGCCGAGCGCCAAGCCGGCGGCAAAGTCGGCGCCCTTGCGGCGAAGCAGCAGCGCGGCCACCAGCAGCAACAAGACGAAATGCGTCGTGTTGCCCTCCCGGAGGCTGTTGATCAGCGGGCCGTTGGCCAGGATCGATAGCGCCAGCACCGCTTGGCTTGTGGGGTTGAAGTCGCCGGTGCGCAGCAGCAGGACAAAGGTCGCGACCGTCGCGGCGACGCCCAGCGCCAAGAATGCGAAACCGGCCGCCGGCTCGCCCAGCAGCGCCAGCGGGACGAACAGCCATGCGAGGATCGGAAGATTGACAAAGCCGACGGCCGCGGCCTCGTCGATCTTCCAGGTTTCAACCGCGCCCTCGGTCCATAGCCTATCGGCGGCGGGAAAATAGGCCTTGTAGAAATCGCTGAACAGGTCGGCGGGTTCGGAGATCGACCAAAGAATGAACTGGGCGGCAATGCCGAGAACCGCGATCGCAAGCCACCGCGCGCCGGCGGTATTCATCCGGGGTCAAGCCCACCACGAAATCTGCCAAGCGCCGAAGAATGCCAACACCATGAATGCGCCAAGGGTGACGCTCACGCCATCGCGGACCGCGAACCAGAGTGGATCGTCGTCGAGCGCATTCCGCCCGGCCAGCAGCCACACCCGGCCAAGCCACAGGAACATGATCGCCGGCATCGACCAGAGCAGCAACGGGCTTCTGTAGAAACCGGCGCCTGATGCTTCGTGGATGATGTACAGGGCCAGGATCAGCACGGCGCCGGCCGCCGCCGCAATGCCGAGGCCGAAAACAAACGGGATGTCGGCTGCGATATAGCCGCGCCCATCGAGCCGATCGCGGCCGAGGATGGCGCTCCGGCGAAGCTCGGTCTGGCGTTTGGCGAGCGACAGCGACATGAACAAAAACATCGAGAATGCCAGCAGCCAGGGCGAGGCCGCGACATCGGCGAGATAGATTCCATAGACCAGCCGCAGCGTGAACAGAAAGGCCAGCACAAATACATCGAGCACCGGCACGCGCTTGAGACCGAGTGAATAGGCCGCGGTCGAGGCGGCGTAGACGACCAGTACAAAAGTCGCGTGGCTGTTGATTGTCGCTGCGATCGCAAAACTGCCAAGGATGCCGACGGCGCCGACCGCAATGGCCACCGGCACCGGCAGGTCGCCGCGCGCCAATGCGCGGCCGCGCTTCGACCAATGGCGGCGGTCGGACTCAAGATCGAGCACATCGTTGAGCAGATAGGTGGAGGAGGCCAGCAGACCTAGCGCCATGAATCCAAGCAGGCAGTCGATCCAGCCGCCGACATTCTGGATCTGCCCAGCCAGGATCAGCGGCACGAAGACCAGCAGGTTCTTCGCCCACTGGTGCAGCCGCAACGCCTCGGTGAGGGCAAGCAGAATGCCTTTACGGCCGACAATTTGCTCGATCTGGCTAATAGCACGTCCCTCCTATTCACCGCACGCGCGCGCAAACGAGCAATCCCTGCAACGACTCAAAAACCGAATTACCGCGCAGGCCCTCGACCCCCGCTAGTGCCCCCCTTGGTTTCCAAAGTTCGCGATCTATCGCGGCGACCGCCTACACGAAATTCGGAAACCAAGGGGCGCTCGTAACGCTATGATCCAAGTGCCGCTTTTCGATCTGAAGTTCCTAACCGAATTTGCCTCAGACGGTGCAGAAACTTCAGATCGGCGGCACTAGAGACCCGCACCGTCTCAGGCGGTCGATTCGTTATTGCATCTGTCGTGGCGTTTTCAGCTCGTTCCAGAACACCATGCGCAAGCTGGCGTGAACGGGCGATGAACAGCGCGGCAGAATTACGGCGGGGTCGCGTTCTGACGATTGCCGGCCGGCTGTCCGGCGGGAGCATGCCGCCATCCAACGACGTGCTGCATTGAAATCAGGCAGATTTTCCCAAAGACTTTCAGGGGTGAACGCACTAAAAATAAGCACATTCGGCGGCAAACGCCGGTGGGGCGTTGGGGGGAATCGATGAGCCCGGTGGACCAAGCGATCCAGCCAGCCATTATCGCTGACAATGCGGCCAAGCTCTTTCTTGACGGCGCCGTGGTTGCTTTCCACCAGCTCTCGCTGCAAATCCAGCGCAATGAGATCATGTGCGTCGTGGGACCCTCCGGCTGCGGCAAGACCACGCTGCTGCGGTGCATCGCCGGGCTGACCGAGCTGAACGATGGCAAATTGCTGGTGGACGGCAAAGCGGTGGAGGGGCGCCCGCCCGACGGCGTCGCCATGGTATTCCAGCATTTCGGCTTGCTGCCTTGGAAAACCGTGTTTGACAATGCCGCGTTCGGGTTGGCGATGGCAGGCGTCGGCCGCGAGAAAATCAAGCAGGCGGTCGGCCATTACCTCGAACTGGTCGGGCTCAATGGCTTTGAGTCCCACTATCCTTACCAACTTTCGGGCGGCATGCAGCAGCGCGTCGGTCTGGTGCGCGCGCTGGCGATGAATCCATCGGTCCTGCTGATGGACGAGCCGTTCGCCGCACTTGACGCGCAAACGCGCGAAATCCTCCAGGAGGAATTGCTGCATCTGATGGAGCGGCCGGATGAGCGCAAGACCATGGTGTTCATCACGCACTCGATCGACGAGGCGATCCTGCTCGGCGACCGAATTGCGGTGATGAGCGCGCGGCCCGGCCGCATCAAGGAAATTCTCGATATGCCGTTCGGCCGGCCGCGCAGCGTCGATGCAATGCGCACCGATCCGCGGTTTGGCGAATTGCGCCAGCATATTTGGCACCAGTTACACACGACGCGTCCGGTGCAATTGCGGGCGCCGAGGGAGGTCGCATGACCGCTATCGAACAAGCGAGCGGCGGCGCTGCGTCCACGGCAGCGCAATCGCGCGATCTGGTCGATGACCGCGCGCGGGCGGAGCGGGTCGCGGCCGAACGTCGCCGCCGCGTCGCCTGGCAGAATTTCGGAATCCGGATTGTGGCGCTGGCGATCGCGCTCACGCTTTGGCAGATCGTTGGCTTGAACACCGACCCGGTGTTGTTCACCACGCCGGTCAAGGTCGCCTTTGCCGCGGTCGATATGGTGTGGAGCGGCGAGCTTTGGCAGGCGATGTGGCCAAGCCTGATCGTGCTGACGATCGGGCTGAGTCTTGCTCTGGTTTTCGGAATTGCGGTCGGTCTGCTGCTCGCGCGCTTTCACATTCTCGATGTGGCGCTCACCGTCTACATCACCTTCCTTTATTCCATACCGTCGGTGGCGCTGGTTCCGCTAATCGTATTGTGGGCCGGTTATGAGACCACGGCGAAGGTCATTATTCTTTTCCTGTTTGCTTTCTTCCCGATGGTGATCAACACCTATCAAGGCGTGAAGTCGGTCGATCCGAAGCTGCTGGAGGTCGGTCGCGCGTTTCGCTGCTCCGAGCGTCAGCTGTGGGGCAATATCATCCTACCGGCCTCGCTGCCGTTCATCGTTACCGGTATCCGGCTGGCGGTCGGTCGCGGCATGATCGGCATGGTGCTCGCCGACCTCTATACGGCGATCTCCGGCGTTGGCTATCTGATCGTGCGCACCGCCGGTGTGCTCGAAGTCGACCGGATGTTCGTTCCGATCGTCACGCTTGGGCTATTGGGCGTGGCCCTGACTGCGATCCTGCGTTATGTCGAAAAGCGCGTCGCGCCGTGGACGGCGGCCTCGCAGGAGGATTGAGCGATTTCGTGTCGAACAAAAAAATGAGGGAAGGAAGCAAGGCCATGTCGAACCAGGGACGCACTGCCGTGACGAACATATCGACGATCTTGGGCGCGCTGATCGCAGGCGGTTTCATGGTCGGCGAGGCCTCGGCGCAAGCCTGTCCAAGCATGCGCAAGATCAATGTCGGCGTGGCGGTCGCGCCGCCGAATGTGGTGCATACGGCGCCCTATGTGGCAAAGGCGCTCGGGCTTTTCGCCAAACACTGCATCGACGCCAATATCGTCCAGTTCGATGGCGGGCAATCGCAGACCGCCAATGTTGCGGTCGCGCAAGGCTCCGCGATCATCAGCGTCAATGATGTGCTGGTCGGGCGCGGCATGAAAGTGCAGCAGATCTGGGGGCTCGCGCCACGTATGCCGCAGGCCTATGTGGTGCAAGAGGGGATCACCAAAGCCGAGCAGCTCAAGGGCAAACGCCTGAGCGCGACCGGCGGTGGCGTCGGCGGCTTCAACTGGCGCATGGGTCGCGCGGTGCTGCGCTCGGTCGGTCTTGACGTGACCGACGCGCAGTTCATCCCGTCGCCGACCGCCGGACGGTTGCCGGGTCTGATCGCCAATCAGGTCGACGCAGTCGCGCTGCATCCGGAGGATGTGTTCCTGGCGTTGCGGCAGAAGCCGACATTGAACATCCTGGTGCAACTCGCCGATCTGATGCCGCTCTATATGTTCAACGCCTACGGCGCTTCGACCGCCTGGATTGAGCGTGATCGGGCGCTGCTGCGCGACACGATTGCGGCGATGATCGAGGCCAATCGCACCATGTATCGCGACCCGGCCAAGGGTGTTGACGCGATTGTCGACGCGACCAAGAAGCCCAGGGACGCGGTGGAATACGCCATCGGCATCTTGCTCAAGAACTGCGTCTGGTCGGTGAACGAGGGCCTCGACCCTGAACGCACGCAATGGTCGATCGACAACTCGGTTGAAAACGGCGACCTCAAGCCGGAGAGCAAGCCCACGATCGAGCAGGTCGCCAATATGGCTCTGGCGCGGGAGGCGGTCGAGAAGGCCGGCGGTCGAGTCACCTTCGGCAATTGCAAGACTTGAGAGAATCAAGACTTGAGAGAATCAAGACTTGAGAGAATCAAGACTTGAGAGAATAGCGACAAGTCATCTTTCACTTCGCGGACAGGCTTCGGCCGGTCCGCCCAACAGGCTCAGGGGTCATTCATGAATATCCAGCCGCCGCGGATAGGGCCGCAGCCGTGGGAGATCGTCCGCACCAAGCTCGACCAGTCGTTGCCGTTCGCGAATATGCGCGAGACACCGTATTACCGCGACTGCATCTGGGAGCAGTTCTCCAAGAAGGAATATGACCGGCGCTATGCCGCGCTACGCGCCAAGATGCGCGCGGCCAAGCTCGATGCCATTATCGCGCCGGGCGGGCCGAGCCATTGGAGCTTCGGCGGTGCCATGCTCTGGCTGACCGGGCATTGGGAATGGCATGCGCTCGCCGCCTATGTGCTGGTGCCGCTCGAAGGTGAGCCGACGCTGATCTATTCGATGGGCGGCACTCATGCGGAGGCGGTGCGGCGACAGGTTGAAATCGCGGTCAAGGACGTGCGCCACAGCCGCAACGGCCGCTACGCCGACATTATGGTCGAGCGCTTGCGCGAGTTGAAGCTTGAGCGCGGCCGCATCGGATTGATGGAGATCGACCCGCGGCACAGCGATTACATGCCGGTCAATCAGTACAATGTGCTGCGTCACAATCTGCCGGATGCCGAGCTGATCTTTACGTCGGGCTTCCTGCATGAATTATTGTCGATCCACAGCGACGAGGAACTCGATTGCGTGCGCAAAGCGGGCAAGCTCTGCGAAGACGCCATGAACGCGATGGTGGCGCGAGCCAAGCCCGGCGTGAAGGAATATGAGCTGCGCGCCGCGGCCGGCGCCGCGATCCTGGAAGGCGGCGGCGATATCGATTTCCTAATCATCGGTTCGACGCCGATGGACAACCCCGCGCTGATTTTCGGCAATCCGCGCCCGTCGGCGCGCGTCCTGAACAAGGGCGACATCATCAATATGGAGCTCGCCGCGGGCTATCGCGGCTACACCGCGCAGATCGGCTCGCCGATCTGCGTCGGCGAGCCCAACGAGATGGTGCGGAATTTCTGGGAGAAAATTACGCTGCCCGGTTATCACAAGATCGTCGCCGAGATCGCGCCCGGCAAGCCGGTCGAAAACATGCGGCAAGCCAGCCGGTTCTTCCGCGACAATGGCTACCAGTCGCGACCGACGCAAGTGCACGGCATCGATCTTGTCACCGACAAGCCGCACGTGGTCGCCGAACATGTCTCGGCGGAGGATTTCGAGCTGGTGCTCAAGCCCGGCATGATCATCATGGCCGAGCCCAATCCGATCTCGGCGGATGGCTTGTTCGGGATCTTCCTCGGCCACACTTTCATCGTCACCGATAAGGGTCACGAGGTGGTCGATAATTTCCCGTTGGAGATCGCCGTTGCGCAATGCTGACGACCGTGCATTCAAAAAAAAGAAAAGCGGTGAGGGGGAAGTAACTTGAAAAATATTTTGGCCGCTGTCGTGCTGCTGATGTTCGGACATGTTCCGGCGTTTGCCCAAAACGGCAATGCGCAAGCCGGGAAGGCGCTTTGGGATGGTCCGACGACCCAATGCCGGAACTGCCACGGGGTTAACGGCGAGGGCGCCTTCGGGCCTGATCTGGCCGGTCGCAAACTATCGCTGACGCACTTTATTCATGCGGTCCGCAAGCCCTGGGGCATCATGCCGGCCTACGAAACCAGCCAGCTCACCGATGCCGAGATGGGCGACATGGTGGCCTATTTCGATTCATTGCCGGCGGTCGCACAGCCCGGCAAGTGGCGGTTTGAGGTGCCGGCCGGCGCCGCGCGCGGCCAAGTGGTCGCGCTCAATACCGGGTGCGCGCAGTGCCATGGGCCGATCCTCAACGGTCCGCGTGCGAATATGGGTGCGATCGATGGCAGCTTCGAAGACTTCAAGAACGAAGTGTACAGCCATACGACAACCCATCCAAAGCACCGGGCGCGGCTTGGCGAACCGATGCCGCCGAAACTGCGCATGGGCAATTTCAGTTCGACCCGAATGTGGGAATCGCAATTGCGGGAAATCTACGATTGGGCGAAGAACGACCTTGGCTTCCGCGTAATGATCACGGGGCGATTGCGCAAGGGCGAGCCGGCCAAGGACGGCATCGCCTATCGGCTCGACATTGAGAATCTCGGCCTGAAGGATAAATCCGTGGCGGCCGGAGACGTGACTGTCAGCTTGATCGTTCCGGCGGGCGTCACCGTGGTCGGGGCGAGCGGCGCCGGATATCAGGGCGTTCAGGCGGATGCGCAGGCGAAGGCCAATGTTGCGGTGTGGAAGCTTGAACGCATAGCGCCGCGCGACCACATCACGTTCAACATTACGCTATCCAAGCCGGGCACTGCGGCTGACAATCTGCGTGGCACGGTGCGTTGGACCACGCCCAGTGTGAAAACCGGACCGGTCGACCAAGCCAATATTGCGCCGGCCCCGCTTTAGATGCCCGCGCTACGCGCCGGCCACATATGAGTGCGCCAGCGCCATGCGATGACGATCGTAAAGACGAGGCCGACCGCTGCGTAGAGCGTTGCGGTGGCGGCAAAGCCGATGCGCTCGATCAAGGCGCCGGCGGCGAGCAGCCCGAGCGGCAGGCTGTAGATTGCCATCATTCGCACGCCCATGACGCGGCCGCGAAAGCGTTGGCCGGCCTCGCGCACCAGGATAACGGTGAGGGCGACCATGCTGAGGCTTTGGAAAATGCCGGCGAGCAGGAGCATCGCGATTCCGCCGACCAGCCCCTGCATCTGGGCATAGACCAAGAGCAAGGCATGCCAAATGACCGCGGATACGACCATCAGCCGCGGGAGCTGCACTCCGGCGCGGCTCATTAAAACGCCGCCCAGCATTGCACCGAGCGAGATGCTGGCGATCAGATAGCTCAATCCGGCCTGATCGACGCGGTAAACCTCCTTCGCGACATAGGGCAACAGCCCGTTGGTCAGCGGGAATGCGGTCAGGTTGAACAGCAGCACGAGCCAGATGATCGCCATCAGGCTCGGTGTGTTCCAGATATAGATCACGCCTTCGCGCAGTTCAGTCCAGGCGGATTCCCGGGCGATCGCGTCCGACGTCCTTTTGGCATGCGCGGAATCCGCCCGCGAGGTGAGAAACGCGCTCAGCGCATAGAATGTCGCGATCACGACATAGGCCGGGCCCATGCCCAGCCACGCGACCAATCCGGCGCCGCTGAGCGCGCCCGCAATACGCGCGGAGTCGGATGTGATGCGCGACATTCCCATGGCGCTGGTCAATTGCTCGGCTGGCACGGTATCGGCGATCAGCGCCGCGCGCAGTCCAAGATCGGACGGCCGCACGAGACCCATCACGCCGACCAGCACCAGCACAATCACCGGCGTCAGCGCACCGGCAAAGGCCAGCGTCATCAGGGTCGCTGCGATGGCGGCATAGATCGTCCGCATGCCGGTGAGAAGATTGCGCGGGCCGATCCGGTCGCTCAGCACGCCGAGCATCGGCGCGATCAGCGTGCCGCCATGTTGCAAGGCGCCGAACAGGGTCAACAGCACGACCGACCCGGTCTCGACCAGCACGTACCAGCCGAGAATCAGGAACTCCATTTCCAGCGCGCAGGAGGTCATGAGGTCCGCCGGCCACTGGAAGCGGTAGCTGCGGGTGCGGAACGGTGTGAACGCGGATAAGCGGGGCATGGGCGGTCACGCAGCAGGGCCGCGGGCGGTGCAGCCATCCTCTCGCAGACTGGTTTGGCGATTGATCGGCACGCGTCAAGCGAACAACGCCATTAAAGGCAACGGCGTACCGGGCCATAATTGCCCATAATTCGGGCGGCAAAGCAATTCGCGGAGCGTGCCGCAGCACAGAGCGCGGACGATTACGCGTGCTTGATGAAAGTGCCGTTCCGCAATTCGGCGACGGCTTGCTGCAACTCCGCCTGCGTATTCATCACGATCGGGCCATACCAAGCGACCGGCTCCGCGATCGGCTTGCCGGACACCAGAAGGAAGCGGATGCCTTCGTCGCCGGCCTCGACTGTCACCTCGTCGCCTTGGTCGAACACCACCAGCGAGCGGTTGCCAGTCTGCTCGCGCACCAAGGTTTCGCCGGTCGGCGTCGATTTTTCGGTCAGCACGCCGAATGGCTGCGACGCGCCGGAGAAAGTTCCGGAGCCCTCGAACACATAGGCGAATGCGTGCTGCCCGACTTCGACCGGTAGGGTCTTGCGCTTGCGCGCTGGAACGAACACGTCGAGATAACGCGGACTGGCGGCAACGCCTTCGACCGGACCTTTCTGACCCCAGAAATCGCCAGTGATGATGCGCACGCGCGTGCCATCGTCGTCGGTCACCGTTGGGATGGCGGCTGCCGGAATGTCTTGATAGCGCGGCGCGGTCATTTTCAGTGCGGCGGGGAGATTGGCCCATAATTGAAAGCCATGCATGCGCCCGTGCGCGTCGCCTTGCGGCATTTCCTGGTGCAGAATGCCGCTGCCCGCGGTCATCCACTGCACGTCGCCCGCGCCCATCCGCCCGCTATTGCCGAGACTGTCGCCGTGCTCGACGGCGCCGGCGAGCACATAAGTGATGGTCTCGATGCCGCGATGCGGATGCCAGGGAAAGCCGGCCCGATAGTCGTCCGGGCGTTCGTTGCGGAAGTCGTCAAACAGAAGGAATGGGTCGAACTCGCCGGTGGTGCCAAAGCCGAAGGCACGATGCAGCTTCACGCCGGCGCCTTCCATGGTTGGCACAGACTTGGCGATACGTTTGATCGGACGGACTGACATGGATGCCCCAGGCGTTCGTGACACGAACCCTATGTGGGGTCAGAAACGTCCAATCGCAACCGACCGGGTTCGGTCCGGCGATGTCGGGGCCGGCGCGCGGGCACTCGCCGCTCGGTCAGTGCCGCTGCTGCGAATCCGCGGCGCGGGCCTGCCAGAAGCCGAGCACGCGTTGCGCGGTCGCTTGCGACAGGCGCGAATACTCGGCGCACAGGTTTTCGCGATCGTGATTGGTCATCCCGCTGCGGACAGACCGGTGGTTCAGCAGCGCGTTCACCGTTGGCCAGCTCAATTTGGCAACCCGGAATGGAATCAGCATGCCGTCATTGCGCGGACTGCTCATCAGCGAATCGATCACTTCCAGCGGCGCACAACACAAGAGCGAGAGCGCGACCACGATCTCTTCGTATTTGTGCAGCTTTGCAAACTCCAACAAGGCTGCTTCGTTGAGCTGACCGCGCGCATGCAACGCGCTCACGACGTCGCGCGCGTTTTTGAAATCGCGCTGCGCGGTGACCTCCCAGGCGACCTCTTTCGAAACCGAGGCGAGCACCCGACGGATCTCGCGCTGGGTTTCTGGCGGCGCCAATGCCATCAGTCGCGCGTGTACGGTTTTAGTGGCCTGGGTCAGGAGTCGCTCGAACAGATAGTGCGGGATGTCGACGCGAAGACCGACAGTTTCGGCGAGTTTTTCGTCGACGCCGGCCTTGACCACAAGGGTCGTAAAGCCAGCCTCGGAAAAACGGGCGCCGGCGTTTTGCGCGAGCTTGTGGATCACATCTCGATTGCCCCGATCCAACAGAATGTCGGTGACCGTTTCGTCGATCTGCCGACGCGCCGAGATCGCCATCAGGTGATCCTGGCTCTTGGTGCGCGCGACCTGAACCAGATCGTCGCTGGTCAAACGCGGCGAGCGCGCCAAGATCGGTTCGGCGACGGCGATTTCATCGTCGTTTGCCAGCCGTTGCACGACGCGGAGCGGCGCATTGTCGATCAAGGCCAATCGGTTGCTTAATTCCGCCCGCGCCCGATGCTCGATCCTTTGAATAAGGAACTCCAGAACATTTTCAAATATGCGGACGTGGTCTTCGGTGAAACGATCGGCGCCGGCAAGGAAGAGGTCGGTAACGCGCTGCAGCGTTTCCACGCACTTGTCGTGCGAGCCGCTCCGTGTCGCATATTCAAGTTCGGAAATGAGTGAGATTTGCGCGTTTGCCATGGGTGCGCCTCGGTTGCGCGGTACTCAACAACACTTGAATTTGACCCTAGGTAGAAATTACTAACGGACTGCTGCTGGAGTAGCGCGACATTGACTCGATGGTCGGCGGAATGCTTGCGGATACGTTAACGGAACGTGTCAATTGCGCATGAATTGAGCGCGTTGGACGCTACCGCGCCGGTGCCGCCGCCGGATTGGCCGAGGCCGGGCGGGGGGCAACGGTCGGCGCTGTGGGTCCAGCGGTCTTTGGCGCCGCGTTCTTGGGGCCCGCAGTTTTGGGCGCTGCCGTGCGGGCCAGCAGCTTGCCGTCCGAAATCCTGCTGTCGAGCTCTTGCAGCGCGGCGGCGGGATCAATCAGCCCCCAGCCGTAGCGATCGTCGCGACCGCGGGGATTGAGATTGCGCGCGGTCGAGGTGAGGACCTCAAGAACGGTCTTTGCGTCGATTGAGGGGTGCCGCTCCAGCAGCAGCGCGGCGACGCCGCTCACATGCGCGGCGGCAACCGACGTTCCGGTGGTGAGTTGGTAGGTGTCGTTGGGCGCGGGAACCATGACGTCGACACCGGGCGCCGCGACCGCCAGATGTGGGCCGCGCACGGCCTGTGGGAACAGGCCATCGCTCTCGTCGGTCGCGGTTACCGCGATCACATGCGGATCGGCGGCAGGATAGAGTGGCGGCGATTTCGCGCCCATATTGCCGGATGCCGCGATCAAGATGATGCCCTTCGCGGCGGCGTTGCGCATCGCAAGCTGGATCATCGGATCGTACGGGCCCGCGAAACTCATATTGATAATGCGCGCGCCTCTGTTGATGGCCCATTCGATGCCGGCGATGATCTGCCGCGTCGTCGCCTCCGGCGATTGCCGGGCTGAAGTGCTGAAAGCTTGCACCGCGAGAATTCTTGCGCCCGGCGCTATGCCAAGCAGCTTGCGATGCGAGGCGATCGCGCCGGCCATGCCGGTGCCGTGCGAGTGCGCCTGCTCCGGCCGTCCGACGGCGTCATAGTGCTCGACAATGGCGGCGGCGAGATCGGGATGGGTGGTGTCGACTTTGGAATCGATCACCGCCACCAGCACCTCGCGGCCGGTTGCGATCTTGTGGACCTCGGTCAGGCGAAATTTCTCGACCGTGTACTGCTCCGGCGATCCTGCCGGGCTTTGGGTATCGGACGCTGTTTCCTGGATCAGGTGGTACACATAATTTGGCGATGCGATGCCGACGCGCTCCGCTTCCAGGGACCGCACCACGGTCGCGACTTGCCGGCCCGGCGGTAGGCTGAAGTGATAGAGCGTGCCGCCAGTGATACCGCTGGATTGGGTGCCGACGATTGTTAGTCCAAGCCGGCTGGCGGTCGCTTCGACGGACTGCCGCGAAACATTCGTCCCGACATGGAACACCATCTCGGTCGGGACATAGCGGGTTTCAGTGGCCGGTGGAGCGCCGCTGAAACCGGCGGTGCCCGGGAACGGGCGCGGCGGCAAACGCAGGCGCGCGGCAAAGATCTCACGGCTGTGATCGACGCGGACCTGGCTGCGCTCAATCGGAGACTTCGCCTGAGCGATCCGGCTTGCGGCGCGTTTGTCGGGAATGGTTCTTGCGGATTTAATATCGCCGAGCTTGCCTTTGCCGAGCTTGTCGATCGCGGCTTGGTCCTTGCCGAGTCTATCCTTGCCGAGTCCAAGCTTATCCTTGCCAAGCTTGTCTTTTCCGAGCAGATCTTGCGCCAGCTTGCCCTTACCGAGCTTGTCCTTGGTGAGCAGATCCTTGGACAGCTTGTCCTTGCCAAGCTGGTCGCGCGCGATCAGGTCCTTGGCCCTGTCCTTGGGAAGCAAACGATCCTTGGTAAGCTTTTCAAGGCCGCCCTTGCCCGGCAGGGTCTTGCCAATCGCATCCTTGGTGAGCGGTCCCTTGGTGAGCGGCGCCTTGGTGAACGGGCCCTTGGTCAGCGGCCCTTTGCCGAGTTGCCCCTTCAGATCGGGCGCCTGCTTGCCCTTCAGGAGATTGGCGGGGTTTTTCCCGGGTACGACCTTGGCCTTGTCTTTAGTCTTGTCGATGACTTGCCGCAGGACATCGATGCCGACTTGCGCGCGGGCGCGATCCTGCCACGCTGCCAAAGCGCAAAAAATAACAAGCGTGATAGCGCCGATGCGAATTGATAGCCTCGGAAAAGCTCGACCGCTCTGCTGCATCGCTCAGGCCCTGTCCAGCCCACCGATCCCGCCGATAAAGCCAGATTGCGCCGACATTGCGTCTGGCCTGGGGTATCGGCCGGTGACCACGCACATTAGACCGGCCAAGGCTCCTGTCGATAGGCGGAATCCCAAAACATCCACTCCAGTTGGGTGGCCCGGGTAAACGCGAAATGCATGCGCTGGCGCAGCGCCTGCGAGGCGGTGGCGGCGACCTCGTCGGTGGCTTCAATGGTTGCACGGACAGCCGTGTGAAATTGTTCGCCGGCATAGGTGTCAATCCAGGCCTGGTAGGGATTGGCGGCGGCGGCGCGGGCGTGGATGTCGCGCCCGACCTCGGCATAGATCCAAAAGCACGGCAGCAGCGCGCCCAACAGCACCTCATAGGGCTCGGCATAGGCGGTCGCCAGCAGATAGGACACATAGTGATGGCACGCCGGCGACAGCGGCGTGCCGGTGAAGACATCGCTCGTGATGCCGTAGCGTTCAAAGAATGAACCGTGCAGCGCGCGCTCCACCACGATCGCGCCTTCCGCCGATTTGGCGAACTGGATCAGTCGTTCGGGCGACGGCGCCTTGGCGGCGGCGAGTGTCAATGCGCGGCCGAAGCCGATGAGATAATGCGCGTCCTGGGTAATGTAATGCTTGAAACGCGCCTCGCTCAGCGTGCCGGCGGCAAGGTCGGCATTGAACGGCATGGCGCGGATGGTTTCGTAGGCCTGCGCATTGCGGTTCCAGGCGGCGCGGGAGAATGGCGCATCGGTGTCGGTCATCGGTGTCTGCCCCAGTGATTGATCACGCCCCACGCCGCCGGAACACGAGGCTCAGATTGTTTGCCGGCATGGCAACGCGCTCGATGAAATCAAAGCCATGGCTATCGGCGAGCGCGCGGACATCGGCCAGATCGCGCACGCCCCAGTTTGGATTGCGCGCACGCAGGCTCTCGTCAAACGCCACATTGCTTGGCGCGGTGTGAACGCCGTTCTCCTTGAACGGTCCGTAGAGGTAGAGCACATCGTCCTTCGCAAGCAATCGCGCCGCGCCACCCATCAGCCCTTGCGCCGCCGTCCATGGCGAGATGTGGATCACATTGATCGATAGCACGGCATCCACCTGCGTCACCGGCCAGACGGGGGCGGTTACGTCAAGCATGATCGGCGCCCGCAGGTTGGGCGCATTGGCGTCCGCGCGATGGGCTTCGATGCTGGCGAGCGCGTGGGCGTCGGTGTCGGTCGGCTGCCAGGTGAGGTGCGGCAGCCGCATGGCGAAAAACGCCGCGTGCTCGCCGGTGCCGCTGGCGGTTTCGAGCACCAGGCCCCGATCGGGCAGGAACCGCCGCAGTACGGCCAAGATCGGCTCGCGATTACGCGCGACCGCGGGGGATATGAGACCGGTTGGCAATGGACGAATGCTCATAAGTGCCTGCGTGTGGCCGGACATTAGCAGTCAATTCGGTTTGCTGCGCAATCGTCCGCGCTATACTGGCGGCCTGACCGGAGACCGTGTGCCATGCGTCCATTCGAGGGAGTCCGGGTGATCGACGTCACCCATGTGCTGGCGGGGCCGTTTGCGACCTATCAGCTCGCGGTATTGGGCGCCGACGTCATCAAGGTCGAGCACCCCGACGAGCCCGACCAGAGCCGCAGCAATGGCACCGACAAGGCGCTCAACGATCGCAACATGGGCACCGCGTTCCTGACGCAAGCGTCCAACAAGCGCTCGATCACGTTGGACCTCAAGAACGAAGCGGACCGCGCGTTCCTAAAAAAGCTGGTCGCCACCGCCGATGTCTTTGTCGAGAATTATCGTCCCGGCGCCTTCGAGGCGCTCGGCCTCGGCTATGAGGCGCTGTCGGCGATCAATCCGCGGCTGATCTATGCCTCGTTCTCGGCGTTCGGGCAGCAGGGCCCGCGCGGCGAGCAGACCGCCTACGACCACGTCATCCAGGCGACCTCCGGCATCATGGCAATGACCGGCACCAGCGACGTGCATCCGGTGAAGCTCGGTTCGCCGGTCGTCGACTATTCGACCGGCATGACCGGAGCGTTCGCGCTTTCGGCGGCGCTGTTCCAGCGCGAGCGCACCGGCCGCGGTCAGCGTATCGATATGGCGATGCTCGACGTGGCGATGATCCTGATGAGTTCGCTGCTGACCGGCTATTTGCGCAACGGCACGCATCCCAAGCCACACGGCAATCGGCATCCGCACGCCACCAATGGCGCGTTCCAGACCAAGGATGGTTTGGTCATGCTTGGCGCTAGCAATCTGCGCCAGCAGCGCCGCTTGTGGACGCTGCTCGGCCGCCCGGACATGATCAAACGGACCAATGACGCGCGCGACGCCGACCATGTCCGCGAAATCGCGGTGCTCTCCGAGATCATGATGACGCGCACCGCCGACGAATGGGAGGCGTTCCTGCAGGCGCGCCATGTGCCGGCAGCGCGCGTGCGCACCATGGGCGAGGCGGTCGCCGACCCGCAAATGGCAGTCCGTGGTGTCATCCACCGCCATGCCAATGTCGACGGTATCGGCGATTTCGGCGTGCCGCTTGCGGCATTCAAGTTTGCCCATGACGGCCCGCGCATCGACACGCCGCCGCCGGCGCTTGGCGCGCATAATGACGAGATACGGCGCGAGCTGGAGGCCCCTTTGCCGCGCCGCTGATTCGTGCTCTGAACCAGCGCACGCCTGTTGCAACGCGTTTTCGGAAAGTCCCTGATGCCTTCTCCTGATGACAATGCCCGCCGTATCCCCGCCGCCGCCATTTGCGCGTATATGGAGGATGCGCTGCGCGCCTGCGCGCTGCCGGACGGCGATGCCAAGATCGTCGCCGGCGCGATGCTCGATGCCGATCTTTCGGGATCGGACGCGCACGGAATTTTCCGACTGGCCGGCTACGTGAAACAGCTTCGGGCGGGAAACTTCAATCCGCGCGCCAACATCAAGGTGCTGGAACGGGGGCCGGCCACCGCGCTGGTCGATGGCGACAACGGCATGGGCCATCTGGTGATGACCTATGCCGCCAATCTCGCCGTCGAACTCGCGCGCGCATCGGGCGTCGGCTGGGTCGGCGTGCGGCGCTCCAACCATTCGGGCGCCGGCTCCACCTATGCGTCAATTCCGCTGGCGCACGGGATGGTTGGAATCTACAGCGCGGTGTCGGCTTCGAACTTCATGGCGCCGTGGGGCGGGGCGGAGCCGCTGCTCGGAACCAATCCGATCGCGGTGGCCATTCCGGCTGGCAAGGAAGCGCCGGTGGTGCTCGACATCGCAACCTCGGTCGCGTCCAACGGCCAGATCCGCACCTATGCCAATCAAGGGCGTCCGCTGCCGGAAGGCTGGGTTATCAGCCGGGAAGATGGCCAACCGATCACCGACGGCAATCGTCTTGAGGAAGGCATGTTCGTTCCGGTCGGCACCTATAAAGGTTCGGGGCTCGCCATCGTGCTCGGCTTGCTTGGCGGGCCGCTCAACCGCGCTGCGTTCGGGCGCGACGTGAAGGACACCAACGCGCCAGCGGAGCGCGAGAGCAATACCGGCCATTTCATTGTCGCGCTCGACCCCGCGCGGTTTGTGCCGCTGGACACCTTCAAGTCCGAGATCGATCGTCATGTGCATGATCTGGCGTCGTCGAAGAAATTGCCTGGCGTTGATGAAATTCGTATTCCGGGTCAGGGGCGCATCGCGCGCCGGGCCGATCGCGAGAATAACGGCGTGCCGCTGGCGCCCGGCCTGATCAAGCAGGTGGACGAATTGGCGAAGACGCTCGGCATCACCCCATTATCGGCGCGCTCATGAGCGACACCGCACCATCGGGCTCGCCGTTCTGGCGCTTCTCGCTGCAGTTCTATCGTCTGCCGCAAGTCGCCGACGCGTGTATCGCCTTACAGGAAGCAGCGCAGGTCGATGTCAATCTGCTGCTGTTTCTGCTGTGGCACGCCCGGCAGCGCCGGCAGCTTTCGCCCGCCGAAGTCGCCGCGCTCGATGCGCGGATTGCGCCCTGGCGCGAGCTCACGGTGATCCCTCTGCGCAATATCCGGCGCGGATTGAAAACGCCGCCGGCGCTGGTCGCCGCGCCGGCGGCGGAGGCCTTTCGCAACCGGATCAAGGCGGTGGAGCTTGAAGCTGAGCGTCTGCAACAGGAGGCGATGTTTGTTTTGGCCCCGTTGGGGAGCGACGGATTTGAGCCGGGGACGGCGGCGCGCGCCAATATTGCCGCCTATCAGGAGATAATGACGGGGCGATTTCCGCCCGCAGCCACGGCGGTGCTGCTTGGGGCGCTCGCCGCCATGCCCAGCGGCGATTTGCTCGCGCAGAATTGACCGTGGATTTCGTGGATTTTTTTGCGACTTTTCAAGGTGTTGTTCAATTTTTAACATTATGGTCTTGAATGTGCCTTGATCGTCGTTGATTTCCTTATGCAGTTCCAACGGCTTGTTCCCGCCGAGGAGGGCGAATGTTGTTGCGCGCGGCTGCTGTCACTGCTTGGATCGTTATCGGTTTTGCCGGTTCTTCCGGCGTGGCGCTGGCGCAATTTTTCCCGCCCGGTCCGCCGGCGATTGTCCCGCCGTCGTTCCGGCCGCTGCCGCCGGGCGCGGTCGTCGATGACGACGACCTGCCGCCATACGATCCGCCACCCGGATTTCGCCGTCCGCTGAGGGCTGGGCCGATGGCGCAGCCGCCCCGGTCTTATGAGTCGGAGGCTTTGCCGCCGCCAGGCTTTGAGCCGGAACAACGCGGCCCTGCGGGGCGTCCGCAATTTGGCGCGGTACCGCAGCAGCCGGTGCTGCCGCCACTGCTCGACGATATCCTTCGTCCGCCGATGGTCATCGGCCCCGGTCAGCCGCGCGCGGCCGATCCCGACATCACATCACGCCTGCCGATGGACGATCGTCCGGAGACCGGGCCGCGCAAGGAATTGCCGCCGCAGTTTCGGCGCACAACCGTCGATTACAATACCCGCGAGCCGGCTGGCACTATCGTCATCGACACCTCCAACACGTATCTTTATCTCGTGCTCGGCGGTGGCAAGGCGATGCGTTACGGCATCGGCGTTGGCCGCGAAGGTTTTACCTGGGCGGGCGCGGAGCGCGTTTCCAGAATGGCCGAGTGGCCGGACTGGCATCCGCCAGCGGAAATGATTGAGCGGCAACCCTATCTGCCACGCTTTATGGCGGGCGGCGAAGGCAATCCACTCGGCGCGCGCGCTCTGTATCTTGGCAAGACGCTCTATCGCATCCACGGCACCAATCAGCCGTCCACCATCGGAACGTTCGTATCGTCCGGCTGTATCCGCCTTACCAATGAGGATGTCAGCGACCTCTATAATCGTGTGAAGGTGGGTACCCGGGTCGTGGTGCTTGCGGGCAAGCCGCCGGCCGCTATTTCGTCGGCGCCAACGGTGCGGCCGCCGGTTCCGTCCGCGCAGCAGGCCGAGACCTACGGCGATCCGATCTCGCTGCAGCCGCCGTCGTTGATCCCGGCCCGCTGAGCTGGTTTCGCAAAGCCGACTGCTCGTTCGCGATTAAGAAATCCTTAACGATTGAGGCGGGCGTTACGCGCCGAGCGCTCGATCGCGCGTGGATTGTGGATATTGTGGATAATGTAATTATCGTCGACAAATTTGAGGCTCTCCGTGCCTGGGGTGTTGCTGCCTAGCAACAATTTTCTAATTACGGCGCGCGTATCCACATCCTAAGCATCACTCGCAGCAAATCATGTTAGCAATTCAGTGATACGATTCTCGCTTAGAGGCTGCGCGCGGCTCCGTTTTGGAAACGAAAATCGAAATAGTGGCGCGCACGGCCGAGGCAATTTGGTTGGCGACAATCATTGGGGGCTTACGATGCGGGGTTATCTTCAAATCTTAACGGCGACGGCGACGGTTGCGGTTGCGACGCTGCCGACCATGGCCAATGCAGCGGATATGCCGGTCAAGGCGCGGGTGGCGCCGGCCTCGGTGATTGAATACGGCAACGTTTATTTCGGGGTTGACGTCACCTCTCACCGCGCTGTGGCGGGCTACTGGGGTGTGCTTTATGCGCCGCTCGGGATGCATCAGTCGGGTGTTCGCCTGTCGGTGTTCGGCCTTGTGGGCCATTACGAATATAACGGCGGTGGCGGCACGCGCTTCAAGGGCGATTTCGGCTCCGCCGATGGGTTGGTTGGCTGGAGCCATGTCTTCGGCAGCGGCGCAGTGACCCTTGCCGTCGGCGCCAACTACCAGGATCATCGGGTCCGTCCGGCGGATGTCAATAATACGGTGCAGGGCGCGAAGACCGGCTTCAAGGTCCAGGCCGACCTTTGGTTCCAGCCGACGCAGCGTTCGTTGGTCTACGCTTTAGGATCGTATTCGACGGCGTTCGATACCTATTATTCCGTTGGACGATTTGGCGTCGACATCTTCAACACCAAGGTATTCTTCGGCCCGGAAATCGGCGCGCTCGGAAACGATCGCACTGATCAGCAGCGGCTCGGCTTGCACTTGACGGGTATGATGTTTGCCGGCGGAAAAGTTACTGTCTCCGGCGGCTGGTTGCGCGAGCGTGGACAAGGCGACGGCGCCTATGGGGCCGCGTCGATCGACTTCAGCTTCTAATCGCCGCCCATCGCTGATCTTTGTCGTGCTTCTGGCGCCGCCCTCTGGGCGGCGCTTTTTTGTGTGCCATGGCGCCGACATCTGTTCGGCGCCGGGCGAGGCACGACGGCCTTGGCGTGCGGGTCCGCTGTGCTCGTGTCGGTGGACGGATGCTCATCGGCGGGTGCGTTTATGCGGCCGACGTAGCCATGCGTGCGCGAGAAAACGACGATTCATAATCGCGCGTCTGAGCGACGTGCAGACGTGGTGAACGGCGTCGTGTCGCGACAATTTTGAAGTTAATGCCGTAGTTTCGCGCCGCAAGCGTGGCGATTTACCATCGTCTTGCGCATTTTCATGCGCCAATTGCAATCGTGCCACGTGATTGGCGCGCGCAAATTCATGATTAAAGTTCACTGAAGATTGAGGATTCAATTGCTGATGCCCAGCTAATCTTTATCCATGGACCCGCGACTTACGAAACATAAACCATGTCAGCGGGAACGATGTCGATGTCGATTTTTCTTCCGAAGATTTGTGCACGGGCGCGCACTGAAATAGTCATCAGCGCGACGCTGTTCGTCGTCACAATGGCGGCGTTTGTTCTGTTCTTCGTTGAAAACTACATCAACAGCCAGAACATGCTGGCGCGATTTATTCCAGGTACTGGCGCCGAGCGCGTCATGTACAATGTCATCTTTGCCGTGTTTATGTTTGGTAGCTTCACTTACCAGGCTTCGCGCCTGGCGTTCTTTTTGAATCTGCGCAAGCAAGTTCGTGCTGCGGAAAGCAATCTGAGCCGGCTCAGCGCAGTTAGCCGCAACGCGGCGCCAAGCGTTGAAATTCTGGTCCCGAGCTATCGCGAAGAGGTTCACGTCATTTGGCAGACGCTGATGTCGGCGGCGCTGAATGACTATCCCAACCGGCGGATCGTCCTGCTGCTGGATAATCCTCCCAATCCAACCGATCGTGCCGAGCGCGATGCCTTGCTCGCTTCGCGCGCGCAGGTCGGTCTGATCAACGACATGTTCGCGCCGATTGCGAAGCGTTTCGCAGTCGCCGCCGACAGCTTTCGTGGATTAACCAATGAGCCGTCCGCTCTCAGGGCGGCATCGAGAATCGCTGCGAACCTGCACGACGAAGCCGCGGCGTGGATCGAGGGCATTGTTGCTCGCGTCGAAGACGGCGATCTCGGCGGTCCGGACGATCACACCCGCAGGTTCTTTGTCCAGAGCGTCTTGCGTGCGCCGGCCGAGACGCATCGCGCGCGCGCGGCGGAGCTGCGCGACACGCTCCTGGATGGGCAAGAAATCCACCGGGAATTCGAGTTTCTGGCGACGCGCTTCAAAGTCGACGTCACGTGCTTTGAGCGCAAGCGCTTTGTAAATCTTTCCCACGCGCCAACCAAGGCGGCCAATCTCAACGCCTATCTGTCGGTTATGGGTCGCCACCTCTCGGTCATTTCAGGCGCCAGCGGTCCGGAGCTTGTCGACTGGAACGAATCGATTGCTTCCGCTCAGTCGATGAATCTGCCGGATGCCAAATACGTTATTATTCTCGACGCCGACAGTTTCCTGCTGCGCGACTATGTGACTCACATGGTTGCCGCCTTGGAAGGGCCGGGCAACGAGCGTGCAGCGGTCATCCAGACTCCCTACACCGCCATTCCGGGCACGCCGCACGTTTTGGAGCGTACCGCGGGCGCGACCACGGACATCTATTACTACGTCACCGAGGGAATGGGTTTCTCAGGTGCCGGCTTCTGGGTTGGCGCCAGCGCGGCCATTCGTAAGCAGGCATTGTTGGAAATCGCAACCTACCAACACGAGCGCAGTTACGTCGTTCCGGTCTATATCCAGGACAAGACGGTGATCGAAGACACCGGCGCGACCATCGACCTGGTTCGCAAGGGTTGGACCATCGAAAATTATCCGGCGCGACTGTCGTACAGCGCCACGCCGTCCGATTTCGGTGCGCTGGTCGTGCAGCGTCGCCGCTGGGCTAATGGCGGTCTGATTCTCCTGCCGGCCTTGCTCGCGCATCTGGTCAGGCGCTGGCCGACGCCGCGCAATCTGTTTGAGGCGGCGCTGCGCGTTCACTACCTCGTGATGCCGGCGTGTATCTCCGTGTCGATGCTGCTCATGCTGGTCTATCCGTTCGATTTCAAACGGGTGAGCAGCCTGATCTACATCACCTTGCCGCCCTATCTGTATCTCGTTTGCCGCGACCTCAAGCACTCCGGCTATCGGCGCCTCGAAATTCTTCGTGCCTATGCGCTATTCCTGGTTCTGCTCCCGGTTGTTTTGACAGGGGTTAAAAACTCGCTGTTGCAGATGTTCTTTGGGATCAAGTCTCAGTTTGGCCGGACGCCGAAGATCGAGCACAGGACGGCGGTTCCGCTGACGGTCAGCGCCGCGATCTTGGCCCTGTTCGGTTGGTCGGTGTGGATTTTCCACATGGACGTCATGCGTGGTGACGGTCTGCATGCGGTATTCGCACTCACCAACGTGTTGGCGCTTGGTTACGGACTGGTGGTCATGATTGGCCTCAAGGAAATCTGCCAGGACTACGCCCATGCAATCGTGACGGCGGCG
Organism: Xanthobacteraceae bacterium; assembly: GCA_022841625.1. Classification (GTDB taxonomy): domain Bacteria; phylum Pseudomonadota; class Alphaproteobacteria; order Rhizobiales; family Xanthobacteraceae; genus VAZQ01. The sequence goes on from JALHRD010000011.1 coordinate 26,745, forward strand.
ATTGGCCTGTGGCGCATTCTTCTGCCCGGTTACGCCCGGCGCCAGCCCGAGCCAGTCACTGTTGCCGGCGCGCTGCTTCAGATCCCGGCCGTGGCGGCGCCGCCGCTGCAGGCTGCCCACGTTTCAAAGGGCACGGCGGCCGACGCTCAACAGGTCCTGCGGCAGCGTATTGATCGCATTGTCAATGCGCCGCCGCTGCCAACCAACGGCGCGCGCGTCCGCAGCTACGAGTAGTGATCGACCACGCAGAGTTTATCTGGTTCATAGAGGAGTTACGCTCATGATGAAACGCACTGGCGCCACGATCGCCCTGATCACGACCGCGCTATTCGCGCCGATGACTTCGGTGGCGGCCCAATGCCCTAACAATCAGCAGGCGCTTGGGACCAGCCGGGTGCTGACCGTCAATCCTCGGACCTTTCCGATGGTGGGACGAGCACAGTACCGCGAGTCGCTTCGGCTCAACAAGCGTGAGGTCGTACTGACGTTCGACAACGGTCCATCATACCCGTACACCGAAACGATCTTGCGGACGCTCGCGGCCGAATGCGTCAAGGCAACCTTCTTCGCCATGGGCAATAATGCCAGTGAGGATCCCGAGCAGATCCGCCGCATCGCGCAAGCCGGCCACTCGATCGGGGCGCAGGCTCTCAATCCAGTGTCGCTGACCAGCCTGCCATTTGCCGATGCGAAAAAGGAGATCGACGAAGGCATCCGGGCGCTCAACAGCGCGATGCAGGTCAGTCAGCGGGCGACGCCGTTCTTCCGCGCGCCGATGCTGCAAATGTCGCCGCAGCTCATTCGCTATGTCACGTCGCTGGGCATGATGGTCTGGAGCATCGACGTCGACTCCCGCGACTGGAACGATGCGTCGGAGGACCAGATTGTCGAGAACGCCATAAAAGGCCTCGAGCGCTCCGGCGGCGGTATTCTGGCGATGCAGGATATTCAACCCGCAACCGCGCGCGGGTTGCCGGCGCTGTTGGAAGAACTCAAGCGTCGGAATTTCCGCATCGTGCATGTCGTGCCCGGCCAGACCCAGGCCGGCGTTGAATTGAGGCCGGGCCAAACGCCCAACTGACGCTGCAATGCGGACGCCGCCGCGGTAACATGCGGCAATTGTTAACGAGTTGCGCCTAGATATAACGCTCGGCCGCCTCCGGAAGGAGTGGGCCGAGCGCTTTGTCATGAACGCGTAGTTGAGGCTCTAAGGCATGGCGATTGGAACGCTGAAATCCTTCCTGCGGATCGCTGCCATTTTGATCGGCAGCGTCGGCTACAGCGCACAGAGCTATGCGCAGCTGGCCTGCGCGCTGCCGCGGGCCTTTAACGATCCGCATGCGGTCATTCACGACGACCGGTCGCTGTTTTGGGTGCGGCCGCTGCAGGTCGATGCCGATGGTGCGCCGAATGCTTACCATCGCGACGATCCCCACGGAAAGCGACATGCGATCGAGTATATTTTCAATGGAATGACGATTTATCGAAGCGGCGTGGCGATGCCGTTCGAATTGGACGAGCGCAACAATAAAGATTGGCTGACCGCTTATCGCAAAATCGTCGCCAACGGATGGAAAGCGCCGGCCGGCTATTCCGTCGATATCTACGGCTTTGCGCGCGATAATCGTGGCATGGTGTGCTTGAGGGACGGGGGCCGCTTGATCTCAACGACCAGCCTCGTCCTCGATTTCGACCTGCCGGACTGCAACCAGAAGAAATACATCGACGCCCTGAAATTCCCTGGCTTCGTGGTTCCCAATCGCACCGGTGACGAGCGTCCAGTTCCTAATGCGGACGATCAGGTTGCCCCGCCGTTCGCAGAACGCGGGCTTAGTCGCGGCGACCTCGGGATTGTCTACAACCCCGAAACCGGGCTCTGGAAGGGCGCGTTTCTTTACGATACCGGCCCGCGCCACTTGCTGGGCGAAGGCTCGCTCCGGCTGGTGATGAATCTACGGGGGCTCCAGCAGGCTCCCAGGAATGCCGTCGAGACCAATTCGCTTGGGATTGTCGAAACCTTCAGTGTCAGCTTCCCCGGCAGCGTCGCCGATCTGGGACCGCGCGCAACTTGGACGCCGCAGAAGGTCGAGCAGGCCGCTGCCGAGCGGTTCAAGGCCTGGGGCGGTGGCTCCATAACCAACGCATTGCAGCGCATGTTTGCCTGCGCCCAACAGTATAAACGCGATCATTCCACAGTATCCCCGGCGCGTTAGTGTTACGATCTACAGTAAATCCGGTTTCGGGTTAAACTTAAGAATGGACAGTTCGTCTTAACCAATTGTTTAGCCTAGTTGTCACGCCGAAAATGCCGCACATAGACGTCTAGAGATTGTCTAGACGGAGCGGCCAACGTGAAAAACATCGGACGATTTGCGATCGCCCTCATCGGCGCCGTGGTCTGCGCTTCAAGCGCGCAGGCGGCGCTTGAATGTGCCCGCAACCCGAATGCACTGGGCACCAGCCGCGTCATGCGCGTTGCGCCGAGCGATTTTCCTCTGATCGGTCGGGAGCAATACCGTGAGACGCTGCCGCTGCGCGATCGCGAGGTCGTGCTGACTTTCGATGACGGCCCGATCCCGGCTACCACACCGCGTATCTTGGATGTGCTGGCGGCGGAGTGCGTGCGGGCGACGTTCTTCATGTTGGGAATGAATGTGGCCGAAGCGACCCACCTGGCGCGGCGCGCCTATGACGAAGGCCACTCAATTGGATCCCATTCGTTCAGCCATCCGACGCTTGCCAAGATATCGCCGGCGGCGGCCATCGCGGATATCGACCGGGGCATCGATGCGGTAACCGAGGCGCTGGGACGCGGCCGTCAGCTCGCGCCGTTCTTCCGCGCGCCCTATCTCTCAATCAACCGGGAGATCGAGCGCCACGTCCTGTCCCGCGGCCATATGGTCTGGAGCATCGATGCGGACTCGCTCGACTGGACCTTCACCACGCCGGACAAGCTGGTCGAACGAAGCATGGCTGAACTTGAGCGCTTGGGCCGCGGCGTCCTGCTGTTGCACGACATCAAGCCGGTGACCGTTCGCGCACTGCCGATCTTGCTGGCGCAGCTCAAGCAGCGAGGCTTCCGCATCGTCCACGTCGCGCCTCCGGCGGTTCAGGCGACGAGCCTGGCTCCCGCGCGCTAAAGCATGATCCCGAAAAGTGGGAACCAGTTTTCGGAAAAGATCATGCTCAAACAATCAAGTTAGACCGTGATCCGATTCAATCGAATCGGATCACGGTCTAAGTGCATTCGGCTGGTCAATCATCGGCGTCGTTACGGCGTATAGCGTTCACCGATGGCCGGTGCGCTGACGCCGTGGCCAGGCAGGTCCCAAACGCCAGCGCCGCCCGGGTTCTTATCGGCGCCGATATTGGCATCGATCAGACAGGGCTTGCCGTTGGCGATCGCCGCGCGCACCGCGTCGGCCAGGTCGCCGGGGCGGTCGACGCTGACACCATCAATTCCGGCTGCCCGCGCCATTGCCGCAAAATCCGGATTGTAGGGCGCGCCGGTCGCTGGATGCTTGAAGTCGGTCGCCAATTCGCGGCCGCCGAGATAGCCGCGCTGCAAGCCGCGGATCGAGGCATAGGCGTAATTGTTCCACACCACCCAGACTACCGGCAGCGCATATTCGACCGCGGTGCCGAGCACGCTGGCATGCATGAAGAACGCGCCGTCGCCGACCACCGCGACGCAAGGGCGCTCCGGGGCCGCAAGCTTGGCGCCGAGCACGCCGGCGACGCCAAAGCCCATCGGGCCAAATCCCATTGAGCCGATCAATGAGTCCGGACGCCGCGGCTTGCAGAACTGCAGCAGCCAGTTGTGATGCACGCCGATATCGCTGACCAGGATGGCATCCTCGGGCAGCGCGCGGTCGATCTCGTAAGCGGCGCGTTGCGGATTGATCGGGGTTGCTTCGTCGGTGAAGCCGGGCGCGACCAAGGTATCCCATTCCTTGCGATAGCCGTCGATCGCCCTCAGCCAGGGCGTGTGGCTTGCCGCGGCATCGGCGACGCCGCGGCGGGTGTCGAGTTCGGCCAGTACTTGCCGCAGGAAGGTGCGCACATCCGCCATCAGCCCGAGCGCGACCGGATAGTTGCGCGCGATCTCCTCGGGGTCGATATCGACATGGATCAGTTTGGTCGGCGGGATCGTGAACGAATAGCCCGGGATCCACGAGCTTGAGGTGCGGTCGTCAAAGCGCACGCCAAGCGCCAGCAGCACATCGGCTTGGCGCGCGGCATGATTGGCTTGATAAACGCCGCCTCGCGATACTAGCCCGAGCGACAGCGGATGATCGCTTGGGATGGCGCCGAGGCCGCTGGCCGATGCCGCGATCGGAATTTGCAAGCGCTCGGCAAGCGCGCGCAGCTCCGCCGCCGCGCCGCCATAGCGCACGCCTTGTCCGACCAGGATCACCGGGCGCTTGGCGGAGAGCAGCAGGTCGACGGCTTTGCTCACGCCCTCCGGATCGGCGCCGCAGCGCGATGAAATATTGGCGCTCCATTCCTGTGGATTCGGCGTCTCCTCGGCGGCGGATTCCTTGAAGATATCGAATGGCACGTCGAGCACCACCGGCCCCGGCCGTCCGGTGACCATGGTTTTCCAGGCCTGCCGCATCATCAGCGGCACCTGGTCGCCGCGCGTAGGCTGGAACACCTTTTTGCACATGGTGCGCACGGTCGAGGGAAAGTCGGCCTGATAGTGCCGGTACAGTTCTTGAAACGCGCCACGATTGAATTGGCTGGTCGGCACATTGCCGGTGATCGCCATGAACGGGACGGAATCGAGATAGGCATTGGCGAGCGCGATCGGCAGGTTTACCGAGCCCGGGCCGCACGACGTAAAGGTCGCGACCGGCTTGCCTGCGACTCGGTAATAGACATCGGCCATGAAACCCGCGACCGTCTCGTGATGGGTCGAGATCGTCTTGATGTCGCTCGATCGCTCGAACAGCGCGTCAAGCAGCCCGATATTGCCGTGTCCGCACAATCCGAAGACATACGGCACTTTCTCGCGCACGAGATAGTCGACGATGATCTGGCCGCCGTTGAGAACGTTGCTGGTCATGTTGGCATTGCCTCGCTTGCGCAAACCATTCCGTCGTGTCCGGTAGGCCGTTCGTTCGTTGAGGAGGTGGCGAATTTTGACCACTTGTGGAGCTGGACCACAACCCGTGGCTCAACGCTAGTGCCCCGTTTCCGAAGTTCGTGATACATCGCAGCAACCACCTACACGAACTTCGGAAACCAAGGGGCACTAGCAACGCTATGATTTTGGTGCCGCTTTTCGATTTGAAGTTCCTAACCGCATTTGCCGCAAGCGCTGCAGGAACTTCAAATCGGCGGCACTAGACCGAAGCATGCGAGGTGAAAGCGAGCCGAGGCAATGAGCAGGCAGCTTGCTTCGATCGCCGTTCCGAGGTACATATGTACCTGAAGCCTGCTGGAGTTCTCGTCGTGAAGGATCAGGTTCACATTCGCAATGCCGAGGCCGCGCGGCTCGCGCGCACGCTGGCGCGCCAGACCGGCACGACGATCAGCCAAGTCGTGCTCGATGCGCTGCGCCAATATCGTCCAAGGCGCCGCCAACCGACTCCCCAAACCCAGGTCGAGCGGTGGCGTCGGCTCCTGCGCGAAGACCGAGAGCAGGGCATGTTGCGCCCGGAAACGCCCATCGAGACGCTTTATGACGACGCCACTGGGCTTCCGACGTGATCGTTCTGGACAGCTCCGTTCTGATCGCCATTATCAAGGGTGAGCCGGAAACCGAGCGGCTGCTCGACCTTCTCGCCACCGAGGAATGCATCCTCGGCGCGCCGACCCTGGTGGAAACTCGCGCGTGGTGCACGATCAACCTTGCGTCGCGCTCGTCGCGCTGGTTGGAACATTTCATCGATGCTGGGGCGGGCATCGTCGTGCCGTTCGGCCGCGAGATGGCGGAAGCGGCCTCCGCAGCGTTCGCGACTTTTGGGAAGGGAAGCGGGCATCCAGCGAGGCTCAATTTCGGCGACTGCATGGCCTATGCGGTCTCGGCAGTGATGCGGGCGCCACTTCTGTTCCAAGGCGCAGATTTTGGACAGACTGCTGTCATGGTGCATCCAGCTTCGATCCGGCCATAACGATCGCCGGGCGGCCTCGCTCGTTCAGTATCAGTTCGTCATCACCCGCACCGGCTTGCCGTCGATGAATCCGCGGATGTCCTCGACCACGCCGGCGAAATAGTTCTGGTAGTTTCTCAGTGCGACATAGCCGAGATGCGGCGTGATCACGACATTGTCCATCTTACGCAGCGGGTGATCCTTGGGCAGCGGCTCGATGTCGAATACGTCGAGGCCGGCGCCGCCGATTTTCTTGTTGCTCAGCGCCGCCAGCATTGCTGCTTCGTCGACAATCGGGCCGCGCGAGGTATTGATGAGATAGGCGGTCGGCTTCATCAGGGCGAATTCGGCCGCACCGACCAGCCCACGCGAGCGCTGCGACAGCACGACGTGGATCGAAATAAAATCGGACTGCCGGAACAGGTCTTCCTTGCTGACATAGTCGACGCCGGCTTCCTTGCATTTCTCGGGCGTGAGGTTCTGGCTCCAGGCAATCACCTTCATGCCAAACGCCTTGCCGATCGCGGCGGTCCGGGTGCCGAGCTTGCCGAGGCCGAGGATGCCGAGCGTCATGCCCTCCAGTTCCGGACCGATGGTCTTCTGCCAGGTCTCGCCGGCCTTCAGCCGGGCATTCTCATAGCCGATGTGGCGGGTCAGTTCGAGCATCAGGCCGATGGCGATGCCGGAGGTCGGGCTGCCGAACGAGCCGGTGCCGCAGACCGTGACGCCTTTGTCGGCGGCGGCCGCCATGTCGATCGAAGCGTTGCGCATGCCGGTGGTGATCAGGAGCTTCAGGTCGGGCAGCTTCTCGATCACCGCGCGCGGAAAGCCGGTGCGTTCGCGCATGGCGCAGACGATTTGGAACCCTTGCAGCGCCTTAACCACATTGTCGGCGCTGCCGAGGTGTTCGTTGAACACCTTGACCTCGATGTCGCCCGAAACTGCCGACCAGTCCGCCGCCTTGAGCGCGATGTTCTGGAAGTCGTCGAGGATTGCACAGCGATACTTTGCCATGTGGTCTGGTTCCTTATGCCGGTTCGGGTGCGCGGATCACGCGCGGGCGGACCGCGCAAGCCGCGTGGGAGGATGGGAGAAAGAAGAAGAGCACAGATGCGGTCCGGTCGGGCAGAAATCCGGCCTAACAAACGCGAATCCGGCGAAGGCCGCAATGGGCCTGAAACCGGTGGCGGGCGCGGTTGGCAACCATGCGGAAAGTGCGGTGGTCTTAGCTCTTCGAATGGGCCAGGCCGGGCAGTTGCGGTGCCTCGGCCGGCGCGGCGGCATATTTGGCGCGCCACTTCGGGCCGGGCCCGCGCATGTAATGCAATTCGGGACGATAGGGATCGCTCAAGGAGCGGAACAAGCGGGTGAATTCGGCCAATAAGCGTCGCAGTTCGCTCGGTGCGATTTTGTTATGGTTGTTCGACGTGCTCATCGCCGTATCCTGTGGTCCGGCCGTGGCGGCTTGGCTTACTGCCAATTGGTCGCGCCACAATGCACTCTGGTTTGATCTATTTTCGGGCCGAAATTATTAAATTCCCGTAGGCTTTCGGCCGTCGCCCCGGTCCAATTTACGGTCAGCATTGCCAGGAGGTTACGAAACTGGCGCCGCGCGGCGTCCATGCTATCGCGCGGCCGCTTGGCTGGCGGGCAAGAGCGGCCTTGCCGTAAGCGGTTCAGACCGCTAAATGACCCGTAATTCCCCCATTACCGGCGCTGATCAGATGCGCCCGAGACACGAGGGCAGGGCGCTCCATGGCGCGGCAATTCATTTATCATATGAAAGCTCTCTCCAAGTCCTATCCGGGAAACCGGAAGGTTCTGGAGAACGTTCATCTCCAATTTTATCCCGACGCCAAGATCGGCGTGCTCGGCGTCAACGGTTCCGGCAAGTCCACCTTGCTGCGGATTATGGCGGGCATCGACACTGATTATAACGGTGAGGCCTGGGTCGCCGAGGGCGCCCGGGTCGGCTACCTGCAGCAGGAGCCTGAGCTCGATGCTAAAAAGACTGTGCGTGAGAATGTGATGGAAGGCGTCGCGCCTCAGAAAGCCGTTCTCGATCGCTATAACGAACTCGCGGTCAACTATTCCGACGAGACCGCCGACGAGATGACCAAGCTACAGGACGAGATCGAGGCCAAGGGACTGTGGGACCTCGATTCCAAGGTCGATCAGGCGATGGAGGCGCTGCGCTGTCCGCCCGATGAGGCCGAGGTCAGCAAGCTGTCGGGCGGCGAACGACGGCGCGTGGCGCTCTGCCGGCTGCTGCTGGAGCAGCCCGAACTCTTGCTGTTGGACGAGCCCACCAACCATCTCGACGCCGAATCCGTGCATTGGTTGGAAGGGCATCTGCGCAATTATCCGGGCGCGATCCTGATCGTGACCCACGACCGCTACTTCCTCGACAATGTCACGGGCTGGATTTTGGAACTCGACCGCGGCCGCGGCATTCCCTACGAGGGCAATTACACCGCCTGGCTGGCGCAAAAGCAGAAGCGGCTCGCGCAGGAGGGCCGTGAGGAAGAAGCGCGCCAGCGCACGCTCGCCCGCGAGCAGGAGTGGATCGCGGCGTCGCCGCGCGCCCGGCAGGCGAAATCCAAGGCGCGCTACAATGCCTATGAAGAGCTGGTGAAGAAGGCGGCTGAAAAGCAGACCCAGACCGCGCAGATCGTAATCCCGGTCGCCGAGCGGCTGGGCCAGAACGTCGTCGATTTCGAGGGACTGACCAAGGCGTTTGGCGACAACTTGCTGATCGACAACCTGACCTTCCGGCTGCCGCCGGGCGGCATTGTCGGCGTGATCGGGCCAAACGGCGCCGGCAAGACCACGCTGTTCCGCATGATCACCGGCCAGGAGAAGCCCGACAAGGGCACCATCAAGGTCGGCGAGTCCGTGCATTTTGGTTATGTCGATCAGTCGCGCGACAGCCTCGACGGCTCGAAGAATGTCTGGGAGGAAATCTCAGGCGGCAGCGACATCATCATGCTGGGCAAGCGCGAGATGAATTCGCGCGCCTATTGCTCCAACTTCAACTTCAAGGGCGGCGACCAGCAAAAGAAGGTCGGGTCCCTATCGGGCGGCGAGCGCAACCGCGTGCATCTCGCCAAAATGCTCAAGTCGGGCGCCAATGTGTTGCTGCTCGACGAGCCCACCAACGACCTCGACATCGATACGCTGCGCGCGCTGGAAGAAGCGCTGGAGGATTTCGCGGGCTGTGCCGTCATCATCAGCCACGATCGCTGGTTCCTCGATCGGATCGCCACCCACATCCTCGCATTCGAAGGCGACAGCCATGTCGAATGGTTCGAGGGCAACTTCCAGGATTACGAGGCCGACAAGATGCGCCGGCTGGGCACCGACTCGACCATTCCGCACCGCATCAAATACAAGAAGTTCTCGCGCTGATCGATCTGTGCTAGGGTGGCACTACAGCAGTCAGGAGCCTCCTCCGTGGCGGACACCGACAACGTCGTTCTTGAGCATCTGCGCCACATCCGTCGCGTGGTGGATGAAACGCGCGAGGACGTGCGCGAGCTCAAGACTCGGGTAGGGGGGCTTGAGCGCGAGGTGGCGCAAGTCCATGTGGATATCGCGCAAATCCAGGTCAAGATTGCCGAGCAGTCGGCGCGCATTGACCGGCTGGCCGACCGGGTCGAACGCGTCGAGCGGCGGCTTGATTTGACGGATGCGTAAGCCCGCGCCGCGCGCAATTCTGCCGACAGGTTCTCGCCAATGGCCGATAAAGCAGCTTACCGCCAGGGCGCTGAAGACTGGTCGGCCCGCCAATATCTGAAATTCGAAGACGAGCGCACGCGCCCGCCGCGCGACCTGTTGGCGCAGGTGCCCTTGGCGAATCCCAGGCGCGTGGTCGATCTCGGATGCGGCCCCGGCAACTCGACTGAGCTGTTGCTCGCGCGGTTTCCGGCCGCCGAAGTGATCGGCCTGGATTCGTCACCCGACATGCTGCGCCAGGCGCGCGCACGTGTGCCGAATTGCAAGTTCGTCGAAGGCGACCTTGCAACATGGATGCCGGAGCCGGGCACCGATCTGCTATTCGGCAACGCGGTGTTCCAGTGGCTGCCGGATCATCCGCAAGTGCTGGCGCGTCTGCTCACGGCGCTGCCCGAAGGCGGCGTGCTGGCGGTGCAAATGCCCGACAACACCCGGGAACCGGCGCTGCAATTGATGGAGCAGGTCGGCGCCAATGGCCCGTGGGCCGAAGCGATCGCCAAATCGGATGCCGCGCGCAACGATCTGTTGCCGCCCGAGGGCTTCTACGATCTGTTGCGGCCGTTGTGCAGCCATCTCGATATTTGGCATACCCACTACAATCACATCATGCCGAACCACGCCGGCGTGGTCGAATGGTTCAAGGGTTCGTCGCTGCGGCCGTTCTACGCAGCGCTGGAAGGCGCGATGCGCGAGCAGTTTCTCGCCGCCTATACCGACGCGATCGCGCGCGCCTATATGGTGCGCCACGACGGCAAAGTGATTCTGAAGTTCCCGCGCCTGTTCATCCTGGCAGTGCGTTAGACACCGCGATGTTCGCGCATCCGGTCCAGACATTGGCGTAATTTTGGGGCTCGGTCATGCTCGGTCCATGCGAATCAGGCTTGCTGGGTTTGAAAGGCCGGAGCGCGATATGAATTTGCGTCGAACGGGATGGATCGTCGCTTGCGCCGTTGTGCTTATGGCGATGCCGGCCCAAGCGGCGCCCGATCGGGCGTTCAGTCATTGGCTGGAGAGCCTGTGGCCGCAGGCCCAGAGCAAGGGTGTTTCGCGCAAGACTTTCACCGCTGCGATCCACGGGGTCGAACCCGATCTGGGCCTGCCCGATCTCGACCTGCCAAGCCGCAAGGGTCAGCCGCCGCGCGGCCAAGCCGAGTTCGTCCAACCGCCGGCCGATTACATCCGCGAGAACACCATCGCCAGTCTGGCCGAGCGCGGCAAGAAGCTCTCCGCGCAGCATCGCGCGACGCTCACCGCGATCGATCAGCGGTTCGGCGTGCCGCCCAACATCATTCTTGCGATCTGGGGGCGCGAGACCGCCTATGGCGGACACAAGCTGCCGCATAACGCCATTCGCGTGCTTGCGACTCAAGCCTATTACGGCCGGCGCAAGGACATGTTTCGCGAGGAACTGCTCTACGCGTTCAAGATTCTGGAGGAGGGCCACGTCTCGCTAGCCAATATGCGCAGCTCCTGGGGCGGCGCCATGGGCCTTACGCAATTCCTGCCGTCGGAATTCTACAAGCACGCGGTCGATTTCGATGGCGACGGCCGGCGCAATATCTGGACCTCGGTGCCGGACGCGCTCGCCTCGGCGGCGCAGCAACTCGTCAATAAGGGTTGGAAGCGCGGCCAACGCTGGGCCTATGAAGTGCGGGTGCCGGCCAATACCGACTGCACCATTGGCGTGCCGGAGCGCAAGCGGCCGGTCGGCGAATGGTTGCAGCGCGGTTTCGCGCCGACCCATGGCCGTCGACCAAGCCAGAGCGAACGCGACGAAGCGGCGTCGCTGTTACAGCCGGAGGGAGCCTACGGCCCCGCGTTTCTCACGCTCAGTAATTATTTCGTGATCAAGGAATATAATTTTTCCGATCTCTATGTGTTGTTCGTCGGGCACCTGAGCGACCGCATCGACGATCCACGGCGGTTCGAAACGCCATGGAGCAAGAATACCCAGTTGCGCAGCGCGCAAGTCGAAGCCATGCAGAATACGCTCGCCAGGCTCGGTCTCTACAAGGACAAGGTCGACGGCAAGGCCGGCATGCTGACGCGCGCCGCGCTCGGCCACTATCAGAAGGCCAATCGGCTCAAGGTCGATTGCTGGCCGACCGACGAGGTGCTCAACCACATGCAGGTGAGAGCCGGCAATAAGAAGTGACGTAGTGCGGCTATGCCCGGCCACGGCGAGGCGGAAGTGTCGCGCATGGTGAAAGTTGGTATGGCGCCGGTCGCCGACAAAAAAACCCGGCAAGGCTGGCGCCCGCCGGGTTTTTCAATTGCGCGATTGCGTCGGGCGATCAGTAGCCCGGGCAAACTTGAACCGGATGGCCGGTATAGCCGACGACCTGGCCACGGTGGTTGTAGACCGGCTCGGCGGCCCAATAGCAGCCGGCGTATTGGACCGGCTGGTGATAGCCGCGATAAGGCACATAGCCGTGCGGCCGTGACGCCAGGATGGCGCCGGTGATGACCATGCCGCCAAGGATGCCGGCCGCGATGCCAGGGCCCCAGCCCCAATGGCCATGACGATGACGATGTTGGGCGGCTGCGTCCGAAACGGACATAGCCAGGGTTCCGGCGATGGCGGCGGCGCCGACCAGTGCAGTAAGGGTCTTTCTCATGATGATCTCCTGTCGAGCGATCGGCCGCGGCCGAGCGCAAGTGTGCTTAGGGTTGAATGTCCCCATGCGCCCCCATGAGTCCAGTTCAGTATACCAATCTTCGCTCTCAATTTGTCGGAATTTTGGTGATTTCTGAGTGGTTTATGAACAGGAGTTTAACAAGCGCGCGATGCCAGCTAGGAATCGCTGGGTTTGCGAGTTCCATCACAGGAGCGGCCGATGAAAATCGACGGCGGATGTCACTGCGGCGCGATTACCTACGAGGCTGAGGTCGACCCCGATCAGGTCTCGATCTGCCACTGCACCGATTGCCAGCAATTGTCAGGCACGGTGTTTCGGACCTCGATCCGAACGCCTGGCGCGGCGTTCAAGATTCTGACCGGCGCGCCCAAAGTCTATGTCAAGACCGGCGACAGCGGCGCCAAGCGCGCGCAGGCGTTCTGCGCCGATTGCGGCTCGCCGATCTATGCAACGGCGGCGGCGGGTGGCGAACCGAAAATCTATAATATCCGTGTCGGCACCGTGCGCCAGCGCAGCCAATTGGTGCCGAAGGTCCAGATCTGGAGCCGTTCCGCGCAGCCCTGGCTCCCAAGCCTCGGCACGATCCGCAAGGTCGAGAAGCAGGATTGATGTTGCTGCCGGTGGTTTCTGTCAATGACAGGGCCTGGGAACTGGGCGACAATCCAACAGTTCAAGCGAGCGAGAGCAAGGAGCGGTGAATGGCCACTTACACCTGGGACCACATACATCTGAAGACGCCCGATCCGGAAGCGATGGCGCAATGGTTCCAAACCATGCTCGGGGCCGAACTCGTCCGGACCACGCATCAAGGCAAGCCGCGCATTGACGTCAAGATCGGCGGCGCCAATGTCTTTATTGCCGAAGCCGACGGACACAATCCGCCGCCGCAAATTCCCTATCGCGGGCTTGAGCATTTCGGTCTGCTGGTCAGCAGCGTCGACGCGGTCGCCGCCGAACTGAAGGCCAAAGGCTGTGAGTTCACCAAGGAGCCGACCACGGTGCGGCCGGGTGTGCGGATTTGCTTTATCCGTGGGCCGCAGGGCATTTCGATCGAACTGCTCGAACGCAATCTCGCCGGCTGAGCGTTAGTTGAACTGCAGCTTGGCGGCCTTGACCAGCGCGATATTGGCGGCGACCTCGCGCTGAACCATTGCGTCGAACTGCGCCGATGTCAGCTTCAGCGGTTCGATGCCCTGCGGCCTGAATTTGTCCAGCAGCGCAGAATCGGCCAAGGCCTTCTGCGTCTCGCTATAAAGCCGCTCAATGATCGGGCGCGGTGTTTTCGCCGGCACGAACAGCCCCATCCAATAAGTGTAGTCGGAATCTTTGAGTCCGGCTTCAAGCGTGGTCGGCACATCCGGCAATGCGGCTGAACGCGCGGCCGAGCTGACCGCCAATGCGGTGAGCTTGCCGTCGCGGATCAGCGACAGCGCCGCTGAGATTCCCATGCAGGTGAAGTCGACGCGGCCGGCCATGACCTCAGTGAGCGCCTCAGGGCCGCCCTTGAACGGCACATGCACCGCGTCATAGCCGCCGGCGAGCCGCAGCCGTTCCGCCGCCCAATGGGTGGCGCTACCGACGCCGGCGGAGGCATAGGTGAACGTGCCGCTCTTTTTGGCGGCGGCCACCAGATCCTGCACGCTCTTGAAGCCGCGCCCGGGGTGAACCACTGTCACATTGGGAATGATGCCGAATGGAATGACGGCGGCGAAATCGCGCACCGGATCATAGCTGAGATTGGGATAGGCCGCCGGCGCCGCCGAATGCGCCGATGCTTGGATCAAAAGCGTGTAGCCATCGGGCTCGGCCTTGGCGGCGGCGGCGGTGCCGATTGAGCCGCCGGCGCCGCCGCGGTTCTCGATCACGATCGTCTGTCCGAGCTGGCGCGACAGCGGGTCCATCACGATGCGCCCGACAATGTCGAGCGAACTTCCCGCCGCGAACGGCACCATGGCTCTGATCGAGCGCGCCGGCCAGGCTTGCGCGCCGGCATTGCGCGGCAGCGTCGGCGCCGCGAGCGCGGCGGCGGCGATCGACAGGAATGCACGGCGCGTGGTCATGGTCGTTCTCTCCCTGATGATTTTTTTCAGTGCTTGAAGCGGTCGCGGCCTTTCAGTCTAGCTCGGGATTGGCACCTCGTGCACCTTCATCGCCATTGCGACCGAGGTGTAATAGCCGATCAGCACCAGCACCTCGGCGATGCCGGGGCGGCCGAGCGCCTTTTCGAGTTCGGCGAACTCCGCATCCGGAAGCTTGCGCGCCGCGATCATGGCCGCGGCAAATCGGTGAACGGCCGTTTCATGCGGATCGGTCAGCGGCGGTTCGCCGCCAGCGAGCAGCGCGTCGATCACCGCCTGCGACAGGCCGACCTCCTTGCCAAGCTTCACATGCGCCGCTTGCACATAGTCGCCCTGCCAATGCCGCGCGATCATGATGATCACCATCTCGACTTCGCGGGTCGACAGTGTCGCGCGCTTATTCAGAAAAGTGCCGATCTGCTCCATGCCGCTGGCGATGGTGGGCGAGTGAATCCAGACCCGATAGGGTCCCAGGATGCGGCCGCGCCCGGCGACCAATTGCTCGAACACCTTCTTCTGCTCGGCGGTGAGCTGATCGGGCGTGACGTCGAGAATGCGACTCATGATGGCTTGCGCTCCTGGAAGTTTCAGATCGACGGATGACCGGCGGCTATGCCGGCGAGTATAGCGGTCAGGGTGCGTCGCGCCATGCCACCCAATAGTCGAGGCAGGTATAGTACAGCGTCGCATAGCCGACCTTCAGTCCATAGGCCGAGACCACCAGGCCGTCGGCGCCGAGCGAACGGTGGGCGTTGCGGGTCCAGCGGGTCATGCGGGTCAAAGTGAGCTGGGCTTCGTCGGCTGGATCGAGCTTCACCACCAGCACCATCTGGCGCTGCAACCGCCAGGTCGAAATCGCCTTGATGGCGCGCCAGGGGATCGGCTCCGCCGCCACCCGAATATCGCGCAGCCCGGCGGGCGAGATCGTGACGATGGCGCCGCGCTGCCCAATAAGCCGCCAGACCGCGACCGCGGCGCAAAAGCTGAAGAATACCAGTCCGGAATAGCCCGCCGACACCGCGGCCGGGTCGTTCGGCATGTTCGGAAACAGCCGGAATGCCAACGCCGCTGCGATGACAGTCGACATCACACTGAACGACAGCAGTGATAGCAGCCGGGTCGGCGAGGCCTGGAACGTGACAGTTTGGGTGGTATCGCGGTCGGTCTTGCCTGGTTCGGTGGTCATGATGGCCTGTAGAGCATGGTGATCCTCGTTTATTCTGCTCGATTTCGATCTTTCCGCCGCTCATTCCCGCGTAAGCGGGAATCCAGAATCTTGCTTTCTTAACTGGGTCCGCTTTCGCGGGGACGAGCGGAGAGAGATTTTGGCTTCATTTGAACGGAACATGCATTAGCTGCTACACTGTGGGCAACGAAACAAGTCGCCACCGTTAGAGCGGCGCAAATTGGGAGGACGATCATGCTGACACGACGCAAATTCATTGGCACCACGCTGGGCGCCAGTACGGCCTTGGCCACTGGCCTGCAAGGCGCGCTGGCGCAGCCCGCCAAGAAACGCCTGATCGTCGATGCGCAGGCCCATTTGTGGAAGGAAAATGCGCCGGACTACCCATGGCAGGCTGGCGTCAAGCCGCAACTGCCGGAGCCGTTCACCATCGAACGCGCGCTCAAGCTGATGGACGAGGCCGGCGTCGACCGCGTGGTGATCGTGCCGCCGGGCTTGAACGACATCAACAGCTATGCGTTGGGTGGCGCCAAGAGCCACCCGAACCGTTTTGCGGTGATGGGCCGTATCCCGATCGAAAATCCGAAATCAGCCGAATTGCTGCCGACCTGGAAAAAGCAGCCCGGCATGCTTGGCCTGCGCGTGACCTTCAACAATCCCGCCCACACCGCCTTGCTTAAAGAAGGCGCGGCGATCGAGTGGCTGTGGGCCGGCGCCGAGAAGGCCGGCATCCCAATCATGTTTTTGGCATTCGGTATGTTGCAGGCGTTCGAGCCGATCGCCAAGCGGCATCCGGGGCTGCCGTTGATCATCGACCACCTTGGCGTGAACACGGCGATTGCCAAAGAGGGCAGGACCGCCGAGGTGATCGGCCATGCGGTTGCGCTCGCGAAATATCCCAATGTCAGCATCAAGATGTCCAACCTGCCGAACTCGTCGTTGGAGCCCTATCCGTTCAAGGATTTGACGCCGCACCTGCGCCGCGTGTTCGACGCCTATGGGCCGCAGCGCTGCTATTGGGGAACCGACGTGACCAACGGCATGGACCGGGTCGGCTGGCGTCAGCGCCTTACCCATTTCACCGAGACGCTCGACTTCATGTCGGAGAGCGACAAGGACTGGGTGTTGGGCCGCGCGATTCTCGAACGGCTTAAATGGGCTTGATGGCCATTGCCGCCGGTTAAGGCTGGATCGAGGTTGCCGCCCAAAGCCGCTTGGCCGTGCTATAAACTGACCAGCAGGGACCACCCCTGCCGACAGGAGCAGGCATGGCCGACGACCCCAAAATTGACCGGGCGCATCACCGGAAGCAGCAAGCCGAGGATGGCAAAAAGGCCATGCTGGACTATGTGGCGAATGCCGCGGCCGTGCGGTCAAATACCGAAAAATTGAGGGCGCAGCGGCTCGCGCGCGAGGCGGCCATGCCGCCGCCGCCGCCCAAAAAATCATCCAAATCAAAAGCGACGAAGTCTGCCAAGGCGAAGAAGGTCAAAGGCAAGCCGCTGTCGCAATGGCTGCACGATCAGGAGAAGGACGGGCATCGCGATTGAGCGTGGACGATGCCGATTCTGCTAGCGATAGGCGCGCTCCTTTTATTGGCGGTGGTGTTTGGACCGCAATGGTGGGTGCGCCGTGTGCTGACCAAGCACGCGGACGACCGGTCCGATCTGCCCGGCACCGGGGCGGAACTGGCGCGCCACCTGCTTGACGAAGCCGGATTGCAGCAGGTCACGGTCGAAGCGACCGATCTTGGCGACCACTATGATCCTGAAGCGCTCGTGGTGCGGCTCACGCCGCCGCACCACGATGGGCGCTCGATCGCAGCGGTCGCGGTGGCCGCGCATGAGGTGTCGCATGCGGTTCAGCATGCGCGTGGCGAGCCGGCATTCGTGCGGCGCTATCAACTGGTCAAAAACCTGATCTGGGTCGATCGGCTGGCGAGCGGAATTTTGCTGTTGGCGCCGCTGGTGTTCGCTTTCGTGCATGTGCCGGCGCTGCTCGCAGTGCAACTACTCGCCGGTCTGGCGCTGCTCGCGATCCGGATTTTGGTGCATGCCACCACGCTGCCGGTCGAGTTCGATGCGAGTTTTGGCAAGGCGTTGCCGGCGCTGGCGCGCGGGCGCTATCTCGGCGCCGGCGATCTGCCGGCGGCGCGCCGCGTGCTCAAGGCGGCGGCCTATACCTATGTGGCGGCGGCGCTGGCGACTTTGCTCGATGTCGCCCGCTGGATTCGGGTGTGGCGTTGACGACGCGCGTGTTATCGGCAGAATAAAAGGATCGTCAGGACGCGCGTCATGGTCCCTCGGATCGGCATAGCCGCATCGGCGATCCTGCTGTCGACCGCCATCGCTTCGGCGCAGACCGACACGTTGCGGGCCCTGCGGGCGGAATACCGCTGCCCCATCGTCGATCGACTCGACCGCATCTTCGACCATCCCAAACCGACGGACTTTCTGGACCGGTTTCTGGCCGTGACCCTTGTTGCGCATCCACACGGCTATGTGCAGTGCATGTTCGTCGACAACCGCACCAAGATTCTGTGCGAAGCGTCGTCAGGTTATCACTACGACAAGGCAGGCGCGCCGCGCACCTTCTTTCTCCCCCGGTCTGCCATCGAGGCGCTTGGCAAGCTCGGGTTCTCGACCAACGATTCGCGGGGCAATTTTCGTTATGAAGCAGACATCGGTGCGCCGCCCGATTTCAACGCGATCGCCGACCTAATCCTCACCGCCTTGCACGACGGCTACGGCGCGCGTGCA
Organism: Xanthobacteraceae bacterium; assembly: GCA_022841625.1. Lineage (GTDB taxonomy): Bacteria > Pseudomonadota > Alphaproteobacteria > Rhizobiales > Xanthobacteraceae > VAZQ01. The sequence goes on from JALHRD010000011.1 coordinate 45,240, forward strand.
GGCGAAACACTGCGGTTCAATGCGCCTTTTGCACCGCGCGCCACATCAAAATGCGTTCCGGTGAGCTGAGAAGCCGCCGCCCAGAATGATATTTCTGCGGCCGAGCGGATGGGCAAGCGAAAACCGCAATTGCGCCCGGTCGCGCGCGCTACGATTGCCGGACGAGGTTGGGGAGAAACAAGTTCATGCCTGTGCAAGCCGATACCGCGGGGATCGATCCGCTGAACGCCGTCATTACCGAGCCAGTGCCGGGTTCCGATATCCCGGTCCGGCTGATGTATGTCGAGATGCTCGATGGCGTGTACGCGCCGATTGGGCTGCGCACGCCACCGGGGCAGGGGCCGTTCCCACTGGTGCTGTTCGCCTATGGCAATGGCGGCGGCGGTATGGCGGTGGTGCGCGAGTTCACGCAGAATGTGAGCTGGACCCAGGAGCAATTTCTGAAGGCTGGTTACGCGGTCGCCTGGATGCGTTATCGCGCCGAAGTCGACTACGCCTATGACAAGATCGGTAAATTGGTCGAGGACAAGCGCCAGCGCCGGCAACTGCTCAATCGCGGACCGTTGGAGTATGAGGACGTGATCGCGATTGTCGAATACGTCAAGACGCTGCCGTTCGTCGATCGCGACCGGATCGGCTATATGGGCATGAGCCATGGCGGCGAGATGGCGTTCAAGATTGCCTCCGAATATCACGGCCTTCGCGCCATGATCGCCGCCGAGCCGGCGGCGCACGAGTTCCTGCGGCTGCGCCCGGATGCTACCGCGCGCGTCAACCCGGAGACCGGCTTGCTCGATGTCGAACGCATGCTGATGCGCGAGCCGGAGAAAGTTCGACCGCGCATTACCGAGGAAGTGGCGCGGGCGCGCATGATGCCGATTGCGACGCCGATTTTCGTGCAGGGCCGCAATTCGGATGAACTACAGGGCATCTTCCGGGTCTGTTACGACCTGCTGGTCGAACTCGGCAAGGAAACGCGCTGGGCGACCTACGAGCATGACGCCCATGGTTTTGTGTTTGTTCGGAGGAGTGCAACGGGCGACTACGCGCCCGATTCGGTGCAGCGGCAGGCGGTTGTGGATTCGATTGGGTTTTTCGACCATTACCTCAAGGGACGGTGACTTCGCATGACTGCCGCAATGTTCGACTATGCGCCGCTGTTCAAGCCGGGCCTGCCAGCGCCGGCGGCGAAATGGACTGGACTGGCGAAATACAATTTTGTCGGCGGCAACAATGATGCCGATCAGGTGCCGGTCGAGGGCCTGATGGCGGCGGCAGCCTCAGTGCTCAAGCGCGAGGGCCACACGCTTGCGACCTACGGGCTTGCCAACGGCCCGCAGGGCTATGTGCCGCTGCGCGAATTCCTGACCACCAAGCTCAAGCGCGATGCTGGCATCGCCTGCGCCGCCGCCGACATCCTGATCACGTCCGGCTCTTTGCAAGCGATCGATCTGGTGAATGGCGTGTTTCTCGCGCGCGGCGATACGGCGATCATCGAGCAGGAGTGCTATCAGGGTTCGATCAACCGGTTGAACCGGCTCGGTGTCAATGTGATAGGCATTCCGCTCGATTGCGACGGCATGCGCATGGATGCGCTGTCATCGGCGCTTGACGACCTCAAGCGCCGCGGTGTGCGCGCAAAATATATCTACACCATCCCGACGGTGCACAACCCGACCGGTTCCATCATGCCGCAAGCCCGCCGCGCCGAGCTCTTGAAGTTGTCGCAAGCGCATGGCGTGCCGGTGTTCGAGGACGATTGCTACGCCGATCTCCTTTGGGACGGTCAGCGGCCGCCCGCGCTCTACGCCATGAGCGAGCATGGTGGCGTGGTGCATGTCGGATCGTTTTCAAAGTCGATCGCGCCGGCGCTGCGGGTCGGCTACATCGTCGCCGGCTGGGATATCTTGTCGCGCGCGCTCGCGATCAAGACCGATGCCGGTTCCGGCGCGCTTGAGCAAATGGTGCTGGCCGAATATTGCGCGCCGCATTTTGCCGCCCATGTGACGGCGCTGTCGCGCGGGCTTCGTGTCAAGCTCGATACGCTGATGGAGGCGCTCGCCGAACAGTTCGGCACCGCCGCCGAATTCGAGGAGCCCAAGGGTGGCATCTTCCTGTGGGTGAAGCTGCCCGATACCGTCGATACGCTGAAGCTCTATCAAAGCGCGCTCAGGGCCGGCGTGGCGATCAATCCGGGTCCGGAATGGTCGGTCGACGCGGCCCATAGCAAGAGTCGCATGCGGCTTTGTTTTGCGAGCCCGACGGTAGAGGAAATCCGCGACGGTATCGCGGCGCTGGCCGAAGTGTGTCGCACCGAGTTTGGCGTGCCATTGCGCAGCGCCAATGTCATGCGTGCGGCCGGACGCCTGTGAGCTATTTTTTGCCCGCTCGCGGCCTTTCGATGAAACAGATATGCCCTGTCTGGGGTTTATCTCTATGATTACGACCTATCGGCCACGAAACAGGAGGCATCTTATGCGTAACGCTTTGATAGTGCTCGCTGTAATGGTCGCGACGGTGCCGGCCGGCGTCGATCCGGCGGACGCCCAGCGCCAGCCGCGGCCCTGGTGTCTGACGCACGGCGGCAATGACGGACCGGGTGGCGGCCTGCCCGATTGTACCTATTACACGCGCGAGCAGTGCTTCGCATCCCGCAGCGGTTCCGACGGCTGCTTTGAGAATCCGGCGCTTGCCTGGGACCGGCTCGAAGGCAAGCGCTATGGGACGCCGCAACGGAGCAGGGCCGGCGGGCGCTGACGCACTGCCAACACGAATAGTGGGAACTGCGCGGCGAACGCGGGTGTTGAATTTGCGCCGCCCGCAGCTGAGCATCAGATCGCCGCTGGCGCGGTTCAACCGCGATCGTGACGCCGCATGCACTCCTCGGCTACGCTTCGATTCAGCCGTTGGGGCGTCCGTTGCGGTGCATGCATGCGTTATATCCCTCAGCCTCGCCTTCGGTAAAAAGGACCGCCGTTCTTTGTGACGTGCCGGGCCTTTGTATAATTTGGCCCCCATTGGCCATGAAGCACGTACATTTCACCTTGTCTTTGGCTTTGGTGCATCGTGGATGAACGCTCTGCGCATCGGCGCTCGGTGCGAGAAGCACGACTACGGCGATGACGAGCGTCAGCTTGGCTGCGATGGTATGCATGAGACGATACCTCCCGGGTAGTCTTTCCAACTCAGGATAGTATCTTTGAAGGATATTACTGCCCGCACGGACGCGGCAAGCCTCGATATGGAGTTAATCCGATGGCCCGACGACCCCACGATCCGCGCCAAGCCGCCGAAGCGGCGTTCAAGCAGGCAACCGCACCGAAGCCGTTGGAGGTGCCGCCGAAGACGCCGTCATTGCCGGGCGTCAAGGAGCTGGTGTCGCTGCGCATCGATCGCGACGTGCTCGACTTCTTCCAGGACGGCGGTCCCGGCTGGCAGGATCGGATCAACGCCGCGCTGCGCAAGGCGGCGGGCATTTGAACCGGCGGAGCGCCTTGCCTTAGGTGCTTAAGGGGCATGCGCTCACCGACAGCCGCACAGTTTCTTGCGGCGAATCAATTCGTTGTGCTATTTTCCGCGCGCGAATCAATGCGGTACTGAGGCCTTGGTGAAGTGGCGGCGCTTCACCACAGCGACAATTCGCCGGGACGGGGGGCCAACGTGGCTCAGGCTAAGGTCGTGGCGCTTCATGCGTTCAACGACGACGAAGCGCTGATGTGGCTGAGCGATCATGCCGACGGTCGTGTCGAGATGACGCTGAGCGAACTGGCACAGCAATTCGGCTGGCCGCTGACGCGGCTGCGTGGCCGGCTTAAGTCGTGGGTCGAGGCTGGCCGGATCAAGAAATTCGCTGGCGCCAAGGGCAAGGTCATTCTCGCGCCGACGCACACCTCGCGCGAGGTCGCGGTGCAACTGGTCGGCTCGGCTTTCCGCGATCCGGTGGCTAGCCCGGCGCCAAGCCAGAAACCTGCCTACTCCGCCGTCACCCTCATCTCGGTCGGCATCTTGCTGCTGACGGCATTTGGCTTGACCGCGGTCGGCCTGATCATGAATGCGCGCTTTGCCGCCTCGTTCGGCCAGACCGCGGAAGCGGCCGCGCTGCTCGCCGCGATCGGCCTTTCGGTCGATCTGTTGGCGGTGATCCTGCCGAGCGTCGGGGTGCAGCTCTGGGCCCGGCGGTCGATCTTTGCGGCTGGCGCGGCCTGGGTGATGTGGCTCGCGGTGCTGACCATGACGCTATTGGCCGCCACCGGCTTTGCGTCGACCAATATCGGCGATGCGGTGGCGGGCCGCGCCCGGGTGGTCGGCGAAAGCGTGGTGCTGGAAGAGCGGATCGATCGGCTACGGCGCGAGCGTACCAGCATCGCCGAACTGCGCCCGCTCGGGGCGATCGAAATCGAGTTGCAAAAGGCGCAGACCGAAGCACAGCCGGTGTGGCGGATGACCGACGGCTGCCGCGACGTGACGCGGCCGGTCTCGGCGCGGGCCTGCGCGTCGGTGTTGGAACTGCGGCAGGTGCAGGCGGCGGCGCTGCGGCGCGACGCCATCGATGCCGAATTGCGTGAAACCCAGGCGAAGTTGTCGGCCTTGCCGGCGCTCGCCTTGGCCGATCCGCAGGCGACGACCGCCGCCGAGATGGTCACCTGGCTCAGCGCCGGCGCCGTCAGTCCGGCGCCCTCCGACATTGCGCGGCTGCGCGCCATGGGGCTTGCGCTGGCGCCATCGCTCGCCGGTCTGATCGGCATGTTGGCCTTGGCGCTGATGCGGCGCACTTGATCTAACGGTGGTGGATTGCGCCGGTATGGCCTATCCTGGTTCGCACAACCTTGCGGACGGAGGCTGTCGATGCGTATCGCACTCGCCGCACTTGCCAGCCTTGTGCTGAGCCTAGCGGTTCTCCGGCTTGCCGGCGACGGCGCGCTGGCGCAAGCGCCGGCGAAATTTCCCGTCAACCGGGACGGTACAATCGTATTCGTAATGCCGACCCGCAATATCGGCTGCGTCTTCACGCCGGCGGGCGGCGCCACCGTCTACAAGCTTGACGAAGGGCCGGAACTGAAATGCGACCGGGTCGAGCCGGAATATGTTCGCATGCTGCTCACGCCCAAGATTATCCGGCGCTACAATGAGGTCGCCGATCGTAGCTGTTGCGGCACCGAACCGATTTTCGCCTATGGGACGCGCTGGACCCATGGCCCATTCGTCTGCGACTCGGCGGTATCCGGCCTGACCTGCCGGCGCCAGGACGGCCGCGGCTTCATCATGAGCGCCACCAATGTGGTGGCGATGTAGCGCCGCGCCGAGCCGCGTTGGCTGCTACGGCGTTATACCCGTCTCCAGAGGGATGGACCTTTCTCCCCGTCATGGCCGGGCTCTGTCCCGGCCATCCACGTCTTTGACTCGACTCGTGATTTAAGACGTGGATGCCCGCGACAAGCGCGGGCATGACGAGTCAAACATTGCGCACCTTGGTATTAGGGCATGATCCCGAGCACTGAGAACTGGTTTTCGGAACAGATCATGCGCAAACGCAACGATCTAGGTTTTAGACGGCAAGAGGCGTAAATTGCCTGTCGCGAGGGAAAGATTGGGAGATGACGGCCACCATCTGCCTGGCCGGTGCTGTGGTGGGACTGGTCGTCGCCGCGGTCAGTAACTGGCTGGTATTGCCGATGGTGCTGCGGTCCCAGGAGCGGCGGTTGCTTGATCCCACGATCCGCCTTCCTTTCTCTGCACTGCTGGGTGATGCACGCCGCCTGCGGACGCTCACGATCGCGATCTATCGTTACGTGATGCCGCTGATCTACTCCTCGGTTGGAGCCATCGGGGCTTACTACCTGTTCATCGCGGACGCGCCATGAAGTCACGTCTAGCAACTAGGCCATCGTGCTGATGCTTCGACGCATACTCCTCACGCTCCTGGGCCTCATCTTGGCCGTGCCTGTTGCGTGGTGGTTAGTGGCTTTCAAACCTTGGTACAACCGCTCGCTATCGTGGCAGCTAATCGCGATCTCTGGTGACCGCACAGTCACCACCTTTGTGCCTGGGGCTGGCAGCTATACCCACAACCCAGAAATCACTCAGATTTTACAAAATAGGTTTCCACTCGGGAGTCCGGCGGCGCCAGCCATCAGGGAACTCGAAGCGAATGGGTTCCAATGTGATCGGAGCCGCGACAAAGAACGTACTATGGTTCGCTGTATGCGCGGCTTTGGACACATCCTTCCGATACCCATCGCGCGGATATGGCTGGTCTTTATCGACTTGGATGACCATGAGCGCATCCAGAACGTGTCTGGCGCTAAGTATGTGGATGGCCCATGAACTAGCGCGAAGCAAGCGGCGAGAGCGCGCTCGTCCGGGCCACCCGCTTCGCGCCGCGGCCGTCCGGCAAGCAAGACAGTCTTATTGTGTCAGAAAATCGCATTGGTCGTTGTTGTGCCCCTCGCGGGAGAGGGCATGAAGGTGGATCAGCACATTCGAATCGGGTGAGGGGGCTTCTTCATCAGAAGTTCTTGCGAAGCGACCCCCTCACCCGATTTGCGTCCGCGGGCTCTTTCTTGTGCCCTCCCGCGAGGGGAGAGGGCACGAGAGGCAAGGGCGAAGTTTTGTGACGCATTAAGACTAAGGGCATGATCCCGAACACTGGGAACCGGCTTTCGGAAAACATCATGCGCAAACAATAAACAATGAAGTCAGACCATGATCCGATTCAATCGAATCGGGTCATGGTCTGGAACCTTCAAACCGGCGACACGCGTGAGCGCGCGCGTGGCCCGCTTTGCGTCAGCGCGCGGCGGCTTTGCGCGCCTTCTTCTTGCTGCGGCGCGGCGGCGGCGGTGACGGCTCGTGATAGGCCGCCGGGCCGACACCGAGCAGGCCTTCGATGCCGCCGATGACGCCGCCGACCGGGGCGCCGACAATCGCGCCGATCGGGCCGGCGATGCGATAGCCCTCATGGGCGCCATGCACAAAGCCGCCCGGAATGCCCTGCGCCTGCGCCGACAGCGGCGCCGCCAGTGCGGCTACGAAAACTCCCAAACACATTACGCGTGATTTCACGGAAACTCCCCCGTTTTGGTCGTGTTGCGACACGCTTACAGGCCAGCCCAAGCTGGGCGATTCAGTGACCCGGATGTGGCGCTGGGAGGAAATTAGCGAGGCACGGCAAGCGTTTACCTTTGTGGCGGGCGGTTGTTCGGTACCGGTGGCGGTGCGTTTGCCCGCCTTTGCGGTTGGGCGGGTTAGCCGACTCACGCGCTGACGCGCTATGATGGTTTCTCAATGGAGGAATCACGCATGGGTTATTCATCAGCGCTTCGCGCCACGCTTTCCGCGGCGGTCCTGCTCACGGGCATTGGCTTGGCATCGACCGCGCAGGCGGAGACCTGCTCCATCTCCTTCACGGTGGTCAAGGCGGGCTTTATGATCGGCGGGCAGGGTGGCAGCGGCGCGATGCGCTGCGCGAATCGCACCTACCAGATTTCGATCGGCGGCCTGAGCTACGGCTTCATGATCGGCGCCTCCGAGACGCGCTTCAGGGGCACCGCCACCTTCGGCGGCAGCCCCCGCAATGTGGCCGGGGTCTACGGCGCCGGCGGCGCGGGCGGCGCCATCGGGCGCGGCACGCAGGCGATCGTGCTGGTCAACCAGAGCGGCGCGGTGCTCGCGCTCACCGGCTACCAGCGCGGACTGCAGATCAACGCGGACCTGAGCGGGCTCGCCGTCACGATGCGATAGCGCTGCCGGCCTATACTCAGACGCACAATGTTTGACTCGTCATGCCCGCGCTTGTCATCGCAAGTCGGCTATAGCCGACTTGCGACATGCCAACAGCGCGCAAGTCGGGCGAGCCCGACTTGCGATGGCATCCACGTCTTGAATCATGAATCGAATCAAAGACGTGGATGGCCGGGACAGCAGAGCGTTTACGCCCGTCTTCGACGGGTTATGCCCGGCCATGACGTGGAGAGAATGTCGATCTTTTCGACAATTGGTATCAGGCCGCAATCTCGAACTTGTCGCGCTTCACCTTGGTGAGGTCCTGCCCCTCGATGCGGATCAGCTTGGTGTCGCTCGCGCGGCGCGGCGAATGCAGAACGCCTTCGTTGTAGACGTGCGCGGTGCCGGGCTTGAGCTCGTAGGTCCGCACCTTGGCGACTTTGCCGGGCGCGCCGTTCTGCGGCTTCGCAAGCAGCCGCCAGTCGGTCATCTCGGTGACGCCCGCGACCTGGCCGTAGACCGCCCAGCTCGGGCCGTGGTCGTGTGGGTTGGAGTTCTTCTCGCCTTTGTAGGCATGGGCGAGAATGCAAAACCGCAGATCGGGGTCTTCGTAGAGGATCTTGCGGTCGTCGTGGTTGTCCGGGCCGAGGTGCTTGCCCACAAAATCCGGATCGGCGCAGGCCCGCTCGGTATATTGGCGCACCAGTTCGCGGCCGGCGGGACCGCCGTCCTTGAGCAGCGCGGCGCGGCAGTCGGCGGCGAATTGGTCGAGGGTGTAGGGCACGGCGATGCCTCCTTGTGGAGCTTATTGGGAAGGCGGATTGTAGCCTGCCGCGCGTAGGGCGCAATTGCGGAACGCATTGCGCCGTCCGCGGCAGAATGGCGGAATACGCTTCGCTATTCCGCCCTACGGGCTGCGTGATCTTGATCGCGCGGAACCTCGGCTCGAATACGCTTTTCAAGCCTTGCGTTTGGTCAGGTTCGCTCCCTTCGACGCATCGCGATCGCCGCCGGATGAGGACGGAGCCTTCTGCTTTGGCAAGAACCGCCCCGAACGCTCTTCGCGGGTGCCGTGAAGCGCCTTGTGCGCCGCTCGCTTGAAGGCGGCTTCCATCTTTGCGACGTCCAGTTTTTGGCTCATTGTCGCTCCCAAGAGTCGACGAGAAGGAATCCGCCCTCCCGACTTTCCCAAATATACCACGCATCCACGATCGGTTTGTAGATTGTCTCCAAGTAGGCAATGCTCTTGCTAAAGCGCCTCCTGATCGCCTCGTCCGGGATGCCATGACCGCCGGCCTCTACGCGCTTGCGAACCCGGGCCGCCGAATCGGCGACCGAACCAAGGCGCACATAGACCAGCGACACCCGGTAGCCACGGTCGCGCCACAGCGGAATCTTGCGCGCGTAGATGAGGCTTGCAAGGGTCGTCTCTATCACGAAATCGGCGCCGGCATCGACGAGTTCGTCAATGCGGTTGAGCATCACTCTGCCCGCGCGAATATCCGAGCAACTTTGAGGATCAGCCGTCTGGACCGATGCGCGCGCGATCTCGTCCGCATTGACAAACTCGTAGCCTCGCTCCTCTTCGGAAAGATATTCGCTAGCAAACGTTGTCTTACCGGCGCCGTTGGGGCCGGCGATAAGGATCGCGGTCGGCATGCACCGGCACGCCTACAACACCTTATTGCTCGCCTTCACCGCATCCGCTTCGACATACACATTCGCCCCCATGTCGATGAACTTCTTCGACATCTCGGCCATCCCTTGCGCGGCCTCGGCGGCCGAGCCGGTGCCCGCCTCCGGATAAAGCGCGGTCTTTTCGTTGTCGCTCAATCCTGGCTACTTGCTGCTGCGCGGTCTCTCGGAATAAATAAGTCTCGACTTCCTCAAAGAATCTTCCCCGTGGCTACCCCAAAATTCAACTATGTCGAAATTTCGCCGTGCGCGCTCACCGGTGTACTGACTCAAGTCCAGCATATAGGCGTCGTACACACGATTGACACGCTCACGAACCGTCACGCGCGAACGAACACGATGAAGGAATTTCAAATCGACCAATTCTGCTATGGTCTCGACATCGGTAGAGCTGTAATCTTTGTCTACCAAGAAACAATTTGCTTCTGCCGATGATAGGCAAAAATCGCTGAGCTTTGCGAAGGCGGCAAGCAATTTGGCTTGGTCGTCTTTTCCCGCATCGCGTGAAAAATCCTCGCGTTTGAACTTGTCATACTCTCCTGCGGCCTTGTTAACGTCCTCTGCGCCGATTCTATCTCCCCGAGAATTACTGCGGTGGGCCAGCCGTTCCCGTGCAACATCTAGTGCTCGTCGGAAGATAGTCAAAAAATCACGTGCCACGCCGCCACTCGCCAGCACGAGTCGATCTCTCGCTCCCTCTGTCAGGAAATCATCTGTCTTGAGGCCTCTTTCCCGGGCGAACTGCTCCAAAATTCGGAGCAGAAATCGCTTCGTCAGATCGTATTTCTCTAGGGTTACATCAAGATCAATCTCCTCTGCATCGTCGCCAAGTTTCATTCCGCGGGGCGGATCGCCGTACATATACCAGCGCGATCGGTGACGAATGGTTCCTACCTTGATCCAGAGCTTTGAACCCTTTGCAATGCGATGAAAGTAGTCGACTACGTCAGCTTGGTCAGCCAGCCTGATATGATAAAGATCGTCCAACAAAAGATAGGCTGGCCCATTTGCTAGGTCGGTCATTTTCTGAAAGAGGGCTTTATACCGCATGATGTTGCGATGAAGTACTTCAATTTTTTTGGAGGTATACTCTGCTTGTGTCTGCTGGCTATCTGATCCCTTTTGTGATGCGGAGAATGCTGACGTGGCCGACACAACGGGAGTTCTTGCGCCTGCCGTTAAAGCTGTCCGAAGTTCATTTCCCTCTTCGTGTTTTGTGACGGATTGAATTTTCGCTTCATCGGAAGAAAATAAGTGATGGTTCAACTCCAGAACCATGGCCGCTAGTTCGCCTGAGATTTGTTTTGCTTCTGAGCGATTGAAGCCTTTCGTCCGAGGTGTTGATCCAAACAGCCGTTTCCAAAAACTTTTATTGTTGGCTGGATTGATGGCTGCCGTATCCATCCAGCATTTAAATTCGCTTAGTGTCTTGATCAATACGCTCAGTAAGACATCCGGATAGCTATGGCCCTTGAATTCCTCAAGGTCGACGTATGCGACGGGGTTGCGATTTACAGTGAGATCAGCGCTGACTTTTGCGAGCAGGCTGGATTTCCCCGAGCCGCGCCGCCCGAAGATAATGTGATGCCGCTTATTTTTTGCCCGGGATAAAGTCCCAGGGGCGGGCTCGATAAAATACTTCACGCCCTCTTTAGTCGAGCGGGTTGACTCTTCTACGGTCTTCGCCAGCTCTTGAACTTTTGCGCTCTCAAGGACGCTCATGGTCGAAGTCCGAATTTTTGGCGAATTTCGCTGCGCCGGCGCCTCACAACACCTTATTACTCGCCTTCACCGCATCCGCCTCGACATACACATTGGCCCCCATGTCGATGAACTTCTTCGACATCTGGCGCATGCCGGCCTCGGCCTCATCCTTCGAGACGGGCGCTCGCGCGCCCTCCTCAGGATGAGGAGAGCCGTTGGTGCCCGCCTCCGGATACAGCGCCGCCTTTTCGTTGTCGCTCAGCCCTTCCGCATAATCCCGCACGTCCTGCGTGATCTTCATCGAGCAGAATTTCGGGCCGCACATCGAGCAGAAATGCGCGACCTTGTGCGCGTCCTTCGGCAGCGTTTCGTCGTGATAGGAACGCGCGGTTTCCGGATCGAGGCCGAGGTTGAACTGATCCTGCCAGCGGAAGTCGAAGCGCGCGCGCGACAGCGCGTCGTCGCGCATCTGCGCCGCTGGATGGCCCTTGGCGACGTCGGAGGCATGCGCCGCGATCTTGTAGGTGATCACGCCTTCCTTGACGTCGTCGCGGTCGGGCAGGCCGAGATGCTCCTTCGGGGTGACATAACAAAGCATGGCGCAGCCGAACCAGCCGATCATGGCGGCGCCGATGCCGGAGGTGATGTGGTCGTAGCCCGGCGCGATGTCGGTGGTGAGCGGCCCCAGCGTATAGAACGGCGCTTCGCCGCATTCCTTGAGCTGCTTGTCCATGTTGATCTTGATCTTGTGCAGCGGCACATGGCCGGGGCCTTCGATCATCACCTGGCAGCCCTTCGCCCAGGCCGTCTTGGTGAGTTCGCCGAGCGTCTCCAATTCGGCGAATTGCGCGCGGTCATTGGCGTCCGCGATCGAGCCCGGGCGCAAGCCATCGCCGAGCGAGAACGACACGTCGTATTTGCGCATCAGGTCGCAGATCTCGTCAAAATGTTCGTAGAGGAAGCTCTCCTTGTGGTGCGCCAGGCACCACTTCGCCATGATCGAGCCGCCACGCGAGACAATGCCGGTCACGCGCTTGGCGGTGAGGTGGACATAAGCCAGCCGCACGCCGGCATGGATGGTGAAATAATCGACGCCCTGCTCGCATTGCTCGATCAGGGTGTCGCGGTAAAGCTCCCAGGTGAGCTGCACCGGGTCGCCGTTGCACTTCTCGAGCGCCTGGTAGATCGGCACGGTGCCGATCGGCACCGGCGAATTGCGCAGGATCCATTCGCGGGTGGTGTGGATGTTCCTTCCGGTGGAGAGGTCCATCACGGTGTCGGCGCCCCAGCGGATCGCCCACACCATCTTGTCGATTTCCTCTTCGACCGAGGAGCTCACCGCCGAATTGCCGATATTGGCGTTGATCTTGGTCAGGAAGTTGCGGCCGATCGCCATCGGCTCGAGCTCGGCGTGGTTGATGTTGCAGGGGATGATGGCGCGGCCGCGCGCGATCTCGTCGCGCACGAATTCCGGCGTCACGAACAAGGGTACCGATGCGCCAAAGCTCTCGCCGTCGTTCGCCGCCCATTCGGCGCGCTCGAGCTGCTGCTTGCGGCCAAGGTTCTCGCGCTCGGCGACATAGATCATCTCCTTGGTGATGATGCCGGCGCGGGCGAATTCGAGCTGCGTGACCTTGTGGCCGTCGAGCCCGCGCAGCGGCCGGTTGACCACCGGATAGACCCGCGCGGCGTGCTTGCCGGAGACATTGCCGTTGTCCTCGGGCTTGACGTCGCGGCCGTCATATTCCTCGACCCCGCCGCGCTCCTTGACCCAGGCGATGCGGGGGCGGGCGAGGCCCTTCTCGACGTCGATTTCGACGTTCGGGTCGGTATAGGGGCCGGTGGTGTCATAGACCGGCAGGTTGGGCTCGCCGGCGCCTTCCGACAGAACGATCTCGCGCACCGGCACCCGCAGGTCCTTGGCGGTGTCGGGCCGGGCATAGACCTTCCTGGACGACGGCAGCGGACCGGTGGTGACCTTCGGGGTTTCGAATTTCGGGTCGTGAACGTTCATGGCTGTGCTCCCGTCAGAGGGTTTTTATCTAATGGAATCGGTTGGCGTGCGCGGTGGCGCGCAAGCGGCTGTGGGCAACAAGGAATTCGCGCATGGTCCTGTCCCTTCGCCGGCATGACCCGGATCAGGTTCAAAGGGTGTTCGCACGAAACAAGCGCAATCTCAGCCGGCTTCCACCGGCACCCCTCGGAACAATCCTAATGTAAGCCCGTGGCGCGGGGTGTCAACGCGGGCGGGACATTCTGTCCTAAGCAATATGCCAAGCGATCTTGCTGCTAAACCGCCTCGTGGGTTGGAATGCCTGAGATCCGGCTGGCGAGTTTTCGCTCGGCTCGCCAGAGGTCGTAATCGCGCTGAAGGGCAATCCACAGATGCGCGTCGTTGCCGCACCACTTGCCGAGCCGAACAGCCATCTCGGCCGAGACCGGCAGCTTCTCGGCCAGAATGCCGTGCAGCAATTGGCGCGAAACGCCAAGCTCCCGCGCCGCCTGCGCGATGGAAATCCTCAATGCCGGCACGACATCGAGTCGCAGGATCGCGCCCGGATGCGGCGGCTGCATCGCCGGCTTGGTTCGGACCTTGTATTCGCGGGGCATGACTATTCTCCTTAGTGATATTGCTCAAGATCGACCCGTAGAGCGTCGCCATTTTTCCATTCAAACGTAATGCGCCACGGCCCATTGACGGCAATCGCGTGACGCCGGGGCTTGGAATGCAGCGCATGTAGCCGCCAGCCGGGAATACGCAAGTCGTCCAGCGTCTTGGCGCGATGTAGCGCCTGCAGGCGGCCCCGGACTCGCTCGACGAGATCGGGGCGGATACCGCTCGGATCGTTCTCGAGGAAGAAATTGCGCAGCGCCTTGCTCTGAAAGCTCGCAATCATCAACGGCAGTGTCAAATAAAAATTGACAGATGTCAATCACTATTAGACAGATTTGACGAAGCGGTGCGATCGAACCCGCGGCTTAGCCAGCCCTCGACGCCATTGTCCACCGGATTGTCCACCGGCGCAAAAACGCCGACACTCCCGCAAAACAGCACGGGAGGAACGACCATGAACCCGCAGGATAAGGCCTTCGGCATCGACCGACGTTTGGTGCTCGGCAGTGCCGCAGCGCTTGCGCTCGCCGGCACCAGCATGACGGCCTCAGGCGAGGGGGCGAAAAGCCCGCCAGCACCCAGCAAGCGGCTGCGCCAGAAGCTCGCCGATTTCGTGGTCGGCTTCGATCCCAAGACGGTGCCGGCCGAGGTGGTGGCGCGGGCGCGGGTAGCGTTCATCGACAGCATCGGCGTGGCGGTGGCCGGCGCCCATGAGGAGGTCTCGCATATTGTCGCCGAAATGGTGCGGGCGGAGGGTTCGCTGCCGCAATGCACGGTGATAGGCCAATCGCTGCGCGCCTCGCCGCAGCTCGCGGCGCTGGCCAATGGCGTCGCCAACCATGCGATGGATTACGACTTCACCTTCCTCAACGGGCAATCGGTCGCGCCAGTGATCCCGGCGCTGCTGCCGGTGGCCGAGACGCTTGGCGCAACGCCGGCCGATGTGCTCGGCGCCTTCATTGTCGGCTGTGAGGTGGCGGCCCGCATCAACCGGTCGAGCCTGCGGATGGGCAATGAAGGCGGCTGGCACATTACCGGCATCATCGGCAATGTCGCGGCGGCGGCGGCCTGCGCCAAATTGATGAAGCTCAATGCCGATCAGGTCGCCAATGCCATCGGCACGGCGGTGTCGCTGTCGGCCGGCATCGCGGTCAATTACGGTACCATGTCGAAACCTTTGCATTGCGGCAATGCGGCGCGCAACGGCGTGATGGCGGCGGCCTTGGCAAGCAAGGGCTTCACCTCGCATGTGGCGGCGTTTGAAGGCAATAACGGGTTCTATGCGAGCTTCGGCCGCGCGCTGCCGACGGACTTTTCGCCGTTCGACGATCTCAACAAGCGCTGGGACCTGGTCGAGATCGGCTTTCAGACCAAATATTATCCCTGCGGCGGGCGCGGCCATACCGCGATCGAAGCCGCGCTGATGCTGCGCGACAAGCTCGGGTCGCGGCTTGGCGAAATCAGCAACATCCATTGTCTGGTGTCGCCGTCAAGCGCCAAGCGCATCAATACCAATTACCCGGGTGACGTCGAGGCCGCGAAATTCTCCGCCGCCTATGTGATCGCCTATTCGCTGGTGCATGGCATTCCAAAGATCAAGGCGTTCACGCCGGAGGCGCTCAAGGACGAACGCACCCGCGCCATGGCCAAGCTGGTTACGGCCGGCGCGGACGCCTCGCTCAGCGACGGCTTCGGCGAGAGCCCGGCGATTTTGCGGATCACGCTCAAGGACAAGCAGACCTTCGAGCAGCGGCGCGACTACGCCACGGGATCGGCGAAAATCCCGTTTACGCCGGCGCAGCTCGAGGAGAAGTTCATGGATTGCGCGACCCAGACCGTCAGCGCCGACACCGCGCGCAAGCTGTTCGCCTTTGTGCGGACCATCAACGAGCAGCCGAGCTTCGGTGAATTCTGGGCGCTGATCCGCAAGGCGTGAGGCGCGGCGTGCTTGGCGGCGTTCTCTCTCGCCGTCGCTAAAGAGCAATGGGGAGAGGGGGCGCGCGTGGCCGAGTTTTGAGCAAGCGCCTAATTCGACCTTGCGATGCAGAACTCGACGGCCTCTTCCAGCGCTGGTTGAATGAAAGCCTCTTGGGAGACAAATTCTAGATTGCAACCTTGTTCAGAAAGTCTTCGATTCGACTGCGCAGGTCGGTGGTCGCCCCCTCGACACTCTGTGCGGCCGTCAGAACCATGGCGGCGGATTTGTCGGTTTTGGTGATGGTGCCAACAACTTCCTCAAGAATAGCAGAGACAGTCTTGGTCTCTTCTGCGGCGCTTACGACGTTTTGCGAAATCTCGCTTGTGGCCGCGTTTTGCTGCCCAACGGACACGGCAACGGCAGATGTGTAACGACCGATCTCTTGCATGCGATTGGTAATTCGTTGGATGGCCTCCACAGCGGCGCCAGTTGAGCCTTGAACGGCCGAGATCTGCGCGGAAATTTGATCGGTCGCTTTTGCTGTCTGCATCGCGAGCGATTTGACTTCTGAGGCAACGACTGCAAAGCCCCTTCCGGCCTCGCCCGCCCGCGCCGCCTCAATCGTTGCATTGAGCGCCAGCAGATTGGTTTGTCCGGCAATGTCATTGATCAATTTAATGACGTTGCCGATTTCCTGCGCAGCGCGCGCAAGCGTGCTAATCTCTTTATTCGTGACTTGTGCCTCGGATGCGGCTCCGCGCGCCACTTCCTCAGCTTGATCGAGTTGCTGCTTGACCTCTAAGACGGAACTCGTCATTTGGACCGCCGCGGTCGCCGCGATACCGATGTTGGCGGTAACCCTATTCGACGAGCGAACAGCGTCAGTCGATTGTTTGGAGGCCGCATTGGATGAAGTCGAGAGCTCTGCGGCGATCGATTTCAACGATGCAGCGCCACTCTGGACGGAGGTCAATATCGTCTCGACGCCCCCGCGAAACGAGTTTATTGCCGTCTCGATCTCAGCGCGGCGCTTTTCCCGTTCAGCACGGGAGGCATTCTCGGTAATGTCTTCGTGCGTTGCGATCCAGCCGTCTCCCTGCAGCGGTTTCCGTACGAGGCGGATCAACCGCCCGTCGGCAAGCTGTTTAACCTGGATCGAAACTTCGTTCGACGACTGCCCTCGCAGCGCATTTTTTCTGCGGTCTGCGGCGCCCCCGGCGTCTTTTTCGTCGGCAAAGATACCGTTTGCAATACGATGCGCGACGATGGCTTGGTGAGGTGTTCCGGTTTTCAGCAGTTCCGGCGGCAGGCGATACAAAGTCGCATAATGGTTATTGCAGATAACGAGACGTTTATCCGCGTCAAACATGCACAGGCCATGCGTCATGTTTTCGAGCGCCGCTTTGAATCTGAGATTTGTCTGTTCGAGCGCTAGTTTAGAGTGTTCAATTGTCCGGTGGCGATAGATACCAGCGCTTGCGGCCATGAGAGCCAGCAGTGTCATGAGAACCGCTAAGCCGATGTAGATATTACGCTGGCGCTCGTAGTCCGCGAATACATGGTGTTTGGCGTTGCCAACGGCAACGACCAGGGGATAGCCGGCGACCTTCCGATAGTTCGTCAGACGTGTGACGCCATCATTTCTGCCAACGACCCAATAATATCCCTCCGGGGCGCGGGTCAACGCGTTTGACATTTCCTTTGACATGCCGTCAGGCGGAGCTGGGATGCCATGGGAAGCGCGAACGACGCCGTCGAGTCCACGCAAGACGACGCCGCTGTGTGCACCGAGATTCACGGATCGCGCGAATCGCTCGGCGAATACCGGATCGATGGATGTCACGATGACCCCGCCAAAGCCGCCGTCCGGTTTGCGCAGTCGGCGCGAGAGTTGGATCGATAATTTTCCCGATGCACGCCCCATCACCGGCTTGCTGATAAACAACTCGTCTGATTTAGCGTTGACATGGACTAGGAAATGCTCGCGGTCGCCGAGATAAAGTGGCGGCCCGCTGTATGCCGTCGTCGTCTGCGTCATGTATCCGTCGGAACCAATCATGCTGGTCTGGGTTGTCAGGTCGTCATGCAGCGAGGTCCCCTCGGTCCAGCCGCGCAAGACGAATTGTTCTGGATTTTTTTCATATGCGAGGCGCAGGAGCAGGAGCGTCTGATCGACGTCTTTAAGCAGCCGGATTGTGGTTTCCTCAAATAGCCACGCCAAGCTACTTCCACGCTCAATCGCGGCATCCAGATCCCTGGTGCGCTCGGCAGACAATTGATAGGCGAGGCCGATCCAGCAAATGACGACGACAGCCAGGCCGAATATCGTCGTGGGCAGCAGTAAAGCGCGGAGCCAAGGTATCGATCGGGGAGTTTTCATCTTGGCAGGCCCGCCTGAATCGGGAGCCACATTCTTGGTTAACGGTATTAAATTCTCGTAAAGCGCGAGCCGCCGGCGAAGCGAGATTGGGAGCGCGGTATTTACCGCTTGTTAACCTATCGGTTCGCAGCCGCGCCGGCGTTTCGCGCACTCTCCGGCTCGAACATCAAGCAGGCGGCGGCAACATTGCGCGGGTCGAAACGTCGGCTGGCGGCGTTCTAATTCGACCGCGCGATGCAGAATTCGACCGCCTCTTCCAGTGCTTCCTTCATCGGCAAGGCCGGGAACAAGGCCAGCGCATCCTTGGCGATGGCGCCGTAGTGGCGGGCGCGCTGGACGGTGTCTTCCAGTGCCCGGTGTTTGACCATCAGCGCGACCGCTTGCTCAAGATCGGCATCGGTCGACACGCCATCCTCGAGCGCGCGCCGCCAGAAGCCGCGCTCGCTGTCGGAACCGCGACGGAACGACAGCACCACCGGCAGCGTGATCTTGCCCTCGCGGAAATCGTCGCCGACATTCTTGCCGAGCTTGGCGGCCTTGCCGCCATAATCGAGCGCATCGTCGACCAGTTGGAAGGCGATGCCAAGATTCATCCCGAACGAACGGCAGGCGGATTGTTCGTCTTTCGAGCCGCCGTTGAGCGCGGGGCCGACCTCGCAGGCGGCCGCGAACAGTTCGGCGGTCTTGGCGCGGATTACCGATAGATAATCGTCCTCGGTGGTGGCGGTGTTCTTGGCGGCGGTCAGCTGCATCACTTCGCCTTCGGCGATGATGGCGGCGGCCGAGGACAGGATTTCGAGCGCGCGCATCGAGCCGACCTCGACCATCATCTTGAACGCCTGTCCGAGCAGGAAATCGCCGACCAGCACGCTCGCCTCGTTGCCCCACAGCAACCGGGCGGCGAGCTTGCCGCGCCGCATTTCGCTCTCGTCGACCACGTCGTCGTGCAGCAGCGTCGCGGTGTGCATGAATTCGACCGCGGCCGCGAGCTTGACGTGGCCGTCGCCGCGATAGCCGGCGAGTCGCGACATGGCGAGTGTCAGCATTGGCCGCAGCCGCTTGCCGCCTGAGGCGATCAAATGGTTCGCCACCTCCGGGATCATGGTTACTTCCGATCCGGTGCGTGACAGGATGGTGGCATTGACCCGCTCCATGTCGGCGGATACCAGGCCGGTCAGCCGCTCAACCGATGGCGATGCCGGACTTTCAAAAGGGACGATGACGGCCAAGACTTGCTCCCGGGAGAAGGACGCCGCACCATAGAAACGCTATTGTCGCCGAGCAAGGGCGGCATTCACTATGACCACCGGGATTTACGATTTGGAAACAGCAATGACCGATACCGGCGCCGGCGGGCGGGGCGCGGAAATGCCGGAAATGCGCCAGCGGATTGCGGTGCTGGTGCCGTGCTTCAATGAGGCTACGGCGATTGCCCAGGTGGTTGCGGATTTCCGCGCTGCTTTGCCGCAGGCGCGCATCTATGTCTATGACAACAACTCGACCGACGGCACCGCCGACGCGGCGCGCGCCGCCGGCGCCGTGGTCCGGTGCGAAACCCGCCAAGGCAAGGGCCATGTGGTGCGGCGGATGTTTTCCGACATCGACGCCGACATCTATGTGCTGGTCGATGGCGACGCCACCTATCATGCGCCGAGCGCGCCGGCGATGGTTGCGCGGCTTTGCGACGACCGCTTGGACATGGTGGTGGCGGCGCGCGTACACGAGGACGCGGCCGCGTACCGGCGCGGCCATGTCATGGGTAACCGGCTGTTGACCGGCTTTGTCGATATCGTGTTCGGAGCCACGTTCAGCGACATCCTCTCCGGCTATCGGGTGTTCTCGCGCCGCTTTGTCAAATCGTTTCCGGCGCTGTCGGGCGGCTTTGAAATCGAGACCGAGCTGACCGTGCATGCGCTTGAACTCGATCTGCCGGTTGCGGAAACCCGCACGCCTTATTACGCCCGCCAGGAGGGCTCGCAGTCGAAGCTTTCGACCTGGCGCGATGGATTCCGAATTCTCGGCACTATTTTCAAGCTCTATCGTTCGGAACGACCGTTGGCGTTTTTTTCCAGTATCGGAATTTTCGGCGCGCTGATTGCAATCGCGCTCGCTATTCCTGTGGTTGTGACTTTTCTAGAGCGCGGCGTGGTGCCGCGGCTGCCGACCGCGATCCTGTCGACCGGGTTGATGCTGGCGGCATTGGTTGCAATCGCGGCCGGGCTGATCCTCGATACGGTGACGCGCGGCCGGCGCGAAATGAAGCGCATTGCCTATCTGCAACAGCGCGCGCCCGGTGAGAACTGGGACCGGCGCAATTAGGGCCGGGCATCGCCGTCATGCGTGAAATCGTCCGCACCAACGATCCCGTGCTGATCTCGGCGATCGCAGCGTTGTTGCAGGGCGCAGCTATTCCGCATTTTGTTTTCGACCAGGACATGAGCGTGCTCGAAGGCTCGATCGGCATGCTGCCGCGCCGGGTGATGGTCGGCGACGACGACGTGGTGGCGGCGCGCCAGCTGCTCGCCGATGCCGGCCTCGGTCATGAACTGCGCTCCGATGACAGCTAAACCTGACGGCATCACCGACGATGCGGCGCTCGGCGGGCGGCTGCGGTTGCGCCAGCCGCGGCGCGGGCATCGCTTCGGTCATGACGCGATTCTGCTGGCGGCGATCTGTCCGGCACAGGCTGGCGATACCGTGATCGATCTCGGCGCGGGTGTCGGCGCGGCGGGTCTTGCGCTTGCCATCCGGGTCGCCGATACGGCGGTGACTTTGGTTGAGATCGATCCGCGGCTGGCCGCGCTTGCCCAAGAGAACGCGCGCCTGAACGGCATGGACGCGCGGGTGCGCGCGGTGACGCTCGATGTTGGCGCACCGGCGCGCGCCTTTGCGGCCGCGGGCCTCGCTGCGGACAGCCTCGACCATGTGCTGATGAATCCGCCGTTCAACGATCCGCACCGGCAGCGCATGTCGCCGGATGCGGCGCGGCGATTGGCGCATGCGGCGTCGCAATCGGTGCTGCCGTCATGGTTGAAGACGGCGGCGCGGCTGATGCGCGCGCGCGGCACATTGAGCTTGATCTGGCGGGCGGACGGGCTCGCCGATGTGCTCGCCGCGCTTACGCCGACGTTTGGCGGCGTCACGGTGCTGCCGGTCTATCCGGCGCCGAATAAGCCCGCGATCCGCGTCTTGGTGACCGCGATCAAAGCCAGCCGGGCGCCGCTCACGCTTGCGCCACCGCTCACGCTGGCCGATGCGGCGGGCCGTCCGACGGCGGCGGCCGCGGCGGTGCTGCGCGATGGCGCCGCGCTAGTGCCGCCGATTTGAAGTTCCTACAGCGCTTGCGGCAAATGCGGTTAGGAACTTCAAATCGAAAAGCGGCACTAGATTCATAGAGGTGCCAGCGCCCCTTGGTTTCCGAAGTTCGTGTAAGCGGTTGCCGCGATGGTTCACGAACTTCGGAAACGGGGCGCTGGTATGTCGTTCCCCAGGCGCTTAGATAGGTTGGGACTCAACAGAGAGCAGCATGACCGATCAGCATAAGCCCGAACCGGGAATGTCCGAGCACCTGCGTCAATTGCTGGCGGGGGTCCGGGAATCGCTGCGTCGGTACTTGCCGAAGCGCTTCCGTGGCGGCGGCGCCATCGTGCCGGTGGTGCGGCTATCGGGTACGATCGGGCTGTCGACCCCGCTGCGGCCGGGGCTCACGCTTGCGAGTGTGGCGCGGCCGCTGGAGCGGGCGTTCACCAGACGAGGCGTCGTCGCGGTGGCATTGCTGATCAATTCGCCGGGCGGTTCGCCGGTACAGTCGCATTTCATTCATCAGCGCATCCGGGCGCTGGCGGCCGAGCACAAGGTATCGGTGATCGCGTTCGCGGAGGATGTCGCCGCCTCGGGCGGCTACATGATCGCTTGCGCCGCCGACGAGATCATCTGCGACAATTCGACGATCATCGGCTCGATCGGTGTGATCGGCGGCTCGTTCGGCTTTTCCGGATTGTTGGAAAAACTCGGCATCGAACGGCGACTTTACACTTCGGGCGAGCGCAAGGCCATGCTCGATCCGTTCCTGCCGGAGAAGCCGGACGATGTCGAGCGCCTGAAATCGGTGCAGCGCGACATTCACGAGGATTTTATCGCGCTGGTGAAGCAGAGTCGGGGCGCACGCCTGGTTGGTCCAGAAAATGACTTGTTCTCCGGCGAATTCTGGACCGGACGCAAGGCGGTGACGCTGGGCGTCGCCGACGGCATCGGCGATCTGCGCACGGTGTTGCGTCAGCGCTATGGCGACGATGTGCGGATGCCGCTCATTGGGCCGGAGCGCAGCCTGTTCGGCCGCACGCGTCCGGGCTTGCGGGCGTGGCTTGCGGGCGATGCGAGTGTCGCTGAGGAATTGATCTCGACCCTGGAAGAGCGTGCGTTGTGGTCGCGTTACGGTTTATGAGCGCTGCGAAGCAGGCAGCGACAAGTAACACTTGAAAAGCAACTCAATAGGAGAGGGCAATGCCGTTTGTGGTTCCGCCGCTGATGAAATGGGCGCTGGCCGCTTTAGGCGGCGCTGCCGCGATCCACTGGGCGGTGCGCGAGGTCCGCCGCGTCAATGCGGAACTCGAGCGGGTCAAGGCCGCGCCGGCCATGGACCCGGCGGTGCGCCGTTCGCTGCCGACGCTGCGGCGCGATCCCGCGACCGGCGAGTGGCGCGTGATTTAGGCGTGCCGGTCCGGCGTCAGCATGGCCTTCGCCACCATGACGTGGCCGAGGATCGCGACGACCGCAAATGATGCAATCAGGCTGATGAGCAGGATTTCGAACATGGCACCCTCTGTCCCGTGAAGTGTTGTCCCGTTCATTAGACGGACGCGGCGGCCGGCCGGTTCATGGGCGGCTGCGAAAAATTGCAAAGGCCCCAAAATTTTGAAATAAATCCAATTCTCTCAGATGTTTGGCGTCCGAAAACATCGGGGCCGTGGCCGCGATGCGCGACTGCGCCGCCGATTGCTTGACCGGTTGGGGGGTGGCCGATAGGGTCCGCGCCCAAAGTCCTTCCAAGAAAATCGCTGCAAATGGCCGATCTTCCCGCCCATATGCGCCCGGAGCGGTCGTTTCAGGGTTTGATTCTGGCGCTTCAGCGCTATTGGGCGGACTATGGCTGCGTCATTCTCCAGCCCTATGACATGGAGGTCGGCGCCGGCACCTTCCACCCCGCCACCACATTGCGCGCGCTCGGGCCCAAGCCGTGGAATGCCGCCTATGTCCAGCCGTCGCGCCGCCCCAAGGACGGCCGCTATGGCGAGAACCCCAACCGGCTGCAGCACTATTACCAGTTCCAGGTGATCCTGAAGCCAAACCCGCCGGACCTTCAGGAACTCTATCTGAAGTCGCTTTACGCCATCGGCATCGACCCGGCGCTGCACGATATCCGCTTTGTCGAGGACGACTGGGAATCGCCGACGCTCGGCGCCTGGGGGCTTGGCTGGGAGTGCTGGTGCGACGGCATGGAAGTGTCGCAGTTCACTTATTTCCAGCAGGTCGCGGGTTTCGAATGCGCGCCGGTCTCGGGCGAACTGACCTATGGGCTTGAGCGGCTGGCGATGTATGTGCAGGGCGTCGAACGGGTCTACGATCTCAATTTCAATGGCCGCGACGGTGCGCAGAAGGTCAGCTATGGCGACGTGTTCCTGCAGGCCGAACAGGAATATTCGCGGCACAATTTCGAGCATGCCGACACCGACATGCTGTTCGAACAGTTCAAGATGGCGGAGGCTGCGTGCCGGAAATATCTGGCGGCTGGCTGGAGCACGGAAAGCGAAGTGAAGCGCCACTTGATGGCGCTGCCCGCCTATGACCAGTGCATCAAGGCAAGCCATGTGTTCAATCTGCTCGATGCGCGCGGCGTGATCTCGGTGACCGAGCGACAGAGTTATATCTTGCGCGTGCGCGAACTCGCCAAGGCTTGCGGCGAGGCGTGGCTTGCGACCGAAGCGGGAGGACTGGCATGAGCGACAAACCGGAAATCGGCGGCATGGAGCCGATCGTGGTCGATGTGGTGGCGGGCGAAAGCTATTGGTGGTGCGTCTGCGGCCGCTCCCAGAAACAGCCGTTTTGCGACGGCTCGCACAAGGGCACGTCGTTCTCGCCATTGGAATGGAAGGCCGAACGCGCGCGGCCGATGAGTTTTTGCACCTGCAAGCACACCAAATCGCCGCCGTTCTGCGACGACAGCCACGACGAGCTGTAAGACAACTTACTATTGGTTTGCTGCAAAGGTGCGGCAAATTCCGACCCCCTCCAGGGGAGGGTGACCGAGCAAACGGCGCGATCCATGCCCGACCTTCTGATCGAACTGTTCTCCGAGGAAATTCCGGCGCGCATGCAGCCGCGTGCGGCCGAGGATCTGCGCAAGCTCGTCACCGACAGACTGGTTGCCGCGGGCCTGGTTTATGAAGGCGCCAAGGCCTTCGCGACGCCGCGGCGGCTGGCGCTCACCGTGCAGGGCGTGCCGGCGCGGCAACCCGACGTGAAGGAGGAGCGCAAGGGTCCGCGCGTCGGCGCGCCGGCCGGCGCGATCGGCGGCTTTCTCAAGGCGGCCGGGCTTGCCTCCATCGATCAAGCCACGGTGCAGCCGGACAAGAAAGGCGATTTCTATGTCGCGGTGATCGACAAGAAGGGCCGCGCGGCGATCGACGTGATCGGCGAAATCGTGCCGGAGGTGGTGCGAAATTTTCCCTGGCCGAAGGCAATGCGCTGGGGCGAGGCCAAGCCCGGCGCGCTGTCCTGGGTGCGGCCGCTGCATGCGATGATCGCGACCTTTGGGCCCGACACCGAGGAGCCCGAGATCGTTCGATTTGAAATCGGTGGCATTGCGTCCGGCGACGCGACCCGCGGCCATCGCTTTCTGGCGCCGGAGCCGATCAAGGTTCGCCGCTTCGACGACTATGTCGCCAAGCTCGAAAAAGCCAAGGTCGTGCTCGATCCGGAGCGGCGCAAACACATCATTTTGACCGAGGCGCGCACGCTTGCCTTTGCGCAGGGTTTCGAACTGGTCGAGGATGAAGGGCTGCTCACCGAGGTCGCCGGCCTGGTGGAATGGCCGGTGGTGCTGATGGGGGCGTTCGACGCCGCGTTCCTCGCGATCCCCGCCGAGGTGATCCGCGCCACCATCCGCAACAACCAGAAATGCTTTGTGCTGCGCGATCCGCAGGCCGCCAAGCTGGTCAATCGCTTCATCCTGGTCGCCAACACCGAGGCCAAGGATGGCGGCAAGGCGATTGTCGCCGGCAATGAGCGCGTCATCCGCGCGCGGCTCTCCGATGCCAAGTTCTTCTACGACACCGACCTCAAGGTGAAGCTTGAAGACCGGCTCGACAAGTTCAAGGGCATCGTATTTCACGAGAAACTGGGCACCCAGGCCGATCGCATTGCGCGCATTGAAAAATTGGCGGCGGAACTGGCGCCGATGGTCGGCGCCGACAAAGCCAAAGCCCAGCGCGCCGCGCGGCTTTGCAAGGCCGATCTGTTGACCGAAATGGTCGGCGAATTCCCCGAAGTGCAAGGGCTGATGGGCCGCTACTACGCCGAGGCGCAGGGCGAGGACGAAGCGGTCGCCCACGCCATCGAGGATCACTACAAGCCGCAGGGCCCGACCGATCTGGTGCCGGCCGACCCGGTGTCGATCGCGGTCGCGCTCGCCGACAAGCTCGATATGCTGGTGGGATTTTGGGCCCAGGATGATAAGCCGACGAGTAGTAGAGATCCTTACGGACTGCGTCGTGCGGCGTTGGGAGCAATTCGAATAGTTTTGGACAATCAGCTTCGCTTGCAGCTCCGGACTATCTTCGTCCAAGAATTGAGCCACCATTTAGTTCAGAGAGCGATGCCGGACGACAAATGGCCAGTAGGGCACAGAGAGCTTTCTGTGATTCACCAAGGTGCTCAATTGCGAGAGCTAGTTGCCAAAGAACTATTGGAGTTCTTCGCCGACCGTCTCAAGGTCCAACTCCGTGAGCAGGGCGCGCGCTACGATCTCGTTGATGCTGTCTTCGCCCTGGAGCGGCAGGACGATGTTCTTCTTATCGTTCATCGGGTCAATGCCTTGGGAAACTTCCTCAACACCGAAGATGGCGTCAATCTTTTGGCAGGCTATCGGCGAGCTGCAAATATTTTGAAGATAGAAGAGCGAAAGGACGGTGAAGGTGCATTCAATGAGCCGGCGAATCCGGAACTCATGTCGCATCCGCTAGAACGTCATTTATGGAACACCATCCAATCGACGCGCGATGAAGTGCTGGACCACGTCAGTTTGGCAGAGGAGCGCATCGGACGACCTGGGTTTGAGGATCAAAAACCCTTTGAAGAGGCGATGGAATCGCTATCCACGCTACGCACCGCCGTGGACGCATTCTTTGAGGAGGTGACGGTCAATGTCGACGAAAAGCCGATCCGCGAGAATCGGCTGCGGCTGCTCAACGAAATCCGAGCCGCCACCCGCGCGGTTGCCGATTTTTCATGCATCGAGGGTTAGCGATGCCTTCCGCCCACCGTGGCGGCGCGCTAAAATTAGGCGATTCTTGCTTTGCTGATGTGCGCAGCCAATCCGTGTCAATATTGTTTCATTGCGAATGCCGCTCCCAGGGAGGCCGCCATGAAGCTTACCGACCCGCAAATTCAGCCTGCTATTGCCTTGGTCGCCGGCATTCTGGTTTTGGTGATGCCGCGGCTGTTGAGCTATGTCGTCGCCTTTGCGCTGATCTTTTATGGCCTGATTGGGCTCAATGCGGTCCATAAAATTGTTGGCGGTTGAACGGCGCACGCTTCCCAAGTAGTGAAGCCTAAAGTCACCCGGCTGCCGCGGGTTCGCGGCGGCGCTGCGAGCGCATTGAGTCCCATGGCCAGAGCCTCCCCGAAAGCGAAGTCCGCGCGACCGTCAGCCAAACCGCGCCCGGCGCGCAAATCCGGCAAGGGGTCTCAGCGATGGGTCTATGCCTTTGGCGGCGGCAAGGCCGCGGGCAAGCCCGGCATGCGCGATCTCTTGGGCGGCAAGGGCGCGGGGCTGGCCGAAATGGCCAGTCTCGGGCTGCCGGTACCGCCCGGCTTCACCATCACCACCGCAGTCTGCACGCATTATTATGCCAATGGCGATGCTTATCCCAAGGAACTCGACCAACAGGTGACGGCGGCGCTGGCCGAAGTCGGCCGGCTAACCGGCAAGATTTTCGGCGACCAGACCAATCCGCTGCTGGTGTCGGTGCGCTCGGGCGCGCGCGCTTCGATGCCGGGCATGATGGACACGGTGCTCAATCTCGGCCTCAACGATCAAACCGTCGAGGCGCTGGCGAAAAAATCCGGCGACCGCCGTTTCGCCTTCGACAGCTATCGCCGCTTCATCACCATGTATTCCGACGTGGTGCTCGGCGTCGGCCATCATCACTTCGAGGAGATCCTCGACGACCACAAGGATCGCCACGGCTACGCGCTCGATACCGACCTCACGGCGCGGGACTGGGAGGCGCTGATCGGCCGCTACAAGGAGCGCGTTGCGGAAGAGCATGGCGCGCCGTTCCCGCAGGATCCGGTGAAACAGCTCTGGGGCGCCATAAGCGCGGTGTTCGGCTCCTGGATGAACCAGCGCGCCGTCACCTATCGCAAGCTGCACAACATTCCCGCGAGTTGGGGCACCGCGGTCAATGTGCAGGCCATGGTGTTCGGCAATATGGGCGAGACCTCGGCAACCGGCGTGGCTTTCACCCGCAATCCGTCAACCGGCGAGAAAAAACTTTACGGCGAATTTCTGATCAACGCCCAGGGCGAGGATGTGGTCGCCGGCATCCGCACGCCGCAGGAAATTACCGAAGCGGCGCGGCAAGAGTCCGGTTCCGACAAGCCGTCGATGGAGCACGCGATGCCGGCGGCGTTCGCCGAACTGACCCGCATCTATCACGTGCTGGAAAAGCACTATCGCGACATGCAGGATCTCGAATTCACCGTCGAGCAAGGCCGGTTGTGGATGTTGCAGACCCGTTCCGGCAAACGCACCGCCAAGGCGGCGCTACGGATTGCGGTCGAACTCGCCAATGAGGGTCTGATCAGCCGCAAGGAGGCGGTGACGCGGGTCGATCCGGCCGCGCTCGATCAATTACTGCATCCGACCATCGATCCCGACGCCGCGCGCAAAATTATCGCCACCGGCCTGCCGGCGTCGCCGGGCGCCGCCGCCGGCGAGATCGTGTTCTCGGCCGACGAAGCCGAGGCCATGAAGGCGCAGGGCAAGCGGCTGATCCTGGTGCGGATCGAGACTTCGCCGGAAGACATCCACGGCATGCATGCCGCGCAAGGCATCTTGACCACCCGTGGCGGCATGACCTCGCATGCGGCGGTGGTTGCGCGCGGTATGGGCAAGCCATGCGTGTCGGGCGCGGGCGCGCTGCGGGTTGATTACGCGGCCGCCACCATGACCGTGGCCGGCCAGGTGTTCCGCAAGGGCGATCTCATCACCGTCGACGGCTCGACCGGACAGATCTTGGCCGGCCGCGTCGCGATGATCGAGCCGGCGCTGTCGGGTGAGTTCGGCACCTTGATGGGCTGGGCCGATCAGGTCCGCAAGCTTGGCGTGCGCGCCAATGCCGACACGCCCAACGATGCGCGGGTGGCGGTGAAGTTCGGCGCCGAGGGCATCGGGCTCTGTCGCACCGAGCACATGTTCTTTGACGCCGATCGCATCCGCGCGGTGCGCGAGATGATTCTTGCCGACACCGAGCCGCAGCGCCGCGCCGCGCTCGCCAAGCTGCTGCCGATGCAGCGCAACGACTTTGTCGAGCTGTTTACGATCATGGGCGGGCTGCCGGTGACGATCCGCCTGCTCGATCCGCCGCTGCACGAATTCCTGCCGCACAGCGATGCCGAGATCGCCGAGGTGGCGGCCGCCATGGACGCCGATCCGCGCAAATTGGCGGATCGCGCCAGGGAGCTGCACGAGTTCAATCCGATGCTGGGCTTTCGCGGCTGCCGGCTGGCGATTGCCTATCCGGAAATCGCCGAGATGCAGGCGCGCGCGATCTTCGAGGCCGCGGTCGAGGCCGGCAAACGCACCGGCAAGCCGGTGGTGCCCGAGGTGATGGTGCCGCTGATCGCCAGCAAGGCCGAACTCGATCTGGTGAAAGGCCGGATCGACGCCATGGCGGCGGCGGTCGCCAAGGAGACCGGCGCCAAGCTCGCCTATCAGGTCGGCACCATGATCGAACTGCCGCGCGCTTCGCTGATGGCCGGCGAGATCGCGCAGGCGGCGGAGTTCTTTTCGTTCGGCACCAACGACCTGACGCAGACCACGTTCGGCATCAGCCGCGACGATGCCGCGAGCTTTCTCGGCCCCTATATGGCGCGCGGTATTCTCGCCGTCGATCCGTTCGTGTCGATCGATCGCGAGGGCGTCGGCGAATTGATGCGGATCGGTATCGAACGCGGCCGCAAGGTTAAACCGAAACTCAAGATCGGTATCTGCGGCGAGCATGGCGGCGATCCCGCCTCGGTGGCATTCTGCCACCAGCTTGACCTCGACTATGTGTCGTGCTCGCCGTTCCGGGTTCCCATTGCACGCTTGGCCGCCGCGCAAGCCGCGCTCGGCAAGGACGCCGCCAGCCAGGCGTAAAAGTGGATGACGCTTCGTTCGACGGCGCTGACCGGTCGATTCACTTCCGCAATGCCCAGTTTGCGACCTTTCGCCGATGAAACCGTGATTGCATACCGCACTTGTCGAACAACCTACAGAAAGCAGCGGCGCACCGATCCCACATCCCGCCACGGCACCTTAAAGTTCTGTCTCAAAGAACCGCTGCACCTTTTCGAATTCAATAATGTCGTAACCGAATATGGAGCTAAGAGGACGACGAGATGCCCCGATCAAGCCCCTCTTGAACATTAACTCCAACGGATCCGATACAATTTGTTTTCGATTGCGCATGGAACTCAGGGACATTGCTTGCTCGCTACCTTCTGGCGATATGTTGAAGAACTTTAGTTCGTGGGGGCCACTAACTGCACGATTAATTGCATCGTTTATGTGCTCGTCGCGAAAACCGTACCCAATGATCATGAGCCGCGTATTGGGCTGCCGAAGAAAGCAATCAAATTTTTTCGAATACCAATCCAATATCGGATGTAGCTGGATTTCTGCAGGCTTATTGCCGCCAACTATCATTAGCTGATCGTCACGAGCATCGCTCCAATTTGATGACCCATGCAGTTTAAACAACGGCTGAGCTCCATCCTTAATCGTGAACGCTTCTGCGTTTGCGGGTGCCCATTTGTCGAGCGCCCACTTTTGATACCCATAAGACTCCGAATGTGGGCGCATACCAGGTAGATCGTGCCATCTCCAATGTCGAAGGGGCGCTGGTCCTTCGGCAAGATTCGTTGTCAAATAATGACGCTCCAGCAATAGGTCCTGGTTGAGCGTGAAGATCGCGTCGAATTTCGACAGGAACGTAACTATGTTTCTCTCAAAATTTGTCGGTCTAAAATGAAATTGAAACCTAGGTTCTAAAAACGCACGATTCATGTCGTCGAACATTGTCGACACGCTGTTCTGAAATGCGTCAAGCTCGGCCTTGTGCCTAGTCGGTTCGCTTCGAAAAGAATTTTGAACTTCCGCAAGAGCAGCTTCGAAGCCTCCCGAAGACTGATGCTTCCACAATAGGTCTCTGAGCGTTGCATTGTTTCTAATTGCAGGACATCCAAGGAGATATTCGAAAGCTTCCGCTCCAAGCCACCCTCCCCAATTTTTGCTGAATCCTGCGCCCAGAAGCAGCAGATAATTCATTCAAATCTCCCAGGGTGCTTTGCGGCTTGGTATTGTCGGCACCCACCGTCATGTCTCGGATTTTTTGTTTTGTCGAGGCGGTCGCTGTCGCGCGCCCCTAGCTCGATCGAAAAGCGTAACGGCAAAAGGTCGCCTTCGGGTCATTCGTTCCAGGTGCATCGCAATACGTCTCGTGTGCGATGGATCAAGAACGGTTCCGCTGAGCCGCTTCCCTGGAATTGCCAAACAGCAGGATCGAGGCCAGGGCGCCGGCGGCGGCGCCCGCGAGCTGGGCGATGACAAAGCCGGGGACGTGATTGATGGCGATGCCGGAAAACGTCGTCGTAAACCCGCGCGCCAGCGTGACCGCGGGATTGGCAAACGAGGTCGATGCGGTGAACCAATATGCCGCCGTGATGGTCAGGCCGACCAGCCACGGGATTGCCGCGGGCGCGTGGCGTTGTCCACCCAAGATGACCAGCACCAAAGTGAAAGTCGCGACCACCTCCGCGAACCACAGCGGCCATCCGGTTCGGGCGGTGGCCCCAATCAGCAGCGCGGAAAGGTCGAACATCAAATGCGCGACCGCCGCGCCCATAATGGCGCCGGCACACTGCGCCAGGATGTATGGCAGGCATTCACGCCAAGGCAGTTCCCGGCGTGCGGCAAACACCAGACTGACGGCCGGATTGAAGTGAGCGCCTGAAATCCGGCCGAGGATCGTGATGATAACAACAAGGATAGCCCCGGTCGCAATTGTGTTTCCCAGCAACGCGACCGCCTGGTTTCCGCCGGCGAGACGCTCCGCCATGATGCCGGAGCCGATCACGGTCGCCACCAGGATCGCCGTTCCCAGCGCCTCGGCAAGCAGCCGTCGCGCGAGCGGGTGGGGCATGACGCTCATTCCGCCGCTGCCGGAGATACGCCGCTCTTGCCGATCGCGTCGATCTGCCGCTTCAACGCCAGCCGGTCGATCGACTCGATAGGGAGATTCGCAAAAATCGAAATCCGATTGTTCAGCATTCGGTACGCATCGGCAAAGGCCAGGCGGATCTCAGCCTCATGACCCCTGGCGGCGGCGGGGTCAGGAACGCCCCAATGGGCGGTCATCGGCTGGCCGGGCCAAATGGGACATGCCTCGCTCGCGGCACTGTCGCAGACCGTGAACACAAAATCCATCTTCGGTGCATCGCTCGCGGCGAATTCAAGCCAGCTCTTGGAGCGAAATTCGCCGACGTCGTGATTGAGCGTCTTCAGCAACTCGATTGCGCTGGGATGCACCTGTCCCTTGGGCTGGCTGCCAGCCGAAAATGCCTGAAAGCGTCCTTGACCAAGGCGATTCAGGATCGCTTCAGCCATGATCGATCGCGCAGAGTTCCCCGTGCAAAGAAACAGGACATTATAGAGGCGCTTGGGCACGCGAGGTCTCCTTCTTCTTGGCAGGCGGGCAGCAAGTCCATTCTTGCACGATCGGAGCGCACAGTTCGGCGCGGCCTCCACAGCAGTCCCGCATTAAAAACGTCATGAGCTTCCGAAAGCCATCAAAGTCGAGGCGGTAATTCATCGATCGTCCATCCCGGCGCACCGCCAAGAGACCCGCGCGCGTCAGGATCGAAAGATGCGTGGACATCGTGTTGTGCGGCACTTTGCAGAACCGTGCGATAGCCCCCGCGGGCCGTTCCTCGGGATAGGCCTTGATCAATTGCCGGAAGGCCCTGAGCCGGGTTGGCTGAGCCAAGGCCGCGAATGCGCCGGTTGCGGATGATAAGTCCATCTGTCGGGAATTACCGACGCAATATGACGCTTCGATGACAATGTCGATGACGCGTCCGCGACGACGGGGTGCATGGACGGGGTGCATGGGTGACACCTGCGACACGCGCTTCCTCTCCATGAGGGGGCCGGCTTCGGCGTGTATCGGTACGATTTATGTGCATAGCGCGCGACGCATGTGTTAGCCGCGCAATATCGGTACTTCTCATGGGTCTGTGCGGCGCGCGACGCCAAGTTATGCACCGCGGCGGTGCTGACACGTCCACAGCGTTGCGCGGCGTTTCATTGACTCACCACTTTGCTGTGCAACGGTCTTTGTGTTCCGCATGGGCATCGACGCAGGGCGGGCAAAGCTTGCGTCCATGCCAGCGGAAGTGAGCTTGCCCGCGCCCGTATGTTCGCTGCGGTTGGCCTGGGCCCGGCGCGACTTTGGCCACCCTGCGGCTGCGTCCGGGACACGCACTGCGGAATCGTCGAATTTGCTGTAAGAGTGTAAGACTATTGAGCCAACTCTCTGGAAAATAGGACGAATTCATACTTTTTGCGGTCTTACAGCACGCTGTTGCGTGCTGTAAGACTGTAAGATCGTGCAAGATCGGCGGCACTAGCGTCGCAGCCCGCGCGCGCCGGCAAGAGCGCGTGACGCAGGGGGGGGAATAATGGCAGGGAACGACAAGTCGCCCGCGCAGCAATCGGATCGTTCCTTGCCGGTCGAGGTTTCCGACGAGGTGTTGCGCAAGGCCAAAGTCTATATCGAGGCCGAGGAGGGGGCGACCAACCGGCTGGTCGGTGTCGCCGCGGTATTGGTCACCGCGATCGCGGTCGGCATGTCGCTGTTTCATCTCTTCACTGCGATTGCCGGCGTGCCGCCGCTGTTCTCGGAACTGCCAATCGTGGCAACGCAGCCGTTGCGCTACACCCATGTCGCGTTCGTGCTGGTGCTGTGCTTCCTGCTGTTTCCCATGGCGCAGCGCTTCCGCGACCGCATTCAATGGTTCGATGTTGCGCTGGCCGCCGGCGCCGTTGCGATTCTCGTCTATGCGCTGGTCGGCGGCGACGATTTCACCGATCGCGCGACCATTCCGAACCAGACCGACATCATCCTCGGCATTGCGTTTATCGTCATTCTGCTGGAAGCGACCCGCCGCACCATCGGTTGGATCGTTCCCGCGGTCGCAATCGCTTTTATTGTCTATGCGATGGCGGGGCCCTATCTGCCGTCGCCCTGGACGCACCGCGGTTACGGCGTCGATCAGCTGGTTGGGCATTTGTTCATTACGCTCGAAGGCATCTTCGGGATTCCGGTCGATGTTTCGTCTTCGCTGATCATCCTGTTCACGATCTATGGCGCGATTCTGCAGCACTCAGGCGCCGGCAAGTTCTTCATCGATTTCTCGCTCAAGTTGATGGGTAACAAACCGAACGCCGCCGGCCGCACTGTTGTGCTGTCGTCGTTCCTGCTGGGCGGGCCGTCGGGCTCAGGCGTCGCTACCACCGTCACGGTCGGCGCCGTCGCCTATCCGATGATGCAGAAGGCCGGCTTTGAGAAGAACGCCGCCGGCGGGCTGCTGGCGGCCGGCGGTCTTGGCGCGGTCATCTCGCCGCCGGTGCTGGGCGCCGCCGCCTTCCTGATCGCGGAGTTCCTCAAGATCAGCTATCTCGACGTGATCTGGATGGCGATCATCCCGACCTGCCTCTATTATTTGTCGCTGCTGTTCATGGTCGAGCTCGACGGCCGCCGGTTCGGCGCTGGCGGCAGTGTGACGGTCAGCGACTTCTCCTGGTGGCAGTCGTTCCACTTCATTTCATTGGTCGCGGTCATCGCATTCATGATGCTCGGACGTTCGCCGGCTCTATCGGTGTTCTATGCGACGGTGCTGGCGTTTGCGCTGAGTTTTCTCACCCGCGCCACCGCGCTGACGCCCAAGCGGCTGGTGCGGGCGCTGTCGGATGGCTCGACCAGCGTACTCACCGCCGCCGTCACCTGCGCCGTTGCCGGCATCATTGTCGGCGTGGTGACGCTGACCGGCCTCGGCCAGAAATTCGCCGATATCGTCATCAGCTATGCCGGAGGCAGCCTGTTGTTGACCGCGCTGTTCACCGCGCTGGTGGTCTGGATCGTTGGGCTCGCGGTGCCGGTGACCGCGTCCTACATCATCTGCGCGGTGATCGCGGTGCCGGCATTGATCAAGCTCGATGTACCGCCGATCGCCGCCCATATGTTCGTGTTCTATTACTCGGTTCTGTCCGAAGTCTCGCCGCCAACCGCGCTGTCGCCGTTCGCCGCCGCCGCGATTACCGGCGGGGATCCCTACAAGACGACGCTGCAGGCGTGGAAATACACCTTGCCGGCGTTCCTGGTGCCGTTTGTGTTTGTGCTCGATCCGCAGGGCGTTGGGCTGCTGTTGCAGATTCCCAAAAACGGCGGGGTCCTCGACATCGTCATGATCACGATCAAGACCGGCCTCGGATTGGGCGCACTGGCCGCCGCGGCGCAAGGCTGGGCGATCCGCAAGACCACGCGGCCCGAGCGCTTGCTGCTGCTGCTCGCGGGGCTGCTGCTGACGTTCCCCAGCTTGCTCGAAGGCCTGATTGAAGCCATCATCGGTCGGGATATCGACCACACCGCGGCATTTGGCACACTGATTGCCGCGGTGGTTCTGCTAAAACAATGGTGGTTACCGGCGCCGCCGGGCGTAGCAACCAAGGGCTCGGGTTAACAAGCAGCCACGTTAACAAGAGCCGTGCGAAAGAGAGCCACGTTAAAGAGAGTAACCTCAGGGAGGATTGCTGGTCATGGCATGGAACAAATTAACGGTTTCCGCAGTGGCGCTGACGGCTGTTGCGCTCGCTGGCGCGGCGCTCGCCCAGGCCGTGAATAATATTGCCATCGCCACCGGCGGCACCGGCGGCGTGTATTATCCGCTCGGCGGCGGTATGGCGAACATCCTGTCGAAATACGT
This sequence comes from Xanthobacteraceae bacterium, assembly GCA_022841625.1. Lineage (GTDB taxonomy): Bacteria > Pseudomonadota > Alphaproteobacteria > Rhizobiales > Xanthobacteraceae > VAZQ01. Next base: position 80,799 of record JALHRD010000011.1, read on the forward strand.
GCCCGGCATGCAGGCGACCGCGCGCGTGACCGGTGGTTCGGTCGACAACCTGCGGCTCATCCACAGCGGTCAGAGCGAAGTCGGGTTGGTGATGGTGGACGTCGCGCTCGATGCGCTTAAAGGCGAAGACAAATTCAAGGGATCGCCGGTCGCGGTGCGCACGCTGATGGTGCTCTACCCCAACCGCATGCATGTGGTGTCGGTGGAAGGCACCGGCGTCATCAATATGGCGACGCTGAAGGGCAAGCGCGTGTCGACCGGTTCGCCCGGCAGCGCCACCGAAGTGATGGCGTTCCGTGTGATCGAAGCGGCCGGTCTCGATCGCGACAAGGACATGCGGCGCGAACGGCTCGGCGTCGCCGAGTCGGTCAATGCGCTGAAGGATCGCCGGATTGACGCGTTCTTCTGGGTCGGCGGATTGCCGACCGCCGCGGTCACCGATCTCGGCGCGACGCCGGGCGTGAAGATTGCGATGATCGATCACGCCGAAGTGGTCGATAAAATGAACGCCACCTATGGCGGGATCTATTCGAGTGGCATCATTCCGGCCAAGACTTATCCCGGCCAGCTCAAGGACAATCCGATCGCGGTGGTGCAGAATATCCTGGTGGCCAACGCCAAGATGGCAGATCAAGTGGCGTATGACATCGTCAAGACCTTCATTGAGAAGCGCGACGAGTTGATCGCCGCGCATGGCGAGGCTGCCAGCATCTTGCTTGAAAACCAGCTGCGCAAGAACTCGACCATCCCGTGGCATCCGGGCGCGGAGCGTTACTTCAAAGAACGCGGCGTAAAAATGTAACGCGTCGCCGCGGAGCGCGGGCGCATGCGCAACGGCATCTTGTTGTGGTGGCACGTGCTGATGGTCGCCGGCGGATTTGGGTTCGGCCTGTTCGCCAATCGGCGGCCGTTCGGCGAGTCATTTCTTGCGACGCCGGTAGTGGTGTATGCGGCGGCGGCCGGTGTTGGGCTGCTGGTGCTGCGCGCGGCGCTGGCGCGGCCGGTCCCCGAGGTTATTCCGGAACGCGCGCTGGTTGTCGGGTTCGCGATTGGGATCGCTGCGTTCCTGGCCGGCAACTGGGTCGGCGTTCACTTGATGGCGAGCCGTTGACGGACCGTTTACCACGCTTGACATGCGTGTCGCTGTGACAGTGCATTGCGGCGCCGTTTAACATCTTCGCAACGTTAATCGGGCCATAAGACAATCGCTCGCATTTGCGCGATTCCACGCGCATAGCGGCGGGTGCTCGGTCTTAATTGGTGCGGTGAGTTGCGTTGATGGTTGCGTCATGTCGCCGGCCGAGGCGCTTGAAGGCCTTTGGTCTTGGCTTTCTGACATTCATCGTTGCGCCGAATGCCATCGGATCGCAGGAACTTGCGGCGCTGGTGGCGCAAAAACATGTCATCGTCGAGCGGGCGCCGTCGCGGTTTTCGTTGTTCGACGCCGGCGCGACCTTCACTTTGCCGCGACCGATCAGCATGGCGATGCCGCCATCGCTGAGCTATACGCTGGCCGGTCTCGACTCCAGTCATGCCGAGATCACCGGTTCGCTGCGCGAACGTCTGCTGGACGATCGCTACGAACATGCGGCGATTCCCGATCGTGCACGCAAGGGCGATCGGTTGCCGCTGCCGGACATTATGGGCGAACAACGCGCATCGGCTGAATTCGATTCATCGGCCGGCGGCAATGTCATTTTCAGCAAAGGGCTCGATGCATCCGTTGTCGTAGCGCGACTTTATTTCAGTACCGAACCGATGGGCGAAACATTGGCGGCGATCGAGCCGTGGCTGGATGGCGAAGCGCCCAATATCGAGATACTCGCGGTCGCGGTCGGTTCCAACGGACCGCTGGCGGCGCCGCCCGACGAATCCGTCGCCAGCAAAGGCGAGGTCACCGGCGAGGGCCGTCGTCCGATGTCGCCGGCCGAGCGGCTCGGGCTCACCGCGGCGACGCGCGCCAAGCAGGAACAATGCCTGGCGCAAGGCATTTATTTCGAAGCGCGCGGCGAACCGGTGCGCGGCCAGATCGCGGTCGCGCAGGTGATTTTGAACCGCGCTTTCTCGGGCCACTATCCGGCGACGGTCTGCGGCGTGGTCTATCAAAATGCACACCGCTATCTCGCCTGTCAGTTCACCTTCGCCTGCGACCGCCATCCGGACGTGGTGCGCGACCAGGCGGCGTGGCGGCGTGCGCTGACCATTGCGGCGGGCACGCTCGACGGCAAGCTATGGCTGCCGGAAGTCGGTAAGGCGACGCATTATCACGCCCACTGGGTCCGGCCGGGCTGGGTGCGGATGATGCACCAATTGAACCGCATCGGCGTGCATACGTTCTATCGGCCGCGTCGCTGGGGCGACGGCGCCGACGCGCCGGAATGGGGCGATCCGGTTGTAACCGCCGAAGCAACGCGCGCGCTGTAATGCCGCGGTTTGACGTTCCGACCAGCGCTACATCGCGATGTCGAGCGCGACATCGAGCGACGGCGCGGAATGGGTGATCCATCCCGATGACGCGTAATCGACCCCGGTTGCCGCCACCGCGGCGATGGTGTCGAGGGTGATGCCGCCGGAGGCTTCCAAGACCGCGCGGCCGGCGGTCATGGTGACGGCCGCGCGCATGGCGGCGACGTCCATATTGTCGAGCAGCACCACATCGGCGAGGCCGGTTTCCAAAACCTGCTTGAGCTGGTCGAGGGTGTCGACCTCGATCTCGATCTTGACCAGATGGCCGGCGCTGGCGCGGGCGCGTTCGAGCACGGCGCGCACGCCGCCCGCCACCGCGATGTGGTTGTCCTTGATCAGCATGGCGTCGTCGAGGCCGAAGCGATGATTGAATCCGCCGCCGCAGCGCACCGCGTATTTCTCAAGCGAGCGCAGTCCCGGCGTGGTCTTGCGGGTGCAGCAGATGCGCGTCTTTGTTCCCTTGGTGAGGCGCACGAATTCCGCGGTGGCGGTGGCGATGCCGGACAGGTGGCCGAGCAGGTTGAGCGCGGCGCGTTCCGCCGATAACACCGCGCGCGCATCGCCGGCAATCGCCATCAATTCGGTCCTGGTCGCGACGCTGTCGCCGTCGCGGGCCTTGGCTGTGATCGCGATGTCGGGTGAAAGCCTGCGCAGCGCCGCGGCGACCAAGGGCAGGCCCGCGATCACGCCGGCCTTGCGCGCGACCACGATGGCGCGCGCCTGCGTGTCGGCGGGAATGGTGGCGATCGAGGTGACATCGCCGGCGCGGCCAAGGTCTTCGGCGAGCGCGCGCTCGACCGCGGCGTCGATCTCCAGCGGTGACAGAAAGCCCTCGGGGTAGAGCAGGGACGTGGTCATCGGTGTATCAGCCTTTGCCGATCAGTGGTTCAGGTTCACCATCCGCTCGACCGAGCGCCGCGCGCGTGCGGCGATGGCGGGATCGATGACGATCTCCTCCTTGAGATAGACCAGGCTATCGAGAATGTTCGGCAGGGTGATCCGCTTCATATGCGGGCAGAAATTGCACGGCCGCACGAATTCGATGTCGGGCAGTTCGGCCTTGACGTTGTCGGCCATCGAGCATTCGGTGACCATCACCACGCGCTTGGGATTGCGCTTGCGCACCCAGTCGATCATGCCGGCGGTCGAGCCGGTGTAATCGGCTTCCGCCAGGACATCGGGCGGGCATTCCGGATGGGCGATGATCTGCACGCCCGGTTCGTTTGCGCGCACGCGGCGCAGTTCCTCGCCGGTAAAACGCTCATGCACTTCGCAGGCGCCTTGCCAGGCAATGATCTTCTTGTGGCTCTGCGAAGCGACGTATTTTGCGAGATATTGATCGGGCAAAAAGATCACGGTGTCGGAGTCTAAGCTCTCGACCACGGCGAGCGCGTTCGACGATGTGCAGCAGATGTCGACTTCGGCTTTCACCGCGGCCGAGGTGTTGACATAGGCGACGACCGGCACGCCGGGGAATTTCTGGCGCAACAGCCGCACGTCTTCGCCGGTGATCGAAGCCGCCAGCGAGCAGCCGGCGCGCCGGTCGGGGATCAGGACGGTCTTGTCGGGATTGAGGATCTTTGAGGTCTCGGCCATGAAGTGGACGCCGCCTTGCACGATGATATCGGCATCGACCTTGGCGGCCTCGCGCGCGAGCTGGAGCGAATCGCCGACAAAATCGGCGACGCAATTGTAGATCTCCGGCGTCTGGTAATTGTGCGCCAGGATCACCGCGTTGCGCTCCTTCTTGAGCGCATTGATCGCTTTGACATAGGGCGCAAAGAACGGCCATTCGACCGGGGGAATCACCGCCTTGACGCGCTCATAGAGATGCGCGGTCTCGCGGCCGACCTGCTCGTTCCATTCAAGCGACGGCATCGGCCGCACGCCGAACCGGTGGGCGGCCGCCGAAAGGCCCGGGGATGGCGGTGGCGGGACCTCGGAAACTGTCGTCGGACCAAAGGCTTGCAGGATTGGCATGGCTTTCCTCCATCTAATATACTCAATATGAGTATATTAGGGGACAAAAACATCCGGCATGCGCCGGCTTAATAGATGGGAACAGCGGCCAATCGGGCCATTATCCTCAATTAGAGCAAAACACATATAGCATGTTCGTTTCCGATCTGCCAGTCCCCGGCAATCCAATCTTCCGAGGGCTGCTATGCACCGGCGGGATGCGGCTGCGGCCAAGTTTTCGATTGGGACGATTAGCTTGCGGCCCTATGTTGGCGGCACATCGGAGACCGCCATGACCGAAACCACCGCCAGCGCCGCCAAGGGATTTTCCTGGCGGCTGCCGATCATCATTGCGCTGTGCGGCTGCACGATCTCGGTCCTCACTTTCGGGCCACGTTCATCGCTCGGCTTCTTTCTCACGCCATTGTCGCAGGCCAATGGGTGGGGGCGCGACGTGTTTGCGCTGTCACTCGCATTGCAGAACCTGATCTGGGGATTGGGCCAGCCGTTCGCCGGCGCGATTGCCGATAAATTCGGTGCGCCGCGGGTGCTGAGCGTCGGCGTCGTGCTCTATGCGCTCGGGCTCTATCTGACCGCGAGTGCGACCACGCCGATGATGTCGCATCTTTCCGCCGGCGTGCTGATTGGTTTGGGCTTGTCGGGATCGGCGGTTCCGATGGTGATCGGCGCGCTTGGCAAGCTGCTGCCTGAGAGCTGGCGCTATATCGCCTTCGGCGCGGTGACGGCGGCGGGCTCGTTCGGCCAATTCCTGTTCTCGCCGATCGCCGTCTATATGATGGTCGACTATGGCTGGCAGCAGACCTTGGTGGTGTTTTCAGGCATTCTGCTTCTGGTCATTCCGCTGTCGATGATGCTGATAGCGCCGCGCAAGCCCGCCGGCGCGCCAGCAACATTGGCGCCGCAATCGCTGAAGCATGCATTGTCGGAAGCGTTCAGCCATCGCTCCTATGTGCTCTTGGTGATTGGCTTTTTTACCTGCGGGTTCCAGCTCGCTTTCGTCACCGTGCACCTGCCGAGCTATCTCGCCGATCGCGGCCTGTCGGCGGAGGTCGGCGGCTGGACCCTGGCGATCATCGGCCTGTTCAACATCGTGGGTTCGCTCGGTTCCGGCTGGCTCGCGACGTTTCTGCCGAAGCGCTACATCCTGTCGTTCATCTATTTCGGACGCGCGATTTCGATTGCGGTGTTCATATTGGTGCCGGCTTCACCGGCCGCGACGCTACTGTTCGGCGCCGTCACCGGAATTCTGTGGCTGTCCACGGTGCCGCCAACCTCCGGCCTGGTGGCGGTGATGTTCGGCACGCGCTGGCTCACAATGCTGTTTGGCTTTGCATTCTTCAGCCATCAGGTCGGCGGCTTCCTCGGCGTCTGGCTTGGCGGCGTCCTGTTCGAGAGCACCGGCTCATATGACATCGTCTGGTGGCTCTCGGTGCTGTTCGGCGTGCTATCGGCCATTATCAATCTTCCGATCGTGGAAAAGCCGGTGCAGCGTCTTGCACCGGCGGTGAGCTGATCGAAAGCCGATGCAGCCGGGCTCAAGCGCACCCGCGGTATCCTGGCGCACGCCCGCGATCATCGTCATCTGCGGCTGTTTGATCGCCACGCTCAGTTACGGACCGCGTTCTTCGTTCGGCTTCTTCATGGCGCCGATGACCGCCGACCAAGGCTGGGGCCGGGACGTCTTCGCGCTGTCGGTGGCGATGCAGACCTTGATCTACGGCATGGTGCAGCCGTTTTCCGGCGCAATCGCCGACAAGTTCGGCACCATCCGGGTGGTCATTACCGGCGCCATCCTCTACGCCGCCGGTGTTTACATGATGGCGCATGCGACCACGCCGGGGCAGCTCTATCTCACATCCGGCGTGCTGATCGGTTTCGGGCTCACCGGCTGCTCGTTCAATCTCATCATCTCGTCGTTCGGAAAATTGTTGCCGGAGAGCTGGCGCTCGATCTCCTATGGCGCCGGCACCGCCGCCGGTTCGTTCGGACAATTTCTGTTCTCGCCGCTGGGTGTGAGCCTGATCGACAAGTTCGGGTGGCAGGCGACATTGGAAATCTTCGCCGGCATCCTGCTGTTGATCGTTCCCTTATCGCTGGCGATTGCTACATCGGGACAAGACGCACCCGGCAAGCGCGGCGCCGCGGCTGCCAACACCGTTCCCGGCCAAACCTACCGGCAGGCGCTCAGGGAAGCGTTCGGGCACCGCTCGTTCGTCCTTCTGGTGATCGGCTATTTCACCTGCGGCTTCCAGCTCAATTTCGTGACGCTGCATTTGCCGTCCTACCTGGTCGATCGCGGCTTGTCGGCGGAAGTCGGTGGCTGGACGCTGGGCATCATCGGCCTGTTCAATGTCATCGGCGCGCTGCTGTCGGGTTATCTCGCAAGCCGGATGCCGAAACGTTACATCCTGGCGTTTATCTACTCGATGCGTTCCTTGGCGGTGATCTTCCTCATCACCATGCCGGCCTCGCCAGCGGTTGCGCTGATCTACGGCGCGGTCACCGGATTGCTATGGTTGTCGTCGGTGCCGCCGACCTCCGGTCTGGTCGGGGTGATGTTCGGCACGCGCTGGCTTGCGATGCTGATCGGCATCACCTTCCTCAGCCATCAGATCGGCGGTTCGCTGGGCGTCTATCTCGGCGGCGTGCTCTACGAGGCAACCGGCTCGTATAATGTGATCTGGTGGCTTGGCGTCGCCTTCGGCTTTGCCTCCGCCTTGATCAACCTGCCGATTGTCGAGAAGCCGGTGCCGCGTCCGGCGGTGGCTTGAGCGCGGCGGCAGCCGCCGCGATCGGCCGGCGTGCGAGATCGTCGGTGGCGTGCGTGGGGCCAGGAAATCGGTGCAATGGGTTAGGTGTCACGGTAATTCCACATTTCAAAGAAAGCCACGCCACGGTAGGTTCGGATGACACCCACTTAAGCTAGTCGCGAGTAGCCCGCATGAGCGAAGCGATATGCGGGCCGCCCGTCCCGGATGCGCTCATCCGGGCTGCACTCGCTGCGATAGGGGCGCCTCGCTTGGATTGCCTGACGCAACGACTTTGTCTACATTTCAAGCGGTTGAAAGCGGAGGCGCGCGATGACCGACATCACAATCCGCGATATCGCCGACGATTTGAAGCAGCGGCTTAAACAGCGCGCCGCCATGCATGGGCACTCGATGGAGGCCGAGGCACGCGATATTTTGCAGGATGCGCTTGCCACCGAACCACCCGCGGCTGTGCCGGGCAATCTTGCCGAAGCGATCCGGGCTATTGTCGAGCCCTTCGGCGGCATCGAACTGGAGCCATTTCCGCGCCAACCCGTCCGCGAACCGCCGACCTTCTAGTAGGCGGCAATGATTGTCCTCGATACCAATCTGCTGTCCGAGGAGATGAGGTCGGTTCCGGCTCCGGCCATGCACACATGGTTGTCACGCCAAAACCCGCTGGACCTGTTCACAACTATGGTCACAGAAGCCGAGATCATCTACGGCGTTACAATCCTGCCGGATGGCAAGCGAAAGCGCGACCTCGACACGGCTGCGCAGCGTATCCTCGCGCTGTTCGCAGGGCGCATCTTGCCATTCGACAGCGCCGCAGCGCGTGAGTTTGCGCTGATCGTTGCAGGTCGCCGGCGAGCAGGTCGGCCGATCAAGGACTTCGATGCCCAGATAGCCGCGATCACGCGGTCGCGTGGCATGACTCTGGCGACGCGGAACGTCCAAGACTTCGAAGCCACCGGTGTGCAAGTCATTGATCCGTGGCAATCTTGATTGGCGGGATGGCGGCACGTCGCCGCATGAGCGAAGCGACATGCGGGGCCGTCCGTCCCATCACCGTAATGGAACACATCGGCCTTGGTCGTCAGCCTCGGCACCGCTCCGCACGATTTATGTGCATAGCGCGCGGCATGCGCGTGAGCCGTGCCGCATCGGCGCTTCTCATGGGTGCGCCGCGCTCGCTGCGCGACGTTATGCACCAAGGTGGTGCGCGCACGTCCACAGCCTCGCGCGCCGTTTCATTGACCCACCATTTTTTTGTGCAACGGTTTTTTCGCGCGTCGCCGGCGGCGCGCGCGGGGCGGTGCGCCGGCGCCGCGGCAGCAAAAACGTCAGAACTGTAAGACTGGATGAGTAAGTATATGATTCATCGAATGAAATTGCCAAAAATCGGTCTTACAGCGTGCTGTAAGACGGTGAAAGATATCTGGCTCAAGCATTTGACAAAACGAATGAATTCGGCGGTTTGCGGTTTTGCAGTAAGATGTAAGACTGCGCAAGATCGCGTGGCCAGGCGCCTAGCGCCGCAGCGCCAGCCAGAATCCCAGCGTCACCACGGCAAGGCCGGCGCGTTGCGCCAGTGTCGGAACCACGCCGGAGGTTGCGAATGCGATCAGCAGCGTCAGGCCTGGCACCAGCAAAGGAAAGATCGCTGCGCGGCCGGCGCCGAGCGTGACGACGGCGCGGGAATAAAGATCCATCGCCAGAATTTCGGGGACACCTTACTCATTTCCAATTGTGCGCGGGTCTCGAGGGACGGGGTGGCCACATGCTTCAAGACGCATCGCAGCGCTTTGCACGGCTCCCCAGCGTGAGTCCGCGCGTCATCTGCGATAGCTCTGCCTGCCAAAGGGGCGTGGAGCCGATAGACCGAGGCTTGCGCCGGTTTGGTTCTCGGTTCACAAACGCTGGTCTTTGGAACCGGAAATTGCGTGCGCGCGGGGAGGCGAAGTGCCGACATTCAAAGCCATTGTGATCGAAAAAGCCGACAGCGGGCAGACCGTTGCGCTCAAGGATTTTGACAACGCCGATCTGATGGAGGGCGATGTCGACGTTCGGGTCGCGTGGTCGACTCTCAACTATAAAGACGGGCTTGCCGTCACCGGCAAGGCGCCGGTGGTGCGCCGCTGGCCAATGATCGGCGGTATCGATTTTGCCGGCACGGTCGAGCAGTCGTCGCATCCGGATTGGAAGGCGGGCGACAAAGTAATCCTCAACGGCTGGGGCATCGGCGAAACCCATCTCGGCGCCTATGGCGAAAAAGCCCGCGTGAAGGGCGAATGGCTGGTGCGGCTGCCGGCAACCATGAGCGCGCGCGATGCGATGGCGATCGGCACCGCCGGCTACACCGCGATGCTCGCGGTGATGGCGCTGGAGAAACACGGCATCACGCCCGATCGCGGACCGCAGATCGTGACCGGCGCCGCCGGTGGCGTCGGTTCGGTCGCGGTCGCGCTGTTGGCGCGGCTCGGCTACGACGTCACGGCGTCGACCGGCCGCCCGGAGGAGACCGGCTATCTCAAACGGCTCGGCGCGAAGGAGATCATTGAGCGCAAGGAACTGTCCGCGCCACCGCGTCCGCTGGCGAAGGAGCGGTGGGCGGGCGGCGTCGACTCGGTCGGTTCGACCACGCTCGCCAATGTGCTGTCGATGCTGCGCTATCGCGGCGCGGTGGCGGCCTGCGGCCTGGCCGGTGGTATGGATTTGCCGGCGTCGGTCGCGCCGTTTATTTTGCGTGGGGTGTCACTTTTGGGCATCGACTCGGTGTATCGGCCGCGTTCGGATCGCGAATCCGCCTGGAAACGCCTGGAATCCGATCTCGATCGTGCAAAACTGGCCGAAATGACGACCGAAATCGGCCTGTCGGATGTGGTTGAGGCGGGGCGGCAGATCGTCGAAGGTCGCATTCGCGGTCGAATCGTGGTCAAGATTGGGTAAACTTGTTCACGATTTGGCGACGATCATCAGGCAGGATCGTCGCGGGTTGCATGGTTACCTGCGGGTTAATGCGGTGTTAGCATCAGTTGCGTGCGAGGGGGACTTTTTATGTCAGTGCGCGTTGTAACAGTCGCGATGGCTTTGCTGGCGTCGTCGCCGGCGCTGGCCGAGATACTGAATGTCGATGCCGCGCGGCGTTTCGTTGTCGGCAAGACGTTTGCCTATAGTTGTTTTGACGGCACCCGTGGCGCCGGGCGCATTCAGGGTGATCTTTCGGTCGCGGGCACCATCCAGATTCGCGGTGACGGACCGGTTCGTTTCGTCCAGCTGCCGCCGGGCACGTTGAAGGTCAAAGGCGATTCAGTCTGCGCATCCTTGCGCGGCATTCCATTCGAACCTTGCTTCAATGTCGATCGCACCGACGAGCGTAGCTTCCGCGGTTCGGTGATGGGTTTTGGTTTTGCCTATTGCGATTTCACCCGCCGTGGCCCCGCCGCTCCGTCGGTGCGGGCGCCGACCCCGCAGCAGAAATCGCAGCCGCTGGCGATCCACGCCACGACCGCGACCACCGGCGACTAAGCGCGTTTATCGGTTGCGGCATTCCAAAATGTTCCGTTGCTTGGCAATTTCCTTGGCGCAATAATCGACAAAGGCGCGTACGCGCGCCGACGTGCTCAAATCAGGATGGGTGACAATCCAGAGCGCGGCCTCCAGTTCCGGCAATGGTTTTGTCAAGCGTTTCAGGCCGGGAACCGAGCGGCCGATGAAGCAAGGCAGCACCGCGAGGCCCGCGCCGCCGGCAGCCGCTTCGGCGACGCCGAGCATGGTGTCGATCTTGTAGACAATGCGTTCGGCAGGAACTCCGTGCGATTTGAACCAGGTCGCGACTTTGGCAAGCCCAATGTGCTCGGAGAATCCGACCCAATTAAGCCGCGCCGCGTCGCGCTCGGCTTTGAAAGCCTGCTTGTGCTGCTTCGCGGCGCCATGCACCGCCCAGGCAATCTTTGCGACCCGGCGCCCGCTCATGGTCTCGGGCGGCGTATAGCCGGCACGCACCGCGACATCGGCATCGCGTCGCGACAGGTTGAGCCGATCGTTGGACACGACAACCTCAATGGAGATTTCCGGATAGGCTTTGCGGAAGCCGACCAATATGTCGGTCAGAAAGCGCATCAGCACCATGTCGCTGGTGGTGATGCGCAGGTCGCCGGACGGCCGTAGATCCTGTCCGGTGATCTTGCGCTCGAAGGCAACAATGTCCTCGCCGAGGCGCGCCGCGAGTTGGACCATATTCTCGCCATTGGGCGTCAGGGCGTAGCCGCCGCGACCGCGATCGAACAGCCGTGAGCCAAGTTGCCGTTCGATCTGCCCAAGTCGGCGGAACATCGTGGAGTGATTGACATTAAGCTTCGCGGCTGCACCGTTGAGGGAGCGCGTATCGGCGATGGCCTTGACGTAACGAAAATCGTCCCAGGAGAGCATCGCGCGGCGTCGCCCCTCCATTTGCAAATTTGCAAGAATCGTCGATTAATTCCAGCCGATATTTGCATTGGGGGCAAGCCGTGCCAGGGGGATGGCACGTCAGTCTTAAGTCTAATGTTCACCTTCCGCCTATTTACGCCGCGTCTATTTTTACGTTGTGGTTGGCGGCGCCGCGGCGCGGGTTATGCGTCGCGGGAACAGCAAGCGCTGGTAGAGCAGTCCGATGCCCATCAGTACTGCGCCCAGTCCGATAAACGAGATCGCCTGGTAGAAGCCGGTCAGGTCGCGCATGTCGGCAAAAAACACCTTGAACACGGTCAGGATTACGACAGCGGCGGACGCCAGCCGCACTGCTTGCGATTTCAACCCGACTCCCACCATCAGCAGCGCGACGCCAAAGGTGAGCCAAACCGCCGAATAGGCGTATTGCTCGGCATCCGTGGTCGGTCCGATGGTGAGCGCCGGCCCGTGGAAATATAGCCGGACCTGCAGAGACAGATAGGCGAGCGCCAGCGCGACCGCGACCACGGCGGCGGTCTGGCTGTAGGCCGCCGGCCGGTGGCCGCGGCTCACCAGGGCCAGCGCTGCGGCGAGCACCGCCGGCAGGCCATAGCCAAGCAGGATCAGGTTGAAGAATCCGCCGCCGACGTAGGACCACTGCATCATTGGATTGCCGGCGAAGCCAAGGCCGAACACGATCCCGGCAAGCGTCAGGCCGGCGACCACCAGCGCGCCGGCATTGTGGATGAGACTGTTGGTGCGGCGGCGCAGCCATTCGAGGCCAATAGTCAGTGCAAGACCGACATTCACCTGCAGGGCGATTTCATTGAGGACGGTCGAAGCGCGGTAGATATTGCCGCCGGTCATGTAATGGCGGATTTCGAGGAAGGCGAGCAGCACGGTGAACAATATCGCGGCGGCATCCGCCATCCGCGCCGGCACATCGTCGGCGCGCCGCCGCAGAAGATAGCCGCCCAGCCAGAACGCCGCCGCCGGCACGCCATAGCCCCACAGCAGCCAATTGAAGATCGGCGTAACGCCGAGATCGGTTCCGGCGATCACAGGATCCCATGCGACGCGCGCCATGACGCCGGCGACCAGCGCGCCGACGAGAATGCGCAGCGCTGGCAGCGGACGCTTATCGGCAACCCAGGCGACACCCGGCACCATCAGTGCGAGCGCGATGGTGAGCCAGCCTTTTTCCAGAGCCAAAGTCAGCGCCAGCGCCAGCGCGGCCACTGCGCCGGTTGCGAAAATAGCCGCCGCCGCGGCGCTGCCGGGTCGTGGTGTATTGCGGCTGAGGGTTTCGGTCGCGAGCGCAAACAATGCGGCAAGCAGGAGCGCAATTCCGGCAAATGGCAGCGATTGCTCGAACCGGTAGATCCGAAAATAGAGCGCGCTCAGGATTGCGAGCGGCACGAACACCGCGGACGCGGACCACAGTGTCGGGACGAGCGGTTTAGTCGAACGTCCCTGCGCCAGGAAGCCGGCGCCGCCGAACAGCGCCGCCAATCCGACGCCGAGCAGCAGATTAGTTCCGTAGAAAAAACGCTGCGGCTCCGGCACCGCGCCGGCGGCTGGGCCGGACGGCATAACAAGCCGCGCGACATTCACATCGATTGCATATTGCAGGAACATCAGCGCGACCATAACGCCGGCCAATGGCACCGCCGCGATCGCGGCTTCGGTGCGCCACGCGATCGCCACCACTGCCGTTGTGAGCGCGACAAAGATCATCAGCGCCAGCGGGTCGTGCCGGCTCGCCAATACGATCAAGAGTGCGCCGAACAAATAGGCGGCGAGCGCCGCCGACGATACGCCGTCGATTTTGCCTGGCACGGCGTCGGGACCGAGCGCCAAGCCGGAGACGATCAAGACCGCGACCAAGGCAAAGCCCACAGTGACATGGAAGGCATGCGCCGTAACCCCGATCTGGATCAGCGAGGCGAGGCCGGGCAATGTCCAAAGCACGCCGAACGTTACGGCCGTGATTGCAAGCCAGCGCCACATGCGCGCCCGCGCCAACACGAAGGCGGCGGCGGTCACGATCGCGAGGAACAGATAGAGCGCCCAGAAATTCGGTCGGTCGGTCGATACCAGCAGTGGCGTGACATAGGCGCCGACGAGTCCAAGCCCCGCCAGCGCCGGACCGTGCAATAGCGCCGCCGCAAGTGTCGCCAGCGCAACAATGCCGAGCAGGAAGAAGGCGATGGCCGGTCCAATGAAATTGTACAGCGCGAAGGCGGCCCAGACATCGGCATAGGCGACCGCGGTGCCGGCGGCTGCGAGCATGCTGGGAATATGCGCGGCCGACACGCCGCCAATGCCAGAGAGATTTTCGTTGCGGCGCGCCCATTCGCCGGCGGCGATCAGCGCGAGCGCAAGCAAGCCGCCAAGCAATACGCGCATGGCCGGGCCGAACCAGCCTTGCTCGATGGAATAGCGCACCAGAAAAAATCCGCCGAGCGCAAGCGCGAGGCCGCCGACCCAGACGGCCCATTGGGTGCCGAGCCGCTCTTCGAAACCCATCGCCGGCGCAGCCGTGGCTGGCGGCGGCGAAAGTGGCGGCGAAGACGGAACCGCGGCGACAGCCGGTTTGGGCGTGGCGATCTCTTCCGGTGGCGGCGCAGCCGCCGGCTGCCGGTATTCAGCGACCGGCGCGGAAGGCGACTCACGCGTCGCCGCGACTGCTGCTGGCGTGGCCGAAGTGGGGCGAGACTTCTGGAATTCGGCAAAACGTTGTTCGAGAATGCGCGCGCGGTTGCGCGCATCGATCGCAATCACCAGGCCGGCGAGTGCGGCAACCGGTATCGACAGCACCAGCAGCACGAGCAAAACAATTTCCATGGCTGCGCGCCCCAGGCGTTCGAATCGGTAAAATGTTAGTGGATTGAGCGTCCGGCCGATAGTTTGGTCGCCATGATTTCAGAAGTCGTTCGAACGGTTTGGATGAACTCTTTTTAATGTCACAACAGCGGCAGCGGATTTTGAGCACTGCAACCGCTGCGGGCATCGTCATCGCCGCGGCGGGTCCCCGACCGGTTACCAACGGCAATAAAACCGTCGTTAAAAAGATCACCTAAGGTCGGATCGATACATCCCACAATGAGCAAATTCGGACCACATCGGGGACAAACTTGTTGCCAAGCATTGGTCGTCGCCGGTGGGGTGCGCGGGGGGTCCATGTACGCACACCGGCGAGGGTCGTGGTGATCAAGTACGGGCCTGCTGCGTAGAGTACAGTTGCGTCACGTTTCGGTGCTGTCTCGTAGCGTAGTTCGGCCCTCTGCGTGGGGGGTGTAACATGTGGGAAATATTGCGTTTGCCAGATGGGCCGGTCAATGTAATCCGGATCTGGTCCTCGACATTTCGGGCCATTGTTGTTTTTGTGACACCAAATCCCGCGCACCAGGATAGGGAGCGCCGGTCGATATGGGCGACTTTCGGTCGCTAATCATGAATCCAAAGTTCGCTAACCCTACCATCCGATCGGCCAACAGCATCTCGCTGATCTCGTTTATCTATCGTTCGACCGCTGCGGATTTCCATTGGCGACAAGCTTCACGCGATTGACGACTGTATCGATTAATTTCGGAGACCATGCCTATGACAATGTCACACGGTAACGAAACCGAACCGACGCGAAAAAGCCCGCTCGATATTGCCGAGCATATGGCGCGTTCAAATGAATGGCCGTTCGAGCGGACCGGTGAGAGCGAAGTCACATTGCTGGTGCGCGGCAAGTGGGCCGATTACCGGGTGTCGTTCTCTTGGATGAGCAACATCGAGGCGCTGCATATCGCTTGCGGCTTCGACGTCAAGGTGCCAGAGCGCTCACAGGCCGAAGTGCAGAAGCTGATCGCCATGATTAATGCGCGGCTGTGGGTTGGCCACTTCGACCTGTGGTCGGAGGAGGGCATGGTGCTGCATCGCCATTCGCTGGTGCTGTCGGGCGGGACGGAAGCGTCCAAGAGCCAGTGCGAGGTGTTGCTGTCCAGCGCGCTCGATGCGTGCGAGCGTTATTACCCGGCGTTCCAATTTGTGGTGTGGGCCGGCGAGGGCGCCAAGGAGGCGATGGAGGCTGCGATGTTCGAAACCTCGGGGCAAGCCTAGCAAAGCTTTATCCGCGACCGCCAAGGCGCAATCCGGCCGCTGGTCGCTCCGCCAATACGTCACGGCGAAAACGGAACAGTGCGGCCGGCCGCCCGCCGGTCGCGGTCGACATCTCTCCGGTTGGCTCCACCAGTGCCGCGGTCTCCACCAGACGCCGGAAGTTTTGCTTGTGCAGACGCCGGCCTGAGATCGCTTCGACGGTGCGCTGCAATTCCGTCAAGGTGAATTCACGCGGCATCAGTTCGAATACCACCGGGCGATATTTCAGCTTGGCGCGCAACCGCGCGATGGCGGTTGCAAGAATCCGACGGTGATCGAAACGCATCGGCTCGCCCAGCGTCGGCAGGCTTGGCCGCGCCAGTGCCGCCTCGCGTCCGTCGCGGCGCGCTTCCTCGATCAAGCCCGCTTCATAGAGCAATTCGTAGCGATCGAGGACGCGCTCCTCGTCCCATGGGCTGCCGCCGGCGCCGAAGGTAAAGCGCAACCGCTCACGCCGCCCGGCTGCAAGCGTTGCATCGGCGGTGCCGTCGACCCAGGCGTTGAGCAGCGGCAGAATGGTCTTGTCGAGAATCGTCGGTCGCAGCTCGCGCCAATCCTCCCACGGGAAAAATCGATACCATGGTTGGAAGCCCGCGCCAGGAACGCGCAGCGCATTGTTCGACATGCGCGTGAGCGCGAGATAGCCGACCGAGACCATATGCGCGCCGGTATCGCCGGGGCGTGCGTGGCGGCCGCGGTCGCCGAAGGTGTAGAGCTGTTCGACATAACCGACGGCCAGGCCGGTTTGCGCTTCGACCCAGGAGCGCAAGCCGATCTCGAATGTGCGGTGGGTCAACGGATCGAACGGGCCGAACGGCAAGCCAGTGCGCTCGGCCTCGGGTGCGCCGCGGGTTTCGCCGGCCACGAGAATCGCCGGCTCATCGTCGCCGATCGTCACGATGGCGGCGGTGAGGCCGATCTCGATGGGCGTTAGGAGTGCGTCGGGCATGCCGGGAACATAGCAAACATCGCTGCCGGGCGATGCCCGCTATTCGTAGATCGCGCGCGCCTTATTCAGCACATCGGGCGATGCGGCCGACATCCTTGCGACGATTGCCTCTGCTTGCTCGCCGGACAATGGCTGCACCGGATGCCCGAGCTTCTCCATGTCGGCTAGGAACGCGGGGTCCTTCATGGTGGCCATGAAGGCTTGGCGCAGGATAGCGAGCCGATCGGCGGGAACGTGCTTCGACAGGATGAACGGCCGACCGATTTCGTCGCCGCCGCTGAGCACGCGGAGCAGCGCGCGTTGCTCGTCGGTCTTCGCGAAGGTACCGACATAAACTGCGCTCTCCGGTATCTCGGCGCTGCGATGCTCGGAGAACCGCACGAAGGGATGAATCTTCTTTTCGTTGACCCACGCTACCGGGATCGACGCAAAGGCGCCGCAGTCGCCGTCGAGTTCGCCGCGCTCAATGGCGATGCGCTGCTCGGCGCTGCCGGGGAAGCCGAGGATCTGGCGCACCGGCGCATTGAACACCTGGCGTAGTGTCGCGCCGTTGATGTAATTGCCGGCGGCGCGCGCGGTTGAGCCGAGGATGAATTCCTTGCGGCTCATCATGTCAGCCCAGGTCTTCACGCCGTTGGGACCGAAGCCGTAGCAAACCCGGTAGTCGGCGGCGACCACGCCGAGCCAGGCGATGTTGCGGAAATCGACCTTGACGGTCTCCGGCTGCACAATCGATTGCGTCACCAGACCGGGATTGAATGTGACGATCGCCGTGCCGTCGCGCGGCAGCGTGGCTTCGAGATTGCGCACCGCCGAGAGCGAGCCGGCGCCGGGTGCGTTCTGCACGATCACCGACGGGTTGCCCGGAATATGCCGGCCGATGTGACGCGCCACCGCGCGGCCGTTGATGTCGTAACCGCCGGCCGGGGTGAACCCGACGATGATGTTAACGGTCTTGCCCTTGTAGAAATCCGGCTGCGCCTGGGCCGGACCCACGAGGCTCCAAGACAGCGCCAATGACAATGCCCATGACAGCGCGCAGGCGCTCATAGGCAGGTTAAAGCGGCTATGGTTCAAGACAATAACTCCCTCAAGTCGGAAACGTGAAAATGAAAATAGAGTGCGGCGTCGCGTCAAACAATAGGTCGTATTGGGTGCACGATTTCAAGTTGGCGTCTGGCCGCGGGACAGCCAAGCAAATCGTTCGAGAAAACGCGCCTGGGCGGTCTCGGCCGGCCACGGGGTCAGGTATTCGCGCAGGGTGGTTGCTGGCAGCGTCGGCGCCTTGCCGAAAAAGCGTCCGGCTTCAGTTGCCGTAAAGCCGGCAAGCCGGGTGGCCTCAAGGTAGGCCGCCGCTTGATCCGCCGTTTTGATCAGCGCAACCAGTTCGCTTGCCGGTGCTGCCGGCAGGCCGAAGCGGATGTGGATCGCAGCGAGCAGGCGCGCCTCGACGGCTTTGTAGTTGTCGCCGATGATGGTTTTGAACGGCGCAATCATATCGCCGATGACATATTCGGGGGCATCGTGCAGCAGCGCGGCCAGCCGGCCCTTGCGATCGAGGCGCGAACGCTGGCGCGCAATGGTCTCGACCAGCAAGGAATGCTGCGCCACCGAATAAATATGCGCGCCCATGGTCTGGCCGTTCCAGCGCGCCACCCGCGCCAGCCCATGCGCAATGTCCTCCATTTCGACGTCGAGCGGGGAAGGATCGAGCAGGTCAAGCCGGCGTCCAGACAGCATGCGCTGCCAGGCGCGGGGCTTGTCATTGGACTTGGTGCTGGCCGGTGGCGACTTCCGCGGCATGAAGAATCGGTCTCACATTGGTTTAATTGAATACGCCGACTACAACGCCAGCTTCTTGCATGCGGCATGACGGTGGCAGGTCACGAGATGGTCGTTGACCATGCCGACCGCCTGCATGAAGGCGTAAACGATGGTCGGCCCGCAAAATTTGAAGCCGCGGGCCGCCAGTTCTTTCGATAGCGCGCGCGATACCGCGGTCTCGGCCGGCACTTGCTTCATAGTGCGGAAATTGTTGACCTTCGGTTTGCCGTCGCAAAAATCCCACAGCAGCGGGGAGAAGCCGGGACCTTTTTCCATAATCGCTAGCCAGGCGCGCGCCGAGAGAACAGCGCCTTCGATCTTCAAGCGGTTGCGCACGATGCCGGCGTCCTGCATCAATCGTTCGATCTTCTTGGGCGTGTAGCGCGCGATCTTTTCCGGCGCAAAGCCGTCGAATGCGCGCCGAAAGTTATCGCGCTTGCGCAAGATGGTGATCCAGGACAGCCCAGCCTGGAAGCCGTCGAGCACCAATTTTTCATAGAGCACGCGGTCGTCGAATTCCGGAACCCCCCATTCGTTGTCGTGATAGGCGACATAAAGCGGATCGTCTTTTGGCCACGGACAGCGCCCGTCGGCATGTTTGATCGACGTGGTCATTCGGCGGCCTTGGTTTCACCCGGCCACGCAAACCGCGCCCAAGCCGGCTTTACCGGGCGGATCGCGATGCCGTCGGCGACGATCGGCGCCGCGCCGGCGATCGCGTCGGCGACCCGGTCCAGGCGCAGCACAGCGAGTCCGCGGCCGCGCGCGGCTGAGCCCATGGTGCCAAGCGTGACATTGCCGGCCGTTACGGCGACGCCGGTTTGCGGCGGTGGACCGTCGAAGGCAACCGGCACGACCCGATTGCGCGCGGTGCCGCGATGCTCGATGCGCGACACGACTTCCTGACCGACGAAGCAGCCCTTGTCGAAATCGACGCCGCCGAGTTGGTCCATGTCGGCCTCGTGCGGAAACGCATCGTCATAGAGGAAATCGCTGCCGCCGCGCGGCACGCCCAGCGCGATGCGATGCGTTTCATAATCGGCGGCATCGACCTGGGCGATCCCAAGCGCCGGGTCGGAACCGCGATGCGCCGCCATCAGGCACCGCGCGCCGAGCGCCGGGAGGCGTGGATCGCCGTAGCACAGGCCGAGGCCGCTCGGAGCAGCGCCGTCCCAGATTGCCAGCACGCCGAGGATTTCCGACAGGTCTTCGACCAATACCTTGGCCCGCAGCTTGTAAAAATTCAGACGCTGCACCAGGGTCGACGCCAGCGCGCGCGGACAGTCCAGAAAATAGTGATTGTCCTCATTCGCCTTGACGATGATGAAATCGGCAATGATCTTGCCTTGCGGCGTCAGCAGTGCCGCATAGCGGGCTTTGCCTACCACGACCTTGTCGAGGTCGGAGGTGACCAGCCCGTCAAGGAACTTGGCCGCGTCGGCGCCGGCTACTTTCACCACGCCACGGTCGGGAAGAAGCGCTGCTTTCATGATACCTTCACCGGCAGTACTTGCCAGATATCGCCGGGGAACGTAAGGCGCTGTAGCCAGCCTCACAAGAGTGTGTCGCCGATATGACCCAGATCTTCGACCTGATCCTCAAGGGCGGCGCCGTCGTCAATCATGATGGCGAGATAGTGCGTGACATTGGCATTGTCGGCGGCCGGGTCGCCGGGCTTGGCGACTTTTCGTCGGCCACGGCGGCGCGCACCGTCGATTGCCATGGCTTGCATGTCCTGCCGGGCGTCATCGACACCCAGGTGCATTTCCGCGAGCCCGGTCTGACCCACAAGGAGGACCTGGAAACCGGCTCGCGCAGCGCGGTGATGGGCGGCGTGACCGCGGTGTTCGAAATGCCGAACACCAATCCGACCACCACCAGCGCCGAGGCGATGGCCGACAAGGTGAAACGCGCCCACCACCGGATGCATTGCGATTTTGCGTTCTTTATCGGCGGCACGCGCGAGAACACCCGCGATCTGCCTGAATTTGAGCGGCTGCCGGGCTGCGCCGGGGTCAAGGTCTTCATGGGCTCCTCGACCGGCTCGCTTTTGGTCGAGGACGATGCTGGCGTCCGCGATATTCTCAAAGCGATCCGGCGGCGCGCCTCATTTCATTCCGAAGACGAATATCGCCTCAATGAGCGCAAGCATCTGCGGATTGAAGGCGATCCGCGCTCGCATCCGGTGTGGCGCGACGAAGTCGCGGCGCTGCAATGCACCCAGCGCCTGGTGCGGCTCGCGCACGAGACCGGCAAACGCATTCATGTGCTTCACATCTCCACGGCCCAGGAGATGGATTTCCTGAAGGACCACAAGGATGTCGCCTCGGTCGAGGTGCTGCCGCATCATCTGACTTTGGAGGCGCCCGGCTGCTACGAGCGCCTCGGCGCCATGGCGCAGATGAACCCGCCGGTGCGCGACCGCGCACATAAGGAGGGGATCTGGCGTGGCCTCCAGCAGGGCATCGTCGACGTGCTCGGTTCCGACCACGCGCCGCACACCCTCGATGAGAAATCGAAAACCTATCCGGCGACTCCCTCCGGCATGACCGGCGTGCAGACATTGGTTCCGATCATGCTCGACCATGTCAATGCCGGGCGATTATCGCTCGCCCGGTTGGTCGATCTCACCAGCGCGGGGCCAGCGCGGCTGTTCGGCATCGCCGGCAAGGGTCGGATTGCGGTCGGTTTTGATGCCGATTTTACCGTGGTCGACCTCAAACGACGGCAAACCATCACCAATCGCTGGGTTGCCTCGCGGGTCGGTTGGACGCCCTATGATGGTGTGACCGTCACGGGCTGGCCGGTCGGAACATTCGTTCGCGGCTCGCAGGTGATGTGGGAGGGTGAACTGGTCACACAGGCGGGCGGCGAAACCGTTCGGTTCCACGAAACCATGCCGGCCGCTTGATTGATGTTTGGATGATCAACCAATTCGAATCTTCCGATTGGCTTGCTATCCACAGAATCGGAAAGCACAATCCGGCGAAATCAGTGGAGCGAGCATGATCGGCGATTTCATATCGTTGCGAATTCTATTGCTGTCTGAAGCGGTCATGGAGCGCAACCTGATCAGGCGCGGCGCGGCGCTGGCGTCGTTTCCGGTCGACTTCACCGAAACCGGGAATCCTGACGAGGCATGCCAGAAAATCGCGCGCGACCAAATTGATATGATCTTTGTCGACGCGGCCCTGCCGCAGGCGGCGCGCGCCATGGTCATCACCCAGGCGCGCGCCGCGAAGCGCCGGCCATTTGTCTTCCTGGTGGCGGCAAACCGCGAAGCCGCGTCGACTTTGGCGGGCAATGAGGTCGATGGCGTCGTTGCCTGGCCGCTGAACCTGCGGGACGCGGAAGTATTGTTTGGGCGCTGCAGCCGGACTTGCATTCCGCATCGGGTGCTGGTGGTCGATGACTCGCTCACCGTGCGCAATATCGTCCGCAAGGTTCTGGAAGCGAGCCGCTACTGGATTGCTTATTCCGAGGCTGCGGAAGGCGTCGCCGCGGTTCGGCAGATCGAGGGTGGTCGGATCGAGCTGGTATTCCTCGACTATCACATGCCGGGGCTCAACGGGATTGAGACGCTACAGGCGATCAAGCACGATCACCAGAATTTGCATGTGGTCATCATGACATCGGCGACCGACAGCGCGGTCGCCGAACTCGCCCACCGCGCCGGCGCAACGGCTTTTCTGAAGAAGCCGTTCTATCCGGCCGACATCGATGCGATCCTGCATCGCCTTTTCGGCTTGCAGGCGATGCATTAATCCCCGGCCACGAAGAACTGCCAGGCGCCGTCGGGCGAAATGCCGAGGCGGTAGAACGAGTAGACATTGTCCTCCACCATATCCTTGTAGTCGGCGCCGGTGACAATCCGGAATAATTCCACTTTCTGCTCGCGCGTGAGGGTCTTGAGCGGCAAACGCGCGAAATAAGGCCACAAATAAACTTCCTGCGGCGTGCCGACATCGACATGGACGAAGGCCGCTTCAAGCACATTGATCAGGATTGCGAGCGCTTCGATGCCATCGGAGTCCGGATAATTGGCTTTCCAGAATCCGATCGGATCTTTCTCGTCCGCGAACGAGAAGATCGGCAGCGCCGGCGCTTCCTTCATGACGGTGTAGAGCTTCAGCAACTCTCCGGAACGGGCGGCGGCGAGAATCCGGTCGCGCGTGCGCGCGACTGCTGCCGGTAGCCGCGCCGGATCGGTGACGATCTCGGGCAGTTTGCCGGCGATCGCATCGGGCGCGGCGACGTGCCCCTCGTTACGGAATTTCTGCTGGCCCGCCGCTGGCGGCCGGATCGTCTCGGTGCGGACTTTGTTCTGCGCAAGCAGGGTGCTTGGCGCAAGGTCCTGCGCGGGCGCCACGCCGCCTGCCAGGAAGATCGTGAGCAACAGGGTTGGGCCGAGACGTATGGTCATGGCTCGCCGCGTGAAAACCGCGGCGATTGTACAAACTATTGTGGCGAGAAGCGAACGCCGATTTTGAAAGAAATCTGGGTGGCGCGACCGGCGATGCGATGGGGCGGCGCGGTTATTGCCGTGCCGGCGCGAGCGAGAATTCGCCGCTGCGGATGCGCTTGGCCAGGCCCTCGGCAAAACGGGCTGCGGGTTCCTCGCCGTAAGTCGATACAAATTCGGCAAAGGCGGAGAATATGCAGGCCTGCGCCAGGCAGTCGCCGTCAATGCCTTCGAGCAGCGCTTCCGCCCAGGCCTCGCGCAAATAGCCGAGCGCCGCGCGCTTCTGATCGACATCGGTTGCGCAGGCGGTGGCCTGAAGAGCCGTCATTCGTAATTCCCCTTTGCCGAGCTTGTACGCGTCCGTCCCCGAACGCATTGCGAGGTTACCATGCGGAATTTGGCGAACCAGCGCAGAGTTTAGAATAGGTTAATGCGACCGGCCGGTTGCGTCGTCAGTTGCTGTAGCGGGCGGTGACCTCACGGGCGATCCGCGAGCCTTCCTCCAGATAGCGGCGAATCACGAGGTCGGCCGCCGGAGTACAGGTCCGGTAACTCTGTTGAAAACCGCGGTAACCACGATTGAAACTGGCAATCATCCGGGTGCGGCGTTCGCCGGTCGGCGCCTCGGCGTCGATCAGGGCCTGTACCTCAGTGCGCCATTTGTCACCGTCCTTGGCGCCGCACAGGCCGCGCAGGTAGTGCAGGGCGCCCATGATTTCGGCGAGCCGCTGCAAATTGCCGTCATAGGGCGCTTGCGCTTGCGCGTGCAGGGGGGAACTGGCGAGCATAAACGCCAGAAATATTGCGACAAAAGCGGCTGCGCGCGGTCGTTGCATGCGGCCATCGGCATAAGCCCGTGGCGCTCCGCCCGCAAGGGTCACGGGCGGGGGCAGCAGGGCCGGTCAATCCGCGCCTTTGATCTGCTCCACCGCCCTGGCCACGATCTCGGCGAGGCCTGCGGTGGTGGGCATCGACGCGATGTCCGAAGGCTCGACCCAGAGCCATTCGCTGAGTTCCTCGTTGAGCTTGGGCTCGCCGGCGATCCAGCGGGCCGCGAACGGCAAAATCACGAAATGGCGTTCCACCTTGTCGTCGGCGTCGCGCGCCACCACCTCCCGGTAGCCCGCGAGCGCGATGGGTTCGACGACCAGCGCGGTTTCTTCGTCGACTTCGCGTTTGACCGCCTCAATCAACGTCTCGCCTGCCTCGACCACGCCGCCCGGCAGGCTATAGAGCCCGCCGGCCGGATTGCGCGCGCGGCGCACCACCAACACCTTGCCGTCCCGCAGGATGGCGGCGCTGACCGCGAGAAAGGGACGGTCGGGATAGGTTCTTCCATCGGTCACGTCGGTCGGGCTCCGCAAAAGGTCAAGCGAAACGGATCATGTTGAGCATCCTAATCTCTCCGGTCCTCAAGGTCGCGCCAGCACCATGACCTTTTGCTCGATTCGCGCGATCAGTTGCGCCGCCGCACGGGGGCTCTCCTTCGCAATCCAGAAGAAAATGCGATCGAGCTCGTCGCGCGCCGCAGGCTCAAACGCAACATTCACTCGCCGGACGTGCGATAGCGTTTGAAGACGTCATCTGCGGGAATTCTGTCGGGACTGGGATTAGCGAGCCGCCGCCGAACTTCAGCGGCCTGCTCTTCGGTAAGTCGAAGCTCGCTCCGATCCTGTTGCTCGATGATCTCGACCATGTGCGCAATATCTGCCTGCCGCTCTGGCGGCCAGCTTAGTACGCGGTCGAGAATAACCTTCACCTGCTCTTTCGTCATGTTATTCGTATAACATATTTGCGCACTGAATGCACTGGCCGATGGCTCAACGGTCGCCGCCGTGGGTCCTTGATATAGGTTCTTCCATCTGTCACCTCGGTCGGGCTCCGCTATGATGACCCCTCAAGATCCACAACAGACCATAGCATGTGCGGACGCTATCTCATCATCTCAACGCCGGAAGCAATGCGGCGGCTGTTTGGCTATCCCGAGCAGCCGAATTTTCCGGCGCGCTATAATGTGGCGCCAACCCAGCCGATTCCGATCGTGCGATTGGCGGATGGCAAGCGCCAGTTCGCGCTGGTGCGCTGGGGCTTGATCCCGGCCTGGGTGAAGGATCCGCGAACGTTCTCGCTGGTGTTGCAGGCGCGCAGCGATTCCGTGCTCGACAAGCCCTCGTTCCGCAATGCAATGAAACGCCGGCGCTGCCTGATTCCGGCCGACGGCTTCTATGAGTGGAACGAGGCGACCAAGCCGCGCCGGCCCTATGTGGTGCGGCCGCGCGACGGCGGCCCGGTGGCGTTCGCCGGGTTGTGGGAATGCTGGATCGGCCCCAATGGCGAGGAGATGGAAACCGCCGCCATCATCACTACCGACGCCAACAAGACGCTGCATCCGATCCATCACCGCATGCCGGTGGTGGTGCCGCCCGAGGCGTTCGATGTCTGGCTCGATTGCCTGAATTTCGATGCCAATGCCGCAGCCGATTTGCTGGTGCCTGCGCCGGAGGATCTGTTCGAAGCCTACGAAATTTCCCTCGCGGTCAACCGCGTCGCCAACGATCATCCCGGATTGCTGGAGCCGGTGCGTCCCCGCGAACATGCCCTGGAGCAGACCAGCGCGCCCGCTCCGCCCGAACCAACCGCGGCGCCGGCCAAGCGTGCAAGGAAACCCAAGAAGGACGACCGGCAATCGTCGCTGTTTTAGCGCGTAGACCGGGTTTTCGCGTGCGCGCGCGTCACAGCACCTTGCCGGGATTGAGGATCCCGTTCGGGTCGAACATCCGCTTGAAGCCGCGCATCAGCTCATAGGCGACCGGGTCCTTCACCGACGGCAAGAGCGCGCGCTTCATGACGCCGATGCCGTGTTCGGCGGAGATCGAGCCGGCATGCTTGGCGACCACCGCGAACACCGCGTCGTTGACCGCGTCCCAATGCTTGAGGAATTCCGCCCGGTCGGCGCCGACCGGCTGAGAGACGTTGTAGTGGATGTTGCCGTCGCCGAGATGGCCGAACGGCACCGGCCGGCAGCCGGGGATCATGGCCTCGACCTTGGCGGTCGCTTCCGCGATGAAATCGGGCACCGCGTTCACCGGCACCGACACATCCTGCTTGATCGAGCCGCCTTCGTATTTCTGCGTGTCGGCGATGTGATGGCGCAGAAGCCACATTGCCTTGGTCTGGTCGAGGCTTTCGGCGATGGTGGCGTCTTCGATCAGCTTGCGCTCGGCGCCGGTCGCCAGGATGTCTTCCAGTATTGCGCGCAGGCCCTCGCGCGCCTGGGTCGATAATTCCATCAGCACATACCAGCGGTGCTTGCGGGTGAGCGGATCGCGGCACATCGGTGCGTGCCTGACCGCGAATTCGAGCGCGACGCGCGGGATCAGCTCAAAGCCGGTGACGCTGCCGCCGGCGCGCTCATAGGCAAGCTTGAGCAGCGTAAGCGCTTCATGCGGCGAGGGCAGCCCGATAAACGCGGTCTCGACCGAACGCGGTCGCGGAAACAGCCGCAGCACCGCGGCGGTGATAATGCCAAGCGTGCCTTCGGCGCCGATAAAAATGTGGCGGAGGTCGTAGCCGGTATTGTCCTTCTTGAGCTTGCGCAGATTGTTGAGCACGCGCCCGTCGGCCAGCACCACTTCGAGCCCCATCACCAATTCGCGCGCGACGCCATAGGCCAACGCGCCGGTGCCACCGGCATTGGTCGAGAGGTTGCCGCCGATGGTGCAACTGCCCTCGGCGCCGAGCGACAGCGGGAACAGCCGGTTCTCGGCGGCGGCGGCTTCCTGCGCCTTGATCAGCACCACGCCGGCTTCGCAGGTCATGGTGTTGGAGGTGGCGTCGACTTCGCGGATCCGGTCGAGCCGCTTGAGCGACAGCAGCATCTCGCCATTGTGCGGCGTCTGTCCGCCGACCAGTCCGGTGTTGCCGCCCTGCGGCACGATCGGCGTGCCGGTTTCGTTGGCGAGCTTCAAGATCGCCGACACTTCCGCCACTGAGCCGGGCCGCAGCACCATTGGCGAGCGGCCGCGATAGAGCCCGCGATCCTCGATCATATAGGGCTCGATATCGTTGGCCTGGGTCAGCGCATAGCGATCGCCGACAATGGCCGCGAAGCGGGCCAGCAACTCGGGTGAGGGGGCTTTGACCGGACGTTCGAGAATATTCATGCGATGCTCACGATAACAAAGAATGCGCGGACTATAGCGCGTCGCGGCGCGATATTCACGTCATCGCGCAACGTTACGGTCGGGGCGCGGCGGCGCGGCGGAGCCGGTCGTTGATCGCCTCGCCCAGCCCCTCATGGGGCACCGGCATGACCGCAATGGCGCTGGCGCCCACGGCGTCGAGCGCGCGCAGGTGCGAGAACAGGTTGGCGGCCGCCTCAATCAGATCGCCGTGCGCGGACAGGTTCAGCATGTGCGCCGCGCCACCCGGCGGTTTTGGGCCGAACGCCAGCAGCGCCTCGCCGGCGGCGACGTTGCGCGCATCGAGCCGCAGCGGACTGCGCGGCGCATAATGCGACGCAAGCTGGCCGGGCGCGAGCGGCGCCTCGCCTTCGTCGGTGAGGTCCTGATGCGGTGCTTCGCTGAGCGCATGCCCAAGCACGCGCTCGATCGCGGCGCGCGGCACGCCACCCGGCCGCAGCAGCGTGGGCGCGCCGAGGCAGGCGACAATGGTCGACTCGACCCCGACCGGCGTTGCACCACCATCGACGATCAGGTCGATGCGGCCGCGCAGATCGGCCAGCACATGCTGGGCGGCGGTTGGCGAAACGTGGCCGGAGCGGTTGGCCGATGGCGCGACCACCGGCCGTCCGAACGCCACCAGGATGTCACGCGCCACCGCATGGTCCGGCACGCGCACCGCGATGCTGTCGAGCCCGCCGGTGGCGAGTTCGGCCACCGGGCAGCCTTCCGCCTTGGGCAGCACCAGGGTCAGCGGCCCCGGCCACAGCGCGGCGGCCAGCCGCTCGGCCGCCGGGTCAAACCGCGCCAGCCGGCGGGCCGCCGCCAGGTCCGGCACATGGGCGATTAGCGGGTTGAACGCCGGCCGGCCCTTGGCGGCGTAAAGCCGCGCCACCGCGATACCATCGGCCGCGTCGGCGCCCAGGCCATAGACGGTCTCGGTCGGAAAGGCGACCAGCCCGCCGCGCGCCAGGCAGCCCGCCGCAGCGTCAATGGCCGCGGCATCGGCCTTAATAACACGCGTTGTCAGCTCGATGGCCACGTTCTACCTCGTGCTTGCAGCCCCCGTGGGCCGTCGTTATAACCCAGCCCAATGTCGGAGTGTGGCTCAGCCTGGTAGAGCACCTCGTTCGGGACGAGGGGGTCGTAGGTTCAAATCCTATCACTCCGACCAGCCTTCGCTCATCGAGCTTAGGCCCTTCGGCGAGTTCGACCAGGACGAAGGGTTTCCCGCGCCACAGCGCGCCGGTCCCTGCCAAATATGCGGGGGTAATCACGATTATCCCTGACGCCGCCGATCAGTTCACCGCACCCGGGCGCGCCGGTCTGATCCGAACATCTCCTGCTCGCGCGCATTGATCGGCGCCGCCGGGGCGACGGTGCCGTCATCGGCGACAAACACCATCGGGCCGACGCGGCGCTCCTCGAATACGGCCGCGACCAGCGGATGGCCGCGCCACGCCAGCGTGTCGAGATTGAGCCGGTTGTGGCGGACCTCGGGCGATCCGGTTTCGGTTGGCGTGTGGCCATGCACGATATAGGGGCCGTGGTCGCTTTGGTCGGAGAGGAACGGCTCGCGAATCCACAGCAGGTCGGCCTTGCTCTGCTGGGCGAGCGGGATGCCGGGCATGATGCCGGCATGAACGAAAAAGCGCCGCTGATCGTTCGTCGATAGCGGCAGGCTTGCGAACCATGTCAGGTGCTCGGCCGGAATGTCCCGCGGGTCGCGCACATTGTAGCTGTCAAGCGTGGCGTCGCCGCCATTGGCGCGCCACATGTCTTCGTTTTCGCGGTTCACGGCGCCCAGCAGCATTTCTTCGTGATTGCCCCGGAGACAAACCATCTCGGCGGTTCGCTGGGCCTCGATCAACAGCGCGACTACTTCGCGGCTGCGCGCGCCGCGATCGATGTAATCGCCGAGCAACACAAAGCGCGCGGGGTTGTCGCCGCAGTGGTTGCGGCAATGGCGCAAAAGATTGGCAAGCTTGGTGAAGCTGCCATGGATATCGCCGATCGTGTAGGTCAGCAGTGGCATCGAATTTTCCAAGCCGCGAATAGCGGCGGTCGCTTACATGGCCCGCTAAGTGGTCAAAATTTCGGCGGGTGGCGTCGCTTGGGCGTGTCGTTTTGGCGCGCCCGGTCGGTTTTGGCCGCTAGTGTCCCGATTCCGAAGTTCGTATCATTTTGCAGCACCCCCGTTTACGAACTTCGGAATCGAAGGACACTAGCAACTCATTGAGTCTAGTGTGGCTTTGGTTCAGAAGTCCGCTATCCGGACTTGCCGCGAGAATGTAGCGGACTTCTGAACCGCCACACTAGCGGCGGCCTTGTGCCGGCAGGTTAGGGACGCTTTACTTTGACGTGGCGGTCCTGGACGGCGCCGACTCAAGCTCAGAGTCCCAAGACATTGCCTCAAGACATAAGCCCGGGATACCGGCAGACCAAGGAGGGACTAGCATGATTTCAAGGCGAAGACTGCTCCGGGCGACCGCGCTGGGGTCGATTTCAGCAATTTCGTTAAAAACGCTCGGGGGCGCCGCGCATGGGCAAGCCTATCCGACCCGGCCGCTGCGCTGGATTGTCGGTTATCCACCGGGCGGGGCGACCGATATCGTCGCGCGTATTGTCGGAGCCTATCTGAGCGACGCGCTCGGCCAACAGGTGATCATCGAGAACCGGCCGGGCGCCGGCAATAATCTCGGCACCGAGGCGGTGGTGAGCGCCGCGCCCGATGGCTACACGCTACTGCTGGTCAATCCGGCCAATGCGATCAATACGACGCTCTACAAGAAACTGTCGTTCAACTATCTGCAGGACACCATCCAGGTGGCCGGCATCATCCGGGTGCCGAATGTCATGGAAGTGAATCCATCGGTTCCGGCCACGACCGTCGCCGAGTTTATTGCCTATGCCAAAGCCAATCCCGGCAAGATCAATTGGGCGACCTCGGGCAACGGTACCTCGGTGCATTTGTCGGGCGAATTGTTCAAGATGATGACCGGCGTCCAACTGCAACACGTTCCCTATCGCGGTTCCGCGCCCGCATTGACCGACATGCTGTCGGGTCAGGTGCAAGTGATGTTCGACAACATGCCGCCGTCGCTGCCGCACATTAAGGCCGGCAAGCTGCGGGCGCTTGCCGTGACGACGGCGCAGCGTTCCGAAGCATTGCCGGATGTGCCGACCGTGGGCGAGACCGTGCCCGGCTACGAGGCCAGCGCGTTTTTTGGCGTGGCGGTGCCTAAGGGTACGCCGTCGAACATCGTCGAGCGGCTCAATCGTGAGGTCAATGCGGCGCTGAAGGATCCGAAAGTGCGGACGCGCCTTGCCGAACTCGGCGGCATTCAGATCGGCGGTACGCCGGCGGACTTCACCCGGCTGGTGACCGATGAAACCGCGAAGTGGGAAAAAGTCATCCGGGTTGGAAAAGTGACGCTGGAATGATCGCAGCCGCGGCTGAAGCGGTATTGACCATGGCGGCGGGAACCCGCATGGCGTTGGTTCATGGGCGATGACACATGAGCGACGACATTCCCTTCGATAAGCGCTTCGACCTCGCGCCCGGCAAAGCCGAGGCGGTGGCGCCGGGCATCCGCCGCATTCTCTGCAATAATCCCGGGCCGTTCACATTCAAGGGAACGGTCAGCTATATTGTCGGCCATGGCAGCGTTGCCATCGTCGATCCAGGGCCGCTCGACGAAGCGCATATCGCGGCGCTGCTTGACACCGTGCGCGGCGAGACGGTGACGCATATCTTCGTTACCCACACCCATCGCGATCATTCGCCGGCGGCGGCGCGGATCAAGGCCGCGACCGGGGCGCCGACTTACGCCGAAGGGCCGCATCGGCGGGCGCGCCCGATCGATATCGGCGAAACGCGGCCGCTCGATTCCGGCGGCGATACCGACTTCCGCCCCGATCGCATTTTGAAGGATGGCGATGTCGTCGAAGGCGCGGGCTGGGCGCTGGAGGCGATGACTACGCCCGGCCATTGCGCCAACCACATGGCCTTCGCGCTCAAGGCCACCGATTTCCTGTTTGTGGGCGATCATGTGATGGCGTGGTCAACGCCAGTGGTGGCGCCGCCCGACGGCGCGATGAGCGATTACATGGCATCGCTCGACAAGCTCGCACGACGGCCGGAAACCACCTATTATCCGGGCCACGGCGCCGCCGTGCGCGACGCGCCGAATTATGTGCAGCACTTCATCCGTCACCGCCGCGCCCGCGAGCGGGCGATCCTCGACCGGCTGAAGGCGGGCGAAACCGACATCCCGGCGCTGGTGCGTGACATTTACATCGGTCTCGATCCGCGGCTCACCAAGGCGGCGGGCCTTTCGGTACTTGCCCATCTTGAGGATCTGGTGGCGCGCGGCCAGGTTCGAACCGAAGGCACGCCGGCGGTCGGCGGTCGCTACCGGTTGGCGGTCGGCTGAGCTTTGGGCGCCGCTTTGGGCGGCGGCGATTTCTGCTGACCCTTGGGTGGCGCTTTGGCCGGGCCCTTCGGGCGGGCGACCGGCGGCGGCTCGTCTGGCGCCTGGTTGGCGAACTCATTCTCGATGTCTTCGAGCAACTGCCGAACCCTTGCGGCATTGGTGCCAAAATCGAACAGACCGTAACGCGACGATGAGCGGACATCGACACGGGCGCCGCCTTCGAACGCGCGGACTCGCACAATCACGTCGTCGCGGAAACCCATGATCGGCGTGCGCGCCACCGCTTCGATGCGACCTTCTGGCCGGCCCTGATCGGGTGCGCGCGCTTCGACGACACGCCATCGGCGACTGTTCACGACCGCCAGTGCGGCGTCGTAGGCCGCGCGCGTACTAATATCGCCATCGAGCGGCTCGATGTCGGGATAGAATTCGATCTGCTGTTCCGCTGCGGCTAGGCCGGCATAGGCGATCGGGTTGGCATCGCGCGGCCGTGCTTTGGCGAGAGTGTCGAAGCGCGGCGGGTCGATCGGATCGGTGGTGATGTCGTAGATCCAGGGCAGATTGCGCGCCTTGATCACGATATAGGCGGGATAGGCGAGCAGCAAAGTTGCGATGCCGACCGCGGTCAGCGCGGCGCCGATGCCGATATGGCCGTCCTTCCAGATTGTTGCAAAGGAGGCGAATGCGAACAGCAGGGCCAAGATCGCGAGTACGAGTGCCGCGCCAAACGTCGCCAGCGCCGGGCGAATTTCCAGGAAACCGGAATGCACAATGATGATCGACAGCACGGCGGCCGCCAGCGAGAACAGCGCAATGCGCCGTGCCCACAGCGCCAGCCGTGAGGTACCTTGGTGTATTGTGATGCGCCGCGCCATCCCGCGACCGATAATGCGATCCGACCGCGGTGGCAATAAGGCGCTGGGGCGTGTCCAACGGGGTGACAGTCACCGTGCAAAGCCGTTGCGGTAGGTTTCGCCACGGCCTACGAATCCGCCAGGAACGACCGTTCGGGGGTCCGCCGCCGAGCGTTCGAAAGCGTTGGGGGATTTGGAAAATGCACGATCTTAAGCGTCGGGACGTTCGCGCGGCGTGTTGCGCCGCCTTGTTTGCCACCGCCGTCACAACCGTCATATCTCCGGCGGCGGCCCAGCAGGATTTCTATGCCGGCAAGCAGATCACGTTCGTGGTCGGCGCTGGCGTCGGCGGCGGTTATGACCTGCAGGCGCGCACCACCGCGCGGCATCTTGGACGGCATATTCCCGGCAATCCGACGGTCGTGGTGCAGAATATGCCGGCCGCCGGCAGCATTGCCGCCACCAATTTTATGGCCGCCACCGCGCCAAAGGACGGCACCACGATCGCGCTGATCCAGCGCGGCATGCTGCTTGCCAAATTGACCAATCCCGCTGGCACGCGCTTCGATCTCGAACAATTTGGCTGGGTTGGCAGTCTCAACAGTGAGACCGCGGTGACTTTGTCGTGGAATGCGACGTCGCCGCATCGCACGGCGAAAGATCTGTTCGAGCGCGAATTGATCGTCGGCGGCATTGTCGGCGTCGATCCCGAGACCACGCCGCGGCTTTACAACTCGTTGATCGGGACCAAGTTCAGGATCGTGTCGGGCTACAACAGCACGGCGCAGATCGCGCTCGCCATCGAGCGCGGCGAAGTGCAGGGTATTGGCGACTGGTCATGGTCGAGCTTCAAGGCGGTGCGGCCCGATTGGATTCGCGACAAGAAAGTCGAGATTTTGATGCAGGGCGCGCTGCAAAACGATCCGGAACTGGCTGGTGTTCCCAACGCGCTCGACTTCATCAAGAGTCAGGCCGATCGCCAGGTGATGGAACTGCATTTCACCCAAAAGACCGCGGCGCGCCCCGTGATTGTTCCCCCGGGCGTACCAGCGGAACGGCTTGCGATGCTGCGGCGCGCATTCGCGGCGCTCGGCCAGGACAAGGAATTCCTCGCCGAGGCGGCCAAGAGCAAGGTCGAGTTTAATTTCGTTCCGGGCGAAACCGTCGATAAGGTGGTGGCGCTGATTGTCGCAACGCCGCCCAGTATTGCCGAACGCTACGCCAAGGCATTTGCGCCCGCGCAATGAGGCTTGGCCGCGGTGTCGCGGCCAATGTCTGTCCTGTCATCGAAACCGTGCGATCCGGAAGCGCGCAATGTCGAGCTTCGGGTCGGAACCGTCGGCGAGATCGGCAAGAATTTCACCGACCGCCGGCGCAAATTTGAAGCCGTGACCGGAGCAGGCCGATGCGACCAGAATTGACGGTGCGTCGGGCAGCCGGTCGACGATGAAATCGCCATCGGGCGTGACCGTGTAGAGGCAGGTCTTGGCATGCGTGAGCGCGCCGTTGGCCCCCGGCAGATGGTCGGCGACTGCGGCGCGGATCAAGGCCTCGTCCTCGGCCGAGACGTGGCGATCGTAGCGGTCGGGATCGACCGTTTGATCGCAATGATGGTGCTTGGCGACCTTGACGCCCGCGCCATGCAACGGAAAGCCGTAATGAACGCCGTGCGGGCTTTCGATCAGGAACACTGGAAATTTCTTGGATGAGAAACGATCCGGCTCCTGGGACGCAAACCAGCCCATCACTTGCCGCGTGACGCGCAGCGGCAACCTGGCGCGCGGCAGCAGCGACGATGTCCACGGTCCGGCCGCGACGATGGCGGTGCCGGCCGCGATGGTTGCATTGTCGGTGGTGATTTGCGCGCCCGCGGCCGTTGGCGCAATCGTGCGGACGGCCTCGCCGGTGCGGATCGTGGCGCCGTGCTGGCGCGCCAATGCCAGCAATGAGCGAACGCAGCTCTCCGCTTCCAGAAAGCCGCCGTCGCGCTGCACCACGCCAACGTAATGCGGTGGCAGGTGGAACGCTGGGTATCGCCGCATCAGTTCGGCGGCGGCAAGCATTTCGTGCGGAATGTCATGCAAGCGCGCCGCCGCCAGTGTCCCGGCGACCAATTCGCCGTCGGGTGGGCCGATCTCGGCGACGCCGGTGATATGGAGCAAGGGCTGCGCGGCTTCGGCCGCGAGTTCGCGCCACAATTCATAGGAGCGGCGGACCAGCGGCACATAGCTCGGATGTTCGAAATAAGCGAGCCGGATCACGCGGGTTTCGCCGTGCGAGGATCCGCGATCGTGGCCGGGCGCCAAGCGATCGATCCCGAGCACGCGTCGGCCGCGGCGGGCAAGATGGTACAGCGCCGCGCAGCCCATGACGCCGAGCCCGCACACCACGGCATCGTATTTTTCGGTCATGGCGGTGCTGCTTCTCCCGCGGTCGGTGACGGTCGGCATCAATTCCATTGTATCGGAACATCGTCTAGTTTGCCGGCCCGAACCACACACAACCGGCGAAACCAGTGGCGGACGCATTCGGTGATGAATCCCGGCCGGTGGTCGCGCTGACCGGCGCGACCGGCTTCATCGGTCGCTATCTGCTCAAGGTGCTGCCGCGGCGCGGCTATCGTCTGCGCGTGCTGCTGCGTCGCCCGAGCGCAACGCCGCTTGAATCCGCCAGCGCTGTGATCGGCGACCTTGTACATGCGCAGAACCTGTCGCAGGCGCTTGCCGGGGTCGATGCGGTGATTCATTCGGCCGGGCTGGCACACGCCATGTCCGGGACGCCGGACAACGATTACCGGCTCATCAACACCGAGGCCACAATCCGTCTCGCGCAGGCGGCGCAGCGCGCTGGCGCGCGGCGGTTTGTGTTTTTGTCGTCGATCCGCGCGCAATGCGGCCCTGTAGACGATGTGGTCCAAACCGAACGCTTGGCGCCGCGGCCGGTCGATGCCTATGGCCGCTCCAAGCTTGCGGCCGAGCAGGGGCTTGCGGCGCTCGATTTTGATTGGGTGGCGTTGCGGCCGGTGCTGGTCTATGGGCCTGGCGTCGAAGGCAACATGGCGGCGCTTGTTCACCTTGCGCAATCGCGCCTGCCGCTGCCGTTCGGCAGCCTGACAGCGCGCCGGTCGCTTTTGTCGCTCGAAAATCTCGCGCAAGCCATCGATTGCGTGCTGCGAGCACCGGCGCCGCTGCGGCGGCCGCTCATTGTTGCGGATCCGGAACCATTGTCGCTGCCAGAAATGATCGCTGCCATCCGCCGTGGCCTTGGGCGAAGGCCGGGTCTCTTTCCGTTGCCACCGTCAATGCTTGCGGCGATATGCCGGATGGTCGGTCGCGAGGAAGCTTTTCGACGGATTGCCGGCGCGCTGGTCGCTGATGTGGCGGAACTCCGGCGGCTCGGTTGGGCGCCTTCGGTTACTGCACAGGAAGGTTTGGAAAGGCTTGTTCGGTGAGCTATGCATGCCGCGCCGGATCGGCATGGCGATTGGGATGGCGATCGGAATGGAGCGGGTCAGGTGAAACGCGGCGGCGCCATTATCATGTTAACGGCCTTGATCGAAGTCGCGGCGGCGCAGGATGTCCCGCTGCCGCGTCCGCGTCCGAATGTCGACGCGGCTCCCGCAGCGAAAATTGCGGCGCCCGCCGTGCTTTCGGCCTGCCGCATGCGGCTGACACCGGAGCTTGCCATTGCGCCTTCGATCGATGCCGTCGAGGGGTCCGGCGAATGCGGCGGCGCTGACATGGTGAGGCTTGAGGCGGTGGTGCTGCCCAATAAGGTTCGAGTCGAGATCAATCCGCCGGCCGTGCTCCGCTGCGGAATGGCCGAAGCAGTCGTCGATTGGGTGCGGGACGACCTGGCGCAGCTCACTGCGTTCAATCTGGGGTCGCACTTACACTCGGTCAGAAATTTTGCCGCTTATCACTGCCGGACCCGCAACAACGTCATCGGCGCGGCGATGAGCGAACACGGCAGGGGCAATGCGTTGGATGTGCGCGGGATCACGTTGGTTGGCGGCCGAACGGTCGATCCGACCGACCCGCAAGTGTCGCGGGAGTTTCGCGAGGGCTGGAAAAAGAGCGTATGCGCACGTTTCTCCACGGTGCTGGGCCCCGGCTCCGACGGCTATCATGAGAATCACATCCATGTGGACCTCATGGAGCGGCGCAGCGGCTATCGCGGCATGTGCCAATGGGACGTACGTTTACCGGAGGCGGCATCGCCGGAGATTGCGGTGCCGTTGCCAAGGCCACGACCGAATTTCGAACTGTCGACGGCGCGCCAATAGCGGCTGCTTGTCGGCAGGATCAATCTTAGAACTGAAAATTCAGACTACTGGCCGGAGGTGCTGGTCATCGCCATGCGCGGGCTTACTGGCGAATCGCCCTGCCGTGGAGCCAGCACCACAACGATCGCCCCCATCTTTACCCGATTGTACAGGTCGATGACATCCTCATTGGTCATGCGGATGCAGCCGGATGAAATCGCCTGCCCGATATGTTCGGGTTGGTTGGTGCCGTGAATACGGAACAGGGTATCGCGATTGCCCTGGAACAGATAAATTCCACGGGCGCCGAGCGGATTATGCGCGCCGCCCTCGACGCGGTCCGGCACATCCGGAATGCGCCGCTTGATGTCGGCGGTCGGAACCCAGGCAGGCCACTCTTCCTTACGGCCGACCTTTGCCACCCCCCAGAACGACAGGGCATCCTCGCCGACGGTGACGCCGTAGCGGATCGCCTTTCGATCGGGCAACACGTAATAAAGGTAGCGGGCATCGGAATCGACCACGATCGAGCCAGGCGCCTCGGAGCGGTGATAGGCGACAATGTGGCGCTGATAGGCCTGGGGAATCGTCGCCGGCGCATAGGGTGCATTGGCGAGCAATTTACGGTCGCGCGGCGTAAAGTTGGCGTCGGTTGAAGGCTCGAGCGTAGCCTGCATACAGCCGCCCAGCACCAGGCCGATGAAGCAAAGAACCGTGCTGCTACGCACTGCCATGACAAACCCTATCCCGCGATATGGCGCGGCCCGAACCTGCGATCCCGACTCGTCTTAAACAAAATAACTTAAAATCACCCAATAGTTCCAGTGCTTTTGGGCAATCATAGGGCGTTGTTCCGGTGCCTGTGGCAGGAATGCCGCAGTTAGGGTATCTCGATGGGGCATGTGGAATCAAAATTTATCGCCGGAGTTGAACTTTTGGTGTTGGTGCGTCCGGGGCGCAACCTGCCAGCGTCGCGCGCCAGATTTTGATTTGGCCGATCGACGTCGCTAGGAATCCTTATAACCATTTAGTATTTAAAGATAATTTACGAAAAATCGGCCCACAAAATGCGCCCTGGGAGGTTTTCGTTCGTCCGGCATTTGTCAAAGTGATGCCGGGACGCTTGCTGGCGTCAAAGCGCAAGAGCTCCATCTTTAAGGCGACATAATCCGGCCTTGGACGCCCCGCACCAGTCGGAACGGCGGGGAGAACCATTTTTGGCTGCCCGGGGAACGCGCGGTGCAATCAAATCGCCTTGCGCGACTCGCGGTTCATGAGCCATCAAATGGCTAGGCATTTGGGCCGGCCCTGGTCCAATCCGGTCGGCCCGACGGCGCCGCCCGCCAAACGTGGGGTCTTTAGTTGGGGGAGGGTTCATGCTCTCGGTCTATGTGCCCCATGGAGCGTGCCTTGAGCGCGTCAAGGTCGATGCCGACGCCACGCTCCCGGAAAACGGCATCTGGTTTGACCTCTTCAGCCCCACGCTGGCCGAGGACAAGCTGCTTGAGCGCCACCTCGGCATCGCGGTGCCCACCCGCGAAGAGATGCAGGAAATCGAGGTCACCAGCCGCCTCTATGTCGAAAACGGCGCGCGCTACATGACCGCGACCATGATGTGCCAGTCCGATACCGACACGCCGAAAACCACGGCGGTTACCTTTATCCTGTCGGGGCATCGGCTGGTTACCGTTCGCTATGACGAGCCGAGGCCATTCACGATCGTTGGCAACAAGCTCTGCCGGACCTCGCCCGGCGGCGCGACTGGCGAAACCGTGCTGATGGAACTGCTCGATGCGGTCATTGATCGTGCCGCCGATATTCTGGAGCGGATTGGCGTCAACGTGGACCAAGTCTCACACGATATCTTCGAGCCGGAGGATACGGGAACATCGAGCGCGCGCAATTATCGGAATATTCTCAGGGCGATCGGCCGCAGGGGGGATCTGACCTCCAAGGTGCGCGAGAGCCTGGTGTCGATCGGCCGCGTGTTGCTCTATCTTGCTAACGAAGCCGACAGTATGAAATGGGCAAAGGACACCCGAGGCGAGCTTCGCGGCATGCAGCGCGACGTCCAATCGCTGTCCGACCACGCCGCTTATTTGTCCAACAAGATCACCTTCCTGCTCGACGCCATGCTGGGTGTGGTCAATCTGGAGCAGAACAACATCATCAAGCTGTTCTCGGTGGTTGCGGTCGTGTTCATGCCGCCGACGCTGATCGCGTCAATCTACGGCATGAACTTCAAGCACATGCCGGAACTGCAATGGGAATACGGGTACCTCATGGCGGTCATCCTTATGGTCTGTGTCGCGATCGGACCCCTGGCGTACTTCCGATGGAAGAAATGGTTTTGACGCAGACGTAAGCCTCAAACCGGCGCCACCGCGTGGGTTCAAGGATAAAGCCGCGTCTTGCGCCATGGCTCGTTAGGGGTCGTGCGCCGGAACTCGACCCGGTCATGCAGCCGGTACGGGCGGTCGTGCCAGAATTCCATGACCAGGGGTTTAAGCCGGAAGCCGGACCAGTTCGGCGGCCGTGGCACGGTTCCGACAGCGTATTTCGCCATGGTCAGCGCAATCGCTTTTTCGAATGCCATGCGGCTTTCGAGCGGCGCCGACTGCTTGCTCGCCCAGGCGCCAATCTGCGCTAGCCGCGGCCGGGTCGCGAAATAAGCATCGGCCTCGGCCGCATCGACCGGCGCGACGATGCCGCGCAAGCGCACCTGGCGGCTGAGCGATTTCCAATGAAACACCAGCGCGGCCTTGGGACGGTGGCTGAGCTCCTGGCCCTTCGGGCTCTCCAAGTTGGTGTAGAAGACGAATCCGTTCTCGTCATGACCCTTAAGCAGGACCATTCTGACGTTCGGTAGATCGTCGGCATCGACGGTCGCCAACGCCATGGCGCTGGCGTCGGAAGGCTCCGTCCGCTGGGCTTCCGCGTACCACGCCGTAAACAGCTGCAATGGCGCGTCGGCTTCGGTGAAATCACCGCCTGTTAACTCATTTCTGTCTTGTATCGGCGAATCTGCCATCCGGGAGTACCTATTGGTGCCTTGTTCCTGGTTGCGGCCGCCTACTTATAGAGGAAGCGATTTCGCCCGGCCATGCGGCCGCGCGATGCGAGGCTGGTTGTTAATGGGTTACGCCGTGCTGGCGCCGGCCTTGGGTGGCTGCAGTTTCTCCTATCAGCTTGACGCCATGTTCGCGCGCGAGCGCGAGCTTGAGACGGCATCGATCCGGTCGGCCGCTACGCTTCCAAAACCGCCGCGCGGGAGCGGCGCTGCCGCGCTTGAGGAGCGCGATCTTGCCGCTGCCCGCGCGGCGGTGAGCGAGGCGCTCGGCAACGAGGGGCGTGACGCCAGCATTCCTTGGGACAATCCGGTCACCGGCGCGCGCGGTACGGTCACGCCGCTTTCGAGCGCCTACAGCCTGGACGGGGCGACTTGCCGCGACTTCCTGGCGAGCTATGTTCGCAAGGGATCGGAGGATTGGCTGCAGGGTGAAGCCTGCCGCGGCGCCCAAGGCCGGTGGGAAGTGCGCGCCATGCGTCCCTGGCAGCGGTCATAGCGTATGTACGGTTGGATCGAAGCGTTGCGCGCTGCCGCGGGGCTCCCCACATCTGAAATCAGGCTGATACCCGCCGTGAGCGGGGCTGGAGGGCAAGAGGATGCGCGACCCCTATAGCGTCTTGGGGGTGTCCCGGAGCGCGAGCGCCGCGGACATCAAGAGCGCATATCGCAAGCTTGCCAAGAAGCTTCATCCGGATGCCAATAAACACGATCCTAAGGCGGCCTCGCGGTTCTCCGAGCTGAATGCTGCCTATGAAATCGTCGGCGACGACGACAAGCGCAAAGCATTTGACAGCGGCGCGATCGACGCCGAGGGCAAACCGCGCTTTCAGGGGTTTGGCGGCATGCGCGGTGGGGCGGGTGGACCGTCTGCCGGTCACGAAGGCGCGTTCGAAACCTTCTCCTGGGGGCCGGACGGTGCGCGTCGCTCGGGGCGGCGTGGCGGCGGCTTTGAAGAAGTATTGCGTGACATGTTCGGCGGTGTTGGCGGCGCCGCGCGTGGCCGGCGCGGCGGTGGAATGCAGTTTGAAGATGAAGATCCCGCCCAAGCGCCGGGCCGCGACATCGCCGCAACCGCCACCATTTCGCTTGAAGAGGCGGCGAACGGTACCACCCGCCGCGTCGGACTGCCGACCGGCAAGGAACTTGAAGTAAAAATCCCGGCTGGGCTTACCGATGGTCAGCAGATCAGGCTCAAGGGACAGGGCTTGGCGCTGCCCGGCGGCCGCGCTGGCGACGTGTTGATCACGGTTGAAATCGCACCGCACCACCAATTCGAGCGCGCAGGCAACGATCTGCGGATCGAGCTTCCGGTGACGCTTTACGAGGCGGTGCTGGGCGCGAAGGTGCGGGTGCCGACTTTGGGTGGCGCGGTCGAGCTATCGATCCCGGCCAACACCAGCTCCGGCCGTACCTTCCGCCTCAAAGGCAAGGGGTTTCCCGCCAAGAACGGCGCCGGCGATCTGATGGCAACCGTGCGCATCGTGCTGCCGGAGAAGGGCGACCAGTCTCTCGACGAACTGATGGAGTCATGGCGCGCGCTGCGACCCTATGACCCCCGCAAGGACATCGGTTGACCGCGTCTGATTTAGGAGCCCTTGCGCGAAATCAACGGGACGGCTGCGCCGCGCCTGGGCGGGTTCTCGATCTGCTCGTAGACCGTGCGCGCAATCTTGGCGAGCTGCTCGCGGTCATCCGGCCCGCTGACCACATAACCGATCTCGCTCTCGACCCAATGCATCGCCGCGACATCGCCGCCGGATTGATAGCGCAGTGCGGTGCGGGCCTTTTTTGAGCGTGAGCAGTAGAACGTATAGCGTTCGCCGCTCGGGCCTTCATACATGAACAGCGCCGCTGGCCCGATCGGGCCGGGCAGCAGCCGGCCGCCTAGCAGCTTGAGCGAATACTCTTTCAGGTCGGGCGCCCGGAGTTCGGCGCCGACACGTTTCGAAAGCCAGGGAACAAGGTGCTGCTCGGCGGCACGCACTTCGACCGGATGCCGGACTTCCGCAACATAGAGCTTATGCGCGCCAAGCGCTTCGGTGGTCATGATCTCAAGCGCGGTTGGTGCGGGCGCGGTCGCGGCCCGTCCAACCCAGCCGGCAACGATGCCGGCGGTGGCCGCGAGCAATGCCGCCGCTGCGATCATGCGCCACGGCGTGCGCGGTCGCGCCAGTTTGGAGATGTCAAACCGCGCTGGCATAGGCTCTTCCGCCACCGCGCCGTAGCGGTTGCGTACCGCCGCCGCCAACGCGCGCCACGCTGCGACCTGCGCGGCGTCGTCGGGATGGGCGGCGAGCCACGCCTCGACTGCCGCTTGGCGATCGTCCGGCAGCATGCCGTCGACATAGGCGTGAAGTTCGTCGACGGTCACCGGTGAATTATGGTCGGTCATTGTGACGTCCCTCGACGTTCGCTCGTTTCATTTTCATGCAATGGGTACATCTTGGTCTGCTGCATCATTTACTTGACGCGCCGCAGCGTCGGGCGCGCGCCGTCGAGAAAGGACTTGATCTGCATGCGCGCGCGGGCCAGCCGCGACATCACTGTGCCGATCGGAACACCCTGGATCTCGGCGACTTCGCGATAGCTCATTCCTTCAAGCACCACTAACAACAGCGTGATGCGTTGGTCCTCCGCCAGTGACGCCAGCGCACGTTCGATGTCGCGTCCGCCGGCTTCCGGGCCCATTGTGCCGGGCGCATCATTG
The DNA here is from genome assembly GCA_022841625.1 of Xanthobacteraceae bacterium. Taxonomy (GTDB): domain Bacteria; phylum Pseudomonadota; class Alphaproteobacteria; order Rhizobiales; family Xanthobacteraceae; genus VAZQ01. The sequence continues at coordinate 123,325 of JALHRD010000011.1, forward strand.
TCCTCGATTGAGGTGTGCGTTGGCCGGCGCGCCAGCGAGCGCAGCCGGTTGCGATTGAGATTGGTCAGGATGGTGTATAGCCAACTGCGGATTTCTCCACCATGAAACAAATGTTCCGAACGCAATGCGCGCACCAGCGTGTCCTGCACCAGATCGTCCGCCAGTTCGGCGTTGTGGGTGAGCGCCCGTGCATAGCGCCGCAAGGACGGAATTGCCGCCTCGATGCTCGGTCGGAATCCACTCACCCCATCCTCCGCTGACTGGTCGACGCGGCCTCGCCGGCGGCCGCACCTGTAGGATGCTAGGCTATGCGGCATTGCTTCAATGGAAAACCCGCCTGGGCGGCCGCTATTCCCGGACCGATGGGCTCGTTCGCATTCCACGGCTGCTTGAAGGGCCAGTGACCCTATGCCATACGAGGCCGCTCTCCGGGGCGGAGCGAGGAAACCATGGATGCGTCTGGTCTGATGCGCGGCAAGCGCGGCCTGATATTGGGGGTCGCCAACAACCGCTCGATTGCCTGGGGCATCGCCAAGTCCTGCCGGGCGCAAGGCGCCGAACTGGCCTTTACCTACCAAGGTGAGGCGCTAAAGAAGCGGGTTGAGCCGTTGGCCGCGGAGGTCGGCGGGCTTGTCGTCGGCCACTGCGATGTGACCGATCCCGCGACCATCGATGCGGTGTTCGCAGAGCTGGCCGCGCGCTGGGGGAGCCTCGACTTCCTGGTGCACGCGATTGCGTTTTCCGACAAGGATCAACTCACCGGCCGTTACGTGGACTGTACCGAGGAGAACTTTTCGCGCACGATGTTGATCAGCTGCTACTCGTTCACGGCGGTCGCCCAGCGCGCCGAAAAAATGATGCCGAACGGCGGCTCACTGCTCACGCTGACTTATTATGGCGCCGAGAAATGGATGCCCCATTACAATGTGATGGGCGTCGCTAAAGCCGGACTGGAAGCATCGGTGCGCTATCTTGCCGCCGACCTCGGTGAAAAGAACATCCGCGTCAACGCTTTGTCGGCCGGTCCGATCCGCACCTTGGCGGCTGCGGGCATTGGCGATTTTCGCTACATCCTCAAATGGAACGAATTGAATTCGCCGTTGCGGCGGACCGTGTCGATCGAGGAGGTCGGCGATGCGGCGTTGTATTTTCTTTCAGATCTCGCGCGCGGGGTGACCGGTGAAATTCACCATGTCGACGCCGGGTATCATGTGGTCGGCATGAAGCATCCCGACGCGCCGGATATCAGCGTCGTAAAGGATTAGTGCGCCGTTTCCGGAGTTCGCGTAGAGGGCCGCTGCAAAATGGTACGAACTTCGGAATCGAGACATTAGCGTGACTCGCCACACGCTCTATTACATTCGGCACGGCTTGACCGATTGGAATGCCGAAGGCCGCTTGCAGGGCGGTCGCGACATTCCACTCAATGATCACGGTCGCGCCCAGGCAGCCGCGTGCGCGGAGATCTTGCGCGATCTATTGACGCGCGATGGCCGCGGCGTGGCGGATTTTCACTACGTTTCGAGCCCGCTGGTGCGCGCCAGTGAGACCATGGACATCGTTCGAAAGGCGCTTGGCTTGCCGGCGGGCGCATATGCCCGGGATGAGCGGCTCAAGGAAATCGCGTTTGGCGATTGGGAAGGGCTGACTTATCGCGATGTGCTGGATCGCGACAAGGCGGTTGTGGACCACCGTGAGTCGGCGAAGTGGTTGTTCCGCCCGCCTGGTGGCGAGACCTATGAGGAGGTTGCCCGCCGCGTCGGCGCCTGGCACGCGAGTCTCGACCGCGATACTGTGGTGACCGCCCATGGCGGCACTGGCCGGGCGCTGGTGGGTTACCTGGGCGTCGCGCCGCCCGAGGAAGCCGCGCACCATCCGATCGAACAAGGTGTGGTTTACGTGTTTTCCGAAGGGCGCATTATCAAATACGCTTAATGCCTGCATGCCTGTGTCCCATTTGACCGCGCCGCCCTGGGCGGGTACCACCACTGCGCTGCGGGCTGAAGTCCAGAGCGTTCAACAACATGTCGTTCAATACGTTCGGCCATATGTTTCGGGTGACGACCTTTGGCGAGAGCCACGGGCCGGCGATCGGCTGTGTGGTCGATGGCTGCCCGCCCGGCATTCCGCTGACCGAGGCTGACATTCAGCCCTATCTCGACAAGCGCCGGCCGGGGCAGTCGCGCTTCACGACCCAGCGGGCGGAGCCGGACGTCGTGCGGATCCTGTCCGGCGTGTTCAAGGATGAGCGGATGGGCGCGCAAGTGACCACCGGCACCCCGATCGGGTTGCTGATCGACAATGTCGATCAGCGCTCCAAGGATTATTCCGACATCCGCGACAAGTATCGGCCGGGCCACGCCGACTACACCTATGACGTCAAATATGGGCTGCGCGATTATCGCGGCGGCGGGCGTCAGTCGGCGCGCGAAACCGCCATGCGAGTTGCCGCGGGGGCGATTGCGCGAAAGATCGTGCCGGGCATGACAGTGCGTGCCGCGCTTATTCAGATCGGTCCGGAGACGATCGATCGCAAGCGTTGGGATTGGAACGAGGTGGAGCGCAATCCGTTCTTCTGTCCGGATGCACAAAAGGCGAAATTCTTCGAAACCTATCTCGACGGCATCCGCAAGCAGGGTTCCTCGGTTGGCGCGTTGATCGAAGTCGTGGCCGAAGGCGTGCCTGCCGGCCTTGGCGCGCCGGTTTATGGCAAGCTCGACGGCGATCTTGCAGCCGCGATGATGGGTATCAATGCGGTCAAAGGCGTTGAGATCGGCGCCGGCATGGGCGCGGCGGCGCTTACCGGCGAGGACAATGGCGATGAAATGCGCATGGGCAATGACGGTCGACCGGTGTTCCAGTCGAACAATGCCGGCGGCATTCTCGGCGGCATTTCGACCGGGCAGCCGATCGTCGTGCGCTTCGCAGTGAAGCCGACCTCGTCGATCCTGACGCCGCGGCGCACCGTCGATCGCTATGGCAAAGACACCGAAATCAGCACTAAGGGTCGTCACGATCCCTGCGTCGGCATCCGGGCGGTGCCGATTGGGGAGGCGATGATGGCGTGCGTGGTGGCGGATCATTATCTACGGCAGCGCGCGCAACTGGGTGCGAACCCGGTTTGGCCGTTCGCGCAACCGCGCAGTTAGGGAATAACAAACGTGGATGAAGCTCAACAGCGCGTCGAAGCTGCGATCGCCGCCTTCGCCAAGGGCGAGATCGTGGTTGTCGCGGACGACGATGATCGCGAGAACGAAGGCGATCTGTTTGTGGCGGCGTCGCTGTGTACGTCCGAGAAGATGGCGTTCATCATTCGCCATACCTCCGGCATTGTGTGCGCGCCGCTGGCGTCGGAGGAGGCCAAGCGCCTGCATCTCGATCCAATGGTGGCGCTCAACGACGCGCCGCTCGGCACCGCCTTCACTGTGTCGGTCGATGTGCGCCATGGCTTGACCACCGGCATCTCGGCGGAGGAACGCAACAATACCGTGCGTGCGCTGGCTAATGGCAACAGCGGTGCCAATGATTTCGTGCGGCCCGGCCATGTCTTTCCGCTGGTCGCGAAAGAGGGCGGCGTGCTGATGCGCTCCGGCCATACCGAAGCTTGCGTCGACCTCTGTCGGCTCGCCGGCTTGCCGCCGGTTGGCGTGCTGGCGGAACTGATGAACGACGACGGCACGGTGATGCGCGGGCCGACGGTTGCCGCCTTCGCCGAAAAACACAAGCTCAAGCGCCTCACCATCGCCGAGGTGATCGCTTACCGGCAGGCGCGCGACAAGCTGGTCAAGCGGATCCAGGAGTTTCCGGTCAAGAGCGAGATCGGCACGCTTGCCGGCTATGCCTTTGTCACCGCGTTCGACAATGTTCACCACATGGCCTTTGTGCATGGCCGCGTCGGCAACGGTGAGGACATTCTGGCGCGGCTGCATCGCCCGAATGTCATTCGTGACGTCTTCGGCGACGCCAATCCGGTGCATGCGGTGCTGCGCCAGTTCAAGGCCGAGGGCCGTGGCGTGCTGGTCTATTTGCGCGACGGCGCAGCCGGCGTCCCGACCCACGAGATTCCGCAGGCCGGCGCCAGCCATTCTGAGGTGGCGCGGTCGCGGCAGTGGCGTGAGATTGGGCTTGGCGCTCAGATCCTTAAAGACCTCGGCATCTCCTCGATCCGGCTGATTACCTCGCGCAAGTTGAGCTATGTCGGGCTTGCGGGCTTTGGGATCGAGATCAAGGGTATCGTGCCGCTGGAAGGGTAGGGCGCCGCTAAAAAAGGAGCGAGGCGAATGCTCGTCGGCGTCCCCAAGGAAGTCAAAGACAACGAATACCGTGTCGGGTTGATCCCCTCGACCGTGCGTGAGCTCACTGCCAACGGTCATCAGGTGTTGGTGGAAGCCAATGCCGGCACCGGCGCCGGCATTACCGATGACGACTACAAAGCGGCGGGGGCCTCCATTGCGGCGGCTGCCGACGAAATTTTCGCCCGCGCCGACATGATCGTGAAGGTGAAGGAGCCGCTGGCGCAAGAGCGCAAGAAACTGCGCCGCGGGCAGATATTGTTCACTTATCTGCATCTGGCGCCCGACCGTGCGCAGACTGCCGATCTGGTCGCTTCCGGCGTTACCGCCATTGCCTATGAGACCGTGACCAGCCCGCAGGGTGCCTTGCCATTGCTGACGCCAATGTCGGAGGTCGCCGGCCGGATGGCGCCGCATGTAGGAGCGCGTTGTCTTGAAAAGGAGAATGGCGGGCGCGGGGTGCTCCTGGGCGGGGTGCCGGGCGTTCCGCCGGCGGATGTAGTGATCCTGGGCGGCGGCGTTGCGGGTACCCATGCCGCGATCATCAGCGTCGGCATGGGTGCGACGGTGACCGTCGTCGATCGCAATCCAGAAGCGCTGCGTCGGATTTCCAATCAGCTGGGCGCGCGCGTCCGTACGGTGTTCTCGACCCGCGACGCAGTGGAGGCGGTCTGCCGTCGCGCGGATCTGGTGATCGGTACGGTACTCATTCCCGGTGCAGCCGCGCCAAAACTGATCTCGGCTGCAACCGTCAAGGCGATGAAGCCCGGCGCTGTCATTGTCGACGTCGCAATCGATCAGGGCGGCTGCGCGGAGACCTCGCGGCCGACCACGCATTCGAATCCAACCTATCTGGTGGACGACGTCGTGCATTATTGCGTGACCAATATGCCCGGCGCGGTGGCGCGCACATCGACCTTTGCCTTGAACAACGGCACGCTGCCATTCGTTTTGGAACTCGCCGACGATGGTGCTCGCCGCGCTTTGGGCGAGGACATGCACCTGCGCAATGGGCTCAATGTGCATGAGGGCTTGGTGACCCATCGCGCGGTCGCCAATGCGCTCGGCCTCAAATACACGCCGGCGGAGCAAGCGCTGCGGCTGTGACGTGAGAAACGGTGGCTCGCGTAGGGCCGATGCATAATTTCGGCGCAAATCCGCCGTAGGTTGCTTTCCCGGCGACGCCGACTGTGCCAGCATTCAAGAATCACGGAATTGGAGGCTCTCATGCGCTTTCGGTTCTTGGCGTCCGCATTTGCCGCGCTGCTCGCCGCCGGACTGCTCGTAAGCTTTGGGCTTGCCGCGCCGTCGCGCCAATTGCTGGCGCAAATCACCACCGTTCCAGTCGATACCGAACTCGTCCTTGCCGTGGACGTGTCCTATTCCATGGACCCAGAGGAGCAGGAGCTTCAACGCGAGGGCTATATCGCGGCCATCACATCGCGTGAGTTCATGGGCGCGATCCGGGCCGGCAGCCATGGCAAGGTTGCGCTGACTTATTTCGAATGGGCCGGGCCCAGCGATCAGAAGATCATCGTACCTTGGCGCCTGATTGACGGCCCCGAAACCGCGGATGCGGTCGCGTCCGAAATTGCGCGGGCGCCATATCGTCGGTCGTCGCGTACATCGATCGGCGGTGCGCTGATGTTTGCCAAGCCATTGTTCGCGGCGTCCGGCTTTCGCGGGCTTCGTCGGGTGATCGATGTGTCAGGCGATGGTCCTAACAATTCCGGTCCGCTGGTGGTTCCGCAGCGCGATGACATCGTGGCGGCGGGGATCACCATCAATGGATTACCGTTGATGCTGAACCGCCCCGTCACCTTAAGCATGGATATCGCCGATCTCGACATCTATTTCGAGGATTGCGTGATCGGCGGCCCCGGCGCTTTCGTTATTCCGGTGCGTGACCGCGCGCAATTCAAGGAGGCGATCCGCACCAAGCTGATTCTCGAAATCGCGGAACTGTCGCCGGCCGCGCGTATTCAGCCGGTGCAAGCGCGTCGGCCGCGCGTCTCGTGTACGATTGGCGAGCAGATGTGGCGCGACCGCTGGGGCAATTGACGTTACTTCTCCAACCGCGCCACGATCTCGACATGCGGTGAGTAGAGAAATTGGTCTATTGGCGTAATGCGGCCGAGCCGGTAGCCACCGTCGACCAGGATGCGGATATCGCGGGCGAAGGTTGCGGCATTGCATGACACCGCTACGACGACTGGCACGGCGGAGGTTGCAAGTGCTTGCGCTTGTGCCTGCGCGCCCTGGCGCGGCGGGTCGAATACCACACAATCGAACGGTTTCAATTCGCTGGGTGCGAGCGGTCGGCGGAACAGATCGCGCGCTTCAATGGCAACGGCCTTCAGGCCAGCTGTCATTTCGGCGGCGCGCTTGAGCGCGGCGAGCGCCGCCTGGTCGCTGTCAATGGCGGTCACGCGGGCGCGTTCGGCCAGCCGCAAGGCGAACGGCCCAACCCCGGCAAAGAGATCGGCGACTCGGTTCGCAGCGCCGCAATAGTCCAGCACCAGCGTGGCCAGCGCGGCTTCGCCCGCCGCCGTCGCTTGCAGAAAAGCGCCCGGCGGTAGGGCGACCGGCGCGCGGCCGATGGTCAGGGTCGGGGTCGCCAGTTGCGCGACAATCTCGCCGTGACGCGTGAGCCGCGCAAGCTTGTGCTTGCCAGCGATACCGGCGAGCTTCATCGTTGCCGCTGCCGTCAGTGGTCCTGAGCCGCGCATATCCACATCGAGTCCGCCTTCAGTGTCGGTCACTTGGATATCGAGCGGCTTACGCATGTCGTCGATTGCTTCGGCGATCGCCCAGGCGGCGGCAAGCGCGCCGTCAAGTGCGGGCGCCAGCACCGGGCAGCGATCGATCGCAATAATTTGGTGGGCGCGGGGAGCCGAGAAACCGACCTTGAGCACGTCACCCTGGCCACGGCTTGCATGCAGCACGACGCGGCGCCGGCCTTCGCCATGGGCGTCGATCAATTCATCGATGGGCGCATCCAGGCCGGCCTGCGATAGTGCGTCCGCGATAAGTCCGCGCTTCCATGCGCGATAGCGCGCGGTTGCCCAATGTTGGAGCGCGCAGCCGCCGCAGGTGCCAAAATGTGGGCAAACCGGCGTAATCCGCTCGGGGCTTGCAGTCGCGATCTTGATCGGCAGCCGGCGGTCGGGATGACCCGGCCACGCGTCCGCTTCGATGATTTCGCCAGGCAATGCAAACGGCACGTAGACCGGACCGCTAGGCGTATCGGCGACGCCGTCGCCCCGCCGTCCAAGGCGCGCGATCGTCAAACGTTCCAGCATCGGTCGCGTCCAGGTCAGGGCGTCGCGGGGAGATACCCGCGCGCGGTTAGATTCCAAAACCGGACCGTTAGCAACAGTGCGAATAACAGCAGTGCCAAGGAAAAACCGATCCAGACCCCGAAGACGCCGAGGCCAAACCAGAACGCCAGCGCGTAGGCGCCGGTGAAGCCGACAAGCCAAAAGCTCAGCGCGGCGTATAGCATCGGAACGCGGGTGTCGTTAAGGCCACGCAGCGCGCCGGCCATAATGCCTTGAATGCCGTCGGTGACAAACCAAGTTGCCCCGAGCAGGAGCAAAGCGGCCGCGAGCCGTGCGGTTTCACCGGCGGTCAGGGCTGCATCGCCGAGAAAAATCTGCGGGATGACGGCACGGAATATGATCACGAGCAGCGTTAAAATGGCTGCGACGGCGACACCCAGTGCCAGCGCGGCGAAGCCGGCGCGTCGCGTCGCAATCGCGTCGCCGCGACCGACCGCATGGCCCACCCGCACGGTTGCGGCAAGCGAGATCCCGAACGGAACCATGAACATGATCGCGCCGATCTGGAGTGCAATCTGATGGGCGGCAAGTTCCGTAGTGCCGATCCACCCCACGAGAATCGCGGCCGATGAGAACAAACCCCATTCGAGCATCATGCTGCCGGATATCGGCATGCCGATCACGACCAATTGCCGCATCAGCCGCCAGTCCATCCGCCAGAAGCGTCCCAGCACCCGGTACTTCTTGAAGGGGCGGCAGGCGTAGCAGACCCATACTGCCGCGATACACATGGCTATGTTCACAACCGTGGTCGCAAAACCGGCACCGAGCAGGTCAAGGTGTGGCAGCCCGTACAGTCCATGAATGAGTGCGTAGGCGAGCAGCGCATTGGCAGGAATGGCGACGAGCGTAATCCAGAGCGCCGGCTCCGGACGGTTGACCGCGCCCATGAAGTTGCGCAACGCGATAAAGCACCAGGCTGGAATCATTGACCAGGCTAAGCCGTGAAGATAGCGGCCGGCCAGGGTGGCTGCCTCCTGCGTCTGTCCGGCGGCGATGAGGATGTGCTCGCCCCACAATTGAACGAGATTGATTGGGATGCCCAAGATCACGGCCGCCCAGAGGCCCATCCGCAAGGCGCGGCGCACCATGCGGGGATTGCGTGCGCCATAGGCCTGCGCCGCAAGCGTTGCCACCGCTGAAACCAAGCCCATTCCGAACACGAAGCCGACGAACAGGATCAAATGCGCAAGGCCGACCGCGGCGACAGCGGTTTCGCCGAGCCGGCCGATCAGGGCGAGATCGGTCGTCATCATGGCGATCTGGCCCAGCTGGGTGAGCGCCATCGGCCAGGCTAGCCGCAGGGTATCGACGAACTCGGCGCGCCAGACCAAGCGCTCGCCCTGCGGCGCGGGCGCGGCCGCCGTGATGGTTCCAATGGGTGTCATGGGGCGGCACCATAGCGAATGCCATGGCGAGAGAAAGGCGTTATTGGCCGCGGCGGGCTGCGATCAGAAATTCGTGATTGCCGTCGCCACCCGTAATTGGAGACGCGATGATGCCAAGGACGGTCCAACCGTGCGATGTGAGCAATGCGGTTGTTTGCGCGCAGACTTGTTGATGAATTTCCCGATCGCGCACCCGGCCTTTTTTGACATGTGCCGGTCCGGCTTCATATTGCGGTTTGATCAGGACCACCGTTTCCGCCGTCGGTTGCGCCAGCGCGAGTGCGGCGGGCAGCACGAGGCCGAGCGGGATGAAGCTCACGTCAATGGTGACAATATCCGGTGCCGGCTGAAGTCGGCCGGGTTCGAGGCTGCGGATGTCGGTTGATTCGATCACAACCACCTCAGGCCGCCGGCGAAGGCTGGCGTGCAGCTGGCTGTGCCCGACATCGACCGCATAGATGCGTCGCGCGCCGCGCGCGAGCAGGACATCGGTGAATCCGCCGGTCGATGCGCCGACGTCGAGGCAAGTACGATAAGTCGGGTCGATTTTGAAGTGGTCGAGGGCCGCGACAAGCTTAAGGCCTCCGCGCGACACCCAGGGGTGCGCCGGTTCGGCCTGTAATACGGCGTCGGCCATCACCTCCGCCGCCGGCTTGGTGATGGTGAGGCCATCGGCGGTCACCATACCCGCGGCGATGGCTTGTTGCGCCTTGGCTCGGCTCTCGAACAGGCCGCGTTCGACCAGCAGCCGGTCGATACGCATGCGCCGGGGCATCGCAATCTCCAATTGACGCCAGCCACGGGAATCCGAGGCTGCTAACCGTTAATCTGGCCTAACGGGCTGTGAACGATCGATTAACGTTCGTCCCGTTACTATGGACGAAAATCGATGGCTGTGGCGCGAGTTTCGGCTGGCCACGACTAGCGTAGGAGCGCCGTGATGGAAGAGCGCCGTTCGTTATTGCGGAATAAGAGCTTTCTGCAAGGGCGTATCTATTTCAACAATCGGCGGTCGAGCATCGACTGTCTGATCCGTAATTTTACCGAAGTCGGGGCAAGGCTGAAGTTCTCGGATTCTGTAACCGTTCCGGAGATTGTCGAGCTCTATGTCCCCAATCGGGAGGAGATGCGTCGCGCGAAGGTTGAATGGCGCGTCAACGACGAGATCGGGGTTTCGTTCGCCGAGGAGGTTCGCACTCCTTCTATAGTGCCGGACGGGGCACAGGGCGACCTGCAAGCCCGCGTGCTGGCACTTGAGGAAGAGGTCGCGGTCCTGCGGCGTGCGCTCAACGAGTTGCGCATCGGTATCCGAAAGCACCACGGCGAGGACTAAGCCGCGCGTTCCATCGCAAGACAAATTACGTCGTGTGTTGGAGCGGCTCCCGCGGTGTTAACGCTGCATTGCGTAAAGCATTGCCGCGCTAGGGCTGAGCGGGCTTTCGTCATTCATTCCGGCAGCGGGATAAATTCGCTTGCGTCGCCGGGAACGGTGTCGAAGCGGCCGGCTTTCCAATCTGCTTTGGCCTGCGCGATACGTTCTTGGCGCGAAGACACGAAGTTCCACCAAATATGACGCGGACCGTCCATGGTGGCGCCGCCAAGCAAGATGACGTGCGCATCGCTTAACGCCGTTATCGTGATGGCGTCGTCCGGACGGAAGATCAACAATTGTCCGGCGGCGAATTGATCGCCAGCAATGTCAATCGCGCCGCTAACGATATAAAGCGCGCGCTCCTCGGTGCTGGCGTCGAAGGGGATGCTTGCACCCGCGGCGAGGGTCGTGTCGGCGAACAGCGTATCCCACAATGTCGCTATCGGCGATCGCGCGCCCAGGATGCTGCCGGCGACCACTCGCACGCTCCGGCCCTTGTCCGCGACCAACGGCAGCTCCGCGCTGTCGAGATGCTTGAAGCTTGGCTCGGTTTCCTCGCTCGCGGCCGGCAGCGCGACCCAGCACTGCAATCCATGCAAGAGCGCGCCGGCCGTGCGGCGCTCCGGCGCTGTGCGTTCGGAATGAACAATCCCGCGCCCGGCGGTCATCCAGTTAACCGCGCCCGGGCGGATTGGAACTGCGGTGCCGAGGCTGTCGCGGTGCATGATCTCGCCGTCGAACAGGAAAGTAACGGTCGCCAGACCGATATGCGGATGCGGCCGCACGTCGATACCCTGGCCGCTGCGGAACTCGGCCGGGCCGAAGTGATCGAAGAAAATGAATGGGCCGACCATGCGTCGCCTGCCATGGGGCAGCGCCCGGCGCACCGAGAAGTCGCCTAGGTCGACGCTACGCGGCACGATCATCAATTCGATGGCGCCGCCGGCGTTGTTCGGGTCCTTGTCGGGGGCAAAGCTCATGGGCTAATCCTTGCGGCTGGGGCTGCGTCAGGGTCATTTAGTGCGGGTATCGATCATTCTCCAACGCGGTCGGCCCGACCATAAGATATGGTCTCGTCGTCCCATGACAAGCATTCATGACCCCGATGGGGTCGTCCCACCATTAGAGCATTCGCCATGAGCAACGTCATTGTCGCGCTACGCACATTCCTGAGACTGGCGTTGCCGTATTTTCGCTCCGAGGATCGGTGGCGCGCGCGCGGCCTGCTCTTGGGCGTGATTGGGTCGGAACTGTTCGTAGTGTTTGTCGCCGTTAAGGTGACGGAGTGGAATGCCGGTTTTTTCAACGCCATCGAGGCGCGAAATTGGGATGCGGTACAGGTGCAGTTGCTGGTGTTCTTGCTGATCACGCTCGGCGCGATTCTTTCCGGCATGGGCCAGTATTGGTTTGGCCAGACATTGATCATCCGGTGGCGCGAATGGATGACCAACCGCTATGTCGATCTGTGGATGGCGGAAGGCCGTCACTATCGTATCCGCTTTGTCGATCAGAGCGTCGACAACATCCATCTGCGCATCGCCAACGATGTTTTGATGTTCAATCGACTCACCCTCGAACTCGGCACCGGCTTTCTCAACAGCATTGTGTCACTGGTGTCGTTCGCATTCGTGTTGTGGGGACTTTCGGCGCTGGCGCCGATGCCGCTATTCGGCCTCGACCTGTCGTTTCCCGGTTACTTAATCGTATTCGCGGTCGGCTATGCCGCGCTCGGCACGTTAGTCGCGCACACAATAGGCAAGCCGCTTATTCCGCTGCAATTCCGCCAGCAGCGGTTCGAATCGGATTTCCGCTTTGCGATTGCGCGGGTGACCGACCATGCCGAATCGGTGGCGTTGATGGGCGGTGAAAAGGTCGAGCGCCATGAATTGAAGCGGCGTTATGGCGCGTTATTGCGAAACTGGGTTGCGTTGGTGCGCAGACAGAACGGTCTGAACGGGTTCATATTCGGCTATTATCACGTTTCGACGGTATTCCCGATTTTGGTGGTGACACCGGCCTATCTCGTCGGCGCGATTACGCTCGGCGTCCTGATGCAGGCGGCGCTGGCGTTTCAGAGGGTTGAGGCGGCGTTTGCATTTTGCGTCACCTCCTATGCCAAGATTGCCGAGTGGAAGGCGGTGATGGATCGCGTGGCGCAGTTTGAGGCCGCCATGGGTACGGTTGATGTGCCGGGACCAAAGGGGGCTGACATCCGTATAGGGAGCGATGCCGGTCGTGGCCTGTCGGTTGTCGATCTGGTCGTGAAAGCGGCCGGCGGTGAGCCGATCGCGTCGGTTGACGATCTTGCGCTGGCGCCCGGGGAGCGCGTTCTGATGCGCGGGCCATCCGGTTCGGGAAAGTCGAGTCTGTGCCGCGCCATGGCGGGCATCTGGCCCGTGGGGGAGGGGCGGGTTGTACTGCCGCAGGATGCGCGCCTGCTTGCGCTGCCGCAACGGCCCTACTTCCCGCTCGGTACGCTGCGGCAGGCACTGACTTACCCGACCCCGGCCGAAGAGGTGGATGACACCGTGGTGCGCGTGGCGCTCGCCGGCGCCGGCCTCGGCCATCTTGCCGATCGCCTCGATGAGGAAGCCGAATGGAGCACCCTGCTTTCGGGCGGCGAACAACAGCGCGTCGGTTTCGCCCGCGCGCTGATCCACCGTCCCGATGTGCTGCTTTTGGACGAAGCGGTGTCGACCTTGGAGGAGGCGGAAGCGCGCGAGCTCTATGCCATGTTGAGCGAACGATTGCCCAATGCCATGGTAATCTCGATTGGCCGCTCCGCGGTGCTGGTGGCCTTGCACCAGCGCGTTATGGACATGACCGGCGGGTCGGCCGCCAGCCGTTTGCCGCGCGCGTCGGCCTTGGCATCCGCGCCCCTATAGCGGCTATACTTGATTAAACTGCGGGAGGAAAAACCGATGCTGAAGATGAATTACTGGACCGACAAGTGGGATCTCGATGTCGAATTGTGTCCATGCGACTCCCATTTCAACGATTGGGTCGCCAAGAACAAGATCAAGAACAAGCTGATCTATCACTTCGGCACCGGCACTCACCACCTGATCGGGATTAAGCAGGCAACCAATAAGTCAGGTAATGTCGTGTTCGCGATTACCGCATCGAAAGAGGAATATGATTCCTATATTGCGCTTTCAACCGAAAAGGCGCAGGTGTCGAAGGCCTATCTTGCCTATTTTGGCGACATTTATTTGACCAACCCGAAGCTCCTGCCGGATTTCGACGTGGTCACGATGTTCCACCTGTGCGAGTTCTTCTTTCCGAACACCGCGAGTAAGGCCTATGGCGGCATGACCGACGAAAAGCTCCTGGACCTGTTCACCGCCAAGACCAAGAAGGGCGGGCACATCCTGTTCTATATGGGCTCGATGGCCTGGAACAAAGCTCTGCCGATCGTCCAGAAATGGGAGAAGCGGGCGCCGGTTAAGCGGGTCGGCGAATTCAAGACCTTGTTGGTGTTCCGTAAGGTCAAGTAGCGTCGTCGCCGCCTAGAGCTGCGATCACGCACGCGCCGCGGCGGGGGCGGTTCTGCAACGCTCAAGGTCCGCGCGAAGTTCGTTGAGGATTGGCCCGTTCAAGATCGCTTCGAGGCGCGCCAAGATCTGCGCGAACCGCACGCCGTCGAGCACACGGTGGTCCATGATCATCCGCACGGGCACGCGGCCATCGGCCCCGAATACGCCGAAGGTCAGCAGGCTTGTCGTTGGGTTGGGGACGTGCGGCATATCCGCGCCCAGGAACGAGATGGCGGTAACGCTGAATGTCCCAAAATAATTTGCGCGCGATCGCGGCAGATTATGCCCAAGCCACATTAACGGCCTACGAAGGATGCCGGGTAAGCGTGCGACCGTCATGGCGCGCCTGATTTCAGGGACTTCTTCCATCGGCCGCTCTTTGGCGCTGTGAATTATCTGGCCGATGGTGCTGAGTGGCAACAGGGCCGGATCCTTGATGATCCGAAATGCGACGCACGGTTCGCCCCGATACTCGCAATCGAGGGTTATTGCAGCGGCGCTGACGGGATACTCGTAAAGGTGCGGCCATGGCCATTTAATATAGGCGCGCCGGAGTTCGGGTAACTCGCGAGCGGTTAGCGCGAGCGCCTTTGCAAAGATGCCGACCCAAGGCGGTCGATCCGGCAGGGCGCTGCGTGCCGCGATGACGGCGCCCAGATCCATCAGGCGCTCCACCGGTACGCCGGGAACGGTCGCTGCCAGCCGCATGATATCGGCGATCAGGCGCCGAGGCGGTGACAGGCGTAGTCGCTTCCCTCGCATCGTAAGGTCAGGCGACGTCGAGCGGGCTGGTGCCGGTCGGCTTGCCGCCGGCATCGAGCGTGATTTTTTCGACGCGCGCCTCGGCCTGCCGCAACAGCTCCTCGCAGCGGCGTTTGAGCGCTTCGCCGCGCTCGTAGATCGCGACCGACTCCTCGAGCGGAACCTTGCCCTCCTCAAGACGTTTGACGATCGATTCGAGCTCCTCGATCGCCTTCTCGAAGGTCAATTTGGGAACGTCACTATTAGTATTAGCGGCCATGGTGTTTCCAGGAATGCATGCGAGTCGGATCCGTTATTCTAGCTGCTTTGCCGTTGGGATTAACCCCGCATCAGGGCGGTGACATGGGCTGCCACGGACCCGGCCAGCCCCTCCAGATCGTAGCCGCCTTCCAGAACGGAAACCAAGCGGCCTTGCGCGGATTGGTCGGCGATCGCCATCAGCTGCTGCGTTGCCCAGGCAAAATCCGCCTCCACCAGGTTGAGATTGGCGAGCGGGTCGCGGGTGTGAGCGTCGAAGCCGGCCGAGATGATCATAATGTCAGGTTTGAAGTCTCGCAGCCGCGGCAGGATCCGGGTTTCGAAGGCGTCGCGGAACTGGCTGCCGCCGTCGCCCGCCCGCAGCGGCGCATTGACGATGGTGTTGTGCTCGCCGCACTCCGAGACCGCGCCGGTGCCGGGATAAAGCGGCATCTGGTGGGTTGAGCAATACATCACACTGGAGTCCGCCCAGAAAATGTCTTGCGAGCCGTTGCCGTGGTGAACGTCGAAATCGATCACCGCCGCACGCTCGGCGCCATTCTGGCGCTGGGCGTGGCGCGCCGCGATGGCGGCGTTGTTGAACAGGCAAAAACCCATCGGCCGTGCGGTCTCGGCGTGATGGCCGGGCGGGCGGATGGCGACGAAGGCATTGGCGGCTTTGCCGGCCATCACCAAATCGACCGCGTGGGTGGCGCCGCCGGCGCCACGCAGCGCCGCCTCGAAACTGCCCGGCGACATCGAGGTGTCGGCGTCGATCTGGACCATGCCCTGTTGCGGCGAGGCGTCTTGAACGGCGGTCACGTAGTCCATCGGATGGCAGAGCGCGATGGTGTCGAGACTGGCGGCGGGCGCCTCAAGGCGCAGCAGCGGCCTGAAGCTATCGGCGGCCAGCGCGCCGTCGATGGCGCGCAGCCGTTCCGGCCGTTCCGGATGGCCTGACGGCGTACGGTGGTCGAGGCAAGCGGCGTGGGTGATGTAGAGCGTCGGCATCGTACAGACCTAATCGCTTCCGCGTTTGGGCGAAAGGCCAATTACGCCAAGGCGGCCTCGCTGGCATTCACGCTGGCGCCGCCTTCGGTGACGGTGCTTTCAAGCCCTGAGGCTCCGACCGCGATGTTCTCCGCAAAAAACCGCGCCAGCGCCATGCGCGCGACCGCGGAACCGTTGCCGGCCATGCGCGCCGCGGCGAGCGCCTGTTCGGCCAGTAGCGTACCGCCCGCGGCATTGGCGAAGAGCCGAAGATACGGTGTTGCGCCGGCCAATGCCGCCTCGCCCTGCGGGTCCTTGAGCAGCCATGCGGTTGCGCGTTCGAGACTGTCGATCGCGTCGGTGAGCCGCGCGCCGGCCGCGCCGAATGCGGGATCATTGGCGGCCTTGACCGCGTCGGCGGTGCGGCGCAATTCACCGATATAGTTCGCGACCGTCTTGCCGTCCGCCATTGGCAGCTTGCGGGTGACCAGATCGATCGCTTGGATACCGTTGGTGCCTTCATAGATCGGTGCAATGCGGGCGTCGCGGAAATGCTGCGCTGCGCCGGTCTCCTCGATGTAACCCATGCCGCCATGCACCTGGACGCCGAGCGAGGACACCTCGCAGCCGACATCGGTGGCAAAGGCTTTGGCGATGGGGGTCAGCAGCGAGGCGCGCTCGTGCGCCGCGGCGCGCATTTTGTCGTCGGCGCCGCGATGGGCGCGATCGATGGCGACCGCGGTGGCATAGGCGATGGCGCGCGCCGCGCCGGTGAGGGCGCGCATCGTCAACAGCGTGCGCTTGACGTCGGGGTGAGCAATGATCGGGCTCATGCCATCTTTAACGCCAGCGGCGCGACCTTGTTTGCGTTCGCGCGCATAGGCGAATGCCTGCTGGGTGGCGCGCTCGGCGATGCCGACGCCCTGCAGCGCGACCGCCAGCCGCGCCTGGTTCATCATGGTGAACATGCAGGCGAGACCGCGATTCTCTTCGCCGATTAGGAAGCCGACCGCGCCGCCGTTGTCGCCGAGCACCATGGTGCAGGTCGGCGAGCCGTGAATGCCGAGCTTGTGTTCGATCGAATGCGCCCGCACATCGTTGCGCGCGCCAAGCGATCCGTCGGCATTGAGCAGAAACTTCGGCACCAGGAACAAAGACACGCCGCGCGAACCGGCGGGCGCGTCGGGCAATCGCGCCAACACCAGATGCACGATGTTGTCGGTCATGTCGTGCTCACCATAAGTAATAAAGATTTTTTGTCCTGTGAGGCGATAGCTGCCGTCGGGCGTGCGTTCGGCTTTGGCGCGCAACGCGCCGACATCGGAGCCGGCCTGCGGCTCGGTCAATTGCATGGTGCCGGTCCAGACCCCGGAGACGAGCTTCGGCAGATAGGCGCGTTGAAGCGATTCGCTGCCGTGCGCGGTCAGCGCGTCGATCGCCGCCATGGTGAGGACCGGGCCGATGCCGAAGGCCATGGCGGCCGCGTTCCACATTTCGAGGCAGGCGACATTGACCGCCTGCGGCAGATCCTGGCCGCCCCAAGCGGCGGGGGCGGCGAGCCCGTTCCACCCGGCTTCCGCCCAGGCGCGGTAGGCCTCCTTCCAGCCCGGCGCCGTGGCGACGGCGCCGTCCTTGAAGACGATGCCTTGCCGGTCGCCGACCACATTGAGCGGGGCGATGATCTCGGTTGCGAATTTGCCGGCCTCTTCGAGAACGGCGTCAACAACATCTTCGGTAAGGTCGCCGTAGAGGCCGTCATCCAATGCTTGCTTGAAGCCCGCCGCATGTTTGAGTGCAAATGCAATATCGGAAACCGGAGCCCGGTAGCTCATCGCACGCCTCCGCGCGGCTGCGGCGACCCGTGTGAGTCGCCCCCCGTGGGAGATTAGGCGCAAATTGCCGCAAAAATCGACCACTACCTGCTACAACCCTCGTTGATTGGGGGAAGGTGTGCCGCTATGGTCCGCGCGCCCGGGGCACCCGTTGCGCCGGCGCGTACCGACCAGCGTCGCGATGGGGCGTAGCCAAGTGGTAAGGCAGCGGATTTTGATTCCGCCATTCCCAGGTTCGAATCCTGGCGCCCCAGCCAGTGCGCGCAATTTTGTCCGCCTCCGGTCTGTTGGAGAACGCGACTATTCCGCGGGTTAGCGAGGCGTCGGTGGGTCCCAGCGCATGATCGTCTCGCCCTATTCGCTGCGGTGTTGAAGATTCCGGGAGCCAGTCTCTGGTCGCGATTTTTCAATATCCAAGTTTTGATGGGACGAGACTCGGTTCGAGAGCACTGAGACTGACCGTTGGCAGTCGCGACACCGGATCACGAGGCTAGACGGTTCCTCTCCCGCCCGCTCCTTGCGCTTTGGTAAGCGCAGCCGAGGGACGACGTGAAGTTATTCGAGACTTGCCAATTACGTGACCGCAAAGGCCCTATCGCGAGCGGTATTCGGTCATCCTGCGTGATGCCGGTGACCGCCGCGAAGTCTCTGTTGCAAGGGCGTCGGAATTTGGCTGTCGGTGATGGTGTGCCATCGGCCAGCGGCAAAGTCGGTTTTGACCCAGGTCAATAAATCCAACGCTCAGTTGATTAGCCTTTGTTTGTCTTTCAAGAGACGTCGCTGAGGCAGTGTGACTTCGCATGCACTGCGGTCGCTGGTCTGATGGTCTCACATTGCGTTCGGTCGCACTTCGTTCGATTTGTGTTCGCACTGGCCGTCGCAGCAGCTTTTGCGAGTGGTGACGAACTACGGTCACAAGAAGACAGCGGCAATGTCTCACGTCCGCAATCGGAGATGCGTTTTCGGCTCCACCGATGGCAAGAAGATTATCTTTGGTTATCGCGCAAGGCTGAGCCGCTTAATGATTACGAACGGTTGAAATACATGCCCCTGGGTGGGGCGCCGGAGAATTATCTCAGCCTGGGCGGTGAGACGCGCTATCGATTTGATCGGTATGAGCCGTATTTGTTCGGGCTGTCGGGGCGCGGAAGAACTTGGAGTTCGCATCAAGAGCGCATCTTCCTGCATGCTGATCTGCGTCTGAACCGACATTTCAGGGTCTTTACGCAGATCGATGCCGCCAAGGAGGATGGTCGCCCGGTTCAGCGGTCTTTTGATCGAAGTGCGCCGGATCTCCGCCAAGCCTTTGGCGATCTAAAAGTTCCGGTCGGCTCGGGGTCAGCCATGCTGCGGGTTGGGCGCCAGGACCTATGGCTTGGGCCTTCGCGCTGGCTGAGCCTGCGCGACGGCGCGAATATCACCCGCACGTTTGACGGCGCTCTTGCGGAATTTCGCGGCGAAAACCTGGTTTATCGCGCCTTTGCGGCGCGTCCTGTTGCCATCAACCCCGGTTTGTTTGATGACACGACATCGGGGCATGAATTGTTCCGCGGCCTGTACGCAACCGTCCATCAGCCGGTCTCACTTCCGATGACCGTCGATGCTTACGTTCTTGGTAAGAAGGACAGCGCAATTTTCACGCGCGGAACCGGCGACGAGGATCGCTGGACGGCTGGCGCGCGGGTGGCGGGGACGGTGGCGCGCTTGGCTTATGTCGCCGAACTGGCTTACCAGTTTGGTCGTTTCGGCAGCGCGGATGTCTCCGCCTGGAGCTTCTATGGCACTCTAAGCCATTCGGCAGAGGGCGACGTCATGTCGCCGAGATTCGGCGTGCGTGGACATTACGCATCGGGTGATCGCGATCTTGCCGGGTCAACGCTTCGCACGTTTTCCGCGCCGTATCCTGCCGCCGGCGAAGTCTCGGGAACTTCGCTTCTGTCAGTGTCCAACATGTTTAACCTCGAACCGTATATTCAACTCAGGTTTCCCTCCGTCGTGCTCGGCACCGGGTGGAACATGATCTGGAGGGCGAGCACAGCCGATGCCGTCTATGCATCGGGTGGGACTCTGATCAAGGCTCCCGGATCGCAAGCGCGGAACATCGCACAGGTCGCACACTTGTATTTCACGTGGGACGTGAACAGTTTTGTGCAAGTGCACGGTTTCTATTCGCACACATTCGCTGGCAGCTATATCAAGGACGCCAATGGGCGCGATTTTGACTATTATCGGCTTCGTGTGCGGATGCGGTCTTGAGAACGTGAAAAAAGTCCCGTCTGCGGCATTCGCGCCAAGCGAAGATTTTCGATACGTTTGTTACTCGCCTGCGAGCCGCAAACGCGGGCGGCGGTTCTGTTCGACGGTGCGCAGACGTGCTTCTTCGCGGCCGATATAGTTGCGGGTTATCGGGACCACATCCTGGCGCTTGGCCATTTGGATTTGGAACACCATCATCCCTTGCTCCCGGAAGGCCATTTCCGACGCAGCGAGATAAAGTTCCCACATTCTACCAAAGCGCGCGTCGTAGATGCGCTCGGCCTCCTCACGCCGCGCCAGAAACCGTGCGCGCCAGGCCTTGAGCGTTTCCGCGTAATGCAGTCGTAGAATTTCAATATCGGTCACCAACAGACCGGCCCGTTCTATGGCTGGCAGTACCTCTGACAGCGCCGGAATATAGCCACCCGGAAAGATGTATTTGGCGAGCCAGGGATTGGTGATTCCGGGACCATCGGAGCGACCAATGGCGTGCAGCAGAAACACGCCGTCGTCGCAGAGCAATCCAGCACAATTGCGGAAGAATTCTTCATAGTACCCGACCCCGACATGTTCGAACATGCCAACCGATACGATGCGGTCGTAGCTCCGGTCGATGTCGCGATAGTCTGTGAGATTGAATTGGACCTTGTCGGCAAGTCCAGCCTCCTCGGCGCGCATTTTCGAATACGTCAATTGTTCCTTGGACAAGGTCACGCCATCAATTGTCGATCCGCAGGTTTCTGCGACATAGCAAGCAAGGCCGCCCCAGCCGGAACCGATATCGAGCACGCGATGGCCGGGTGCAATCAATAATTTCGCCGCGATATGTCGTTTTTTCGCCAGCTGGGCGTCATCAAGCGACTGGCTTGGCGCCTCAAAATAGGCGCAGCTGTATTGCCGATCGGAATCGAGGAACATCGAATAGAGCCGGCCGTCGAGATCATAGTGATGGGCGACGTTGCTTCGGGCGCGATGACGAAAATTCAACTGCTCGACACGGCGCCAAAGATATCGAAGGAGCCATTGCGGCTTTGCCCATCGTGTTGGTTGACCGGAGCGCTCCTGCGAAAATGCCAAGGCCAAGACGTCAGGGATTGCTCCGTCTTCGATTAGGAGGGTGCCGTCTACATAGGCTTCGCCGAATTTCAGGTCCGGATCGAGGAGAACGCGCAACTGGGCCAGCATCGAGGTAAAACGGATCGCCAAGGGCTTTCCGGTGCCGTCCCCGACCGTGAATTCATTGCCATCGGCGGCTACGACGCGCAGGGTGCCGGACCGAATGAACGAAGCAAATGCTTGGCGCAATAGCCAGCCGATCAAGCCACTCCAGGCCGTGGAATTGTGCCGGCGGACGTTAACGGAGGCAGTCATCTTAGATTGCGCCATAACGCACCTGCCGGATTTCAGCCAAGAACGTACCGATTGTTTGACTGCCGAGGTTGACCCAAGTCAAAGGGTCGACGGTCTGAGCGGCCGTATTGCTCGGCTCAAGATGTCGGTCGTCGGGGCTGATCGTTAATAACGTTAGGTGTTGCTACTGCCGGCCGTCCAGCTCTGGAGTTGATCTGCGGATTAGGTTTGCGATCGGTGAGGGCGCAGATAGATGAACCAATAAACTGCGCCGACCAAGCCGCCGCCGCCGATGATATTTCCGATGGTTACCGGAACGAGGCTTTGCACGAAGGCCAGCCAGGTCAGCGCCGTAAAAGTGCCGAGGTCGCTGTCTAATTCTGCCAGAAAGGCGGCCGGGGCCCAGGACTTCACCAGCAAGCCGACTGGAACAAAATACATATTGGCAACGGAATGCTCGAAACCGGCGGCGACAAAGGCCGCAACTGGAAAGAGTATCGCAAGGATCTTGTCGCCAACCGTTCGGGCGCTGAACGAAAGCCACACCGCAAGGCACACCAGAACATTGCATAAGATGCCAAGGAACAGCGCGTGACCGAACGGCAGCGTGACCTTGTTGTGCGCGAGTTCCAGCATCACTTCGGCAACGGCGCCGTTGCCGGCGAGATATTGGCCGGAAAGAAAAACCAGCGCCGCGGTTCCGACGGCGCCGATCAGATTGCCGACGTAGACAATGCACCATACCCGCAACATCTCGTACAATCGAACTTTCTGCGCCGCCCAGGCCATGACGATCAATGTATTGCCGGTGAAGAGTTCGGCGCCGCCGACAATGACAAGAACCAGACCAAGGCAGAATGCGATCCCTGCAAGGAGCCGGGTGACGCCGAACGGCAGCACCCCATCGGCTCCGGCGAGCACGGTCGTGGCGAACATTGCTCCGAGCGCAATAAAGGCGCCGGCCAACACTGCGAGCGAGAACAGACTGAGCCTGTCCATTCGCGTCTTCTGTTCTCCCACAAGCTCGGCTTTTCGCGCCATTTCCGCCGGCAGCAGGGCGTCGAATCCTTGCATCGTTGTCTCCGCTTCGCTGCCGATGTGGGGATTGTCACTTGGTTCGGACGCCACCAAATCCACTACCGAACAATGAGAACGGGCACTTTGCTGTGCGTTGTCACGTCGATTGTTTGACTTCCCAAAAGCATGCGGCCGATGCCGCGCCGCCCGTGCGAGGCCATGACGATAAGGTCGGCACCGATCTCCTGGGCGGTCGCTACAATGCCTTCGGCGGGGTGTCGGTCTGGCACATGGATCAGCGTGCAGTCGACCCCCTGTGATTTCGCAGCGTTGGCGGCATTATCGA
Source organism: Xanthobacteraceae bacterium (assembly GCA_022841625.1). Taxonomy (GTDB): domain Bacteria; phylum Pseudomonadota; class Alphaproteobacteria; order Rhizobiales; family Xanthobacteraceae; genus VAZQ01. Next base: position 146,044 of record JALHRD010000011.1, read on the forward strand.
GAATTTGTCTTGCCGCCGCGCTGGCCTTGGCTTCGTAATTTCCGATCGGATCTTTCTTGCCACGATCATAGTCATGCGCCATCTCGAAAGCCGGCCACATCTCGGTGACTGTCACCACCGACACCGGCGCCTGGTCGATCTTCGCCAGTGCAATCCCATGAGATACAGCCTTGTTTGCCAGTTCGGAGCCGTCGGTCGCGATCAGAATTCGCTTGTACATGGTCGTTCTCCAATTTGCGCGCCAGAAACCATCTTGCATGCGCCGCGTATCAGCCAATGTTGGGTAAGGCCTTACGGGCAGTGCTGCCGCTTGCTATCATTGCCGCGGTTGTGGCCGAGTACAGCACGGCAGCAAGAGCCACCGCGCTGCTGATCGAACCAAGAGAATGCATGTTGGCTCCTTCAATTCGCAAATGCAGCATCCAACAATTGCATGTGTTCGTCGTTGAGGCAGATCAAGCCGCGTCGATCGGGTGCGCATGCTCAAATGCGGGCCGTTTGCTTGGCAGCACGGCGCCTGAAAACTGCCAGTGTATCTGAGGGAGAGATTGTGTGGTCGCCTGGAATTGCAGTCCTGATTGCTCGCTGCGGGTGCTGCGCTTACATCCACAGGCCGAGTGCCAGGATACCCCCAATGACGGCAAGCACGAAGCCGATGACCATCAGGCGACTGCCCCATAGGTTGTATTGCGATTCCCGGCCAAGCCATTTGGCCGAGGGCGTCACGACTCTTGTGAGGGCAATTGCGGTGTGGAGCCAGATCGCCACTCCCACGCTAAATGCAGCGCACCCGGCGACGACGACGATCCACCAAAAGTCAAACATGTTGTGACCTTGCTTCGCTGACGGCTGTTATCGTTTTCTGTCACCACCCTATTGTCAGAAAACTCCTGCGACCATGGTTAGGGGGGCGCTGGTCGCAGGAGAGGATGGGAGACGTATTTATTAATGGAACAAGATTGATAGTTCCGTATTGACCTACATCAAGCATAAGTAATGTTTCTGCCCATTAATGTATAAGATGTCGAAAAAGCACGACCGTATTCAGATGTGGGAGGGTAACTTATGCAGATACCCATCGAGATTGATTTTCACGGAATGGCGGGGGTGCCAGACGCCGGCGATGCGGTTGCGCGGCACGCAGCCAAATTGGAACAACGATTTGGCCGTATTACCGCTTGTCGCGTGGCCATCAAGGGGCCGGGTGCACACCATCGTACAGGATTCTACGAAGTCAGCGTCAGGTTGGCGCTGCCCGGCGGTCGAGAGGTCAATGTCGGACAAACAGTGCAGGCGGATGAACGTTATGCCGATTTAAATTTTGCCATCGGCGATGCTTTCAGGCGCGCGCGGCGACAACTTCAGGATCAGGTCCGTCGCCTGCAAGGACAGGTTAAGCCGCACCAGGGCGAGCCGATCGGAATGGTCCAACATCTCGATCCAGACGGAGAGTTTGGCTTCATCGAAGCAGCCGATGGTCACGAAGTCTACTTCCACAGGAACAGCGTTCCTAACGGCGGATTCGGGCGCCTCGCGGTTGGTGCGCGGGTTACCTATTGTGAGGAAGCTGGAGAAAAAGGGCCGCAAGCAAGCACAGTGAAGCCGCTCGGTAAGCACGCTATGCGCAGATGAACAGCTTGGCTCCCTATCCAATAACTTCGAAAGTGTGGGAGTCTGTATCGATCCATGGACCTTAGACTGCTGGTCGACTTGCAGTTCGGTCGTTTCCGATGGCGTCTCCCGCCGACTTGGCTTCGGTGATCCGGCGCAGGCTGACGCGGGAGGATTATGAGATTATCGATCTCGTGCTGGTGAGTGACGACTCCGGTCATTATCAGGGCGTCGTTGAGCTCAGGCACATCCTGAGGGCGCACGACGACCAACCGATATCCGCGCTGATGCGGGCGGATTGGCCGACAGTTTTGCCGGACACGGATCAGGAGCATGCGGTTGAAGCGGCGAATAAATTTGGTGTTGCGGCGTTGCCTGTTATCAGCCGCGATGGCAAGCTGTTGAGGGTTCTTTCGCCACGAATCCTTCTTGATGTGTTAGCGCGAGAGCATCGCGAGGATATTCATCGCATCGTCGGCATTTTGCGCGAACGATCGGGTGCTGAACATGCACTTGAGGACTCGCCGCTGCGGCGGGCGGCACAACGGTTGCCGTGGTTGCTGGTTGGCTTGATCATGAGTGTGATCGCAGTTTGGGTGATGGCTAGATTTGAGCGTACCCTGGCGGCCAACGTAACGATTGCATTCTTCATCCCGGCGCTGGTTTATCTCGCCGATGCCGTTGGGACGCAGACCGAGGCGATCGCCGTTCGGGGCCTCTCTTTAAGAAAGCTGTCTCGCTCGGTCGAATTCTAGCATTGGAGACTGCGACCGGGGGGTTGATTGGCGCGGCCTTGGCGGTTCTGGCATTTTTCGGCGTGTGGCTTATTTTCGGCAACGCGATGATCGGCTTCGGCGTCGGCATCTCGCTGTTTGCGGCGGGCACTATGGCCAGTGCCATCGGTCTCGTTCTGCCTTGGATTCTATCACGCGCCGACATCGATCCTGCGTTCGGTTCGGGTCCGGTCGCGACCATCATTCAGGATGTGCTGACGATTCTGATCTACTTCGCTGTGATGACGATGTTGCTGCCGGTTTCGACTTGAGCCTAAGATCGCGGTGCAACTGTTGTTTCCTGACGACTGATTTGAATCAACGGCGTCTGATTGATCGCGCGCTATGGAATTACGGTAGCCAGCAAGGAGTTGATCGATGAAACGTAAGCGGTCCTTTGGCCCCACGGCGTTTGGGCGTTGACGGATCAGATGCGACCGCAGCAGCGTTTGTATTTCTTTCCTGAGCCGCAAGGACAAGGATCGTTGCGGCCGACTTTGCTTGAGCGGGCGAATGGCGCCGGACGGCCAGCGGCTTCGCGGATGCGGGCGAGCTTGCGCAAGACGAGGATCATGCGCGGGATCAGGGTGGCGTCCTCGTCGAGCCTGTCGTCGATGTCGTCAGGGGTTTCGAGAGGCCCGAGGTTGCCGAGGTCGAAGAACCCGGCAAACGGCGCAATGATGATCTTGGTCCGCTCGTTCTCTGCGAGCTTGCTCCAGGTCTCGGGGGCAAGCTCCATTGCCTTCCAGAAGCCACGGACCCATGTACGCACGGCGTCGTGTGTCGGCTTCTGGTTGCCCGCCAGGAACAGGGGCCGATAATCGACAATCCGATCGGCCTCCAGTCGCTTCAGGCTGCGGTCGATATCGCGGATGAGGGTGTTGTAGTGGATCATCACCGCGCCCAGGACAGTATTGATCTGCGCCTCGTCCTCGAAGATCGGTCCGTCGTCGCCCCATAGCCGAGCTATCCACGCGCTCGGCAGGATCGGGGCGGCTTGCGGCGTCACGACAATGCCGGTTAGATAACCGTCGAGTTCGAGTGGAGACATTGCTGTCTTCGGCGCCTCCGGCGAGGCCAGGAAGCTCGACCAGACCGCCATCGGATCGGCTATCATGCGGCAACCTGCTCTGGTGCGGTGATCCGATTGGCGGAGCCCCAGGCCCAGGGCATGAGCTCGTCGAGCCGCGAGACCGGCCAGAGGTTGACGAGCTTGGTGAGCACGTCGGCGAAGTAGGCTTGCGGATCGACGCCGTGTAATTTGCAGGTCTCGACGAGTGAGGCGATGGCTGCCCAGTTCTCCGCCCCTTGATCGTGGCCGGCGAACAGCGCGTTTTTACGATTGAGCGCGATGGGGCGCATACATCTTTCCACGATGTTGGTGTCGAGTTCGATGCGGCCGTCGTCGAGGAAGCGAACGAGCCCGTCCCAATGGTTCAAGCCGTAGCGGATGGCTTCGGCGATGACGGACTTGCCCGAGACGCGCGCGAGTTGAAGTTCGAGCCAGGTTTTGAGCGCCAGCACGAGTGGTTTGCTTTTTTCCTGGCGCACGGCGCGGCGCTCATCGGCGCTTCTGCCGCGGATCGTCTTCTCGATCGCATAGAGCGCGGCGATGCGTTCCAGAGCTTCGCTCGCGATCGGCGCTGAACCGCCCTTGGCAATATCGAAGAACTGTCTCCTCAGGTGAGCCCAGCAGAAGGCAAGCGTGATCGCGTCGCCGGTCCGTGCGTCATCGGCAATGGCCTTGTAGGCCGCGTAGCCGTCGCATTGCACGATGCCGCGATAGCTCTCCAACAGCTTCAGCGCGTGGACGGCGCCGCGGCCCGGCGCATAGGTGTAGGCGACGGCAGGCGGATCGGTTCCGCCCCAGGGCCGATCGTCACGGGCGATCGCCCAGAAGTATCCTTTCTTGGTCCGGCCACGGCCGGGATCGAGTACCGGCGCCACGGTCTCATCGACCGCGATCTTGGCCGAGCCCAGAATGAGTTCCCGCAGCCGGAGATACAGCGGCTTGAGCTCCGTGGCGGCATAGCCCACCCAGAACGCCAGCGTCGCGCGTTCGATCGCGATGCCTTGGCTGAGCAGCATCTGGGATTGGCGATAGAGCGGCAAATGCCAAGCATATTTGGCAACCAGGACAGCGGCCACCATTGCCTCGGTCGGCAGCCCGCCTTTGATCAGCCGTTCCGGCGCCGGTGCCTGGACAACGGCCTGTTCGCAGGCCCGGCAGGCGTATTGGGGACGATGTGTCACGATCACCCGGTATTGCGCGGGAATGACATCGAGACGCTCGGCCGTATCCTCCCCGATGACGTGCATCACGCCATGACAGCATGGACAGGCAGCACGCGTGGGCGCGAGCGTGACGTGGATACGGGGAAGATGAGCCGGCAGCGCCCCGCGATTGGCGCGACGCTTCTTTCTCCGGGGATCGGCCGGGGTCCCCGCCGTGTCCTTCTTGTCCTCTTGCGCGTCCTGCTCGGCGAGCGATGTCTCGATATCCTCCAGCGCCAACTGCATCTGCTCGCGATCAAGCTGTTCGGACCGCCGGCCAAATTGCGCGCGCTGGAGTTGCCTCAACAGGTGATGAAGCCGGTCGTTCTGCTCCCTCATGCGCCGGCATTCCTCAATCGCCGCGTCGCGCTCGCTCGACAAGGAGCTCACCAGCGCTCGCAAGGCGTCGAGATCATCGGGAAGGGCATCGATCGGCATGACGATACTTGAATCAGATTCGTGCGCGCTTGTGACGCCCAACACGCAATCTTGATTCAATAAGTCGCAGCTCTCACGATGTCGCTGTCGGTCGCACAACATCCCGTGCATGCAGGCGCGACCAATCCATTCCGTCAACGAGCGCCGCGAGTTGTGGCGCCGTCAGCCGCATCACGCCGTCACTCACCGGCGGCCACCTGAAGGCGCCATGCTCCAGCCGTTTCCAGAATAGAACCAGCCCGGACCCGTCCCATGCCAGGATCTTCAGCCGGTCCGCCCGCTTCGACCGGAAGATGAAGATCGTTTCCGAGAACGGATCGTGCCCCAGCGCCTCACGGACCAGAGCCACGAGCCCATCCGCCCCCTTGCGGAAGTCCACGGGCTTCGTGGCCACCAGGACCTTCACCCCAGCCGGTACCGCGATCATGTCGCCGCCTTCACGGCCCGCAGCACATCCCGCAGCCAGCCAAGATCGACACCTCGTTCCGCACGAACCACCGTGCCGGCGATCTCGATGGTGATTGCCCCGGAACCTCTCGCCGCCGCTGCGGCAGTACCGTCCTCGCCGGTCTCCCTCACGACCGGTACAAACATCGGCACCTCGTCGGCCGGCAACGTCAGCAGACCAGCCCGGGCCGCCTTGCGCCAGCCAAACAGCTGCTGCGGCGACATGTCGTGCCGACGCGCCACCTCCGACACCACCGCGCCGGGCGCATAGGATTCCGCCACAATCCGCCCCTTGGTCTCGACGCTCCAGCGACGCCGGCGGCCAACCCCGACCCGGATATCGACCCGCCCGCGTGGCTCCGAAGCGTCAACTATATGGTCGACCATATGTGCGAACCGATCTGCCAAAGTCGGCTCGCATCTTGCCGCTCAAATCGCACGTTACAAGGTGGGAACAGAGAACCGCTTACGATGAAACCGGTTCGACATCGTTTCAGCGTTTCTGGCGGTATTGTTGCAACAGTAGTGCTCTCAAGCGGAACGGCGTTTGCATTGCCACTATCAATTGGTGGCACCGGTGCCGTCGCGGGGTTGGTAGGAATTAAGGGTGGCGTAGTCTCCGGGGTGTTCAACCTCGAATCATCCGGCGTTGAAGCGCCGGACTGGAGACCACGCCATGACAAGGCATACCAC
>JALHRD010000012.1 GCA_022841625.1 Xanthobacteraceae bacterium
TGCTCCATTGCAAGTCCGTTAGATCGCCCCGACTCAATGCTGCCTCCTTCAGAAAGGCAGTCTTGAATCAAAACTCGATTCATCTGTCAAAAACCGTCAACACGGCCTAGTGTCCTTCGGTTCCGAAGTTCGTAAACAACGCTGCCGCAAAATGATACGAACTTCGGAACCGGACCACTAGAGCGTTTTCCACTTTTTATGAATCGATGGGATTCCCTTGGCGTCGCGAATAAGATTCTGTGGCCTTCTCAGATAAGGGGGCTGCGATGGGGTATTCGAACGATTTGCGGGTTCGGGTGATCCAAATTGTTGAGGATGGTGCCACCGCACGGGCAGCGGCACGACAGTTCGTGATCGGGGATTCGACGGCAATCCGTTGGGTGAAGCGCTATCGAGTGACTGGCAGCATCGAAGCTAAGTCGATCAAGGGCCAGAGCCGCTCTCCGCTGAAAAAGCACGAGGAGTGGTTGCTGGAGCTGGTGCGGCAGGAACCCGATCTGACGCTGGAGGAAATCCGCTGCCGCCTGCTCGATGAGCGTGGGCAAAAGGCGGGGATCGGCTCGGTCTGGCGGTTCTTCGACCGCCACAGCATCAGCTTCAAAAAAAAGCATTCGCGCGGCCGAGCAAGACCGGCCTGACGTCGCCGCGGCGCGGACAGCATGGGCGGATGGTCAAGCCAGGCTCGATCCTGACCATTTGGTCTTCATCGATGAAACCGGCACCAGCACCAACATGGCGCGGCTGCGCGGCCGAGCGCCGCGTGGCGAACGGCTGGTTGGCAAAATCCCGCACGGACACTGGAAGACGACGACCTTCGTCGCAGGGTTGCGCTCCAGCGCGCTGATCGCACCCTGCGTTATCGATGGTCCGATGAACGGCAATGCGTTCCTGGCCTATGTCGAGCAAATCCTCGTGCCCAGCCTCAGGCCGGGCGATATCGTCGTGCTGGACAATCTCAGCTCTCACAAGGGGCCGGACGTGCGCCAGGCAATCGAGGCCGCAGGCGCAAGGTTGCTGTACCTGCCGCCCTATTCGCCCGACTTCAATCCGATCGAGCAACTCTTTGCCAAGCTCAAAGCGCTGCTGCGAAAGGCCGCCGAGCGATCCGTCGAGGGCTTGTGGAACTGCATCGCAAACCTGCTCGTCACCTTCAAACCTGACGAATGCGCCAACTATTTTCGCAACGCCGGATATGCGTCATGCTAAATGGAAAATGCTCTAGCGCCCGGCAGAATTACCGGCTGCGGTCGAAGGTACAGTCCGAATCGCGCATTGAAAATGGCGAAAGTGGATTGCCAGCGGTTGCCAGTTTAGGCCGCGATCGCCTTGGCGCCGGCCGCCGCGGCAAGCGCCGCCGCCAGCCGTTCGCGGTCGAGCGGCTTGGTGAGGAAACCGTCCATCCCGGCGGCGAGACAGGCATCGCGGTCCTCTTCGAACGCATTGGCGGTCAAGGCGACGATCGGCGTGCGTGCGCCGTCGGCTTCGGTCGCGCGGATGCGTCGGGTGGCCTCGATGCCATCGGTGCCCGGCATGTGCACATCCATCAGCACCAGGGCATAGGGCTCGCCGGCGTTGCGCGCCGACAGCCAGGCGTCCACCGCAGCATCGCCATTGGTCGCAAGGGTAGGACGGTGCCCCAGCCTGGTCAGCAGCGAGCGCGCCAATAATGCGTTGATCTCGTTGTCCTCCGCCACCAGGATCGCAAGACCTTTTGGCCGACCCTTGGCAGCGACGGTCGGCATTTCGGAGGCGTCGCTTGGCCGCTCGAATGCGCTATGCTCGGCCATCAGGCGCGCCGCGAGCGAGGCGGTACGCACCGGCTTGACCAGGTAGTCGGTGAAGCCCATGTCCTTGAACGATGGCAATTCGCTGCGCGATGCCGGCGTAACCAAGACAAAGCGGCGCGGAATTGCAGCGGTCGCGCGCGCCAGCGCGTCGCAGGCGGCGCGGCCAAGGGTGTGATCGACAAACATCGCGGCCCAGGCCCGTTCCGGCAAGAGCGCAGCGGCAATTTTCTCATCGGCCGCGACCGAAACGCGCGCGCCCCAGCAGATCAGTCGTCGCGCCATCAGTGCGCTTTCGACGGTCGACGAAGCGACAATCATCACATCCATGCCGGCGAGGTTGGGCGCGGCGCGTGGCGCATCGTCGCCGCCCGCCGCCGTCGCCAAAGGCAGGGCGACCCGGAAGGTGGACCCCACGCCCGGCTTGCTCTCGACGGCAATGCGTCCGCCCATGCGTTCGACAATGCGGTGGGAAATCGACAACCCAAGCCCGGTGCCGCCGAATTTGCGCGCGATGCCGCCTTCGGCCTGCTCGAATTCCTTGAATATGCGATCGTGTTCGTCCGGCGGGACACCGATGCCGGAGTCGCGCACCAGGATGTCGATCTCGCCTGGCCAGACACCGGGCTCGACAATGATCGCGACACCGCCGCGCTCGGTGAATTTCACCGCATTGCCGGCAAGATTAAGCAGCACCTGCCGCAAGCGTGCGGCGTCGCCAACCACGCGTCGGGGCAGGGCGTCCTCGACATAGGACGCGATTTCAAGGTCCTTTGCCTGCGCGCGCGGCGCGATCAGTTCGACGGTCTCCTCAACCAGCGCGGCAAGATCGAATTCGCGCGCATCGAGGTCGATACGGCCGGCTTCGATCTTGGAGAAGTCGAGAATTTCGTCGATCAGCGACAGCAGCGCATCGCCCGAGGTCTTCACCGCTTTGACATAAGTCGTCTGCTCCGGCGTCAACGCGGTGTCGCCAAGCAAGTCCGTCATGCCGAGAATACCGTTGAGCGGCGTGCGCACCTCATGCGACACCATCGCGAGAAAGCGTGACTTGGCGCGGTTGGCGGTTTCGGCCTGGTCGCGCGCATCGGCGAGCGCGCGTTCGGCTTGCACGCGGTCGGTAACGTCGCGACCGACGCTTTGCATTTCGGCGCCCGGCAACGCGGCCGAGCGCACCATCACCTCGCGCCAGGCGATCCAGCGCGCGCCGGCTTTGGTGGAAATTTTCTGGTCATGCAGCCGCGTCCCGTCGGCGGCGTGCGCCGCCGCGCCTTGTTCCAGCACCGGCATCGTAAAGGTCGAGCCGAGGAGGTCGGCCTGCGCGCGGTCGGCCAGGGCGCAGAAGGCATCGTTGACATAGCTGATGCGTCCTTCCGCGTCGCGGCGCACGATCACGTCGCCTTGGGCGGCGAGAAAGCTCTTGGCGCGCTCTTCCGATTCCTTGAGTTCCCAATTGCGGTCGTCGACTTCCTCGGCGTGCTGTTGTAGCGCACGTTGCGCGCGTCGCAGTGAGACCATGCGTGCGTATAGCAGCGCGGCTGCGCCACAGGCCGCGCCGAACAAGGCGGCGACGCCGATTGCAAAGGTCGGCTGATCGTAGATCGGGCCGCTGGCCGCCGCGCTAAAACCGAACGCGGCCGCAAGCGCCATCGCCAGGATGACGACGCCACGCGCGACGGCGAATAGAAGCCATCGGAGAGATCCGCGCTGCAAGGATTGATCCCGCATGCCGCCTTGCCCTTGCCGCTTTACCCTTGCCGCGGGCTTGTCGCTGTAAGGCTGCCCGCTTGGTCGATTTGGCGGGAATTGTGCGCTGGCGGCGGTTGCGATTGCGTTCAGTGTGGGCGCGGGGCGCCCGCAAGCCTTCGGACAGGGTTGATCGAGTGCTAACGCGATCGGTCAAATGCAGCGGATCGATATTGCGCGGGCAACCAATGATTAAGGTTAAGGTCGTTGCAAGTTGCAATAAGAATCGGCGCGCCGACACGGTCGCGCCGAGTTTAATTTTTTCTCTGCTTTCCTCTACCACCGCGTGCCCAGCGTTTCTTCGGAAGCGGGGCACTAACGCCTTGGAGCGGGCGGTGGCGGCATTCGCACCGTTCCAGTTGATGGGGGCAGTGGGCTCGATTGCCGAGGCGGTGGCGGCGGCGTTACGGTTCGTATTGTCGAAGTAGAGCTGGCGGGCGGAACGAAGTTTCGGTCAACGTGTCGCGTTGGGGACGGCGGCGGATTGGTTCTCATGCGCCCAATATCGCTGCCACCCGACGGCATCTGCTGGGGCGGCCGTGCAATCGGTCGCACCACGGTGCTGGTGCTGACGCGCGGTGGATCCGGCAGCCGAATGGCGTCAACGGTGTTTTGCGCCGGCCGCAGATTAATACTCCGATCCCGATTTTGAGCGTTGGCGGCCGAAGCGACCGTCAGCGTAAGCATCGTTGCAACGAGCAGAGTACGTGTATGCACTGTAATGTCTCCCTGTCCGGAGCGATCCGGTTGAGCGCCCTTGGGGGGTAATGACGGACAAGAAATTCGATTTCCCGGATGATGGTGAAAAATGTTTTGGCGCGCGGATTAGCGGCAGACGGGATTCAGGGCGCGAGTTTGTCGCACCCGCCAAAGGGCCGGTGTGGAAGGCCTGTTCGCAGCCCACCGCCGGAAGACAACAGCCGATGTTTGTAAAGTCGGCGTTTTTCAGGAGTCGCGATTTAACCTAGGCCGCCCGCCGCACTTCGTCGGCCAACGCGCGGTAGGACAGCGCTTCGGCGAGATGGATGCGGCCGACTTTGTCGGCGCCATCGAGATCGGCCAGGGTGCGCGCGACCCGCAGCACGCGATGATAGCCGCGGGCGGTGAGCCGCATGGCGTCGGCGGCCTCGCGCAGCAATGCAAGCCCGCTGGCGTCGGGCTTGGCGATGTCTTCCAGCACCGGGCCCGCCGCCATGGCATTGGTGCGGATCTGCGGCAGGCCAATCGCCGCATAGCGTTCGATTTGTCGGTCGCGCGCCTGCGCGATCCGCGCCGCCACCTCGGCGCTGCCTTCGGTCGGCGGCGGCAGGATCAGATCGGCGGCGGTGACCGCCGGCACTTCGATGTGCAAATCGATGCGGTCCATCAGCGGTCCCGACAACCGCGCCTGGTAATCGGCGGCGCAGCGCAGATTCGGGCCGCGCCTGCAGGTGAAACCGGGTTCGCTGGCGCGGCCGCAGCGGCAGGGATTCATGGCGGCGACCAGCATGAAGCGCGCCGGATAGGTGATGCGGTGGTTGGCGCGCGCAATCGCGACCTCGCCGGTTTCCAACGGCTGGCGCAGCGAATCCAGCGCGCGCGGTTCGAATTCCGGAAGCTCATCGAGAAACAGAACGCCATTATGCGCCAGCGAAATTTCGCCGGGCCGCGCCCGCAGGCCGCCGCCGACCAAGGCTGGCATCGAGGCGGAGTGATGCGGGCTGCGGAACGGCCGGCGGTTGGTCAGTGCGCCGCCTTCGAGCACGCCGGCGACCGAAGCGATCATCGAGACTTCAAGCAGTTCGGCCGGCGTGAGCGGCGGCAGGATGGTCGGCAGCCGCGCCGCCAGCATCGACTTGCCGGCGCCGGGCGGCCCCGCCATCAAGAGGTTGTGGCCGCCGGCGGCGGCGATTTCGAGCGCGCGCTTGGCGCTTTCCTGGCCCTTGATGTCCCTGAGGTCGAGCAGCGAACATTCGGCTTCGCGCACCCTCGGTTGCGGGCGCGTCAGCACCTGCGTGCCACGGAAATGATTGGCGAGTTGGATCAACGATGCCGGTGCGATGATTTCCATCTCCGGGCTGGCCCAGGCGGCTTCCGCGCCGCAGGCCGCCGGACAGATCAGGCCCTCGCCGCGCGCATTGGCGCCAATCGCCGCCGGCAACACGCCGGCCACCGCGGTCACCGAACCGTCGAGCCCGAGTTCGCCCAATACCGTGAAGCCCGCCAGCGCATCGGGCGGCAATGCACCGATCGCTGCCATCAATCCGAGCGCTATCGGCAGGTCGTAATGACTGCCTTCCTTGGGCAGGTCGGCGGGCGCGAGATTGACGGTGATCCGCCGCGCCGGCAGCGCCAGGCCGGAGGCGATGAGCGCCGCCCGCACCCGCTCGCGCGCTTCGGACACCGCCTTGTCGGCGAGGCCGACCACATGAAACGCCGGCAAGCCGGGCGCGACCTGCACCTGGACATCGACGACGCGGGTCTCGATGCCTTCGAACGCCACCGTCGCAACGCGCTGGACCATCACTGCCCCCCGCCTGGGAAGGCCAAAGCCTAGCCCAGGGCCCGATTCAAGACAAGAACAATAAGGGAACAAACTTACGGCTTGGCGCTTCGATCGGCCAATGGCCGCGTGGTCGGCCGGCCTCTTGGATGAGGCTGTTTCGCGCGCGGCGGGGATTGCGACCGAAGCGCGCGATACCGCCGCCGCCAGCGCGGGAACTGACGGTCAGCGCCGCTTCTGCTCGATCGCGTCCCAGATCTTGGCCGCGACGTCGGGGCCACCGAGATTTTTGATGGCGCGGATGCCGGTCGGCGAGGTGACGTTGATCTCGGTCAGGAAGCCGTCGATCACGTCGATGCCGACAAAGATCAGGCCGCGTTCGCGCAATGGCGCCGCCAGCTGTGCGCAAATCTCGCGCTCGCGCGGCGTCAAGTCGGTTTCCGCCGGGGTGCCGCCGCGCACCATATTGGACCGCAGATCGTCGGGCGCCGGCACGCGGTTGACCGCGCCGGGCCCGACAACCGCGCCTGATAGTCGGCAAGCTCTCGCACAGGTGCAGTTGCGAAAGCAGGGCTAAAAGACACCGCCGCTGTCTCCCCTGCTGCCTGTGTAGCGTCGGTGCGAGTGAGCACTTGTTCCGGAAGCGCAAATAGGCTTCAAGACTGAAGTGCAGAGCGGGATGAATTTAAAGGGAACTTTTCGAAACTTTTGACGGGCAGAGATAGAGCGCCGCTTACTCCTCGGGCTCCGCAGGATCGTAATTCTGACCTTGGATACGGCGAACATAGCGATTGATCGTGCGGGAAATTTCAGGATCACCGAGTCGGCTTTCCGCATCCTTCAGTCGCGCGATTGCTTCATCGAAATAGGTGTATGAGCCAACGCGTCGATAATATTCGACACCAACATCTGCATAGACAGCGAGCAGGGTCTTGTTCATCGGGAACCGCTCGATGGCAGTCAGCGCCATCGCCCGAGCCGATTCGAGAATTTGAACGCGATCCTCCTCCAGAATTCCGGGCGCGCGTGTGGCGCGGGAGAGCAGTAGGAGAACCTTGTAGCGGTAGACGGGGCCGTCTGCGCCGAAGTCCTTTTCGAAAATTCGGATTTCGGTGTCCGCCTTATCGTATGCGCCAGAGTCGATCAGATTGCGGATCAGCCGATGTCGAGGTACGCGCTCAGACGGCGCGATCGACATGAGCTTCCGAAAGAGGCGATTTTGAACGTTCTTGTCGGGTATTTTCGGAATGCCCGTCTCGAAGGTGCATAGCTCGCGGATCGTGAAAATCTCAATGTCATAGGTCGGATTGAGGCTATCGATGATACGGTCGAACAGCTCGACGAGTTTGTCGATGTCGTTGAATTTGAACCGGATGACAATGTTTGCGATGACCGGATGTCGCGTGCGCCAGCCAAAAATGCCGTCCTTCGGATTGATATCGTACTCGGAAATGATGTCGGTCAGGCGATCGAGGGCCGCAGCAACCGTTGATGCCGGAATGTTCAGGAGGCGAATGAGGAGCTGGCGGTGAACTCGAACGCCAGACGCTTCCATAGCAGCGACATGCCGGTAAATATCCTGCAATTCTGGCGCGAGGTCCGCATATTCCCGCAGGATGATGTCGTCGAACGCCTCAGAGGCGAAGATGTTTTTGAGGCAGACGAACATGTCGGCCTCACAGCGGTCAATGAGTCGCCGCCGCCGCTCCTGCTTCGAAAATCCGCTGAATACCGGCTCTACGAGCTTGCGCAGGGGTTCAACCAGGTCCACTAGCTGAAGAAGGCGCTCGATCTCCTCATGAGAGAGGCGGATAAGGCTGAATTCTCGGCCATGGCGATAAATCGTCGGCGTCTTCACCCGTGGGTTCCACTGGTGCCGCGTGGATACGACGATAAGCTTCAAATGCGCGTTGTCGTCTGCATAGAGGCGGTCGGCAAGGTCGTTGATGGAATAGAGATGCAAATGGGCATCGTCGATCAGAAGCACACCGACCTTGCCCTGCTCCCTGCATTTTCGGGCGACCTCGACCCATTTGTCTGGCAGGAGCGGCATATCGGTTTTGTGCTCCCAGCATAGGGAGCCTTCGCGGCGGGCGCGCTGCAAAACCTGTCGGGCCGCAGAGGTTTTGCCAACACCGCTCGCGCCCAGCAGAATTGCGGCCAGCGATTGCTCTTCTTTGAAGAAATCGAAAATGTCCGGCGCGACCGACCGATCAAACGTCAGGCCGGCCAAGACATCGGCGTGCGTAGCCGGCCATCCGTTAAACATGGCGCTTGCGTCGGCGCGCCTGGGATCCGAAGCATGGTCGACATCGAGCGTGACGGGAGCAAGGGAGGGCTGGTCATCGAGCGGATTATCGCCGCTCTTGCCGGCAACATCGCCGAATTTTCGCTCCGTCAGCGCAGCAAAAAATTCGTCAATCCCGCCGAAACAAACGTCGATGCCGCGCCGCTCATACAGGGAAGACCGTTCGCGGTCCTCAGTGTATAGGAGCAGCGTGATCTTGCCCCCGTTCTCGGCCCTTAGGTTGATGGCCGCAGTGCGATTGGTGACCTCCCGAATATCTTCATCGGCGAGCGAATGCCCGATGATGATAACTCGTGCGCCTGCGAGATCGCTGGCAAGCCGATCATAGAGGAAATCGCGATATTCGACGGTATGGTCGTAGTCTGCTTCGGAGATAATGATTCGCGACTTGTTTCCGTCGGACACGTCCGTGCTGATAGTGCCGTGAAGTTTGTAAAGCTTGGCGGCCGTCGGGTCCTGGCCGCCGCGAAAATCGAAATTGGACGCGAAGACGAGCAATGGGATTTCCCGGCGCGCATAGGTCTGCTCGATCAGGTCCTCGTAATTCGTGGTGAATATGCTGCGCCACTTGTAGAGCGGCAGATTGAGCAAACCGCCGGTGGGTTTTAGCGACGCCGGGAAGAGCTGTCGCAGCACACGAACGAGGTCAGCGCGGGATGCCTTATGTTCGACGAGACTGGCCGTCTCGCGTAGGTTAAAGCCGGCTGCAGGGACTCCGAAAGCTTTCGCAAGATGCGCAATGATCGCTCCAGAGTCGGGAGCCTTTGAGGGAATCGACGATCCGGACCCGAAAACCAGAACAGTGTCCGGCGGGTCGATCAGTTCGACCAACTGTTTCAAAGTAATAATCAACGCCACCACCCCAACGAATCGGAGAGATCGGCACGATGTTGAGCCGTAACCCGCGACAACCGATTCTACAAGCCGCCGGCCTCAGGCTCGAGCAGTGACGGTCAGCGCCGCTTCTGCTCGATCGCGTCCCAGATCTTGGCCGCGACGTCGGGGCCACCGAGATTTTTGATGGCGCGGATGCCGGTCGGCGAGGTGACGTTGATCTCGGTCAGGAAGCCGTCGATCACGTCGATGCCGACAAAGATCAGGCCGCGTTCGCGCAATGGCGCCGCCAGCCGTGCGCAAATCTCGCGCTCGCGCGGCGTCAGGTCGGTTTCCGCCGGGGTGCCGCCGCGCACCATATTGGACCGCAGATCGTCGGGCGCCGGCACGCGGTTGACCGCGCCGGCGAATTCGCCGTCGACCAGGATGATGCGCTTATCGCCGTGCTTCACCGCCGGCAGAAATTTCTGCACCACCCAGGCTTCGCGGAAGGTGACGCTGAACAGATCGAACAGCGAGCCGAAATTGAGGTCTTCCTGCGCCAGGCGGAACACCGCCTCGCCGCCGCGGCCATACAGCGGCTTCATCACGATGTCGCCATGCTTGGCGCGGAACGCCTTGATCTCGGCGAGATCGCGGGTGATCAGCGTCGGCGGCATCAGGTCGATGAATTCCATCACATACATCTTCTCGGGCGCGTTGCGCACCGAGCGCGGGTCGTTCACCACCAGGGTCTTGGGATGAATGCGTTCGAGCAGATGGGTGGTGGTGATGTAAGCGAGGTCGAATGGCGGATCCTGCCGCAGCAGAATGACGTCGAATTCGGAAAGGTCGGTGCGGCGCGCTTCGCCGAGGGTGAAGTGGTTGCCGACTTCATCGCGCACCGTCAGCGGCGCCACCGCCGCGATCACCTTGTTGTCGGCCAGCGCCAGGCGGTCGGGGGTGTAATAGAAGATTGCGTGGCGGCGGCGCTGCGCCTCCAGCAACAAAGCAAAGGTGGAGTCGCCTTGGATGGCGATCCGCTCGATCGGATCCATCTGGACTGCGATTTTCAGGCTCATGCAACCTCTGCCGCGTTAACCAGTCATTAATATCAACGGCTAGTTAACATCTTTCTGCCAGGCTGTCCGCTGGACCGGTACGTCCGGTGGAGTTCCAACGTGAAACCGCCGTCGATTTCCATTGCGGCAAAGCTGTACGCGATCTTTGCCTTGCTGGCCATCTTGAGCATGGGGCTGGCCGGGGTTGGCGTCTATTACGCCCATCGCCATGTGACGCTCACCGACGAGTTCCAGTCGGCTTATTCGGGCGCGCTCAACGTCCAGCGTGTCGACGCGCTGATCTACGCGGTGGTGATGGAATCGCGCGGCATCTACATGTCGCCCGATATCAAGACCGCAAAAGTCTTTGGCGATGGATTGCTGGTGTTCAACGATCGGCTCGCGCAAGTGGTGAAGGAGTGGAAAGCGTCGGTGCGCGCCGAAGACGCTGCCGTGTTCGAACCCTTTGCCGGGCGGCTGCAGCAGTTTATTGATTTCCGTCGTGAATTGGTGCGACGCGGCGTCGAAATCGGTCCGGCGGCCGGTCGTGAATGGGGTGACAACGATGCCAATCGTACCGTGCGCAGGGCGCTGAACGCTGACATCGAAGCGCTCGGCGAACACTACGCCAAGCGCGCCCGCCAGATCTATGCGACGGTCGATCAAGGGATCGACCGTTCCGCCTGGCTCATGAGCGTGTTGGCGTTTTGTGCCGCATTGCTCGCCGTCGTTGGCGCGGTTATTATTTGGCGCGCGGTGGCGCGCCCGCTGTCGCGCATCATCAGCGTCACCGAGGCTGTTGCTGCCGGCAAGTCGGATCTCGCCGTGCCCTATGGCGAGCGCGGCGACGAGGTCGGCGCGTTGGCGCGATCAATCGCGGTGTTCCAGGATGCGATGCGGCGCAACGAGGAATTGAACAAGGTCGTCCTCAATGAAGGCCGGGCCCGCAAGCAGCGCCAGGAGCAGATGTCGGAGGAAATCAAGTCTTTCAGCGCGAATGTGGAGGCAACCTTGGTTGCGCTCGCGCGAATTGTAGAACAAATGCTGTCGGCGTCAACGCAACTGGCTGGCGCCGTGGGCGGCGCTGCGAAGCAGACATCGAAGGCGGCCGACAGTTCGGCGGTTGTTTCCGCCAGCGTGCGGGAAATTGCTGCCGCGGCCGATGAGCTCGCGGCGTCGATCGCCGAAATTGACCGGCGGGTGGCGCAGTCAAATGACATTGCCAGACGTGCGGTCAGTGAGGCCGAACGAACGAATTCAACGGTAGCGGAACTCAGTGAGGCGGCCGGGCGAATCAGCGAGGTGATTCGTTTGATCAACGATATTGCCGCACAAACTAATCTGCTTGCGCTCAACGCCACGATTGAGGCCGCCCGTGCAGGCGAAGCGGGCCGTGGGTTTGCTGTCGTGGCCGGCGAGGTCAAGGCGCTGTCGGGACAAACTGCGCGCGCCACAGAAGACATCAGCGTCCAGATTGCCTCAATGCAGCACGCCACCAAGCGGTCGATCGAGGCAATCGGCATCATCGAGCGCACTATCCGCTCGATCGGCGCGATCAGCGGTGAAATTGCTGCCGCGGTGACCCAGCAAGGCAAGACCACTCAGGAAATCGCGCGCAACGTCGAGGCGGCCGCTAACCGCACCGGTGAAATAGCGGCCGAAGTTGGGAATATTCGGGAAGCGACTACCGCGACCCATGACAGCGCCAGCACGGTGAATTCAGTCGCGGGCGAGCTCGGCCAAGTAGCCACGCGTTTACGCTCCCAGGTCAATCAGTTCTTCGCCAAGCTGAATGCTGCGTGACAGCGCTAACGCCGTTCGTGCAACCCCGCTGTTGCGCGTTCGATCACATGCTTGGGGAACGACGCAAAGCGCGCCACCAGCGCTTCGACCTCCTTGCCCGAGGCGGGACGGATTTCGAGCCCGAGCTTGGCGGTTTCCGCTAGGAGCTCGGCGTCGTGTATGGTTCGCATGAATGCTGCGCGCAGCGCATTGGCGCGGTCGGCCGGAACGCCGGGCGGTGCGATCACCGGCCGGCCGAGCACATGCGGGCCGAATGCGACATCGAATACCTCGCGGTCTTCGTTCGACTTGGCATAGTCGTAGATATGCGCGGCGTCTCCGAGATCGGCGAGCTTGTTCAGGCCGAATTGCACCAGCACCCGGATGCGGCCGCTGTCGATATCGTCCTTCCATTGCGTCTTGAGGGTCGAATGCGAGGCGCCGCAGGCGCCCTCGATCTCGCCGCGGTTGAGCGCAATGCGCAGGTCGTTCGAACCCTTGTAGCCCTGCACCACCCTGATCTTCGCGCCGACGAAATTGACCAGTGCGTAAGCGAATTTGCTGGTCGGCGCCGCGCTGCCGGTGGCGCCGAACACGGCCTCGCGTGTGCGCAATTGGTCGACCGATCTGATCCCGGACTGGGCCGAGACCGTGCAGGTCGCGATGCTCTCGTCCATGTTGCCGATCCAGGTAAATTTGGCGGGCTCGTAATGTGCGGCCGGATCGCCGAAGATCGGCTTCAAGGCGGTTTCCGGCGCCAGGATGCTGACCACGGTGCCGTCCTTGGTCGCGACGTTGTAAAGCCAGTTGGCGGCGCGGGTGCCGCCGGCGCCCGGCATGTTCTGCGGCACAATCGCGGGATTGCCCGGCAGGTGCCGGGCCAGATGCCGCGCCAGTGTGCGGCCGAAAAAATCATAGCCGGTGCCGGCTTCATGGCCGACCACGATGTTGAGCGTCTTGCCGCGATAAAATTCGGCGACGGTCTCGCTTATGGCTGGCGGCGTAAGCGCGCCGCAGGCGATCGCGGTTGCGATCGGGCAGAACCATCGGCGCAAGCGGGCGTTACTCATGGCGTCTTACGGGTGGCGTCTCACGGGCTCGCATCGAACGCGGCTGGGATGTGCCGCGGGATCCGCCCCGGCGCGACCAGCACGGCGTCGAAGCGCATGTCATCGAAGCCGTTATTAGGATTGGCGGCAAGCCAGGCTTCGGCCGCCGCGATAATCCGCGCGCGCTGGCGATCGGTCACCGACCAGGCGGCATCGTCAAACTTGTCGCGCGCCTTGACCTCGACAAACACCAGGAGTTTGCGCCGCCGCGCCACGATATCGATCTCGCCGACGGCGGTGCGATAGCGCCGCGCCAGGATGCGAAAACCTTTGGCGATCAACAGCGCCGCAGCCCGGCTTTCGGCCGAGATGCCGGTGCGGAACGCGGCCTGGCGGTCGGGCTGCGCGGCGCGTGGCATCAGCGGTCGGGCGCGCGGTCGCTCAGCCATCGGCATCCTTGGCGAGTTCAAGCGCACGCTGGTAGACCTCGCGGCGCGGCCGGCCGGTGACCGCGGCAATCTCGCTCACCGCCTCTTTTACCGAGACGCGGGTCAGCGCGCTTTGCAACAGCGCATCAAGATCGGCAGCCTCCGCGCGCTGGGTCGCGGGCGGCGCAATCACCAACACAATCTCGCCGCGTGGCGCGCTTGCGGCGGCGTAGTAGGCGGCGAGGGTCGCGAGGTCGCCTCGGCGCACCTCTTCGTGCAGCTTGGTGAGTTCGCGGCAAATCGCCGCCTCGCGCGCGCCGAGGCTTGCGGCCAATTCGCCAAGCGCCGCGGCCAGCCGCGGGCCGGACTCAAACAACAAAAGTGTCGCTGGAATGCGCGCGAGCTCCTTGAGGCGCGTCTGGCGCGCGCCCGGCTTCGCCGGCAGGAATCCTTCGAAAAAGAATCGATCGGTCGGCAACCCCGCGATCGTCAGCGCGGCCAGCGCGGCGGAGGCGCCCGGTGCGGTTGTCACCGCATGGCCGGCATCGTGGGCGGCGCGCACCAGCTTGAAGCCGGGGTCGGAAATCAGCGGCGTGCCGGCATCGGATACCAACGCGATGGCGTCACCGGCGGCGAGCCGCGCCAAGAGCTTCGGTCGTGCCTCGGCGGCATTGTGTTCGTGATACGGGGTCATTGGCGTTGCGATGCCATAATGCGCGACCAGCTTGCGGGTGACGCGGGTGTCTTCGCACGCGATCGCGTCGGCGGCGGCCAGCACTTCAAGCGCGCGTAGCGTCATGTCGCGCAGGTTGCCGATCGGCGTTGCGACAACATGAAGTCCGGGCGCGAGCGCGGGGGCTTCGACAATCTGGCCCTTGAGGGTGTACTGCCGCGTGGCCGCCGCTCGCCGGTTGCCTGCGATTTTTTCGCGAGTCTGCATATTGCCACTCTACGGCCTTATCGGCGTGCGCAGTACCGGTTTTGCACCGCCGCAAGGCTGGTTTGCCCGATCAAAAACTTGCGGCAAAACCGGCTTCGTGCTCCTATCGGATGGAAATCATTATCTTTTTCGGTTGGTTAACAACTGTTCGACAAAATGCCGGATTGACGGTCTCGGGCCGTGATATCTGTCAGTACCGAGAGAGAACGGCCCGAGAAATTACGGCCGATGTGCCGAGTGAAGCAGGCCCGGATGTCCGCTCCGTCACGCGCGTTTTTTGGCAGCTTAGCTGTGGTCGCCGGTCTTGCGCTCGCGGCCTGCGCGGGCAGCATGTCCAACAGCGATTTTTTCTCATCGCAACCGGCTGCGCCGTCGCAGCAGGCCGCCAATCAGATCGGTGAAGGGCAGGTCAAGGTCGGGCTCATCCTGCCGTTGAGCGCGTCCGGCAATGTCGGCGCGACCGCGCAGTCCTTGCGCAACGCCGCCGAGCTTGCGCTTGCGGAATTCAATAATCCGGACATTCAGCTTTTGGTGAAAGACGACGGCGGCGGTGGGCCGGGCGCCCAGCAGGCGGCGCAGCAATTGCTGGAAGAAGGCGTCGAGATCATCCTCGGGCCGCTGTTTGCCCATTCGGTCGGTCCGGTCGGGCAGGTTGCGCGGTCGCGCAACATTCCGGTGATTGCGTTCTCGACCGATTCCAATGTGGCGGCGCCCGGCGTTTATCTTCTGAGCTTCCTGCCGGAATCCGATGTCGAGCGTTTGGTTGCCTATGCGGTCCAGCAGGGCAAGCGATCGTTTGTCGCGGCGATCCCGGACAATGCCTATGGCTCAGTGGTTGAGGCCGCGTTCAAGCAGGCGGTCGGGCGGCGCAGCGGTCGCATTGTCGCGCTTGAGCGCTACACCGCCGACCGTGCCCAATTGCAGGCGCCGATCAGAAACATCGCGCAGGCAGCGAGCACCGCCGACGCCATCTTCATTCCGGATACTGCCGACACCGTGCCCCAGGTGATTCAGGCCTTGACGTCAAGCGGCGTCGATACCCGCAAGTTCCAATTGCTCGGCAGCGGCCTGTGGGAAGACCCGCAGATCTTTTCCAATTCCACCTTAGAGGGCGCCTGGTATGCCGGGCCCGACTCGACCGGGTTCCGGAATTTCACGGGTCGCTTCCGCGCCCGCTACAACCAGGATCCGGTGCGTACCGCATCGCTGGTTTACGACGCGGTGGCGCTGGTTGCGGCGCTGACCAAGACCCAGGGGCCGAAGCGGTTTTCGGCCGAAGTTCTCACCAACACCTCCGGTTTCAACGGCATCGACGGGCTGTTCCGCTTCCGCCGCGATGGAATCAACCAGCGTGGCCTTGCGGTGATGAAGGTGTCGCCCACGGGCGGGCAAGTCATCAGCCCGATGCCCAAGGCGTTTGCCGGATCGGGAACCTGACGCCGCCTTAGAGCACGATCCCGAAAAGTGGGAACCGGTTTTCGGAAAAGATCATGCTCGAACAATGAAGCCAGACCATGACCCGATTCAATCGAATTGGATCATGGTCTAGGCCGCGAGATCGGCGACCACGGCGTCGAGCACCGGAAAGCCCGACAACGTCACCCGCAGCCGGCCGTCGGCGGTTAGCTCGATTGCGCCTTCGTCTTGCAGAATTTTGATACGGTGTGGATCCAGGGTGCGGCCGGCCAGCCGTTCAAAGCGCGCCGGGTCGATGCCTTCGGCCAGCCGCAGCCCCATCAGCAGGAACTCATCCGCCATCTGCGAGCGCAGCAGCGTGTCGTCGCTGACGATGCCATGGCCGAGCGCCTCGACCCGCATCAGCCAGGCTTCCGGCCGGCGCTCGGTCGCGGTCGCATGGCGCTCGCCATCGATGTCGAGCCGGCCATGCGCGCCTGGGCCGATGCCGGCATATTCCTGCGCGCGCCAATAGACCAGATTGTGCCGGCACTCCGCGCCGGGCCGTGCGTGATTCGAAATCTCATAGACCGGCAGGCCGGCGTCGGCGCAGATCGCCTGGGTCGTGTCGTAAAGCGCGCGGGCGGTGTCGTCGTTGGGGACGGTGAGCTTGCCGACCGCTTGCAGCGTGGCAAATGGCGTGTCGGGCTCGACCGTGAGCTGATAGAGCGACAAATGCTCGGCCGCCTCCGCCAGCGCGTGCTTGAGTTCGGCTGACCAGGCCTGCGGCGTCTGTCCGGGCCGCGCATAGATCAAGTCGAGCGAATAACGCTCGAACGCCGCGCGCGCAATCGCGACCGCGGCAAGCGCTTCCTGGGCGGTATGGGTGCGCCCAAGCGCCTTGAGCGCATCGTCGTCAAGCGCCTGCACGCCCAGCGACACGCGATTGACGCCGGCTGCGCGATAGCCCCGAAAGCGCGTTGCCTCGACGCTGGTTGGGTTGGCTTCAAGCGTCACTTCGACGTCGGGCGCGACCGTCCAACGTTTGCCGACCGCATCGAGGATTGCGCCAACGGTTGCCGGCTGCATCAACGACGGCGTGCCGCCGCCAAAGAAAATCGTCGACACCGTGCGGCCCGGCGCCCGCGCCGCGCTCGCCGCGATCTCGGCGGCAAAGGCCCGCACAAAGCGCGGCTCGTCGATCGCGGCATGCCGCACATGGCTGTTGAAGTCGCAATACGGGCACTTCGACAGGCAGAACGGCCAGTGAATATAGACGCCGAAGGCTGATTCGTCGGGCGCGCTCATGGCGCGAGGATATGGCAGTTTCGTCGCGTCCCGTCACTAGAGCAGCAGACGATGGAGCAACGCACGATGAGAAAGCCCCCCCCGATTCCGGCTGTATTTGGCCATTTCCCTCGACGGCTACATCGCCAGTCCCGACGGCGGCGTTAAATGGCTCGAACTGTATGATCCCTATAGCGTGGGCTTTGCTGACTTCCTCGCCGAAATCGGATCGGTCGTCATGGGCCGCAAGAGCTTCGAGCAGATGTTGAGCTTCGGTCCCTGGCCATACGAGGGCAAGCGCACCATCGTGATGTCACGGGCCGGCTTCACGGCGACGGCGCCGCTCACCGAAGTTTCTTCGGAGCCGGTCGGCGTTGTCGCCGATCGCCTCGCGCGCGAGACGACAAGCGGAGATGTTTGGGTGTTCGGCGGCGCGGAAATTGCTCGCGCCTTCCTCAACCAGCGTCGGTGCGACACGCTGGAGCTTTGTATCGTTCCCGTTATCGTCGGGGATGGGATTGCGCTGTTCGGCGCAGGTACACTGCCGCATAACTTGCGGCTGACACGCGCCAAACACTACGACAGCGGTCTGGTGTGCCTCGACTATGACGTGCTTGCGGCCGGCTGATCCGGCCGTCGGGCCGGGCGACGCAGAGCGCGAAGACGAATTGCGTCTTGCGCGCTTGCTGCGCCCTGAAAAACTATACACATACATACACATTTCAATTGACGCCCCCTTCGAAAGGTGTGTATAAATACGCATCGGCATCGGGGCAGCGGTCGTGGGTTACAAGGACCACTCGAATAAGACCCGGGACATTATTTCTCGATTGCTTTCAGAAGGATGGCAAGTAAAGCGCGCGGGCCCAGGCGACCATGTTCAATATGCGAACCCCGCGCGGCCAGGTGCCCGGGTCACAATTGACAGTGGGGCGCGCGAACAGACACGCGGCACGCTGCGGTCGATCTACCGACAGGCGGGGTGGGACTGGTGAGAGGAGGACACACCATGCAAGTCGTAGCACTCATCGATGAAGAGGACGGCCGGTTCGGCGTTTCTTTCCCGGATTTTCCCGGCTGCGTCACGGTCGCGAGCACGCTCGATGAAGCCGTTGCCAAAGCGGAACAAGTCCTGGCCTTTCACGCCGAGGGCCTTGCCGAAGATGGGCCGCTACCCGTGCCGCGAACGCTTGCTGAGTTGCGCAAGGACGCTGAATTCCGTTCGGACGCCAAAGGTTCCCTGCTGGCATTGATACCCTACGCACCGCCTTCGAAGGCGTTGCGGATCAATGTGACGATTGAGGAATCGCTTCTGAACCGTATCGACAACGCCGCAGCCGCAGCCGGCGAAACGCGATCCGGCTTTCTCGCGCTTGCGGCCCGCAAGCGGTTGGCGGACGCGGTTTAACGATTGCCAGTTTTCCGCATCACGGTCGCAGACACGCCGCCGCGAGCTTGAGAAACGCCCGGGCGCGATGCGACAGGCCCGGCCCGCGCGGCGGCAACCCGTGTTTCTCGTCGGCACTCATCTCGCCGAAGGTCCGATCATGGCCGTCCGGCAGGAACATCGGATCATAGCCAAAGCCCGCGCTGCCGCGCGGCGGCCACACCAGCGTGCCGGCGACCGTGCCTTCGAATTTCTCAAGATGGCCGTCGGGCCAGGCGACGCAGAGCGCGGAGACGAATTGCGCTTGGCGCTGCGCGGGCCGCTCGGCGCCGAGCGCGCGCAGCTTGGTTTCGATGGTTTCCATGGCGCGGGCGAAATTCTTGTCGTCGCCGGCCCAGCGCGCGGAATAAATGCCGGGCGCGCCGGCAAGCGCATCGACCGCGAGGCCGGAATCGTCGGCAAAGGCGGGAAGATTGGTGGCGTTGGCGGCGGCCTGCGCCTTGATGAGCGCATTGGCGTGAAAACTGGCGCCGGTCTCTTCGGGCTCAGGCAGCCCGAGTTCTCCGGCGGAGACCGCATCAATGCCGTAGGGCGCAAGCAGCTCCCGCATTTCACGGAGCTTGCCCGGATTGTGGGTCGCGATCACCACCCGGCCGGTCAGCAGGCGGTGCGGCGCGCTCACATCACCGCCAGTTTTTGCAGATCGACCAGCTTGCCGATGCCTTTCTTGGCGAGCCCAAGCAGCAAGAGCAATTGCTCCTCGCTGAACGGGATCTTCTCGGCGGTGCCCTGCACTTCGACAATCCGGCCGGCGCCGGTCATCACGAAATTGGCGTCGGTGTCGGCGTCGGAGTCTTCGGCATAATCGAGGTCGAGCACCGGCGTGCCGTTGCAGATGCCGCAGGAGATCGCCGCCACATTGTCGCGCAGCGGATTGCCGGGCAGCATGTTGCGCGTCTTCATCCAGGCGATGCAGTCATAGAGCGCCACCCAGGCGCCGGTGATGGCCGCGGTGCGGGTGCCGCCGTCGGCCTGGATCACGTCGCAATCGACGGTGATCTGGCGTTCGCCGAGCGCGGCGAGATCGACAATCGCGCGCAGGCTGCGGCCGATCAGCCGTTGAATTTCCACGGTGCGGCCGCCTTGCTTGCCGGCGGACGCTTCCCGGCGCGTGCGTTCATGGGTGGCGCGCGGCAGCATGCCGTATTCGGCGGTCACCCAACCGCGGGCCTGCCCCTTGAGCCAGGGTGGCAGGCGGTCTTCCAGTGTGGCGGTCACCAACACATGGGTGTCGCCGAATTTCACAAAACAAGAGCCCTCGGCATATTTCACCACGCCGCGCTCCAACGATACGGCGCGCAGTTCGTCCGGGGCTCGGCGGCTTGGCCGCATGCGCTTGGCTCCTTCACTTGGTCAACCGGCGGCATGTGAGCCAGCTTTCCGGCGCAGGCGCAAGCCTTTTGCGGCTTCCCGGGGCTCCTCGGCGGTCCTACAAGGGAACGCTCGCTGGGAGAGAATCACGTGGACGCCATCGTCGCCAATCTGGTCCGGCCGCTGCAGGCGTTCCGCCTGCATTATCTGCCCCTGCTGATGGTCTATTTCGCCTATGGCGCGCTGGGCCTGCGGGATGTGTCCCAGAACATGTGGATCAAGGAAAGCCTGACGCTCAGTCCGGCCGAACTCGCCGGCGTCGGGGTTTGGCTTACGCTGCCCTGGACCGTGAAGATGGTATTCGGGGAGTTGGTGGATACCGTGCCGATCTTCGGCTCGCAGCGGCGCTCCTACATCCTGATCGGCGCGCTCTGCACGGCGGCGGGGCTGATCACCCTCGCCGGCGCGGCTGGAAAGTGGCTCGCGTTCCTGCCACCGCATCAGCTTTATGTGTTCGGCGCCATGCTGATTGTGCTCGGCACCGTGATCCAGGATGTGGTCGCGGACGCGATGTCGACCGAGGTCGTTGCCCGTGTCGATGCCGACGGCAAGCCGCGGCCGGACGCGGAGGTGCGGGCCGAACTCGGCATGGTGCAGGTGCTCGGGCGACTGTCATTGTCGCTTGGCATTGTCGCGGTGGCGGGGCTGTCCGGTTTGCTGGCGTTTTATCTGCCGCGCGAAACCGTATTTCTATTGGCTTTGGCGGTGCCGGCGATCTCCGTCACGGGCGTGATGCTGATCCGGTCTGAAACCGCCGAACGTCGTCCGATCGACTGGCGCATTCTCGGCGGCGGGCTCGGTTTTGGCGCGGTGGTCTCGCTGCTTGGGCTCGCCGGCGTGCCGTTTGCGCAGGAAATCATTTTCATGATTTCGATGGGCGTGGTCTGCGGGATGCTGGTGTTCGTGACCCGCGATCTCGATCACAAATCGCGCATGATCATCTTCTATGCGGCGATCATCATCTTTGCGTTCCGCTCGACACCGTCGGCGGGCGACGGCTACTTCTGGTTCACGCTCGACATTTTGAAATTCGACGAGGCGTTCTATGGCGTGCTTGGCCAGACCGGGGCGGTGATCGCGATCGTCGCGATGTGGCTACTCGCCAAGCAGATCACCGAATATTCCGTCGCCAAGACACTGTTGTGGATCGCCATCGCCGGCACCATTCTGTCGCTGCCGAGCGTCGGCCTGGTTTACGGGCTACACCAATGGACCGAGCAGATGTTCGGCTTCGGTGCCCGCACCATTGCTATCGTCGATACGGTTACAACGTCGCCATTCGCCCAACTCAGCATGATCCCGCTGCTGACACTGACCGCTTATTACGCGCCGGCCGGTCACCGCGCGACCTGGTTTGCGCTGATGGCCTCGCTGATGAATCTGGCGCTGGTCGCCGCGCAACTGCAGACCAAATACCTCAATCAGATTTTTTCAGTCGAACGCGGTCAATATGATGAGCTTGGCATGCTGTTGATCACGGTGACCGTGCTGGGCTTGGCGGTGCCGCTTGCCGCCATCGTCGTGTTTGGCCGGCGGGTGTGAGCCGCGAGGTCAAACCGGCAGTTTGAATCCGGCCGCCTGCCAGGTGCCGCGCGCCGAAGGCTGAACCAGCGCGCGGATGAATGCCTGCGCCGCTTCCTTGACGCCGCTGCCGGTCGTCACCGCGCCGGCATAGGTGGTGTCGTTGCCCAAGGGGGCGGGCAGCGGTCCGATCACCCGCGCGCCAGGGATCGGCACAATCTCCGCAATTAGCGTCATGCCGATATCGGCTTCGCCATTGGCAACGCGGGTCGCGACTTCGCCACCCGACTGTTGTGGCATACCCTTGCGCGCGATCGCGTCGGCCAGTCCCATCTCGACAAACAGCTTGGCGAGATAGATGCCGGCCGAGCCGCCGACCGCGGAGTCGCTGAATGCCACTTTGCGGGCCGCGATCAGCGCCTGCCTGAAGGCCTCGGGGGTCGAGACATCGGGCGCGCTCGCGCCCTCGCGCACCGCAATGCCGACGCTGGTGGTGGCAATGGCGGTCGCCGGGCCGACAATTCCTGCCTTGGCGAGCTTGTCGAGCGCCGGCGCGCCGAGGATCAAAATATCGGCGGTCTCGCCGGCGTCGAGCCGCTTCTGCAGCGCGCCGACCGTACCGAAGTTGAGTTCGACATCATGGCCGGTGTCGCGCCGGAACGCCGCCGTCAATGCGCCCACCACCTGATGCATCGAGCGCGCGCACATGACCTTGAGCTTTGCCACCGGTTTCCCCATGCTGCCGAGCCGACGTCATGCCCGGCCTTTGCCGGGCATCCACGTCTTGTGACAGGCTCAATAGTAAAGGCGTGGATGGCCGGGACACCAGGGCGTTTACGCCCGTCTTCGACGGGCTATGCCCGGCAATAATAAAATGGAAGGATTGTCGTGTGGCAACGCTAAAAGATTTTATTCGCGGCAACGATCTGGTGGTGGCGCCGTTGGCGCTCAATCCCTTGATGGCGCGCATGGCCGAGGAGGCCGGCTTCAAGGCAGTCTACCTTTCCGGCGGTTCGCTCGGTTGGGTCAAATGCGTCACCGAGGCCAATATCACGCTGCCCGAAATGGCCGAGATCGCCGTTGACATGCGCGCGGTCTGCAAGCTGCCGATCGTGCTGGATGCCGGCGGCGGCTGGGGCGATCCTGTGCATATCCATCGCACCGTCGCGCTGGCGGAGGCGGCGGGCTTTGCCGCCATCGAGATCGAGGATCAACTGCTGCCGCGGCGCATGGAGCATCATGTAGGCATCGACCATCTGGTGCCCAATGAATTCTTCCTCAAAAAATTGAAAGAGGCGCTGGCGGCGCGCACCGATCCCAATCTTCTCATTATCGCGCGCACCAATGCGCTGCGCATCGGCGGCATCGAGGAAGCGGTGCGGCGTGGCGAGACCTATCAGAAAGCCGGCGCCGACCTGGTGTTCTGCTATACCCGTAGCCCCGAGGAGCTGCGCTTTGTCGCCGAGCGGGTGGCGCCGCCGCTGATGATGTTCGCGCCCGCCGACGGCTTCGGCAGCTTCGCACTGTCGCAACGCGAGCTTGCCGGCATGGGCTATCGGCTGGCGGCTTCGTCCGGCACCGCGCTCGCCGCGATGTACAAGGCGGTCCGGCAATCCTACGAATGCCTGGCCAACAACACGCTCGATCCGTTCCTCGGCAAGGGCGGCGCTGAGGCGATGATGAAAGCGGCGCAGAAGTCGTCCGGCTTCGACAAGCTCCTGGAGATCGAGCGCCGGACCATGAAAGGCTGAGCATGGCCCGCAAGCATCCAGACGTTGCCCGCGTTATCGACTTTCACACCCACATGCTCGATGCAGGGCTGGTGCGGCTGTGCGCCAGCAAGAATGCAATCACCGGCTTTGGCAAGAAGGAGCCGCCGACGGGTGGACGCTTTGCGAAATTCTATGCGCCTGAGCTCCAGATCGAAGAGATGGATGCGCGCGGCATCGACATGCATGTGATCTTCACCGGGCCGGTGTTCATGTCGACCTGGTGGGCGGACGGCAAGACCGCGGCGCAACTGACCCGACGCATGAACGACGCGGTGGCGGATTGGGCGCGGCGCTATCCGGCGCGCTTTGTCGGCACCGCGACGCTGCCGATGCAGGACGTGAATCTGGCGATTGCGGAACTGCGCCGCGCGGTAACGGAGCTTGGCGCCAAGGCGGTGATGCTGCCGACCAATGTCGATGGCGTCTATCTCGGTGCGCGCGCGTTCTGGCCGCTGTGGGAAGAAATCCGCCGGCACGACATTCCGGCGTTCATTCACCCGGAAGGCCTGCGCGATCCATGGTATCACAAATTCGCGCTCTGGAATTCGATCGGGCAGCAGATCGAGGAAACCAAGGTCATGGCCTCGATCATTTATGAAGGCCTGCTCGACGCCACTCCGGGCCTGAAGATCGTGGTCGCTCATGGCGGCGGCTATTTCCCCTATTGCGTCGGACGCGTCGATCGCAATGTCGAGAAGCCGGAAGCGCAGGTGAATATCGGCGATAGGAAGCCGAGCGATTATCTGCGGCACTTCTATTACGACACCTGTGTGTTCGATCCGCCGGCTTTGGCGGCGCTGTTTCAGCGGGTTGGCGCCGATCGAATCCTGCTTGGCGCCGATTATCCGGTCGGCGAGGACGATCCTGTCGGCGTGGTTAAGAGCGCGGTGACGCTGTCGACTGCCGATTTACAAATGGTTGCGGGTGGCACCGCCGCCCGCCTGCTTGGCCTTAGTTGAGGCGCCGCTTGAATTCGTGTCGCAAAAGGCCAATTCTGGCGAACAGTTCCCACGGAGTTGCCTGTGGCCTCGCATGATGTTCCGATCGGTTCGACCCAGGTAACCCTGGCGCAGCTCAATGAGCGCTCGCGCGAGATTTTCCGTCAGGTCGTCGAAAGCTATCTCGCCACCGGCGAGCCCGTGGGCTCGCGCAATATTTCGCGGTTGATCACCACGCCGCTGTCGCCGGCGTCGGTGCGCAATGTGATGTCGGACCTTGAGCAGCTTGGCCTGGTGTTTGCGCCGCATACCTCTGCCGGGCGGATGCCGACCGAGTTTGGCTTGCGGTTCTTTGTCGACGCGTTGATGGAGATTGGCGATTTGTCGGAAGACGATCGCCGCACGATGGAGGCGAAGCTTGCCGCCACCGGCAAGCCGCTCGACGTGGTGTTGAACGAAGCCTCCGCCATGCTGTCCGGGCTCACCCATGCCGCCGGCGTGGTGATGACGGCCAAGGCCAATGTCCGGCTCAAGCATATCGAGTTCGTGCGGCTTGAGCCGACGCGGGCGCTGGTGGTGATCGTGTCGGAGGATGGTCAGGTCGAAAACCGGATCATTGAAATCCCGGCCGGCCTGCCGACCTCCGCGCTGACCGAGGGTGCGAATTTCCTCAACGCGCATGTCCGCGGCCATACCTTGGCCGAGGCGCGGGTGGAACTCGAGACCGCGCTGAAGCAAAGCCAGACCGAGCTCGATCAGCTCACCCAAAAGATCATCGCTGCCGGGTTGGCGACTTGGTCGGGCGGCGACAGCGACGACCGCCGGCTGATCGTGCGGGGCCACGCCAATTTGCTGGAAGATCTCAAAGCGGTCGAGGACCTCGAACGGGTGCGGCTGCTGTTTGACGATCTCGAAACCAAGCGTGGCGTGGTCGATTTGCTCGGCCGCGCCGAGGGCGCCGACGGCGCGCGGATTTTCATCGGCTCGGAGAACAAGTTGTTCTCGCTGTCGGGCTCCTCGACCATCATTGCGCCCTATCGCGACGGTTCCGGCCGGATCATCGGCGTGATCGGGGTCATCGGTCCGACGCGGCTCAATTACGCCCGCGTCATTCCGATGGTCGATTACACCGCCAAAGTGGTGAGCAAGCTGGTCGGGGCATAGGGCGTCCCGGCCAGCTAGTGCCCGGCATCCGAAGGCGCTAGCATCGCATCATGGGTACGAGGATCGCGTGGCGAGCATGGCGCCGGCGACGGCTCATCGCCGCGGCGCTGCTATTATGTCTGCCCAACGTGGCCTTGGCACAAACCGATTTTCCCAACCGGCCGATCCGGATCGTGGTGCCACTGGTCGCGGGCGGCACGGCCGATCTGTTG
Organism: Xanthobacteraceae bacterium; assembly: GCA_022841625.1. GTDB lineage: Bacteria > Pseudomonadota > Alphaproteobacteria > Rhizobiales > Xanthobacteraceae > VAZQ01. The sequence continues at coordinate 25,501 of JALHRD010000012.1, forward strand.
CCGCGCCTGGTCGGCGAAAAGCTCACCGCCCACTGGGGCCAGCCGGTGATTGTCGAAAATAAGCCGGGCGGCGCATTGCATCTTGGAACCGAGTTCGTGGCGCGCGCGCCGCCCGACGGCTACACGCTCTTGCTTGCGCCGCAGGGTCCCCTGGTGCTGAGTCCGAGCCTCTACGCCAAGCTTGGCTACGATCCCGCCGCGTTCGTGCCGGTCACGATTCTGATCCGGCTGCCCTATGTACTGGTTGCCAACCCGAATGTGCCGGCCGCGACCGTTCCAGAGCTGATCGCGTTTGCCAGGGCCAATCCGGACAAGCTTAATTTCGCAACGCCGGGCGCCGGCAGCGCGCAGCATCTGGCGGTCGAATGGTTTCGGATGCTCGCCGGCGTCCGCCTCACCCACATACCCTATCGCGGCACCGCGCCGGCCCTGACCGATCTGTTGGCCGGTCATGTCCAGTTGATGTTCGACAATGCGGGCAATGCGCTGCATCAGTTGCGGGAAGGCAAGCTCAAGGCGCTGGCGGTCGGCGCGCCGCCACGGATCCCGGAACTGCCCAATGTCCCCGCCATGGCGGAGTTCTTTCCAGAATTCTCAGCCGCAAGTTGGTTTTCGCTGGTGGCGCCGCCCAAAACGCCGCCCGAAATCGTCGCTAAGCTGTCGCAGGCGATCGGTGAGGTGCTGCGCATGCCCGATGTGATGGGCCGCTTGCAGGGGCTTGGTGCCACGCCGGTCGGCAATTCATCGGATGAAGCGGCTCTATTCGTGCGACAGGAGACCGAGCGCTGGCGTAAGGTCATCATCGAGGCCGGAATCACGTTGCAATGATCCCGGTTAACGTTTGAAGCATCGCGCCGCTTGATTTTTCGGCCGCAAGCCCTGATATCCGGGGCGAACAACACACAATTGCCGATGGACCCCCCGCGATGACGGATTCCGCCGCCCACCGCCCTGACGACGCTGCCGCACCGCCGGACGCCCAAGCTGCGCCACCGGATGCCGGCCTGCCGCCGGACGAACAGGCCAGGATCGCTGCTTTGGTCGAGACGCTGGCGCGCGAAAATGCCGAGCAGAAGGACCGGGTGCTGCGGACGTTGGCGGAGATGGAAAACCTACGCAAGCGCACCGAGCGGGAAGTCAGCGACATGCGCCAATACGGCATTGCGTCGTTCGCGCGCGATGTCTTGGCGGTGGCCGATAATATGGCGCGCGCATTGGAGGCGCTCGATGGCGAATTGCGCGATACCGACAATCCCGGCATCAAGGCGCTGCTCGACGGCATCGAGCTGACCGAGCGTGAACTGGTGAAGGTGCTTGAGAAGCACGGCGTCAAGAAATTCGAGCCGAAAAAGGGCGACAAGTTCGATCCCAATCTGCATCAGGCGATGTACGAACTGCCGGATCCGGCGCAGCCGGCGGGGACGGTCGCGCAGGTGGTGCAGTCCGGCTACATGATCGGCGAGCGCATGCTGCGGCCGGCGCTGGTCGGCGTCGCCAAGGGCGGGCCGAAACCGGCTCCGGCCAACGAGACGCCGGCGCCCGCCAACGAAAACCCACCGGCCGAGACCCCGGACGCGGCGTCGTAGCAGGGCGAGCCTGATCCGGTTCACGCCGATTGGATCGTGGTTCAATCGGCGTCGAGTTGTCGGTCGGCAGTTTTTCAGCTGCTTGCCAATGGTGCTACGATGGTCGCACCATGCGCCGCAGCACCGAACGATTCCTGACGACCCACACCGGCAGCCTGCCGCGGCCGGACGATCTCATTCGCATGATGTATGCGAAGGAAGAGGGCGTGCCGGTCGAGCCTGCCGCGCTGGCCGCGCGGGTGCGCTCGGCCGTCGCCGCGGTCGTCAAAAAGCAGGTCGAGGCCGGCATCGACATCGTCAACGACGGCGAAATGTCGAAGCCGAGCTACGCCACCTATGTGAAGGATCGGCTCGCCGGCTTCGGCGGCGCCGGCAATACCTTCGTCTATCAGGACCTCGTTGCCTTCCCCAATCTCGCAAAACGCGTTTTCGGCGATCCCGGGCGCTCGCGCCGCAAGACTCCGGCCTGCAATGCGCCGATTGCGGTGCGCGACGCGGCGGCAGCGAACGACGATGTCGCCGCGCTCAAAGGCGCGCTCGCCGCCGTGGGTCGCGGCGATGCCTTCATGAGCGCGGCCTCGCCCGGCGTGATCTCGCTGTTCTTCCGCAACGAGCACTACAAGGATCACGAAACCTATCTGTTCGCCATCGCCGAGGCGATGCGCCACGAATACGAGACCATCGCTGGGGCGGGCTTGACGCTGCAAATCGACTGTCCCGATCTCGCCATGGGCCGGCACATCCAATATGCCGATCTCGACCTCGCGGAATTCCGCAAACGCGCCGGCATGCACATCGCCGCGCTCAATCACGCGCTCGCCAATATTCCGCCGGAGCAATTGCGCATGCATCTGTGCTGGGGCAATTACGAAGGCCCGCACCACTGCGACGTGCCGCTGGCCGACATCGTCGACATCGTTTTCACGGCGCGGCCGAGCGCGATCTCGTTCGAGGCCGCCAATCCGCGCCATGCGCACGAATGGACGGTGTTCGAGCGGGTCAAGCTGCCGGCCGGCAAGCTGCTGATTCCCGGCGTCATTGAATCGAAGTCGAACTTCATCGAGCATCCGGAACTGATTGCGCAACGGATCGGACTTTACGCGCAGCTGGTCGGCCGCGAAAATGTCATCGCCGGCTCGGATTGCGGCTACGGCACCTGGGTCGGCCAGGCGGCGGTCGATCCCGACGTGGTGTGGGCCAAGTTTGCCGCCATGGCCGAGGGCGCGCGGCTTGCGTCGCGGGCGTTCTGGAATTGACGGGATCGGCCGCCTGAATTCAAAGCGAGCATCACCGGAACATCTCGTCAAAAATCTTCGATGAGCTTTCGGTGTAGTGATTAAGCCGATCCGGTCCCACGAATTGCTCCAGCATGCCAGCGCGGGCAGGAATGACGGCGGCCAGCATCTCGTTCGGCGGCACATCCGATCGGGACGGGAAATACTCTGCGCTCGCGAGAATCTGCTGTCCTTCCTCGGATAGGATGAAGTCTACGAGCAGTAGCGCGGCATGGGGATGGCGCACGCCCCGCGGGATCACCATGGTGCCGGCGGTGCTCGCCACCGGGTCCATGAGCTGCGCATTGACGGGAGCGCCTTTGGCGCGGCTGATCAACGGATGGTGCGCGAAGATGTTGAGCGCGATCGGGAACTCGCCGGCGATGACGCGGTCGACCAGCGTACGGGCGCTGCCGGCCCCGAAATTGATGATTTTCTGGGTGGCTAGTTTTCGGAAGAACTCGGTCGCATTGTCCTCGCCGAGCGCCAACCGGATATTGGTGAGGAACAGCGGTGTGCCGGTGCTACTGCCGATGCGCCAGACGAGCTTGCCGCGCCAGCGCGGGTCGAGCAAATCTTCGTAGCGTTTGGGAACCTGTTCGGGTGGTACCATGCGGGTATTGTAGGCGATGCTGTAATAGCTGATGCGCGTGCTCGTCCAATGGCTGCGCGGGTCGCGGTAACGTTCGGGCATAACCGCAGCCATCGGCGTGAAATAGGGCAGCGTCAGTCGGGCTTCGACCGCAAGCTCACCCACACCCGTTCCCTCGATTACGTCCGCTACGATATTACGGGCCCGCGCTTCGGCGGAAATCTTGGCGATGATTTCCTCCGAATCGCCGCGCCAGTACGTCATCCTGAGGAAGGGATACTTCTTCATGAACGCCTGGGTGAGGGGCCGCAGGCCCTGATTGACGATCATCGATGAGTACAGGACGATCTGACCTTCCTTGCGCGCGCCGTCGACGATTGCTTGCTGCCGGTTGGCGGCGCGGCTCACCAGGATGTCTTGTGCGCCGGCCGCGTTGGGGCCTGCGGTCATGATCGTCGTGGCAACGACAAGCAACGGGACGGCCACGGCATTGATCGCTCGGCGGCAAACCATGGGTCACCTCATCGCATGCATCCAGATCGCATGTATCCACATTCAACGGTCATCAGGCGTCATTGAATTTGCGTTGGCGGGCGGCGTTCCGAGGTTCGGCGGCGCGCATGCACGATCGGATGGCGCTCGGTTCCGAGTCCTATCGCGACATGCCGCGCCGGTCGCGGGCCGGTGTTGACGTGCCGATGGATCGCGTGCTCCGGCAGCGCGAAGCAAAGGCCGGGCTTCCAATCGATACGTTCGAACGGCGACTTGCCGCCGCTTTCGAGCAAAGTATGGCCAGTACCCTGAATACAAAGGCCGTGGAGGCCGGCATCGCTGCAAAGCGCCCCTTCGTCGGTGTTGGCCGCAATTTCGCAAAGCTGGGAGCCCAGCGAGCTTTCGTTCAACAGCAATTGGCTGCGGGCTGAGCCGGTCGCGGGCATCATTGCGGCGGTGCCAAGGTCGGGCACAAAACCGGTTTTTTGCGGATTGCGGTCGATAGGGCCGTTGCCGCAGTCCCGCTGCCGCTCGGGGAAGGCAAACGGATTGTCGAAGAAAAACGTCTCGTCGTGAAAGATATTCATAAGAATGCGCAGATTGTTGGCGCAGGCCAATCGCATCGGTTCCTGCTGCGAGACATTGACAATGCGGTAGCGCGCGTTGAGCGGCGGCGCGAACAGGCCGCGCGGTCGCAAGTCGAAAGCTTTCTGGCGCCCGTCCGCGAGCTCCACCGTTATCTGCCCAGCGCCGGAGAGCACATAGAACACTTCGTCAAACAGATGCCGTTGCGGCGTCGATGTGCCGCTCGGCGGCAGGGCGAGAAGAAAGATTGTGATCCAGTCGCCGCGGCCGGAGAGATGGATGAACGCGGCTTCGCATCCCAAGCGCGGCCATAAGGCCGTTTCCGCGGTGAGCAGGTCGACCGCTAGGCCCTCGTGAATTGGAATGCTTTCGCGCCTCGTCCAGTCGAGATAAGGGTCGAGCAGGAATTTCGCCTCGGCAGCGGTCATCGCTGCGCCTTCCGAATGCGCGCCTCGTCGAAATACTTGCCCATCCGCGAGGCGACGCCGGTAGCGGCGAGTTCGCGCAGCCAGATGTCGTGAATGCGGGGATCCTGGTACTGATAATCGACCTGCGCGCCGCCGTCCTGGATCGACGCGTCGGGCGCCTGCTTGAGCTTGAGCTTGTGGCCGAGCACCGGATAGCGGTGGCTACCCATGGAAATCGCCAGATAGCGCGCCGGCTCTTGCCCGGTATTGAAGTGCTGATGGAACATGCCCTCCGGCGGGGCGAATACGAAGCCGTGCCGCCATTCATGCCGCTCGAATTCGGCATCGCCTTCATTCCACATCAGCGTGTAGCCCGAGCCGGTGATGGCAAATACATGGGCGCCGGGCCCATGCCGATGGCCCTTCTTGTACGATCCGACCGGCATTTCGGAAGTGTGCGAATGCATGGAACTGTCGGCCAGGATGATCTTGATGTTGCGGCTGCCGGCGCCGCGCGCCTCCCATTCCGGCAGCGACAGCACGGCGAGATCGGGCACGAAATTGGTCTCCCACATATGCTTGCCAGGCTTGAGCGGCAGGAAGTCGCCGTCGCCCGCGAAATAGCCCTGACGTCCGATGCGATCGGGAAACGAAAATGGATTGTCGAACAGAAAATCTTCGTTGCGAAACACATTGAGCAGAAACGGCAGGTCATTGGCTGAAACCAGGCGAACGGGTTCGTTGCCGGAGACATTGAACAGCCGAAAGCGCGTGTTGAGTGGCGGCGCGAACAGCGCGCGCGGTCCCCATTCAAAGCAGTGGTTTTGGCCCGTGCCAACGTCGATGCTGGTGCTGCCGTGTCCGGAGAGCACATAGAACACATCGTCGTAGAGATGGCGGGCCCAGTCGGTCGCGCTGGCGGGCGGGATCTCGATGACCTGTAATCCGACAAAATCGCCGCGGCCGCGCAGCTCTACAAAGGCCGCTCTTGCGCCTCCGCCAAGCCGCGGCCACGGCGCGGTCCTGACCGTGTTGAGGTCGACCGCGACTGCTGCAACAATCGGAATGCCTTGCCGCGCCATCCAGTCGGTATAGGTATCGCCCGGTTTGTCCAAGCTGCCGATATTGTCCGCGATGGTGGTGCCCATATCGCAACCTTGATACCGGGGCCCTTGCGCCCTGGATAGAGGTGTTGTCACGGACTTCTTGCGTGCGCCATTCACCGGGCGGGTGCCTGCCCGCCGGCACCGATCTCTCCCACCCGGAACGGCACCTGAGTCAATTGTTCGTCCACCGGCACGGTCGAGCGCACCGCGGCGCTCATTGGCGCGGCGCGGATCGCAGCAGTGGGACAGCTTGTTAACGCGGCGTCGGGCAGCTGGACGCTGATCGGCGCGGTGATGTCACCGGCCGATAGCACCAGGATCCATTTGCGCAGGCGCTGGCCTTCGATGTTTTGTTGGCCGATCAGTAGGAGGGCCGCGCCGAGCGGGTGGGTCTTCGCGCGTCTCAAGACTCATGCCTTGTTTTTCAGCGATTCCGGCGACGCCGATTTCTCGATGTCGGGAAATGCCGCCGCCTGCTGGACAGCGATCACCGCCGTCGCGCCATTCTCACGGTTTTCGAAGCTGGAAGAGTTTCGGCTTACGGTCATTCCTAGCGGCGGGGCGAGCCCGACGCGCGAACCGGACGGATAAAGCACGTCGGTTGCCTGCGCGGGCGCAGCAAGGAACGCAATCGCCGCGGGGCCAGTCGCGCGCGATCAAGAACGATTGAAGCTGCGCTGGACGCGGAATATCGCAGACCAGACGTCCTGATCGTCGATTACCGTTGTGATCGGTCGCGACCCAACGGCTGGATAAAGATTCGGCGAAGAACCTTTATAGGCGCTGTACAATCGCGTGTAGAAAACGTCGAGACCGATATCGAGCCCCGGTACCGGGTTCCACTGCGTGCGCGATCCGACCTGCAAGAAGCTGTAGTTCGGACTGCAGCTGTTTCCGCCGCCGACCGGTATAGAAACCGGCGGCCACACCGCCCCGGCGACCGGCACCCCGCAAGGGGTGGTGCCGGCTGCACCCGGAAGATGCCGGTTGATGATGGTCTTGGCCGCGTCGTTGTATGACACGTTGACGTAGCCGCCATAGACGCTGGTCATCCATTCCCGCGACCAGTGGCGCTGATAGGCCGCGTTGACGCTCCAAACGCGCGTGAGTTCAATCCGCGTGTTGGTAGCGGCGGATGTGCCTTCGAAGACGCCGTCGACCAGCCAGCCGACGCCGACGCTGTTGGAACCGTACATTTGCCAATTGCCGCCGCGCGCCGCATGGCCGGAGGCGCCCAGGCTGTAAACGACATTGGCGCCGAGCTTGTCGCCCCAGGGCAGGTTGATCTCGCCGCCGCCGGCGAGGGCCCAACCGAAGCGGTCATCGGGGTGGTGGTTTACCGTGTTGTTCGGAGTCCCATAGTAGTTCGTCTGGTTGGCGTGGAGCGCAGCGCTGACTCCGGCATAGCCCCAAGCCTGGTCGACGCGCAGGTTTGCGACGAAATCGGGGAAACTGGTGCCGGCCGTGTCCGTCGTGGTCACGCCATTAACGGCAAAGGCGGCGGTGGTTGCGTCGGCAATACCGGCCGGATTGGGCCGCCGTGCATCCTCGGCCGAAACCGAGAATGTAACGCCGCGGCTCAGCTGGACGGTATAGGCGGCGATGTTGATGCCCAGATCGAGCGTGTCGCCCGTCGTTCGGACGTTGAGATAGCTCAGCCGCTGATCGTGGGTGAAGATATCGAAGTACGAGCGGGCTCGCCCGATCGTAAAGCCGCCCCACTGGATGAAAGCGCGCGTTAGAATGGACTCATCGACATTGGGGCTTCGATTCTCGAATCGAGAATCGGCATAGGTCCGCAGGGTTCCGTAGTGGGTCTGCGTGCGTGTATCGACCGTCAGGGCGGCCCGATGGGCGGAGCTATAGCGGCTTGATTCGCGTGTGAACCTGCCGTCCGCGATGTTCGGTGTGGTGCCGGACACGATGCCGGCGCTGGCGTCGTAGTTGTAGTCCGCCCGCACATAGCCGCCGATCCGGATGCAGGTGTCGGAACCCGGGATGTAATAGAACCCGTCGCCGTAGAGCGTGCAGATCTTCACGTACTGGACTGGTTTGGCCTTGACCGGAAGATCGGCAGCCGCAGCCCCGGAAACCGAGAATTGTGGCGCCACGCTCGCGATTAGGAAGAATGCCAACCGTTTCATTGCAACCCCCGGACAAAGCTCCCGACGCTCATCTCAATTTTCCACCTGGGATACCTGGGATACAAGGTGATTTACCGCAAACCGGGTCGGGAGCCGGACGATTTTCAGTGTGTGTTGCACCCAGTCCACGGCCGCTGTGGATATCTCTGGGCGCTGGGGCGCCGCTTGTGAATAACCGATGTTTCGGGAGCCGATCGGGATCAGTGCGGCCGACTTAGAGTTCCCACATCGCTTGCTGCAAACGCAGATAGGAACTTCAAATTGAATCGAGCGACTGTCGCTCAGCGCGCGTCGATCCCGTCGCGCACCTGCCGGAAGCGGGGATAGGCCTGCTTCCAATCTTCGTTGCGGGCCATGCCGATCATCTGCATATAGACGCCGCCGCCGAACCGCAGCCATTGCACGATGGTGACCTCAGCGCCGGTTGTTTCATCGCGGCCGCGCGCCATGATCTGGTGGCCTTGCTGCCTGCCGATGCGCAGACTTTCCGAGGTTTCGATGCGGACATCCTTGAGATTGGGCGCGGGGGCGAAGACTTCGTGTGCGAAGCGGCTGCGGTCGGCGGACTGCGCCGGACCGCCCGGCGCAATCGCGATCAGGATATGGGCATCCAGCGTCGCGCCTGGCTGGTTGGCCGCGCCATCGGTGAGCATCACGGCGCGGCCAGGAATGATGCCGCCGATCTTGAAGCCGGCGAGTTCGCTCACCTGGAACGGCAGCGGACTCAATTGCTCTTCGACCGGCACGGTCGCGCGCACGGCAACGCTGGTGAGCGCGGACCGGATCGCGGCATCGGGATAGGTCGCCTGCGCGGCCTCGGGCAGTTGCACCGTGACAAGCGCTGTGAGATGGCTGGCCGCCACGACCAAGATCCATTTGCGCATGCGCTGGTTGTCGGCTTGCTGCTGGCCGATCAGCAGCAGCGCCTTGCCAAGCGGATGCGGAAAGTCTTCGCGGGTCTCCAGGGTCATGCCCTGCTTCTTGAGCGTTTCCGCCGTGGTGGTATTCGCGATGTCGGTAAACGCTTCCGCAGGCAGCACCGCGATGACCAGTGCCGCACCGTTGTCGCGGTTTTCGAAGCCGGCGAAGTTGCGGCTTGGGATCATTTCCGGTGGCGGGATCAGCCCGACATGCGAGCCGGCCGGATAGATCACCTCGGCCGCTTGCGCGGGCACGCACAGGAGGGCGACGACAATTAACCAACGAACACAATTCATGACGTTTTGTAGCATGGGCGGCAATTCAGGCGAAACTGGTGCGTCCGAGCCCGGGCGCGATCCGAAGCTTCTCGCTCCACCGTTCATGGCCGCCCGCCTCGCTCGTAATCCCTATCCAGGGGGCTTGCGGTCGGTGCGCCGCGTGTACGATTTATGTGGATACAGCGCGGCGCGCGTATTGGCAGCCTGATATCGGCCCATCGCGGGCGTTTTCGATGCCGATCGCGCAAAGTTATGCACCACGCCGGTGTTTGCACGTCCACAGCGCTGCGCGCGGCTTCATTGACTCACCGCATTGCTATGCGAACGCTTGGCGCTGCAAGGACTTGGAAAATCGGTCCAGGCGGGACATGCGCCTTGAAGTGACGAAACACTGCAATAGCTGAAAGAGTGTAAGATAATTTGCGTAAGTAGATGATCCAGCGTGCGAATTCGCCGCGCGATCGATCTTACAGCAGGCCTAATTCAGGTGTAAGATGTAAGACTTTTAAAAGATAAAAGATCGCGGCGTGTCAGAACGCCGAAAAGCCCAGAACCTTATGGCCGCGTGACCCGGCGCAGCGTGAGGTTGATGCGCCCGTCGTCCGGCAACAATGTCGAGGTGCCGGGGACGATGCGGTCGACACCGTGAAAAGCGAGTCGCGCGCTGCCGCCGAGCACCACCGCATCGCCGGATGTAAGCCGTACCGAGCGCGTCGGGTCGCCGCGCTTGGTTCCACCGATCCGGAACAGGCAGGTGTCGCCGAGCGAAAGCGACACCACCGGTGCGTTGAAATCGTCTTCGTCGCGGTCCTGGTGCAGTCCCATCTTGGCGTTGGCGTCATAGACATTGATCAAGCAGGCTTGCGGTCCATGGGCATAGTCCGCAAGGTCCTGCCATGCCGCGATCAGGCGGTCGGGCATCGGCGGCCATGGTTCGCCGGTCAGTGGATGGGTCGGCTGATAGCGGTAGCCGCGTTCGTCGGTGACCCAGCCGAGCGGCCCGCAATTGCTCATCCGCACCGACATTGGTCGGCCGGTTTTCGGCATCCTTGGCGTATAGAGCGGTGCGCGCGCAAACACCGCCGGCAATGCGTCCCGCATCGCGGCCTGCGCCACCCTGTCGAGGTATCCCGGAACAATCCGCAGGCCGTCCACTTCTGCCATCTCTCAAATGCAGCCGTGATAGGGGAGATAGTTGCAAACGCGCGAAAATTATACCCCTGGCGGGCGATCCATCAGCGCGCACCATCCGTTAACCGTCCCGCGATTGGATTGGGGTCGCCAGCCACCGATTCATCGCAGCTTCGCCTTGCGGCCCAAAGGGGCACTCCTATATGAGACAAGGCGCCGCGGCGGCGGTGTTTAACCTGCAATTTCAGGGGGTCGGACGAGGGTTTCGCATGATCCTCATTCGGGTGCCGACAGGGCCCAGCCGATCCGCCAGTAGCCAGAGGAAGAGCAATGGGCAAAGTCATTGGTATTGATCTCGGCACGACCAATTCCTGCGTGGCCGTGATGGAGGGAGCGAACCCCAAGGTCATCGAAAACGCGGAGGGGATGCGCACCACGCCTTCGATCGTTGCCTTCTCCGATGACGGCGAGCGGCTGGTCGGACAGCCGGCTAAGCGGCAGGCGGTCACCAATCCCGAGAAAACCATTTTCGCGGTCAAGCGCCTGATCGGACGGCGCTACGACGACCCGATGGTCGAAAAGGACAAGAAACTCGTTCCCTACAAGATCGCGCGCGCCTCGAATGGCGACGCCTGGGTCGAGGCCGACAGCAAGACCTATTCGCCCTCGCAGATCTCCGCCTTCATTCTCCAGAAGATGAAGGAGACCGCGGAGGCCCATCTCGGGCAGAAAGTCGATCAGGCGGTTATCACGGTCCCGGCCTATTTCAACGACGCCCAGCGCCAAGCCACCAAGGATGCCGGCAAGATCGCCGGGCTTGACGTGCTGCGCATCATCAACGAACCGACGGCGGCCGCGCTCGCCTATGGCCTCGACAAGCAAAAGACCGGAACCATCGCGGTCTATGACCTCGGCGGCGGCACCTTCGATATTTCGATTCTCGAGATCGGCGACGGCGTGTTCGAAGTGAAGTCGACCAACGGCGACACCTTCCTGGGCGGCGAAGATTTCGATATGCGCCTGGTCAGTTATCTCGCCGACGAATTCCAGAAGGAGCAGGGCATCGACCTGCGCCGTGACAAGCTGGCGTTACAGCGGCTGAAAGAATCCGCCGAAAAGGCCAAGATCGAACTGTCCTCGACCACGCAGACCGAAATCAACCTGCCGTTCATCACCGCCGACGCGTCTGGGCCCAAGCACCTCACCCTGAAGCTCACCCGCGCCAAATTCGAGGCGCTGGTCGACGATCTCGTGCAGAAAACCATGCAACCGTGCCGCCAGGCATTGAAGGATGCCGGCATCTCGGCAGCCGAAATCAACGAAGTTGTGCTGGTCGGCGGCATGACCCGCATGCCGAAAGTCCAGGAGGCGGTGAAGCAATTGTTCGGCAAGGAGCCGCACAAGGGCGTCAACCCGGACGAGGTAGTCGCTATCGGCGCGGCGATTCAGGCCGGCGTATTGCAGGGTGACGTCAAGGACGTGCTGCTGCTTGACGTGACGCCGCTCTCGCTCGGCATCGAGACATTGGGTGGGGTGTTCACGCGGTTGATCGATCGCAATACGACGATTCCAACCAAGAAGAGCCAGGTGTTCTCCACCGCCGAGGACAATCAGGGCGCGGTAACCATCCGCGTGTTCCAGGGCGAACGCGAAATGGCGGCCGACAATAAAATTCTCGGTCAATTCGATCTTATGGGCATTCCGCCATCGCCCCGCGGCGTGCCGCAGATCGAAGTGACGTTCGACATCGACGCCAACGGCATCGTCAACGTGCAGGCGAAGGACAAGGGCACCGGCAAGGAGCAGCAGATCCGCATCCAGGCATCGGGCGGTTTGTCCGAAACCGACATCGAGAAGATGGTCAAGGACGCGGAAGCGCACGCCGAGGAAGACAAGAAGCGCAAGGCGCAGGTCGAAGCCAAGAATCATGCCGAAGCGCTGGTGCATTCCACCGAGAAGGCGCTGTCGGAGCATGGTTCGAAGGTTGGCGATGCCGAGCGCACCGCGATCGAGAATGCGCTCGCCGATCTCAAGGAAGCGCTGAAGGGCGACGACGCCGAGGCGATTACCACCAAGACCAACACGCTGGCGCAGGCGTCCATGAAGCTCGGCGAGGCGATGTATCGCCAGCAGCAGGAGGCTGCCGGCGGCGGCGATTCGCCGGGCGGCGACGGCGCTCCCGGCGCCAAGAAGGACGATGTCGTCGACGCGGAATTTACCGAAGTCAACGACGACAAGAAGAACAAAAAGTCAGCGTAGCAGATTGCGCCATGCAATCTTTGGCTGGCATTATCCTCGATCAAGACATCACTCACCGGGGCGCATCCCGGGTGGGTGCGTTTGTTGAGCACACCGCGTTGGCATAGATGATTGACGGCGGCGAAGCCGCGACGGCAACGAACTGGGATGCGGGGATGTCGAAGCGGTGCTACTATGAAGTGTTGGAGGTCGAGCGCACCGCCAAGGACGCCGATCTCAAAACTGCGTTCCGCAAGCTGGCCATGAAATGGCACCCGGACCGCAACCCCGGCGATAATGACAGCGAACACCGTTTCAAAGAGATCAACGAGGCCTACGAAGTTCTCAAGGATCCCGACAGGCGCGCGGCTTACGATCGCTTCGGCCATGCGGCATTTGAGCAGGGCGCGGGCGGCGGCGGCGGTTTCAACCCGGATTTTGGTTCGGCTTTTTCCGATCTTTTTGAAGGCATCTTCGGCATGGGTGGCGGCCGGGGCCGCCGCGATGGCCGCGAGCGTGGCGCCGATCTTCGTTACAACATGGAGATCAGCCTTGAAGAGGCCTATGCCGGCAAGACCGCGCAAGTGCGGCTGCCGACATCGGTGGCCTGTGAGGCATGCACGGGCACCGGCGCCAAGGCCGGTTCGCGACCGAAGGCCTGTCCGCATTGCAACGGCGCGGGCCGCATCCGGCACGCGCAGGGATTTTTCACATTGGAGCGCACCTGTACCGGTTGTCAGGGTCGCGGTCAGGTGATCGACGATCCTTGCAAGACCTGCAGCGGCTCGGGGCGGGTCACGCGCGAGCGCACGCTGTCAGTGAATATTCCAGCCGGCGTCGAGGATGGCACGCGGATCAGGCTCGCTGGCGAAGGCGAAGCCGGCATGCGCGGCGGTCCGGCTGGCGATCTCTATATTTTCCTGTCGATTGGCGCGCATGCCTTCTTTCAGCGCGACGGCGCCGACCTGCATTGCCGGGTGCCGATCTCGATGGTGCAGGCGGCGCTTGGTGGCGATTTCGAGGCGCCCACCATCGACGGCGGCAAGACCCGTGTGAAAGTGCCGGAAGGCACGCAATCCGGCCGCCGGTTCCGGTTGCAGGGCAAAGGCATGCCGGTGCTGCGCGCGCGGCAGGTCGGCGACATGTATGTGCAGATTGTGGTTGAGACGCCGCAAAAGCTCACCAAGAAGCAGCGCGAATTGTTGGCCGAATTCGAGCGGCTGTCGTCGCGCGAAACCCATCCGGAATCGACGGGATTTTTCGGCAAGGTCAAGGATCTGCTGAGCGGCGCAGGCTAACTATGAAGCGAATTGGCGCTTGACCGGAAATCGCATGGGCCTTACCGAATAATGGTCGGGTGTGGTCATCGTGTAAGGTGCTTGGACCGCCATGTCGTTGAGCCCTCTAGAACACATCGAGCGCAGGATTGAGCGGCAGCTTCGCTTCATCGAGCTCAAACGCGGCGCGATCGGCCGGCGGATTGGGTGGCGGCTGCGCGACTTCGAGCAGAAAAGCTTCAAGCGCGACGAATTCCGCTTTTTCCGCAGCCTGATCGAAAAGCCATTGACGGTCGGTGCGGTTGCGCCATCCGGCAAGGCGCTCGCGCGCGTCATGGCCAACTATGTCGATCCGCGCGTCCCCGGTCCGATTGTCGAATTGGGTCCCGGCACCGGACCGGTGACCGAAGCGCTGCTCGCGCGTGGCATCGATCCCGCGCGGCTCACTTTGGTTGAATACGATCCGGATTTCTGCGCACTGCTGCGGCAACGTTTTCCGGCGGTCAATATTGTGCGGGGTGACGCTTACAACTTGCCGCAGACGCTCGCGGGCGTATTGCACGAGCCGGCGGCGGCCTTTGTGTCGGGCTTGCCGCTGTTCAACAAGCCGCTCAAGACGAGGCTCGATCTGCTCGACCAGGCGTTCGACCTGATGAAGCCCGATGCGCCGTTTGTGCAATTCACCTATCATGCGATTTCGCCAATCCCCCGTTCGCATGGTCGCATCCGCGCCGAGGCTTCGGGCCGGGTGTGGCGTAATTTCCCGCCGGCGCAGGTGTGGGTGTATCGAAAGGCGGGCGATCGATGATGGACGACGGGAACATGCCGCCTGCGGTCGTCCGGTCACCATTGTCTGAGCGCTGATGTCCAATCCAAGAATTCTGGTCATTCCGGGGTCGCTGCGCAGCGGCTCTTACAATGTAAAACTTGCGGCGCTCGCGACCAAGGAGCTGGCGCTTGCGGAAGCCGACGTCACCCGTATTTCGCTCGCGGACTATCCGTTGCCGCTCTACGACGCGGATATTGTCGCCAAATCGGGACCGCCGGAGAACGCGCTCAAGCTCAAGCGGCTTTTGGAGGCGCATCGCGGCATCTTCATCGCGAGCCCCGAATATAATGCGTCGATCACGCCGCTGTTGAAGAACACCATCGATTGGATCTCGGTGGTGCGCGAGCCCGGCGAGGCGCAGCTTGCGATGTTCCAAAACCGCGCATTCGCGCTTGGCGGCGCGTCGCCCGGCCGCTCCGGCGCGTTGAATTCGCTGTTGACGCTGCGGCAGGTGCTGGCGATCGGCTGCCGCGCGCTGGTGGTGCCGGAGCAAGTTGTTATCCCCAATGCCACGCAGGCGTTTGACGAACGCGACATGCTCACCGATGCCCGTGCGGCCGATCTGCTCAGGACCGTGGTGCGGAAGCTGATTGCCTATGCGCGTCTGTGTGGCGCATGACGGAGTGGTGAGGAGACGATGCCGGATCCGCGCGCGCGTTTGATCGTTGCCCTGGACTTGCCCTCGGTCGCCGAGGCGGAGGCGATGGTGTCGCGGCTTGGCGACGCGGTGGCGTTCTACAAGATTGGCTATCAACTGGGCTTCGCCGGCGGGCTGGCGTTTGCCGAAACTTTGATCGGCCGCGGCAAGCAGGTCTTCATCGACATGAAGCTGCACGACATCGGCAACACGGTGGCGCAGGGCGTGAAAAGCATCGCACGTCTGGGCGCGACCTTCCTCACCGTGCATGCCTATCCGCAGACCATGCATGCAGCGGTCGATGCGCGGGCGGGCTCGAAACTGCAAATTCTGGCGGTCACCGTGCTCACCTCCTATGACGATGCCGATCTCGCGGCAGCGGGCTATGATTTCACCGTGCCGGAACTGGTGGCCGAGCGCGCGGCACAGGCGCGCGACATCGGCATCGACGGTCTGGTCTGCTCGGCCGAGGAGGCGGAAAGCGTGCGCGCCGTGGTCGGCGGCGGCATGGTGCTGGTAACGCCGGGCATCCGGCCGGCGGTCGCCGAGGCCGACGACCAGAAGCGCATCATGACGCCGTCGGACGCGATTGCGGCGGGCGCCGATTATCTGGTGGTCGGTCGGCCGGTGATCGCGGCGGCGGACCCGAAGGCGGCGGCCGAGGCGATCGTTAAGGAGATTGCGGCGGCGCGGTAAGCGCGGTTAAGCAGTTCTGCGGCCGGCGTGGCTGTATTCGTGGGTGACCATCGCTCACTGACATCCAAGACACAGCGGCGAGCCGCGTCATTGTTCCGCCTTCCTGCGCAAAGAGCCTTCCAGTATGGCAGTCTGGAACATTGGGCGCTGGGTGCGATGCGTCGTCGGGGTGGTGGCGCTCGGCCTATTGGCGCTGTTCGGCGCGGTCATCGGCGCAGGCTTCTATTTGTCGTCACCGGCGCCGGAGCACATCGGCGTCGCGCCGGCCGAATTGCAAGCGGAAGACGTCGTCATCACTTCTGGCTCTGGAGCGCGGTTGCACGGTTGGTTCATCGAAGCGCCGGCAGGCGGTGGAGCGGTTATCCTGATGCATGGGGTGCGCGGCAATCGCCTTGCGATGCTGCGGCGGGCGACGCTGTTCAAGTCGGTCGGGTTCTCCATATTGCTGTTCGATTTCCAAGCGCATGGCGAAAGCGCGGGCGAGCGGATTACGTTTGGCCGACTCGAAGCTCTTGATGCCGCTGCGGCCGTCACTTTCGTGCGGCGGCGGCTGCCCCATGAGCGGATCGGCGTGGTCGGATCGTCGCTGGGCGGTGCGGCGGCGTTGCTTGGTCCTACGCCTTTGGCGGTCGACGCGCTGGTGCTGGAAAGCGTCTATTCCGACATTGGAACGGCGATAGCCAATCGCGTGCGCATGGTCCTTGGCCCTGTCATCGGCATGTTTGCGATGCGTCCAACGGCTTGGCTGTTCGAACTTATCCTGCCTCCTTTCCTGGGTATGCGTCCGGCGGACCTCCGCCCAATCGACCACATGGCGCGTATCGCCGCTCCCGTGATGATCGCGTCGGGTACGCGCGACACCCGCACAACGATGGCTGAAACCAGGAGAATGTTCGACCGGGCTCCGGAGCCGAAAACACTTTGGGCGGTCGAGGGCGCTGACCATGTCGATCTGGAGGGCTATGATCCCGAAGCGTACCGGGCCCGCGTCGTTGAGTTTCTCGCCGCATGGCTACGAAGCACCAAATAGCGGCAGGCTTTCCTTGCGAAGCTCACCCCGCAATACGCGCAAGCGCATTCCGGAGATTGATCCTTGGCCGACGTCATTGTCGCCGAGATCGCGGCGGTTGCGCCCTGAGGAGCGGCTGTCTTATCGCCGCCCCACTCGCCTTGATATTGTGGCCCTCATCCGTCGTGATCATTGGGACGGGTGGGTGGGCCATGAAATACTTGTTTTGTCTGTTGATTTTCGTCTTTGCAGGGCTCGTGGCCGCAAGCCCGGGCCATGCTCAAAGGCCACATATTCAGGTGCTCAAGCACGCCGAGGATGAGTATACGATCGTCGTGGCGGGCGTCACGAGTGACAGCATCGAGAAGGCCCGACAAGAATTGATACCGGAGGCGAAACGCGTCTGTGGTGCCCGGGCCGTTCATTTCGGCAACTATCAGTTTGACGGACCGCCGAAGGGACAGGCAGGCGCGATCCTACTGATGCAGAACGTCTTCTGCGTTGACACCACCCGTGCGCCCGCGACGGTCGTGAAGGATCCGATATGGCGCCCGACCGAACGGCAACAGGCGATTATCCTGGAGCTCACACGGCGCTATTTCCGCATGAAGGATTCGCGGGACTACGAACAGATACGCCAGATGCTCGCCAACGAACTCCCGTATGCGGACTGGCTCGCGGCGGCGGAGAAATTCAACAAGCAGTCAGGGCAGGTCCGCTATCGTGCGTTTGCGAGAGTCACGTGGTACGTCAGCCCGGTGAATGCGTTCGCGCCCGGGCTCTATGCCGCGGTCGACTTCACCGGCCAGTTCGCCAACATCGATATCTACTGCGGTTTCGTGATTTGGTACCGCGGACAAGACGGTGTGACCCGGCTGCTGCGGGAGGAGCAGAACTATATCTCCCGAGAGGGGCAGCAGGCGATGACGGCGGACGACCTGGCGGCGATGCGCAAGGAGCTGCGCTGTTAGCCGCACGCCTTTCGCCCGTCGCTCGTTGAAGCATAGGGGGTGAAGAGAGGTCTCGCCGCTTCCCTCCCCCAGAGCGCCTTCGCGCGACAGTGGGGAGGGGGTACTTTTTTATGAAAGCTGCGCAAGCGCACGACGATGCCCCTCCGCCCCCTCCCCACCACGCGCTCACGCGCGCGGGAGGAGGGGAGCGCAGAGGCCGTGCGCGCTTCCAATGGCACGCGAGCGCCGCTATACCCGCAGGCACATCCCAGGAGATCGATCCATGGCCGACATGCGGCTGATTGTGGCTGGCGCCGGCGGGCGCATGGGACGCACCTTGATTCAGGCGATCACCGCCGCCGACGGCGTCGTGGTCGCGGGCGCGGTCGATGCGCCGGGCTCGGCGGCGATCAGGCGTGATGCGGGCGAACTGGCCGGTCTCGGCGCGACCGGCATCACAGTGACGGCGGATGTCGCGCCGCTGCTCGCGGCCGCCGACGGGCTGGTCGATTTTACAATTCCGGCCGCCAGCATGATCTATGCCGAGCTCGCCGCCAAGGCCGGCAAGATTCATATCCTCGGCACAACGGGATTTTCCGGCGAGAACGAAAAGCTGATCGCGGAAGCCGCCAAGCGTGCGATCATCGTGAAGTCCGGCAATATGAGCCTCGGCGTCAATCTCCTGGCGGCGCTCACCAAACGGGTGGCGGCGACGCTCGGCGAGGATTTCGATATCGAAATTTTCGAAATGCACCACAACAAGAAGATCGACGCGCCCTCGGGTACCGCGCTGATGTTCGGCCGCGCGGCGGCGGAAGGCCGCAAGATCGATCTGGCAACGCGCTCGGCGCGCGGCCGCGATGGCGAGACCGGCGCGCGCCGCAAGGGCGACATCGGCTTTGCTTCGCTGCGCGGCGGCACCGTGGTCGGCGATCATCGGGTGATTTTCGCAGGCCCCGCCGAACGGATCGAGCTCGTGCATAAGGCCGAGGATCGCATGATCTTCGCGCGCGGTGCGGTGCACGCGGCGCTATGGGCGCGCGGAAAAAAGCCCGGGGTCTATTCGATGGCGGATGTGCTGGGGCTTAGCGCGTTCTAATCGCGGAAAATCTGACGCAAGGGTGGGCAAAGGCGCAGTCCTTGCGTAAATTGTTCCAATCGGACAACGCAGCGCGGTGCCCACCATCGCGAGCACGAATGTTGTGATGTCCTTGGTGGGCACGGCGCTGGTGCGCTTGGATAGCGCTCGCATGTGGACCACGCCTATGCCCACCCTACAAGTCTGATCGCGGTGGCTGCGACTGCGCCTCATTGCCGCGCAATAGCGACACGCCGTTCATTTCCTTGGGCTTAGGCAAATCCATCAGCTCCAGCAGCGTTGGTGCGATGTCGGCGAGCCGGCCTTCGGTGGTGAGTGCGCGATTGCGCGCACCCAACAGAAACAGCGGTACCGGATTGGTGGTGTGGGCGGTGTGCGGTCCGCCGGTGTCGGGATCGCGCATCATTTCGCAATTGCCGTGGTCGGCGGTAACGATCAGCGCGCCGCCCGCGCGCTCAATGGCGGCGGCGATCCGCCCGAGTGCGGTATCGACCGTCTCCACCGCCTTGATCGCCGCCGGCAGGCTGCCGGTGTGGCCGACCATGTCGGGATTGGCGTAGTTGAGCACGATCAAGTCGTATTTGCCGGAATCGATCGCGGCGACCAGTTTGTCGGTCAGCTCCGGCGCCGACATTTCCGGCTGCAGGTCGTAGGTCGCGACCTTGGGCGAGGGCACCATGATGCGATCTTCGCCGGGGAACGGCTGCTCGCGGCCGCCGTTCAGAAAATAAGTGACGTGCGGATATTTCTCGGTCTCGGCCGCGCGTAATTGGGTGCGGCCGGCTTCGGCGACGACCTCGCCCAGAATGTTGGTCAAGGACTGCGGCGGGAAGATCGCCTGCATCAAGGGCTCGAGTTCATCGCTATATTGCGTCATGCCGACCGCGCAAGCGATTTTGATCGCGCGCATGCGTGGAAAGCCTGAGAAGTTCGCATCGAGAATCGCGGCGAGAATTTCGCGCACGCGGTCGGCGCGGAAGTTAAAGCATAACACGCCGTCGCCATCACGCATGCCGCGATAGTCGCCGACGACCGCCGGAATGATGAATTCGTCAAATTTCTTTTCCAGATAGGCGGCGGCGACGACGGCGCCGGCATTGGGAAACCGCGGTCCTTCGGCATCGACCATCGTGACATAGGCTTGGGACACCCGTTCCCAGCGCTTGTCGCGATCCATCGCATAATAGCGACCGCAGACCGTGGCGATCGGAACCGATGGCGGCAGCGCCGCGGCGAGTCGCGCGATGTCGTCGCCGGCGGATTGCGGCGGGGTATCGCGACCGTCGGTCCAGGCATGCATCGCCGTCGGCACGCCGGCCTGATCGAGGATCCTGGCAAGGCCGACTGCGTGATCCTGATGCGAATGCACGCCGCCGGGTGACACCAATCCCATCAAATGGCAGGTGCCGCCGTTCGCCTTGAGGCGCGCGATCAGATTTTGCAATGCATCCTGCTTCGCAATCGCTCCGGTTGCGATTGCGTCGGCAATGCGCGGCAGGTCCTGCATCACCACGCGCCCGGCGCCGATATTGAGATGGCCGACTTCGGAATTGCCCATCTGCCCGCCGGGCAGCCCGACATCGGCGCCCGATGTGTGCAGCAGGGCGTTCGGGCACGCCGCCCACAGCCGGTCGAAATTCGGCGTGCGCGCCTGCTTGATGGCGTTGTCGGCGGCGTCTTCACGCCAGCCCCAGCCATCCAGAATAGCCAGCATCACCGGACGCCGCCGTTGCATGCTCAAGGGTTCCTTGCGATCGATGCGCGCCGGTTTTGCGCGATTGCGGCGGTATCGTCAATTGGGCACCCCCTCTCCCCATCGCTCTTCGCGATGGGGAGAGGGGACTCGCCGACGTTTATGTCAGCCGACCGCGGTCTGTCCGGCTTCCCAGCCTAGCATCGCGCATTTGCGGGTCAGGCCCCAGTGATAGCCGGTGAGCTGGCCGCTCTTGCCGATCACGCGATGGCACGGCACCACGAAAGCCACCGGGTTTTTTCCGACCGCGGCGCCGACGGCACGCGCGGCCTTTTCGGTGCAGACTTGGCGGGCAATGTCGGTATAGGTCGCGGCGCGGCCCATCGGGATTTTCAAGAGCGCATCCCAGACCCGGATTTCCCAATCGGTGCCGATCAGCACCACGCGTAGCGGCTGATCGGCGCGCCACAAGGCGGAATCAAAAATGCGGCGGGCGAGCGGCGCGGTAGAGTCGGCGTCTTCGACAGTGCGCGCTTTCGGCCAGCGCCGTTGCATGTCGGCGAGCGCGGCCTGCTCTTCGCCGGGGTCGGCGAATGACAATCCGGCCAGGCCGCGCGGTGCAGCCATCACCAGCGCGATGCCGAACGGGCAGGGGTGAAATCCGTAGCGCAGCGTGAGCCCGTCACCGCCGGCCTTCCATTCGCCCGGCGACATCGCCTCATGGGTGACGAACAGGTCGTGCAAACGGCCCGGTCCGGACAAGCCGACCTCATAGGCGGCATCGAGCACGCTGGCGGAGTCTCGCAGCAGCGTTCGTGCGCGATCGAGGGTGATGGCCTGAAGGAACGCCTTTGGCGTCAGCCCGCACCAGCGGCGGAACAGATGGTGTAGCTCAGTTGTGCTGACGCCGGCGGCATGCGCGATCGCTTCAATCGTGGGCTGCGCGCGCCAATGCTCCGAGATGAAGCGAACTGCGCGCCGCACGATTTCATAATCGTCGGCTGCCGTTTGCAGCGGCGCGAGATCGGTCAAGGGTGCGAGCATGGCTGGCTCCAATGGTCGGTTCCCGATCTAACTGTGCGGCGGGGCCGTGCCCACCCGATTCCTGCACCGATCAGTCCAGCACCGTACGGGTCGGTCCGCGCTTGGCTTCGGCGAGCGCGCCCGACAAAGCCAGCGCAAAGCTTTCCTTTTCCTGCGGCGGCAGGAATCCGGCAATGCTCAGCCGTCGTCCCTGCGATTCCAGGAACAGCCGCTGGAGCCCGAATTCCTCATGCACGTCGCGCTGTAGCCGCACCCAGACCGGATTGAGCGTCCATTCCCGCACCCTGCCGCGATGGCTGACCCGGCGCACCGTCAGTTCCGAAGGCGTCACGACGATCTCTTCGGAGGCCTTGGCGGCGCGGTAGTTCAGCCGGAACGCCCAATAGACCAAGAGCACGTCGAGCCCGAGAAAGCCGAGCACAGGCCACGCGCCGAGCAAGAGGAACACCATGCCGGTCACGAAGCTGATGCCGCCGAGCAGCGCCATGACGATCAGGAACCCGGTCGGAGTCAATGAACGGTGCGGTGTCAGCACCGCCGAAAAGATCGGGGGTTCCCGGTTGGGGTCGTTGTCGGATGTCATACACCGCAATATAGGGAAAGCATGGCGCGAAAAACACCCGGTCGGAAACGGCTTGTCACCAAGGCTGCTGGCAAATCGGCGCGCTCTGGCCGCGCCAATAAACCCAAGGCAACCAAGACGACAGCCCGCAAGCCGGCCACCGCGTCTCCGTCGTCGTGGACACCGCGCGAGATCGCCGAGGCGTTCCGCCGGTTTCAGGCGGCCAAGGCCGAGCCAAAGGGCGAGCTGTTCCACCTTGATCCCTTCACGCTGCTGGTCGCGGTGGTGCTGTCGGCGCAGGCGACCGATGCCGGCGTGAACAAGGCGACGCCCGCTTTGTTCGCAGTGGGGCCGACGCCGGAAAAGATGGCGGCGCTGGGCGAGGACCGGGTGCGCGAGCTGATCAAGACCATCGGCCTGTTCCGCACCAAGGCCAAGAACGTGATCCTGCTGTCGCAGAAGCTTGTCGCCGAGCATGGCGGTGGAGTGCCGCGGGAGCGCGCGGCGCTGGAGGCGCTGCCCGGCGTCGGCCGCAAGACCGCCAATGTCGTGCTCAATATGGCGTTCGGCGAACCGACCATCGCCGTCGATACACACATCTTCCGAATCGGCAATCGCACCGGACTGGCGCCGGGAAAGACTCCGTTCGATGTCGAGCAGAAGCTCTTGGCGGTCGTGCCCGACGCCTACAAGCTTCATGCTCACCATTGGCTGATCCTGCACGGACGTTACATTTGCCTGGCGCGAAAGCCACAATGCGAAAAGTGCCTGATTGCCGATCTCTGCAAATGGCCGGGAAAAACCACGGCGGCGTGACGACCGCGCGCGGGGAGTGCAATCGCTCCAATATCGGGCAGCGCTTATTGTCCGCGCTCGATCTCGATCAGCCGTGGCGACGATGGCCGGCCCGATAGCCGTTTATGGATGTGGACCATGAACGCCGTGCCAAACAACGGCGTCGCGAGATTGAGGATCGGGATCGATACAAAGGTCGCCAGGAACATCCCGGCCAGAAACACCGTGCTCTGAT
The DNA here is from genome assembly GCA_022841625.1 of Xanthobacteraceae bacterium. Taxonomy (GTDB): domain Bacteria; phylum Pseudomonadota; class Alphaproteobacteria; order Rhizobiales; family Xanthobacteraceae; genus VAZQ01. Next base: position 49,081 of record JALHRD010000012.1, read on the forward strand.
TGGCCTTGCGCAGTTGTCTCGCTTCGCTGGGCGAGCGAAACCGCATGGCGGCCAGCTCGAAATATTCCCGGCTGAGCAGGAACGCGGTGGCGAGGAAAAACACCACGGCGCCGAAGCCGGCCAACAGCAGCGACGGCATCGCCACCAGATAGACCAGGATCGCCAGCAGCACGGTCTTTACTCCCTGGAACGCGGCAGGAAGAATTGGCAGCGGCTGGCCCGGCGGATCGCCGGGGTAGTGGCGACGCTCGACTTGTTCGGCCACGTCGTCGGCAAAGAAACCGGCGAGCAGGCTGGTGACCGCCGGCATCAGAAAGATCGAACCGACGATAACGCCCAGCCCTGCGGCAACCGAGAGCGCCCAGGACAGCACCGCGAGCGGTGTCCCGGTGGTCAGGCCGAATATGGTTGCAAAAAAGCCTTGCCCACTCTCTGCGAGCCACACCAGAACGCGGTGCAGGCCGATCGCCGCGACGACGATCAACAGCGCTGCAATGCCCATCGATTTGAGCAGCACCCGACGCAGCGGCGGGGAAAACATCTGGGTCAATGCTTTGGCGGCGGCAGTCAGCATCGCGGGTGTCCCGATTCCGAAGTTCTTTACTGAGCGTGCTGCAAAATGATACGAACTTCGGAATCGGGACACTAGAGCGTATTCCGCTCGAGTTGATCCACAGCTCTCTCCCGCTCATTCCCGCGCAAGCGGGAATCCGGTGGCGGCTTGCGCTGAACCTTTAGTATCTTGCATCTGGGTCCGCTTTCGCGGGAACGAGCGGACATCAAATACCGACTCCATCAGATCGAAACCTACTCTAGCCCGCTTGCCGCGATGGTTTGCCGAACCTATCAAGGTCGTGCAAAGTCGCGCCGCTGTGCCGGGGACACCATGTCGGAACTGACGCGCCGATCGTTCATTGTTGCCGCCGGTGCGATGACGGCAGCGCCGACGATGGTCGCGGCGGAGCCGAAGTCCAAGGCGTCGACCACCGGGATCGACGTTGTCATTATTGGCGCCGGCGCCGCCGGTATCGCCGCGGCCCGGCGGGTCGTCACCGCGGGCAGGACATGCGTGGTGCTTGAAGCATCGGGCGCGGTCGGTGGCCGCTGCGTCACCGACAATGCGCTGTTTGGTGTTCCGTGCGATCTTGGCGCGCGCGCGCTGCATGCGCCGGAATCCAATCCGGTTGCCCGACTGGCGATCCCCAATGGTTTCGACATTTATACGGCGCCGCCCGGCCTTCGGCTGCGGATCAGCCGGCGCTATGCCCGGGAAAGCGAAACCGAAGACATGCTGTCGGCCCTGGTGCGCGTCAATTCGGCGATCGCCGATGTTGCACGCAAGGCCGATATCGCCTGTATGCAGGCACTACCGAAGGATCTCGGCGAATGGCGATCGACCATCGAATTCATGCTGGGTCCCTATTTCTGCGGCAAGGACCTAACCGAGATCTCGACCGCCGATATGGCGCGCGCCGCCGACCGCGATGTGCAGGTGTTTTGCCGGCAGGGCATTGGCGCGGTGATTGCGAAACTTGCCGCCGGTGTGCCGGTGCGGCTGTCGACCCCCGCGACGCGCATCACCTGGAGCGGGCGCACGGGCGTTCAGGTCGAGACCGCGCAGGGAACCATCGAAGCGCGGACTGCGATCGTTACGGCGTCGACCAATGTGCTGTCCGCCGGGAAGCTGCGATTTGCGCCCGATCTTCCCAAGCGCCAGCTCGACGCCATCGAGCAGCTTAAGCTTGGCAGTTTCGATCACGTGATCCTGGAACTGCCCGGCAATCCCCTTGGTCTGCGAACGGACGAGTTGGTATTCGAAAAATCATCGCGTCCCGCCACCGCGGCGGTGTTGGCCAATATCCGGGGAACGACATTGTGCTGCGTCAATGTCGGTGGTCGTTTTGGGCGCGCGCTGTCTGCCAAGGGTTCCAAGGAGATGATCGCATTCGCGCGCGATTGGCTGGAAAACCTTTATGGCGCGGACGTCAAACGCAGCGTTGGCCGCAGCCATGCGACGCGCTGGAACGACGAGCCCTGGGTGCTGGGCGCGATGTCGGCGGCCGCGCCGGGTGGCCAGGGGGCGCGGCGGGCGCTGATGGAGCCGCTGAACAACCGACTCTGGTTTGCGGGCGAGGCGGCGCATGAGCGGCTGTGGGGCACCGTCGGCGGTGCTTGGGATTCGGGCGATCGCGCCGCGGTGGCGGCGCTGCGCGTGATTGCGCCGCCAGACTCGAAACAGCCAAAGCCGCAACCCAAACCACGGGCGGGGTGAGGTGGCGTGCGTGCAAAAGCGTTGATTGCCTGGTCGAGCGGAAAAGATTCGGCCTGGGCGCTGCATGAGCTGCGCCAACAGGGCGAGTTCGAGATTGTCGGCGCGTTGACGACGATCACCGAAACCTTCGGCCGGGTCAGCATGCATGGCGTGCGCGAGGATCTGCTGGCGGCGCAGCTCGATGCCGCCGGGCTGACGCCGATCCGGGTGCCGATCCCGTTTCCATGTCCGAATGAAGTTTATGAGGCGCGCATGGCGGCGGCGCTGGCAGATGCCAAGGCGTCGGGCGTCAGCCACATGATCTTTGGCGATCTGTTTCTCGAAGACGTGCGCCGCTATCGCGAGGAGAAGCTGGCCGGCACGGGCATCACGCCGGTGTTCCCGCTGTGGGGACGGCCGACCGATGCCTTGGCGCGCGCGATGATCGACGGCGGCGTCGAGACCTATCTGACCTGTGTTGATCTCAAGCAGCTTCCGCTGGCGTTTGTGGGGCGTCGGCTGGACCATGGCTTGCTGGCAGCGCTTCCGGCCAAGGCCGATCCCTGCGGCGAGAATGGCGAATTTCACACCTTTGTGGCGGCCGGGCCGATGCTCAAGCACCGCATCCCAGTGACGGTCGGCGAGGTGGTCGAACGCGAGGGATTTGCGTTTGCGGATTTGCTGCGCGATGTCCCCGGGCGAGCGTAACGAAACCCTGGCGATTGGCCTAACCCCGTAACACCCCGCCGGTGCGCTTACTGACGTCGGCGACGATCTTGGCGCCGAGCGCGTCGATCTCCGCATCGGTCAGGGTCTTTTCACGGGGCTGGATCGTCACTGCGATCGCCAGCGATTTCTTGTCGGGATCGATGCCCTTGCCCTCATAGACGTCGAACAAAGTGACGCCGACGATCAGCGCGCGGTCGGCGTTTTGCGCGGCGCGCACGAGGTCGGCGGCCTTGACGGTGCGGTCGACCACAAAGGCGAAATCGCGCGTTACCGGCTGGAACGGCGACAGCGTGAGCGCTGGCTTGGCGCGCGTCGGCCTGGCTTTCGGTTCCGGAATTTTTTCAAGGATTGCCTCGAACGCCATCAACGGCCCTTCGGCATTGAGGGCTTCAAGCGCGCGCGGATGCAATTCGCCGAAATGGCCGATCACGTTTTGCGGGCCGATCTGGACGGTGCCGGAGCGCCCGGGATGAAACCAGGCGGGGCCGCCCGGCACGACTTGCAGCGCCTGGAGTGGCGCGCCGGCCGCGGCCAGCAGCGCGAACACGTCGGCCTTCACGTCCAAGGCGCCGGTCTCGCCATTGCCCTGCCAATGGCGGCCGATACCGGACGCGCCGCCAAGCGCGCGCCGCACGCCCGCCGCCGCCACGAATTGATCCTCCGGACGGTCGCCGCAGAACACCTGGCCGACTTCGAACAGCGCAACGTCGGGGAAGCCGCGGTCGGCATTTTTCTGCGCGGCGGCGATCAGGCCCGGCAGCAGACTCGGCCGCATGTCGGAAAGGTCGGCCGCAATCGGATTGGCGAGCGCCAGTTCCGGCTGGCCGCCGCCGAATAATTGCGCCTGCCTCTTGTCAACGAATGACCAGGTCACCGCCTCGATCATGCCGCGCGCCGCCAATGCTCGTTTCGCCTTGCGGGTGCGCGCCTGCATTGTGGTCAAAATTGCTTTGCGCGAATTTGATCCGCGATCGAACGGCGTCGAGGGCACGCGGTCGACGCCGACAATACGCATGACCTCCTCGACAATATCGGCCTTGCCGTGCACGTCCGGCCGCCACGACGGCGTCGCGATCTTGACGGCCCTGCCTTGCCCGGCGACCATGAAGCCGAGCCGGTTCAACACGCTACGCATTTCCGGGAATGGAACGTCGAGCCCGCCGAGGCGCTTCAGTTCCATCAGCGGGAAGTCGATTATCAGCTCCGGCACCTGCGGATCGCCGGCGACGGTAACCTCGGATGCTTCGCCGCCGCAGAGCTCAAGCACCATCTGGGTCGCAAGATCGAGCCCCGGCACCAGGAAAGCGGGATCGACGCCGCGCTCGAAACGGTAGCGGGCGTCGGAATTGATTCCGAGCTTACGGCCGGTCTGCGCGATGTTGAGTGGTTCCCACAGCGCCGACTCGATCAGCACATCGGTGGTGCCATGGTCGCAGCCGGAAGCCTCGCCGCCCATGATGCCAGCGAGCGACTCGGGGCCGGCGTCGTCGGCGATCACACACATGCCGTCATCGAGTGGGTAGGTCTTGCCGTCGAGCGCCAAGAGCCGCTCGCCCGGCTTGGCGCGCCGCACCACCAGATTGCCACGCACCTTGGCGGCATCGAACACATGCAGCGGCCGGCCACGGTCGAAGGTGATGAAATTGGTAATGTCGACCAGCGCATTGATCGGCCGCAGCCCAATCGCAATCAGGCGCTTCTGCAGCCAGTCGGGCGACGGCCCATTCTTGACGCCGCGTACCAGCCGCAAGGCAAAGCCACGGCAGAGCGATGGCGTCGTGCCGAAGTCGAGCGTGACCTTGCACGGGCAGGCGCCTTTGCCTTTCACCGGCTTAACAGCCTTGTCGAGAAACTTTCCCATGTCGGCGGCGGCCAGATCGCGGGCGATGCCGTGTACGCCGGTGCAATCGGGACGGTTGGGCGTGAGCTTGACCTCGATCACGGGATCGTCGAGGCCGGCCCAGGTGACATAGGGTTTGCCGAGCGGCGCATCGGCCGGCAGTTCGATGATGCCCTCGTGATCCTCGGAGAGCTGCATTTCGAATGCCGACACCAGCATGCCGCGGCTCTCGACGCCGCGAATGGTGCCGACGCCAAGGGTGATGTCCTTGCCCGGGATATAAGCGCCGGGTGGCACGAATACGCCGATCATGCCGCTGCGCGCGTTCGGCGCGCCGCACACGACTTGCACCGGATCGCCGGCGCCGGTGTCGACCATGCAGACCCGCAGCCGGTCGGCATTGGGGTGCGGCTTGGCCTCGATCACCCGCGCGACGATGAAGGGCGCGAGCAGCTTGCCCTTGTCGGCGAGGCTTTCGACCTCAAGCCCGATCATGGTGAGCTTGTCGGCAAGCTCCGCCACCGAGGCGTCGGTGTCCAGATGTTCGCGCAGCCAGGACAGGGTGAATTTCATCTGACCGCTCTTTGTGGAGACTGTGACGCAGCCAGTGCGGCGGAGTTGGTCTGCTCCCTCCCCCCGCTTGCGGGGGAGGGGACCGGGCGTGCCATTGGCACTAGCACATTCAAATTGCGAGGATGCCGCTTCATCCGCTCAGTCCTCCCGCAAGCGTTGGAAGATCGAGCGGACGGAAGCCGTAATGCGAAAGCCAGCGCACGTCGGCTTCGAAGAAGGCGCGCAGGTCCGGCATGCCGTATTTGAGCATGGCGATGCGGTCGATCCCCATGCCCCAGGCGAAGCCTTGATACAGTTCGGGATCGAGCCCGCAATTGCGCATCACATTAGGATGCACCATTCCGCAGCCAAGAATCTCCAGCCAGTCGTCGCCTTCGCCGAACCGCACTTCGCCCTTCTCGCGCCGGCACTGAATGTCGACTTCGAGCGAAGGCTCGGTGAACGGGAAGAACGACGGCCGGAACCGCATCTTCACTTGCTCGACTTCAAAAAATGCCTTCAGGAATTCTTCGAGAATCCATTTTAGATGGCCGAGGTGCGAGCCCTTGTCGATCACCAGCCCCTCGACCTGGTGGAACATCGGCGTGTGGGTTTGGTCGCTGTCGACGCGATAAGTTCGGCCGGGAATGATCACGCGGATCGGCGGCTTCTGCGTGAGCATGGTCTTGATCTGCACCGGCGAGGTATGCGTGCGCAGCAGCAGCCGCGAGCCGTCCGGCTTCGGATTGAAGAAAAACGTGTCGTGCATTTCGCGGGCCGGATGGCCCTCGGGAATGTTGAGTTTGGTGAAGTTGTAATCGTCGGTCTCGATGTCGGGACCTTCCGCGACCGCGAAGCCCAGGTCGGCGAAGATCGCGGTCAGTTCGTCGATCACCTGGCTGATCGGATGGATGCGGCCGGTTTCGGTTGGCGGCTCGCGCACCGGCAGCGTGACGTCGACGGTCTCGGTGCTCAGGCGTTCGTCGAGAGCGGCGTTTTTGAGTGCGTCGCGTCGCACCGCGAGCGCATCGGTCACTTTGTCCTTGAGGCCATTGATCGATGGACCCTGTTCGCGGCGCTGGTCCGGCGTCATGGCGCCAAGCGTCTTGAGCAGCGCGGTGATCGATCCGTTGCGCCCCAGCGCCGCGACGCGCACGGCCTCCAATGCCGGCTCGTCGGCGGCTGCCGCGATATCGGCGAGAATTTGCGTTTCGAGCGTTCCGATGTCGGACATGGCGCGGCTTTCCTAACCGTCATGGCCGGGCATGACCCGGCAGCGACGGGCGTAGCGGTCCGGGACCGGCCCGGACCCAGCGTAGCAAGGCCGAACGCGCGATTACGCCGTCGCCGGCAACGCGGCCTTGGCCTTTTCCACAATCGCCTGGAACGTCGCCGGCTCGGTGATGGCGAGATCGGATAGAACCTTGCGATCGACCATCAGGCCGGACTTGTTGAGCCCGTCGATGAAGCGGCTGTAGGTCAGCCCGAACGGGCGGACAGCCGCGTTCAGCCGCTGGATCCACAGGGCGCGGAAGGTGCGCTTGCGCCGCTTGCGGTCGCGATAGGCGTATTGGTTGGCTTTCTCGACCGCCTGCTTGGCGATGCGGATGGTGTTCTTGCGCCGGCCATAAAAGCCCTTGGCGGCCTTGTAGACCTTCTTGTGCTTAGCATGCGCGGTGACGCCACGTTTGACGCGGGCCATGACAAATCTCCTTCAGGACTGGAATGCTACGCCGACGGATCAGCCGTTCGGCAGAAAATATTTCTTGATGTTGTCGCCATCGGACTTGAACAGCGTGTTGGTGCCGCGAAGCTGACGGATCTGCTTCTTGGTCCGCTTGATCATGCCGTGGCGTTTGCCAGCCTGGGCGTAAAGCACCTTACCGCTGCCGGTAATCTTGAAGCGCTTTTTGGCGCCCGATTTGGTCTTGATCTTGGGCATTTTGCTCTCCTTTCCGGACGCAATCGGCAGGCCTGTCGGCTTGCCGCGCCGGTTAATTGCTCGAAATGAGCGTGCTGATTGAGCACTTCGCCGCTGCCACGGCAGCCCTAAATGGCCGGGCAACGGGAGGCCGGCGTTATGGCAGAGCCAGGCGCGGATGACAACCTTTTCAAGGCGCTAGCGCAGGCGCCGGGCGATCCGGTCCGGGCCCCGATTTGATTGAATTCCTAGGCTTGCGACGGGGGCACGGGCGCCGCTTTAACGCGGCGCCAGCACCATCACCACCTGGCGACCCTCGAAGCGCGGTTCCTGCTCGACCTTGGCGAACTTGGTGGTGTCTTCCTTGAGGCGGTTGAGCAGCGCGGTGCCGAGTTCCTGGTGCGCCATCTCGCGGCCTCGGAAGCGCAAGGTGACTTTGACCTTGTCGCCCTCCGCGAAAAAGCGCTGCATCGCCCGCATCTTCACATCATAATCGTGGTCGTCGATCATCGGCCGGAGCTTGATCTCCTTGACCTCGACGACTTTCTGCTTTTTGCGGGCTTCAGCGGCCTTTTTCTGCGCCTGGTACTTGAACTTGCCGTAATCCAGGATCTTGCAGACAGGCGGGCTGGAATTGGGGGCGATCTCAACGAGATCAAGCCCGGCTTCCTGGGCTCTGGCCAGGGCAATTTGGATATCGGTCGGTCCATGATTGTGACCGGTTTGGTCGATCAATTGGACTTCGCGGACTCTGATCTCCTCGTTAATGCGCGGGCCGTCTTTCTGGACGGGCGGCGGCGCTCTCATCGGACGACGAATGGCCTTACTCTCCTGTGTTGTTGCGACCGTTGTTGCGACGCAGTTTCGGCGGTGAGCCGAAGCGGCGCGCAAAGCATCCGGATAAACCGCATCCAAGTCAACGGAAATGCAGCCTAAATCGCATTTTGGATAACGAATGTTGCAATTTGGCATGGGGTGGGCCTGGAGTGGCCGCGGCCCGGATCGTCCGCAATTTCAGGCTTTTTGCCGGCTTGCGTCGGTTTGGGGGGCGACCGACCGCGCCAACCGCTGGTACCGCGCGCAAGTCCACGGGCGCTAGTGCCGCCGATCTGAAGCTCCTACACCACCTGCGACAAATTCGGTTAGGAACGTCGGATCGAGGGGGGCACTAGCGATCGCGTGCGAGCAGCGACGTATAGACCGATCGCATCGCCTCGGCGACGCTCTCCGGCGCGAACATATATTCGGCGAATTGGCGCGCGCGCGCCGACATGCGGCGATACGCGACGTTGTCGAGCGATAACGCGATGCCTAACAGATGGGCGAAGTCCGCCGGATCGTTCGGCCGCGCCGCCCAACCGGTGCGAACTTCGGCCGGCAGGTGCGGCGGCGTCACGATATGCTCCGCCAGCATGCCGATATCGGTCGTAATCACCGGTCGACCCATCGCTTGCGCTTGCGCAACTACGCGACCCAGCAAGGGCGGCTCGACCGCCGGAACCGCGACGAGAGTGGCTGCGGCGAATGCGGCTGGCATATCGTTACAAGGGCCGGTCATCAGGATTAGGCCGTCCACCTCCATTGCCTCCGCGCGCTTGAGCACTTTGCCGGCATATTGGGGGTGCGTCGCGGTTTCGCCAACGGCCACGAAGAGGAAGTCGACAACGTCGTTGTCGACCAAAATGCGCGCGATGTCGGGCAAGACGATTTGGCCATTCCACGGCGCGACCCGTCCCGGAACCAGCACGATCCGTTGATCGGGTGGCACGCCCCAGTGTTCGCGCAGAGCGTTCGCGCGCTCCGCCAACACCACGGCTGGATCGTAGGCCGCAGTATCGATCGCGCGCGGCACGACGGTGATCTGGTCCGGACGCAGGCCGTAGCGTTCGACGATTGGCGCAGCCGCATAATTTGACGGCGCGATGACGCGGTCGCCATGCGCCAGCGCGCCGGCATAACGGCTGCGCAAGCCGGTATAGGAAGGGACGTCCGGCAGCGAGGTCACGAGCCAGACCGCCATCCGCGAGGCGGCGATTTGCGCACTCCAGGCGGCGCCGGCGTCGTAGGCGTGTACGATATCGATGCGCTCGTGCCCGATGAGTTGCTCGAGTTGTCTTGCGGTGCGGCGCAGCCGAAACGGATTGACGCTCTTGCTGACCATCGGGATCCATTCGCCGCCGGCCGTCGTGAGTTCGCCGACCAATGGCCCATTTTCGGCGCCGATCAATGCGCGGGCGCCAGCGCGCAGCAGGACATGAGCGATGTTGACGGCGCCGCGGGCGGCGGGCTCCTCGTCGAGCTTCGGCACGATCTGCAGAATCGTCGCGCCGGCGAGCGTGCGTTGCGGAGTTGTCCGAGTGTTAAATCCGTCGCTCACGCGGGCGCTCCGTTTCCGGAATTCGTGAACCGTCGCAGCAACCGCTGCCACGAACTTTGGCAACCAAGGGGTACCAGCACCGCGATGATTTGCGTGCCGTTTTTCGAATTGAATTTCCCAACCGCATTTGCTGCAAGCGCTGTGGGGTTTTCAAATCGGCGGCATGGCAATCCGTCGTAGTTATGTTGCAGACCGGCGCAGTTTTCGGGCATCGGGAAACGCCAAGGGTTTGACGCTCGGACGCCACTGACACGGATTCAACGCTTGCTTTCGGCGGCAATCTGCCGGCGAATCAATATTGTGATTTTACCGGAACTTCAGAGACATTCGGCGACGACATTCAATGACTTGCCGACCGAGCGAGGCGCCCTATGAGCGAGCCCAGCCTGAAAACGATGAGCGTCGGAGCAGGTCCAGCCGCGCGGTCCATTGCTATGCGGGTGCGTCAGGGCGGAGCGCCGGGTCTCATTTGGCTCGGGGGGTTCAAGTCCGATATGACCGGCACCAAGGCCGAGGCGCTGGATACCTGGGCTGCCCCCAATGGCCGCGCCATGCTGCGGTTCGATTATTCCGGCCATGGCGAATCCGGCGGGGCGTTCGAAGACGGCACGATCGGGCGCTGGCTTGAGGAAAGCGTTGCTGTGGTCCGCAATTGTTGCGCCGGGCCGCAGGTGGTCGTCGGCTCTTCGATGGGCGGCTGGCTCGCTTTGCTGTTGGCGCGCACGCTCCTGCAAGCGGGCCAAGCCAACGACCCGATACTCACGGGACTGGTGCTGATCGCGCCGGCGGTCGATTTCACCGAGGAACTGATGTGGAAACGCATGCCGCCCGCGGTGCAGGCTCAGATCACGGCAACCGGCGTCTGGACCCGACCCTCTGCCTATGACGAAGGCGGCTACCCGATCACCCGCAATCTGATCGAGGAGGGGCGCAACCATCTTTTGCTCGGGGGCATGATCGAAACCGGCTGCCCGGTTCGCATTTTGCAGGGCGTGCGGGATGATGATGTGCCGTGGCAACACGCGATCGAACTGACCTCGCGCTTTGCCCGCGATGACGTCGTGCTGACCCTGGTGAAGGACGGCGACCACCGGCTGTCGCGGCCCGAGGATATCGACCGCATGATCGCGGCGGTGGCGGAGTTTTAGCGAAGGGCGCGCATCAACTCTTCGATCGGAGCGAGGCCCATTCTCGCACACCTGACAGGTTGCACCGCGCAACTGTGAGCGGTGAGCTTCCGCCGATCGATGGGCCAGGCTATGCGACCGGATCAATGCGAAAGACCGGGTAGTCCGCCGCGATCGCTTCGAAGGCGGATACCGGCGCGTCGTGCGGGACCGGCAAGTGGTGGCGGCCGCTGGTGGCGACTTGGCACCAGGCCTTCAGGATCGGCGCCCGTTGCTCGGACGGGATTTCGGTGAGCAGGACCGGGCGCGATCGGCCCCGCTTGATAAGTGCCGCTCCGCGGGCCGCGCGAACGTTTTGTACCCACTCCGAACTGTCTCCAAGCATCGAGACGAGATAGTGGTGGCCTTTGTAACCGGCAACGACGAGGACGGTTGAGCGGAGGCGACTGCTGCTCCGGCTTTTCACCTGCAACGTGAGCAAGACTGCGGGTGTCAGGCCAAGCCCGGATATCCAGGCAAGTAGGCCGTTCCAAACCTTCCCCAAGCGGGTCGGACGCCCGTCTCGGTAAAAGAAGCGAAGGTAGCCTGATTGGACCGGATTTCCGCGTGATGTCCTCATGATCCATCCACCGGTTACAAGAACACAGACGGCCAAGGATCGCGCCGATGTTATTGACGTGGATCAAACTCGAAGTATGTCGCACCTTCAAGTGGGCTGGTCGCCCTAACCCGTCAGCGGATCGCGGGCGTCGTAGCCGCTTGCAAACAGCGCGCGCAGGCCTTCGCGATAGGTCGGATAGCGCAGCCGCACGCCGAGTTCGGTCTTGAGTTTGTCGTTCCGCACCCGCACGCAACCGGCGTAGAAGCTGAGCGCCATTGGCGTGAGCACCTCCTGCGCTTGCGCCAGCGATAGTTCCTTCGGTGGCTCGATGCCGAGCAGCTGTGCCGCCATCAGGACCTGGTCGGAATAAGGCGCAGGCTCGTCGTCGGTGACATTGAAAATGCCATCGATCCGGCGTGCGAACGCGGCCTCGATCGCCTGCGCGATGTCGGCAACATGGATGCGGTTGAAAACATGGCCGGGCTTGGCGACGCGATGGGCGCGGCCGGAGATAAGCCGGGTGAACACATTTTGCCCCGGTCCGTAAATTCCGGCGAGCCGCAGCACCGCGACCGGAACGCCGCGCTTGGCGCCCAGCGCTTGCCACGCCTGCTCCGCGCGCAGTCGCGCGCCGCCCCGCGCATGCGCCGGGATGGTGGCCGCGGCCTCGTCGATCCAGGCGCCGGCGTAATCGCCATAAACGCCCAGCGACGAGAGATAGACAATGACCTGCAAATTCGGTGATGCGGCGATGTTATCGGCCAATGCCGCGATGATGGGATCGCCAGCCTCGCCGGGGCCGGCAGAGATCAGGACATGGGTTGCGTCGGCGACGGCGGCGCGCACTTCGTCCGAGGGCGCCGCGGCATCGAATGCCAGCATCGCGACCCGGCCGGCGGGCTTCGGTGTTCGGGATGTTCCGACGATGCGCTCAAAGCGCGCACCGAATTCGGCAGCGTAATAGCGCGCACAATAACCGAGGCCGAGGCAGAGCAGTGTCGACATTCAGGCGTTCACCTCGTTTAGCGCGTTTGCCCATTCCGCGCGCACAAGATCATCGCTTTCGCGCATCCGCCGCGCCGCCCGCGCGTCAAGTCGCGCGGGGTCAAGCTGCCCGAGCGCCCACACCGCTGCGCCCCGCACCAGCGCGGACGCATCGTCGAGCAACCGTTCGGCGTCGTCGGCAAGAGTCGCGTCGCCACTGTTGCCAATCGCAATCAAGACATTGCGGGTGAAGCGATCGCGGCCGATGCGTTTGACCGGAGACTTCGCGAACAACGTGCGGAAGCGCGTATCGTCGAGTCGCGCCAATTCCGTCAAGGTTGGCGCGCGCAACGCTTCGCGCGCGGCGAGCTTGGTCTCGCGTCCGACCTGGGCATATTTGTTCCACGGGCAGGCCGCGAGGCAGTCATCGCAGCCATAAATGCGATTGCCGATTAGCGGGCGCAAGTCGCGCGGGATCTGACCCTTGTGCTCGATGGTGAGATACGAAATGCAGCGCCGCGCATCGAGCCGGTAGGGCGCCGGGAACGCCGCGGTCGGGCAGATGTCGAGGCAGGTGCGACAGCTTCCGCAATGGTCGGGCTCGGGCGCGTCCGGCGGCAAATCGAGCGTCGTGAAGATCGCGCCGAGAAACAGCCAGGAGCCGAATTGGCGCGAAACCAGATTGGTATGCTTGCCCTGCCAGCCGAGACCGGCTTGTTCGGCCAGCGGCTTTTCCATCACCGCGGCGGTATCGACGAACACTTTGACGTCGCCGCCGGCCGTTGCTGTCAGCCAACGGGCGATCGCCTTCAGGCGTTGCTTGATGAGGTCGTGATAGTCGTCACCCTGCGCGTAGACCGAAATCGCGCCGTGGCTGCGACGGTTGAGGATCGCGAGCGGGTCGGCATCGGGACCGTAGTTCATGCCGAGCATCACGACCGCGCGCGCATCCGGCCACAGCAGGCGTGGATCGCTGCGCCGGGCAGCGGTGGTTTCCATCCACTGCATGTCGCCGTGCTGGCCATCGGCCAGAAATTGACGCAGGCGATCCTGCGCCAACGGGATGGAGTCCGGGCGCGTCACGCCGACTGCATCGAAACCATGCGCGCGCGCGGCATCGGCAAGCGCGGCCTTCAACGCCACGGGATTCGCTAGAAGTCCAGGTCGGCGTAGGTCTTTGACGGGGGAACGCCGGCGATCGTCTCGGCCAGCAGCGGACGGAACGACGGCCGCGACTTCAGCCGCGCGTACCAGTTCTTCGCGGGTTCGTCTTCGATCCACGGCACATCGCCCAAATAATCGACCGTCGAAAGATGCGCCGCGGCGGCCAGGTCGGCATAGGTCAGCGCGCTGCCGGCAAGCCAGTCACGCGTTCGCAACAACCATCCAATATAGGCAAGATGATAGCGAATGTTATGGCGGGCGGCGCGGAGAACTTCGGTGTCCGGGGGGCCGCCGCCGGCATCGAGCGTGAGATGGCGCTTATAAAAACGCTCGAGGGTGAGAGGGCCGCTGACCTCGGCAAAGAACTTGTCATGAAACCAGCTCATCAGACGGCGGACTTCGACCCGTTCGCCGGGCGCCCGTGGCAACAGCCGGCGGTCGCTCAGGATCGCGCCACGGGTTTCATCGACAAATTCTGCGATGATCGCCGCGCCGGGCACCGGCGGTCGACCATCTTCGACCAGGACGGGCGTGGTGCCGGCCGGATTTAACACCAGGAAATCGTGACGGCGCTCCCAGGTGCGCTCTTCGATCAAACGCGCTTCGACGCCATATTCGTTCAACACCAGCCGCACGAAGCGCGAGTGCGGGCAAAAGGTATGGTGAAACAAAGTAGGCATGGAATGTCCCGAACCCGATGGGCGAACGATCGAACCGTCACGCGCGCTTTGTTACCGATTTCGGACGAGCAACGCCATCGGCATCATGATACTTGATCGCCGCTGGAGTGATGCGGGTTTTCCACGGAGATTTCCGGCCTTTTTTCGTTGCCAGTCCGTTGCCGTTGCGGGAAAACCGGTAGCGGCGATTCCCCACTTCAAAGCGTGACCGGGTCCGCCGGTAGCCGCTCTCGCCAATTCTCCGGTGGAGTTTCCTCCGATGCCGCTTGATGTGTTCAAGGCTTTTGTTCTCGGCGTGGTCGAGGGATTGACCGAGTTTCTGCCGGTGTCCTCGACCGGCCACTTGTTGCTGCTCGAACGGTTCTTTGGATTCGACGACGAACAGTTCGGCAAGACCTTTGTGGTCTTGATCCAGCTCGGCGCGATTTTGGCGATCCTCTCGATTTATTTTTTGCGGCTGTGGAAGATCGCGCTTGGCATGTTCAGCGATCCCGCGGCCCGCCGCTTTGTCATCGGCGTGCTGATTGCATTCTTGCCAGCGGCCGTCATCGGGGCGGCCGGGCACAGCTTCATCAAAGGCGTGTTGTTCAATGCCTGGGTGGTGTGCTTCACGCTGATTGTCGGCGGCGCGATCCTGCTGTGGGTCGACTCGCTCGATCTGAAGCCGCGCCATCGCGATGCAACGCAGTTCTCGCTGCCGATGTATTTCATCATCGGACTGGCGCAATGCCTCGCGATGATTCCGGGCGTATCGCGCTCGGGAACCACCATCGTCTCGGGCATGCTGCTCGGCGCGAACAAACGCTCGGCGGCTGAGTTTTCGTTCTTTCTCGCCATCCCCACCATGGCGGGCGCGTTCGCCTACGATCTCTACAAAAATTATGCGCTGATGACGGCCGACAACATAACGCTGGTCGCGATTGGCTTTGCGACGTCGTTTGTCGTGGCGTTCTTGGTCGTGAAGACGCTGCTCGATTACGTCACGCGCCACGGCTTCGCACTGTTTGCCTGGTGGCGCGTGTTGATCGGCTCGTTAGGGCTGATCGGTTTGGCGCTCGGTTATTAGCGCGTGGCTGGCGCTCAGGCCCCGCCGTTTCGAGCCTTGAATTGCCCGGTCTTGCGGAATCGCCAGAGATAAGTTGGCGCGATTGCTTCCACGGTAACCGGCGCGATGCCGAGCCCTTCGAGTGTGCGCCGTTCGCGCTGGGCGGCTTCGCTCACCACATTGTCGGTCTTGAGCAGTTCGACCTGATCCGGCGTCAGCGGTGGTTTCGGCAGGAATTGCAGGAACCAGGCTTGCATCTCGGCGAGCGCATAGGGCAATGGCAGCAGCAGCCGTTCCCGGCCGATGGTGGCCAGCACGAATTGCAGGATTTCCTTGAAGGTCTTTACTGCGGGTCCGCCAAGTTCGTAGGTTGCGCCCGGCACGGTGCGGCCGTCAACCGCCTCGACAATGGCGGCTGCGACATCGCCGACATAGACCGGCTGGAACCGTGTGTGGCCGCCGCCGACCAACGGCAGCGCCGGTGCGAACCGCGCCAGCGACGCAAAGCGGTTGAAGAAATCGTCCTCCGGTCCGAACACCACCGAGGGCCGCAGGATGGTCGCCGTGGGTTTTGCGGCGAGCACGAGCTTTTCACCGACGCCCTTGCTGCGCGCGTAGACCGAAGTTGCGTTCTCGTCGGCGCCGATCGCGGAGACATGCACCAGCCGCGTTCCGTGAGCGGACGCCGCCAAAGCGACCGCTTCGGCGCCGAATGCATGCACGTGGTCAAAGCGCTGACGGCCGCGTTCAAAGAGGATACCGACCAAATTGATCAGCGCGTCGGCGCCGCGCGCGGCGGCCTCGACCGATTGCGGGTGGCGCAAATTGGCTTGCACCGCGTGGATTTGTCCGGTCCGGCCAAGCGGTTGCAGGTGGCCGGCAAGTTCCGGCCGCCGCACCGCCACGCGGATGCGGAAGCCGCGCTTGCAGAGCGCGCGGACCACGTGTCGGCCGAGGAATCCCGAACCGCCATAGACGGTGATCAGTCTGTCGGCATCGGCCTGGGTATTTTCGGGGAGGGTTTCCATGCGCGCAAGGCTCGCAACGATGCTCGGGTAACCCGGCGGATCGCGACCGGCGCCGCCGCGGAGTATCTGCGCCGCGAATACAGGATCGCCGGGAGGCTGTACAGGGCTGCGGCCGCCGCCCGGCGGATCGGGGGGAAATTGACAAGCGGACAGCGCGTCCTTACCTATCGCCGTCAGTGCCCAGGTGGCGGAATTGGTAGACGCACTAGTTTCAGGTACTAGCGGTGAGAGCCGTGGAGGTTCGAGTCCTCTCCTGGGCACCATTCCTTGGGGTGTTCGTTCCACCCATCGCGCGATAGTCTCGACGAGCCAATTTGCCGCCGCGACGCCGCCCCATGGTAAACATTCCGAAAATTTGGACGACGGGCCGTTGACGATCGGTCAATCGATCCGTGACACGATGCGCCGTTCTTGGGAGCCGCAATGACCATCCGCTTACACCGCGGGGATCTGCCCGACCTGGCCCGCTACCGGAGCGGCAGTGTTGCGATCGACACCGAGACCATGGGTCTCGATGTGCGCCGCGATCGGCTGTGCGTGGTCCAGCTCTCGCCGGGCGACGGTTCCGCCGATGTGGTGCAGGTCGTGCCGGACGCCGCCAATGCGCCGCATCTCAAGGCGCTGTTGGCCGATGCCAAGATCGTCAAGCTGTTTCATTTTGGCCGTTTCGATATCGCGACGCTGTACCAGGCCTTCGGTGTCATGGCCCAACCGGTCTATTGCACCAAGATCGCCTCGCGACTGGCCCGCACCTACACCGACAAGCATGGCCTCAAGGATCTCGCGCGCGAACTGCTCGGCGTCGACCTGTCAAAGCAGCAGCAGCTATCCGATTGGGGCGCCAGCGATCTGACCGACGCGCAAATATCCTATGCGGCGTCCGATGTGCTGCATTTGCATGCGCTCAAGGATAAGCTCGACACCATGCTGGCCCGCGAAGGCCGGACCGCCCTGGCGACGGCCTGTTTTGGCTTTCTGCCGGACCGGGTTCGGCTGGACCTTGCCGGCTGGGGGCTTGAGGACATTTTTTCTCATAGTTAAGGGTTTTGGGTGCCGTGGCCGGGCCACATTTCTGCGCGAATGTCCCCAAAGCCGCGTTAAAGTAGCTGTTACAGCCACCAAGCTACCGACCAGCGACCGGCTCCGGGGTGAATCGTTTGACCATTGCCGCACCGATAGGGGCTGCGACCGCCAAAGGTGTTCTGACCGCGCGAGACCGTGACAGCCGGCGCGCATTCCGCGCGGCGATGCGCCACAGCCGGCTGGTACGGGTGTTGCGCGTGGGGATTCCGGTTGTGATGGTTTCTGTGGCCGCAGCATTCGGCGTCTATCACTGGTTCGATCCGCTGCGGGTGCTCACGCGGCTTCCGATCAGCAATGACGGCCTGGTGATTTCGGGCACCAAGATCATCATGCGGCAGCCGAAGCTCACCGGTTACACCAAGGACGGGCGGCCATACACCGTGACCGCGCGCACAGCCGCCAAGGATCTGACCAATCCGGATATCCTTGAAATGGAGGACATCCGGACGGTGCTTGTTGCGCCCGATGGGCGCAACGTTGAAGTCACCGCGCAGAGCGGACGCTACGACGGCAAGATCGAGCATTTGCGGCTGCTCAATGGCGTCGTCATTAGTTCGCCGGAGTACCAGATCAAGCTGCAGGATGCATTGATTAGCGTTCGCGCGGGTACGGTTGTTTCCGAGCAACCAGTTGAGGTCAACATGCTGCAGGGAACGCTCAAAGCCAATCGGGTGGAAGTGCGCGAGTCCGGAGCAATTATCGGCTTTGAAGGCGACGTCAGGCTGCTTCTTGATCGCGAAGGTCCTCCCCGAGGGACTGTGCGATGAACCGATTCGCCGCTCAAGTCCGTCAAATTTCCCAGTTCGTTGTGGCGATCGCCGTGCTGCTGTTGGCGATCGCGACACAGGGCGGCGCGCAGGCGCCCGGCCTGTTCAAGATGCAGCCGCAGAAGCGCGACGAACCGATCTCGATCAAATCGGACAAACTCGAGGTACGCGACAAGGACAAGATGGCCACCTTCTCGGGCAATGTTCAGATCGTTCAGGGTGAAAACGACGTACGCTGCAATGCGCTGGCCGTCTTTTACGAAGAGCAGAAAGGCAAGTCTGCTCCGAAAGCTACGCCCGATACCGACCGGGGCAGCCAACAGATTCGACGGATGGAATGCCGCGGCTCGGTGGTTTTGACGCAGAAAGAACAGCGAGCGGTGGGCGAGCGCGCCGATTTCGACGTCCCAAACAACATACTCACGCTCACCGGAAAGGTCGTTGTGACGCGCGGCGAGGACGTGATGCGCGGTCATCGACTGATCGTCAACATGGCTACCGGCGTGGCGCAGGTCGAGTCCGGCGGCGGGCAGGTCGAAATGTTGATCAATCCGAAATCGCAGCCTAAGCCAGGTAAATAAAATTGATCCGTGCGCTGGCTATGGCGTTAACGAGGCTAGCTTGCCGGCTTTCCCGAAATCGCTATTGCGTGCCATATAGTGTCCGGTCGCGGATGCGGACTGGATGGCGGCAGCAAGCCGGTTGAGTCGAGGCAGACGTGGTTGAAACTCCCTACGGCCGCAATTCTCGGCAGCAGTCAAAGCCGGCATCTGGCTTTTGGCGCATCGATTTGCGTTCGCTCGGCGGGCCGATCACCGCGTTTGCCAGGGTGGCACTCAATCTGCCGGAGAAGCCGTCCAAGCCGCAGCCCAAGGTGGCGGCACCGCAGCCCGTGCCAAGCGAAACACAGCGCCGGCCGCAGCCGCCGCAGCCGCAGCCGCCACAATTGCAATCGCAGCCCAGGCAGCGCGACCAGCGACAACGGTCGATCCAAGAGCCGGAGCGCGACGATTTTCTCGGTGTGAATGGCATCGAGAAGAGCTTTGGCGGGCGCAAGGTGGTGAACGGCGTCAGCCTCTATGTGCGGCGGGGCGAGGCGGTGGGCCTGCTCGGGCCGAACGGCGCCGGCAAGACCACGGTGTTTTATATGATCACGGGGCTGATTAAGGCGGATCGAGGCCGCGTCGACCTTGACGGTTTTAATATCTCCAATTTGCCGATGTATCAGCGTGCCCGCCTCGGGATCGGTTACCTGCCGCAGGAGGCGTCGATCTTTCGCGGATTGACGGTCGAAGAGAACATTCGATCGGTGTTGGAAATCGTCGAGCCAAATCGGCGCCGCCGCGAGGCCGAGCTCAATAATCTGCTCGAAGAATTCCATATTACGCGGCTGCGCAAAACGCCGTCGATTGCGCTCTCGGGCGGTGAACGCCGCCGGGTCGAAATCGCCCGCGCGCTGGCGTCGCGGCCAAATTACATGCTGCTCGACGAACCGTTTGCGGGCATTGACCCGATCGCGGTCGGTGACATCCAGGCCTTGGTGCGTCATCTCACCAGCCGCGGGATCGGGGTTCTGATCACCGACCACAATGTGCGTGAGACGCTCGGGCTGACCGACCGCGCCTACATCATCTATTCCGGCCAGGTGCTGATGGAGGGCCGAACCGAGGATATCGTCAACGACCCAGAGGTTCGGCGGGTCTATCTGGGCGAGCAATTCCGCCTTTGATCCCCGTAGCGGTCTGTTAAGGCCGTCGGCAGGAACCGGTATACAGCGGGGGCCGAACCGGATAAGCAAGAACCGGACCACTTTTGCCGGGGCCCATGGCGCTTAGTCAAAGACTGCAGATCCGACAGAGCCAGGCGCTCGTCATGACGCCGCAGCTGATGCAGGCCATCAAGCTGTTGCAACTATCGAATTTGGATCTGACCGCCTACGTCGAAAACGAGCTCGAGCGTAATCCGCTGCTGGAGCGTACCGCCGAATCAGAGGCCGAATCGGAGCGCCGCCAGACCGAAGCGGCGGCCCCCGAGCGCTCGGCTGAAGACTGGTCGGAGCGGCCGGTCGATGCCGCCGCGGCGTCGCCCCCCGACCATGCCGACCCCGCCGATCCCGTTGAGCAAAGCGGCGACGACGACGGCATCGCCGCGCGCCAGTCCGCCTCAAGCGAAGCGCCACTGGGCTATTCGGAGTGGGGCAATGCGCCCGCCGCGCGCAGCGATAACGATGATTACAATCTTGAAGCGTTCGTCTCGGCGGAGCGTACCCTCGCCGATCATCTCGCCGAACAACTCGCGATTGCGGTGGCCGATCCCGCCCGTCGGATGATCGGTCAATATCTCATCGATCTTGTCGACGAAGCCGGCTATCTCACCGGCGATCTGGCAGGCGTCGCCGAGAAACTTGGCGCTCCGCTTGCCGATGTCGAGGCCGTACTCGCCGTCTTGCAGACGTTCGAACCAGCAGGCATCTGCGCGCGCAACCTGAAAGAATGCCTAGCGCTTCAGCTCAAGGAGCGTGACCGCTTCGACCCCGCGATGCAGGCGCTGATCGAGCACATCGACCTCCTGGCCAAACGCGACCTTGCCGCCCTGCGAAAGGCCTGCGGCGTTAACGACGAAGATATCGCGGAAATGATTGCGGAGATTCGCCAGCTTAATCCGAAGCCGGGCTTGGCGTTCGGATCGACGCTGTTGCAACCGGTTGTACCCGACGTGTTTGTTCGGCCGATGCCCAGCGGCGCTTTCATGGTCGAACTCAACTCTGAAACCTTGCCGCGAGTGCTGGTCAATCAAACCTACTACACGCAGGTCACGCGCTCGGTGAAAAACGACAAAGAGAAATCCTATCTTGCCGATTGCTTGCAGACCGCGACTTGGCTGGTCCGCGCGCTTGACCAGCGCGCCAAGACTATTCTGAAGGTTTCCGAGGAAATCGTTCGCCAGCAAGATGGGTTCTTTGTGCACGGCGTTCAACACTTGCGGCCGCTCAATCTCAAGACCGTCGCCGAAGCAATTGGCATGCACGAATCCACCGTGTCGCGGGTTACGGCCAACAAATACATGGCGACCACCCGTGGTATTTTCGAACTCAAATACTTCTTCACCGCATCCATTGCCTCAACCGGTAGCGGCGAGGCGCACTCGGCCGAGGCCGTGCGTCACCGCATCAAGCAAATGATCGATGCGGAAGCCGGTAACGACGTTCTCTCGGACGACACGATCGTGGAAAAGCTGAAGGCTGCCGGTATCGATATCGCGCGACGCACCGTTGCGAAATACCGCGAGGCCATGCGAATACCATCATCGGTGCAGCGGCGGCGCGAGAAGTAGTTTGCGGCTGAGGTGGAGCCTGCGCGTTAGATGGTGGCGGCAACGCGCATTGACAGAACGAGGTGGCGTTCCTAGCTAATCTTCAAGGCCGGTTCCAACTTGCAAAAGTGGAGACGCACGATGCCTTTTCGCGTTTCGGGTAAAAATATCTCCATTGGCACCGCGTTACGTGGCCGTGTCGACCAGCGGATCGCTGAGGTTACTGCAAAATATTTCGATGGCGGCTATTCTGGCCATGCCACCGTCAGCAAGGACGGCCACGGCTTTCGGACGGAATGCGTTGTTCATCTGGATTCGGGTATTGTTTTCGAAGTGGAAGCGGTCGCGGGCGATGCTTATTCCAGCGCGGACCAAGCCGCTGAGCGCATTGAAAAACGGTTGCGCCGTTACAATCGCCGCCTGAAAGGCCGACATCCGGTGCGGGCTAACGGCAAATTGAGCGATCGGAGTGTCGAGCGCGATGGACTGGCGTCGGTCGGTGTCGTCGCGGCGCCGGAAACAGACCGCGATGAGGAAATAGCGGAGGATCACCCTGTCGTCATTGCGGAAGCGACAGCGAAGTTGAAGCGCATGTCGGTCAGCGATGCGGTGATGCAGTTAGATTTGACGAGTGCTCCGGTCGTCGTGTTCCGGCACGCCGGACACGGTCGCGCCAATCTGGTCTATCGCCGCGCCGATGGCCATGTCGGGTGGATCGATCCGCCTGCTGGTGAGCTCAAGGACGGCCATTGACTGCAAGCAGGGGGCTCCTTATGGTCCGCCGCCTTTGGCACAGCATCTGGAGCAATCGACGACAAGACTGGCCGCAATCGGCGCGCGTTAAGTGATTCGTTGCGTTGTCCGGCTGGTCTTTCGGCGAAACAGTACGCGTGCTCGCGATATCTGCAAATTCCACATTCTGGAACAGTTTTCATGCCGCTCACCGATCTCGTCGCGCTCGATGCGATCATTCCGGCACTGAAGGTCAACGGCAAGAAGCAAGCCCTTCAGGAAATTGCCGCGAAGGCGGCGCAGATATCTGGCTACAGCGAAAAAAGCATTTACGAGACGCTGACCCAGCGCGAGAAGCTCGGCTCAACCGGTGTCGGCAATGGCGTGGCCATACCGCACGGCAAGCTTCCCAAGCTCGATCGGCTGGTTGGACTGTTTGCGCGGTTGGAGCGACCGATCGATTTTGAGTCGCTGGACGGTCAGCAGGTCAGCTTGATTTTCCTGTTGCTCGCGCCGGAGGGCGCCGGCGCCGATCATCTGAAGGCATTGGCGCGCATCGCGCGCGTGCTGCGCGATCCCGACACCGTGCGCAAGCTTAAGGATTCGCGCGATGCCGAAGCGATCTACGCAGTGCTGGCGCTACCGGCGGCCAACGCGGCACAATAATACGTTAAAGTTGCAAGCCGCGCGGTGTGGGCCGCCGGTTCAGTGCACGCTGACGGTTTCAAGCTTTTGGCTCCAGGCGGTCGCTACCGCGGTCTCGCGGCTGTCCGTCAGCATCATGGGCGTTCCGTCGGCCGCATGCAGCGTAAATAGCTGCATGCCAGGCTCCAGCGGCTGCACCTGCGGGAACATGGCCGGCACGTCTTCCGAGCGCACGGCCCTCACATAAGCAATCTTGCCGCCGCCGAGCAGCGCCAGCGCCTCTGGCGAAATTGGCGCGGCATGGGATGCAATCTTATTAGTGGTATTGTTGGTTATTTCGTTAGTCATGGCCCTCGACTCCTTTCGACGCTGACTGTCGAGTCCTCGGTTACTCATGCTCCACGATCTTGACGCTCTTGATGACGCGCTCGGGAATGGGGCGCACAAGATCTATGGCGAGCAGTCCGTTCTTCAAGTCCGCGCCCAACACTTCCATTCCATCCGCCAGCACGAAGGTGCGCTGGAACTGGCGTGCCGCTATGCCGCGATGGAGGAATTGCCGTTCCTTATCGTCGTGCTGGCGACCCCGAATGACGAGCTGGCTTTCCTCGATCGAAACGTCGAGCTGGTCGCGGGTGAACCCGGCGACCGCCAGCGTGATGCGCAGGCGCTCCGGGCGCCCGTTCTCGCGGGGGATCCGTTCGATATTGTAGGGCGGATAGCCGTCCGCCGCCTTGGCGACGCGATCGAGCGCACGCTCGATCTCATCGAAGCCAAGCAGGAACGGACTTGATAACGACGGTACTCTCGACATTCTGTTCAAAGCCCTCGGTAAGCGACTTTGAGGGGCCCTCGCGGCGCCCGTGGTTAACCGGCCGTCAATGCCGCATTATGCGGGATCTGGGACCGGTCACTTCCCAATATGGGGGGTACAGGGTAAGGCTGCAAGAATGTTGAACGCGGGTCGTTAACGACGACTGACCGTGACGGTGGATGAGGGGGCGGCGGTGCGTATTGCAGTCATGGGTTCTGGAGGGGTTGGCGGCTTTTTCGGTGGGCTTCTGGTCAAAGGTGGCGCCGATGTCCATTTCATCGCGCGCGGCGCGCATCTTGCCGCCATGCGCCAAAATGGCCTCACCATCGAGGGGCCGATGCCGCTACACCTGCCCAATGTCTCGGCGACCGACGATCCCAAAACGATCGGCCTAGTCGATCTCGTCATGTTTTGCGTCAAGCTGTGGGACACCGACGCAGCCGCGCGGCAGCTGCTGCCAATCGTCGGCCCGCAGACCGGCATTATCTCGTTTCAGAACGGTGTGCAGAAAGACGACATGCTGCGCCCGATCTTCGGCGATGCTGCGCTAATGGGCGGGGTCACCTATGTCGGGACTGCGATCAGCCGGCCCGGTGTGATCGCGCAAACCGGGCCGCTGCAGCGCATGGTGTTCGGCGAATATGACGGCCGCCGTTCGGCGCGGGCTGAGGAGTTTCTCGCAGCGTGCAAGCGTGGCGGCATCAATGCCGAGATCAGCGACGATGTGCGGCGTTCGATCTGGGAAAAATTCGTGGTGCTGGTTGCGATGTCGGGCGCGACCACATCCATGCGCCACACCATTGGGCCAATCCGCTCCAATCCGCTGACGCGCGAATTCCTGCTCGATCTGGCGCGCGAGGCGGTTGCCGTCGGCCGCGCTCACGGCGTCGCTTTGCCGGCGGACTACGCCGAACAGCGAATCCCGTTTTTCGATGGTTGGCCGCCGGAGATGACCACGTCGATGCATCACGATCTCAATGCCGGAAAGCCGCTGGAACTGCGCTGGCTTGCCGGAGGCGTCGTCACGCTGGGTGCGCAAGTCAACGTGCCGACCCCGATGAATCGCGCGGTGCGCGATATCCTGACACTGCACGCCGACGGCAAGCTTGCGGCGCATTGAGGGGGCCGGCGATGGCGCAAGGGCTGACCGTCCGCGCCGTTCATTCGGTCGGCGTCGAAGTGCCGATGAGCTATGTGCTCGGCACCAGCCGCGGCGCGCTGACCAAGGCGCCGCTGCTGCTGATCGATCTCGAAACCGCGGAAGGGATCACCGGCCGCGCTTATCTGTGGTGCTACATGCCCGGCGTCATGCCGGCGATTGCAAGCATGCTGGATGCGCTCTGCGAAATGGTCAGAGGCGACCCAGTCTCGCCGCAAGCGTTATGGGACAAGCTGGCGCAGCGTTTTGCGCTGATGGGCGTGCAGGGCATCGTGCGCATGGCGATGGCCGGTCTCGATATGGCGGCCTGGGATGCGGTGGCGATTGCCGCCGGCATGCCGCTGGCCAGGTTGACCGGCGGCGCCCCAAGACCGGTGCTGGCTTACAACAGTTGCGGGCTCGGCTTGATGGCATCGCCCGAAGCGGTCGCCGACGAAGCCGAAAAGCTTTTGGCCCGCGGGTTCCGCGCCGTGAAGCTGCGGCTTGGCTATCCGACGGTTGAGCAGGATCGCGCAGCGGTGCAGGCGGTGCGCCGTCGGATCGGCGACGACGTTGCGCTGATGGTCGATTACAATCAGGCGCTCGATGAGGCGCAGGCGCTGGCGCGCGGGCGCATGCTCGACGGCGAGCGCATTGACTGGCTGGAAGAACCAATCCGGCACGACGACTATGCCGGCTGCGCGCGGCTGCGCGCTGCGTTGAAAACGCCGATCCAGATCGGCGAGAATTTTTCGCTGCCGATTGCGATGGAGACGGCGCTGGAGGCAGGCGCCGCGACTTATGTGATGCCCGATCTCGAGCGGATCGGTGGCGTGACCGGTTGGCGGCGGGCGGCCGCGCTTGCCGCCACGGGCAATATCAAGATGTCATCGCACCTGTTTCCGGAAGTCAGCGCCCATTTGCTGACGGCAACGCCGACCTGCCATTACCTCGAATATGTCGATTGGGCCGACCGTATTGTTCAAGACCCGCTGCGGATCGTGGATGGCCATGCGGTCGTGCCAGAGCGCGCCGGCAACGGGCTTATTTGGGATCTTGCGGCGGTCGAGCGCTATCGTGTGTAATCGGCGCGCGCGGCGCTATTTGATCAACGCGCCGACCTGCTCGACGATATGCTTCGGTGTCGCATAAATGCGCCGGATCAACTCTTCAAGCTTCTGGCCGTCGACCGGATGAACGTCGAGATTGCCTTTCTTGGCGTCGGCCAAGAATTCGGGATCGCGCACCGTCGCGTTGAAGGCCTCGCGCACGAGCTTGATACGGTCGGCCGGCATGTCCGGCGGTGCGATAAATGGCCGGCCGATGCCCTGGCCGGCATACAGAAACTCAAGTGCGACTTTCTGCTCGGCCGTTTTCGCCAAAGTGAAAATCGATGGCGCCTTGATCTCCGCTTCGACCGTCGGGCCCGCTTGGAACAGCACCTTGAACGTCCCATCGTTAAACGCTTCGGCCCGCTTGCCATAGGCGCTGTCCCAGCTCTCGCACAGCCCGTCGACTTCGCCGCGGTCGATGGCGAGCAGCACTTCGGTCGAGGCCTTGAAGCCGGACACGAGCCTGAACTTCGTTCCCAACAGGCCGTTCAGTCCCTTCGGATAAGTATAGGTGCCGGTACCGGCGCCGGTATTGCCGATGATCAGCTCATGTTGGAGTAGGTCGCTGAAATTCTGCACCTTCGCCCGCTTGTGCGTGAAACAGACATTGGTTTCGGTGGTCGGGCTGCCAACCCATGTCAGCTTTTGCGAGTCGAAGCGCGCGCCCGCCATTCCGCTTATCGGTCCAAGCGGCGCGTCGCGCGCAATAATGGCCATCACGGTGCCGTCCTTGGGTGCGACCGTAAAAATATGGTTCGCGGCGGTGAAGCTGCCGCCGCCCGGCATGTTCTGCGCAATCACATGCGGCTTGCCCGGCAGGTGTTTGCCGATGTGCCGCGCAACCACGCGGCCCCATTGGTCATAGCCGCCGCCGGCGCCAAAACCGATGATCATCGTGACGCCCTTGGGGGCGAAGGTCGCGTCCTGGGCGGACGCGGGCGACAAAGGCGCGATCAGGCAGGACGCCAAGATGGCGAAGGTGCTTCCAACCGGTCGGGCATGCCGCTTGGCTCTGTCGAACATTGTCGTCGTCTCCAATTTACTCCACCTGCGCCGGCAGGGGCGACCGTTGGTCTTTCAGCCTATGCCGGTCCGCCGCGCAAGGGTTAAGTGGCGCGGCGCTTCACCGTTCGGTCGTTAGGGCTCGCCATCGTCGACTTTACCCACCGTTTCATTAATGGCATCGATTTACTTTCTCCACTTCCATGGCGCCACTTGAAGTCTTGCGGGGATCCTACCTAAATCTTCTGGTAAGGCCGGGCCCCTCTGGCAGTCGTAAGGCTGCGATGTCGGCTAACCGTTGGTTGGTTACCTGACACAGAGGCGCATATGGACCTTCTCGATCCCGTACTGTTTGGACAGTTCCTTGGCAAGCCCGGATGGGTTTGGCTTACCTTTTTGGCGATCGTGACATTGCTGCTCGTTCTCGATCTTGGGGTGCTGCACAAGGAGCAGCGCGCGATCGGGGTCAGCGAGAGTCTGACCCTGTCGGCGGGGTATATCAGCATCGGCCTTCTGTTTGGGGCTTGGGTCTGGTGGTACTTCGGTGCCGAGGACGGCATGGAATACCTGACCGGGTTCGCCGTCGAGAAAGCCTTGGCGATGGACAATGTCTTCGTCATTGCCATGATCTTTGCGTTCTTTGCGGTTCCGCCGAAATACCAGCATCGCGTGTTGTTCTGGGGAATTCTTGGCGTCATCCTTCTGCGCGCGATCATGATCAGCCTGGGCGCGGCTGTGGTGAGTCAGTATTCCTGGGTGCTCTATTTATTTGCGCTGTTCTTGATCGCAACCGGCATCAAGATGATCCTGTTCGCCGAGCGCGAATACAATGTTGCGAACAATCCGGTGCTGCGCTTCATGCGCCGGCGCTTCAATGTCACGGAGCACCACCACGGCGAGCGCTTCTTCGTGAAGCTGCCGCACGCCGCGACCGGCAAGCCCGTCTGGTTCACGACGCCGCTGTTTCTAGCGCTGATTCTGATCGAGATTGCGGACGTGATCTTCGCAGTCGACAGCGTGCCCGCGATCTTCGCGATTACCACCGATCCCTTCATCGTCTACACGTCGAACATCTTCGCCATCCTTGGCCTGCGCGCGCTCTATTTTGCGCTCGCCGCGATTGTGCACCGGTTCCACTACCTGAAATACGCGCTGGCGCTCGTACTGGTGTTCATCGGCTCGAAGATATTCATCGCCGATCTGTTGGGGCTGCAAAAGTTCCCGCCGGCGATCGCGCTGACCATAACCTTCGGCATCCTGGCCGGTGGCGTCTTGTATTCGCTGTTCAAGACCCGCAGGGAGCAGACCATGGTGACGAATTCCGGCCGGATTTCGGAAACATAAGGGGTCGCTGTGGACAAGACGGATCGGACGACGGGCACTATTGTCGCGCCTTCGGCAAGCCGTGAGGCCATCGTAAGCACCGATGACGCGCTCCTGCGTCGTTTGCAGCGGTTGATCCGCGATGTTCGGCGCGGTGGTGCGAATCGGCTTGCCACTTGGCTGCCGGTGATTGCGCGACCCTCGTTCGTCCCGGCGGCCGAGAACCTCGCTCACTATCTGGCGCTGCGTTCCCATGACTTGCGTGAATTTCAGGCCGGCCTCTCCGATCGCGGGCTTTCGTCGCTCGGCCGCTGCGAGGCCCATGTCATGTCGAGCCTTGAAGCGGTGACCGAAGCGATGATGCGGATCAACGGTCATCGTGGCTCCGCGTTCCCGGCCGCCGGCTGGAATCAGGCGCGCGCGGTACACCTTACCGAGCAATCGATTGAAATCTTTGGCCGGGATCCTGCCGGCCCGCGAACGCGGATCATGGTAACGCTCGGCGCTGATGCCGCGGCTGATCCCGTCACCATCGGCGATATGATCGCTGCTGGTGCCGATTGCATTCGCATTAACTGTGCCCACGACGATGCCGAGACCTGGGGTGCAGTTATCAAACATGCGCGCTCGGCGGCACACGCGCTGCGGCGCGATTGCCGAATCCTTATGGATCTCGCAGGGCCCAAGATCCGTATCGCGACCGCATCGGGTCGCGGCAAGCTTCGCGTCCACCGTGGCGATCGGATTGTCTTGCAGCATGCTGAAGGTCGTGCGCCAGACAAGCGGGTTATCGCCATTACACCGAGTGTAACGACGCCGCTCAGGCGGCTGGTCAAGGGGCATCAGGTCTGGATCGACGACGGCAAGATCGGATGTATGGTTGAATCGCGCACCCCCGACGGAGTCCAACTCGTCGTCGAGCAGGTTGGTCCAAAGGGGGCCCGCATAAAGCCGGGCAAGGGTCTCAATTTTCCGGAACTCGATCTCGATCTGCCGCTGCTGACAGAAAAAGATCTCAAGGATCTCGACTTTGTTGCCAAGCATGCGGACATCGTAGGCCTCTCGTTTGTCCAAAGGCCTAACGATATCGCCCTCTTGCAGAAAGAACTCGCGCGGCGCTTGCGCGGCCGCGCCCTGCCGCCTCTGATCATCAAGGTCGAAACCCGACGCGGCGTGGCGAATCTACCCGAACTGATCGTTATGGCTGCCGGTCGACAGCCGACCGCGGTAATGATCGCGCGCGGCGATTTGGCGGTTGAGCTTGGGCTGCAGCAACTATCCGAAACCCAGGAACAGTTGCTTTGGCTGTGCGAGGCCGCTCACATCCCTGTGGTCTGGGCGACCCACGTTCTTGACGGTCTGGTGAAGACAGGCGTTCCCAGTCGCGCTGAAGCGACCGACGCGGCGATGGCGCAGCGGGCCGAATGCGTGATGCTCAACAAGGGACGTCACGCGCTTGCGGCTGTTCGATTTCTGGACAACGTTCTGCACCGCATGGACCAGCATGTCGCCAAGAAGTCACCGTTGCTTGGTGTGCTCCATCAGTGGCGCAAGCGCGGCAAGTACCGAGCGATTCCGCTCGTGCCGGGCGGCAAACAACCACCCGCCAAGACCATGTCTGTGCGCCGTCCGCGGTCGGTCGGCAGGCGAAGTCAAACGCGAGATCGGCAATGACGTGCGTTCGAGGCCTCGCCGTGATTTCTCTCGCGACTGGGATGTGGCTGCTCTTGGCGGTGCCGTTAGAGGCAGCGCGGTTGTGCAAGGACGGGGTGGTCACCTACACCGGGAGTGGGCCGTCGCCGAGCCGATCATCCGCGGAGGCAAGCGCGATCAGAGCGTGGCGCGAGGCCCGCGCGATCATCGGACGACCGGTCGATAACAGCTTCCCTCGCGCCGGCCAGATGAGGTGCTTTCACGGGGACAATCCAAAGCAGTGGCGTTGTTACGTCGCCGCTGGTCGCTGCCGCGCAAGCTGATTGCGGGCTCGTCCTCGCTGTCCCGATCATGGGCTCGTTGGCGGGTGCAACGGCCAGACCCAAACTTGATAGAAAGTTGGTGGAGCCAGTCGGAATCGAACCGACGACCTCTTGAATGCCATCCAAGCGCTCTCCCAACTGAGCTATGGCCCCATTCCAGTCGCGGCGTTGGGATTTGCCGCGCATTTCAACAAACCAATCTTAATGCCAACCGGCGCGCAATGCCAGTCGCGGGAGCACGTTACGGCTCCTCCTCGTCGCCCTCGCGCTCGCCGATAATGTCGGTGACGTCGTCGTCGGATTCCTCCTGCTCCTCGATCAAGGCGGCATCGTCGATCGGCTCGTCGTCGACCTCGATGTCGTCCTCGCCGGCGATCACGTCGGTATCCGCTACGACCTTCCTGCCCGAAGCCTCGGCATCGGCTTCCTCGAGCGAAACGAATTCGGCGTCTTGTGTCTCCGGCACCAGCGCTTCTTCCTTGACCGGCGCTGCCGCGGCGCGCGCAGCCTCAGGCCGCGGCCGCGTTGTGACGGGAGCAAGCTCCATCACCGTGTGGCACTTCGGACAGGTGATCGGCGTCTTACTAAGATCGTAAAACTTCGCGCCACAACTGGCGCAAAGGCGCTTGGTGCCAAGCTCGGGTTTTGCCACGGTCCGGGTTTCCTCAGGGCGGGGTCGGGAATGAGGTGCTTCACTTGGACAGTGGAGTTGCCGCTGTCAATAGCAGTTGTGGGCCGTTTTTGGCCGCCCGTGGTGACCTTCGCCGGGTTGCCGTGTTAGGACGGCTTAGCGCTTGAGAGGATTTTCGTGCACCAATCCACCGTCCAATCGCCGCTGACCGCCCGTGCCGGCGCCTCGCTCCGGGGCCGCTTGCGCGTGCCCGGCGATAAGTCGATTTCGCATCGGGCATTGATTTTCGGCGCCTTGGCGGTCGGCGAGACCCTGATCTCAGGCCTGCTGGAAGGCGATGACGTGCTCAATACCGGCAAGGCCATGCAGGCGCTCGGGGCTTCGGTCGAACGCCTCGGCGAGGGCCGGTGGCGTGTGCATGGGGTCGGGGTCGGCGGCTTCCGGGCGCCGTCCGGGGTGCTTGATTTCGGGAATTCTGCCACCGGTTGCCGGCTGGTCATGGGCGCGGTCGGGGGCTGCCCGATTACCGCGACCTTCGATGGCGATGCTTCGCTCCGCAAGCGGCCGATGCAGCGCATTCTTGACCCCGTGGTGCTGATGGGCGCTCGGGCGATCGAAATGGCCGAGGGCGGCCGGCTCCCCATCACCATCGCAGGCGCCCACGATCCAATTCCGATCGTCTACCGCACGCCGGTGCCGTCGGCGCAGATCAAATCGGCGGTGCTGCTGGCGGCGCTCACGGCGCCCGGCGAAACCACGGTCATTGAAAGCGAGGCGAGCCGCGATCATACCGAGAAATTGCTGATGCATTTCGGCGCCGACGTTACGGTTGCGCCGGAGGGCGCCCATGGCCGCCGGATCGTGCTCAAGGGCCAGCCCGAACTCAGCCCCGCGCCCGTGGTCGTGCCGGCAGATCCGTCGTCGTCGGCCTTCCCGATGGTGGCGGCGCTGATCGTGCCGGGTTCGGATGTCACGCTCACCGATATCATGACCAACCCGCTACGAACTGGCCTGATCACAACGCTCAGGGAAATGGGCGCCAATATCGAAACACTCAATCTGCGCAGCGATGTCGGTGAGGAAATGGCTGATTTCCGGGTGCGTGCAACGGCCCTCAAGGGCGTCGACGTGCCGGCCGAGCGCGCGCCATCGATGATCGACGAATATCCGATTCTGGCGGTGGCCGCGGCCTTCGCCGAAGGCACCACACGCATGCGCGGCCTCAAGGAACTGCGCGTCAAGGAGTCCGATCGGTTGGCGGCGGTGGCGGCCGGCTTGCGGGCCAATGGCGTCACGGTCGCGATCGATGGCGACGACCTGATTGTTGAGGGCCGGGGTCGCGCGTTGGGGGGCGGCCTGGTCGCCACCCATATGGACCATCGCATTGCGATGGCATTTCTGATGATGGGATTGGCCAGCCAAAAGCCGGTCGGGATCGACGATTCGTCGTTTATCGCGACCAGCTTCCCGAGTTTTGTCCCGATGATGCGCAGCCTGGGCGCCGAGTTGTCATGATCATCGCGATCGATGGACCGGCGGCGTCGGGCAAAGGGACGCTGGGGAAGCGGCTGGCCGGCCACTATGGCCTGCGGCACCTCGATACCGGGCTGCTCTACCGGGCGGTGGCGAAGGCGGTGCTCGATGCCGGCGGGCCATTGACCGACCCGGTCGGCGCGGTTCGAGCGGCCCGGGCGCTCGATCCGTCCCGGTTGGATGACCGGACCCTGAAAAGCCGCCAAGTTGGTGATGCCGCATCGGTCGTGTCCGCGATCCCCGATGTTCGCGCGGTGCTGCTCGCCTTCCAACGGAGCTTCGGCCGCGCACCGCCTGGCGCGGTGCTGGACGGGCGCGATATCGGCACTGTCATCTTCCCCGATGCGGACGTTAAGGTCTTTGTAACCGCCGCACCCGAAATCCGTGCCCGGCGGCGGACCCTGGAACTCCTGGCGGGTGGCACGCCGGTCGAGGAGCCGGAGGTGCTGGCGGATATCCTACGCCGGGATGAGCGGGACTCCGGCCGGGCGGCGTCGCCGCTCAGGCGCGCCTCCGACGCGCACTTGCTCGACACCACGCATTTAGATATAGACGCGGCATTCCGGGCCGCCATCGACATTGTCGAAGCCGTCCGAGCAGGCCGAAGGCGCGGTTGACTGCGCTTTCGTCGTGGAGGGTTAAGCCTGCTTCGACCGCATTCGTGACGGCGCGCCTGGTCTGAACCATCGTTTTGATCGCTCGGTTTTTCGCCGGGCCGCTGATGCATCAGCGGCGCCGAAAGTCCGTGAGGCTTTTGGTCCGCGCGCTCGAAACGCTCATTCACACAAAACCGGCCGATCGCGAATTTGGGAGAGTTCATGGCTATTAGTGCTGCTGCGCCGTCGCGCGAAGATTTCGCAACAATGCTCGAGGAGTCGTTTACCCAGGGCAGCCCTTCGGAAGGGACCGTCGTCAAGGGCATCGTCGTCGGCATTGAGAAGGATCTTGCAGTCATCGATGTGGGTGCCAAGACCGAAGGGCGCGTGGCGCTGCGCGAATTCGCGGGTCCGGGCCGCCAGTCCGATATCAAGATCGGCGATACGGTCGAGGTCTTTCTTGAGCGGATCGAGAATGCGCTCGGTGAGGCTGTGCTCTCGCGCGATAAGGCGCGCCGCGAAGAAAGCTGGGGCAAGCTCGAGAGGGCGTTTCAGGGTAACGAGAAAGTCAGCGGTATCATTTCAAGCCAGGTCAAGGGTGGCTTCACCGTCGATCTCGATGGCGCGGTCGCGTTCCTGCCGCGCTCGCAGGTCGATATCCGGCCGATCCGTGACGTCGGCCCGCTGATGAATGTGCCGCAGCCATTCCAGATCCTGAAGATGGATCGCCGGCGCGGCAACATCGTCGTCTCACGTCGGACGGTTCTTGAAGAGACCCGCGCCGAGCAGCGCCAGGAACTGGTGCAGAACCTCGAAGAGGGTCAGGTCATCGACGGCGTGGTCAAGAACATCACCGACTACGGCGCGTTTGTGGATCTCGGCGGCATCGACGGTCTGTTGCACGTCACCGACATCGCGTGGCGGCGCGTCAATCACCCGACCGAGGTGCTCAACATCGGCCAGCAGGTGAAGGTCAAGATCATCAAGATCAACCACGAGACGCACAGAATCTCGCTTGGAATGAAGCAGTTGCTCGACGATCCGTGGCAGAGCATCGAGGTGAAATATCCGGTCAACGCCCGCTACACCGGTCGGGTGACCAACATCACCGACTACGGCGCGTTCGTGGAACTCGAGCCTGGCATCGAAGGACTGATCCACGTTTCCGAAATGTCATGGACCAAGAAGAACGTGCATCCCGGCAAGATCGTCGCTACCTCGCAGGAGGTTGAGGTCCAGATCCTCGAAGTCGATTCGGTCAAGCGCCGCATTTCGCTCGGTCTCAAGCAGACCATGCGCAATCCGTGGGAGGTGTTCATCGAGAAATACCCAGTCGGCACCGTCGTCGAGGGTGAAGTCAAGAACAAGACCGAGTTCGGTCTATTCCTGGGCCTCGACGGTGACGTTGACGGCATGGTCCATCTTTCCGACCTCGACTGGAAGCGACCCGGCGAGCAGGTGATTGAGGAATACAAGAAGGGCGATAAACTGCGCGCGCAGGTGCTCGATGTCGATGTCGAGAAGGAGCGGATTTCTCTCGGAATCAAGCAACTTGAAGGCGATCCATTCGCTGCCGAGTCGGCGGGGGACGTCAAGAAGGGCAGCGTCGTCACCTGCGAGGTGATAGCGGTGAAGGAAGGCGGAATCGACGTCAAGATCATCGGTACCGACCTCGAAGCCTTCATTCGCCGGGCCGATCTTGCGCGCGACCGCGGCGACCAGCGCGCCGACCGCTTCCAGGCCGGCCAGAAGGTCGATGCGCGCGTGACGCAGATCGATCGCCGGTCCCGCAAGGTCTCGGTGTCGATCAAGGCGCTGGAAGTTGCCGAAGAGAAAGAGGCGATCGCCCAATACGGCTCCTCCGACTCCGGTGCGACCCTGGGCGACATTCTTGGCACCGCGCTCAAGCGCGCTGGCGAGAAGCCCGACAAGAAGGATGACGACGAGGCCTGAGAGGCTCCAGGCGTTGCGGATTGAGGCGCCGGCGAACAACAAAGCCGTTTAGACGTTGTTTGCCACAATTGCGTCGAGTTGCTTCGGCCATTGACCATTGTGACGGGTGGCGGCACTGTCGCCGCCCGATTCATCGAGGGAGACAAAGCATGCCACTCGATGCTGACACCATTGTCGATCGACGCCGGATGCGGCGAAAACTGACGCTCTGGCGGGTTCTCGCCGTGCTCATGGCAATCGCGGCGGTGGCGGTCGCGAGCACAGTCTGGCGCACGCCCAGTAGCGGAATGCTGGGCAGCGCGCGCGGTGGCTTTATCGAGCGCGTCACCATCAGCGGATTGATCCGCACCGATCGCCAGCGGGTTGAGGCGCTTGAACGCCTGGCGAAGTCGCAGGCCAAGGCGGTGATCGTCCATATCAACAGTCCCGGCGGTACGACCTCGGGCTCGGAAGAGCTGCACCATTCGCTGATGCGGTTGCGCGAGCGCAAGCCGACCGTGGTGGTGGTGGACGGGCTTGCGGCCTCCGGTGGTTACATCGCTGCGCTCGGCGGCGATCATATTATTGCGGGCGAGACCGCGCTGATCGGCTCCATCGGGGTCTTGTTCCAGTATCCGAATGTGTCCGATCTCCTCAAAACCATCGGCGTTCGGGTCGAAACGATCAAATCGTCGCCGCTGAAGGCTGCCCCCTCCGGTTTCGAGCCGACCAGCCCTGAGGCGCGCGAGGCGGTCGAGGATATCGTCAAGGACTCCTATGCCTGGTTCAAGGATCTGGTGCAGAAACGACGCAATATGGACGACGCCACACTCGCAAGGGTGTCCGACGGACGGGTCTTCACCGGCCGCCAGGGCCTGGCGCTCAGGCTCGTCGATGAGCTGGGCGGCGAACGGGCTGCGATTGCCTGGTTGGAGAAGGAGAAAAAGATCGATCCAGGAACCCCGGTTCGGGATTTTCGGCTTCGCGACCGATTCGGCGATCTGCCTTTCCTCCGTACGGCGGCGCTGACGTTGCTCGACGGCGTCGGGCTTGGTTCGCTCGCCGAGCGGCTTGATGGACTTGGTGCGATCCAGGCTATCGAGCGTCTCAACCTTGACGGTCTATTGGCGCTTTGGCACCCTCCGGCTGCCAACTGATGGACCGAAGCCAAGGCATCGGCGTGTCGCAGCACGTGGAGCCCGACTTTGACGGAGCAACCAGCGTTTGTTTACGTCAGCCGGCAAAGGGGACGACATCCAATGATTAAGTCCGAGCTTGTGCAGAACATTGCATCGCAGAACCCGCATCTGTATCAGCGCGACGTTGAGAACATCGTCAATGCGATCCTGGGCGAGATTGTCGCCGCCATGGCACGTGGCGATCGCGTTGAGCTGCGCGGTTTTGGGGCGTTTTCGGTAAAGCATCGGCCGGCCCGCACTGGTCGCAATCCGCGCACCGGAGCGCATGTTTCGGTCGGTAAGAAATCCGTGCCGTTCTTTAAGACCGGAAAGGAAATGCGCGAGCGACTCAATCGCCCGGCATCAACCGATGTGGCGTGATTCCCAATAGTGGGCTCGGCGGTCGGTCGAGTGCGCACTGAGCAATCAACTGAACGCGCTGATGGCGCGGTAAGACGATTATGATCCGCAAGATCGTCAAGGCGCTCGTCCTGATCCCACTGGCAATCGTGATCGTCTCGTTTGCGGTTGCCAACCGGCAGATTGTGACCGTTTCATTCGATCCATTCGACCGGGTTGAACCTGCGATTTCGCTTTCGGCGCCGCTTTATGTGCTCATCATGACATTGGTCATCGTTGGTGTGATTGTGGGCGGCCTGGCGGCCTGGCTCCGACAAGGTAAGTGGCGCTGGCGGGCCCGCCTGGCGGAATCGCAGGCTCGCGATCTGCGGGCGGAAATCGACGACCTCAAGCGGCGCGACGCCGCGAAGCTATCGGGGACGCCGGCGGCGGTCGGCCATGCCCCTCGGCTGAGCATCCCGCCGCCCGCAGAATGAGCGTCTGCCGGTCGGACCTCTGCGCCGAGGAGGCAAGACAAACCGCTCAGGCCACATTATAACCGCCGTGCAACGAAACATGGCTTTCAAGATGTCCGTAGAAATCAAGATTTGTGGCTTGATGACGCCCGCGATGGTCGAAGTGGCGCTCGATGCCGGTGCCGATTTCGTCGGCTTCGTGTTCTTTGCGCCGTCGCCGCGCAATATCGGTTTTGAGGCCGCCCGCGCGCTTGGCGAGCGGGTGCGCGGCCGTGCGCGTAAGGTCGCGCTGTCGGTCAACGCCGACAATGATTTTCTTGCCGCATGCATCGACGTTCTTAAACCCGATATGCTGCAACTGCACGGTCGGGAGACGCCAGAACGCGTCGGCGTTGTGCGTTCGCGCTTCGGACTACCGGTCATGAAGGCGCTGCCAATTGAGGAGCGCTCGGACCTCTCGCCGATCCGGCTGTTTGCCGGCGTTGCGGACCGATTGATCTTCGATGCGCGCCCGCCACGCGACGCCACCCGTCCCGGCGGGCTTGGCAAGAGCTTCGACTGGACGCTGCTGGCCGGGGTCAATCCGGGGGTGCCTTACATGTTGTCGGGCGGACTCGACGAGTCGAATGTCGCCGAGGCGTTGCGCATCACCGGCGCGAGTGCCGTCGACGTATCCTCCGGTGTCGAGCACGCACCGGGTATCAAAGACGCCGACAAGATTCTCGGCTTTGTGCGCGCTGTCCGTCGGTTTAGCGAAGGGTCGGTGCGGAAAGTGGCAGGCGGCGCATGACGGTCCAGCGGCAACCGAATTCGTTTCGCACCGGGCCCGATGAGCGCGGCCATTTCGGCATCTATGGCGGTCGGTTCGTTGCAGAAACCTTGATGCCGCAAATTTTGGAACTGGAAGCGGCCTATGCCAAGGCTAAAGCCGATCCGGCGTTCAAGCGCGAGATGGATGGGCATCTCGCAAATTACGTCGGTCGGCCCTCGCCACTTTATTTCGCCGAGCGCCTGACTGCTCACCTTGACGGCGCCAAAATCTATTTCAAGCGCGAGGACCTCAATCACACCGGCGCGCATAAAGTGAACAATGTGCTTGGCCAAATCATGTTGGCAAAGCGCATGGGCAAGCTGCGGATCATTGCCGAGACCGGCGCCGGTATGCACGGCGTCGCCACCGCGACGATGTGCGCGAAGTTCGGGCTGCAATGCATTGTCTATATGGGCTCGGTTGATGTTGCGCGGCAGCAGCCCAATGTGCTGCGCATGAAGGCGCTCGGCGCCAAGGTCGTGCCGGTCGAATCCGGATCGAAGACGCTCAAGGATGCGATGAATGAGGCGCTGCGCGACTGGGTCACCAATGTCGGCAACACATTCTATTGCATCGGCACCGTCGCCGGCCCGCATCCTTATCCGATGATGGTTCGCGACTTCCAATGCGTGATCGGAAACGAAACCCGCGAGCAGATCCAGACGCTTGAGGGGCGGCTACCGAATGCGCTGATCGCCTGTATCGGCGGCGGTTCAAATGCAATGGGCCTGTTCCATCCGTTTCTCGACGACAAGGACATCGATATCTACGGGGTCGAGGCTGCCGGCCACGGTCTCAACACCGGCATGCATGCGGCATCGGTCGCGGGTGGCCGGCCCGGCGTTCTGCATGGTAACCGCACCTATCTCTTGATGAACGACGACGGTCAGATCAACGAGGCGCATTCGATCTCGGCCGGTCTCGACTATCCCGGCATCGGACCTGAGCATGCCTGGCTTAATGACGTCGGCCGCGTGACATTTCTCTCCGCAACCGACACGGAAGCGTTGGCGGCATTTCAGCTCTGCTGCCGGCTCGAAGGCATTATCCCGGCGTTGGAGCCGGCACATGCGCTCGCGCGCGTGATCGACATCGCGCCGAACAAGCCGAAGGACTATCTGATGGTGCTGAACATGTCGGGGCGCGGCGACAAAGATCTGGCGTCGGTAGCCGAACATCTTAGCGCGATACTCTAGGGAATTAGGAGCATCTTTGTATAACCGGCAAAAAATCGTCGGATGGTTGCTTGTGATCGCTTCGGCGGCCTATCTCGCCTATTTCCTGCGAGTCAGGGTACTGACGCCGGGACCGCTACTGTCGGGTAAGGACTGGTTCAATTTGATCACTGCGTTTGCCACGCTGATCGTCGGAGTCGCCAATGTTCGGCTCGCGGCAATGCGCGAGCAGCGGCGGCGGGATTAGTACGGAACGCATGACCACGCGCATCGATCGACAATTCACAGCGTTGAAGGCGCAAGGCCGCGCCGCGTTAGTCACGTTCATGACCGCGGGCGATCCGGACACCGACACAGCGCTCGCGATTCTCAAGGCATTACCCGCGGCCGGAGCCGACGTGATCGAACTCGGCATGCCCTTCACCGATCCGATGGCTGACGGCCCGGCGATTCAGGCGTCATCGCAGCGCGCGCTCAAGGCCGGCCAAAATATGAAAAAAACGCTCGCCATGGTTCGCGAATTTCGTGCCGGCGACGATAGCACGCCGATCGTGTTGATGGGTTATTACAATCCCATCTACATCTATGGCGTTATCAAATTTTTGGCCGATGCCAAGTCGGCGGGCGTTGACGGTCTGATTGTTGTCGATCTGCCGCCCGAGGAGGACGAGGAACTGTGCCTGCCGGCACTCAAGGCCGGCCTTAACTTCATTCGCCTTGCGACGCCCACCACCGATGACAAGCGGCTGCCGGCGGTGCTCGCGAACACCTCGGGTTTCGTCTATTATGTTTCGATTACCGGCATCACCGGCACGGCTGCGCCCGATGCATCGCGCGTTGCCGATGCGGTGACCCGGATCAAGCGCCACACGAAGTTACCGGTTGCGGTCGGTTTTGGGGTAAAGACCGCCGAGCAGGCGCGCGCAATCGCGCAGGGCGCGGATGGTGTGGTGGTTGGTTCCGCCCTGGTCGACGCGTTGCGGGCGACCCTCGATGCGGACGGCCGAGCCGGGGCAAGCTCGGTGAATGCGGTAACCACTTTGGTTGCGAGTCTGGCTGCGGGCGTTCGCGCGGCCAAGCGCGGGAATTGAGGATGGGTCCTGCTGTGCCGAATCAATGCGCGCGGTTCGTCATTGCAGGGCCGGTCGCGACCATCCATATTAATCGTGATGGTGCGAATCCTGGCTCCACGCAAAGCGCCGCTGCGCGCACATTTGAGCAACTGATATGAATTGGATTTCCAACGTCGTTCGCCCGAAGATTCGCAGCTTCCTTAACCGGCGCGAATCTCCGGAAAATTTATGGATCAAGTGCCCGGAGACCGGCCAGCTGGTCTTTTACAAGGACGTGGAGGCGAACCAATTCGTCATTCCGGGCTCTAATTATCACATGCGCATGAGTGCGACCGCGCGCATGAAGTCAATCTTCGACAACGAAACCTGGTTCGACATCGCTGTGCCGGACGCGCCGACCGATCCGCTGAAATTCCGCGATGAACGCCGTTATGCCGATCGTCTTAAGGATGCGCGCAACAAGACCGGCACGGTGGACGCGATTAAGCTGGGATACGGAAAGCTCGATGGGCTGCCGGTGGTGGTGGCCGTGCAGGATTTCGATTTCATGGGCGGCTCGCTTGGCATGGCGGCTGGCGAGGCGGTCGTCAAAGGGCTCGAAATGGCGGTGGAGAAGCGCACGCCTTTCATCATGTTCGCCGCCTCCGGCGGTGCGCGGATGCAGGAAGGCATCTTGTCGCTGATGCAATTGCCGCGCACGACGGTGGCGGTGCAGCTGCTGCGCGAAGTGGGCAAGCCGTATATCGTCGTTCTCACCAATCCAACGACAGGCGGAGTCACGGCCTCCTATGGCATGCTTGGCGACATTCACCTTGCGGAGCCGGGGGCGCTCATTGGCTTCGCCGGACCGCGCGTCATCGAGCAGACCATCCGTGAAAAGCTGCCGGAAGGATTCCAGCGCTCGGAATATCTTCGAGAGCGCGGCATGGTGGACATGGTGGTGCCGCGCCAGGCATTGCGCCCGACACTTTCCAATATCTGCCGGCTACTCACCAAATCGCCGGCGGCTGTGCCAACGACAGGCCCGGCAGCCACGCCGTTACCCCTTCAGAGCGACGAGCAGCCCATCCCGGCAAACGTGTAGCGTCATTCGGCGGTTTGAATGATTGGTTGTGCTGCGTGGGACTAGGTCGCGCCACATTGGCTTCGTCTGTGAATGGTAACCGGTCGCTGAGGCATGCCTTCCATCGATACCACGATTACGCGGCTCCTGGCGCTGCATCCGAAGCTGATCGACCTCTCGCTCGATCGCATGTTGCGGTTGCTTGCCGCACTCGGGCATCCGGAACGCAAGCTGCCGCCGGTCATTCACGTCGCTGGGACCAATGGCAAGGGCTCGACCATTGCTTTCATGCGCGCCATTCTTGAGGCGGCCGGCTTGCGCGTACATGTCTATACCTCGCCGCATCTGGTTCGGTTCAATGAGCGCTTTCGCATCGGTCAGGTGGGCGAAGGCGCGTTGGTTGCCGATGATGACCTGCTGCGCGCATTGGAGGAATGCGAGCGGGCCAATGCCGGTCAGCCGATTACCGTGTTTGAGATCACGACTGCGGCGGGCATGCTTTTGTTTGCGCGCCATCCGGCCGACATCTTGCTCCTGGAGGTCGGGCTTGGGGGCCGGCTCGATGCAACAAACGTGGTCGCGCAGCCGCTCGCCACCGTCATCACGCCGATCTCGTTCGATCATGCCGAGTATCTTGGCGACAGCATCGCCAAGATCGCAGCCGAGAAGGCTGGAGTATTGAAGCCAAATGTTCCGGCCATCGTTGCCGCGCAACCGCGGGATGCGTTGGTGGTCATTGAGCGCACCGCTGTGCGCATCGGTGCGCCGACGACGATCGCCGGAGAGGGGTGGACCGCGAGCGAGGAACGGGGTCGGCTGGTCTATCAAGACGAGGCCGGACTGCTTGATTTGCCGGCGCCGCGGCTGCCCGGAAGGCACCAATTCGAGAACGCTGGCGTTGCGATTGCGACCTTGCGTGCATTGCCGGGGTTGGGCGTCAGGCCCAAAGATTTTGAAGCGATCGCCAGGACAGAGTGGCCGGCGCGCATGCAGCGGCTGTCGCAGGGGCGGCTGCCGGGCGTGCTGCCGGCAGGCAGCGAACTCTGGCTCGATGGCGGCCATAACGCCGATGGTGGTCGGGCGGTGGCTAATGCGCTCGCCGATCTTGAGGAGCGGGTGCCGCGTCCGCTGGTGCTGATCGTCGGGATGCTCGCCAGCAAGGATTCCGCTGCGTTTTTGCGAAATTTCTCCGGGCTGGCGCGCCGTCTAATTGCTGTGCCAATTCCCGACCAGCCAAAATGCATGCCGGCAGCCGCGATTGCGGATCTGGCGCGTTCCGCCGATATCCCAGCGCAGAGTTGCGACGATCTCGCGCATGCGTTGACCACGGTCAACGCTCTTGCGCTCAACCCGCCGCCCCGGGTCATGATTACGGGATCACTCTATCTGGCCGGCGCGGTGCTTAATGCCAACGGTACGCCGCTGCGTTGAACGTCCTTAGACCGCCGCCGATATCCACTGCTCAAGTTTTTGCTTGGGCGCGGCGCCGATCTGGCGCGATGACATATCGCCGTTCTTGAAGATCAGCAGCGTCGGAATTGATTGGATATTATACTTTGCCGCAGTTTGCGGATTTTCGTCGACATTGAGTTTGACGATCTTGACCTTGTCGCCGAGCGAGCCGGCGATTTCTTCCAGAGCCGGCGCAATCATCCGGCAGGGGCCGCACCATTCCGCCCAGAAATCGACGACCACGGGGCCCGTGGCCTTCAACACCTCCGATTCGAAGGTGGCAT
Organism: Xanthobacteraceae bacterium; assembly: GCA_022841625.1. Taxonomy (GTDB): domain Bacteria; phylum Pseudomonadota; class Alphaproteobacteria; order Rhizobiales; family Xanthobacteraceae; genus VAZQ01. The sequence goes on from JALHRD010000012.1 coordinate 91,827, forward strand.
CAGAAACCTTGCCGACGGACATGGGTACCTCGTTTATGCTGGAGGGGGCGATTGAACGATTGTGGAGCGCGAACCTATGAACGCCTCCTGAGTCCGTCAAGCCGGTTTCACGCAGAGCTGACCGCGATCAGCGCCGCATCCATGGCTGCGGCCGAAATCTCCATGAGATCAGGAACTTCCGTCCAAATCAGCGCGGCGCGCACGGGTTTGCCGGGATAAAGTCGGGTGAGTACGGCGCGGTAAAGCGCGAGCTGCGCCACGTATCCGGCCGGTACGGCGTCGTGCGTGCGGGGCGGCCCACGATTGGTCTTGTAGTCGGCAATGAGAATTATGTCCTGGGTCACGACCAGGCGGTCCACCACACCGGCGACGGAATGGCTGCGCCCGCCGTAATCGACGCGACCGACGATTGGAACTTCGGCCGCGCTGCCGTCAGCGAACAGCGCGACGAAGTCCGGGTGCTCGATCACGCGAAGGGCCTTGCGCACGAGATCGTCGCTTTCGTCAGAGCCGAGATTCTGGTGTCGGCTTGCGAGAAAGCGCCGGGCGGCCTGCGCGCGCTGCCCCGGCGCTACCCCGGGGAGTGATTGCAGCAGCCGGTGCATGACAACGCCGCGGGCCATCGCCTGCCGTCGCGCGGCGTCGTACGAGGGTGCGATTGGCCCGGTCTGGTCATAGAGTTGCGATGGCGAGAGTGGCGCCGCCGGTGCTCCCGTGGACGGCGCAGCGCGGCTGAGCCAGGCCGGGCGCTCGGGAGCCGGCGCCGGCTCCGGTGCGGTGGTGAACGGTGACAACACTTCGGGTCCCGCCGGCGTCTTACGATAGCGCAGCACCGTTCCCTCGCCGAAATCGGCGGGTTCTTCGGTGCAGTGCTGCGCGAGCGCCTTAACGATCAGATCGTACCAGCAGCCCTCGTGGAGTTTTTTTTGTCCAACGGCGCCGCAAATCACCAGGCGATTGGCAGCGCGCGTCATGGCGACATAGAGCAGCCGGCGGTATTCATCGACCGCATCGGCGCTGGCGGCCATGCGGGCGGCGTTGATGGGTTTGGTATCCTCGCGTTTGCTGGGCATCCAGATCAGCGGACGTGGCGCTCCCGGCACGGCCTCCTTCGACTGAAGCTCCAACAGGCGTGGCTGATGGTGAATCGGCCCCTGGGGGTCTGTCGTCGTGTCGGCAAGGATGACAATCGGTGCTTCCAATCCCTTAGCGCCGTGGACGGTCATCACCCGAACCTCGTCGCGTGCGATTTCCATGTCGCGCTTGATCTCGGCGGAAGCGGTGCGCATCCAGGCGACGAAGCCCTGCAATGAATGTGTTTCGCGGCTTTCGTAAATCAGAGCCAAATTGAGAAACTCATCGATTACGTCATTGGCTTCGGGTCCCAATCGCGCCAGGAATCGCTTTCGCGCTCGATCGGCGCCGAGCAGCTTGGCGTAAAACGCAAACGGCGTCAGTCGCTGCGCATCATGCGCGATTGCATCGAGGCGCGCAGCGATCTCTGGCCGGCGCTCCAACAGGGTCGAGCGTAAGTTGCCGGCACGATCCCATGCGAGCGCAAACAATTCATCTTCGGTCAAGCCAAAGAGCGGGCTTTTGAGTATGGTCGCGAGCGCAAGATCGTCCTCCGGCAGCAACACCGCATCGGCAAGCGCCAGGAGGTCCATCACCGCGATATGCTCCGTCAGGACCAGCCGGTCGGCGCCCGCTACGTCGACGGCCTCATTCTTGAGCGCGCGGATAATCGCTTCAAACAGCGGTCCGCGCTGGCGCACCAGGACGAGAATATCGCCCGGTCGCACCGCATGGCGCTCCGTGCCGGTGCCGACGGGTTCCCTGCGATCGATCCATCCGCGCACGGCCTTGGCGATCTGGCGCGCCAGCTTGACGCGCGGGCTCGTTGCCGCGGTCCTGTCGAATGGCGCATCCCATGGCTGGACCGGTTCGCGCTTTTCGGCTTCGATTAGCGGCCAGACCTCGATAAAGCCCGGCGCGGCATCGGGTAGGGCAAGATGCGCGGAGATTCCACCCTGGTCTGCGGTGACGCTGTGGAACACCGATTGCTCCGCAAATACGTGCTCCACGGCCGTCAGGACGCTGTCGTTTGAGCGGAATGAATATGCGAGCCGGACATCGCGCCAATCAATCGCGGCCGCTTTGAATTTTTGTCGAAAGCTACGCTGCTTCTCATCGAACGCGCGCGGATCGGCGCCCTGAAATGAGAAGATCGATTGCTTGTCGTCGCCGACCGCAAAAACCGATCGCCGGAGCGTCCCGCGCGCGCCCGCGCCGGCAGCAAACTCCGATACCAAATGTTCAATGATAGTCCATTGCTCCGGACTCGTATCCTGGGCTTCATCGATCAACAAATGATCGATGCCGAGGTCCAGCTTGTAGTGGACCCACGCCGCGCTGACGCGGGTGAGGAGCGCGCGCGTCTTGGCGATGAGGTCGTCGTAGTCGAGAACGCCACGCGCTTCCTTCTCGATGCGATAGCGTTGAATTGCCGCATTGGCGAGCGTCAGCAGTGCGGCGGTCCGGGTGCGCGCGATGATCGCGCGCTGGCGCTCGAGCATGGCGCAAACACGCTCTTGTTCATCGAGGAAACGCCTGCAAAGGACCGGATGGCTATCCCGCAGACCTTTAGTGACGATGCTTGCCTTTGGGGTTCCGGCGGCGGTGCAGAAAATCGACAGCAGCACCGCCTGTCGCTCCGTGTCGGCTGTGGACTGCAAGCGCGTCAACCGCTCGGCCTGTTCGCGATCGGTCTTGGAGCCCTGCGCGAGAATTGCGATCAGTGCCCGCCGCTCGGTCGGTGTAAGCAGCGCGTTGTCGAATAATTCACTTTTAACACGCTCAAGCGAATCGTCGGGCGCGATTCCGAGCGCCCGCGACAATTCTGCCAAGGCCGCATCGACGGTGCCGGCTTCCGCCACCCATGCGGCGATCGCGTCGCGCTGATGGATCGCCTCGGTAAGCGCGAGTTGGAATGCGAAATCGTCGGTCAGCGCAATAATGCTCGTCAGCGCGCGGCCTTCGGGGCTGTCCGGTTGCGCCGCCGCGGCAAGTAGGACATCGCGTCGGATGGCGTCCAACAGTTGCTTTTGCTGGGTCTCGTCGAGCACCTGGAAGCGCGCTGCGACGTCGGCCTCGAAGGGAAATTGCTGGAGTAGCTGGGTGCAGAAGGCGTGGATCGTCTGCACCTTCAGGCCACCTGGCGTCTCCAGCGCTTTCGCGAACAGCTTGCGCGCCTGGGCGAGGCGCTTGGAGTCGACGCGCTGCACGCCGGTCTTGCGGATGTCTTGGGTAAGCGCGGCATCGTCAAGCGTGGTCCAGCCGGCGAGCCGTTCGAACACCCGATTGGCCATATTGGCGGCTGCTGCCTTGGTATAAGTGAGGCAGAGAATTTTCGCGGGGTCGGTCCCGTCGAGCAGCAAACGAATGACGCGTTGCGCCAGCACGTAGGTTTTGCCGGAACCGGCATTGGCCGAAACCCAGGCCGATGCCGCGGGGTCGGACGCCTGGTGCTGTACTGCCAGGACCGCATCGGGAATGACGCGCTCGTTCATTCCGTATCCCCGCCGTCCTCGTCCGCGCCGCCGGTTAGCGACCATTCCCGGACGCGTGCGAGATGATCGTAGTCGCCGCCGCCGCGCCGCAGGAACATCGGGCGCTCCTTCGAAAGATAGCCGACAGATTCGTCGTCGAAGCGCGTCACGAGCCTGGTGAGTTGGCACAGGGCTTCGTCCGCGGCCATGTCAGGTGTGCCGTCGTCGAACTTGATCGACCGGGCGGTGCCTGGCGGCTCGCCGCCGCGGAGCGCCACATACAGAAACTCCGCAATCGATGCGCCCTTTGGAATCCCGGCGAATTGTCCGGCGCGCAGGATCGCACCTTCGAGCGGGAGTTGCGGCGTGAGGCCGGACGATACCTGCCGGTCGGTTGGTGGCCGACCGGTCTTGTAGTCAAGAATGGCATAACGGCCATCGCGCAGATGTTCGATGCGGTCAGCGCGGGCGCGCAATGTGAAGCTGCGCGCGCCAATGGGAATGTCCAGGCGCGCACCGATCTCCGCGTCAATGGCGGCGAGGTTGGCGCGTCTTTGTGCGTCGAATTTGGCAAACCAGTGCGCAATGCGCCGGTAGCGCGGCCACCAGAACGCTTTCGCCTCCGGAAAATCCTCAAGTGTGGCGAATGCCTTCTCTCCGAGCCTGATCAGTTCGTCGGCGGCGTCTTTGGGCGGGGCGGCCTTGAACAGGGACGTGAATCCTGCGATGGCGTTGTGGATCACGATCCCGCGGTCGCGGGCGCCCGGCGGGGTGTCGACCATATCGAGCGGCTGAACGCGCAAAATGTGCCGCGCGTAGATCGAATAGGGATCGCGCAGCCAGGTCTCGATATCGGTGACGGACAGTGCGGTTGGTCGTGCATCGCGCATTGGCTTCGGTTCGGGTCGCGCTATCGGGTTCGGCGGTGCGGCCGGTCGGTCGAGCGCACGGGCCCAGCCGAGATAGGTTTCTCCACGCTTGCGCGCGGCGTCCCAGCGCGCGGGGCCGGCGACCGCTGCCAGCCGTTGGATGAAGCGCGACGGCACCGTTGGCGCTCCGGAAAGCTTCGTTGGATAGGAGAGCATGACTTCGTTCGCGCCAAGCATCTGCGCGAAGTCATGGGCCGAGAGTGAAATCCGGCGCTCCGGAAGGTCGAGGCCGAGATCACGGCGCATCGGTCGGCTGAGCCAGGGGTCGCTGCGCGTTTCCGGCGGCCAGATGCTCTCGACCAAGCCGCCAAGCACCACGCGATCGATGGTTTGAAGGCGCGCTTCGAGCAATCCGTAGATGCGTATTCTTACGCCGGGTCGGTCCGGTCGGCGGACCGATCGCTCGGCAATGATCGCGCGGAACAGTTCGGGATAGTCGGAGGCGGCGACGGCATCCGCGTCGCGTGCATTGTCGGCGATATCATTGAACGCCTGATCGAGTGCGCTGCCATCGGAACCAGTGAAAGCGATCCCGCCGACGATACCCTCGGTGGACAGCGAGTCGATCACGCTGCGATGCGCGGCCGCAAGTACGGCCAGCGGCTGGCGGGTTTTCGCAAACGATTCAAGCGGCGCAAGCGCGGCGGCTATGCTTTCGACCAAGTCGGTGGCGCGTTGCAGTTGATCGGGCGTTAGCCGCGCGCGCGGATCGGCACGATGCAGATTCGAAAAATTATGACGAAATGTTTTGAGCGCGCGTGTGAGGCCGACGGTTCCAGGCTTCGGGCGCGGACCGCGCAGCACGGCCTGTTCGAGCACCGCAATGGCCTGCGTATGCACACCGGCCGGCGCTGCAAGCCGGAGCAGTGCGTGTTTGAGCAGCGCAAGCAGCGTGTTCGGCGCAAGGCCCGCGAGTGCCGCCTCGGCGGTAAGCCGCGCGAAAATGCCAGCTGGGGCGTCGACCAGCGAATCGCCGGCGGAGTCGTCGACCGTGACGTCCCAGCGCTCCAGCGCCGCCAACACGCGGCGCGCGAGAGCGCGATCCGGTGTGACCAGTGCCGCGGTCCTGCCATCGACTTCAAGGACCTCACGGAGCGCGACAGCAATCGCCAGCGCCTCTTCTTCCGCATTCGCGGCGGCAAGGACCACAACCTGGCTCAATGCCGAGTCGATTGGGAGTCGGCGATGCGCGAGGTCTCGCCATTGGTCGGTCCTTCCAGCGGGACGCATCACTTCCGACACGACGGACTCTCGGCCGTGCGCGGCCGGCTCCGCGATCGCGCGCACCTCGGTGCGGGCGATGCCGATATGACGGAGCAGCGCCTGCATGGAAAATTGCGGGTGGCCAATCGCCGGCGCAATCGTCTCACGGCCTTGTGGGTCGCGCTGGCCGGCGATTTCGTCCCAGGACGCTTCGTCGAGATCGACATCGAGGCCAGGCAGCACCACGGCACCATGCGGAAGCTTGGCGATGGTCGCGATCAGGGCGGCGGTTGCCGGCATTGAGCCTGTTGAGCCCGCGGCAATCACCGGGCCGCCGGTACTGGCCGCCAGCCGCTTGGCTTCGGCGGCAATCAGGAGGTCGCGCCGTTCGGCGGGTTCGATTCGGCCGCGCTCTGCGAGGATCTTCGGCCAAGCCTCGCGCACGATTTCGTTCAGAAATCGTAACGTAAGCTGCCAATAGGCGTCGTGCTCATCGGGTACGAGCGTGTCAAGCCGATCCCAGGACACTTGGCGCGTGGTCATGTCGTCCATCAGGCGCGCCAGCGCATCGGCAAGCGCCAGTGCCGATGCCGGGTTATTCGCAACCAGAGGCGCATTTCCGTCCCGGTGAATCGCTTCGGAGGCTGCCCATTTGCTGACGAGCTGCGCCAGCAAGAGGCGGCGCTCGAGCCCGCCCAGCGCGTCCTTGCATTCGATCGCGGCAGGATTGGCGAGGTCTGCGAAGACCAGTTCATCCTCGTCGATATCGCCAAGTGGTACGATGCGTGGCAGGATTGCGGCATTGGTTCCGGTCACGGCGAGAAAGCTATCGCGGGCGAGCCGGCAGGCGCGGCGTGTCGGCAGATAGAGCGTGGCGGATGCGAGCGCCAACGGGTCGTCGCGGTCGCGAAAGCCATCGATCAACGCCCCGTTGCGGAGCGCAGCGATCAACGTCGGCACGAATGGCGCCGATGCGGGAATGGTGAAGACGCGAGGCGTGATCATGATGGCGACGACCGGATCATCGGACTTCGCGGATCGCGGCACAATGCCAAATTACGTCACGTTTGCGGTCAGTATGGCATCGGCGGCGGCGACGGCGTCGGGGGTGCCGACATGCATCCAGGTGCCTTCGAGACGCAATCCGTGTAGTCGGCCGCGGGCAGCGGCGCGGTCGAACAGCGGTGACATTGACGATGGTCCAGGCGCAATACCGGCAAAGAACGCTGGCACCAGGATCGCGGTGCCGGCATAGACGAAAGGCACCACATCGCGCTCGCCGCGCCGCTTCAATTGCCCGTCGGCTGCCATCGAAAAATCACCACGGCCGGAATAGCCGGTGGCGGTCGCGGTTGGCGCCATCAGGAGCAGCGCGTCCATGCGCGCCGGATCAAAGGCTGCGGCGAGGCGGGAGAAATTGGGCCTCACGCCGTCGATCCAGATGGTGTCGGAATTGACCAAGAAGAATGGCCCGCCGCCGAGCTGCGGCATGGCCTTGATCGGGCCGCCACCGGTCCCGAGCAATTCGGCGCGTTCATCGGAAATCACGATGCGCGGGGTCTTGCGTCCAGCCAAATGGTGCTCGATCTGGTCGGCAAGGTAATGCACGTTCACCACCGCGCGCGTCACGCCAGCCACAGCCAGCCGATCGAGAACATGATCGATCAGAGGCTTGCCACCAACTTTGACCAGCGGCTTGGGATATTGGTCATCGTAAGCCCGCATGCGTGTGCCGAGTCCGGCCGCCATTACCATTGCTACAGCGGGTCTTGCGTCACCCAGAGCGGCTTTGCGGTCTTGCTTCGGCATCGGCGGTTCCAAAATCGCCCAATCGGTGCGGCCGATCACGCGGGGTCCATGTCCGGCAGATTGCGGCTATACCATTCGTTCAACGCCGCGAGCGCGGGATGCGCCAGCGAACGCTGCAAGTAACCTGCTATCCGCGGAATGTGACGCAGATAGTGAGGCTTGCCATCGCGAATGTCGAGGCGCGCAAATATGCCAAGGATCTTGCTCGCGCGCTGCGCTGCCAGCGTGACATAGGTGCGGATGAATGCGCCGCCGTCGAAATTGCTATCGGCCGCGCGGCGTTGCCGTACATAACGGCTGAGCAGCGCCAGCTCCATTGCTTCGGGCACATCGACGCGCGCATCCTGCAGCAGCGAGGCGAGGTCGTAGGCTGGCGGTCCCATCATCGCGTCCTGGAAATCAAGGATACCAAGCCGCGCAATATCCTGGCGGTCGGGCAGCCATAAAAGATTGGGCGAATGAAAGTCACGCAGGATCCAGGTCGGCGGCATTTCGAGTATCGGCTGAAGCGCCGCGCGCCAGAGCTCGAAAAATTCATCGCGCGCAGTGTCGGTCACGGTCATGCCGCGCTTGGGCAGATACCATTCGAGCAGGAGTTCGACCTCGATTAGCAGCGCATCCATATCGTAGGGTGGGAGATGGTGTTCAACATGCGGTGCGATCGGCAGCACCGCCGGCAGCGACTTGCCGTGCAGGGCAAGCAACGCTTCGACCGCGACCTCGTAGCGTTCAACGATCGGGTGAGGCGGTTCGCCCTCGACCACGCCCTCGCTTCCAAGATCCTCGATGATGAGCAGGCCTTGCTGGAGGTCGGCGTGTTGGATGTCCGGCGCGGACAAGCCTTGTGCGCGCAGCGCCCTGGCCATCGCAACAAACGGCGCTACCGATTCGGCGAGATGCGCGATCTGGCTGTAGGGCTTGCCGTCGCGCACTGGCGGGCCGTCCGGCCGCCGCGGCGAATCCATCAGGATTGAACTTTGGTTGCCAAGGATCAGACGGTGGTATCGGCGCGTTGAAGCGTCGCCCGGCATGCGCTCGCGCGTCGCCTCGCTCAGGCCTGCCTCGGCGATGAAGTGACGCACCGAAGCGATGCGGTCGACCCGCGCGGCAAACGCGCCGTAGCCGGTTACGCGCGCGTGCCGGAACTCTGGATTGGATTTAGGTGTGAGTGTCAGGGCCACGTCGATGCGGTTGGCCGGCAGGAAGCCCGCGGCGCGATCGGGCCATTCCACCATGACCACCGCGCCTTCGGGCAAATCGTCGAAACCGAGTTCGGCGAGTTCCGCTGACCCCGATACCCGAAAAAGATCGGCATGCACCACCGGAAAGCGCGGCAGATCGTAGATCTGCATCAGCGTGAAGGTGGGGCTTGGCACCTCGATCGTCTGGTCGCCTGCGAGATAGCGGATCAGCGCGCGTGCAAAAGTGGTCTTGCCGGCACCGAGATCGCCCGACAAGGTCAACACATCGCCCGGCTCAAGGGCGGATGCGACATCGACCATCAATCTTATGGTGGCGTGCTCGTCAGGTAACACCGCTGTGAAGCTTGCGCCCCCTGCCGTGGTCAACAGCATGAAGGCACCAAACGCTTCAAATTGACGCGTTTGCGAGACCGTCCGGGTGTGGTCATTCGATCACGGGTCAATTGAACGTCCTTTTTGTCCGGTCAAGACGCGATACCGGAATAGCCAGGTTGTCATATGGCAGCGTAACGGTCCCGGACGGCCGGGAAAAGCGGTACTGGAATGCGTCGAAAGCTGGCATAACGAGTGGGCCATGCCCGTCGGCTGCCCCGGGGTCAAGAGTGGAACAACGCCATGAAGATTCAGCGCCGCCAACTCTTGAAAATCGCAGCCGGTGCCGTCGCGCTGCCGGCCGTTTGTCGCGTGTCATGGGCGCAGGCCTATCCGTCGCGGCCGATCCGGATGAATGTCGGCTTCCCACCCGGCGGCGCAGCCGACATCGTTGCACGGGTCGTGGGTCAAGCGCTGTCGGTGCGGCTTGGTCAGCCGGTCGTCATCGAAAACAGACCGGGCGCCGGCGGCAATGTTGCCGGCGAAGCCACCGCCAAGGCGGCGCCCGACGGTTACACAATCATGCATGGCCCCGACAATCTGTTCATAGCCAATCCTCATCTTTACGCCAAGATGTCGTTTGACCCGCTGAAAGATCTTGCGCCGGTGGCGAGCCTGATTTCCAACCAGCTTGTGTTGGCGGTCCATCCGTCGGTTCCAGCCAATAACCTACGTGAATTTGTGGAACTAGCGCGCAAGACCAAGCCGCCACTGTTTTACGCATCGATAGGAAACGGCAGCCAGCACCATCTGGCAATGGAAATCCTCAAGCAGCATGTCGGCATCGATCTGACCCATGTGCCTTACCGCGGCGGCGGTCCGGCCGGCATTGCGTTGCTGGCCGGTGACATTTCCGCGATGTTCGGCGCGGGCTCGCTGGTGCCGACCATTCAGTCCGGCAAAGTGCGGGGGCTTGCCGCTTCGGGCGCCCAGCGCTTTCCGCTGATGCCGGAACTCCCCACCATCGGCGAAATCTATCCCGGATACGAAGTGCTGATTTGGCACGGCCTTTTTGCGCCGGTCGGCGTCCCCCTGCCGATCATGGAACGGTTGCGCGCCGAGGTCATTGCCGTGCTTAAGGACCCGGATGTGATCAAGCGACTTGGCACCTCTGGGTCGGGCGAGCCCTACTTCACGACGCCGGAGGAATTCAATGCGCGGATCCGCGGCGACAACGAAAAATACGGCAAAGTGATCCGGGCTATTGGCGCGAAGCTGGATTGACGGCGGCCCACGCGGGCGATCATCATGTCGCTTCTTTCGGGGACGCGATCCCGCGCTCCCACAACGCCTCACCAGGTTTCATGATGCAAGAAAAGACCGCTGCCTCCGCGCTGGCCTCAGTGCGCGTCGATACCGCCACGACCGACTTTTTGAATTTGCATGAAATCGTGGCCAAGGCGCGCCAGAATTTGAACCAGAACCACTGGGATTATGTTGTCGGGGGCGCGGAAACCGAAACCACGTTGCGGCGCAACCGCATGGCGCTTGACTCGATTGCGTTCCGGCCGCGGGTGTTGCGCGATGTCAGCAAGGTCGACGCCTCGGTCGAGCGGTTCGGGCGCAGATTGCGCCTGCCGGTCATGCTGGCGCCGGTCGGCTCGCTTGAATGCTTTCACCCGGAGGCGGCGGCGGAGGTTGTGCGCGGCGCCCACGCATTTGGCGTTGCCCATATGCTCAGTTCGGTAACTGATCCGGGGCTTGAGAAAGTCGCGCAGGCGGCGCCCGATGCGCTGCGTATTTTCCAGCTCTATGTCCGCGGTGACGATGCCTTTGTCGACGATCATGTCGAGCGCGCGATCGCCAACGGTTATGCGGCATTCTGCTTTACCGTCGATACCGCGCATTACAGCCGGCGCGAACGCGATCTCGCCAAACGTTATCAGACCGCGGGCCGCCGCCGGGTCGAAGCCCGTTCATTTCAGATGGCGCTCGATTGGCGCACGGTGAAACGCATCAAGGATCGGTTCAAGATTCCGCTGGTCATCAAAGGCATTGCCACCGCCGAGGATGCCAAGATTGCCGTCGAGCATGGCTGCGACTGGATTTACGTCTCCAACCATGGTGGCCGGCAGCTCGATCACGGCCGCGGCTCATTGGACGTTCTGCCGGAGGTGGTGGACACCGTGGCGGGGCGCGCAAAGATCATGGTTGATGGCGGCATCAATCGCGGCACCGATGTCGTCAAGGCGATCGCCAGCGGCGCCGATCTGGTCGGCATGGGCCGCATGCAGTGCTATGCGCTGGCGGCGGCCGGACAGGCCGGTGTGGTGCGAATGCTTGAGCTGCTTGAGGACGAGGTGCAGCGCTGCTTGGGCCTTTTAGGCGCCGCCTCCATGGGAGAACTCGGCAGAACCTATCTGCACGCCGGCGCCCCGGTGGTGACCGCCCCGCACGTCCTAAGCGCGTTTCCGCTGCTCAAGATCGAAGATTGGCGCTACTGATTTGTCCGCCCTGCAATCGCAAGGCCGTCGACCAGCGCATTTGCGGTGATCGGCGGCGTTGTCGTTTCGAACATTACGGACGGGCTTGGCCTCCTGGCTGGGTATTCCGCTTGGGGCCGCCGGCATCCCGCCGGATGGGCGGTTGGGTCCGCTGATCGCTTGCGCAGGCGCGCGGGTTCGTCCCGCACCTAAGCCGCTGCAACTGACCGCGGTCGACGGCCGGTTGATTGGCGCTGGTGTTGACGTTGGCGGTGATTTGCGCCGAACCGATGCTGATATTTGATGCGGTGGCGAGGGCGACGAAGGCTGCGAAGATTACGGTTTTCACGGGATGCATCCCGATGCTCTGATCTGGTTATGGGCGATTTCCCTCGCCCCGTGAATTCACCGTGCCAGAGGGTCCGGTCGCCCGATGTGATGACCGTCACAGCGATGACCGTCACAGAAATGCAGTTTTTGAAATTACGCCGCGCTCGAGCGCTCGTCCGCGAGATGGGTCGGGAAGATGCAGGTCACGGTGGTGCCGCGTCCGACTGCGGAATCGATCGATACTTTGCCGCCATGCAGTTCCACGAAGGATCGCACGAGCGAAAGGCCGAGCCCGGTGCCGCGATGGCGCGAGCCGAGTGAGTGGGTCTCGAACCAGTCGAACACCTTGTCCTTGACGTCGGCTGGGATGCCCGGTCCCTGGTCGGTGACCAGAAACACCACGGCGTCCTGCAATCGCTGCGCCGCCAAAGTCACGGTGCTGCCGGGCGGCGAAAATCCGATGGCATTGGCCAGGAGATTGAACAACGCCTGGCGCAGGCGTCGTTCGTCGGCGACAAAGGCGCCGATGTCCGGCGCGGTGCGTATTGAAAGTGAAAGACCAGCTTGCTCCAAGCGATCTTGTACGCCCTCGGCGGCGGCCTCCATGCTGTTGCGAATGTCGACCGGTCCAAGATTGAGTGTCATGGCGCCCGCGTCGATGGTGGCGAGATCGAGGATGTTGTTGATGATGGCGAGCAATGCGTTGGTCGAGGTGGTGATGTAATTCAGATATTCGCGCTGCTTTGGGTTCAGCGGGCCGGTGGTTTCCTCGCCGAGGAAATGCGCGAAGCCGATGATGTTGGTGAGCGGGGAGCGCAATTCGTAAGAGACGTGGTGGACGAAATCGATCTTGATCTTGTCGGCGTCCTCCAGCGCTTCGTTGCGCTCGCGTAGCGCGCGTTCGACATTGGCTGAATCGGTGACATCCTGGAAAGTGACCAGCGTGGCGCCGTCCGGCAACGGCACGGTCGCGCATTTGACCACGCTGCCGTCACGCCGTTCGATATCGCCCGTCACCGGCGTACGGCCGTCGATTGCCGTGATGGTCGAGCGCAGCGCCGGCCAAATCGCGTTGTCGCCGGCGAGCGCCGTGCACCAGCCGACCACAGCTTCGACATGTGGACGTTCCTGGAGCGAGGCCGGATCGAACTTCCACATCCGCGCGAATACCGGGTTGAATAGCCGCAGCCGGCCGTCGCTAGCGAACACCGCAACGCCTTCCGCCAGATTGTCGAGGGTCTCACCCTGGTCGCGGATCAGCGCTTCGAAACGGCGCTGCAGGTCAAGCGGCTCGGTGATGTCGTCATAGAGATAGATGACGCCGCCTTCCGGATTGGGCGTGGTGACGACGCACAGCGTGCGGCCGTTGGGCAGGTGCCATTCGTGCGCCTTGGCCTCGGTGGCGCGGTAGGCCTCGTGCAGTTCCGCTTTCCATTTTCGGTAATCTTGCTGTTCCGGCAAACGTCGTGCGTCGCGCAGGCGGTCAAGTATTGCGGAGTCGGTGGGGCATTGATCGAGCAGAGCGGCATCGAGGTCCCACAACAGCCGGAACGCGGCATTATAGAAGGTAAGCCGGTGGTCGGGGCCGAAGATAGCGACGCCAGTGGCCAGGTAATCGAGCGTGCGGCGGTGGGTATCGGCCATGCGTCTAAGCTCGGCGCGCATGGCGTCGGGCTCGGTCGCATCAATGCCGATGCCGGCGCTGCCACGGCGGGTCGGGAACGCCAGGACGTCGAATAACACGCGGCCACCCGCAACAATGGCAGGTAGCCGGCCGGTAAACGTCTGTGCGCTCTCGTGGGCGCGATGCAAATCTGACCGGGCGGCACGATCGAACAATTCGACGCCCCGCTGCGTGACATCGACGCTGTCCTTGGCGTCAACGGCCCGCACATAGGCTTGGTTGGCGTAAATGAGTTTGCCGGCTTCGTCGCGCGCCCATATCGGAGACGGCAATGCCTCGACGAGCGAGCGCAGTGCATCGGCTTCGTCGATCTGGCGTTGGCATTGGCCTTGCAACTCGGCAAACGCGCGCTTCAGGCCGCTTAAATCCTTGATGCGAAGGATTGCGCGTCCGCCCACCACCTGACCTTCCGCCTCGATCGAGCGCCCTGCGAGCGTCGTCAGCGGCATTGAAAACTTTTCGCCCTGTTCGCGCAGGCTGGTAACCGCGCCTTTGATCGCTTGCGCGGATTCACTGTCAAGCCAGCGTTCGAAGGCTAGCACTGGGTGTGATGCGGCTCCATCGGTCACGAGTCCGGTGTCGCCCATGATCTCGGGGGAGTCGTCGGCGGCAGCCCAAGCCACGAGGATTTGCGGCTCCGCACGCAGCATCGCATAGACCCGATCGACCTCGGCGCGGCTGGCGATAATCTCGTCGCGGGCTTTGGCTTCGGCTTCGGCAAGCCTTCGGCGGGATCGGACCAGAAGGATTGCGGTCACGACCGCAAAGCACAGGACGGACAGCGTGATGGCGAACGCCGCGATTTCCTGGTGGTCGAGCAGCGCGAAAGCCTCAAGATAGCTTTCGAGCGGCGGTCTGACGCCGCTATGGGTCACGTCTTGGGCGTGGGAATGTTGGGCCAAGGCGGCGGTGCCGGCACCCGCCGGTAGCGCGGTGTATGCGGTACCCGCGGCAATGCGGAATCCGCCGCGCCGCGGTTGAGCCCGAAGGCTCCCGCCCGTGGTCCGGATCGTATCCGGCATACCAGAATGCCCCAATTCGCCGCATTTTCAGAGGCTCAAGCGTCCGCTTCTTGAGCCCCAAGCCTCAGACGGGCAGCGCCGGCTTGCCGTTACCCCACCGTCCCGTCGCCGCCCACGAATCCCACGAATCAAGGGACTTTAACCCCAAGGCGACGCCGACTGTAAGAGTCCAGATCGTGAACGCGGCGCGACAGAGGGTTTTAGATCGGCGATTGCGCGTTATGATGGCGCGATGATCGTCGCCCGCCTCATCGTCGCCCGCCTCATGGTGCCAGCGGTCCTTTCGTTGAGCGCCGCGGCCGCTTGCGCGCAACCCTATCCGGCCAAGCCGATCAAACTGGTGGTCGGCTTTCCGGCCGGCGGCGCGACCGACACCACCGCGCGGCTGATTGCTCAGCGGATGCAATCGAGTCTGGGGCAAACGATCGTGATCGAAAACATCGGCGGCGCCGGCGGTTCCATCGCAGCCAAGCAGGTGGCGGCTGCGCCGGCCGATGGCTACACACTGATGATGACGACCACCAGCGCCTTCGGCACCCAACCGCGGCTCTACAAGCTCGACTACGACCCGGTGACGGCGTTTGCGCCGATCGCGACGTTGGTGGTGGACAAGGGCGTGCTGGTGGTCGGGCCGTCATGGCCAGTAACGACCGTGCAGGAAATGGTCACGCAAGCGAAGGCCGCGCCAGGCAAATTCAACTACGGCTCCGCCATCGGCATTGGCCCGCATTTCGTATTCGAATTGTTCAAGCGCAAGGCCGGCGTCGACATCGTGCATGTGCCCTATCGCGGCGGCGGTCCGATGATCGCCGACCTGGTCGGCGGGCAGATCCACGCCACCGTCAATGGCAAGTCGGTGCTGCGCCAGCACATCGAAAGCGGCAAGGTGCGCGCGCTTGGCGTCAGCGCTGCGCGGCGCTGGGACGACATGAAGGATGTGCCGACCTTAATGGAAGCCGGTTTGCTCGACGCGCCCTATGACACGCTGTTTGCAATCGTAGCGCCCGCCGGCGTACCGGCACCAATCGTGGCGCGGCTCAATGCGGTGATCAACGAAGGTCTCCGGTCGGGCGAGATGCGCGCAAGCCTCGACAAGCTCGGCATCGAGCCTCACGCGACCACGCCCGCGGAGTTTGCCAAGATCATCGCCGAGGAAGCGCCACGCTGGAGCGAAGCCGTGGCGCTGACCGGCATCAAGGTGCAGTAGAGAGGCGAATAGCGAATGGCGAGTAGTGAAAGACGCGCGACGGCCCCCTGACTATTCGCTATTCGCTACTCACTATTCGCTTACTTCCGTCCCGCCGCCGCCATCGCCTTGTCGAGGTGATTGAAGCTGCGCACCGGCGCGCACATCAGGAAACGGTAGCCTTCCGAAATGATGCGTTCGCAATTGCCGGCTTCGACATGCGGGTGGCCGACCACAACATTGTGCTTTTTGCAAGTGTCGACCACGCGCTTCATCCAGGCCAGCACTTCCTTATGCTCGTATTGGCGCGGATAGCCGAGCTCCTGCGACAGGTCGCCTTCGCCGATCAGAATCGCGCCGATACCGGGAACGTTCTTGAGTATGTCGTCGAGGTTCTCAACGCCACGCGTGTCCTCGATCTGCAGGATGACGAAGATCTCGCCATGCTTGGCCAGCGGCCAGACGTCGGCCTTGGCATAGTAATCCTGCTGGCTGAGGCCCCAATAGCGGGCCGCGGTGGTCGGGCCGTCGCCACGAATACCGGCGGGTTCATAGAGCGGTGCATTCTTCAGCCGCGGATAGCGGCAGGCGGCAACCGCGTTATAGGCCTCGTCGACGGTCGAAATATGCGGCCAGACCACGCCGTAGCAGCCGAGGTCGAGCGCCTGTTTGGCGTGCCACTGGCCCTTCTCGACGCCGTTGACCGGGATACGCACCATTGGCGCGACCGGCGGCACCACCGAGGCGGCCTTGGCGATTTGCGCTCGGTTGAGCATGTATTGCAGACAATCGCGCAATGCCCGGCCTTCCCAGAAATTGTGCTCCATCTCGTAGACGCAGCCGTCGAACTTCGATGTGCTCATTGCGAGCGCGGCATCGATCTCGGCGGGCGTGAAGCAGGTAAAGGCGTGCTGCCCCCCTTCCAAAGCGCGGACGACATTGTTCAGACGCGGCAGATCAGCCATAGTAACCCCCTTCACGCGTGGTCGTTGCGCTTCTATAGACGACCCGAAATTCGCCGTCACCACCGCAGATTCACGCGGCCCGCCGACCGAGAACCGAGCAGAGCGTCATGATCATCGATTGCCACGGCCACTACACCACCGAGCCCAAGGACCTCCACCGTTTCCGTAAGGACCAGACCGAAGCCGTCAAGAACAAGGACCCGCTGCCGCCGCGGGCCGGGCTGAAAATGTCCGACGACGAGATCCGGGCGTCGATCGAGGGCGCGCAGCTCAAGCTCCAGCGCGAGCGTGGCACCGACCTGACGATCTTCTCGCCGCGCGCTTCCGGCATGGGCCACCACATCGGCGACTTCACGGTATCCAAGGAATGGACCGAAATCTGCAACGACCTCATTCACCGGGTCTGCACCCTGTTCCCGAAGAACTTCATCGGGGTCTGTCAATTGCCACAGACCCAAGGCGAAGCGCCGACCTCCTCGATCAAGGAACTCGAGCGCTGCGTGAAGGAACTCGGCATGGTCGGTTGCAATCTCAATCCCGACCCGTCCGGCGGCTATTTCAACGCCCCGCCGCTCACCGACAAATACTGGTATCCGTTCTACGAAAAGATGATCGAACTCGACGTGCCGGCAATGATCCATGTGTCGGGCTGCTGCAACCCGGCGCAGCACACCACCGGTTCATATTATCTCAATGCCGATACCATGGCGGTGATGCAGCTCATTTTGTCCGATGTGTTCAAGGATTTTCCCAAGCTCAAGCTGATCATCCCGCATGGCGGCGGTGCGGTGCCCTATCATTGGGGCCGGTTCCGCGGCATCGCGCTCGACAACAAGCGGCCCGAGCTCACTGAGATCATGGGCAACAACATCTATTTCGACACCTGCGTCTACCACCAGCCCGGCATCGACCTGCTCACCAAGGTGGTGCCGGCTGACAATATTTTGTTTGCGTCGGAGATGGTCGGCGCGGTGAAGGGGATCGACCCCAAGACCGGGCAATATTTCGACGACACCAAGCGCTATGTCGACAATACGCCGAATCTTTCGCCGGCCGATAAGCAGAAGGTGTTCGAGGGCAATGCCTATAAGGTCTATCCGCGGCTCAAGGCGCAGATCGAGAAGCAGGCGCGGGGGAATGGGTAGCGGGCGGCCGTATCCGCTCACTGCGGCTCGATCTTCGCCGCCGCCACCACCTTGGCCCACTTGTCGTAGTCTTCGCGCAGGAACTTGGCGTAGGCCTCGGGCGTAGTGCCAACCACATCGACGCCGATCTTGGCCATGCGCTCGTGGAATCCCTTGTCGGAGATGATCGCGGTGATCTCGCGATGCAGGGTCGCAATGATATTGGGCGGCGTGCCGGCGGGCGCCACCAGCCCAACGCCGGAGCCGACCTCGACATCGGGCAGGCCAATCTCGGCCATGGTTGGCACCTTGGGCAGCGAAGCAATGCGCTTGGTGCTGGAGGTTGCGAGCGCCTTGAGCTTGCCGTCGTTGATCAGGTCCAGGATCGAATTGATCGCGCCAATGAACATGTCGATGCGGCCGGCCAGGAGATCGGGTAATACCGCCGTCGCGCCGCGGAATGGCACGTGAATGAGATCGACGCCGGCCGCCATCTTGAACAATTCGCCACCGAGATGCTGCGGCGTTCCTTGCCCGACCGAGCCGTAAGTGAGTGTACCGGGATTTTTCTTCGCGAGGGCGACGAATTCTTGCACCGAGCTTACCGGCAGGCTTGCCGGCACCACCATCACAAACGGGACATCGGCGACCAGATTGATTGCCGCGAATTCCTTCACCGGATCGTAGAGCTGCTTTTTCGAAAGGTGCGGTCCCATGGTGAAGGACGCCGGCGTGATCAGCATGGTGTGCCCGTCCGGTGGCGCCTTCGCCACCATTTGATAGGCGACAGTGCCGCCGCCGCCGGGACGGTTCTCGACCACGGCGGTTTGCTTGAGGCGGGCCTGCAGCCCCGCGGCGATTTCGCGTGCGACGATGTCATTGGAGCCGCCCGGCGTGAACGGAACGATGATCTTGATCGTCTGGTTGGGAAAGCCCTGTGCGCCGGCGGCGGACGCGGTGGCGGCAACGATCAGGCAAGCGGCGAGCAGGCGTTTCATGGTGTCCTCACAATCGCGGCTATCAATATCACCCTCGCGGTCGGCCGCCTATTCGGGATGACATGATCGCGGGGTGGCGATCGGCATGGTATGGGGTGTATCATGAACTTTTCCGGCCGATGGTCCACCTCGTTTGGGTCCATGATCCTGGCGCAAGACGGGAACCGCGTGCGCGGCACCTATGGGCCGGACGGGACCAGCCACCCCGTTGAGGGGACGGTTACGGCCGATGAGTTTACCTTCCGCTACACCGAGCCACACGAGACCGGCACCGGCCGGTTCAAGCTTCGTCGCCACGGCTGCTTCACCGGCGAATATCAAGCGGCCGGCGGCCTGCGTGCCTTTCCTTGGCAAGGCTGGCGCGATTGCGACGGCCTTTGGGATACCCATCTCGGGCGCCTGCGATTTGTGCACGAGACCGCCGACCGGGTCGTTGGTTTTGCGGAATCCGATGCGATGGCGCGCCTGGAGGGCCGGTTTGAAGGCCGGCGGCTGACGTTCACGCTGGTCGCCGGCAGTTATAGCGGTCGCGGCGTTTTGGAACTCGACGCGTCAGGCTACACGCTCAACGGCGAATGGCTGGAGCAAGGCCAGCCGTTGCGGGCGCTTGGCGGCCAGCGCATTGTATCGCGACCTGGATTGATCTGGCTGGTTGTGCTTGAGGCCTATTGGCAGCGCGCGCTTGACGACAACGAATTCGCGTTCGGCCACATGCTGAAGGAGTTTTTTGCGCGCGTGCCGCGTGTACAGATTCGGCATCGTTACTATCATGACGAGGCGAGCCTGTTGCGGTGGTGCCGCCAGCTTCTGTATCTGCCGGAGCCGGCGGTGCTGGTATTGGCAGGCCACGGCGAAACCAACGGCCTCACCGTCAATGGCCAGATCATTGCGCCCGGCCTTATCTTCGATAGTCTGCGTTACGCTGACGGCTTGCAGCTGTTACATTTCTCCTCCTGCCTGGTTGCGCAAGACAGTGAGCGCGCGCTCAGCGCGGCGCCGTTTCCTGTCTCTGGATACAAAACCAGTGTCGATTGGGCGCAGAGCGCGATCACTGAATTCGTCTATTACGACCTGATTCTAGAGAAGGGCCTCTCACCGGCCGCGGCGGCGCAGCAACTGGTATCGCTGGTGCGTTTCGCCGGCGCGGACGAAATTCCGGGATCGCCCTATCGTCCGGCCGGCTTCTGCTTTTTCGGATCGAACAACGGGGCGCCGCCAAAGGTCGGCTAGGCATGCGCGCCCCGAGGCCTTATATGCAGCCCAGCATCATCGAGGAACTGCAATGTCGGTATCCGGCTCCGTATCCGCGCTGGGCTATGTCGTCGCGCGCACCAAAGACTTAAGCGACTGGGGATCGTTTGGCCCGGGCCTGCTCGGCTTGCAGCGCATCGACCGGTCGCGGACCTCGCTGGCGTTCCGCATGGACGACCGCAAGCAACGGATCATTGTCGATGCCGATGGCGGGGAGGGTATCTCGGTGTTCGGCTGGGAGACCGCGGATGCGGCCGCGCTCGAAGCACTGGCGGCGAAGCTTGAAAGCAACGGCGTGAAGGTTACGCGGGGGTTGTGCGCGCTTGCCGATGAGCGGCGGGTGCGCGATTTGATCGTCTTGAGCGATCCGCTCGGCAATCGGATCGAAGTTTTTCACGGCGCGGAGATCGCGTCCGAGCCGTTCGCGCCGGGCCGATCGATGTCCGGTTTTCGCACCGGGCCACTCGGTCTCGGGCATGTCGTGCTCAATGTTGAGAACTCCGAGACCATCCAACAGCTCTTGCCGTTCTACCGGGATCTGCTCGGCTTCCGGCTCACCGATTACTACTCGCATCCGTTTGAGGCGTTCTTTCTGCACGTCAATCCGCGCCACCATAGCCTCGCCATGATCCGCACCGGCAAGAACGCCGTGCATCACATCATGATGGAAGTCTTCTCGTTTGATGACATGGGGCAAGGCTACGATATCGCGCAGCGCGACGGTCGGGTTGCCACCACCATGGGTCGGCACACTTCGGATTTCATTACGTCGTTCTATACGTTCACGCCGTCCGGCTTCATGGTCGAGTATGGCTGGGGCGCACGTTCGATCGATCCGAATAGCTGGCAAGCCTATGAGCGCAAGGAGGGTCCGAGCATGTGGGGCCACGATCGCGCCTGGCTGCCGGCGGAACAGCAGGAAGCCGCGCGCAAACTCAGGCTCGATAACGCCGCCAAAGGCCTGCGCCGTCCGGTACAGGTGATGGACGGCAACTATCACCGGATGGCCGGCGTCTGTCCCTGGTGGGATGAATTGCGCGACAGACGACAATTTGGATGAAAGATTAGGACCGTCAGCACGCGGCGGATATCTGCGCGCCCTCCGCGGATCGCATGAGATCTGCAATCGTGATGCACGCTAGCGCCTTGCTTATGGCATCCTCGGCGCGCGTCAAAGCGGGGACGACAACGCTGCACAGCAGTTGCGACTTGGCGTGCATCTGGTCGTCGCCGTCATCGACCGTCCCGGCCGCGTGCAGGATTTCATTGGCGTTGATGTCGCTTTCTTTTCGCGCCAGCTCATACCCGCCGCGTGGCCCGCGTAAGCCGCGCAGGATCCCAGCGCGGACCAATGCTTGCAGCACCGGTTCGAGGTGGCGGGGCGGAAGCTGGTGCCGGTCCGCAAGCGATTTGGCAGCAACTGGCCGGCCCCGCGCATTGATCGCGATGTCAAGAACTGCGGCAATGGCAAGGACGCCCTTGGGAGGCAATAAATGCATCGGTGGACAAAAGGTTGGGGGACCGCTGGACTGAACGAGCGCGCGGACTGGATTGCTAGCGCCAGCGCTGGGGGCAGCTATTGATCGCGATCGCTGCCCGAAGCGATACCGGTAGAACCAAATCCCCGTGCTCCACGTGTAGTTTCGTCAAGCTTTGCAACAATGCAAAGCTCTGTTTGCACCATAGCACAGATTACCAACTGCGCAATGCGCGCGCCCCGCTCGACGGTGAATAGATCGCGGCCCAGATTCACAAGTATAACTTTTATTTCTCCGCGATAATCAGCATCAATGGTCCCTGGTGCATTCAGCACCGTAACGCCATGGTTTAACGCGAGTCCGGATCGCGGGCGTACTTGCGCTTCGAAGCCTACTGGCAACGCGATTGCAATACCGGTTGGGATGAGGGCTCGCTCGCCGGGTGCGATCACAACCGACGCGTCGGCGGCGACTGCGGCGGTGAGGTCGAGGCCGGAAGCGTGTGCGCTTTGATATTGCGGGATCGGCAGTCCATCGCCGTGCGGCAGTCGCTGCAGCTGGATCGCGATCGTGTTCATTGGGCTTCTCCTGCAAGCGCCGCAGCGATCCGTGCAACCAGCGCCCGCGCAACTTTGTCTTTCGATTGCGGCGGCCACGCCTCTACGCCAACCGCAGTAACCAGATGCACTTTGTTGATGTCGCCGCCCATGACGCCGCCTTCGGGCGACACATCGTTGGCGACCACCCAATCGCAGGCCTTGCGCTTGAGTTTGTCCTGGGCGTTGGGGATGAGGTTTTCGGTTTCCGCAGCAAAGCCGATCACGAGTTGCGGCCGTCCGGATTTGCGTTGCGCAATGGTCGCTAAGACATCGGGGTTCTCGACCAGCGACAATGCCGGCGCGCCGCTTTTGGTTTTTTTGATTTTCTCATCGCTGGCTCCGGCAACACGCCAGTCTGCAACGGCGGCTGCGAACACCGCGCAGTCGGCGGGCATTGCGTTCTCGACCGCTTCGAGCATTTGTCGGGCCGATTCAACTTTGACTGTCATGACCCCGATCGGGTCAGGGATGTTGACCGGACCCGACACCAAGACCACATTTGCGCCGGCCGCCGCCGCCGCGGCGGCGATAGCGTGGCCCTGCTTTCCGGATGAGCGATTGGCGATGTAGCGCACCGGATCGATCGGTTCGTGCGTCGGGCCCGATGTCACAACAATGCGCTTGCCCGCGAGCAGCCCCTTGCCGGCGGTGTTGTTGAGAAGGCTCACCGCCGCGCTGGCAATCTCGATCGGCTCAGCCATGCGGCCGATGCCAGCTTCGCCGCGTTCCGCCATTTCGCCGGCGTTGGGGCCGACAAGCGCGACGCCATCGTCAATCAATCGGGCGAGATTGCGTTGCGTTGCGCGACGCGACCACATCATTGGGTTCATCGCCGGCGCGATCAGGATCGGTTTGTCGGTGGCGAGCAGAACCGCGCTCGCGAGATCATCGGCATGACCCCCCGCCATCTTTGCCATCAGATCGGCCGTCGCCGGGGCAACCACGATGAGGTCGGTCTCGCGCGCGAGCCGGATGTGGCCGATGTCGAATTCGGATTTTGGGTCGAACAGATCGGTGAAGACTTGGCCATGGGCCAGCGCGCCGGCGGCCAATGGCGTAACGAATTCCTGTGCTGCTTTGGTCAGGATGCACCGCACGGTGACGTTACCGTCCTGCAATCGGCGAATGAGATCGAGTGATTTATAGGCGGCGATGCCGCCGCCAATGACCAGCAGCACGCGCGCAGCGGTGGCGGATGCGCGATCGAGCGGGTCCCGGTCTGGCAGCGGCCGTCCAGCTGTCGGGGTGGATCGGCGTTGCAGCGGCAAGTCCGCGCGGCCTTCGCCTCCTGCCGCCGCGCCCTTGAGGATATTTCGGATTTCCTCCTCGACCGAGCGGCCATTGCCGGCGGCGCGCAAGCGCAGCTGGTGCTTCAGGTCTTCGGACAGGCCGCGAACGGTCAGGCTGGCCATCGGTCGCTCCATTACCGGTACGGTAGCTTATCCGATGATTGCAATGCAATCAACGAAATCATTGGTGCTGGTCCTGGCTGTCAGCCATTGGCCCATGCCATCATGGGGCATATTCAGAGGGAGGGTGTCGCCATGACGTTGTTGCGCTGGATCTGCGCCGGTCTCATTGCTGGATTTGCCGGAACAGCCCTCACACAGACCGTACCGCTTAAGACCGCGCCTGAGGTCACGTTGCGGTCGACACCGGATACCGTAGTCTGGGGATATTTCGCTGCCGATATTCCGCCGGCGCTGCGCATCAAGTCGGGCCAGACGGCGCGGATCGAGACGGTCTCGCATGGCGGGATCAACCTGCCGGAAGATCCGATTGAGTTCTTCGGCAAGGCTGGCATTCCGCGCGAGCAGGTCCTTCAGGACGCGCTCGACATCCGCGCCAAGGTCAACCGCCCACGCGGTGGCAGCGCCCATATCCTGACCGGGCCGGTCTATATCGAAGAAGCCGAGCCCGGCGACATGCTCGAGATCCGGGTTATCGCGCTCGAATACCGCGTGCCATATGGGGTGAATAGTTCCGGCCGTGGCGTCGGCGTATTGCCCGACCTGTTGAACGCTCCGGCGCGCAAGGTGATCAAGTTCGACCTCAAACGCAATGTCGCGCTGTTCTCGGCCGACATCGAGATTCCGTTGCAGCCGTTCATGGGTATCATGGCTGTCGCACCTTCAAAGGAATCCTGGATGATCTCGTCGCGACCGCCGTGGCGCTGGGGCGGCAATATGGACTTCAACAAGCTCACGGTCGGCGCGACGCTCTATTTGCCGGTATTTCACGCAGGCGCGCAGTTCTTCACCGGTGACTCGCACGCCGCACAGGGTGACGGCGAGATCAATGGAACCGCGATCGAGGCCTCACTCACGGGAACCTTCCAATTCGTCGTTCATAAGGGCGCCGGCAAATCGATGTTCTGGCCGCGCGCCGAGGACGCCGATTTTTATTATACGATGGGGATGGATCTCGATCTCGATGTCGCGATGAAGAACGCGAGTCAGGAGACCGTTCGCTATCTGCAGGAGACCAGAGGGCTGTCGGCGGCGGATGCCTATGCGCTCGCCAGCATTGCGGTCGATTTCCGCATCGCCGAGGTGGTTGACGCCGTGCAGTTGGTCTACGGCGCTATTCCGAAGAAGATCTTCAAGCAAAATCCCGACTATTGGTTCAAGCGCTGATGCGATCGATACCCGCATTGGTCGTTGCGCTGGGTCTCGCGACGACTCCTGCGTGCGCCGATACGATCCGTATTGTCATTCCTTATGCACCGGGCGGTGCGCTCGATCCCTTGGCACGCATTCTCGCTAGCGGTCTCGGCAAGATCCGCACCAACGATGCGATCGTGGTCGAGAACATCGGCGGCGCCGGCGGCATCGTTGGCATGAGCGTGGTGGCAAAGGCGGCGCCGGATGGCCGTACATTCTTGTTCAGCCCGTCCGGCAATATTGTCATCAGCCCGTGGCTGCAGGCCACGCCCTATGACGTGACCAAGGCATTCGAACCGGTCGCCTTGGTCGGATCGGTCAAGAGCGCGCTGATCGTGCGTGCGTCGCTCGGCGTAAACACGCTCGCCGAGCTGATCGGATTGTCTAACAAGGGCACCAAGCTGACTTATGGGTCGCCTGGCATTGGCACCAGCCCGCATATTTCGGGTGCGATGCTTAACCACGCCGCCGGAATCAACCTGACGCATGTGCCCTATCGCGGGATCGGGCCGGCGCTCAACGACATTGTTGGCGGGCACATCGACGCCATAACGACGTCAGTGGCGGGTGTGCTGCCCTATGTGCAAAACGATACGGCGCGCGCGCTTGCGACCTTCGACGCGGAGCGGTCCGATCAATTGCCGAACCTGCCTACCACGGTTGAGCTTGGCTTTCCGGATCTTGTGATGCCGCAATGGTACGCGCTGCTTGCCCCCGCGGGGCTCGATGCCGATGTGCGCAAGACAATCGAGGCGCAGGTGCTGGCGGTGCTGCGCTCGCCTGAAGTGGTCAAGCAGCTCGCAACGACCGGCATTGCGGGCCCGCGCCGTGCGGCGGAACTTCAGGCAATGCTCGCCATTGAATTCAAAAAATGGCCGGCGTTGCTGCCAAAGCTTGGGATCACAGCGCAATAGCCGCCGCCGGCTCAGGTTGACGTCTTGACAACGCTTTGGCGGCGGCGTCCGCTCGGCGTCACGCAGCGGCGCATCGGTTGTGATGCGGCACGCGGCGACAATAAGACCGGGAGGAAGCCCATGCGCAGGTCAACGGTTTGGTTGGTTACGGCTGCCGTCGCCTTGGCCGGATCGCTGGCGACCGTGATAACGGCGAATGCGCAACCCGCGCCGGCGCCTGTGCCGGTCATGCCGCCGTCATTGCCGCCGTCGCATGTGGTCAATCTCATGACTAATGACGGCTCGGCCGCGTTCGGTGCAAAGTGGCGCGTCACCGATGTCAGATTCGTCGAAGTGCCGGCCGCGATCAATAAGGAGCGTTATAAGACCACCTATCAAATTGAACCGCGTGCGACGACGACCGATTTCGACGATTCCAAATGGGATGCCGTCGAAGCTAAGGACCTTGGTGCGCGGCGGAGCGCGGGTCTTTCCGCTTTCATGTGGTTCCGCGCTCTGCTCACGGTGCCTGCGCGGATCGGAGATTTCGATCTCAGCAAGCCGTCACTGGCGGTGTTCAATGTATTGGTCGACGACTACGGCGAGGTCTGGGTCAACGGCGAAATGCCACGGCGCAGCGGCTATCCGAGTCCGGCGACCATTCAGGGCCTCAATATGCCAAACCGTGTGGTGCTGGGCACGCAGGTGAAAGCCGGCGATAAGTTTCAGATTGCGGTATTTGCGGCCAATGGACCGCTCTCCGCCCCGAATGGCAGCATCTGGTTCCGGCAGGCCATGGTGGAATTCTATCGGTAATCAGAGAATGATCCCAAAAAGTGGGAACCGATCTTCGGAATGGATCATGGTCTAGCGCCGCGCCGTTCGCAAAAGCGTCGTGGCGAACATGAAAATAATGCCGGCGAGCGCCGGAATAATGGTCAGCCCGGTCACGCGCATGCGATGAATATCTTCCGGCGTGAGACTGATATGACCGCCGCTGATCCAACCGACGAGGTCGGCGGCCATGGCGGCTTGCGGGTCGCTCGTGGTGATTGCGGGCAGCGGCGCGAGCCGCGCCTCGACGGCGCGCAGCTCGGCGTCGAGCGCGTCGCGTCGTTGGGCGACGCCAAGCGCGCGGCGCAGCTTAAGGACCTCGGCGCAGGCTGCGCCGGACGCTGCGAGCGTCACGTCGCTGCAACCCGCGGTCTGCTTCCAGACCGCCGCGGCGGCCGGCTGCGCGCGCTGGATCTCAGCTTCGATGGTTGCGACCGCGCGATCCTCGGTTAGACCGGCGCGCTCGGTCCGCAGACGGGTGGCGTCGGCGGCAAGCGCGCCCGCTTCGGCCACCAGCCTGCTGCGCCCGGCAACGCCATCGCCGATATTGGTCGCGGCAAATCCGATCGCCGCCAGGAGCGTCATGCCGAGCGCGACCACCCAGATCGCCCAGGCGGCCGACGCCGACAAGACGTTGCGGTCACGCCAGAGCTGGCCGGCAGCGCTCGGCAGCACAACGGCGAGCAGGTCGATGGTCAGTCCGATCGCCGCCAGCAGCAGCGCCGCTTCGGCGGTCTGGCCGAACGAGGCGGCGAACCGGGTGTTGACGGTCAGGCCAACGACCGCAAGCCCGATTGCGGCAAACGCCAGCACCAAAGCCAGGACGGTGCGGCCGGCACTGCGCCGGGCGAATGACTGTATCGGCTTGGCCTCGAAGGCAGGCGCAACCTGAATTGTGGGCGCGTGCCGGGCCAGCGCCCGCGGCTCCACCGGGCTCGATCGGACGACCGCAGTCGATGGCGTGGCCAACGGCGCAGTAGTGCAGAGGACGAGTTCGTCCGGCTCAACGCCATTGCAGGCGTTCCACCATTGCCGCGCCTGCAGGCAGGCCATGAGCTCTGCCTCCGGAAAACTCTGTAACGGAACGATGTTGCTCACCGGGTCCCTCTTTGTCCCGACCGACAACAAAAACGGGACGCGCCCGAAACGGCGATAGAACAGAACAAAACGAGTACAAATGCAAGGGAAATGTTGGAGCCCAGGGGAAAACTGACGCCTACCAGCGGCTCAGCACGAGAATGGTCAGCAGCAGCGCGATGACCCATAGAGCGGTGGCGGTCCAACGGTTGCGCTGCGCTTCCGCGCGCCCGATCGCCGCGACGGTTTCGGGCGCCAGCACCAACCCGTCGCGGGTGATGGTGTCGATATGTTCGACCAGCGATGCGCCGCGCGACAGCAGCGCCGGCACCTCACCGAAGAATTTTCCAACCTCGCGGACGCCGTCGGTTGCGCCCTCAAGCGCGCCAGCAGCGCCGAAATGGCGTTCGATCCACTCGCGCACGACTGGCTCCGCCACCGTCCACATGTCGAGTTGCGGATCGAGCCCGCGCGCCACGCCCTCGACCACCACCATGGTTTTTTGCAAGAGGATCAGTTCCGGCCGCGTGCGCATGTCGAACAGGCCGGTGACCTCGAACAGCAGCATCAACAGCTTCGCCATCGAGATTTCGTCGGCTGGACGGTTGTGGATGGGCTCGCCGATCGCACGGATCGCCTGGGCAAAGCTCTCGACCGAATGGTGCCGCGGCACATAGCCGGCTTCGAAATGCACTTCCGCGGTGCGGCGATAGTCGCGGGTGATG
This sequence comes from Xanthobacteraceae bacterium, assembly GCA_022841625.1. Taxonomy (GTDB): domain Bacteria; phylum Pseudomonadota; class Alphaproteobacteria; order Rhizobiales; family Xanthobacteraceae; genus VAZQ01. Next base: position 120,142 of record JALHRD010000012.1, read on the forward strand.
AAGCCGTAAAGGATTTCCGCCAGGAACCGCCGCTCCTTCAACCCAAGCCGGCCCATAATCCCGAAGTCGACTGCAACCAGCCGGCCATTTTTGTCGACAAACAAATTTCCGGGATGCATGTCGGCGTGGAAGAAGCCGTCGCGCAGGGCATGGCGCAAGAATGTCTGGATCACCGTTCGCGCCAGTTGCTTAAGGTCAAGCCCGGCGGCGTCGAGCCGCGCGCGATCCGACAGCGGAATGCCGTCTATCCAATCGAGCGTGAGCACGGTGTGGGCGGTGCGGTCCCAGTCCACGGCGGGCACGCCAAAGTCGGGGTCGTTGCGGGTGTTCTCGGCCATTTCGGAGAGCGCCGCCGCTTCCAGCCGGAGATCCATCTCCATGATACAGGTTCGGCGCAGGTTGTCGGCCACGTCGATCAGGCGCAGCCGTCGGGCCTCGGCCGAAAAGCGCTCCGCATTGCGTGCGGCGAATGTGAAGGCTTCGAGATCGACGGCAAAGCGCCGAGCGATGCCGGGCCGCAGCACCTTCACCGCAACCGGCTTTGGTCCGTCAGGCGATACGACCTCGGCATGATGGACCTGCGCGATCGAAGCGGCCGCGACCGCGGGTCCGAACGAGGTGAACAGCGCGGACAGCGAATTGCCGAGCGCTTCTTCGATCGCTTGCTCGGCCTCGGCCTGCGGGAATGGCGCCATTTTGTCCTGTAGCGACTCAAGATCGCGCGCGAGCGCCATGCCAACGACATCGGGACGCGTCGCCAGGAATTGCCCGAGCTTTACATAGGTCGGGCCGAGCCGCGTCAGCGCTGCGGCGAGCCGCGTCGTGGCGGCATCTGTGGTGCGCCGCTCGACCAGGCGCGCCACCGACAGCGCCAGGCGCGCCAGCGGTGGTAATGATTTGGGATCGATCAGCGCCAATACGCCCTCGCGCGCGAACATGAAGCCGGCGCGGCCGAGGCGGAGGAGATGGGCGAGCGCGGAGATCACGGGATCACAGTCGCCAGCCTGAATGCAGCGCGACGATGCCGGCGGTCAGGCGTTGAAACGACACCCGACCGAAGCCCGCGACACGCAGCATGTCGGCGAATAGCGCGGGGCGGGGAAAACGGCGGATCGATTCGACCAGATAACGATAGGCTTCCGCGTCGCCGGTCACCGCGCTTCCCAGCGCCGGGATCACGTTGAACGAATAGGCATCGTAGACCGTGTCGAGCCCGGGCACGTCGACGGCCGAGAATTCCAGGCATAGGAAATGGCCGCCATGCTTGAGAACGCGGTGCGCCTCCGCAAGCGCGCGATCGATACGCGGAACATTGCGGATGCCGAAGGCGATGGTCACGGCGTCGAACATGCGGTCGGAAAACGGTTGCGCCTCGGCATTGCCCTCGACAAAGCGCACATTGTCATCGAGACCGCGCTCAAGCGCGCGCACACGACCGACCTCAAGCATGGCATGGTTGATATCGACAACGGTAGCGCGCGTGGCGTGGTTGCCGGCCTCCGCGACCCGGAAGGCGATGTCGCCGGTGCCGCCGGCAACGTCGAGAAGTGCGAACGGCCGATCACCGGTTCGCGGCGGGTTGACCGCCGTCACCAACACGTCTTTCCAGGCGCGGTGCAGGCCGCCCGACATCAGATCGTTCATCAGGTCGTAGCGGCCGGCGACCGAATGGAATACGTCGTCCACCAAAGCCTGCTTGTCGCCAAGCGGCACCTGCCGGAAGCCGAAATGGGTATTCTCGCCGCGCTCTGCCAAAATCGTTCTCTGCCGAGGCATGTTGCCGGCCAGACCATAGCGCGATGGCGCAAGCGACGCTATCAGTGCGCGCGGAGGTCGTTAACGATGCCCGAATTACCAGAAGTGGAGACGGTCCGCCGCGGGCTTGCGCCGGTCATGGAAGGCGCCCGTTTCACACGAGTCGAGGCCCGGCGCGGCGATCTGCGCTGGCCACTGCCAAGGAATTTCGCCAAACGCGTCGAAGGCCATTCGGTGATCGGGCTCGGGCGGCGGGCTAAATATCTGCTCGCCGACCTTTCCTCCGGCGAGGTGTTACTGATGCATCTCGGCATGTCGGGCTCGTTTCACGTGCTCAATGGGCAGCAGGACAGCCCTGGCGACTATTATCATGCGCGCGCGAAACTCGCTGCGCACGACCATATCGTGTTCCATATGTCGAATGGCGCGACCATTACCTTCAATGATCCGCGCCGTTTTGGCTGCATGAAACTGGTCGCGCGGGAAAAACTCTACGATGAACCGCTGTTGCGTGCGCTCGGCCCGGAGCCGCTCGGCAATGCCTTTGACGCCGCCATGCTGGCGCGCGCCTGTCATGGTAAGAAGACGCCGCTCAAATCGGCGCTGCTCGACCAGCGCGTGGTTGCCGGTCTTGGCAATATCTATGTCTGCGAGGCGCTGCATCGCGCCGGATTGTCGCCGCGCCGTCGCGCTTCAACCATTGCGACGCGGACCGGCGCGCCCAACGATCACGCGGCGCGGCTGGTCGACGGCATCCGCGTGGTGCTGCACGACGCGATCAAAGCCGGCGGTTCGTCACTGCGCGACCACCGTCTGACCGACGGCGCGCTCGGCATGTTCCAGCACAATTTCCGGGTTTACGATCGCGAAGGGCAGGCGTGCCCGACGCTGGGATGCAAAGGCATCGTCCGCCGCATTGCGCAGACCGGGCGGTCGACGTTCTTCTGCCCGGCGTGTCAGAGGTGATGCAGGCCGCGCACTTGATGGTAAGGAGGTAACGCCACGGCCGATGCCTCTCCCGCTTGCGGGGAGAGGCATCGAGCGAAGCGAGCGGGTGAGGGGGTTCTCAGAAACTCAAAGACTGCCTTGCCCCCTCACCTCAAGCCCTCTTCCCGTCAAGACGGGGAGAGCGAGCATACCGAGAGCCGGCACGCTTCTTCGCTCATGCAGCGGTCACAAAATTTCTGCGGATACGCCTTGCATCGACAGCGTTCGGTTTCGTCGCGCTTATTCGTCCGGCGCGTTGCGCGTATCAACGGCGTATCCGCAATCCGCTGCGCATAGCACGCGTCCAACGTTTGACAGTTGCCCTCGGCGAATAACGCCGCCTAGGAGTCTGTCTGGATAGTCGAAATGGTGAAACAAGAGAATCAAAAATCGGCCTGCGGCGCAGCTAACTTGCGCCAATGGTGTTCGGGCGATTCCATTTGTTTCAAAATTCCCGGTCCATTTGATTACTCGAACACACTACTAGCATTGTTCCGAGCCGCCCGGAACTTTGGCGCTGTGAATCAGTTGTTAACGCGGATCACGGAGAATGCTGCCATGACACGCGATGAACTCCAGCGCGTTATTGATTGGGCAAGTACAAAGCTTGCCACGGGAGACGAGCCCCCGTGGTCTTGGTACCGCTACATGCAGCTTCGCGATGCCTTGGAGGCAATAACGGCCGGGATGGCCGTTACGCAGCCCACGGCAGATTCACCGGAATCGGAACGCGGGCCGGAAAGCGGTCTCCGACTAGTGGGCTCAGCTGGTTCCCCAGATAGCACTCGACCCCGTCAAGCTGCGACGCCTGTAGTCCTGCCCATGTGACGTACAGGGAGCCGTTCGCTCGATGCCGCGTGATGGTCGGATCAAGCCGGTGGGCCGCCAAGCGGTCGGCAATGATCCCTTGTCCGACCTTGACCGTGCGACTGGGGTTACCAGCGTGCCAGATGATGTAGACACCCAACTTGGCCGTGATCGATGCCAGGTTCAGCGTGTCGAATGGACACCAGTTGGGGGTATTGCCGCATTTCATCCAATTTACCGTCAACATCTGTAATTCCCTTCTGTTGAAGGATCACGCCTCCTCCTCCTCGTGACCCTGGCTGCTCCCCGTGCCCAAGATGTTGGGCACGGTGATTCCTAGTACCACAAGATGCATGATTCTCCGAATCCAGGGTTGAGGTGATTGCGGATGCAACCTATGAGTCCATAGGTTCGTTGGCCCCGCGCGTGCTCCATCTAATCCGGACGGCCGATTGCCTGACTCCCCTGCGTCCCCACATCGCGCCGATCGGTAGCGTGGATTCCGGGGCGCAATGAGCAGATTTGATCGGTTGTTACCGACATGAAACGCAGGCCTTTAGGTGCGTTGCAGCTCTATATTTTGTGGGTAGGGCCGCAGTGGACGCTCTCAGTAGTTGAACTTTACTTGAAATTAGCGCCTTTATCGGATACCGAAGGTGCGAATCGCGATTCGCAGGGCGCTTGCTGATTGACGCGGATGCTACCATATGTTAGCGGCGCCAGTTCGAATCGAAAATCCAAAGCGCTTTCGACTGCCCGTTCGGGCGGGAACTTGGGCGCATCACTTACACCCTTGGACTCGTATCTCTCCCGTTGGGAGAGCAATGTTGAGTTTCGCGCGTGCGGCAACTCACTAACTACAGGAGAGTAACATGCCGCTGACCCTCAAAGACGCCCTAGCGGTTCTGCCGGCGTCACGCCTTCCCAAAAAGGAGCTGAACGCTCAGGAACTCAAGGTTTTGACTAAGAAGTTCAAGGCTAAGAGCGCAGAAGAGCCGAAAAACACCGGTGTTGAGAAGGAAGTGGGGCCGCGGATGATCCGCGCCGTCGCGCAAGCTGCCAAGGTCGCCAAGAAATAGATGCGTACTGGCTAGCCGCTAACCACTTACCGTTGCACACGCAGTAGCCACCGCTTAATAAAGAGAGGTTCCCTCTGGTTGTAGAGGGGGGAGCCTCTCAACATGTCCCAGTCCGACGCCGTCCGGCAAGCGAACGATCTGCGCTACAGTCTCCACGCCATCCTGACCGAGGACATGGACTGCGTGGGCGTGGTTTCATTAGGCGCCTGCCACGATGTCATTGTTCATCTCCAACGCGACATGGACCGTCTGTATGCTGTGCATCAAACTTTGGTGCATCCATCGAAACACGTCGCCTATGCAGCATTTTGGATCAGGAAAATAAAACCGGTATCCATGGCCTATCCGGCCACCAAGGTCTCAAGCGCATTGCAAGGTGGTCCTGCTGTCAACGACGCTGATGAAATCGTCGATATCAACGAGCGCATTTGCCTCTATTACACCCTGCGACTTTTAGTGGCCTACGTCGTTCATGATCAAATCCCTACGCCGAATGGGATGTCGACGGCGGTCTTTGTCGATCGAATTCAGGCAGCTTTTGACCGGTATGTAAACGACGAAGAGCCTGGTCCTGCCCTTAGTGATCAATTCGAGTCGTTAGTTTACGATATGCGCTTTCGCACATTTGGACCGCATCACGTAGTGCATGTGGTGAGTTATCTCCTGCGAGAGGCCGCCGGTCATGGAAACAATTAACGTGTTCTATTCGACAACCGAGGAGGAAGTGCTCCAGAAGTATCGAGGGCATTTCGAAGCGCGTTGCAAACAGGTGGGCAGACTATTGGATGTGCATTTCAACTTGTTGTATTGGCGCGAACTGGCCGGCGGCCTAGGCGACAGCGCGCAAGACGTGATTGATAAGCAGGTGGAAGGCAATCATCAGATCTACTTTGGAGTGATGGCGACGCGATTCGGGAAAGGAACTGAACATGAATATAGGCGAGCCGTCGAGGAGCACATCGCGTCGCACAAACCAGCCTTCGTCTCGTTTGGCTTTTGCGAGGAAAAAGTAAATCCCTATGCCATTGATTTGGAGTCAATGGCTAAGCTGAAGCAATTTCGATCAGATGTCGGCGACAATAAAAAGTACGGCAAGGCCAACCTATATTTTGTGTTTAGCAACAAAGCAGTCTTCGACGAGCGCGTGGATGCGAACTTGAAGGCGGCCGTGATGCAGATAAGGAGCCGGGTTGCCGGAGGCGCGCGGGTCAAGATATGACCTCATACTTATGTGCTCTACGTTTGCGGCCCACTTTTCCATCGCCTCCAGCATCTCGTCCTTGTAGTGGTGATGGTCGTAACCTTTGCCAGCACCGCGCCGCGATACAGCGTCGAGAAGAAGTCTGCGGATGTGCGGTTCGACCCGGAGTTTTCTTCTTCTGCCATGCAAATGCCCGCGTATCCAATTGTTATAGATTGTTTTTTCTTAACCATTCGGCGATTACGCCTGCAATATCATCGCTGTTTTTCTCCTGCATCATGTTGTGGCTGTTGCCGCGAATGCCGAGCTCGGCAAGCTTGATCCAACTCGGCTGCACGCCGGCCTGATTGAGGAAGCGCACGATGCAGTGGTCGTAGGCGGCGTGATACGACGCCTCCGCGGTGATCAGCGCAATCGGCATGCGTTGCAGGTTCGGCAATTGCCGCGCCGGCTCGGCCTGCTTCCAGCAGGTGACGAGGTCGGGCGAATCCGGTTTGTCCTCGCGCACCCAATTGAGCTCGGACGGATCTTTAATGGGCGGCGAGAAGGTGATCGGCAGCGGAGTCAGGCCATAGGGTAATTCTACGCCGCCGTCCTTGAACCAATCGGGCGCGCCGACAAAGCGCACGGTCCGCCCGGGCGGTCCATTAGGCTCGACCGCGACGATCGCGCGCACAAGGTCGGGGCGCGCCTCCGCGGCCAGCCAGCCCAACGGTCCGCCTTGCGAATGCACCAGCATGATCGAGGGGCCGATCTTGTCGATGAGTTGCACCATGGCCTCGTGCGTGAAGGCCACTGAGCCGGGGAACGCGACCTCCGGCAGGAAGCTGCCGATGATCTGATGCGAAGCGGGGTCTTCTATTTCGCCGGTGCCGGGCCATTGATTGTGCAGCTTGGCCTGCGGCCAGAGGTTGTATTTCGCTTGCTGTAGATAGCGTTGCTGCGCACTTTCAGCGTCGGCGAAGCGCGGCGGGCCATAGACCTCGGGGACATAGGCCGAGCGGCCGCGGCCGGGCTGATCCACGACATAGACCGCGAAACCGCGGCGGGCGAAATACTGCGCCCAGCCCTCGCGTCCGTCGGATGTCCCGGTCCAATTCGCGCCGGAGCGCGTGCCGCCATGCACGAAAATGATGGGATAGGGCTGGGTCTGTTTGGCCGGGATGCGGTACTCGACATACATCTGCCCCGCCATATGGGTCTTGCCTTTGATCTTGGTGGTCTTGCCGCCAATATAGAAAAAACCATCGCGCGCGAGATTGAGCGGCGGGTTGTCCTGCGCATTGGTGGTCATGGCTGCGAATCCAAATACGGCGGCGAGCAACGCGATGCAGATCGAAGGCACTATAGTGCGATTGAGTTTCATTGTTACCTCCCTGGGTGCCGGCATCCTAGGATAGTCCATCACGCCCGTCATGCCCGGGACAAACCCGGCCACGACGGAGTATGAGGGTTGATCGCGTTGTCGCTGCAACGAGGCTCATATGACTTACGAAAACATTCTGGGCGAAACCAAAGGGCGTGTTGGCGTCATCCGGCTCAACCGGCCGCAGGCGCTCAACGCCCTCGACAGCGCGCTGAACACCGAACTGGCGCACGCGCTCGCGGCTTACGATGCCGACGCTGGTATCGGCTGCATCCTGATTACCGGGTCGGACAAGGCGTTCGCCGCCGGTGCCGACATAAAGGAGATGGCTGATAAATCAACGGTCGACGCCTTCATGGGCGATTTTGCGGCTGACTGGCACGCTCCGGCAAGCGTCCGCAAGCCGTTGATTGCCGCGGTCGCGGGCTTCGCGCTCGGCGGTGGTTGCGAGTTGGTGATGCAATGCGACATCGTGATCGCCGCGGACACCGCGAAATTCGGCCAGCCGGAGATTAAGCTCGGTGTCGTCCCCGGCATCGGCGGCACCCAGCGGCTACCGCGCGCGGTCGGTAAGGCCAAGGCCATGGACTTGATCCTGACCGGGCGCATGATGGACGCGGCCGAAGCCGAGCGCGCCGGACTGGTATCGCGCGTGGTTGCGGCCGCGAGCCTGATGGAAGAAGCGATGAAGCTGGCCGAGGCAGTCGCCGCCATGCCGTTGCCGGCGGCGCTGGCTGCAAAAGAAGCGGTCAATCGCGCGTTCGAGATGCCGCTCGCCGAAGGCATCCGGTTTGAGCGGCGTGTGTTCCATGCGCTGTTTGCCACGCACGATCAGAAAGAAGGCATGGCGGCATTCGTGGAGAAGCGGCCGGCGCAGTTCAAGCACAAGTGAGACAATGGCGCGCAGCACGAGAACGATGCGATAACGCTTCCGGCCCGCGCCAATCCAGCGACCGAGTCGGTGAATTGGCGCCCAACCTAGCGGCGTTAACGCTGGCGGCGTCCGGTATCGCTCAGTTCGGGCAATTCCGTCGCGGGGGTGATATATAAGGACCGCCATGCTCGCGCCCGAGGAACTCGAACGTTACGCCCGCCACATCGTCCTGCAGGAGGTCGGTGGTCCCGGCCAAAACGCGCTCAAGCGCGCGCGTGTGCTTGTGGTTGGTGCCGGCGGGCTCGGCGCGCCGTCATTGCTGTATCTGGCGGCCGCTGGCGTCGGCACCATCGGGATCGTCGACGACGATGCGGTGTCGCTTTCCAATTTGCAGCGTCAGGTCATTCACAGCACGCCGGACATCGGGGTAGCGAAGGTCGATAGTGCCGCCGCGGTCATCCGGCGATTGAACCCGCATGTTGCGGTGGAGTTGCATCCGGTGCGGCTGACTGCCGCCAACGCCCTCGATCTGATCGGTCGCTATGACCTGGTCGCCGACGGCTCCGATAATTTCGCGACGCGCTATCTGGTTTCCGACGCCTGCTTCCTGGCGAAGAAGCCGCTGGTCACCGCGGCCATGGGTACATTCGACGGCACATTGACCACCATCCGCGCGCATGAGCGCGGCGCCGATGGTGCGCCCAATCCGAGTTATCGTTGTCTGTTCCCGGAGCCGCCGCCGCCCGGCACCGTGCCGGCCTGTGCCGAGGCCGGTGTGCTCGGTGCGATGGCCGGCATGCTTGGCGCCATGATGGCGCTCGAGGTGATCCGCGAGATTGTCGGCTTCGGCGAGGGATTGGTCGGGCGGCTGGTGATGGTCGATGCCCGCTCAATGCGCTTTGAGACGCTGCGTTATTCGTGGGATCCGGCCAATCCGTTGTCGGGATCGCAGGCAACGATCCACGACCTGTCGATTTACGCCAAGCCGGCGTAAGTCCCGCTGTCTCGCTTCGGGAAGAAGTGCTCGACCTTGACCTGCTGCTGCGCGGCTTCGGTTGCGAGCTCGTAGATTTTGGCAATGATCGCGGGATCGTCCATGTTGCGATACGACGCAACGACCTCTTCGGAAAGCACCTTGCCGAGCTTTGCCTCGATCCATGGCTTTTCGAGTTGGACGTCGTAACGCATGAAGCGGAACCAGCGGCGCTCTGGCGACAACTCGCCGGCAAGGCTGCCGATCTCCGAATTGATCGGCCACGGATCGGGGCATTCGCCCAGCCACTGCATCTGCGCCAATGCGTGCGTTTGGGTGTCGCCCATCATCGATAGCAGCGAATGCAGCGCCAGTTTGAGCGGGCCGGCGAAACCCAGCTCCGTGAACGAGAGCTTGGCGCGGTATGAACCCGTGCCGATCGATACAAACGTAAGATTGTCCGGACCGGGCCGCCAGCACAGCCCATAGGGCTTGACGAGCGCCTGCATCAGGAGCGCGACGGAAGGATTGTTGAATGGGGTGACGCCCCCGTCGACGAACAATCCGTGCGTTCTCGGATTGGGGCCGTTCGCGCGCGCGATCTGGAATGCGCGCAGCCGGGTCAGCAATGCGGTCAATCGCGGAAAGCGCCCGAGCTTGTCATTCATGCGGGCGAGCCAGTCTCGGTTTTCGGGGCCCGCCGCATACGGCCCATGCTCCTCATCGGCGATGATCTGCACGATCTCCGGGTCAAAAAAATGCGGCGCCGCGGTGCTGGCGCGTACCAGCGTTGCAAGCTTGAAGTACCGGTTGCCGATATAACCGGGATCGTCCTTGGTCGGTGGCTTGGTCTCCCAATAGGGCGAGCGCGGATTGTTGGTCAGGATCCACGGGCTGCCGGTATCGATGCGCTTGGCGACCACCGACAGGCCGGTAATAAGATCTTTGCTGTCGAGCGTGCGCTGGGCGACGATACTATCGATCTCCTGCTGCAGTACGCGGGAGTCGAATTTCGCTTGCAGGCCCGGAATGCGCCAAAACGGCCGTTGGAAGACGTGCGGCGCGCGCTCAAGATAGAATTCCCGGATGTCGCGGGTGTTGAAGCCCAGCGCGATCGCGCCCGCGATCAGCGATCCGGTCGATGTGCCGCCGACCAGATCGAACCAATCGGCCAGACGGAATGGCGCTTCGCGCTTCGCGCGTGCCGCCGCCAGCGACGCGTCCTCAATGCCGGCGCGCTCCTTCCGCGCGATGTATTCGGTCAGGAGCTTGTGCTGGTGCTCGGCGAAAATCGTCTCGATCCGTTCCAGGAACGCGACCGAGATCGCGCCGCGCACACCGCCGCCGTCAAACGACAATATTCGTTTCGGCCCCGGGCCGAACAAATGACGATCACGGGTGTCCTTGATTTGGAAAAGGTTCTCAAGACTCGTCAATTCGTTCAATTCGCTCACACCGACAACCCCAGATCATCGCCGGCCTTCCGGCCACCGTCGGCCCACCTTCCGCCCGTGGCTCCCAAAAGTCACGATTGGTCGGCTGCGGCCCGGTGCGTATCGGTGTATACCGTCGATGCACTAGCCAAGGCTAGGTCAGCCAAAGTAAAGGTGACGGAGCGGGTGTCGCCTCTATACCGCCGTGAGCAGCAGACGATGGTCGAACGGGGTCCAATCTCAATGGCGAAAAACGGGGCGACCACGCGATTGCGCCAGCGCTACCCCACCATTGACGACCTGCGCAGCAAAGCAATTCGCCGGGTACCGCGTTTTGGCTTCGATTTCGTCGATGGCGGCGCCACCGAGGAATATTGCATCAAGCGCAACACCGATGCGTTTCAGGCCATCGAGCTGTTGCCGCGCTATTGCGTCGAGGGCAAGGCCAGTACTGAGGCTGAATTGTATGGCCGCAAATATGCGGCGCCGATCGGTGTCGCGCCGATGGGTTCGGCCGGATTGATGTGGCCCGGCGCGGAAAAGATGTTCGCAGCTGAGGCTCAGCGGCAGAACATCCCTTATGTGCTGGCAACGCCGGGCAACGCTTCGATCGAGGAGATCGCCGCGATCGCGCCGGATGTGTTCTGGTTCCAGCTTTACCGCTTTCCACACAACGACCATGCCATCACCTTCGACCTAGTGCGGCGCGCCGACGAAGCTGGCGCCCATGTCCTGGTTCCGACCGTCGATTCGGCGGGCAAATCGAAGCGCCCGCGCGATATCCGCAACGGCACTCGGGTGCCGTTTCCGATCAATCCCTGGACCACGTATCAGGTGTTGACCTCGCCGGCCTGGACCATGCAGCTCTTGCGCAATGGCATGCCGATCACGGCCAATCTCGTTCCCTATGCCGCGAAGGCAACCCAGAACGCGACCGCGGAGGTGATGCAGCTTCGCTCCGGGGGCAGCCATACCTGGGACGAACTCAAGCGCATCCGCGACAAGTGGAAACGGCCGATGGTGCTCAAGGGAATTCTGCATCCGGAGGACGCCGAGCGCGCCGTGGCGATGGGCGCCGACGGCATTTGGGTGTCGAACCACGGTGGTCGGCATTTTGATGGCGCGCCGGCGTCGGTCGATGTGCTGCCGGCGATTGTGTCGGCGGTTGGCAGCCGCGTACCGGTCATGATCGACTCCGGCATCCGTGGCGGGCTCGATGTGGTGCGCGCGCTCGCGCTTGGCGCCAAGTTCTGTTTCACCGGGCGTTGCTTTGCCTACGGTCTGGGTGCCCTAGGCGCAGCCGGGGCGCCGCATGTGGTCGATCTATTCTTGGATGAGATCAAGACCGAAATGCTGCATGTTGGCGCGCGCACCGTCGCGGAAGCAGCCGAGATCAAGGTGCGGCACCCCGGCGCATGGCGGATCGGCAATTATTAAGCGGGCATAGCCCCGTTTTGTGGGGGTAGGCGGCCGGTCGATACGGCCGATTGTTCTTTTGCCAAAAATATCGTCTTTTAGAGCATACTGGCGGGTCGGCCTAACCGCCCGCATGATTGGAGCGCCGGAACCATGCTCTCCTTAATGATGACGCGGCGTTTTGCGCCCTTGTTCTGGACGCAATTCTTTGCCGCGTTTAGCGATAATTTTCTCAAAAACGCATTGGTTTTCCTTCTGCTGTTCAAGATCGGCGGCTCGGACGCCGAGGTGCTGATATCTTTGGCGGCGGCGGTATTCATCGCACCCTTCTTCTTCTTGTCGGCGCTGGGTGGCGAAATTGCCGATCGATTCGACAAGGCCCGGGTTGCGCAGCGTCTGAAGCTTGTTGAAATCGCCGTCGCGCTGCTGGCGGTTTTCGGCTTCTTCATGCACTCGGTGCCGCTGCTTTTTGCGGCGTTGTTTCTATTCGGCGTGATCGCGGCGCTGTTTGGCCCGATCAAATATGGGATTCTCCCGGATCACCTGCAGCGATCGGAATTGCCAGCCGGCAACGCGCTGGTGGAAGGCGCGACGTTCATCGCGATTCTGCTTGGCACCATCGTTGGCGGGCTGGCGGCGCGCGATGGCGGCGACCCTGCCTTCTTTGCATTGCTGATGATTGCGTTCGCGCTGCTGTGTTGGATGTCGAGCCTGTTCATCCCGCCGACCGGCGAAGCCGCGCCCAATCTCGTCATACGCTCCAACATCGCGGTCTCGACGCTCGATCTCCTCAAGAAGCTGCGCGAGGACCAGCGCATCTGGTGGGGCGCTATTGTGACATGCTGGTTCTGGGTCGTCGGCGCCATCGCACTGTCCTTGTTGCCGCCGTTGGTCAAGAACGTGCTTGGCGGAAACGAAGAAGTGGTGACGCTGTGCCTTGCGATCTTTTCGGTCGCGATTGCGATTGGCTCGGGCTTAGCGGCTTGGCTCGCTGCCGGACGGATCATCCTGCTGCCGACCGTGATCGGCGCCGCCCTGCTTGGCATCTTTTCGTTCGATCTCGGATTCGCAACTTGGGGGCTGGTGCCGGCGGCGCAGGGGCAGGGCATTGTTGCGGTGTTTGGCTCGTTGCGCGGAATTCGCATCGCCATCGATCTGGCCGGTCTCGCAATCGCGGGCGGTCTGTTCATCGTACCGGTGTTCGCCGCGGTGCAGGCCTGGGCCGGCATCGATCGTCGTGCTCGAATGGTGGCTGGGGTCAATGTGCTCAATGCCGCCGCGATGGCGTTGAGTACGATCGCCGTCGCCTTGTTACAGTTCGTCGGCGCGACCACGCCAATGTTGTTCATGCTGCTCGGGATTGCCAGTATCGGCATTGCCTTCGCCATTGGCCGCACCATGCCAGCGAGCGCGCTCAGCGACGCGCTGTCGATCATTTATCGCGCGCTGTTTCGGATCGAAGTGCACGGACTGGAGAATCTGTACAAGGCCGGCCCGAATGTCATTATCGCGCTCAACCATGTCAGCTTCCTCGACGCGGGGCTGGCGATGTCGCTGCGCAGCCGCAAGCCGGTTTTCGCCATCGATGTCGGCATCGCGCGCATGTGGTGGGTCAAGCCGTTTCTCAAACTCACTGACGCGCTACCGCTCGATCCGATGCGGCCCTTGGCGGTGCGCACTTTGATCGATGCCGTAAAAGCCGGCAAGGCATTGATCATCTTTCCAGAGGGGCGCATCACCGTCACCGGCAGCCTGATGAAGGTCTATGACGGCGCCGCCATGATCGCCGACAAGGCCGATGCCGAAGTCGTGCCGGTGCGCATCGAGGGGCTTGAGCAGACGCCATTCAGCCGGCTGTCACGCTCGCAAGTGCGTCGCAAATGGTTCCCGAAGGTCAAAGTCACCGTGCTCGAACCGGTCAAGCTCACGGTCGATCCGGCGCTCAAGGGCCGCAAGCGCCGGCAGGCGGCTGGCGCGGCGCTATACGGCATCATGTCCGACCTTGTGTTCCGCACCACCTCGACCGATCGCACGGTTATTCAAGCAGTGATCGAAGCGGCGGAGCGCCATGGGCAGAAGCGCGTGGCGATCGAGGATCCGTTGAGCGGCGCTTTGACCTACAAGCGGGTCCTCATCGGCGCGTCGGTGCTCGGAACCAAACTGATGCCGCTCGCCACGGAAGGGCGCGCTATTGGCGTGATGCTGCCGAACGCCAATGGCGCGGTGGTGACCATCCTTGCTCTGATGTCGGCCGGCCGCGTGCCGGCAATGATCAACTTCACCGCCGGCGCCTCCAATATTCTTGCCGGCTGCGAGGCGGCGGAAGTTTCGACCATCGTGACCTCGCGTGCATTCATCGAGAAAGGCCGTCTTGACAATCTTGTCGCTACGCTCAGCGCAAAATTGACAATCGTCTATCTGGAAGACGTCCGCTTGACCGTCGGCTTGGCGGACAAGATTCGCGGATTGTTGCACCGAAACAAACCGCTGGTCGCGCGTCGGCCCGACGATTGGGCGGCGATCCTGTTCACGTCTGGTTCCGAAGGCGTGCCCAAGGGCGTCGTATTGTCTCATCGCAACATGCTGGCGAATGCCGCCCAGGCCGCGGCGCGCATCGATTTCGGCCGCCAGGATAAGGTGTTCAACGTATTGCCGGTGTTCCACTCGTTCGGGCTCACGGTGGGCGCCATGTTGCCCTTGGTGTCGGGCGTTCCGATCTATCTTTATCCGTCGCCGCTGCATTACCGCACGGTGTCGGAATTGATCTACGGCGTGAACGCCACCATCATGTTCGGGACCGATACGTTCCTCAACGGCTATGCGCGCGTTGCGCACCCCTACGACTTCCGCTCGCTGCGCTACATTCTCGCTGGCGCCGAACCGGTGAAGGAATCGACCCGCCGCATTTATATGGAGAAGTTCGGCTTGCGCATTCTGGAAGGCTACGGCGTGACCGAGACCGCGCCCGCGCTCGCGCTCAATACGCCGATGTTCAACAAGTTCGGCACCGTCGGCCGCATCCTTCCGGGCATGGAGGCGCGGCTGGAAAAGGTCGAGGGCGTGGATGAAGGCGGCCGGTTATTCGTGCGTGGGCCGAATGTCATGCTTGGCTATCTCAAGGTCGAGCGCCCCGGCATGCTCGAACCGCCACACGGAGGCTGGCACGATACTGGCGATATCGTCACCATCGATGAGCAAGGTTTCATTGCGATCAAAGGCCGCGCCAAACGTTTCGCCAAAGTCGGCGGCGAGATGATCTCATTGGCGGCGGTCGAACTTTTGGCGGCCGATTTGTGGCCGAATGCGCCGTCGGCAGTGGTGGCGGCGCCCGACCCGCGCAAGGGCGAGCGCCTGATCCTGGTAACGCAGCAGAAGGACGCCACGCGCTCGCAATTCATCGCATTCGCGCGCGAACGTCACGCTTCGGAGTTGATGATCCCAACCGAGGTCATGGTGCTCGACAAGCTGCCGATGCTCGGCTCCGGGAAGGTCGATGTGCTGAGCATCAACAAGCTGGTCCAAGAACAGGTGGCCACCCGACAGCCGGTGGCGGTGCCGCTCTAGGCGGTACGCGGGGATCACAGCGGTTAACGCCGACAGACTTGAACAGCCACAGGGGCGTCTCGTGTCGGACTTGCAGCAGGAGCGCTCCGAACCGGCGCGGCCGTCGAAGGCCTGGCCGATCAGTTCGACATTCCTCGCATTGATCGCGGTATTCCTGGCTTGCGCGGTCTGGATGGTCTACCGGCCCGACCACGCGCGGGCGCTGGTGTTTCCATTCGTGTTCATCGGATTCGTGATTTCTCTCTGCCTGCACGAATTCGGGCACGCGATTGCCGCCTATCATTGCGGTGATCGGACGGTCCGCGACAAGGGGTACTTAACGCTTGACCCGCTGCGCTACACGGACCTGCAATACAGCATCATCTTCCCGCTCGTGATCATGGCGTTGGGCGGTATCGGTCTGCCCGGCGGCGCCGTCTACATCAACACGCAGTATCTGCGCCGGCGGGCTTATGGGGCACTGGTATCGGCCGGAGGGCCGCTCGGAACGGCGGTCGTGCTCGCTGCGCTGCTGGCGCTGTTTGCGGCAGTGCCGCAACTTGCTAGCACCGCCCCGGTCCTGTACGCGGCGTTGGCGTTCCTAGCGCTGTTGCAGGTGACGGCACTGATCTTCAATCTCATCCCATGTCCGGGCCTCGATGGCTGGGGCATTATCGAGCCGTTTTTGCCGGCGCCGCTGCGCGCGTTCGGCAGGCGGGTGGCGCCGGTCGCGATCCTGATTCTCGTGGCCGCACTGTTCTTTGTGCCGGGACTCAGCGCATGGTTCTGGCAGTTTGTCTTCGCGGCGTGCAGCCTTATCGGACTCGATGCACGCGCGGCGTTTGCGGGGCTCAGGCTATTTCAGTTCTGGCAGTAGACGTCCGGGAATTTTCATTCGCACGAGCGCCTCATGCCGTTGCCGCCGCTTCCGCCCCATCTCCAGCGCCTGCTCGACGCCGAATACCCGCGATTCAGCGACGCCGAGATAGCGCGGCGGCGGACGGCGATGGAAGCTGCGTTGGCCGCGGCCGGCTGCGATCATCTGGCGTTCTATGGCGCCAACCGCGCGGGCTCCGCGGTGCAGTGGCTCACCCAATGGCCGGTGACGACCGAGGCTGTCGGGGTGTTCTCGCCGGGCAAGCCCGACGCGCTGTTCGTGCAGTACGTCAACCACGCGCCGCTCGCGCGCAAGCTTGCCGATCAGGCCGAGACCGTCGAATGGGGCGGCGAATCCTCGATCCGCCGCGCCATCGCAGCGCTCGAAAAGCGCGGCGCCCGCGAGAACCGGGTTGCGGTAATCGGTTCGATGAATTTCGACGCTTATGCGGCGTTGGCGGCGCGCTTCGGCAAGGTCAGCAATCTCAATCGTGCTTATGTGCGGCTGCGCCGTGTCAAATCGTCCGAGGAACTCGACTGGTTCCGCATCGGTGCCTGGCTCTCAGACCGCGGCATGGCCGGCATGCAGGCAGCGATCCGGCCCGGCGTGAGTGAGCGCGAACTCGCCGATGCTGTCGAGCGCGGTTATGTCGGACTTGGCGGCACCACCGGCATCCATTTCATCGGTACTACATCCATGCGAAATCCCCAGGTGGCGGCGCCGTCGCAGTTTCATTCGTCGCGCCGCGTCGCGGCGGGTGACGTCGTGTTTGCCGAAATCACCGCGACATTCTGGGATCATCCCGGCCAGGTGCTGCGCAGCTTCAGCGTTGGCGAAGACCCGACGCCGCTCTATCGCGATCTACATGCAGCGGCCGATGCGGCGTTCGACGCCATCGTGGCGGTTCTGCGGCCGGGTGCGACGCCGGCGCAGGTGATCGAAGCTTCGGGCGTGATCGAGGATGCCGGTTTCACAGTCATCGACGACATCCTGCATGGCTATGGCGGCGGCTATTTCCCGCCGATCCTCGGCACCAGGAGCCGTCCGGGCGGGCCGGTGCCAGAGGAGCCGTTCGAGGCCGGCATGCTGGTGGTGGTGCAACCCAACGTGGTGACGCGCGATGGCAAGGCGGGCGTGCAAACCGGCGAACTGCTGCTCATCACGCGTGACGGTCCCGAGCGGATGCACGCCTATCCGCGGGGCTTTGCGCGTGCCTAAACCGCCTTCAACTGTTCGACCAGCCAGTCCGCGGCGCGCGGGCGCCATTCATAGCTGCGGTTGTTGGCAATGTGATTGCCGCCTTCGATCAGGTGCAGCGTCACCGGCCCTTTGACTTCACGTGCCAGACGCTCGGTCTCCGACGCCGGCACGATGCGGTCGAGCTTGCCGTTCATGATGTAGATCGGGCAGGTGATGTTCTGCGCCACGCCCTTGAGCGTGAGAGTGGTGGCATGTTTGCGCGCCTCGTCCAGCGTCGCTTTTTTGGACCGCACCCGGAAGGTTTCGCGGGTGAGGTCGGGCACGCCAGCGAAACTCTCGCCCCAGTCATACGGGCCGCCGAGCGCAAGGCAGGCCTTGATGCGCTTCTCGAACGCCGCCGCGCGCGGTGCGTAGTAACCGCCAAGGCTGATACCGGCCATCGCAATGCGTGAGGCATCGAGGTCCTTGCGAGTCTCGATGTAATCAATCACCGCCTTCACCGCGACCTCGTAATCGCCGCGGATGGCGAAGTCATATTCGCCTTCGCCTTGACCGGGACCGTCAAACACCAGCGTAGCGATGCCGCGCGCCAGATACGGATTTTCGTAGGTCTCGGTCTCCTCCTTGCACGAATCGAGCCCACAGGCGAACACCAGCACCGGTGGTTTTTCGACGCCTTCTGGCTTGCGCAGAATGCCGGCGAGCCATTTGCCCTGGTATGGCATCTCCACGCGTTCGCCCTTGGGCCTGAGGTAGGGCAGCGCGAGATTGCGGCACTCGACCGCCTTCATATGCGCGGTCTTCATTTGCGCTAGATCCTGCACGAACAGAAACTTGCCAAAATGATAATAGACCCCGGCGCGCTGCAGATGTTCGGCGGCCGTAATGTATTGCTTGTTCGACAAGGCGTCGCGGCCAAGCTTCTCATGCACCACGGCGCGCGCCGACCAAGCCCCGCACCAATCGTCCCAGGAGTTCAACGACGACGTGACGTCCTCGAAGTCGGAAAGAACGACTCCCTGCGCAACGAATCGAGGCGCCCAATGGTGGATGGCGGAGGTGACGCGGGTGTCGGTTGTGGTAACGCCAGAAGACATGATTGGGTCCTTGTGAGGCATTGTCTGTCATTCAAGGATGGCGCAATGCGCATCCGGGGGCCGCGGCTTCATTCTTGGCCATTTGATCCCGGCGATTCAAGCAGCTTGGCCGGTCCGCTCAGCGTGGGTGCCGGCTCCGCGGGTAAAGCCGGTGTCTGGCCATGCACCGAGTAGAGCCGCGGCGCGGTGCGGTTGATGTGGAGGTGGAAAATATCCGGCCTGTTGTAATGGCCCGCGAAGTCGTGGCGCAGCTTCATTTGGATGCCGATTTCGAGATTGCAGTCGGCGTAAAGAATGCCCTCCTCGGCGCCCATGGGGCCTGCGATGATCCGGCTGTTGGGAGCCACAATGCATGAGCCGCCACTGCAGTCGGGGTCGCGCAAGAACCTCTCGCCGTCCGGGCTGGCTTGCAGCATCTCGATCATGCGCTCATCGACTGTGCCACAGGCCGCGATCACAAATGCCTTGCTCATCTGCGCGAAGGCCTGCGCGTCGATCGCCACACGATTGCGTAGGGGGGCGCCGCTGACCGGAAAATGGTTGGGCCAGCTCATCACGTGAATGCGCGTGCCCTCGGCGGTCAGGGCAAATATCGCAAGCGGGTTCGAGTTTTCGCCGCAGATCAGCGCGCTCATCGGCCCGAACTCGGTCTGAAAGGCCCCAAATGTGTCGCCGAAGCCACCCATATGGACGAGCCGTTCGCCCACCGTCGGCATGATCTTCTGATGCTTGCCGATCAGGCTGCCATCAGGCCCGAAATAAATTTGCGTGTTGAACATTGTCCCGATCGTGTCCGGGATTTTCTCGCAGACGCCCATAATGACATAGGCGTTGGCAGCGCGTGCGGCCTTGGCGAGCTCCGCGGTCTCTGGGCCCGGGATCTCGACCGCGTTCTTGAACAATTCGGTCGCAAGCCTGTTGGAAATAGCGCCGGTCGCAGAATGGTGATGATACCAGACCGGGTGCGCGGGGATGAAACCTTCGGGGAAGCCGATCACGCGCGCGCCATTGCGCCCCGCTTCGCGGATTAGTCGGCAAGCCTTCTCGGCCGAGCCCTCGCGATCGAGAAACACCGATGCGGCCTGTACCGCTGCGACCTTTACAACGCCGTAGACATCGCCCATCGCGAAGGCTACTCCGCCGCTTCGGACGTGCGTTTCGGCCGCTGATTTGCCCAATAGTCTGGGTCAGACTTGGAGCGTTGAAGTGCCGCTTCGGTCTCGAAGCCGGGCGCCATCGAACCGCCGGTTCCGACGAGAACCTGATGGTGTTCAATATTGAGCGTACGCAGCCAGCGCTGCTGGCCCATGGTCAGGGCGATAAAGAAACCGATCTCAACCAGCTCAGGCTCGCTGAACTGCTTGTGCAACCGCGCCCAGAACGCATCGTCGACCGGCAGATCCCAGGTAATGGCTTCCGCGTAGGCTAGCGCGGCCTTCTGCCGCTCGTCGTATCGGGTCGAGGTCTCAAAATTGATAAGGTCCTTGACATCGTCTTCAATGACCGCACCGGCATCGGCTGCCTTAATTGAGCGTTGGTTGCCGCAGAACTCGCACAGCACGGAGCGCGAGACATAGAGCCGGCATAGTTCCTTTATGCCGTGATCGGCGATGCCGCGGTGAAAGGTGTCACGCCAGGCGTTGGCGAACGACCAGAACACTGTCGGTACATGGGCGCGGATTGCCTGGCTTTCCGGCCGCGGAGTGCCTTCGCGGGCACAACGCGCGAACTCGGCCTGCATAGCGGCGTCCGTGCTTGCGGGTTCGACATAGCTAATTCGAGGGCTTTTCATTTTCCGTGTCTCCCGGCAAGAGCGTCCAGACGAGGGGATCAGCCTATGATGCCGCATCGGCGCCGCGCGATCAACGCCGGTTAATCATTGTTTACGAGGCAAGTCGTGACCGCTTTCCGCAACTATGATTAGCGAAGTCTAACGCTCCGACGGATTCGCGCCGCCAACGATGCAAACGGACCGACAATCGCCGGTCGCAGTCGACTCGTTGGAAGAGCGCCGCGAATTACCGATAGGGGTGCTGGGGGCCGTATGGTTACTCAATTGTACCAGCGAACAAATACACGGCTCGTAAAACATAGTGCTTCAGTCAATCTTCAGCATAGCAGCAGAACTCCGCTATGCTTCACGAATTCAATACTCCCCTGCCGTCTATATGGCGACGACCGCACGCAGGATTGGCGCGTGCATTCAGGGAATTGCAGCTGTGCGTACCAGCACCTTCGTCATGATCGGATTCGCGGTCCTGTTTGGACTGCTTGCCGTCTTTCTCGCTCAGTCCTGGCTCAACAGCCAGGCTGAAATGCGCGCGCGCGGCCTGGAATCAGAAAAGAAGGTAGTCGTCACGCAAACTCTCGTTGTGGCGAGCAAATCACTTCGCTTTGGCGCCGAGCTTAATTCTTCGTCGCTGCGCGAAATTACTTGGCCCGAAGACGCGGTGCCCGCTGGCGCCTTTGCAAAAATTTCCGACGTCATGGCAAGCGGTCGGCGCGTGGTGCTAACGGCGATTGAAGCGAACGAGCCAATTCTTTCATCGAAGATCACGGGCGCGGGTCAGCGGGCTACGTTGTCGGCAATGATCAACGATGGAATGCGTGCTGTCACCGTTCGCGTCAACGATGTCGATGGTGTAGCGGGATTTGTTTTGCCGGGCGATCGAGTCGATGTCGCTCTGACGCGGAGAAACGACAACCACAACATGAATGATGTCGTTCTTCAGGGCACTAAAGTCCTGGCGATCGATCAAACTGCCGACGAACGGACGGACAAGCCGGTGATTGCGCGTGCGGTGACGCTTGAGGTCAGTTCGTCCGATGCTCAGCGGCTCGCGCTCGCATCTTCCGTTGGAACCTTGTCGTTGATGTTGCGGCGGGCTGGCGAAGCTGCGACCGGGGACGTTCGTAGAATCACACTTAGCGATTTAACGAATGGCAGCCCGCGAACGGTGGCCGAGAACAGTGGGTCGCCGCGAGCCGTTACGATCGGAGTTCGGCGCGCGGGCAAACGAGACGATGTCAGCGTGCCGTCCGAGACCATGGATTCGACGGTGGGTACCGGTGCTGGGGAGCAAGCGGTTCAATAACGCCGAGGCTTTCGGGGAAGCAGAAAATGATGGGTGGGGATTACAATGAACACGGGTCTTGAGGGTCGTACAGCAGGCTCCGGCTTGTTGCATCGAGGACGGATAGGGACGGCTACGGAGGAGACGGCTGGCGCCGCAAGATTGCGCCGGCTCCCGTCGGCCGCGATCGCTGTTGTGGCCTTGGCATCGGCATGGCTGGTTTCGCCAGGCGCCATCGATGGCGCCAGCGCTCAACGGGTGCTGCAGATCAGCGGTGCCAAACGAACCGCCATCGTGTTGGTCCCAGCGGGCAAGACGGAAGACCTGCGAATCGATGCGCCATTCTCCGAAATCACCGTTGGCGATCCCGAGGTGGCGGATGTGACGCCACTCACTGATCGTGCGATCTCCGTTCTCGGTAAGAGGGTCGGTTCAACGCGCGTGACGGTCTATGCAGAAGATCGTCGGCAGGTTGGCATCTTTGACATTGAAGTGACCTATGAAGTGTCGCGCCTCGCAACCGAAATCGCTCGGGTCGCGGGGCGTGGCATCAAGGTGTCTTCGGTCAATGGCCGAATCATGCTGTCGGGCGAAGCGCACGACGCGGTGACGCTCGACCGTGCCGTCACGATTGCGCGTCAGTTCGCACCTGAGATCATCAATACTGTCTCGGTGGCGGCGCCGCAGCAGGTCATGCTCGAAGTTCGTTTCATCGAGGCCGCGCGTAACTCCGGTCGTGATCTCGGCGTACAATGGAACGCGTTCAACAATCGAATGACTACGAACATCGGTTCGCGACGTCCTCCAGGCCTGCTTCCGACGACGGCTGAAACCGCGGCGGGTGTGCTATCCGGCGGATCGCCATTCGGCTTTATGCTTGGCCGGCTCGCCACGGGCGCGACATCAATCGACGTGATGATCAATGCGCTTGAACAGCGCGGCGTAGTCCGTACGTTGGCCGAGCCAAATCTCACGACGCTGTCGGGGGACACTGCGAGCTTTCTCGCGGGTGGCGAAGTTCCGATGCCCGTCGGACAGGGCAACAATCAGATCACCATTGAATGGAAGCGTTACGGCGTCGGTCTTGCCTTTACGCCCACGGTTCTCAACGGCGGTCTTATCAACCTGAAGATTGAACCGGAGGTGAGCCAGCTCGATTCGAGCAATCAGGTGTCAGTAAGTTCCGCTTTGCCACCGATTCCAGCGATCGTCGTCCGTCGCGCTGCGACCACCATCGAGCTGCGGGACGGACAGAGCTTCATGATCGGCGGTTTGCTGCAGAACGAGTCGAAAGCAAGTACGGAGCAGGTTCCGTGGCTGGCGAGCTTGCCGGTGCTCGGTCAGCTATTCGCGAGCCGCTCCTATCAGCGTCGCGAGACCGATCTTGCAATCATTGTCACGCCGCGGCTCGTACGGCCGGCAAGGCCCGGCTCTGTCCTCGCGTCGCCGTTCGATAACTCGGTTCTGGCAACCGATGCGGAATTTTTCCTGACGGGTCATGCAGAGCTTACGCGTTCCGACAGAGCACCTGCCGGCCCGGGCATTCCGCTCAGTGGACATGTGCTTGAACTGTCGAAAGGGGGCACCAATGTTGTCGCAGTCAGGAATTAGGGCGTGGGCGGTGGTCGTTGCGATTGGCGCGACAGTGTCCGGCTGTTCTGACAGCTACTTCGATCGTCGCGCGACCGTTTCGCTTGGCGCCGGAGATGCGCTCGCGACCAATAAGGTGACGCATATGATCGATCCTTGGCCGCGCAGCAGCGCCAATGACCGTATTGCCTACAACGGTCAACGGGCGCAGGCCGCCCAGGACCGTTACAATCGCGGCAAGGCAATTACGCCAGTTCTTCCCACGACGACGTCGAAGGACTACTTCGGAATGCAGCAGGCGGCCGGTCAGCTGTCGGCACCGGCTCCTTCCGCCGCGCCGGCGGCGGCGGTCAGAGGTCCGGGCTCCAACCCATAATCGGAGTGCTGTTTTTTTGGCACGTGCGTACCAGAGCACGGTGTGAGTGAGTACGATGCAGATAGAGCGGCAGCACGTCGGAATGAGCAGGGCGCAGATCGTCATATTGACGACCGATGCTGCGTTTGAGGAACAGGCTCGCGCGGCATTCGGCGCGAATTCACAGGTCGCCTTGACCGTCGTTTCTGGCACAGTTGACGTCGCTGGCGACGACCTCATTCTTGATCAGGCAACAGTTGCCATCGTTGACCTTGATGCATCAAGCGCCGAGGAAATGCATGGGCTTGGACGTCTGATGAACCGTGTCGGCTCGCGGCCGCCGGTGGTTGTGATCACCCAGGGCTTTGATGCAGCGGTTGCCCGCACTCTGCTGCAGATGCGCGTCGCCGATTTCATGGTGAAACCGGTGGCGTTGCCCGAACTGATGAATACCTGCGCGCGTGTCGCCAAGAGTGCGGCTTCCAACGGTGACGCAACAGAATCCGAGATCTACACCTTTTTGCCCGCTGCCGGCGGAGCGGGTGTAACCACTCTTGCCGTACAGACCGCGATGACGTTGCTGCGGGCGGCGCCCCACGGGAAGTCGACGACCTGCCTTGTCGATCTCGATTTTCAGCACGGGGCCTGCGCCGACTATCTCGACATTGAGCCGCGTCTCAACCTGAGTGAGATCGAACCGAGGCCGGATCGCCTCGATCGGCAGCTGTTGGAGGTCATGCTTTCGCACCACGCGTCGGGCCTTGCCGTCATAGCGGCACCCAACCGACCGGCCGAAATGCGATCATTCGATCCCGATGTTGTGACGCGCTTGCTCGACATGGTGTCGAGCAATTTTGATTATGTCGTGTTTGATATGCCGCGGACCTGGTTTTCGTGGACCGACAATGTGCTTCTGGGATCCAACAAGTTGTTCATCGTCAGCGAAATGACGGTTCCGGGGCTCCGTCATGCCAAGCAGCTCGTTGAGGCCATCAGAGAGCGGTTGGGAGATGGACCGAGGCCGCAGGTCATCATCAACCGGTTCGAGCAGAAGATGTTTTCGTCCGGCTTGCGCAAGAATGACATTGAGCGGGTGCTCGGCGACGCCTTCGCCTGCTGTATTCCGAACGATTACAGCCTGGTGCGGGAGGCGATCGACCGGGGCCTGCCACTTGAGGAGATCAAGCCAGGCAACAAGATTTCCTTGCAGATCAAGAAGCTGGTTGCACCTGCGACAGAGGTGAAGCCCACCGCTGAAAGCGGACTCAAGCGGCTAAAACTGTCCTGGGCGCGCTGAGCCGCGGCACAGGAACATTACCGAAGAGTCGAGCGAGGAATGGGAATGATTGGTCGATTTACGGCACGTCGCGCTGCAGCGCCGGAATCGTTTGCAGTAGTCGATGAAACGTCGGTGTCTGAGAACAGCATGGTGAACAGTCATGCCGCAGAACCGGCGCAGCCCGATCCGGCTCCGGTAGCCAATCCGCTTCTATCCGACAAGCTGCTTGACGCCAAAGTTAGATTGCACCGGCGGTTGATCGAGGAGATCAATCTCTCGGCGCTGGAAAAGCTGCCCGAAGAGGAGATGCGCGGGCAGATCAAACAGCTCGTTACGCAATATATCATGGCTGAGCGTCTGGCGCTCAATCAGAAGGAACTCGACGATTTCGTTTCCGAGATTCTTGATGAAATGACCGGCCTGGGTCCGCTGGAGCCGTTGCTCAAGGACGGCAGCATTTCCGATATTCTGATTAACGGCCACGAGTGCGTCTATGTGGAACGCGGAGGATTGCTTGAGCCCTGCGGCGTGCGCTTCAAGGACGAGGCCCACCTGCTTCGCATCATCAACAAAATCGTCGCGGCGGTCGGTCGCCGCGTGGATGAATCGCATCCTTTGTGTGACGCGCGACTGCTCGACGGCTCTCGCTTTAACGTGGCAGTTCGTCCGGTCGGGGTCGACGGCCCGCTGGTGTCGATTAGAAAATTCTCCAAGAAACCTTTCAATCTGTCGAAGCTGGTTGAGTACAATGCGATCCGTCCGCAAATGGCGGAAGTGCTAGCAGCGGCAGTTCGGGCGCGGATCACAACCATCATTTCGGGTGGTACCGGGTCGGGCAAGACCACGATGCTCAATGCGCTATCGGCGTTCATTTCGGAAAAGGAGCGTCTCATCACGATTGAAGACGCCGCCGAGCTACAATTGCAGCAGCCGCATGTCGCACGCATGGAAACCAGGCCACCGAATCTTGAAGGCAAGGGTGAGATCCGGCAGCGTGAACTTGTGAAGAACGCCCTGCGTATGCGACCTGAACGCATCATCCTCGGCGAGTGTCGCGGCGAAGAAGCCTTCGACATGTTGCAGGCCATGAACACCGGTCACGAGGGCTCGATGGCGACAATTCACGCCAACAACCCGCGTGAAGCTGTTTCGCGCCTTGAGCAGCTCATCGGCATGGCCGGAATGCCGATGACCATCGCTTCGATTCGGGGGCAGATCGCTTCGGCGATCAAGCTCATTGTACAGCTAACCCGAATGTCCGACGGGAAGCGCAAGGTGACTTCGATTGCGGAAATTACCGGCCTCGAGGGCGATATCATCCAGATGCAGGAGATATTCAAGTTTGTGCGCACGGGTACCGGCCCTGACAACAGCGTGATTGGCCATTTTCAAGCTACGGGCGTGCGTCCGCGATTTCTGCAAGATTTGGTTGCGATGGGGGTCAAGATTCCTGGGTCGTACTTTGATCCATCACAGCCACTGTAAGACGGGACTGCGATGTCGCTCGATGTTAATCCGATTTATTTGATCTATCTCTTGGTAGCGGTCTCCGCGGGACTGTTCATCGAGGGCATCTATCTGTTGTTTTCGTCCAGCGGCGGTTCCTATCGCAAGAATGTCAATCGTCGGCTGAAGCTGCTGCAAGACCAGCCTGACCGTGAGAATCTTTTGCTGCAGCTGCGGCGCGAGCGCGGGTTGAGCAGCGCGGGTGGCTATGGCATGTGGCTCGAGTCGCTCAACCGGTTGGTGACGCAATCGGGAGTGACGATCGGAATCAAAAAGCTTCTGCTGCTGGTCATCGCGATGGCGGTTGCCAGCTTTGTGTTTGGTATGATTTATCGTCGCAGCGTGATCGATGCGATATTGATTGCTTTTTTCTTCGGCATTGTAGTCCCGTATTTTGCGTTGCGTATCATGCGCGGACGTCGCCAGAAGGCATTCGGCGCTCGATTCCCAGATGCGCTCGACATGATTGTACGCAGTCTACGCGCCGGACATCCGACGCCGATCGCGCTGAGCATGGTGGCACGTGAGTTGCCGGATCCTATCGGCGGTGAGTTTGGCGTCGTCGTTGATGAAATAACCTATGGCGCCGATCTCGAGACGGCGTTGCGCAATCTCTATGTCAGGGTTGGACAGGACGATCTGCCGTTGTTTGTGACGGCTGTCGCGATTCAAGGAGCAACCGGCGGCAATTTGGGCGAGATTCTCAATAACCTGTCGGTCGTGATTCGTGACCGTTTCAAGATGAGACGAAAGATTCGCGCTTTGGCGTCAGAAGGTCGTGCATCTGCGCTGATCTTGTCGGCGCTGCCGATTTTGATGTTTATGGTAGTCCAGGTCGTCACGCCCCATTTCTATGCGAGCGTTTGGGACGTTCCGCTTACCAAGCAGGTTCTCGCGATCGCTGCTACGTGGATGGCAATCGGCAATCTGATCATGTACCGCCTCGTGAACTTCCGGATCTAGGCAATGGATAGCATTTTTTCGATCCTGGTGAGCATATTTGGCGATCGGTCGGCGGCACTGTTGGCGCTCATGGTCTTTTTGGCGACAACGGTTTTGGCCTTTGGCGTGATGGTGTGGGCCCATGCGCGCAATGCCGTTAGAGGCCGAGCGGCCGGCATCGCTGAATTCAGCGGGGAACGCGCAGCCGCGGAAGCAAACTCCTTGCGTGGGTCAAGTCTACGGGCCGTTCAACGGCTCCTTGACTACACGACCAAGCACTATTCCGGCGAGCAGGGCGGCGATGCGAAAGTCTTGCGGCAGCGGCTGATTCATGCCGGCATCTACAACGCGCGCGCGGTCGCATACTTCTTTGTTGCGCGCACTATTCTTGCTGTCGGGTTCGCATTCGCGGCGTTTGTGCTCCTGCCGATGCTGCTGAGGCAGACATCGTCGATGTTTTGGATGACGGTGACGGTTGCAGGCGTCATCGGTTATTTTGCTCCGACCGCGTATATCAGTCGACGCATTGCCAAGAATAGGGATGAACATCGATCTGGATTTCCAGACTTTCTGGATCTGTTGGTGGTGTGCGCCGATTCCGGGCTAAGCATGGAGGCATCGCTGGAGCGCGTCGGTGGCGAGCTTGGTGAAACCTACCCGTCGCTGTGCGCCAATATCCATATGACAAATCTCGAAATTCGCGCAGGCAGGACCATGACCGAGGCGCTTGAGCATTTCGGAGATCGGCTTGGCCTGGAGGAGGCGCGTTCCTTTGCGACATTGATCCAACAGTCCGCGGAGTTGGGATCGAGCATCACCGAGGCTTTGCGCGTCTATTCCGACGACATGCGCCACAAGCGGCTGTCCAGGGCCGAGGAGAAGGCCTACAGCTTGCCTGCCAAACTGTCGCTGCCGATGATGATCTGCATCTTTCCGGTCATCTTTGTGGTGATTTTGCTGCCAGTGGTCGTGAAGCTGGTTACCAAGAACTACTAGGCCGTGTTGACGGTTTTTGACAGATGAATCGAGTTTTGATTCAAGACTGCCTTTCTGAAGGAGGCAGCATTGAGTCGGGGCGATCTAACGGACTTGCAATGGAGCATTTTCGAT
>JALHRD010000013.1 GCA_022841625.1 Xanthobacteraceae bacterium
CAGTTCCGCCGCGTTGCTACCCGATACGAGAAAACTGCCAGAGCTTACCTGTCGATGCTAAGCATCGCCGCAGCAATGCTCTGGATTAAAACTGTCAACACGGCCTAGCAACTCATTGAGTCGAGTGTGGCCTTGGTTCAGAAGTCCGCTATTCGGACTCGCCGCGAGAATCTAGCGGACTTCTGAACCGCCACACGAGCGAGGGACCGACAGTGACCGAAACCCAACCATCGACGCTTCGCCTCTTGCGCATCGTCCGGGTTATTACCGCCGCATTCAAATATTGCCTGCGCGATTTCCGCCGGCTGTTTCTGGTCACCTGGTTTGTCTGCGTGCTCGCATCTGCCAGCCGGCTGCTGGCCGAATGGCTGGTCTATCCATTCCCGCAAGTGCCGGAATGGATGCTGTCGACATCCTTCGATCCGCCGACTTGGCTGGCCCCGATCCTGATTATGCCTTGGCTAGCCATGGGCTGGGCCTTTGTTCTCAATGAAATGTTCGACGCCGACGCGCGGCGCGGCATTATTCAAACGCCCAGTCGCGCCTTAACTTGGATCAGGTTCGAGCTCAGCCGTCCGGTGCTGATCGCATCGGCCATTCTGGCGGCGACCGGCCTCGCCGACGGTGCCACCCGGGTGGCGCAGTTTCATATCCTCGCGCTCGCCTATATGGGCGGCTATGACGACAACGCTCTGATGATCCTTGCAGGCATAGTGGCGGTCGCTCGGGTGGCGCTGTTCGTATGGTGCTATCCGCTGGCGGGCTTGGTGCTGCACACCGGCCGCTTCAGCATCGCCGATCTTCGCCAACTCATGCGCGGCAATTGGCTGCGCGTCGCCGCAATCGTTCTATTGTTGACGGTCATCCTCCGCGGCATCGATCAACTGATGCTGCCGGTAACCGCTTGGCTGTTCGGCACGCTCACCGAATCGACGGTATGGACCGTGCAGGCCACGGCGGTACGTTTGGCAATCGACTTCCCGTTCCAGATGCTCTGGACCCTGGCTTGGGGAATCACCGTCGGGATCATCCTGCACACCCTCACGCGCGCGACGGTCCCGGTCGGCGGCAACGACTAACCCATCATAATTTCCGCAGCGCTACTTCTTCGACCAGGTGACTCTGGCCTTTCTTGAGGATCAGGTTGGCCCGCTGGCGGGTCGGCTGAATGTTCTCATGCAGATTGACCAAGTTGATCCTGCTCCAGATCGCGGTCGCGGTTTGGATCGCTTCGAGATCGGAGAATTTCGAGTAGCGATGAAAATATGATTTGGGATCGCTGAAGGCGGTGCCGCGCAGCGTCAAGAACCGGTCCACATACCAACGCAGCAGCACGTCATCGTCGGCGTCGAGGTAGATCGAAAAGTCGAAGAAATCCGAGACGAAGGGAATCGCCTTGCCGTCCCGCGGCAGGCGGCCGGTCTGCAATACATTGAGACCCTCAACCACCAGAATGTCCGGCCGGTCGATCTCGATCCATTGGTTGGGAACCACGTCATAAACCAAATGCGAATAGATCGGCGCGCGCGCCGGTCGCCGTCCGGCCTTGATGTCGGACAGGAAGCGCAGCAGCGCGGGCAAATCATAGCTCTCGGGAAAGCCCTTGCGCTCCATCAGGCCTTCGCGCTCAAGGACCGCGTTTGGAAAAAGAAAGCCGTCGGTGGTGACGAGATCGACCTTGGGCACGTTCGGCCAGCGTCCGAGCAACGCCTGCAACACGCGCGCGGTGGTCGATTTTCCGACCGCGACCGAACCGGCGACGCCGATGATGTAAGGCATCTTGCCGTCTTCGGTGCCGAGAAAGCCTTGTTGCGCGCGATGCAAGCGCTGCGCCGCATCGACATAGAACGACAACAGCCGTGACAGCGGCAGGTAGATTTCCTCAACCTCCTTCATATCGAGACGGTCGTGCAGCGAGCGCAACCGGGTCACCTCCTCCGGCGCCAGCGTCATTGGCGTGTCGGCGCGTTTGGCCGCCCATTCCGCGCGCGAAAAAATTCGGTACGGCGAGAGCGATTCTTCAGTGCGTTGTTCCATCGACCGCTCTTACCCTCGTGGACGCGAGGCCTTTTCTTCAAGCCCCGACTGACGCTGGCGTTCGGCCAACACGGCCTCAACCTCAGCCAGAGAAATGCCGCGGGCGTGCAACACCACGAGCAGATGAAAGAGCAGATCCGCCGCCTCGCCGGTCAGGTGCCGGTCGTCCTCGTTCGCGGCGGCGAGCACGGTTTCCACCGCCTCCTCGCCGAGCTTCTTGGCGCAATACGCCACCCCGCGATCGAGCAGCTTGCGCGTATAGGAAACATCGGCGCTCGCCTTGGCGCGCTCGCGAATGCGTTTTTCGAGGTCTTTCAGCGTAAAGTCGGCCATGATCGTCTCCCATAGCAGCTCTTCCCATGGCATGGGAGAGGGGCTGCCGCACATGCCAAATTGGCTTACGGATCGAGCCGCATCGGCAGCCCGGCGCGCGCCATATGCTCCTTGGCCTGCCGGATGGTGTATTCGCCGAAATGGAAGATCGAGGCCGCCAGCACCGCGGTGGCGTGGCCGTCGCGGATACCCGCGACCAAATGATCGAGATTGCCGACCCCGCCGGAAGCGATCACCGGCACCGACACCGCATCGGCAATGGCGCGGGTCAACGCAATGTCGAAACCGGACTTGGTGCCATCGCGATCCATCGAGGTCAGGAGAATCTCGCCCGCGCCCAATTCGACCAGCTCGCGCGAATACTCAACCGCATCAAGGCCGGTCGGTTTGCGGCCGCCATGGGTGAAAATTTCCCAACGCGCGGGTTCGTCGAGTTTCGACACCTGCTTGGCGTCGATCGCAACGACAATGCACTGATTGCCGAACTTCTCCGCCGCCTCACGCACAAACGCACGGCGCGCCACCGCGGCGGTGTTAATCGACACTTTGTCGGCGCCGCATTGCAAAAGTTTGCGGATGTCATCGACCGAGCGCACGCCGCCGCCGACCGTCAGCGGCATGAAGCAGGCTTCGGCGGTCCGCGTGACAACGTCAAAGATGGTATCGCGGTTCTCATGGCTCGCGGTGATGTCGAGAAAGGTCAATTCGTCGGCGCCGGCGGCGTCATAGGCGATCGCGGCCTCAACCGGATCGCCGGCGTCGCGCAAATCGACAAAATTCACGCCTTTGACGACGCGTCCGTCTTTGACATCGAGACAGGGAATGACGCGGACCTTGAACATGTCTTATCGGCTCGCTTGCGGATGTTCGTCGCCAAGGCCGCGACCTTAACCGAGATCGGCGTGGCTCGATAGTTTGTTGGGCGTCATCGACGCCGCAATAGCCGCTGCCAACAATAGACCAGCAGCCACGCCAACGCGATTGTGGAGGCAAGCCACAACGCCGCCCGCCACGGACTAACCGGCCCCAAGACCGCAGCCAATGCCGTCAGAACAATGGCCGCCTGCTCGCCTGCGCTCATCGGCTTCCTCGCTTAGATTCCGCTCATCAACCCTTCGCGCGCGCCGCCCGGATCAGCGCGAGCGCGGCGGCCGGGTCAAGCCGCCCATCGTAAAGCGCACGACCAGCAATCGCCCCGCCGAGCCGCGCGGCGCGCGGCGCCAGCAATTGCTTGACGTCCTCGATCGAGGCGAGCCCGCCCGACGCAATCACCGGCGTGTCGATCGCGTCAGCCAATGCGATGGTCGCGTCAAGATTTAGGCCCTGCAGCAAACCGTCGCGGGCTATGTCAGTATAGATGATCGCAGCAACGCCGACATCTTCGAACCGCCGGGCAATGTCGAGCACCGTCACCTCGGAGGTTTCCGCCCAACCTTCGACCGCAACCTTGCCGTCACGGGCGTCCAGCCCGACCGCGACGCGGCCGGGAAATTGCCGCGATGCGGCCCTGACCAATTCCGGATCGCGCACCGCCGCGGTCCCGATAATGACCCGATCGACGCCACGGCCAAGCCAGCCTTCAATGGTGCTCATGTTGCGGATCCCGCCGCCGAGCTGCACCGGCATCGATACCGTCTTGAGAATGCGATCGACCGCCTCGCCATTAACCGGCTTTCCGGCAAAAGCGCCGTCGAGATCAACGATATGCAGGTATTCGAAGCCCTGGGTCTCGAAGGTCTTTGCCTGCGCCGCTGGGTCGGCATTGAACACCGTGGCGCGCGCCATGTCGCCCTGTTGCAGACGCACGGCCTGGCCGTCTTTCAGGTCGATGGCGGGAAAGATGATCACGGCGCCCACTTCAGAAAGTTTGCAATAAGCCGAAGCCCCAATCGCTGGCTCTTTTCCGGATGAAACTGCGTTCCGACCATGGTGTCGCGCCCGACAATGGCGGTCACCGACCCGCCATACTCGGCCTGCGCCACCAGATCGGATCGTTCCGCAACGCGCAGATGATACGAGTGCACGAAATAAGCGTGCAGGCCCTGTGGTCCGGTCTGGATGCCAGCCAGCAGCGGATGCGGCTTAAGCGCGTCAAGCGTATTCCAGCCCATATGCGGTATCTTGAGCGCAGGATCGGCGGGCGCGATCTTGCCGACCTCGCCGGCGATCCAGCCAAGGCCATTGGTGACTTGATGTTCGAGCCCGCGCTCGGCCATGAGCTGCATGCCAACGCAGATGCCAAGAAAAGGCCGTCCTTGCTTACGCACGCGTTCGTTGAGCGCATCGATCATGCCGTCGATGCCATCGAGCCCGCGCCGGCAATCGGCAAATGCGCCGACGCCGGGCAACACAATGCGATCGGCGCGCGCGACTTGATCGGGACTGCTGGTGACAACGACCGGCTGTGCGATGCCGGAATCGCGCGCCGCGCGCTCGAATGCCTTGGCCGCCGAATGAAGATTGCCGGAACCGTAATCGACGATCGCGACGGTCAACGCTGCGCTCCCGGCTGCGGAAACAGACCGATGACCTCGGGCGAGGGCCGCGGATTGTGCGGCGGCGGCGGCAACGACGCGTAGGGGGTTGCGGCGGTGGTCAAATCGGCGGTGTCACCCCGCACCCAGGCGTCAAAGAACCGCCGCTCGACGGTCTCATGATCGCTACCGACGACAGTACCAACATTGCTCCAACGACGCCGGCCGAGCGTAAAGCGGCGCAGCGTCCCGGCTTCCATCCCGATCAGCAGCGCCAGCAAGAAAACGACAAATCCCAAGCCGTCGGCCGTTAGGTTGACGAAACTTAGCGCCGCCAGCGCCACGGCGACGATTACGACGAGCCCGAGCAACACAAGCCACATCCGATGCCGCAACATCCACAGCGGACCGAATAGAAAGGCCCATAATGAGAATCCGTCGCGCACGAACACAAATTGCTCGGGGTTGGGCGCGGCGTCGTTTTTCTTCAACGGCGGCTGGTGGACTGTGTAGACGGCCATGCACTCACCACTTGCGTCTTGCTGGACCGCAGATGCCGCGCGCAAGCACGCGGCCCCTCGCCGATTTACCCGCCCAAGCTGCCCTTGGTCGATGGAATTTCATTGGCGCCGCGGGCATCGATCGCCACCGCGGCGCGCAACGCCCGTGCAAGACCCTTAAAGCAGGATTCGGCAATATGGTGATCGTTGGCGCCATAAAGCACCTGCACATGCAGCGTGACGCCGGCATTGGTGGCGAAGGCCTGAAACCACTCCTGCACCAATTCGGTATCGAACGCGCCGACTTTGTCGCGCACGAACTCAGCCTTGAATACCAGGAACGGCCGGCCCGAAATATCGAGCGCCACCCGCGTCAGCGCCTCGTCCATGGGAACATGCACATCCGCATAGCGGCCGATTCCGCGCATGTCGCCAAGCGCTTGCTTCACCGCCTGTCCAAGCGCGATGCCAACATCCTCGGTGGTGTGGTGGTGATCGATATGCAAGTCGCCCTTGGCCTTGACGGTCAGGTCGATACGCGAATGGCGCGCCAACAGGTCGAGCATGTGATCGAAAAAGCCGATGCCGGTGGCAATCGACGATGCCCCGGTGCCGTCGAGGTTAACCGCGACCTCGACATCGGTCTCCTTGGTGGTGCGCTTGATGGTGGCCTGGCGCATGCGGGTTCCTTGCGTCGCCGGCCTTTTAACAGGGCCCAGCGCCGTGCGCCACCACGGCCTTGCGGCAAGGTTATGGAGCCGTTGCAACGGCCGCCGCGCCGCCGGCAGAAATTGGCAGCGCGCCTGAAATCGCCAATATTGCGACCCTCAGGACTGGGGCGTCGCCGACGACTTTTCCGGTTGCTTGGCCGGATACCAGGTCGTTAGGAGGCCATACGCGACCCCGAGCACCAGGCCATAGACCAAGTGCATACCGAGTGTCACAAATGCCGCGGTCGGTCCGATCCGGGTCCCGAACCAACCGGCCTTTGCCAGCGGCATGAATAGGATCATCATCACAAGCCACCCAAACACGCCAAAGAGCAGCCCCTTAAGCCAATAGGCGCGGCTCTCCCACATGGTGTCGAAAGCACCGAACAGCAGGCCCCATACCACCACGCCGACGATGAAGTGATCCATCCAGGCTTGTACAACCGAGATGCTGCCGAGGTTAACAAGCAGGCGGATAATGTTGACCTCAGGCCATAGGCCCATATTGCTCTTAACAACCAGGATCCCGCATAGCACCAGCGTGGCGACCATCCCTGCGATCATCCCCCGCAAACTATTAGACATAACGACCCTCCCAGATCAGATGTAACTGCCGATGGTAGCGCAATGAGCGACTGCTGGAATTGCGCCGCGTTACCGCAAGCTTTATCTGTTTAGCGCACAGTGAGAACTTCGCCCATGCCACCATTTGACCCACATTCTTGGCACGGTACAACTATTCTGACCGTTCGCAAGGGCGGCCAGGTGGTTATTGGCGGCGACGGTCAGGTTTCGATCGGGCCAACCATTATCAAGGCGAATGCCAAGAAAGTCCGCCGGCTCGGCAAGAACGACGTGATCGGCGGCTTTGCCGGCGCCACGGCCGATGCTTTCACCTTGTTCGAGCGGCTCGAAGCCAAGCTCGACCAGTATCCCGGCCAGCTCACCCGCGCCGCTGTTGAACTCGCCAAGGATTGGCGCACCGACCGTTATCTGCGCCGGCTGGAGGCGATGATGATCGTGGCCGATGCCCAAGTGTCGCTGGTGCTGACCGGCACCGGCGACGTGCTTGACCCCGAAGCCGGTATCATGGGGATCGGCTCGGGTGGCAATTATGCGCTAGCCGCCGCGCGGGCGCTGATCGACGGGCCGCTCGACGCCGAAGCGATCGTGCGCCGCTCGCTCGACATTGCCGCCGACATCTGCGTCTACACCAACCGCAACGTCACGGTGGAAAAGCTGGCCAGCGCCTAAGCGCGCGCTGCGCCGGATGACGCCACGAACAAACAGAGTCTCGATGACCGACTTCTCCCCCCGCGAAATCGTTTCCGAGCTTGACCGGTTCATTATCGGCCAGGCCGATGCCAAGCGCTCGGTCGCCATTGCACTGCGCAACCGTTGGCGGCGATTGCAGCTTGACGAGAAAATGCGCGAGGAAGTGTTGCCAAAGAACATCTTGATGATCGGCCCCACCGGCGTCGGCAAGACCGAAATCTCGCGGCGGCTGGCCAGACTTGCCGGCGCACCCTTCCTCAAGGTCGAGGCGACCAAGTTCACCGAGGTTGGCTATGTCGGCCGCGATGTCGAACAGATCGTACGCGATCTCGTCGAAATCGCGATCGCACAGACCCGCGAGCGCAAACGCAAGGACGTGCATGCGCGCGCTGTGCTTGCGGCGGAGGAACGCGTGCTCGACGCGCTGGTCGGCCCCGGCTCAAGCCCCGCCACCCGGGACTCGTTCCGTCGCCGCCTGCGGGCGGGCGAACTCAACGACAAAGAGATCGAGATCGAAGTCCTGCAGACCGGCGGCGGCCTACCCATGTTCGAAATTCCCGGCATGCCCGGAGGACAAATGGGCGCGATCTCGATCGGCGACATTTTCGGTAAGCTCGGCG
Organism: Xanthobacteraceae bacterium; assembly: GCA_022841625.1. Taxonomy (GTDB): domain Bacteria; phylum Pseudomonadota; class Alphaproteobacteria; order Rhizobiales; family Xanthobacteraceae; genus VAZQ01. The sequence continues at coordinate 7,950 of JALHRD010000013.1, forward strand.
GCGGCCGCACCAAGACCCGGCGGGTCACCGTGGAAGAATCGCACGAGATCCTGACCAATGAAGAATCCGACAAGCTGTTGGACAACGACCAGGTGGTGCAGGAGGCGATCCGCGCCGTCGAACAGAACGGCATCGTATTCCTCGACGAGATCGACAAGATCGCGGGCCGCGAGGGCCGCACCGGCGCCGATGTTTCGCGCGAAGGCGTTCAGCGCGATCTCTTGCCGCTGATCGAGGGCACCACGGTCGCGACCAAGCACGGCGCGGTCAAGACCGACCACATTCTGTTCATCGCCTCGGGCGCGTTCCATATCTCGAAGCCATCCGACCTGCTGCCGGAATTGCAGGGTCGCCTGCCGATCCGGGTTGAACTGCGCGCCCTCACCCGCGACGATTTCCGCCGCATCCTCACCGAACCCGAGGCATCGCTGATCAAGCAATATGTGGCCCTGTTGGCGACCGAGGGCGTGACCCTCGATTTCACGCCGGATTCGATTGACGCCATCGCCGATATCGCGGTGGCGGTGAATGCGAGCATCGAGAATATCGGCGCGCGCAGGCTGCAAACGGTGATGGAACGCGTGCTCGAAGACATCTCCTTCTCGGCGCCCGATCGTTCCGGCGAGACCTTCAAGATCGACGCCGACTTCGTGCAGCGCAATATCGGCGACCTGGCCAAAAACGCAGATTTGAGCCGGTTTATTCTTTAAGCCCGTCGCCGCCGCACCCGCACATAGAGCGCGCCGTCGCCGCCGTGGCCAATTGCGGCCGCGCTGAACCCGACCACCAGGTCGCGGAATTCCGGCAGTTCCAGCCATAGCGGCACCTGGCGCTTGAGCACGCCGCGGCCGTTGCCGCCTTTGCCAGTAATCACCAGCACGGTCTTTGCGCCATTGGCCTGCGCCCGGTGCAGAAAGCGCTCAAGCGCGGCATGCGCTTCACTCTGGCTGCGGCCGTGCAGGTCGAGCTTTGCGTCAATTGCCTGGGCGCCACGCGCGAGCCGCTGCTTGGCACGGCGATCGAGCGGTTCGAGCGATGGCGCTTTGGGCGTGGACTTAACCTTGGGCGCAGGTTTCGGTTTGGAAACGGCCGCGATCGGCCGCGGCGCGGACGGCGGCGGCACCGTCGGATTCTGGGTCGGTGTGGTGGCATCCGCAGGCGCTGCGGCGTCCTTGCGCGGCCGCCGCAGCGGCGACACCGAACGCGTTACGCTGCGCCACAACGCGCGCTCTTCGTCGCTAACTTGCCGTCGCCGTGACATGCGTTCAACCGCTGGGGGGAGGGTCAGGAGGTTCGCTTCAGTTGGCTCTTTGTGCCCGCCGGCTTTGACGGCGCCGCCTTGCCTTTACCAGCTTTGGGACTCGCCTGGCTTTCGGCCTCCGGTGGAATTTGCGGCTTCGGCAGCGGCAGTGGCATTGCGCGGCCAGCCTCCACCATATCGAGTTCGCGCGGCAACAGCATCACGAAGCGGCCTTGCTGGCGAATGCGACCGGCGACCTGCCCGGCTTCGCGCCCAGCACCGAAATAAAGATCCGCGCGCGCCGGCCCGATGATCGCCGATCCGGTGTCTTGCGACACCATCAGACGTCGGAAGCGATTCACCGACCGCGGACCATCGATCGGCAATTCGGCCTCGATGAAAAATGGCGTGCCATAAACATGGATGCGATCGACCGCAATCGAGCGCCCCGGCGTCAAGGGCACGCCCTGCGCACCCGACGGCTCGACATCGGTATTGAGCCCGACGATGCGGAAAAACACGAACGACTTATTGGTGCCGCGCAGTTCCCTGGCCAGATCGGGGTTGCGCGCCATCCACTGCCGGATCCGATCCATCGACATGTCTTCGCGCGCCACCAGGCCGCGTTCGATCAGGATGCGCCCGACCGCCGTGTAGGAATGACCGTTATGCGCGTCGTAATTCAGGCGAAGCAATGTACCGTCCTCAAGGCGCACCCGCGCCGATCCTTGAATTTGAATCGACATCGCCTCGAAGTGATCCTTGATCCAGGTAATTTCCAAGCGCTGGCCGTCAAGCGCGCCGTTCTCGATCGCCAAGCGGTCGAAATAGGGCTCGACTTGCTTCTTGTCGTTGAGACGACCGATGCTGGCCCGGTTAGGCAGTGCGCCGGCGGTCGCCTTCTTGCCCGCGATCAGCAGATCGTGCGGCCGCCGATACAGCGGCGCCGGAAATTCGGGGTTTGGAAATCGCGAACCGTCGACTATCGGCTCATAATAGCCGGTGAGCAGCCCGGTCTTTTCGCCGAGCTTGGCGATTCTCACCGGCCGGAAATTCCGCTCGAAGAATTCGCGCGCCTTTGCTGCATCGGTTCCGATTTCGCCGGCGGCGGCGCGCCGGCAGACCTCGCGCAGCGCCTGGTGGATCCGCCGGCTGTCGCGGGCGGCGCGGCGCGCGAGGAGCGGATTGCAACTGGTTCGGAAAGTGGCAAAAGCCGCGGCGTGGTCGTCATGATCCCAGCCGTCGACCTCCGGCCAATCGATCGGTTCAAGCTGGGTGTCGGGCGCCCCAAGCGGATCGACGTCGCGGGCGTCGATAGATGTCGCGCTCAATAGCCCAAATGCAAGAGCGGCGGCGACCCGTGAGATGCTACGAAGCCGGCGCGACATCGCTTGATCCGCCCGCTTATTGCCCCGCTTCGGTCGCGACGAGCTTCCAATTGGGATCGCGCGACGAAACGTCGCGCGCGAATGTCCAAACGTCGGTAACGTCCGTGACCTTGTCGGGATTGCCATCGATCACGCTACCGTCGCGGTCGCGGGTGACCGAAACAAGCTGCGAGACAAAGCGAACGGTAATATGTGCGGACGGTCCCCGGACCTCCGCGGCGGTGAGATCGGAGCGATCGATCGAGACAAAGCGCGTTTCGGCGGTCTCGCCCTTGGTCTCGCGCTCGCGAATTGCGTTGTCAAATCCCTCGTACACGTCCTTTGACAGGAGATTTCGCAAAGAACGGCGATCGCCTTCCGCATAGGCGGTCACAATCATCTCGTAGGCTTGACGGGCGCCAGCGACAAAATGCTTGGCATCAAAGGTCGGATCGCCCTGCACAATGGCATCAAGGCCGGCGGCGACGGCCGAACCCTGCTCTGCAATGCCTTTCCAGCGATCCTCCGGCTCGGCGCTCGGCGTCGCGGCCGGGGCCGGTTCGCCATTGCGGCTTGGCAACGCGACCACATTGTCATTCGAGCCGCGCACGGTATCGCGTGCGGAATATGGATCGTAAGGCGGCCGTTCGCGGCCAGTGCGCTGGCCCAATACACTGCGCAGGCGGAGAAAGATGAACACCGCCAGCGCCAGGAAAATGATAGTGTATATGTCGAACACGTCGCGCTAGCTCTCGGCTGCCGAGACCGAACCACGGGATTATAGACCCGCCCGCAGATCGAACAATCTGCGGAGTGGAAATCGGTCTCCGCGCTAATATCTAAGCACGCGACCGATCTTATCCAGTGGCTTGCGCCGAACAGCCGGCGCAGGTCGCTTAGAGGCGGACCATAAACGATCCCGGTCGCGCCGCCAACATTGTCGGTATGAGAATCCCAGCGATGACAATCGTCAAATGGGGCTTTATTGGGCTGGTTTTACTTCCGGTCGCGGAGATTGCCGCATTTATCGTTGTCGCGAGCGTATTCGGTTGGTTATCGGCGGCCGGCCTTTTTGTCGCCACCACCTTGGCTGGCCTCTTGCTGCTCCGACGATCGGGCGCCGGCGACATCGAACGCTTCCGCAACGCGTTTCGTCAGGATGGCCTTCAGGCGATCCATCTTGAGAGCCCCGGGCTTGGACCCATGCTTGGGGCGATTCTGTTGGTATTTCCTGGCTTTATCACCGACATCCTGGGCACATTGCTGCTGATTCCAGCAGTCCGACGCCAGCTCCGCAAACAAATCGCGCATTCCCGCGAGATCCGCCGGCGTCAGAATGAACCCAACGTCGTTGACCTTACGCCCCGGGATTGGCGCCAAATCTCCGAATTGCCGACTCGGAACGAACGGCCGCGCCAGCCTACGCGGCCCTAGACATTCGATCGGTGCGCCGTCCTTGTCCCGCTGGGGTCCCTGTGTTAGCCACGCCGCCAATAATGGCTGATTAGGTGGTGGCGGAGGTAGAAATCCATGACATTCACAGGCAATGGCGGCTCGCAGCCCGAGGCAGCGACGAATTCAACCCTCCCGCAACTCAACGTGCTGGGCCAATACGTCAAGGACTTCTCATTTGAGAACCCGAACGCCCCCCGTTCGCTGGCGCCGAGCCAAGAGCAGCCGCAGCTCAATGTTCAGATCAATGTCGGCGTCGGCCAGCTTGCGCCCACTGACTACGAGGTGACGCTCAAACTCGACGGCAAGGCCGAGTCGCAGGGTATGGTGCTGTTTGCGTTCGATCTGACCTTCTGCGGCATCTTCCGCATTCAGAACGTCCCGCAAGAACACGTCCAGCCGATGATTATGATCGAATGTCCGCGGCTGCTATTCCCATTTGCACGTGAAATGATCGCAACCGCCGTTCGTAACGGCGGCTACGCGCCATTCTTGCTCGATCCGGTGGATTTCGTTTCGCTTTATCACCAGCGGATGGCGCAGGCGCCAGCGCAGCCGCAGGCTCCATTGCCAACCTAACGCGGCTCACGTTCGCGGGTCGTATTTCAGCCATATCGCCTTGTCGCCGAGCGTGGCGACAAACTTGGCGTGTGCTTCACGTTCCACATCCGAAAGTCGTGGTGGCAAGGGCACCGGCCGGGGCAGCGCCGCGGCCGCCTTGCCACTTGTCACCGGAGCGGCGCGGCCCGCTTCGAGCAAAATCAGCGAAGTTTGTCGGCCGCCAATCAATTCGATGTAAACCTCGGCCAGCAGCTCGGCATCGAGCAACGCGCCATGCTTGGTTCGCCGTGAATTGTCGATGCCATAGCGCTGACATAAGTGATCGAGGCCGTTCGGCCCGGCGGGATGCCGGCGTCGCGCCAGCAGCAGCGTATCAACCAACCGCTCCCGACCAATCGGCGCTTGCCCGCAGCGATCAAGCTCCGCATTGATGAAACCGAGATCGAAATTGGCGTTGTGCGCGACCAAAGGCGCATCGGCGATGAACGCGATCAATTCCTCGCAAATATCGGCAAACCGCGGCTTGTCCTTGAGGAACTCGCTCGACAAGCCATGCACCGCAAAGGCCTCGGCCGGCATGTCGCGTTCTGGATTGACGTATTTGTGAAACACCTTCCCGCTTGGGAACCGATTGACCAATTCGAGACAGCCGATCTCAACCAGGCGATGCCCTTGATAGGGATCGAGGCCTGTAGTTTCGGTATCGAACACGATTTCGCGCATTACCAATCCAAGCACTTTAATGGGGTCTAACCGACCGAATCACTGACGGCGTTTCGGCATTGTAGCAACGCTTCGCAAGATAGACTGGACTTGGGCGCGGGCGTCCTCAAACCCACGCGAAGTATCCACCAGGAAATCGGCGCGGCGGCGCTTTTCGGCATCCGGCATCTGGCGCGCGAGCATTGCCGCCAGTCTTTGCGCCGTCATCCCGGAGCGCGACAGCGCGCGGGCGCTTTGAACCTCGGGCGGCGCGGTCACCACCACCACCGCATCGACCCGGGTTTCGCCGCCGGTTTCAAACAGCAGCGGAATATCGAGCACCGCAACCGTGGCGCCGCTGGCTTCCGCCTCTGCGAGGAAGCGCCGTTCGGCGGCCTGCACCAGAGGATGCACAATGGCCTCGAGCTGCCGCAGCGCCGCCAGGTCGTTCATAACGCGCGAACCGAGTTTGACGCGGTCCACTTTGCCGTCGGCGGTCGTACCGGGAAATGCCGCCTCGATAAGCGGCGCCGCCTCGCGTTCGTAAAGCCGATGCACGACCGCATCGGCGTCGTGTACCGGCACGCCCGCTTCTGCGAAAAAACCGGCGGTGGTTGACTTGCCCATCGCCACCGAGCCGGTCAGGCCGAGAACGAACATAGTTCCTCGCTTATCCGGTGAGCGCGCCGACGCGCCGCAGGGCATCGAGCACCGGCAATAGCGGGAGCCCTAGAATTGTGGAATGATCGCCCGCGATCCGTTCAAACAATTGCACACCCAATCCCTCAACTTGATAAGCCCCGACACTGGCGGTGACCGCATCGCCGGCAGCATCGAGATAGCGCTCAAGAAACATATCCGAAAACGCGCGCATGGTGAGGTCGGCCCGCGCGCAATGTTCGAACACCGCTTGGCCGGCACGCATGATCGCCACCGCCGAATGCAGTGTATGGGTCTGGCCCCGCAAAACTTTGAGCTGGTCGCGCGCGGCTGCACGATCGACCGGTTTGGAGAATCGGCGGCTTCCGAGCGCCAGCGTCTGGTCCGCGCCGAGCACAATCCGGTCAGGGTGCCTGATCGAGATCGCAAGCGCTTTTTCCCGCGCCAGCAATGCCGCGACTTTCGCCGGGTCGGCGGCGCCTGCCGCCGTTTCAATGCTGCGTTCATCGATGTCGGCGGCCCGGACCTCTATCGGGATACCGGCGCCTTGCAGCAGATTTCTCCGGCTGGCGCTCTTGGACGCCAACAGCAGCGGTCGATCGATCAGCCAGAATGACATGGGCGGCTATGCCACAGGTTGCCGACGCCGATCGGCGAGCAGCGTCAGCACGGCCGCCGCAGTCTCTTCGATTGATCGGCGCGTTACGTCGATGCTCGGCCAATTATGCTTGGTGCACAGCTTGCGCGACCATGCGACCTCCTCGGCAACAGCTTTGCGATCGATATATTGATCCTCGTCATGGTGGGCTTTAAGTCCGAGCAGCCGGTTTTGTCTGATCTGCACAATGCGCTCCGGACTTGCATAAAGCCCGACCACCAGAGGGCGCACCAAGCTCTCAACAACCGGAGCCAGTGGGATGCCAGGCACCAACGGCACATTGCCAGTCTTCACACCACGGTTGGCCAGATAAATCGATGTTGGTGTCTTTGACGTCCGGGATACCCCGACCAGCACCACATCGGCATCCTCAAGACCGTCAACATGCTGACCGTCGTCGTGCAGCATAGTGTAATTGAGCGCATCGATACGCTTGAAATATTCGGCATTGAGGGTGTGCTGTGCGCCAACGCGATGGCTGGTCTCCGCCCCAAGATAGGACTGTAACAATGCCAAAACCGGTCCAAGAATCGATAAGCACGGAATACTGAGTTCGCGGCAATGATCTTCAAGCCGTTTGGCGAGGCCTTCCTCGACCAAAGTGTAGAGCACGATTCCGGGGGCTTGTTCGATTTCCGCCAATACCCGATCGAGCTGTTTTTGGGTTCGCACCAGAGGGTAAGCATGCTCCACTGGTTGCACTTGGGTATATTGCGCGGTCGCGGCGCGCGCGACCGTTGTTAACGTTTCGCCGGTCGCATCGGAGACCAAATGCAGGTGGAAATAACTACCGGTTTGTGCGGGCATAGGTCCGGGACAACCTGTGAAGCCGTGGGGAGAAGGCCATGCCCGAACCGTCGGTGCAAGGGCGGCAGGCTCGAACCCTGCTTAACCGTCCACATTGCTGCCATAGTGAACAAAGCAAGGCGCTACCGTGACCGCAATGATGATATGTGGACAGATCACCACTTGGGTCAAACCACTTGGAAAAATAGTCTGCTATTCCTCACGAACCTGCTGCCTGAAAGTTATTACCATCGAGTTGAAAACATGCAGTGGTATGTAAATCGTGTGGATGAACTGTGGATACCGAGTCATGAGTCCAATCAACCGCTCTACTAACACAACAGCTAGATTCTTTAAGTTATTTTGGTGAGCTGACCTGATAAGACTGTGCGCGTGGATAAACCAATCATCAGTGTGCTCAATGGTCAGCGGAGCAAGGTGCCGCCGCTGTGGCTTATGCGTCAGGCTGGACGCTATTTGCCGGAATACCGCGCATTGCGCGCTAAGGCGGGCGGCTTTCTCGATTTGGTCTTCAATTCTGAATTCGCAGCGGAGGTCACGCTACAGCCAATCCGTCGGTTTGGATTTGATGCCGCGATTCTGTTCTCGGACATTTTGGTTGTGCCGCAAGCGCTTGGTCAGCGCGTAACCTTTGTTGCGGGCGAAGGGCCGCTGCTTGATCCAATCAAGGATCGCACCGATTTCACGCGATTGACTTCGGAAGTCGATCAGAAAGTTCTTGCGCCGGTCTATGAAACCGTTCGGCGGGTCAAGGCGGACTTGCCATCGGGCGTGGCATTGCTTGGCTTTTGTGGCGCGCCCTGGACTGTTGCAACCTACATGATCGCCGGACATGGAACGCCGGATCAGGCGCCTGCGCGGATGTTTGCCTATCGCGATGCTGCGGCTTTCGACGTGTTGATGGACGTGCTGGTGGAAGCGTCGGCCGCCTATTTGGTCAAGCAGTTGCAAGCGGGCGCCGATGCCGTGCAGATTTTCGATACCTGGGCAGGTGTATTGCCACCGGAACAATTCGTGCGCTGGTCGATTGCGCCGACCAAGCGGATTGTTGCGCTGGTGCGCGAGCAAATCCCGGGCGCTAAAATTATCGGTTTCCCACGCGGCGCCGGCAGTCAATTGCCCCGCTACGTTGCCGAAAGCGGAGTCGATGCGGTTGGGCTGGATTGGATGATTGATCGGACCTTCGCCAAGGAACGGGTGCAGAGCGCAGTTCCGGTGCAAGGCAATCTCGATCCATTGGTATTGCTGGCGGGCGGCGCTGCCTTGGACCGCGCGGTTGACGCAGTGCTGGAAGCGTTTTCCGATGGGCCATTCATCTTCAACCTCGGGCATGGCATTTTGCCTGAGACGCCAATCAATCACGTTGAACAAATGCTCAAACGTGTCCGCGGCGCTTGATCCGCTCGATCAGATTTGATCTTCGGTATGGAACCAAAAATTCAACCAGGACGACCCTGGCTCGGCGCTGTGATCACGCTCGCGATTACCGTGGCGCTGCTTGCCGCGCTGATGCTTTGGCGGCCATCCGCGCTCTATCTTTGGCTTAAAGCCTTGCATGTCATCGCTGTGATCGCCTGGATGGCCGGGATGCTCTATCTGCCGCGGCTGTTCGTATATCACTGCGAGGCTGAGCCGGGCTCAAAGCAGTCGGAGACTTTCAAGGTGATGGAGCGCCGGCTGCTGCGGGCGATCATCAATCCCGCAATGGTCGCGGCTTGGGTTGTGGGGCTTTGGCTGGCCTGGGATGCGGGGCTGTTTCGAAACGGTTGGATGCATGCCAAATTTGCGTTGGTCCTGGCGATGTCGGCGGTGCATGGGATGTTCGTGCGCTATGTGCGGGACTTTGCGGCGGATCGAAACCAGCGCTCGCAACGGTTTTATCGCATCATTAACGAAGTCCCGACCTTGCTGATGATCGCAATCGTGATCTTGGTCGTGGTCAAACCGTTCTAATGCGCTGGCCTCCACAGCAAAAACATTACGGTCAAATCGAAGACGGTCTTTATATAGCGGGTTCAAGCACTTAATCGTTAAATTCGATGACCCGGAGGCAGCTCATAACGCTGCCAAAGTGGCGACCTTGCCAAGCCAGCACTTGCACAAAACACACTATTTTCATATGTTTCGATTATCTCCTGAAAGCAGGCTGATGCAGCGTTTCCCGGCCTTTCGAACCGGCCGGTTGCTAATTAGGGCCAATCCCTAAAAGCCTCGCCGCAGACCACCCCCTCCCTTCCCTCTGCGTTGACCGACTGAACCTCCGTTCTCGGTGACGCCAGTTCAAGGCCGATCCCCATGCGGGAAATGAAACTCCAAGACCTTAAGACCAAAGCTCCAGCTGAACTCCTCGCGTTTGCGGAAGAACACCAGGTCGAAAATGCATCGACCATGCGCAAACAAGAGTTGATGTTCGCCATCCTCAAGCAATTGGCGACGCAAGAAGTCGACATCATCGGCGAAGGTGTCGTCGAGGTTCTGTCCGACGGCTTCGGCTTTCTACGTTCGCCGGAAGCCAATTACCTGCCGGGCCCCGACGACATCTATGTCTCGCCCTCGCAAATCCGCCGGTTCGGTCTGCGGACCGGCGATACCGTCGACGGCCACATCCGTTCGCCAAAGGATGGCGAGCGCTACTTTGCGCTGCTCAAGGTCAATACCATCAACTTTGAAGAGCCCGAAAAGGCCCGGCACAAGATCAATTTCGACAACCTGACGCCGCTCTATCCCGACGAGCGGCTGAAGATGGAACTCAACGATCCCACCAAAAAGGACCTTTCCGCGCGTGTCATCGACATCGTCGCGCCGATCGGTAAGGGCCAGCGCGCGCTGATCGTCTCGCCGCCACGCACCGGCAAAACCGTGCTGCTGCAGAACATCGCCCATTCGATCACCGGCAATCATCCGGAATGTTATTTGATCGTGCTTTTGATCGACGAACGGCCGGAGGAAGTCACCGACATGCAGCGCTCGGTCAAGGGCGAGGTGGTGTCGTCGACCTTTGACGAGCCGGCATCGCGCCATGTGCAGGTCGCTGAAATGGTGATCGAGAAAGCCAAGCGCCTGGTCGAACACGGCCGCGATGTGGTGATCCTGCTCGATTCGATCACCCGGCTTGGCCGCGCCTACAACACTGTAGTGCCGTCATCCGGCAAAGTGCTGACCGGCGGCGTCGACGCCAACGCATTGCAGCGGCCCAAGCGCTTCTTCGGCGCCGCGCGCAACATCGAGGAAGGCGGCTCGCTCACCATCATCGCCACCGCGTTGATCGATACCGGCAGCCGCATGGACGAGGTGATTTTCGAAGAGTTCAAGGGCACCGGCAATTCGGAACTGATCCTCGACCGCAAGGTGGCGGACAAGCGCACCTTCCCGGCGATGGACATTACCCGGTCCGGCACCCGCAAAGAGGAACTGCTTACGCCGCCCGACCAGCTCAAGAAGATCTACGTCCTGCGCCGCATCCTCAACCCGATGGGCACCATGGATGCGATCGACTTCCTGCTCGACAAGCTGCGCAATACCAAGACCAATTCCGAATTCTTCGAGTCGATGAATACGTGATTGGGCGATGGCGAAATCGCCACCAGCCGGTCCCAAAAGTCGCGACGCTGCCGGATTGTTCGATCAGGCCGTCGCCCACCACCAGAGCAATCGGCTAGCCGACGCCGAGCGCTGCTATCGCCAAGTCCTCAATGTCCGGCCTGCTCACGCCGAAGCGCGTCATCTGCTTGGCATTCTGCGCTTTCAGCAGGGCCGCAGCAGCGAGGCGCTGGAGCTGATTGCGGCGGCGCTCAAGGCAAAGCCGGACTATCCCGAAGCGCTCTACAATCGCGGCAATATCTTTGCCGCGCTGGGCCGTTTCCAGGAGGCGCTCGCCGACTACGACCGCGCCCTGGCTCGGCAGGCGGATTATGGCGAGGCGCATCAGAACCGCGGCAACGCGCTGTTACGTCTGGGCCGCCATGCCGATGCGCTCGCGAGCTATGAACGCGTGCTGGCGCTCCACCCGGGCTATCCCGACGCGCACAACAATCGCGGCGCCGCGCTCAAAGAGCTGGGCCGTCTGGAGGAGGCGCTCGCGAGCTATGAGCGGGCGGTCGCGCTGCGTCCCGGCTACGGCGAGGCGCTGGCAAATTGCGGCCATGTGCTGCTGGAGCTTGGCCGGCATGCCGAGGCCTTGGAACGCTACGATCGGGCGCTGGCGCTCAATTCAAACGATGTTGCCGCGCGCGGCGGCCGCGGCAATGTGCTGCGCGGGCTCAATCGTCTTGACGAGGCGATGGCCGAATATGAACGCGCGCTGGCGCTCAAGAACGATCATGCGGACACGCTTTGCGGCTATGGCCGGGCCTTGGAAGAATTGAGCCGGTCTGACGAAGCGCTGGCCATCTATGACCGCGCGGTGGCGGCCGAGCCCGATCATGCCGAGGCGCATTACCTCCGTGGTTTGTGCCTGGCCGGCCTAAACCGCCTAGCCGAGGCGCAGGTGAGCTACGATCGGGCGCTGACGCTCGCGCCCCATCATGCGGCCGCCAAAATCGCGGCATGCATGGCGCAGCTCGCGGTTGTTTATGAGAGCGAAGCCGAGATCGGCAGGAGCCGCGCCGCCTATGCGGAACGGCTCGAGGCGCTTTGCAACGAGGCGGACAGCGGCTGTGCCGGCGATCTCGCCAAGGGCATCGGGGCGAGCCAGCCATTTTACCTCGCTTACCAGGGCATGAACGACCGCGCGCTACAACAGCGCTACGGCGAACTGGTTTGCCGCGTGATGGCGGAGCGCTATCCGGCGCCGGAGATGCCAGCGCCGCCCCGCGCCGACGAACCGGTGCGAGTGGGGATTGTGAGCGGTTTCTTCCGCCAGCATTCTAACTGGAAAATCCCGATCCGGGGTTGGATCAAGGAAATCGACCGGCGGCGCTTTCGGTTGTTCGGCTACCACACCGGCGCAGAGCGTGATGCGGCGACCGAGGAGGCTGCGACGCTGTGCGAAAGGCTGGTGCGAGGTCCGTTGTCGGTTGAGGGTTGGCGGGCGGCGATCGCGGCCGACCGGCCGCATGTGTTGATCTATCCTGAAATCGGGATGAATCCGATGGCGGCACGGCTGGCGGCGCAGCGGCTTGCGCCGGTGCAATGCAATTCCTGGGGTCATCCCGATACCAGCGGGTTTCCGACGCTCGACTATTATCTATCGAGCGCGCTGATGGAGCCGCCGGACGGCGACGCGCATTACTCCGAACGGCTAATCCGTTTGCCGAATCTGTCGATCAACTACCAGCCGCTCGATATTGTCCCGGCCACGGTGGACCGGGCGCAACTGGGGCTGCGCGCCGGCGCCCTGGTCTATTGGTGCGGCCAATCGCTCTACAAATATCTGCCGCAATATGACGAGGTCTTTGCCCGGATCGCCCGCGAGGTGCCGGGCTGCCAGTTCGCCTTTATTCGCTATCGCCGTGGCGAGGCCGTCAACGATTTATTTCGCCGGCGTCTCGGCAAGGCCTTTACAGCTCTCGGGCTCGACGCCGCGGCGCATTGCGTATTCCTGCCGCGCCTCGATCAGGAGACTTTCATCGCCGCGGTTGGCCAAGCCGACATCTTCCTCGATAGCCTGGGCTGGTCTGGCTGCAATTCCATGCTCGAAAGCCTCGCGCACGATCTTCCGGTGGTGAGCTGGCCCGGAGCGACGATGCGCGGCCGTCACGGCAGCGCTATCCTCAGCATGATGGGCGTGACCGAAACCATCGCCGCTTCGATCGACGATTATGTAGCGATCGCCGGGCGGCTTGGTCGCGACGCGGCCTTGCGCAATGCCATCAAAGTCAAGATGGCCGCCAAAAAGCATCGGCTTTATGGCGACCGGGCCTGCATCGTGGCGCTGGAGGCGTTCTTGGACCGTGTGGCGCGGGGCGATCATCCGGGCTAGCATCCGCAAATGCCGGCGAACGGCGATCGTCAGGGGAAACGCTTCAGGGGAAGCTTATGTCACGGTTTCGTTCAAGCGCCGGCATTGTCGCGGCGCTGATTACCCTGGCGCCGATCGCGGCGGTCGCTCAATTCGTTCCACCGACCATGGAGCTCAAAAACGTCGCGCCGGATGTCTACACCATGCAGCATCCGTTCGGTTCCAGCAATGCGTCGTTCGTAGTCACGGCCGACGGCGTGTTGGTATTCGATGCTGACATCCGCACTGCCAACCAGACCATGGCGGCCATCCGCAAGATTACCGACAAAAAGATCAAATATGTGGTGATGTCGCATCCGTCTGGCGACCACGCCACCGGTGTTTGGCACTTTCGCGAGGACAAGCCGGTCTTCATCGCAACGCGCAAGCAGATGCGCGACCTCTATCAGCAGGAGCGCGCGGAATTCATCGAACGCAGCGCATCACCCTTGCCGCAGCATGCCGGCTACAAGGGCGCCGAACTGGTGCATCCCGACATCGGCTTTGATGGCGCGCTTACCTTGCAATTCGGTGGGTTGACGTTCCAGATCACCGAGGAGGGCAGCGCGCACTCAACCAGCGACGTGACGCTGTTTGTGCCGCAGCGACGGGTCATGATGATGGGCGATTTGCTCAACACCGAAATCCACCCCGGTCCGGGCGAATCGGCGCAGGTGTTTTTCTCCAACGCGCGCAACTGGATTACGCTGCTTGACCGCATCATCGCGCGGCAGCTTCCAGTCGACACCTACATCCCCGGGCACGGCCCCATCCATATCGGGCGCGGCGTCGCCGATCTCGAAGAGCAGCGGCGCTATTTCATTGTCATGCGCGACGCGGTTTCGAAGATGATCATGGCCGGCAGGAGCGTTCAGCAGATCCAGAAGGAATTCGTGACGCCGAAAGAATTCGCGCACTATCGGGGGCCGCAACGGCAGACCGCGTTCATCAATTTGTTTTATCACCAGCTCTTGGAACGTGGGTTCTGGCCGTGATCGCGGCGGCACCGACAATCAGGTCGGCGGGCGGTTGGTGGCGTCAGGCTTCGAGCTTGAAAAGATGTCGCCGAGCGATCTTACGGCCTTCATCAAGAACGATCTGGTGAAATGGGCGCTGCTCGCCAAACGGCGGATGGCGTTCGAGGGAACGAAATAGGAGCGACGATGACGAGCAACATCCGAGCGACACTTGCGGTCATAGCCACTCTCAGCGTCGCGCCGGCGGCCGCGCAGCCTGCCGGTACGGTGGAGGGGCATCTGGCGGCGGCCAAGGAAGCGGCGGGATTCGATTTCACCGGCACGCTGGTCCGCCTCTGCGTCGCGCCGCAGACCGCGCCCGGCCGCGACGTCGCACCGCCGCCGGCGCCGCCGCGCGCGCAGTGGTACACGGAGCCGGGCAAGGTGTTCGACAATCTCTACTTCGTCGGATCGCGCATTCATTCGGCCTGGGCGCTGACCACGACAGAGGGCGTCATCCTGATCGACACGCTGTACGACTACAATTCCGAGGAGGCGATTGTCGGCGGGATGAAGAAGCTCGGGCTCGATCCGGCCAACGTGAAATACGTCATCATCAGCCACGGGCATCGCGACCACGTCGGCGGCGCGAAACTGATGCAGGATCGCTTCAAGTCGCGCATCGTCATTAGCGCGCCGGATTGGGACGGCCTCGAAAAGATGCAGAACGCCTATCCGCAAGGAAAGCCGACGCGCGACATTGTCGCCTCCGACGGACAGAAGATCGCGCTCGGCGACGCGAGCGTGACGCTCATACACACTCCCGGCCATACGCCCGGCACGCTGTCCATGATCTTCGAGGTCAAGGACGGCAGCAAACCGCTCACTGTCGCGTATTCCGGCGGCACCGCGTTCAATTTCGTCAACACGGTCCCCAATTTCGACACCTACATCGGTTCGCAGCGGAAGATGGCTGCCGCGGCGGCGAACGCCAAGGCGACGGTGCTGATGTCGAACCATTCCGAATTCGACAATGCGGTGACGAAAATCAGGACCATCGCGGCGCGCCAACAAGGCGAACCTCACCCCTTTGAGATCGGAGCCGAGGCGGTCGCGCGCTATTTCAGGGTCACCGAAGGCTGCGCGCAGGTCGCACGCTTGAAGCTCATTCAGGCGGGACGGAATTAGCGGCAACTACCCCGGCGTCATCTCCGCCAACAGCCGCCCGTAGCCTGCGACCGGCTGTCGGATCGCTAACCGCAGCTGTATCTCCCAGCAGCGCGCCGGGATCGGGTGCACCACCGGCACGCCGAGGTCCTGCTCCAGGAGATCGATGACATCGAGCACCCGCCAGCCGGAGCCCAGCAGATAGATCGCTTCCGCCTTGCGGTGCTTGAGGAAGGCCTGTTTCACGAAGGCATAGACCTGGTGCGAGGATAGTTGGCCAACATCGCCGAACGCGACATCGAGGCCTTCCATGCCGAGCACGTCGAAGCCGGCCTCCTTGAAGTAGTTCGCAAACACGTTATTGATCTTGCCGGTAAAATAGGTCGCGCCGACGATCTTCTTGGCCTTGAGCGCGCGCAGCGCCCGCACATGGTTTGAGCCCGAGGTGAACATCGGGATCTTGTGCTGGCGCTCCCACTTCTTGATGAGTTCCGCCTCGCCCTTGTAGCCGAGCAGCATGAACGGCGGCGCACCCTCCGGATGGATCAGGTCGCAGCCGGCTTCCGCAAGCTGGTCGAGCAGCGGCTCATAGGGCGCGACCGCGCGCTTGAACTCGTCGGTGGTGCCCGTGCTGATGTTGAGGAACAGCGGCAGCACGCCGATGCCCTCCGGCAGCATGCGGATCAATTCTTCGAGGCCGCCCGGGCGCAAGGTCGGTTTGATGCAGCCGACAACGCCGCGCCAACTTGTGAATGCCATGGTCCCCCCAAGGTTTGAATTTTTACTGTCGCATGCGGGTCAGGCTGTCCGCAATTTGCGCGGGCTCGGTGACCGGCAGCGAGCAGGTCTCGCCGGCACAGACAAAGGCGGCCGGCTCGGCGCCGATCTTTGCCGCCGCCGGATGCACCGCCGGTAAGGCGTCCTTAGATGGCGCGCGCACGACGCTGCGATCCAGGAACGGCAGCTTCAATGCGGCGGTAAGCAGCGCGTCGGCGCGCGCGCCGCTGCCGGTGATGACGATTTCAGCGCCGCGCAGCCGCAGATCGAGGGCATCGAGCAAGGCCAAATGCATGAACAGATTGTCCGTGGCTTGCGGCAGAAGGCCGTCGAACAGCCGATCGGCCTTCTCGCGCATGGCGTGCTTGCCGGCAAAGCCGGCAAGCCGCACCAGGTTTTGGGCGGCTATGGCATTGGGATTGGGCGTGGCATCGTCGCTGGTTGCGCTTGGCCGGATCACCAGGCCTTCGGCGTCGTCGGCGGTGAGGAAGTATCCACCGGAGCTCGGGTTGGCGTAATGGCGATCGAGCGCCGCCTGCCAGACCAGCGCGCGACCGAGGTCATCGCGCGCGCCGGTGGCCTCGTAGAGCGTGAGCGCTGCGCGGATCATGTGGGCATAGTCGGAGGCGAGGCCCGGAAACAACAGGCGGTCTTCGCGCCAGGAATGGCCGAGACGATCGCCGCGCGACATCTTATCGGCGACAAAATCGAATGCGCGCCTCGCCATGTCGAGCCATGACGGCGCGTCGAAATGCACCCCGGCATTCACCAGCGCGGCAATCATCATGCCGTTCCAATCGGCCAGCACTTTGTCGTCGAGCCCAGGTCGAACGCGCTTGTCGCGCACCGCCAGGAGCCGCCGCCGCAGCGCCGCCAGCCGCGACTCTTCCTCCGGGGTCGCCGAAACGCGGGCCAGCCGGTTGAGAATCGTATGGCCTTCGAAATTGCCTTCGGCGGTGACGTCATAGTGGCGCGCGAAGAATGCCGCTTCGTCCTTACCGACGATGTGCTCGATTTCGGCCGGCGTCCAAACGTAGAATTTGCCCTCCTCGCCTTCGCTATCGGCATCGAGCGAGGCGCAGAATGCGCCACCCGTGGTGGTCATTTCGCGGGCCAGCCAACTTACGGTTTCTTCCGCGCGCGCCTTGAACAGCGGATTGCCGGAGCGCCCATGCGCGAGCGCGAGCAATTCGAGCAGTTGCGCATTGTCATAGAGCATCTTCTCAAAATGCGGCACCAGCCAGCGCTCGTCGACCGCATAACGTGAGAAGCCGCCGCCGAGATGGTCGTAGATGCCGCCCTGGCAGATGCGCTCAAGCGTGAGCTCGACTGCCGCGAAGTAGCGCTGCTCGCCGGTGCGTTGGCCTGCCCGCCACAGGAATTCGAGCATCATGCAATTGGGGAATTTCGGCGCACCGCGCATGCCGCCATGGACCGGATCGACCATACCGCCGATCTGCTGGGCGGCCCGATTGAGCTCGTTCGGCCCGACGGTGACCGCCGCGGTCGATGCGGCGCTGTCGGAGAGCTTTGCCATCAGCGCGCTGCGGTTTTGCTCGACGCTTTGCGGCTCCTCGCGGAACACCCGCGCGACTTCGCGCAGCAAGTCGGCAAATGCCGGTTTGCCGTAACGGCTGGTTTTGGGGAAATACGTGCCCCCCCAAAACGGCTCGCCGGCGGGCGTCAGGAACATGGTCAGCGGCCATCCGCCGTGTTGGCCCATCAAGTGCAGCGCCGCCATGTAAATCTGGTCGATGTCGGGTCGCTCCTCGCGGTCGACTTTGATATTGACGAACAGTTCGTTCATCACCGCGGCGGTGGCGTCGTCTTCGAAACTCTCATGCGCCATGACATGGCACCAATGACAGGCGGCATAGCCGACCGAGAGCAGGATAGGTTTATGGGTCCGTTGCGCCTCCGCCAGGGCGGCGGGGGTCCATGGCCACCAGTCCACGGGATTGTGTTGATGCTGCAGGAGATAGGGCGAGGTTTCCTGCGCCAGGCGGTTCTGATGAGCGGACGGTGCGGCCATCGGCGGATAATGCCTGAGCGGGAGGCTCGTTCAACCGCCTGCGGCCCGAGAATGGAAAGTCAATCCGGCAGGATGCACGGCACGACCTGTCGGCTGTGACGGCGGTAGATACGGAAATCCGAGTCAGTTGTCAGGAGGACCGCCCGCGGGACTGTCTCGCTCATGCGGACGAGACAAGCATCGGCAAAACTCATGGGGACGCTTGCATATCGTCGCATGAGCGCCAGTACTTCCTCAAGATTGTCATCCAATCGAAACGCACAGGCAATCGTCTCACGAATGAGGAACTGAGAAAACGAGAGGCTGCCGCTTGGTCCTAGCAGGTGGAATACTTCGGATACGACAGCCTCGCATGTTCTCCAGGGCGGAGGATGCCGTTCGGAAATTGAACAGGCCCAGCGATGATTGGTGTCGCGGTCGGTGAGGATAGCGACAAGGAATCCTGCGTCAGCGAGGGCGTTTTCGGCCATAGCCCGTGGCCTTGAGGTAATGCTTCTTGCGTGAGCTCAAATCGGCAGGGAGGTTGCGGACAGAGCCGATGAGATCCGCGATAGCTTCTAGCGAAGCTGGCCGTTGCCGCGGAACATCCGGTGCGCGCGCCAATCGTTCGCGCACAATGTCCGACTTCGACAGCTTGCGCGCGCGCGACTCCGCCTCGATCTGGGCGACAAGGGTGTCGGGCAGGCGCACGGTCAGCGTTTTCATTGCCGCAGTGTATTACATTTCTGGCAGATACGCAATACAGATGCTTAGATGCTTGCGTTGCGACGCCGATTTGGCTGTGCTCGGCGGGTGGGATCGCGATGGCTCGGATGATTCACGACAAAGACGGCCTCGCCGCTCCGACGCCGGAGCGGTTCGTTCCGGGCATCGCGGACATCGCCATTGTTCCGCTGGCGGCGCTTGCCTTTGCGATCGCATGGCTGCTGCGCGCGCTGTTCCGCGGGCTGATCAATCTCATCGACTGGGCGTTCCCGATCCTTTTGCAGGCGATGCGGTTTCCGCTGTTCACGCTGCGCATCCTCGGCGACGCCGTCGCCGCGCTGCTCAAGGGCGTCGCCCGGTTCTTGCCGATCGGCGGGGTCCGGCGGCAGGCCTGGCGGGACTTGGTGAGCCGGCAGTGGATGTGGCTCCGCCAGAAGATTAGCTACAAGGTGTTCGAAGAGTGGCTGCATCACCTGTTCGAAGACGGTATGGCCTGGGTGTTCCGCAAGTGTCGGACGCTGACGCCGCGTGCCGCGCTCTTAGTGCTCGCAGGCGCCATTCTCTGGTTCCCAATTTCGTTCGTGGTGGCGACGCTGATACATGCGGTGCTGTTCGCGCAGGCCTTGACATTGCCGGCCTGGATGCAACTCCTGCATCCAGTGGCGACCGTCATCGCCAAGAGCAAGCTCCTGGTGTTGCCAGTTTACCCGGCAGCCTGGCCGCCGGCGAGGCAGCACCCGTCGGTGCAGGCGTTGATCCGATTGTGGGCCTGGATTACGGCGCACTATCTTGTTCGGAAGGCCGGCTATCGTTACCGGCAAGTTGAAGCCACCGCAGCGGCGTTGGCGGAGCGTTGGCGCGGCACCGCGGCCGGTGTTGGACTGCGCCGGCTTTGGAATGCCCTGCTCGATGGAATTAATGCTGCTGCGAGCCTTGTCGGTCGCAAGACCCGGACCGCGGCGCGCCACCTGGTTGAAGCGTTAGCCGCAATTCCGTGGTTGGGTGAGATCGTGCAGCGCTATTCGGCGCATTACGACCAGGTCAACCGGGAGCCAACCGAAAAATTCAGCCAGCGCGCGCGTGACTTTTTCGAGCGTTGGTCGGTCAAGTTCACCGTGGAATATTACGAAGCCAAGGAACGGCAGGATGCCGCGAAAATCGCCACCGGTGCGTGAGCCGCTGAGGGCCGGCGGCACCGCTGCGAGCCGATCGGAGGGCAAAGGCCACAGCCGTCCGTCGCGTTTCGGCGGCGTTCGCGCTACATCCTTGCATCATGGCAGTTGCGCGCACTGACAATGACACCATCTTTGCGCTCTCCTCCGGCCGACCGCCGGCGGCGATTGCGGTGGTGCGGGTGTCGGGGCCGCGCGGCCGCGCGGTGCTGACGGCGATGGTCGGCTTGGTGCCGGAGCCGCGCAAGGCGACGCTGGCGACAGTGCGCGACCCGGCAAGCCGCGCGCCGATCGATCAGGCACTGGTGTTATGGTTTCCGGGTCCACGCAGCGAGACCGGCGAGGATGTCGTGGAGTTTCAGCTCCATGGCGGCCAGGCCATCGTCGTAGCGGTGCTGGCGGCGCTGGGGCGGATGGAGGGCCTGCGGATGGCGGAGCCCGGCGAGTTCACGCGCCGCGCCTTCGAACATGGCCAGCTCGATCTCACCCAAGTCGAAGCGCTGGCCGATTTGATCGGCGCTGAAACCGAAGCGCAGCGCCGGCAGGCATTTCAGCAATTGCGCGGGCTACTTGGCGATCGCGCTGAGCATTGGCGAACGCGCGCCATCGAAGCGCTGGCGCAAGTTGAAGCGGCCATCGACTTCGCCGATGAAGGCGATGTGCCGAATGATTTGACTGCCCGCGCCGTGGCGATTGCTGGGCCGCTGGCCGAGGAAATCGCCGCGGCGGTGGCGGGCGCCGAACGTGGCGAGCGGCTGCGCGATGGGCTGTGTGTGGTGATCGCGGGTCCACCCAATGCGGGCAAGTCGACGCTGCTTAACAAGATCGCGCGCCGCGATGCGGCGATCGTTTCGCCGATCGCGGGCACGACGCGCGACCTGATCGAGGTACATCTCGATCTCAACGGCTATCCAGTCGTTCTGATCGATACCGCCGGCATTCGCGAATCCTCCACCGATCCGGTCGAGCGTGAGGGCATGCGGCGCGCGCGCGAGCAGGCGGCGCGCGCGAATCTGTTGCTGTGGATCGCCGATGCAACCGCGGCGGATCCGGCCGCCGTGCCAGCGGCGGGACCAGGCGTTACGCGCATGGTCGTGCTCAACAAGATGGACTTGGTCCGGCCGCAAGAAATGCCGCGGCTGGATTGGCAATTCAAAAACAAGCTTGGCGCACATTTTATGTCGGCAACGACGGGCGAGGGGGTCGACGCGCTGATTAGCGCCGTGGTCGATTTCGTCGAACGCTATTTTACCGCCGAGCCAGCACTGGTGACGCGCGAGCGCCAGCGCAGGGTGTTAAATGAGGTTGTGCAATTTTTGGTTGAATCGATCGCCCTGGCGGAAAAGGCGGCTGGGGAAGAACTGGTGGCGGAGCAGCTTCGCCTAGCCGCCGCCGGCCTGGGTCGGCTCACCGGCCGGGTCGATGTCGAGGATGTGCTCGAAGTCATTTTTCGGGATTTCTGCATTGGCAAATAAGTCGGCCGGCGACGGATGGGTCAGCGGCTGATCGGGTGATTCGAGACGGCCGCTGCGATAGCCGCTGTTTCACGTGAAACAATTTCTAAGGTGGATTGACGCACAGATTTTGACCCCCGCCGTAGGCCAAGCTAATAGCTGGCGGCTGGAGAGTTTCCGATAAATGCAAATGCGGTTCGACGTCATTGTCGTGGGCGGAGGCCATGCCGGCTGCGAGGCTGCGGCGGCCGCGGCGCGTATGGGTGCGTCGACCGCGTTGGTTACGCATCGGTTTACCACGATCGGCGCCATGTCGTGCAACCCAGCCATCGGCGGATTGGGCAAGGGCCATCTGGTGCGGGAGATCGATGCCCTCGACGGCTTGATGGGGCGGGTGGCGGATCGCGGCGGTATTCAGTTTCGCGTTTTGAATCGCCGAAAGGGTCCCGCGGTGCGCGGTCCGCGCGCGCAGGCCGACCGCCGGCTCTATGCCGCAGCCATGCAAGCGGCGATCGCGGCAACTCCCAATCTGACCGTCGTCGAAGGTGAGGCCGACGATCTAATCGTGACCGGTGGCCGGGTGGCCGGGTTTCGGCTCGCCGACGGCCGGGTGCTTTTGGCTGGGGCCGTCGTGCTCACCACCGGAACTTTTTTGCGCGGGCTGATCCATATCGGCGAGCGACAGACGCCGGCCGGCCGGGTCGGGGAGGCGCCGGCGGCGGGTTTGTCGCTCAGCCTGGAACGGATCGGCTTTGCGCTAGGACGACTCAAGACCGGCACGCCACCGCGGATCGACGGATCCACCATCGACTGGGCAGCGCTCGAGATGCAGCCTGGCGACGAGCCGCCGGAGCCGTTTTCGGTGATGACCGATCGGATCGAGAACCGGCAGATCGAATGTGGGATCACCCGGACCACCGATGCGACGCATCGGATTATCCGCGGTAATGTCCATCGTTCGCCGATGTATTCCGGACAGATCGCTAGCCGGGGCCCGCGTTATTGTCCCTCGATCGAGGATAAGATTGTCCGCTTCGGGGAGCGCGATGGGCACCAGATTTTCCTGGAGCCCGAGGGCCTCGACGACACCACGGTCTATCCCAATGGGATCTCGACCTCGCTGCCGGAGGAGGTCCAGACCGCGCTGGTCGCGACCATCCCAGGGCTTGAGCGGGCGCGGATTGTACGGCCGGGATATGCCATCGAATATGATCACGTCGATCCACGCGAGCTCAAGGCCACGCTCGAGACCAAGCGAATGCCGGGACTGTTTCTGGCCGGCCAGATCAACGGCACCACCGGCTATGAGGAGGCCGCCGCCCAGGGTTTGGTGGCGGGGCTCAACGCCGCGTCGAAAGCCGGTGGCGGCGCCGATATCGTGTTCGATCGGGCCGAGGGCTATCTCGGCGTGATGATCGACGATCTCGTCACCAAGGGGGTCAGCGAGCCCTATCGGATGTTCACGTCACGGGCCGAATATCGGCTGACCCTGCGTGCCGACAATGCCGATCAGCGGCTCACCACGCGCGGCGTGGCGATCGGCTGCGTGAGTTCGGAACGGTGCGAGCGCCACGTGGCCAAGATGGCGGCGCTGACCGAGGTCCGCGCATTCGCTGAAGCGATGTCGCTCACACCGACCGAAGGCGCCAAGCATGGCCTTGCGCTCAATCGCGACGGCCAGCGACGCACGGCGTTCGAGCTACTGTCGTTCCCGTCTATCGGCGTTGCGGAGGTCGCGCGCATCTGGCCGCGCTTCAATACGTTTCACGTGAAACATCTCGCGCAGATCGAGATCGATGCAAAA
The DNA here is from genome assembly GCA_022841625.1 of Xanthobacteraceae bacterium. GTDB lineage: Bacteria > Pseudomonadota > Alphaproteobacteria > Rhizobiales > Xanthobacteraceae > VAZQ01. The sequence continues at coordinate 31,402 of JALHRD010000013.1, forward strand.
TACGATGTCTATCTTTCGCGCCAGGCGGCGGACATTGCAGCGTTCCGTCGCGACGAGAATCTCGAACTGCCCGACGATGTCGACTACGGCACCGTCAAAGGTCTCTCGAATGAAGCGCGCGCCAAGCTTGCCGCGATCCGTCCGCGCACCATCGGTCAGGCCGGCCGGATCGACGGCCTTACGCCCGTGGCCCTGACTCTGCTGGTCGGCCACATCCGACACAAACGAAAATCGCGCGCGGTCCAAACTTCGGCATGAAGCGCTCTATCGATGTCACGCCTGACCTGAGCGCCGACCGCGCCGCGGCGCTGCAGCTGACGCCTGTTTCACGTGAAACATTGGCGCGTCTTGATCGCTTGGTCGATTTGCTTTTGCAGTGGCGGGAGCGAACCAATCTGATCGGCGCGAGCACCATCCCGCAGATTTGGACGCGACACATCGCCGACTCGCTTCAGCTTCTCGACCTCGCGCCCGATGCGCGAATCTGGATCGACCTCGGCAGCGGCGCCGGATTCCCCGGCATGGCGATCGCCTGCGCGCTGGCGGATATTCCGAACGCCGAAGTCCACTTGGTTGAGAGCAATACCAAGAAGGCGGCGTTCCTGCGCGAGGCTGCGCAGGTCACCGGCGCACCCGCGATTGTTCACGCCGAGCGAATCGAGAAATTTGTCGCGAATTATGCGGGCCAAGCCGACGTTGTTACCGCCCGTGCGCTGAGCCCACTGAAAACTATTCTAGATCAATGCTTTATTCTGTTGAAAACTGGCGCCTTAGGGCTGTTTCCCAAGGGCCAGAGCGTTGCTGTCGAATTGACCGAAGCCAATAAATACTGGAACATCAACTCCACTCTCGCGCCCAGCAAGACTGATTCGAACGGCCGTATCGTGGTCGTCCACGCTCTGGAGCGACGTGTAGCGGCAAAAAAATAAACGTGTAAGTTGAGCGTTTGCGGCGCGCAACATATGAGGTGAGGCCATGATCACATCGGAACCATTGTCGACCGCGGCAGACTCCGCGATCGGATTAGCGGCGGCGCCCGCGCTGGCGGCACGCGTGCTGGCAATCGCGAATCAGAAGGGCGGCGTCGGCAAGACGACGACCGCAATCAATCTCGGCACCGCGCTTGCGGCAATTGGCGAGCAGGTGCTGATTGTCGATCTCGATCCGCAGGGCAATGCGTCGACCGGTCTCGGCATCGATCGCAAGGCGCGGCGCTTCTCAACCTATGACGTGCTTACCGGCGAAGCATCGCTGCGTGACGCCGTGCTGCCAACGTCGGTGCCGCGTTTGTCGATCGCATCGTCGACGCTCGATCTGTCGGGCTTGGAATTGCAGATCGGCCGGGAACGCGATCGCGCTTACCGGCTGCGGACCGCGCTTGAGCCGCTCAATGCGCCCGGCGTTGATGGGCCCAACTTCACTTACGTTCTGGTCGACTGTCCGCCATCGCTCAATCTTCTCACCGTCAATGCGATGGCGGCTGCGAACGCAATTCTGGTTCCGCTGCAATGCGAGTTCTTCGCGCTGGAAGGCCTTTCGCAATTGCTCAAGACCGTCGAGCAGGTGAGGGAAACGCTCAACCCCACGCTGACCATCCACGGGATCGTGCTCACCATGCACGACGCCCGCAACAACCTGTCCAACCAGGTTGCGGAAGATGTCCGGGCGCATCTGGGGCAGAAGGTTTACGACACCGTGATCCCGCGCAATGTGCGGGTGTCGGAAGCGCCGTCCTATGGCAAGCCGGTGCTGGTCTATGACCTCAAATGCGTCGGCAGCGAAGCCTATCTTAAGCTCGCGACCGAGGTGATCCAACGCGAGAAGCAACTGCGCGCGGGATAACGATCGCTCGATCCTCTCTGGTGTGAGGCGCGGGGGTAGGCCGCGTCTCGAACGATGAGCAGTCGCAATCCTTCGCGACCGGTACTTCCGAGCAAGCGGGCAAACTAAGACCGGCAATCACGGGGCCACTGTTGGTGTGACAATGCGAGCAGGAGACAATGCCATGGCCGATGACGGGAGATCGCGATTGGGACGCGGCCTCGCCGCGCTCATCGGCGACGTCGGCGACGAATCTAAAACCGTCGACCGCACGCGCAGCAGCCGCAAGACGCCGATCGCATTCATCAGGCCCAATCCGCGCAATCCGCGGCGCAATTTTTCCGATACCGAGCTTGAAGAGCTTGCTTCGTCGATCAAAGAGCGCGGGATTATTCAGCCGATCATCGTGCGCGCGGTCAAAGGCGCCGCCGACAAGTTTGAGATTGTCGCCGGCGAGCGACGCTGGCAAGCAGCACAACGCGCAGGTCTGCACGAGGTCCCGACCATCACCGTCGAGGCGACCGATGCCGAGGCACTGGAACTTGCGATTATCGAGAACGTGCAGCGCGCCGACCTTAATGCGCTGGAGGAGGCGATGGGCTACCAGTCGCTGATCGACCACTACAAGCACAGCCAGAACGACGTGGCGCGGTTCGTCGGCAAGAGCCGCAGCCACATCGCCAATACGCTGCGGCTGTTGCAGCTCTCGGAAACGATCAAGGAGTTCATCCGTTTGGGCCAGCTCACCGCCGGCCATGCCCGCACCCTGATCGGTCAGCCCAACGCTGACGCGCTGGCGCACGACATTGTCAATCGCGGGCTCAACGTGCGGCAGGCCGAAGCACTGGCGCAGGAAAAATCCGGCCGACTTGGCGCGAAGGCGGGTAAGGGCAATTCACGCGGTAAGGATGCGGACACCATGGCGCTGGAACGGCGGGTGTCCGACGCGCTCGGCCTGATCGTCACCATCGACCATAAGAGCGGTGGCGGCGGGGTGGTGCATATCGCATACGAGGATCTCGAACAGCTTGATCACCTGACGCGGAAGTTGGAGCGATCGTAACGCATGGGTGAGCCGCACGGGCGCTTGCAGCAGTCGGCGCGGGACGACGCCATTCGGCAGGGGCTGGCGGCGATTCGAAGCAATCGGGCCGAGGAGGCCGAGCGGATTGCACGCACCGTTCTCGCCGGCGCGGCCCAGGATCCCGATGCGTTGCACATCCTCGGCATTTCACTGCTGGCGCGACAGCGCTGGAGCGACGCGATTGCGCCATTGCAGACGGCGGCTGGCACAAGCCGCGATCCGATCATGGAGACGCATTGCGCACTGGCGTTCCGCCAATGCGGTCGCATGGAGGAAGCGCTGACCTGGCTGCAACGCGCGGCGTCGCGCGAGCCAGTTTATGCGCAGGCTCTGCTTGAGCTCGGCGTCGTGCTGTGCGCCATGCAACGCTACGACGAGGCGGAAGCGACGCTACAGCGCGGGCTGCGCGCCGACCCCAGCGCCGTCGAGATGTCGGTCGAATTGGGCGGCGTCTACATCTGCCGGGCCGAGCCGACCAAGGCGAGGGCGGTATTCGCACGGGCGCTCGCGCAGGCGCCGGGTCATCCGCGTGCGTTGCACGGCTCCGGCACCGCGCTGCTGTTCGAAGGTGAATTCGCGCGCGCTGCCGAACGGTTTCGCCAGGTGCTAGCATCGCAGCCCGGCCACGTCCGTGCGCACCTCGATCTCGCACATTGCCTGCTTGAGCTCGGCAAACGTGACGACGCGATCGCGGTCTTGCGCACGTTGATCGCGCTGGCGCCACAGCACTACGGTAAGGCATTGCAGATGCTGGTGTCGTCCGGGCGCGGCTGGTTCTGGCTCAAGCCCAGCGCCGCCGCCGCGGTGTTGATGCCTGCCAACGCTCCGCCTTCGCCGGGGCCGATCCATTGACGGCCGAGCCGCAACAGCAAACGCTGACGTTCCGGTGCCCACCGGAGCTCGAACCGATTCTGCCGAAGCCGTCGCCCGCGATCCTCGGCCTGCCGGATTGGTTCAAGACCATGCCGGCCGCGGCCTTCAGCGCGCTCCAGCAGAGCGAGCAACTGACGCTTAAGAAATGTCCGCCTTTCATCGACGCGATGACGTCAGGATTTTTGCTTCCGTTGGTCTGCGATCTGCGCGTCGAAGGCGGCACTTTCAGTTGGGACTTCAGCCCGCCGTCCGGCGCGATCACCAGCTACACGCGCTCGCCGATCGATTTTCACGACAACGTCCAGGTCGTCGGCACGCCCTACTTCGCCGACGATCGCTTCATCATCAAGTTCAACAATTTCTGGACCATTGAATCGCCGCCCGGATATTCGCTCTTGATCACTCATCCGATCAATCGCACCGACCTCCCCTTCACCACCCTCACCGGTCTGATCGACACCGATCTCTATCGTGACAACTTCATCAACTTCCCGGCTTGGTGGCGCGATGAAAACTTCGAAGGTGTGCTGGCGAAGGGCACGCCGATTGCGCAATGCATCCCGGTGAAGCGCGACCTTTGGGAGGCGCGGTTCGAGACCATCACCGGCGACGGCGTGCGAAAGTTGCAGGAGACTTCGGTGGCGGTCACCAGCACGCGCGGCGTCTATCGCCGCCAGTTCCGGGCCCGGAAGAGATAAAGCGAACGACTCTATCCGATCGGCCAACTCCCCGATCCGTCATCCTGGGGCGCCCGAGCGGAGCGACTTCGGCGGGCACCTCAGATGATCAGGGATTGAGAATGAGTTCGAATCGGGTCAGAAAATTCAAGGCGCATCAATCCTTGCACGGCGCCGCCATCGACCGCGTTTGAGGGTACTTCCAGGGCGGAAGCCGATCTTTTGCACATCCTGATGACCAGCGCGGCGGAGCGATGGGGAGCTGAGGGCGCGCGCCGTTCCGCCTCGCTTCTCGCGGGGGCAATGCGCAAGGTGGCAACCGACCCGCAGGGGCCGACGACGCGCGCGCGGAACGACCTCCATCCAGGTGTCCGAAGCGTTCACATACGCCATGCGCGCGGGGCCAATCCCGATTCGAATGTGCGACGGCCAGTGCACATCCTTTCTTATCGCGCAGTCGCATCTGACCTCGTCGAGATTTTCCGCGTGCTGCATGAGCGGATGGAGCCGAGCCGACATTTGGGTGCGATTTTCGACGAGGGCGATTGACTGCAAGGCCATTGACCAAGGGAATTCACCGTGCCGACGGCTATTTTTGCTCGCCAGTGGCTTTACCAAGGGCGATTACATCCGGCCGGAACATGCAATAGGTGGAATTGCGCATGGCGGGCGTGTTCAAGAGCTGGCGGATTGGGGCCTTTGGTCTCTTGTCCTGGGCAATTCCCTTCGCTGCGTCTTTGGTTTTTTTGACCGATCGGGCGCGCTCGTCATTTCACAGCCGCTATTCAAATCGCTGATGACGATCATCGCTGGCGGCGCTGGCGCCTTGCTGCTGGTGCTGGCATTCCGGCAGATCGGTCCAACCGTGCAATCGGGCGTGGCGATTGGCGGCTATTGGCTCGCGATCAATTGGGTTCTCGATTTTCTGATTCTCTTGCCGATCTCGGGCATGAGCGCCGGCGCATATTTCTATGACATCGGCTTGCGCTATCTGCTGATTCCGATCATGGCGGTCGCGATCGGTAAGGTGGCGAAAGGCCGATCGTAGCATCGGGTAAGCGCGCCCTGCCCTGCCCGCTACGGCCGTCGCGCCGCCATTGCCACCGCCAGCAACAGTCGCTGCACAATCGGCTCAGCAAGATCGGCGCACAACCGCGACTGCAAGGTCGCGTCGGCGATCTGGGTCATGGCGGTCTGTAGCCGCGCCGCCGACCAGGCGCGCAATGCGGCCTGTGCGAGCGGCACGCGGCTGAAGTGCAGCCACATGCCGCCGACCGCGGCGTCGGCCGATTGCCCCTCGTCGACCGCGAGCCGCGCCTTGTGCAGCAGGCTGGCGTGGCGCCCGGCCGCGAACAGGATCGCACCCGCTGAGGTGCCGGCGTTGCGCGCCTTGGTGAATTGGAACTCGACCTCGGGAAGTTTCCCGCCGAAGGCGGCATCGATCAGGGCATCGAGCGCCAGCGCCGAGGCGTCGGTCACCACCGCGGCCACGTCCTCCAATTCGACACGCTTTTTGCCATAGGCATAGAGCGCGAGCTTCTGCAATTCGCTGCGGGACGCCAGCCGATCGCCGCCCAGGAGTGGCACCAGCGCGGCGCGCGCCTCGGGCGCGATCGTCAGCCCGGCGGCCTGCATCTCGGCATCGATCAGGCGCGGCAAGTTTTTTTCGTCGTCGGGATAGCAAGGCAGCACCGCGGCGTTTTTGGCGCTCTCGCAGAGTGCGCGCAGCGGCGCGTTCTTGCGCAATTCGCCGGCCTCGATCACCACCCGGCATTCTCTCGGGGCTGCGCCAAGCAGGGTCTCGACCGCGGGGGCGAGATTGCGCGTGCTGGATTTCACCCAAACCGCGCGTCGGCCGCCGAACAGCGGAATGGTGTTGGCCTCCTCCACCAGCCGCGACGGGTCCGACGCAATCAGATCGCCCTCCATCCGCACCAGTGAGAACGGATCGTCGATGTTGTCGACCGAGGCGCGGATCAAGGCTTCGGCGCGCTCGCGCACCAAGCCGGCATCGGCGCCATACACCAGGACCACCGGCTGCGCCGGGTTGGGCTTGGCGACGAAGGCGTCGATCTGGGCGGCTTTGAGTGCGGTCATGGAAGAGCGAATAGCGAATAGGGAGTAGGGAGTAGGGAGTAGGGAGTAGGGAGTAGGGAGTAGTCAGTACAGCAGAACGGCCATACTTACTATTCGCTATTCGCTATTCGCTATTCGCTATTCGCTTTCTTTACGCCACCACATTGACGATCCGGCCCGGCACCACGATCACTTTTTTGGGCGGCTTGCCTTCGAGCGCGCGCTGGATGGCGTCGAGTGCGAGCACCGCCGCCTCGATGTCGGGATTCTTGGCGTCGCGCGCCACGGTGATGTCGGCGCGCTTCTTGCCATTGACCTGCACCGGCAACGTGACGGTATTTTCAACCAATAGCGCGGGCTCGAGTTCCGGCCAGGGTTGGGTGGCGAGCACGGTTGTATGGCCGAGCGCCGCCCAGCATTCCTCGGCCAAATGCGGCATCATCGGATTGAACAGTTTGATCAGAATTTCGGCGGCTTCCCGCATCGCCCAGCGGTAGTCCGACGTCGGTGCTTGCTCCTGCGAACCGATCGAGTCTGAGAACGCATTGGCGAATTCATAGAGGTGCGCCACCGCCACATTGAAGTGCAGCTTCTCGATGGCGTCCGATACTTTGGCCAAAGCGCCATGCGCGGCCTTGCGCAGCGTTTGGGCGCCCTCCCCGAATTGCACCGGCCGTTGGTCTGGCGCTGTTGCTGCCACCTCCGCCGCCTCGCCGACCAGCCGCCACAGCCGTTGCGTAAAGCGCCAGGCGCCCTGCACGCCGCGCTCGGTCCATTCGACGTCGCGCTCGGGCGGCGAATCCGACAGCATGAACCAGCGCGCCACATCGGCACCGTAGCTCGCGATGATGTCGTCGGGATCGATGACGTTTTTCTTCGACTTCGACATTTTCTCGATCGCGCCGATCTCGACCGGCGCGCCGGTCGCGGTCAGCTTGGCGCGGCGCTGATCGCCCTCGGTCTCGATCGTCACCGAAGCCGGCTCGACCCACTCGCCGTCCTTGGACTTGTAGGTTTCATGCACCACCATGCCCTGGGTGAACAGGCCGGCGAACGGCTCGTCCAGGCCGACATGGCCGGTGGCCTTCATCGCGCGGGTGAAGAAGCGCGAATACAGCAGATGCAAAATCGCGTGCTCGATGCCGCCGATATATTGGTCGACCGGCAGCCAGCGATCGACCACCGCGCGGTCGGTCGGCGCGCTGTCGTTCCAGGGGTCGGTGAAGCGCGCGAAATACCAGGACGAGTCCACAAAGGTGTCCATGGTGTCGGTCTCGCGCCGCGCCGGCTTGCGGCACTGCGGGCAGGTCACGTCGCGCCAGGTCGGGTGGCGGTCGAGCGGATTGCCGGGGCGGTCGAAACTCACGTCCTCCGGCAGGGTCACCGGCAGGTCCTTGGCCGGCACCGGCACCACGCCGCAACTGGTGCAATGGATCACCGGGATCGGGCAGCCCCAGTAGCGTTGCCGCGAAATGCCCCAGTCGCGCAGCCGGTAATTGACCTGCCGCTCGGCCACTGGCCGACTCTTCTCCCTCTCCCCGCTAGCGGGGAGAGGGTTGGGGTGAGGGGGGCGCTCCACGGTCGCGCTTTGTCGAGAGCCCCCCTCACCCGACCTCGCTCCGCTCGGTCGACCTCTCCCCGCAGGCGGGGAGAGGTGAATCCCGTCAGACCGATAGGTCCTTTCCAATTTGCGTGCGACTTCCTCTTTTGCGGCTTCGACCGTCATGCCGTTGAGGTCGATGAAATCGTTCTTTGAATTAATCAGCGTGCCGTCGCCGTCATAGGCGGTCTTGGCGATGACGAACGACTTCGGATCCTGCCCGGGCGGGCAGACCACTGGGGTATTACCCAGGCCGTATTTGTTGACGAAATCGAGGTCGCGCTGGTCGTGCGCCGGGCAGCCGAAGATCGCGCCGGTGCCGTAGTCCATCAGGATGAAGTTCGCAACATAGACCGGCAATTGCCAGGTCGGGTCGAACGGGTGGATCGCCTTGATACCGGTGTCGAAGCCTTGCTTCTCGGCGGTCTCGATCGCTTCCTGCGCGGTGCCGCCCCGTTTGCATTCGGCGATGAAGGCGGCGAGCGCCGGATTTTTCTTCGCCGCCGTCTGGGCGATCGGATGGTCGGGCGCGACCGCGACAAAGCGCGCGCCGAACAGCGTGTCGCCGCGGGTGGTGAATATTTCGAGTTCGCGTTCGCCGGCCGGCGTGGTTTTCGGGTCGAGCGCAAAGCGGACCAACAGGCCCTCGGAGCGGCCGATCCAGTTCTTCTGCATCAGCCGCACTTTTTCCGGCCAGCGCTCGAGCGTGTCGAGCTTGGTCAGGAGGTCTTCGGCGAAATCGCTGATCTTGAGGAACCATTGCGTGAGCTCGCGCTGCTCAACCGGTGCGCCCGAGCGCCAGCCGCGTCCCTCGATCACCTGTTCATTGGCGAGCACGGTCATATCGACCGGATCCCAATTGACCTTTGATTGCTTGCGCTCGACCAGCCCGGCTTTGAGGAAATCGAGGAACATTTTCTGCTGGTGCTTGTAATAGGCCGGGTCGCAGGTCGCGATCTCGCGCGCCCAATCGAGCGACAGCCCCATCGATTGCAGCTGCGCCTTCATCGCCGCGATGTTCTGGTAGGTCCAGGCGCGCGGATGCACCTTGCGTTCCATGGCGGCGTTCTCGGCCGGCATGCCATGGGCGTCCCAGCCCATCGGATGCAGCACGGTAAAGCCGCGCGCGCGCTTATAGCGCGCGACCACATCGCCCATGGTGTAGTTGCGCACATGCCCCATGTGGATGCGCCCGGACGGGTACGGGAACATCTCGAGCACGTAATAGGTCGGCTTGGCGGGCTTGCCGTTGGCGGCGGCCTTTAGCTCGTCATTTGACGTCGCGAAAATGCCGGCAGCGTCCCATTTCTGCTGCCAGCGCGGTTCGGCGGTGCGGGGGTTGTAACGGTCGGGTTTGTGGGGTTCGGCGGTCATTGGCGGGCTGTTTTAGAGCCCGGCGGGGGGATGGGGAAGGGACATGAGCCGCGATTTTTCAGTTGCTTGGGCTCGCAGCGTTGTGCGTCCACCGTCCACTCGCTACCTTTGCGCCACAACAAACAAGCATCGCCCAAGGGAGGTCCCCCATGCCATCACGTCGTGACGTCACCAAAGGCCTAGCCGGCCTGATCGGCACAGGGATCGCCATGGCATCGCCGCAGACCGTCTCCGCCCAAACCTCCCCTGCCCCAACGGTCCCCGCCGCCCGGCGTCGCCTCATTGTCGACGCGCAGGTGCACCTGTGGCCGCCGAACACGCCGGATCTGCCATGGGTGCCCGGCGCAAAGCCGCAGCAGCCGGAGCCTTTCACCATCGAGCGGGTGCTGCCGCTGATGGACGAGGGCGGCGTCGACCGCGTCATCATCGTGCCGCCGACCTTGACCGGCACCCGCAACGACTACGGCATCGAAGCGGTCAAACGCTATCCCAACCGCTTCGCGGTAATGGGGCGCTTCCCGGTCAACGATCCGAAATCGGCGCCACTGCTGGCGACCTGGAAGCAACAGCCCGGCATGCTCGGGGTGCGGACCACCTTGCAGGGCAAACCGGGCAGCGAGCTGTTGGACGGCATGGACTGGTTCTGGGCCGCCGCCGAGAAGGCCGGCGTTCCGGTGATGTTTCATGGCGCCGGCAACCTGCCGCGGTTTGTGGCGATTGCCCAACGTCATCCTGCGCTCACGCTGATTGTCGATCACATCGGCATGTCGAACACCATCCCGCTGGCGCAGTCCGCCACCGACACCATTGCGCTGGCGAAATTTCCCAACGTTTCGGTGAAGATGAAAGCCGGCGCGCAATATGCGCCGGAGCCCTATCCTTATCGGGCAATGAATGTCCAAATCCGCCGCGTGTTCGACGCGTACGGGCCGCGCCGCTGCTATTGGGAAACCGACATCACCCAGACCCTGAACGAAGGCGGCTACCGCCACCGCATCGCGCATTTCACCCAGGAACTGGACTTCCTGTCGGAGGACGACAAGGACTGGATCATGGGCCGCGCGATTCTTGAGCGGCTGCAATGGGCGTAGAGCATGATCCCGAAAAGTGGGAACCGGTTTTCGGAAAAGATCATACTCAGACAATGAAGAGTAACGCCGTTGTCTTGACGAACTTTCCGGGTTAGCTGTCGGCTTGCTCCGGTCGATCCGATCGCCGCTTTCCGACACTCCGCTTCATCCTGTCATTTTCCAGAGTTGGCGTCAGCCATGCACTATACCACCCTCGGCCGCACCGGCCTTCGTGTCAGCGTCGCTGGGCTCGGTTGCGGCGGCTTCTCGCGGCTTGGGCTCAAGGCCGGCAAGACCGAGGACGATGCGGCGCGGCTGATCGAGGCGGCGTTCGATCTCGGCGTCAATTTTATCGACACCGCGCCGAGCTACGGCACCGAGGGCGTGGTCGGCAAGGCGCTGAGAACGATCCCACGTGACCAAGTGGTGATCGCCACCAAGGCGCAAGTTCACCGCAATAACGAATGGGCGCCGCCCGAGCGCGTGGTCGCGAGCCTCGACAATTCGCTGCGGGTGATGGGCGTCGATACCATCGACGTGTTCAATCTGCACGGCATCGAAGCCGATGAATATGATTATTGCCTGGAGAAGATCGCGCCGGCGCTGTTGGAACAAAAGGCCAAGGGCAAGATCAAGCATATCGGGCTCACCGAAAATCCGATTGTCGACCACACCAATGAAATGCTGCTGCGCGCCATGCGCGATCCGGTGTGGGAGGTGGTCATGGTCGGCTTCCACATGATGCACCAGGGCGCGCGCCGCAATGTGTTCCCAATCACGCAGCAGAAGGGCATCGGCACGCTTTTGATGTTCGCGGTGCGCAGCATCTTTGCCGATCCGCCACGGGTGGCGCGGGAAATGCGCGCGCTGGCCGATAAGGGTTTGGTGGAAAAATGGCTGGGCGAGGCCAAAGATCCGCTCGGCTTTCTGATTCACGAAGCCGGCGCCGCCAACATGACCGAGGCAGCCTATCGCTATGTGCGGCACGAGCCCGGCGTCGACATCGTGCTGTTCGGCACCGGCAGCGTGGAGCATCTGCGCGCCAATATCGCCGCGATCGAAAAGCCGCCGCTGCCGGAGGCCGACCGGACGCAGCTTGCGAAACTGTTCGGCCACCTCGCGGTCGGCATCGGCCTCGACGGCCACGCCGTCGCACCGCGCTAATCCATTCCCGCAATCGACAGCACGCCGTCCATTGAAAGTCGGGTCGCGATCCGGGTCGGCAGGCCGCCGGCAGGTTTGGTCAATCGCTCTAAGAGCAATGACTGTACCGTGATGGTGCGCACCCGTTCGACCGGGACCGCCGGGGCGCCGCTGCGCGCCAACACCGCCAACAATTCGGTTCGCCGGGCCGGCGAGGGATCGTTGCGATAGGCGATCAGGGCGTTGATGGTCTCGGCGGTGAGCACGAACGGATCGCCGTCGCGCGGCACGGACGGCTGTGGTGAGTGTATGGGCACGGCGGCGGACATTGGTGGCAGCATCGAAGTTTCGCGCATGACGACGCCACTCGCGGGTCGATCCGCTGCCGGCGCGACTTGGGGCGCTGGCGATTGGACGGCCGGGCGAAGCGACGGACTCATATGAAGAGCAATGTCGAATCCGACTGCGACAATGGCGATTGACGCCAGCGCTGAGGTTGCGATTGCCAGCCGCGGACGCGGCAGCAACCATTCGATGAATCCCGTGACGCCGGCGCGACCAGCTGGCTTGGGCCCGTCTTCAAGCGCGATCGCCAGCGCGGTTAACGCGGCCGGCGGGTTTTCATTGCGCGTGGCGACCTCTTCGATCCACGCCACCGCGGCAATCAGCGCCTCGCGGCGGCCCGGCGATTGAGCGAGCGCGGCCTCGAAGGCGTCGCGCTCCATGGCCGTCATGGCGCCATCGAGATAGGCAGCCAGTTGCAAGGCATCGGCCGCCGGACCGTGATCGGGGGTTTGATCGGAGCGCTGGAAGCCGCCCTCGCCGGCTTCGCTTTCGACCATCGCACGCAAGCGCCGCGCCAGCGCAACGCCGGCCGCCGAAAGCGGGGCGGCGTGTTCGGCCTGTCCGGTAAGACGCGCTATGATCGGTTCAATCGACATGGTCATTGGTCCAGTGGCTATTAGACGGACATGCCCAGAGTTTTAATGGCGGTATTGTCAGCGAGCGCCTGACGCAGCAAACGTTCGGCCTGCTGCCGCAACCGGTAGATTTCGGTCACCGGCCGGGCCATCAGCCGGGCGATATCGCGCGCCGGCAAGGCGCCGTTGCCGGACATGACGTATTGCAGATAAAGGCGGATGTCCTGCGGCATATGGGCGACGGCGGCCTTGAGCGCATCGGTCGCTTGCTCCAGGATTTCCTCCTCCTCCCGGGCGATGGCAGCGTCTTCCGGGGTCGGCCGTTCGTCGGAAATCTCACCGGCGCCGCTGCGGTCCTCGGCGGTGCCGGGCAGCGCCACCAGGCGCGGCCGGCGGACTTCTTCGCCAGCGCTGAAATTGCGCGGCAATGAAGCCCTGACCGCGGCGATGGTCGCGGCCAGCGACGGCGCGTCGAGTTCGATCTTGTGTGCGCGCAAGGCGGCGTCGAGGCGTTGCTCCGGACATTGCTCCCAATAGAGCTGCCGAAACACCTCCTGTCCGGCCTCCGGCAACCGCTTGATCGCGGCAGGAAGCCGCCGTCGCGGCAGGTCCTTGCGGAGCAGGTCGATGCAAAGATTGGTCACGATCCGCAAAACGAAGCCGCCGAAGCTGCCCTGCCCGTCATAGGCCAGCACCCGGCGATAGCCGTTCTCGATGAGCGCCGCTGCGACCTCGTGATAGATGTCGTCGTCGTCGGTGGTGGGGAAATAGCGCGCGACGATGCGCAGCATGTCGCGTTTGAAGAAATGTTCGAAGATGCGCCAGCCGCGCTCCGGATTGTCAGACAGAAGCCGGGCGATGCGCTGCGACAACAGATCGCGCAAGACCAATCGCAGATAGGACGAGAACGCGGCGCGGCCGTCGAACGCGCGCAGTAGGGCGAAATCGTCGGCGCGCAGTCGCGCCATCATATCGATGAATGCATCATTGGCGTCGTTGCCGGTGAATGCCAGCCGGCAGGCGCCGTATACGTCGCCTTGGCACCGCCCCACGAACCGTGCCCATGCTCCGGGCTGGTGCGCGAACACCGCCTGCAGCATTTCGAGATCGGTTGTTGCTCGTGGTGGTGCGCCACTGACCATGGCCGGGAATGTCGTCCTTCGGGCGAAAGTTGCGCACGACGGCACAATGCCAGGCGGTCGCCCCTACACCCAGGCGCTCGAACTATAATGGCTTTGAACGGCAGCGTCGCCTATGCCGTGGCGCGGTTCGCTTCGCTCAGCACCACGGCGCTGTGCGCGACCACGGCGTTGCGGCCGCGCCGTTTGGCGCTATAGAGGGCAATGTCGGCCGCATCGACCAGCTGCTCGGCCGGTTCGGACAGCGCCGGAATGAGCGAGGCCGCCCCGATGCTGACGGTGACTTGGCCATTTGGCGACGATGCGTGAGCGATGCAGAGTTCCTCGACGGTGCGTCGCAACCGCTCCGCCACCTGGAGTGCGGCGTCGATTGAGGCGCCGGGGAGCAGCAGCGCGAACTCTTCGCCGCCATAGCGGGCCGGCAGGTCATCCGTGCCGGTTACGATTTCCTTCAGCAGCTTGCCGATGCGGCGCAGGCAAATGTCGCCCTCAAGATGGCCATAACGGTCGTTGAACAATTTGAAATGATCGACGTCGATCATGAGCAGTGCCAGCGGGCGGCCAAGCTTGCCGGCGCGCTGCCAATCGGCAGCGATCCGTGAGTCAAAGCTGCGTCGGTTCGCAAGACCCGACAGGGCGTCGCTGGAGGCAAGCTCCTGCAAATGACTGTTGGCGTCGCGCAACTGCTGTTCGCGTTCGGCGAGACGGATCGCCATATTGCTGAGCGCCGCGGTCAATGGCGCAAATTCCTTGGCCCAGGCCGTGCGCGTGGGCCGCGCCTGCAGCTCGCCGCGACCGAAGCGCTCGGCAACGCGTGCCAGCGACCGGATCGGAGCGACGATCAGGCGCTCGCCGCCGAACCAGGCGATCAACAACACCATCAGGCCGAATAGACCGAGCTGCAAATAGGCCAGTGAGATCTCGCGATCGATGCTGGAGAGTGCTTCCGCTTCGTTGAGTCCGACAATCAGGCGTGCGTCGGTCGACGCGATGCGCACGAATCCGAAAATGCGGCGTTCGCCGTCGAGGCCGTCGCCGCGTAGGGTGCCTTCGTCGCCCTGGCTGATGCGCTTAAAGAACGGTGTGTCATCGAGCCGTTTGCCGGTCCAGTCGGTCTTGCCGAGACCGCCGGCGATCACGGTGCCGGCGCTGTCGACCAGGAGCACGCTGGATCCCGTATGACGCTTCAACGCGGCGATCAGGCCGTTGACCCATTGCAAGTCGACTGAGGTCATGACGGCCGCCCGAACGCTGGGATTGATTGCATGCGTCGGATAGACCGCAACGAAAGTCGGCACTTTATGCAGGCGGCCGATCGTGTATTTTCCGACGGTGAATTCGCCGGTTTCCATCGCGCTGCGCAAATGCAGCTGATCGGACAGGTCGAGGCCGATCGCGCGGGGAACCGTCGAGCATTTAACCTTGCCGTCGGCGTCGACAATCGTGATACCGTTGACCCAGGGCATGCCGGCAACGAGATCAGACAAATAGAAATTGCAGGTGGTACCGCTGGCGAGCGAGCCGATATAGGCGCGCGCCAATACCTGCAACATGGTCTTGGTGGTAAGGATCATCTCGCGCTGGCCGTCGGCGCCGCGGCGCGCCAATTCCAACGCGTTGGCGGCAGCGCTGTCGATGCGTTCGGTGCGACCTTGCTCGAGCAAGCGCACACGGTCGAGCATCAGCGGCACAACCGCCAGCAGCGCGAGAATGACGAGTCGAGCGCGGATGCTGAGAGTCGGCTTGCGCTTTTGCGGCGTGCTATAGCAACTGTCTGCGGCGTCCATCTGGCGATCCACCATCCCAGCGCGACCTTAGCAGCGAGGAATGAAGCGGCCTTTGGCGCGATCGTTAAGGTTTTAGGGAAGTGACCGGCTTGAAAGTGGTAACCACGATTGACGAACGCCTCGTCGCGGTACGCGCGGACATCGCCCGGGCTTGTCGCGAAGCCGGCCGGGACCCTGGTTCAGTGACCCTGGTGGCGGTTTCCAAGACCTTCGGGCCCGAGGCAATCGCGCCGGTCATCGCCACCGGTCAACGGGTCTTTGGCGAGAACCGGGTCCAGGAGGCCAAAGCCAAGTGGCCTGGCCTGCGTGAGCGCCACGCGGGGATAGAGTTGCATCTGGTCGGTCCGCTGCAGTCCAACAAGGCTAAGGAGGCGGTTGCGTTATTTGATGCGATTCATTCCTTGGACCGGCCCAGCCTGGCTGAGGCGCTGGCCAAAGAAATGGCCCGCCAGGGCAGGGCGCCGCTGCTTTTTGTTGAAATCAACACCGGCGGCGAACCACAGAAATCTGGCGTTTTGCCGCAAGAAGCAGACAATTTTATCAAGAATTGTCGCGAATCATACGGTTTGAAGGTGGCTGGCGTGATGTGCCTGCCGCCGCTCGAAGAGCCGCCCGCACCCCATTTTGCGCTGGCGGCAAAGATCGCGCGACGCAATGAAATGAATCTTCTTTCAATGGGAATGAGTCGGGATTTTCCGGCCGCTATCGCCCTGGGGGCCACCCATGTCCGGATCGGGACCGCTATTTTTGGCGAGCGGGATTAGAAATGAATTATGATTTTTGTTTTTGGCGATAGAAATTTCAGGAGCCGCTGGAGCTCCCCAACCGCCATCGCCACACAGCCGGCCGTCGCTGCGCGATCCGGGCGCGCCACATGCAGGAATACCGCGCTGCCGCGCCCTGCCACGCGCGGTCGGGTGTTGTGGTCGATTTCGACTAAAAGGTCGTAGAGTCGGTCACTGCGCCATAGCCGGTCGCCTGGTTCATTGGCCGCCCGGCGAAACGGTCGGTTGTAGCGGCGATCGTTCGGGTCCTCACACCAGGCCAAGCTCGGTTCGATCCGGCTAACCGGCAGCTGCGTCCGTGGTCGTGGCCCGCGATCAGGCCGCCACCAGACCCGCAGCGGGCGGAAGCGGCCCGACGGCGTTGCGCCGTCGCCCTCGCGCTTATTCGCCCGGATGCCGGTGCGGCCCAGCACCACGGGGATGCCGCGGTGCGCCAGCGTCATGATCCCCTGGCGGCGGTCTCCCGGTCGCGCGTGTATCCTGAGTATTGTCAGTCCGATCGGCCGCTTGCCACGCATCCTTTGGGTCTCCGCTGCGTAATGAGCGAGCAAGCACCGCTTGCTCTTTTGGGCTCGAATGCTCTACTTCGCGCAACGCTGTATATGTCCCAGGAATTGCTCAAGGCACATCGCGATATGTCCAACATCCGTAAAATTCTGATCGTCGATGACGACGCGCAGCTACGCGACGCCTTGGTGGAGCAGCTGGCGCTGCACGAGGAATTCAATACCACCGCGGTCGAAACCGGCTCCAAGGGGATCCAGTTCGCCAAAGCGGAGCAGGTTGACCTCCTGATCATGGACGTTGGCCTGCCCGATATCGATGGCCGCGAAGCGGTACGGCTCCTGCGCAAGGGCGGTTTCAAGGCACCGATTATCATGCTGACCGGCCACGACACCGATTCCGATACCATTCTTGGGTTGGAATCCGGCGCCAATGACTACGTCACAAAACCGTTCCGGTTTGCCGTCTTGCTGGCGCGGGTCCGGGCGCAGTTGCGCCAACACGAGGCGAGCGAGGATGCGGTGTTCACGATCGGTCCGTATTCCTTCCGCCCGAGCTCTAAAATTTTGCTCGCCCCAAAGGCGAGCAAGGTCCGCCTGACTGAAAAAGAAACCGCAATCTTGCGCTATCTCTACCGCGCCGGTCAGCGTCCGGTGGCGCGCGAAACGCTGTTGCAGGAAGTCTGGGGTTATAATTCCGGCGTCACCACCCACACGCTGGAAACCCATATCTACCGTCTGCGGCAGAAGATCGAAAAGGACGCCGGCGCGCCCGCAATTCTCGTCACCGAAGCGGGCGGCTACAAATTGGTGCCATGAGTTTGTCGATCATGACGCTTGAAGACGATATCACATTTTTTGAACACGTGCCGACACTCAATGTTTTGGGGCGCGCCGCGCTGCGTATTCTCGCGATTGGTTCCGAAAGTCGGCTTATTCACGCAGGCGAAGTTCTGTTTCACGCCGGCGATCTGGCCGACGCCGGCTTTGTGATTCAGGAAGGGCGCTTTGAGTTGTCAACACGCCAGTTTGAGGGCGGCCACATTGTTACGGTCGGGCGCGGCACATTGCTCGGGGAACTTGCATTGTTGACCGAAACCGTGCGTCCGGTCACCGCAACCGCGAAGGAACCGTCGACGGTGTTGCGGATTCCGCGCGCGCTGTTTCTCAAGATGTTGGATGGCTATCCGGAGGCCGCGGCAAAGCTTCGTGATGTTATCGCCGTGCGTACCGACCAATCGGCGCACGAAGTGTTTGGCGTGCGGCCGTTGTTTGACGAGCGACAAATCTGATCCTTCGTCGGCCGAGCAGTATTATTCAGAGTTCTATGGTTGCCGTGACCGGCACGTGGTCGGAGGGCCGCGGGACCCCGCGATAGGTCTTGGCGATTGCTATGGCCGAAATTCGATCCGCGAGCGCTGGCGAGGTCCAGACATGGTCGAGCCGTCGTCCGCGATCGGCGGCTTTCCAGTCCGCGGCGCGATAACTCCACCAAGTAAAAAGCTTGGCAGGTTCCGGAACGAGCATGCGCATCGCATCAATCCAATGGCCGGCCCTCTGCACGGCTGCGAGCTTTTCGCACTCGATCGGCGTGTGCGAGACCACTTTCAGCATTTGCTTGTGACTCCAGACGTCATGCTCAAGCGGTGCGACATTCAAGTCGCCCACCAAGACCATGCGGTCTGACGCACCGCCGCGCAGGGCCGCCGATTCACGCATCTCATCAAGAAATGCTAGTTTATGGGCGAATTTGGGGTTGATCGACGGGTCGGGAATATCGCCGCCCGCCGGCACGTAGAAATTATGCAGTGAAATGGGATTGCGTACGCCGGCGCGTTCACCGAGCACCACTGAAACATGCCGACAGTCATTTTTGGCGCAGAATTCCTGCCGGGTGACCGATTCGAATGGCAGCCGGGATATGACCACGACGCCGTGATACCCCTTCTGACCATTCATCGCGATGTGTTCGTAGCCAAGCCGGTGGAACCGCTTGAGCGGGAATTTGTCGTCTGGGCATTTGGTCTCTTGCAGGCACAGCACGTCAGGACGGACCGCCTTGATGAATTTGGCGACCAGATCGATGCGCAGGCGCACCGAGTTTATGTTCCATGTGCTGATCGTGAAGGGCATGTGCAACTATTTAGCGTGCGCGGTCGCGGTGGCAAGCGCGGCGTTGCGTCGGGCGATTGAAACGATGGGATAAGCGTCCGAGGCCGCCGCTATAATCAGCGGTCGCGTCGATAGTCGGTGTAATCGATCCTGAACATATTAGGATCGGGGCGCCGATTGCTGTCGAGATTGGAGACGGCGATGGTCGTATCGAAGCCCTGTGGGTCGGTCACCACCCATTGTCGCAATTCCAGGCTCTTGGCATCGAACATCATCATCAGGCGGCTAGTGCCGATCAAGGCCTGCTTTTCTTCGACCACGATCGAGACAAACAATTCGTCCGAGGTAACCGCCGTGACTTGGGTGTCACGCATGAGGTCGATACGGTCCGCCAACAAGAAACGCAGCGGGGTCTGCGACAGCGGATAAAGATCTTGGGTCGACAATCGGCGGTCGCGCACGACCACCGAGGAGCCATCCGCAATGATGTCGATCGGACTCGGCGGATCGTACTCAAAGCGAACCTTGCCAGGCTTCTGCAGATAGAAATTACCACTGGCGCGACGACCGTCGGCGCCAATCTGCGCGAACGATCCGGACATGACATGCACGCGCGACAAGTATCCGCTGACTTTGTCCACCAGCGCGCGCTGCTGGGCATTGAAGTTTACTGTGGTGCGTGCCGGTGGCGGGGCTGATGGGGCACCGCCGAGGAATGACGGCAGCCATGACGGGCTGCTTGGTGCGGCAGGTTGAGCCTGGGGCTGCGGATTTGGCTGCGCGCTTGGTCGCGCATCGGGAATGGCGGCCGGCGGCGGTGGAACCGCGCCGCTGCGGGGCTGCGGGCCGGGCGTTGGGAGGGGGATTTGCTGCGCTGTCACCGGAATCGCGGCTACGATCAATCCTGCGAGCAATGTTGAAATGAACGCGGCCTGGCGACTGCCACTCATCGTCTTCGGTCCTCTCCACTTTCGCCCAATCACTGTCGGTCCGCTCATCCGTTAGCCGCAACCTGTGGCGAGATCGCGGCTGCGCGACAAAATTTTACCTAATTTCAATACCGGCAGGTGGGATGGATCTCAATCCGCGCGCAAGGCACTTTACGTCTAATACCGTCAGTCGGTGTCGTTGCCCATCAAAATTTCGCGCTTTCCGGCATGATTGGGCTGCCCAATCACGCCTTCGTGCTCCATCCGTTCTATCAGCGAAGCCGCGCGATTGTAGCCGATCTGCAATCGGCGCTGGATGTAGCTGGTCGAAGCTTTCTTGTCGCGCAGCACAATCTGCACCGCCTGCTGGTAGAGGTCCGTTGCATCGCCGGTCGCGCCCATGCTGGTGGCGTCGAATATCGGGTTGCCGTTTTCGTCGACTTCCTCGTCCGGGGTCGTTACCGCGTCGAGATATTGCGGTGTGCCCTGGGCCTTGAGGTGGCGCACGACCTTCTCGACTTCCTCGTCGGAAACGAACGGCCCGTGAACGCGGCTGATTCGACCGCCGCCGGCCATGTAAAGCATGTCGCCCTGACCGAGCAGTTGCTCGGCGCCTTGTTCGCCCAGGATGGTTCGACTGTCGATCTTGGACGTTACCTGGAACGAAATACGCGTTGGGAAATTCGCCTTGATCGTGCCGGTGATGACGTCGACGGACGGACGTTGCGTGGCGAGGATCACATGCAGGCCGGCGGCGCGCGCCATCTGCGCAAGCCGCTGCACGGCGCCTTCGATGTCCTTGCCGGCCACCATCATCAGGTCGGCCATTTCGTCCACGATGATGACGATAAAGGGCAGGGGCTCAAGATCGAGCTGTTCATCCTCGTAGATCGCCTCGCCGCTGTCTTTGTCGTAACCGGTATGAACTGTGCGGGACAGCTTCTCACCCTTGCTCTTGGCTTCCACAACGCGTGCATTGTAGCCTTCGATATTGCGCACGCCGAGTTTCGACATCTTCTTGTAGCGTTCCTCCATCTCGCGCACGGCCCATTTGAGCGCGACGATGGCCTTTTTCGGGTCGGTCACGACCGGCGTCAGAAGATGAGGGATTGCATCGTAGACCGACAGCTCGAGCATCTTGGGGTCAACCATGATCAGCCGGCATTGCTCCGGTGTGAGCCGGTAAAGCAAGCTCAGGATCATTGTGTTGATGGCGACCGATTTGCCGGAGCCGGTGGTGCCAGCGATCAAAAGATGTGGCATGCGCGTGAGATCGACAATGACCGGCTCGCCCCCGATGGTCTTGCCGAGGCAGAGCGGCAGTTTGGCGGAGCTCTTGGTGTAATCTTCCACCGCCAGCAATTCGCGCAAATATACTTTTTCGCGTTGCGGATTGGGCAGCTCGATGCCGATGGCGTTGCGTCCGAAGACGACCGCGACACGCGCGGACAACGCGCTCATGGAGCGGGCGATGTCATCGGCCAATGCAATGACGCGCGACGACTTGATGCCGGGCGCGGGTTCCAACTCATAGAGCGTTACAACCGGGCCCGGCCGGGCATTGATGATTTCGCCGCGCACCCCGAAATCGCCCAAGACGCCTTCCAGGGCGGTGGCGTTTTCCTCGATGATGTCGTTGCTGAGGGTCGTGCGTTCGCGAGATTTCGGAGCCGACAGCAGCTCGAGTGCCGGCATCTTATATCCGGCGCGGCGCTGCTGTGCAGTAAGACGCGATTTACGCGGGGCCTCTTCCTCTTCGTCCTCTTCGTCGTCGTCCTCTTCGTCGTCCTCGTCTTCGGCGTCGTCCTTGACCGGTGCGCCCTTAAAGCCATCGAAACGCGGTTCGACACGCCCTGCTGCCGCCTGTTGTAGTGCGACGCGTTCGCTTCGGCGGCGCTCCATCCAGCGGGCCAATCGGGATTTGAGACTGAGGAATCCGTGGGTAATGAAGCCGAGCGAAATCAGACCGCGGCTCGGTCGCGACGCCGTTTCTTCATCGTCTTCGTCTTCCTCAACAGCATCGACTTCAGGGGGCGTGCGCCAGCCAAATCCAAATGTCAAAGCCAGGGCGATGGAGGCGCCGACGCAGGTCGCGGCGCCAATGATTATGCGGGCGATGCCGAGCGCATCGTTGCCGGCGATCCAGATCGCGAACCGCAGCAGGGCATCGCCGGTGACGCCACCCAGGCCGGCCGGCAGCGGCCAAGCCGATGTGCGCGGCAGGCATGCGGCAAAGCTTGCCACCAGCACGACGGCGACAACCCATGCGATCACGCGCAGCCACTCGCGGCAGAGTTCGCGATGGGTGGTCAAGCGCCAGCCCCAAACGCCGATCGGGAGAATGAGCGCAATCGAGGCGACGCCGAACAACTGCATCATCAAGTCGGCGGCAATGGCGCCTGAAAAGCCGAGTAGGTTGCGTGCCGGGGCTTGGGTTGCGTGACTCAAGGATGGGTCTTGCGCGGACCAGGACGCGAGCGCGATGGCGAACAGGACCGCGAGCAGGATCAAGCTAACGCCAACCAATTCCCGCACGCGCCGCCGCAGCGCGTCGCGCAGGCTGTCGGCGAAACTGAGACTGTCATAATCGCGGTCGATGGCCGACATGTGCGATCCTCAACCCAGTGTCCCAACCAGGCGATGTAGGGCCTCGGCCGTCGTATGATTGTCTTGGACCATGGCGACACGGATATAGCCGGCGCCGGGATTGAAGCCGTCATTCTGCTCGCGCGCGAGGTAGCTACCCGGAATGACGCGCAGTCCGGCCTCCGTCCATAACCGCAGGGTGACGGCCTCGTCGCCGCCATGCGCGGAGACATCGAGCCAAAGCAGGAATCCGCCGGCCGGGCGCCGGTAGCCGTAGCGATCGCCGAGAATCTGGTCGGCGAGATCGAATTTCTGAACGTAAAGTCTCCGGCTTTCCGCGACGTGGCTTTCGTCATTATAGGCGGCGATGGCGACACGCTGCGCCGGCAGGGGGACCTGCGGCGATGACACGTTTCGCAATTCCAGGAAGCGTGCAAGAAACTTGCGATCGCCGGCGGCAAAGCCAACGCGCAGCCCCGGCAGGTTCGAGCGTTTCGACAGCGATTGGAAGGCGACGACGTTCTCGAAGTTGGGCCCGGAATGCTCGAGCATGCTGGGCGGCGGCGTCAGGGTGTAGATTTCCGAGTAACATTCATCGCTGAACACGATGAAGCCGTAGCGGCGGGCAAGCTCTGCAAGTCGTGCGAAGTAGCCGGGGCTCGCAACCGATCCCTGAGGGTTGGCCGGCGACGCAAGGTAAAATGCCACCGTTCGTGACAGCAGCGCCTCGGACAGGGCGTCGAGGTCCGGCAGGAAGCCGGTGCGGGCGGTGGCCGGCAGGAACACCGGCTCGGCGTGGGCGGCGACCGCGCCAGCCTCGTAGGCGCCGTAAAATGGGTTGGGCATTAGAATGGCGGGCGGGCCGGATCGGCCATTGGCCCAGCGCTCGGCGGCGATCCCGGCCAAGAACAACCCCTCGCGCGAGCCGTTGAGGATCAAGACCTCGGTCATTGGATCGACCGGACGGGGCAGGGTGAACCGCCGTCCCAGCCACGCCGCGGCTGCGGCGCAGAATTCGTCGAGTCCTTTGTTCATCGGATACTTGCCGAATTCGTCGATCGCGCCGGCCAGGACTGGGCCAACGAACGACGGTACCCCGTGCTGGGGCTCGCCAACCGCGAGGCTGATGGCGGGTTTGCCGGGCGGGGTGTCGCCCAATAGTTCGCGCAGCCGCACAAATGGCGAGCGCATGGCGAGGGCCCGGTTGGGCGCGGGCGGGGACTGTCTTTCGGCGGGACTCATATACATCGACTAATCGGCGCGCATGCCGCCGCACAAGGGTTTTCCCACCATAGGCGCGACCGGGTTAAGGGCCGTTTAACCAATGGGCGAATGCGGGTCTCTGATTACGCCGGTCGCAGCGGCTCGATCCGTATCCCCCGCACGGGGGATGGTTCACAAAGAACAAGGGGCCCTGGCTTGCGCCAGGACCCCCCAGACGGCGGGGGCGGTTGCCGGGTATCCGCCCCCACTGTGTTGGGCGTTCCGTCGATTACATCGTGTAGGCGCGCTCGCCGTGGTTCACGATGTCGAGGCCTTCGCGCTCCTGCTCGACCGTGACCCGCAGGCCGACCAGGATGTCCACCACCTTGAAGATGATGACCGAGCCGACGCCGCTCCACACCAATGTCAGCAGCACGGCCTTGGCTTGCGCAATCATCTGCGTGTCGAAGGCGTATTCGGCGATTTTGCCAGTCTCGTAGTTCATGATGCCGGTGCCGCCGAGCGACGGATTCACCAGGATGCCGGTAAGGAGGGCGCCCAGGATGCCGCCGACGCAATGCACGCCGAACACATCGAGCGCATCGTCGTAGCCGAGCATGTTCTTGATCGTGGTGCAGAACATGAGGCACACAATGCCGGCGATCAGACCGAGCACGATTGCGCCCATCGGGCCGGCATAGCCGGCGGCGGGTGTAATCGCCACCAGGCCTGCGATGCAGCCCGACAAGGCGCCAAGCAACGAGGCTTTGCCCTTGATCAGCCATTCGGCAAACAACCAGGACAATGCCGCCGCTGCGGTTGCGACGAAGGTGTTGATCATTGCAAGGCCGGCGGCGGCGCCGGTTGCTTCAAGCGCCGAACCGGCGTTGAAGCCGAACCAGCCGACCCACAGCAGCGCCGCGCCAATCATGGTCATGACCAGCGAGTGGGGAGGCATCAGTTCCTTGCCATAGCCGGTGCGACGGCCGACCATGATTGCGCCGATCAAGCCGGCGAGTCCGGCATTGATGTGCACCACGGTGCCGCCCGCGAAGTCGATCGCGCCCCAGCCGAAGATCAGGCCGGCGTCGGCATTGACCGCTTCGAGTTTGGCCGCCAATTCGGCTTTGTTGGCCGGGGTTGCCGCTGCCAGGGCCTTGGCAGCTTCGGCGATGGCGTCTGGGCCGGCCCAATACCAGACCATGTGGGCGATCGGGAAATAGATGAAGGTCACCCACAGCGGAACAAACAGCACCACGGCGGAGAACTTCATGCGTTCCGCGAAAGCGCCGACGATCAGCGCCGGCGTAATCACCGCAAACGTCATCTGGAAGCAAACATAGATGATTTCGGACAACGGCACGCCGACCGAGAAGGTGGCGGCGGGCGAATCGCCGGTGACGCCGCGCAGGAAGAGTTTGTCGAAGCCGCCGATAATCGAGGTGCCACCGGTGAAGGTGAGGCTGTAGCCGTAGATCACCCAGATCAACATCACGATGCAGACCGTGTAGAAAACATGGGTGAGCACCGACAGGGCATTCTTGGGCCGCACCAGGCCGGCATAGAACAAGGCCAGGCCGGGGATGGTCATCAACAGAACCAGCACCGTCGAGGTCATCATCCAGGCCGCGTCGCCCTTGTTGAAATTGGGCGGCGGCGGCGCGGCCGGTTCGGCGAGGCCGGGAACGGTGAGCAGGAACGCCGCACCGGCCAAAGTCAGTGCCGCCAGTCCCGCGCGGGTGAGTGTGTTAAGCATTGTGATGGACTCCTTGATTTGGATGCGCGGGCTTAAAGGGCTGCGACGTCGCTTTCGCCGGTGCGGATGCGCACCGCCGCTTCGAGTGGCAGAATGAAGATCTTGCCGTCGCCGATCTGGCCGGTTTTGGCGGCCGCGGCGATTGTTTCGACGGTCTTGTCGACGAGTCCAGGGGCGATCGCGACTTCGATCTTGACCTTGGGCAAGAAGCTCACGGCGTATTCGGCGCCGCGATAGATTTCAGTGTGGCCCTTCTGGCGCCCGTAACCCTTCACTTCGGTCACGGTCATCCCGTGCACGCCGATCGCGGTCAGAGCGTCGCGGACCTCATCGAGCTTGAAAGGCTTGATAATGGCCATGACAATTTTCATTGGAACAATCCCCGCTTGAGCCCGGCCCTGCGGAAAGCAGGTCTTGGGCGCTCACTTCGCTTCTCCGCGCGAAGGAACCGCCCGTGGGCAATGCAGGGACTCTCTAATCAAGCCCCGTGCCAGATCGTTGCCACGAGCCTAAGTTATTGGAAAAGCCAAACAATGCTGCGGGCGCGCATAAACCCAGCAGCGCCGCTGTGGCCGCTCGCTTAAACGCCAGTCAGGGCTGCCCAATTAGTAGGCAGTATCTATTTGGCAACCAGCCCCGCTCCCAGCCGGCTTGAAAACGTTATTCCGTGATGGCCATCACAGCCGGTCGCCGTTGCCGCCCGTAGGTATTCCGCATCAGCCCGACGATCGGGCGCTAGAGAGGAGCACCATCATGGCGACGTTGACCAAATTGACTGCGGCCTCCAATCCGGGCCTTTACAATCTGGGCCTTTACATCAATGGCACCGATCTCAACGACACGTTGTTTGGCACCGCCTATGCGGACGAGATCCACGGCGGGTTCGGCGCGGATGTTCTGTTCGGCTATGCCGGCAATGATCGGCTGTTCGGCGAGGCCGGCAACGATACGCTGAATGGCGGCATCGGTGACGACGTCCTCGACGGCGGCACGGGCAATGACCTGCTGATCGGCGGCGCGGGCGCCGACGCCTTTATCGGCGGTGGCGGCTTCGACACCGTCAGCTACGCCTCGGCTGGCACCGCTGTGTCTATCAATGTCGCTGTCGGTGGCGCGATCGGCGACGCCCAGGGCGATACGTTTAACGGCATTGATAAGTTCATTGGATCGTCCTTCAGCGATACGCTGGTTGCCGACGACAGCGGCGTGGCGATCAACGGCGGCGCTGGCAACGACGATATCTGGGGCGGTGCCGGACTCGACGTTCTCAACGGCGGCTCCGGCGACGACTGGATCGAAGGTGGCGGCGGGCTCGACGTGCTAACCGGCGGTACCGGAAACGATCACTTTGTGTTCAACCGGGGTGACGGTCCCGATCTTGTGACCGACTTTCAATCAGGCATTGACAAGATCGCTCTGCGTGATGGACTCAACTACTTCCCCTTGGGCACTGATGGCCAACTCTGGACTGGCACCGAACTTCCTCCAGAACGCAATGGTGTTGGAGGCGGGCATCAGTTCCAGGACAAGCTGTTCTACGACACCAACGACCACCAGCTCTATTATTTGAGCCCGTTCTATGAAGCGACGCTGATCGCGTCGTTCGGTAACGGCGCTCAATTGCAATCGAGCGACTTCATTTTCTGAGCAAGGCAATCTCAAATAAAAGAAGTCCCCAGCCGGATCACGGCTGGGGACCAGCTTCAAAGGACAGTAAAATCTACTGCAACGCTTCGCCGTGCTGGGTAACGTCCAGGCCCTCGATCTCGCTCTGCTGGCTGACCCGCAGCGGCACGATCAGCGCGATCACTTTGAGGATCACAAACGTCGCAAGGCCCGACCAGACCGCGGTGACCGCTATGCCGTAGAGCTGAATCAGAACTTGCCCACCATTGCCTTCGAGCAGTCCCGCGGTGCCCGGGGTTCCCGGCGCATCCGACAGGGCGGCAACGGCGAACACGCCGCACAGCAAAGTGCCGAGCGCGCCGCCGACGCCGTGGATGCCGAACACGTCAAGCGAGTCGTCATAGCGCAATTTCTGTTTGAGCCAGGTGCAGGCCCAGTAGCAGATCCCGCCGGCCAAGAGACCGATGACCATGGCCTGCCACGGCAGCACAAAGCCCGATGCCGGGGTGATGGTGCCGAGGCCGGCGACCGCGCCAGAGATCATGCCGAGCACCGAGGGTTTGCCGCGGGTCCACCATTCGATCGCCATCCAGGTGAGGGCGCCGACGGCGGCAGCGAGATGGGTCGCCACGATCGCAAACACCGCGCGCGAGCCCGCGCCGAGCGCGGAGCCGCCGTTGAAGCCGAACCAGCCGACCCACAACAGCCCGGTGCCGATCACCGCGAGCGCCAGGTTATAAGGCGAGAAATTATCGTTGCCGTAGCCGTGACGCGCGCCAATCACATAGGCGGCGACCAGGCCGGCAATGCCGGCATTAAGGTGCACGACCAAGCCGCCTGCGAAGTCGAGTACGCCCGCCGTCATCAGGAAGCCGCCGCCCCAGACCCAATGGGCGAGCGGCACATAAACCAGGAACAACCAGAGGATTGCGAACCATACGAAGGCGGAGAACCGCATCCGGTCGGCGACGGCTCCGGCGACCAGCGCGACGGTGATGATCGCGAAGGTCATCTGGTAGAGCATGAACAGCATTTCGGGAATGGTCTTGGCGGCCGAATGGATGGTCTCCAGACCGATGCCTTGCAGCAGCAGCCGGTCGAGATTGCCGAGGATCGGCCCTTCGCCGCCAAAGGCCAGCGAGTAGGCGCCGACGGCCCACAGCACCGAGACCAGCGCCGCGCAGAGCAAACTTTGCGCCATGGTGGCCAGCACATTTTTCTTGCGCACCATGCCGCAATAAAACAGCGCCAAGCCGGGTACGGTCATCAGCAGCACCAGCGCGGTGGCCGCGATCATCCAGGCGGTATCGGCGGCGTCGATCTTGGGCGGCGGCGCCGCTTCGGCGAATGCCGGCCCGATGCTGCCAAGCAACATTAGAAAAGCCGCGATGCCGGACAGCACGCGGACAGGTGACGCCTTCGTCGTCATCGATGTTCCCCCCAGTTAAGCGCCGTTAACGGCGCCAGAGCATTCCGTTGGTCACGCTTCTGCGCGGACGAATGATATTTCGAATGACATTTAAAGTGCGTCGGTGTCGGTCTCGCCGGTGCGGATGCGCACCGCCCGTTCGATTGCGTGCACAAAAATCTTGCCGTCGCCGATCTGGCCGGTCTTGGCGGAATTGGAGATCGCCTCCACCACTTTCTCGACCTGGTTATCGTCGACTGCAACGTCGAGCCGCACCTTGGGCAGGAAGTTCACGGCGTATTCGGCGCCGCGATAGATTTCCTTGTGGCCCTTCTGCCGGCCATAGCCTTTGACCTCGGCGACGGTCATGCCCTGCACACCAATCGCGGTTAGGGCGTCGCGAACGTCTTCGAGTTTGAACGGCTTGATGATGGCAATGACCAGTTTCATGGATCGTCCCGCGCTGATGCGGCCTGGCGAGCCGCGGAGTGATACTTGTCGTCACGGCGGGGCATGGATTTTGGCCCCGCAGCACCGGGTGCACGATATCGGCAACGCCAACAAAGATTAAGGCCCCAGCGCTGAAATAGTTATAGGCTGTGCCCAGAATTTGTCAGTGACAAGGTCAGGGGCGCTGACCGATGGAGTAAGAGCGGTGGTTAGCCCCCCGTCCGTCGCTCGCGCACCAGGCCTTCCTGCGCCACCGAGGCTACCAGGGTGCCGTCACGCGCAAAGATCAGCCCGCGCGAAAAGCCGCGGGCGCCGGCCATGTTGGGCGAGTCCTGCGCATAGAGCAGCCAGTCGTCGGCGCGGAACGGCCGGTGCAGCCACAGCGCGTGATCGAGGCTTGCCGCCATGATGGTCTTTTCAAACACGCTGCGGCCGTGCGGCGTCAGCGCGGAATCGAGCAGCGTCATGTCGGAGGCATAGGCCAGCACGCATTGGTGGATTGCCGGCTCGTCCGGCAATGTGCCGGTGGCGCGGATCCAGACATTGAAACGGCCGCCTTCGATCGCTTTGCCAAGATAGCGGTCATACTCGACCGGGCGCAGCTCGATCGGCCGTTCGCGCTCGTAATAACGCCGCACCGGCTCCGGCATTAGCGGCAGCACGCGCTCCCGGATTTCGGCCTCGGTCGGCAGTTCGTCGGGGGAGGGGACATCCGGCATCTTGGCCTGATGCGCGAAGCCGTCCTCGTCGCGGTGGAACGAAACCGACATGATGAAGATCGGCTGGCCGTGCTGGATCGCCTTGACCCGGCGGGTGGTGAAGCTCTTGCCGTCGCGCACGCGCTCGACGTCGTAGATGATCGGCACCTTGGGATCGCCCGGAAGCAGGAAATAGGCGTGCATCGAATGCGGCGGCCGCTCCGCGACATCGACGGTGCGGCAGGCCGCGACCAGCGCCTGCCCGATCACCTGGCCGCCGAACACCCGCTGCCAGGTCACCTGCGGCGAGCGGCCCTGGAACAGGTTCACCTCGAGCTGTTCGAGGTTGAGCGTGTCGAGCAGGGCTTGGAGGGCGGAGGACATGGCTAATAGGGATGCCGGGGTTGTAGCGGAGTCAGGTATAGACTTACTGCGCTTGATACAACTCTATTGCACGAGGTCCCTCTCCTGTGAGGAACTCCACGCCTCTCTTGTGAGGAAGCTGTAAAGTGACTCAGTATACCTCTACATTATGCCTCCCCATTTGAGGCGTAACCAATGTCGCTTGGTGGTGCCAGATCGACCTTGCTGGCGGTCGCGCCCGGCTGGGCCTAAGGAGCGCTCGCCGATGGAATGGGATGTCTGGTTTCAGGACAAGACCTTCACCACCGATTGGTCTTCGAGCAATTATGCCCACTGGGCGCGAAACTGTGAAAAGTTTCGCCAGCGCGCCGTTTCGGTTTTGGAGATCGGCTCGTGGGAGGGCCGGTCGGCGATCTTCTTTCTTGAGTTTCTGCCAAAGTGCCGGATCAGCTGCATCGACACGTTCGCGGCCGGGCCTGGCTACGCCTACTTGGGCGATGCGGTCGTTAACTCCATCGAGGCTCGGTTCGACTCCAATCTTTCGCCTTATCGGGATCGGGTGCGGAAGTTGACATCGCGGTCGCTTCCGGCGCTCGACCAGCTCGCGCAGGAAAACGCGACATTCGATTTGATCTATATCGACGGCAGCCATGCCCGCGACGACGTTCTGATGGACTCGGTTCAGGCTTGGCGTCTGCTCGCGCCCAACGGCATTTGCATTTGGGACGACTATACCTGGGGCTTACCCGACATGCCGTCTGCAGAGCGGCCCCAGCACGCCATCGACGCCTTCCTGGATTCGCATGCCGACGAGTTTCAGATCCTCCACACCTCCGCCCAGATCGTTGTAGAAAAGCGCCCCGGCGGCCGAGCGAATCGTGGAAACCGCCTTACATTTCCGCGCACGGCGGCGAACTTGATGCGGTTTCTCACCCGCCGGCCGATGCGGCATTAGCAAAGCGGAGATCAGCAGCACCATGACAGAGCGCCACCGGCCGCGGGTCTACGACTGCTTTACGTTCTTCAACGAACTGGATGTTTTGGATATTAGGCTTGCTGAGCTTGATATGCTGGTGGATTATTTCGTGATCGTCGAGTCCACGCGAACGTTCACGGCAAAGCCAAAGCCGCTCTATTACGCCGAGAATCGGAAGCGGTACGATCGCTACGCCCACAAGATCATCCATGTGGTTGTAGACGACCTTCCCCTCGACGCTCCGACTCATTGGATCAGAGAATGGCATCAGCGCGACGCGATCTTGCGTGGCCTCAGCACCGCTCGTCCGGACGATCGCATCATCGTTTCCGATTGCGATGAAATCCCAAAACCTGAAGCGTTGCGGCAAGCGCTGTTGCTTCGGGGCATGTCGCGCCGGATTGTGATGTTTTGGTGTGAAAACTATTTCTGCAAATTAAATCTACGCAATGACGCGCACGACCATCGCTTGGGTCCGTGCCTCCTAGCCATGAAAAATCTCAAGTCGCCGCAACGGTTGCGCGAGATTCCGTTTCGTTTCTCGAAGCGCCGCTACTTGCGAAAAGTGGCCGCGCCGGTTGCATGCTATCGGCTGTCCCGCCGTCTTCGAACGGCTCTTTGGCCAAAGATCTTCTGGAACGGTGCTTGGCATTTCACCTGCATCGGCGACGCGACCGCCGTCAATCTGAAGTTCTCATCATTTAGCCATGTCGATGAGATCGGGGAGTTCACGGACAAGGAATATCAAAATCTTCTGTCGACACTTAGGAAGCGCCCGCTTGTCGATTTGCCGCAGTCGATCCAGCAAGCGAAATTTGCCCACTTGATTGCGTAGGCGAAATTATATCGTTCGGGCGGTGACCCCGCGCGGCGGGTCTCCCAGCAACGCCAGAACGGGTTCAACGTGCGGTCGCCGCCGGTTCATCTGCCGGGATCGCTGCCCGATGGTTGCAGGCAGTTCGGACGTCCGCGCGAGGTCTGCTCGGTTATCGAGGCGGTCGGAAAGATCGCTCAGCTGGTTTAAGAGGTATGAAACGGTGTCGTGAGCCTTGTGATAGTGCTGCCGCAGTGTGCGAAGTTCGTTGGAGGTGTCGCCGTAGATGACGAACTCATCCGGCCGCTACGTCTGCGCGACATAACTGTCGAGCATCTCCCGGAGGAACCGCTCGGAGTTGTAGGCGCACATGGCGACGGCAATCGAAGACGAAAGCATGCCCACCACTGGAATGACGCAAGTCAGCACGTTAACGTCGCACATCTGGCCGTTAACTTACATGGTGAGAGGGTGCGTCAGGGTTAGGAGCGCGGTCCTATGAATAAGTGTATTTTCGCGCCCCTGCGCGATCTTTTCGCCCAGGCTCCGCATTTTCGTAGAGCTGGATGCACGCCTGGGCGGTTTGTTGGGATTCCTCGCAACACAAAATGTCGATGTCGGCACGCCATCCTAAATAGGCGTCGACCTCGTCAGTGATCGTGACCGGGACGCCGTGCGCTGCGGCTTCGGGAATCTTGACCGGTACGCAATAGCTAACGCGGTTGGCGGCGACGAGCGCGCGCTGCCAGGTCACCGGCGGCCAGCGGCCGTGGTCGCGTCAAGGCCGGTCTTGACGCAGGTTATGTTGACGTTCGGCGCGCCTCTTGTGAGGACAAGAGAAAGCCATTTCAATAGGTTCCGCGAAAGGAGAACATAAGCAAGATGGTTGCCAGTGGTCCCACCCCTCGCCGAGTCGTCTATACGGCGATTTATGGTGGGTTTGATCGGCCTAAGCCTCATGCGGCGTTGCCCGGTGTTGATTTTCTTTGCTTTACGGACAATCCAAATCTCAGCCATCCGGACTGGGAGGTCTGCTACGAGCCGTCACGCTACCCGCATCCGAGGATGGCGGCCAAATTCCATAAGCTGGTCGGTCACGAGCGACTTGCGGGATACGACCAAAGCGTTTGGATCGATGGGTCAGTGGAACTTCACGACGGGCATTTTGTCGAACTTGCGACTTCGTATTTGCGGCACAGCAGCCTTGCGATGTTCGCGCACCCATGGCGCTGCGATATTTTTCAGGAACTCGACGCTTCGCTCAAATTGGAGAAATATAAGGGTCTCCCGCTACGCGAGCAGGTCGAGTATTACCACAAGCAAGGCTTCAACTCCGACAACGGTCTATACCATTGCGGGGTTCTGATCCGGGATCTGCGCGACCCTTTCCTTACGACGTTGGGGCAGGCCTGGATGCAGGAAAACCTCGATTGGACGTATCAGGATCAGATCAGCTTTCCTTACGTCATCTGGCGGCATGATTTTCGCCCGGCAGTCCTGCCGTATCCAGCGATCGGCAATCGATGGATTGAATGGCACCCGCACGAACGCGAGGAACGCAGGAAGAAAACGCTGTTCTCTCGAACGCGCGACGAATTGTTGCGATTCCACCAGCGCATGGCCAATGCCAGATCAAGGTAGTACCTTCGTGACCCAGCCGCCCCCCGATCTCTTGGAAAATTACAGCGGGACGTTTCATCGCGCGATCAAGGAAGGATCCCTTCGCAGCGCGCGCCGCACATGGCCAGTTGTTCTTGCGGGGGCGACAGCACCGGCCAGCGCCGTCGATATCGGTTGCGGACTGGGAACGTGGCTTGCCGCGCTACGTGAAATCGTCCCGGGGTGCGAGGTTACCGGCGTAGACCATCCGGGAGTCGTCAAGTCGGATCTGTTGATCCCATCGGAGCGGTTCATTGGCCGCGACTTGACGAAGCCCATAGAACTTGGGCGACGATTTGATCTTTGTCTGTCGCTTGAGGTAGCCGAGCACTTGGCACCGGAACACAGCTTGGGATTTGTACGGTCACTCGCTGATCAGTCCGACAACATCCTTTTTTCGGCTGCTGTGCCGGGTCAGGGCGGAGAATCTCATTTGAACGAGCAATGGCCATCCTATTGGATTGGACTCTTCTCCAGTCATGGGTATCGCTGCTTTGATTTCATTCGCCCGAACATCTGGAAGGACCGGCAAATCGAATGTTGCTATCGCCAAAACATTCTATTTTTCACCAAACAGGACATTCATCTTGAATCCGTTCAGCAGAATTGGCACGGCGCCGATATTGTGCATCCTGAGATGTTCATTATCCACCACAGGAGCACGTTGCCGCGAACGGCAAAAAACTTGTTCCGGTTCCTTGCGAAGCGGCTTTGAGATGCCAACGACGCTTGCCGATTCGGCGCCTGCTTGCAAATAGACGATCTGGGAGTCTTGAGATGTATGATTGGCGCAATTCTCCTCATGAATTATCGGAACTCGCAGACCTGTTTCCAATTCCCTCGCAAACGTCGATCAATGATAAGCTGTTTTTACTTGGATCAATTCGATTGGCTCGCGACACCGGGGCGTATGCATACCTCGAAATCGGCTCTCTGCTCGGCGGAAGCCTTACACCATTCTTGAAGGACCCGGCTTGCAAGTTGGTGCTGTCGGTCGATGACAGGGGGAGGGTGCAGCCGGACGAGCGCGGGACCAGCTACGACTATTCCGGTATTACGACTCAGTCGATGCTGGACGAACTAAATCGTTGCAGGATAGGAACTGAAAAGTTGCGGACGTTTGACGGGTCCATCCACGCGTTGCCCGACAATTACGACGGCGCGTTCGACATGGCGCTCCTAGACGGCGAGCATACGGACGAAGCGTGCTTTCGCGACTTTCTCTGGACGCTTCCCCTGATGAAGTCCGACGCCGCGATAATGTTTCACGATAGCACCTTGGTCTATAAGTCGTTGAAATTGATTATGGTGTATCTCGACAAAGCGAAGATTGAATATTCGTTCTTTAAACGGGCGAACTCAGAGATGTCGATCCTTGTTTTGGGAGAATACGCCCGTAGGGACATTGCCCAATATGTCGGACCCCAGGAAGATCCGGCGACTTTTTTCGCGGGTGCCGAAGCGCTCATGATCAAGTGTCAGTATGAGAACCGCGCGCGATTGCGCTTCGCTCCGGCCAAGTTGTTGAAGCTGAAAATTCCCGTCGCCGTCGATATCGAGACTCCGAAAGTAGAGAAAATTCATTTGGCTAGATCGATCGCTTGAGCCGCCGTTACTTTGCCCATTCGCCATGCTATCGAACCGGGAGCGAAGACTCAAGGAGAGCTGAATGGGGATCGATATTCCGTCAATGCAATTCCTGTGCTGTGCAAGGAGCATCGGTGTCGATTTCTCGGAAACGATGACGGTCGGGCGACAGACCGTGGTGGGAACGCCGGACGCCGTCGCTTCGGTCCTAAGCGCGATCAAAATTCCGCGCGAACAAGCCTCCGCTATCTCGAACGGTCAGTTTGCTGAACCGCTTTTTACCCTTCTTGGCGCAAGGCAGGTTTCGTCAGTGGATGCGTCCGACTATGAGCAGGCGACCCACGTTCATGACTTTAACCAGCCGATACCGGCGACTCTGGTAAATCGATTCTCCGTCGTTCACGATGGCGGGACCATCGAGCATGTCTTCAATGTCCCGCAGGCGTTCAAGAACTGCATGGAGATGGTTCGCGTGGGCGGTCATTTCATCCAAGTTAATGTTGCCAATAACTGCATGGGGCACGGGTTCTGGCAATTCTGTCCGGAATTGATCTACCGCATATTTTCGCGAGAGAACGGATTTCAAATCAAGGCCGTCTTGTTGCACGAGTTGAACACGGGTGTGAGCGGAGCGTCACGCGGCAGATGGTACAAGGTCGATGATCCTGCCGCCGATCACAACCAAGTCGCACTGATCAACCGTCGGACCACATACATCTGTACGATCGCGCAGCGCGTGGCGGAGGCCAAGATTTTCTCACGTTTTCCTCAGCAGTCGAATTACGTCGAAGCCTGGAAACAAGCGCGCGAACCGCGTTCGCAGTCCCCAAACAAACGGCGGGAGATGATCCGAGGGATGATCCCGCGTCCCGTCAGGAATTTGACTCGCTGGGGTCGCGTCACCATTCGAAAGGCGCGCAATCCGTTTAACCGCCCGTACTATCACCGCATCGCCGCCGACGACGTCGTGCGCGGCCGGATTGATTGATCCAGAGCACGGAATTAACGGGCTGGCTTGGGGTTTGCTTGCCGCGCGCCGCCGTAGGGTTGCTGTCGGCCGCCATTCGTCCCGCGCTGTCTATGTTGGCTGTACCTTGGCCGTGTTCGCCGGACGCAAGCCCGTTAACTGCCCATCTGGACGTGAAACGGCCTGCGGATCGGGCGCTTCTCGATTACGACGACATCGAGATAGAAAAATATGCCGTAGGTCGTTTCGGCAAACGGCATGGCGGCGGCTTGTGCTTCACCGTCCAGGTACCATCCCTGCAATCGGTCAATCAGCGTCTTCGTATGCTCGGCGAACGTACCCGAGCGACCCAAACCGCCTTCGTGCGTCGGCCAGTAGGAACAGTGCAAGTCTTCGCAGACATAGATGCCGCGCTCCGAAATTCGGGGATAGAGATATTCGAAGGTGGGAATCTGATGTCGGCCGAGATGGCTGCCGTCATCGATCACCAGATCGATCGCTCCGCCGAGGCGCTCGATGGCGGCGCTGAGCACCGCGGGGTCGGATTGGTCGCCGATGATCACCGTGTTCTCGGGATCGACGCGTTGCGCACATTCGGGGTCAATGTCGATGCCAACGATGCGTGCCCGCGGTCCAAAATACTTTCGCCAGACTTCAAGCGAACCGCCGCGGCTCACGCCAAGTTCCAAAATGCGCAACGGCTCCTCTTGTTGCCGCAGTGGTTCGAAGTGTCGTTCATAGATTTCGAGATAGTGATGCCATTTCTGAGCGATGCGTCCCCGATGCCCGTAGAAAAGTGCTTCTAACGCGCCGGCTGGCTGGACCAGTCTGCGCGCATCGTCGGGCGACCGGCTCCATGCGTCGGCGGGGTCGGTCTGACGCTCCTTCCCGCGTATGCGATCGATAACGGCCTGAATCTTGCGTCCGAAGGAGACACTCATGTGAGCTTTGAAGGGCTGGTATGAATACACGACGGAACGGGCATATCTTGCCGATCATTTTGACACCGGTGGTCGGGATGCGCCAGTAGGGATGCAATTTCACATTCACGTCTCCTCACCCAGTGAGTAAAGTGAGGCCGATGATGGAGCTGCTCTCGCCCTCTCATCAAAGCACCGTCATAAGCAATTCATTGCGATCATGACCACCGCCACTAACACACGGACCGACATCCTCATCGCCGGCGCGGGCTTTGCCGGGCTGGCGCTGGCGATTGCGCTCAAGCAGGCGCTGGGGGCGTCGTTTGCGGTGGTGGTCGCCGATCCAGCGCTGGCGCGTAGCGGTGACGATCCGCGCGCCTCGGCGATTGTGGCGGCCGCGCGCCGGCTGTTCGAGACCCTCGGGGTGTGGCACGAGATCGCGCCCCGCGCCCAGCCGATCCTGGACAT
Organism: Xanthobacteraceae bacterium; assembly: GCA_022841625.1. Taxonomy (GTDB): domain Bacteria; phylum Pseudomonadota; class Alphaproteobacteria; order Rhizobiales; family Xanthobacteraceae; genus VAZQ01. The sequence continues at coordinate 68,776 of JALHRD010000013.1, forward strand.
GGCGGTCACCGACAGCCGGCTCAACGACGCCATGCGGCCGACCTTCCTGACCTTCGACGGCGAAGTCGCGCCGGACGAGCCGTTCGCGCATATGGTCGAGAACGACCCGTTGCTAAAGGCGCTGTTGGCGAAGGCACGGGCGGAAAATGTCACATTGCTGAACACCGCCGTTGCCGATTTTGCGGCTGCGCCGGATCGCATCGCGGTTCACCTTCGTGACGGCACAACGCACGCCGCCCGCTTATTGGTGGCGGCCGATGGCGCACGCTCGTCAATCCGCGAACGCGCCGGCATCGCAACCCACGGCTGGGATTACGCCCAATCGAGCATCGTGACCACAGTGCGGCACGAACGCGATCACCACGGCCGTGCCGAAGAGCATTTCTTGCCGGCCGGGCCGTTTGCGATCCTGCCGCTCAAGCGCGACGCCACGGGGCACCGTTCGTCCATCGTCTGGACCGAAGCATCGGCCGAGGCCGAGCGCATCGTCGCGCTGGACGACGCGGGGTTTCACGCTGAACTCGAAAAGCGCTTCGGGCTGCGTCTGGGTGAGATCGAAGCGGTCGGGCCGCGCCGTGCTTTCCCGCTGGGGCTGTCGGTTGCGCGTAGTTTCGTCGCCGAACGCATCGCGCTGATTGGCGACGCCGCGCATGTGATCCATCCGATCGCGGGGCAGGGGCTCAATATGGGTCTCAAGGATGTCGCGGCGCTGGCCGAGGCGATTGTCGATGCGGCGCGGCTTGGGCTCGACCCGGGATCGCCGGTGACGCTCGATCGCTACCAGCGCTGGCGGCGCTTCGACACCATGGTGATGGGCGTCGCCACCGATGGACTGAACCGGCTGTTCTCAAACCATTCGGATGCGCTGCGGCTTGCGCGCGATGTTGGATTGGGCTTGGTCGATCGCCTGCCGGCGCTTAAGCAATTGTTCATTCGCGAGGCTGCCGGGCTTGCCGGTGAGGTGCCGAAGCTGCTCAGGGGCGAGGCGCTATAAGCCTCAGGTAAACGGCACCGGCAGGATTTGCTCCCTGAACGCCTTGCGCTGTTCGAGGCCGAGGAACCAGCGTTCGACATTGTCGAGCCCGAGCCCCTGCCGGTCCGGCACCAGCTTGCGATAGCGATAGGCGATCAATCCGACCGGAATGTCGCCCATCGAAAACGCACTGCCGGCAACGAAGGCGGTCTTGCCGAGCTGGGCGTCGAGCATTCGCAGGGCTTCGGTAGTCTTCTCGCGCGCTTCGTCGATGTGCTTGTGGTCGCGTTTTTCCGGCGGGGTGCGGATCAGGCCCCAGAACAGGCCATGGATCGCCGGCGCGCAAACCGTGAGCATCCAGTCCATCCACTGGCTGGCGCGGGCGCGCTCTTGCAGGCTTTGAGGCTCGAGTGTGCCGGCGCCATATTTGGCGGCGAGATAGCGCACGATCGAGTTGGATTCCCACAGCGTAAAGCCGTCGTCTTCTTCCAGCGTCGGAACCAGCGAGTTGGGGTTCATCGCCAGATAGAATGGCTCCTTGGTGCGGCCGAAAGCGCCACCGACATCGATGCGTTCGTGCGGGAGATTAAGCTCGCCGATCGCCCACATCACCTTCTGCACATTGATCGAAGTGTTCCGTCCCCAGATCTTCAGCATGATTGTCTCCGCGCCACTAATCCAGCCGGCGGGCTTCTTCGGGCAGCATGATCGGAATTCCGTCGCGGATTGGGTAGGCGAGCTTGGCGGAGCGTGAGATCAACTCCTGCCGGGCGCTATCATATTCCAACGGCCCCTTACTCACGGGGCAGACCAGAATCTCCAGTAGCTTCGGGTCGACGCCGCCGCCGGTGGGGCGATCGGATGTTGCTTCGGTCATTACACACTCCAATAAATACAAGCAGATGCGTGCAACGGGTCAGCGTCGGCGGACGCTCTGCTGACGGCGGGTTGGGGGCGAGCCCATCGGGCGGTTGGTGTCCTTGTGGCGGAAATTGATTCGGCCGCGGTTGAGGTCGTAGGGCGAGACCTCAATCACCACCCGGTCGCCAACGCCGGTGCGGATGCGGAATTTGCGCATCTTGCCGGACATGTAAGCCAACAGCTCGTGATCGTTATCGAGCCGGACGCGGAAATTGCCGTCCGGCAAGACTTCGGTCACGGTGCCGTCGAACTCAAGCAAGTCTTCTTTCGACATGGTTCGGTTCTCCCATCCCGTTAGCGCGTACCCCGGCGGGCCCGATGGTCGCCAGCGTGGTGTTGCTGATGTTTATCCCTTTGCGCGGGCCGGAGGAAGGCGACCGTGGCGATGCTGCCGTCGCCGCCATCGCGTGCCGGCCCCTGCTGTTGCGGTCCTTGGCCTTGCCGGCCATTGCGCGATGGCTCTTGGTGCCGGCCGTTGTGCGGCGCCCCATTGCGCTGCGGCGCTCCACGCCGTTGACCGCGCGTTCGCTTGTGCTGCGGCCTTCCGCCATCATGGTCCGGATGACGCGGCTGGCTTTGCTGGCGTTCCCTCTGTGGCCGGTCAGCCTGGCCGGCCGGGCGTTCGGCGTTAGCCTCGATGGCCGCGCCATTCGCGCGCGGCTCTTCGATGCGCACACCGCGTTGGTCGGTCGAGGGGATTTTGATGCGGATCAGCTTTTCGATGTCGCGTAAAAAGACCCGCTCCTCGGCATCGCAGAACGAGATCGCAATTCCATCGGCGCCGGCGCGCGCGGTACGGCCGATGCGATGAACGTAGCTTTCGGGAATATTGGGCAGATCGAAATTGACGACGTGGCTGATGCCTTCGACATCGATGCCGCGCGCGGCAATGTCGGTGGCGACCAGCGTGCGCACCTTGCCGGACCGGAATGCGGCGAGTACGCGCTCACGCTGGTTTTGCGACTTGTTGCCGTGAATCGCCTCGGCGGAGAGCTGGGACTTGGCGAGCGCGCGCACCACTTTGTCGGCGCCGTGCTTGGTGCGGGTAAACACCAGCACGCGATCGATCGGCTCGCTGCGCAGGAGTTGCGCCAGCAAGGCGGGCTTGGCCGCGCGATCGACCAGGATGACGCGCTGATCGATGCGTTCGACGGTGGTGGCCGCCGGTGTGACCGCGACCCGAACCGGGTCGGTGAGCATGGAACTGGCCAGATCGGTGATCTCGCGCGGCATGGTGGCCGAGAAGAACAGCGTCTGCCGCTTAGCCGGAATTTTGCGCACGATCTTCCGGATGTCGTTGATGAAGCCCATGTCGAGCATGCGGTCGGCCTCGTCGAGCACGAACACCTCGACACGGTCGAGCGTCACGGCGCGATGGTCCATCAGGTCGAGCAAGCGGCCGGGCGTGGCCACCAGCACGTCGACGCCGTGGGCCAGCGCGCGCATCTGCGGGTTGATGTTGACGCCGCCGATGGCAAGCGCCACCGACGGGCGCAGATAGCGGCCATAGGTCTTGAAGCTGTCGACGATCTGCGCCGAAAGCTCGCGGGTTGGGCTGAGCACCAGCACGCGGCAGGTCCGCGGTAGTGGCCGGCGGCGATCGCCGCCGAGATGGTGCAGGATCGGCAGCGCAAATGCGGCGGTCTTGCCGGTTCCGGTCTGCGCGATGCCGACCACGTCGCGGCCTAGCAGCACTTGCGGGATGGTTTGCGCCTGGATCGGCGTAGGGCTGACGTATTTTTCGTCGGTGAGGGCTTTAAGGATCGGCTCTGAAAGGCCGAGATCAAGAAAAGGGTTCAACTGATAATCTTTCGTAAAGCGAGGCCGGCCTGCGCCACCGATGTCGGATTATCCGAAATCGGCAAAACGACGGCGGCCGCCATCGCGGGGAGATTGGACACCCCGCGTGTCTGGGCTGTCGATGAATGTGCTGGATGCGAAGGGTCGAAGACCAGGACGTGGAATTCGTTCACGCGACCCATATGCGGCCGACTAGCGGCCAAATCGCTCTCAACGCCATTCACATAGCGGTCTAATGCGGAGAATTCAAGGCCATTGCGGGCCACATGGCTAACGGCCGGTAACGTATGTCAGGCGTGCTATTGCAGCGCCGTCTCGCCGCCGCCGGCGGTTTTCTTCGCGATTTCGATCTCGGTGACCGCCACCAAGAGCGCGGCGCGGGTCTTGAGGTCGGGCGCCTCGAGCAGTGCCTGCTTTTCGGCCGCGCCATAGGGCGACATCATCGCGAGCGCATTGACCAGCGCTTCGTTGGGCGCGTTCTCAATGCCCTGCCAATCGGCCTTGAGATTGTTGGATTCGAGGAACGCCTTGAGCGCCTTGAGCAGGCTGTCGCGGTCGACCGCGCTCTCGCCCTTACGGGCGCTAAAGTCGTCCGTGAACGACGTGAAACTGACGCGGCATTGTCGGTAGGGCGTGGCGACGTCGAGTTCCTGCTCAATCCGATAACGCGCGATGCCGGTGAGTTGAACCAGGTAGCGCCCGTCGCCGGACTCGGCGATCTGGGTCAGGCGGCCGACGCAGCCGACCTTGTAGAGGCCGGGCCGCTCTTCGATTCCCGGACGGCTCGGATCGGGCTGGATCATGCCGATGAGCCGAACGCCGGAACGCAACGCATCGTCGATCATTGCGAGATAACGCGGCTCGAAAATGTTGAGCGGCAATTGCCCGCGCGGCAATAGCAGCGCGCCCGCTAGCGGGAATACCGGGATTACGTCGGGCAGGTCGCCAGGACCGTGATAGGTCACGTTCATCGCCGTCACTCCAGGTCGACGACAGGTCCGCTCCGCCCTCATCCTGAGGAAGCGCGAAGCGCTGTCTCGAAGGATGGGGCGGCCCCCGCTTCGAGACGCGTTGCCATAGCGCGTCGAAGACGCGCGTAAACGCGCTTATGGCAACGCTCCTCAGCATGAGGCCGATTTGGACCTCATCTGCCGCACCATCACGCAAACAGGATCGACGACAGCCGCTTGCGGCCATCCACGGTGGCGTCGTCGGTCGGACCCCAGGCCTCGAAAAATTGCACCAGTTGCTTACGCGCGCCATCGTCGTTCCATTTCCGGTCGCGGCGCACGATCTCGATCAGATTGTCGACCGCTTCCTGGCGCTTGCCCTTGCCGTTGAGCGCGACCGCAAAATCGAAGCGCGCCTGATGGTCGAGCGGATTGGCGTCGACCTTCTGTTTCAGCTCATCGAGCGGACCGACCGATTGCGCCTGCTCGGCGACCTCAAGGGCGGCGCGCGCGGCGGCGACCGCGGCGTCATTGCGCTTGGCCTCCGGCACCAGCGCGAGCGTTTGCTTGGCCTGTTCCAGCGCGCCGGTTTGCAGATACGAGCGCGATAGTCCGGCCAGCGCCGCGATGTTGCTGCTGTCTTGCGCCAGTAGCGCGGCATAGAGGCTGGCGGCGGTGGTGGCATCGCCTTGCGCCAGCGCCGCATCGGCCGCCGCCAGCGCATCTTTTTCCTCGCCGCCGACTTTGCCCTTGGTGAGCCGCTCCAGGAATTGCGTCACCTGGCTTTCCGGCAGCGCACCCATAAAGCCGTCGGCCGGCTGGCCGTTGACGAAAGCAATCACCGCCGGGATCGATTGAATGCCCATTTGTCCGGGAATCGCGGGATGCTCGTCGATATTCATTTTGACGAGCTTGACCTTGCCCTTGGCGGCCTTCACCGCTTTTTCCAGGATCGGCGTGAGCTGCTTGCAGGGTCCGCACCACGGCGCCCAGAAATCGATCAGCACCGGCTGGCGCTTCGACTCCTCGATCACGTCCTTCATGAATGTTTGCGTGGTGGTGTCCTTGATCAATCCGTCGCCCGCCGCGGGCGCTGCCCCGCCGGCGTTGACGGTAACCTTCATGTTGGACCCTGTATCCTGAAACATGTCGTACTGCCCTAAAGAGGTCCTGCCCTGGCGGGTCGTGCCCCGTGTGAGCCCCGCCCTGCGCGGCCCGGATTGATTGGAGTATGCCTGATTAAATGGTGTCGGTGGAATGGTTTGCAATCGTCTCCACGGCCAAAGCGTCCAGCCCGGAGACCGCCACGATCCGCGGCGGGTGACCGGTGGCGGTAAGGAACCGTATCAGGTCGTCCCGCGCAATGGCGGTGGTCATGGTGTTGCGCAGGGGGTGAAAGTTGATCCGCGGCTGCGCCATCAGGGCGGCGTCCAGCACCACCGTCACCCGGCCGGCATTGTCGTTGAGTACGGCGAACGGGGTCACCGCGCCGGGCGCGATGCCCAGGGTTTCGTGCATCAGGTCGGCGGAACCGAACGAAAAACGGCCGCTGGCTCCCAGGGTTCGATGCAGGGATTTGAGGTCGATTGCGGCATCCTCAAGCGCGCTGACCAGGAACAGGGCGCCCTTTTTGTCGCGCAGGAACAGGTTCTTGGAATGCCCGCCGGGGATCTGGCCGCGCAGCGCACGCGATTGCTCGACCGTAAACAACGGCGCATGCGTCACCGTGGTCACGGCGATGCCGAGCCGATCGAGCGTGGCGAACAGGTCGTCGGGGGTCGCGGGCGGGGTGGTCATTGGCAAGGCGACTTATGCCGGCGCGCGCGGCAAGGCAAATTTCTGCCGTCGCGGGGTCGCCCCGGGGTGCGCGGGCCGGGGGCCGGGTTGGGCTGGCGCTAACAGATCCTTCAGATCAGGGGGTTAGAAGCGTATCGATGGGCGACGGTTGCATTGCCTGGTGTCCTTTGGCATAGCTTCGCCAGGGCGGCTCGGGTTCCGGTTCGGACCTGCCGCCCATACCCACTCGGATGCGGGTGTAGCTCAGGGGTAGAGCACGACCTTGCCAAGGTCGGGGTCGAGGGTTCGAATCCCTTCGCCCGCTCCAGTTTGGTTTTTGTCCAGCCCGGACACATGGGTGACAGATCGTACCTAAGACATGGGTGACAACCTCGGGCCGAACGGGTTGTCGAGGGGTTGCAAGGTATTCTGTGCCTGACGTGGTCCCCTACTGGTTCCCGATTTTAAAATTTGTCAGCGGCCCTTGGAGCGAAATCCAAGAACCCATCTACGAAAAATGCGATTCCTGCGGCCCGGATCGCCGCCACGCCGCGCCAGCCGGTCAATCGCCATTTTTGTGATCGCCGTCACATCGGCGCGCGCGCCGCGCAGCTATTATCGGCGCACCCTGAACCCGGTGGAACTGCGTCATGGGCCTCACCAGGCTAGGGCGTTCTTAGGGCAGACAGGAGCGACGACGACCACGCATCGGTTGTCAACGCATTTGCCGCTGCCGCAATGGAGTGGAATCCCATGCTTCGCGACGCAGTGCATATTGTGGGAACGATTGTCGGCATCGGTGTCGGTTTGGCCGCACTCGTCTACATGCCTTATTGCGCCATCAGAAGCCTCGGTGCGCGACTGCGTGCTCTTGCGCATTTGAAGCGGGGTTGGTTGTTTCCCCTTTTCTTTCTCATTCCGTATGGAGGCATTCTGACCGAAGCCGGTCAGAAGCACCTCATAGCATCATACAAGTGGTTTGGGCGCAGTGTGCTGTCGGCGATGGTGGCTGCGCTCGCACTGCTCATCTTTGCATTGGTTCAGCCTCGCATCGAGCCATGGTGCGCGGGATCGACGGTGGAAGCCCCCAGGGCCGGCTGCCCGGCACCCGCGATCTCTAGATAAAGCCGTCGCGACGGTCCGCGCCGGCGGGTTCAAAGGCTGTGAAAGACTTTTCGGCCGTGACTTGCCGATTCGTCTCGGTCAAGGCTTGCGAGCGCTTGGCGGATGACTTGCGTGCCATGGACCTTCTGCGCGGATCATGATGGCATCGCGGTTGGGAGTTGTATAAGAAAGAAAATCGCTGAACACACGGAGCGAGGAACTTTGTTTTCCGCGGTGATTGCTTGAATAAGCAACGTGGCTCCGGCTTCGCAATATTCGCCACCGTCCGACAAAAACGATCACCGCCCGACGACCTTGCCGATCACCCTGGCCGCGTCGGCGGCGGCATCGTTGCCGGCCCAGACGACGTAACGGTCGGGACGGACCAGCATCAGGCGCGCTTCATAAGCCTCACGCCCGCCGGCGAAACTGTCGCGCACGATCTTCAACGGCACGCGAAGCGACGTGGCCGCCGTCGCGAATGCCGCGACGGCCACATCGTCGGCGCCGAACGCCAGCAAGGTGAAATCGGGGCCAAGCGCCCCGAACACATGCCGCCCGTTCGAGAGCAACTGCGGCGGCAGGTGATGTCCGGCCCTGGCCGTGAACGCATGCGTGCCGATTGCGCTGCACGCGCTCCCCGGCGGTCCCCACACGATCGACGCGCCTTCATAGTGCGGTGCGTAGGTCATCGCCCGTGTTGGCGTCGCGGTCTGGGATTGTTTCCAGGCGCGTTCGAATTCCTCGCGGTCGCGCTCCGGGCTGTAGCGATCGAGGAAATCCCGGTCGGCCTCGATGCGCGCGAGAATGAAATCCTTGGCCGTTTCCCAGAAGATCGGTTGCCGCTCTTCCGAATAAGTGTCCAGCAAAGCCTCGCTGCCCCAGCCGTGCAGGCGCGCCGCAAGCTTCCAGCCGAGATTGACGACATCGTCGAGGCCATTGTTGAGTCCGTAGCCGCCATAGGGCGGATGGCTGTGCGCGGCATCTCCGGCGATGAAGACGCGGCCGACCCGGTATTTGTCGGCGACCGCGATGCGCAAGTCCCAGAAGCCCACATAGTCGAACTCGCACCTGAACTTGTATCCTGTCGCCTTCTCCATCAGGCCCTGGAAGTCGTAGTTGTCGCGCGTGGTGTTGTGCGGCACCGGCGCATGGAAGAAGAAGGTGTCCTGCGCATCGACGCGCCCGAAAAACCGCCAGTGGCCCTTCAGTTCCGGGTCCATCGCCCGATAGGTGGCGCGCGGCGGGAAACGCTTCAGGCCGGCTTCCAGCTCCGGTGAGCGGATGACCGTGAGCACCATGAGCTGGTCGAAGTCTTCTCCGCCCCGCTCGATGCCGGTTTGCTCGCGCACGATCGAGTGGCTGCCGTCACAACCGATGGCGTAGTCCCCTTCGAGCACCTCGCGCTTGCCATCCTGTGCAACCATGCCGACGCGAACGCGGTTCTGATCCTGCTCGATAGCATCGACCGTCCAGCCCGCCCAGCTTTCGATGTTGGGGAACTCCGACATCCGGTCACGCAACGCACGTTCGGTCAGATATTGCGGGACCCGCTCGCTGTTCTGGAAATAATACTGGTTGACCACCTCGCGAAATGGCGGCGAGTACCAGTATTCGGTGCTCAGGTTCATATACGCCGTCACCCCGCTCAGCGAAAAGTCGGGCGGCAGCACCCGGGCGGCGCGGATCTTCTCAAGCAAACCCCAGGCATAGAAATGTTCCATGGTGCGCTGCTGGAGCCCCTGTCCCTTCGGGATGCGATGCTCCTGCGCGCGCTTTTCGACGATCGCGCTCGCGATCCCGCGTTGGGCGAGCTCAATGGCCATCGCCATGCCAACCGGACCGCCGCCGACAATCACGACTTGTTGTTTCTTCTTTGCCGGCGACATGTATGTACCAAAAACCTGATCGAGGCGTGCCGACTTTCATACGCGGCGGTCGGTCGCTGGTCCATAGATCGCGGTCCTTCCGTCGTCTGTCAGGTTTCGGCGCATCGGCAAAAGAACGCGGTGTCCCTAAGAACCTCACGCGACTCTCCGCCGTATCCGAGCCGGCAATGACGTGAGCGCCGCGGGGGCGGGCCGTCGGCTTTAGTGGATTGGCCGCGCGCTAAGGGCTTGAGCGCAACCATGGACCTTGCGTGCGGATGATGTACGGTACGCAACGCATCGGATCGCCGGGAGAATATTGATGATACGTATTGCTCGCGCCGCCGCGCTGGCTGCGGGAATCTTGCTGGCATGGTCGGGCGGCGCATTCGCGCAGCCAGGGTCGACACAGACCTGGCCCGACAAGCCGGTCCGCATGATCGTCGCGTTCGGCGCGGGCGGCACGCTCGACACCCTGGCGCGGATCGTCTCAGCCAAGCTCAGCGAAATCTGGGGCCAGCAGGTTGTGGTCGAGAACCGCGCCGGCGCCGGCGGCAATATTGGCGCGGCGCAGGCGTCGCAAGCGGTGGCGGACGGCTACACGCTGCATTTCGGGGCGCAGACGCTGGCGGTGAACGTCACCATCGCGCCGCATAAGGGCTTCGACCCAGTGCGCGATCTAGCGCCGGTGGTGTTCGTCGGCACCGCGCAGGATGTGCTGATGGTGCCGCCGGATTCCCCGGCCAAGACCGTGCCGGAACTCATCGCCATTGCAAAAAAGCAACCGGGCGAATTGAACTACGCCTCCGCCGGCCCGGGTTCGTCGGGTCATCTCGCCACCGTGCTGTTTAGCGAACTGACCGGGGTCAAGCTCCAGCACGTGCCCTACAATTCACTGAGCCAGGGCGTGATGGACATCATGAGCGGCCGCATCTCGGTGTGGATCGTCACGCTTGGCGGCCATCTCGGCAATATCACCTCCGGCAAGGTGCGGGCGCTGGCGGTATCGGGCGAGAGCCGCGCCGAACAGCTTCCCAATGTTCCGACCTTCAAGGAAATCGGCGTGCCGTTTGTCGCCGAAACCAGTTGGTATGGCGTCTTCGCGCCCAAGGGCACGCCGCGGACCGTTGTCGAGAGGGTCAATCGCGACGTCAACGCGGTGCTGGCATTGCCAGACGTCCAGGCGCGCGGCGCTACGCTCGGCTATCGCTTCGCCGGCGGTGCGCCAGAGCGGCTGGGTGAACTGCTCAAGAGTGAAATCGTCAAATGGGCGGAGATTGCGGATCGGGCCAGCCTGGCCAAGCGATGAGCCAAGACGGGCGCTTCGCGCCGTCCTCAGGTGAGGGCAAGTTGGAGCTGCCTAAGAACAACAAAATGGAAAGAACAAATGCTTGGGGGGTTTCTCGCTTTATTGTCGGCGGCGACATTTGCCTTTGAGAATGCCATCGCGCGTCGCGGCGTATTGACTGGCTCGGTGGCGCAAGCCTTGGCCATTACCGTGCCGCTCGGCGTACCGATCTTTTTTCTGGTCGCGGTGGTGTCCGGATCGCTCGGCGCGGTCCTCGGCTTTTCATGGATGGCGATCGTCTACCTCGCGCTTGCCGGCATTCTGCATTTCGTCTGGGGCCGCTATTGCAACTACCGTGCGTCCAAGGCGATGGGCGCGAATCTCGTAGCGCCGGTGCAGCAATCGAACTTGCTGGTCACGCTGGCGCTCGCGATCTGGATTTTGGGCGAGCATCTGACGCCGTTGCGGGTGCTCGGGATCGCGCTGGTGGTGCTCGGCCCGACGCTGACCTATGAACGAAAGCAGAAGCCGCAACCGCAAACGTCATCGGACGCGGAAGTCGCCGCGCCAGCCGTGCGCGACGCCCACGCCGTGTTCCAGCCGAAATATGCCGAAGGCTATCTGTTCGCGCTCTTGTCCTCGACCGGCTACGGCATCAGTCCGGTGCTGGTGCGGTTGGCGCTTGAGCATGGCGGGCTGCAAGCGAGTATTGCCGGCGGCCTGGTCTCGTACATCGCTGCAACGCTTGCGTTTGCGCTGATCTTGCTGTGGCCCGGACAGTGGCGTCATGTGCGCGCGCTCGACCGTGAGCCCGCGAAATGGTTCACGATCTCCGCCGTCGGCGTCTGCTTCGCCCAGATGCTGCGTTATATGGCGCTGGCGTTGGCGCCGGTATCGGTGGTGACGCCGATCCAGCGGTTGTCGCTGGTGTTTCGGGTCTATTTCGGCCGGCTGATCAATCCGCATCACGAAGTATTCGGCGGGCGAATGTTCGCAGCGACCGTGGTATCGCTGTTCGGTGCGCTGGCGCTGACGGTCAGCACCGAACTGGTACAGTCGCTGGTGCCGCTGCCGGGTTGGGCGACAACGCTGCTTAACTGGCATTGGCCGTGATCGAAAGGAATTGATCGCGCGTGCTTGGGGGTTTTCTGGCGATCTGCTCGGCTGCTTGCTTTGCATTCAACAATGCGAGCGTGAGACGTGGCGTGCTGACCGCGTCGATCATCCAGGGAATGGCGATCACGGTGCCGCTCGGCGTGCCGCTGTTCTTCATCGCGACGCTGGTTTCCGGCAATTTGGCAGCGGTGATGGGATTCTCACCAATCGCGCTGGCGGCATTGGCGGCGGCCGGCATTATGCATTTCGTGTGGGGCCGCTACTGCAACTACCGCGCCACCCGTGCGATCGGCACCAATCTGGTCGCGCCGATCCAGCAGTTCAATCTTCTGGTCACGCTGGCGCTGGCGGTCTGGCTATTGGGCGAATACCTCACGCCGCTGAAAATTCTTGGCATCGGTCTGATCCTGCTTGGGCCCACGCTGACGATGTCGGGCAAGCAAGCACTGCCCGGCGAGCGGGCGGTTTCCGATGAGAAGATCACGCCGATCGACGCGGAAAAGCCCGCGGCGTTCCAGCCGAAATACGCCGAGGGCTACACGTTCTCGCTGCTGTCGGCGATCGGCTATGGGCTGAGCCCGATCCTGGTGCGGGTCGGGCTCGAGAACCAAGGCATCGGGGTCAGCCTCGCCGGCGGGCTCGTCGCCTACAGCGCGGCGACCGCGGTGTTCGCGCTGATCCTGCTGTGGCCCGGACGGTGGCGGCATGTGTGCTCAACCGATCCCGGAGCGATGAAGTGGTTCACCTTCTCCGGCTTTCTGGTGTTTTTCTCACAGATGTTTCTCTATATGGCGATGTCGATCGCGCCGGTAACGGTGGTGTCGCCGATCAACCGGCTGTCGATCCTGTTTCGGCTGTACTTCAGTCGGCTGCTGAACCCGCGGCATGAAGTGTTCGGCGGCTCGGTGGTGCTGGCGACCGTGGTGTCGCTCACAGGCGCTCTTGCGCTGACGCTGAGCGTCGAGCTGGTACAATCGCTGCTTCCGCTGCCGGAGCGCGTGGTGAGCGCGCTGAACTGGCGCTGGCCCTAATACCCTGCCGCCAGCGCGCCGCGGGTGCGTGGGTCGGCTGCGCCGACATAGCCACGCGGCGTCACCAGGATGGTATTGGCCGAAGTGCCGGGCGGCCGGCGCTCGACCTTGTGGCCGCGGCCTTCCAGCCCTGCAACCACGTCATTCGGCAATGCCGGTTCGACCAGCACACGGTCCGGCGACCATTGGTGGTGGATGCGCGGCGCCGCCACCGCGTCGGCGGCGCTCATATTGCGATCGATCACATTGACGACAATTTGCAGCACTGCGGTGATGATCCGGCTACCGCCCGGCGAACCGGTGACGATCACGGGCTGGCCGTTCTTGGTAACGATGGTCGGGGTCATGGACGACAGCGGGCGCTTGTTGGGGCCTGGCGCATTGGCGTCGCCGCCGATCAGTCCATAGGCATTGGGCGTGGCGGGTCGGGCGGCAAAGTCATCTAGCTCGTTGTTGAGCAGTACGCCGGTGCCTTCCGCGACCAGACCGACGCCATAGCTGAAATTGAGCGTATAGGTGTTGGCCACGGCGTTGCCATGGCGATCGATCACCGAAAAATGCGTCGTGTTTTCGCCCTCGCGCGGCAATACCACGTCGTCGCGGATTTCGCTGGACGGCGTGGCGCGCGCCGGGTCGATCCCGGCGCGCAGCTGCGCGGCATAGCGTTTCGACATCAGCCGCGTCAGCGGCGCGCTCACCACCGCGGGGTCGCCGAGATAGGCGGCGCGGTCGGCATAGGCGCGCCGCATTGCCTCGATCATCAGGTGCAGGCGCGCGGCATCGTCGAGCGTGCCAAGCTTGTAGCCTTCCAGAATGTTGAGCATCTCGATCAGCACCACGCCGCCCGACGACGACGGCGGCATCGAGATGATTTCGTGCCCGCGGTAACGGCCGCGCACCGGCCGGCGGAGGTGGGCGCGATAGTTTTTCAGATCGTCGGCCGTCATGATGCCGCCGGCGGCCTGCACCGCGGCGGCGAGGTTCTCGGCGATCGGTCCCTCGTAGAAGGCGCGTGGTCCATGCAGCGCAATCGCTTCCAAAGTGTCGGCGAGATCGCGCTGCACCAAAGTGTCGCCGGGCGCCAGGGCATCGCCATTGGGTCGCAGGAAAATCTTGGCCGATGACGGCCAGCGCGCGAGGCGCGCCCGCGCGCGCGGCAGCGAGTCCGCGATGTCGTCCTCGACCGTAAAACCGCCGCGCGCCAATGCGATTGCCGGCGCCATCAGCTCCGCGAGGCTCAAGCGACCGGAGCCAAAGCGGCGGTGCGCCAAAGCGAGCCCCGCCACCGTTCCGGGCACGCCGATGGCAAGCGCCGAATCGCGCGAGCGGCGCGGATCGGCATTGCCTTTTTCGTCGAGGAACATTTCTCGTGTTGCGGCCGCCGGCGCGGTCTCGCGATAGTCGATGGCGATGGACTGCGCGCCGCGCTGCCGCTCGTTGAGGCGGATGACCATGTAGCCGCCGCCGCCGATATTGCCGGCGCGCGGATAAGTTACCGCCATCGCGAAGCCAGTGGCGACCGCGGCATCGACCGCATTACCGCCGCGCTCGAGCACCGCGAGGCCGATGCGCGCCGCCCGCGCTTCTTGCGCAACAACCATGCCATGGCGTGCCGCGCCCTCCGCATAAGCGCTCGGCGGCGACAAGGCGAAGATCGTAGCGAGCAGCCAAAAGGCAAGATGGGGCATGGCGTTCTTTCATTGTCGACTTGGATCATGGCCCGGGCCGGGCGATGGAACAAGCTTTCGCCCGGATGCGCACATATCTGTGTGTAGGTCCTTCGTGGTTCGGGCGAATACTCTCGCTGGCGACACATGGGTGCTAAAGACTTTCGAACGGTCGCGACCGGGAAGCCACATCGCGGTGGCTCGGGACGGCGCGGCCGGCGGGGACGAACCATGCAGCATTCTGTCGGCACCGAAGAGGAACGTTCCGCGGCATTGCTGATTGCCGCGGCGGAGGCGCTCGTGACGGCGAAAAACCCCGCCATAACCAAAGACTTTGTCGAGCTTCTGTACGGCCACGCCGCACCGGAGGACCTGATTCGTTTCGAGGCCCGGGATATTGCCGCGCTCGCCGATGCCGCTTGGAGTTTCCTGGCGCAGCGCACCCCCGGCACGCCGAAATCGCGGATTACCGTGCCGCCGGCCGCCACTGGCGAAAGCCAGCACCAAACGGCGGTGCTTGAAATCATCAACGACGACATGCCGTTCCTGCTCGATTCGGTGATGGGGGAACTGGCCGCGCAAGGCGTCGAGGTCCGGCTGGTCGCGCATCCGGTGATCACGGTTCAGCGCGACAAATCGGGTCGGCTCACCGGCCTTCGCGCCGAGGGCGATACGGCCAAGGGGGCCATCCGCGAAAGCTTTATCCACATCCACTGCGATGACCTCGGCGAAGCGAAAAAACGCGACGCTGTGGTTGCCGCGCTCGAATCGGTGCTCGCCGACGTGCGCCTCGGCGTCCAGGATTGGCGCGCCATGGCGGATCGCGTTGGCGAAATCACCGCCGCGCTTAAAAGCAATCCACCGCCGCTGCCGAAGGACGCGGTCGATGAGGCCATCGCGTTCCTGGAATGGCTGGCCGCCGACCATTTCACCTTCCTCGGAATGCGCAGCTATGCGTTCGCGGAAAAGGGCGATGGGTTTGAGCCGGAGCATGAAACCGGACTCGGCCTGTTGCGGTCGCCGGAGCGACGCGTATTGCGCACTGGGGCCCAGTTGGTCGTCGTTACGCCGGAAATCCGCGCCTTCCTGATGGAGCCAAAGCTCCTGATCGTCACCAAGTCGGCGGTGCGCTCGCGCGTTCACCGGCGTGTGCATATGGATTACGTCGGGATCAAGCGCTTCGATGCCCGCGGCAAGCTCGTCGGCGAATTGCGGATCGTCGGACTGTTTACGTCCACGGTCTATACGCGGTCGGCGCGCTCCATCCCCTATCTGCGCCGCAAGATCGATGCGGTGATCGAGCGCGCCGGCTTTGAGCCGGGCAGCCATTCCGGCAAGGCGCTCGCTAATGTTCTCGATACCTATTCGCGCGACGAGCTGTTTCAGATCGACGAGGACACGCTGTTCCAATTCGCCAAGCTGATCCTCCAGCTTGACGAGCGCCCGCGCGTGCGGGTGCTCGCGCGCTACGATCGGTTTGACCGATTTGTCTCGGTCCTGGTCTACGTGCCGCGCGATCGCTACAACAGTTCGGTGCGGATCGCCATCGGCGACTATCTCGCCGAGGTCTATCAAGGCCGCATGAGCGCGTATTATCCGTTCTTCCCGGAAGGTCCGCTGGCGCGCGTCCATTTTATCATCGGCCGCGATAGCGGCGAATGTCCGCGGCCGGATCGTGCGACGCTCGAAGAAACCATCGGGGCGATCATCCGGACCTGGACCGATGGGCTCGCCGATGCGCTGTCGCTGACCCATGATTCGGTCGCGGCGCGGGCGCTGTTGGAGCGCTATCGCGACGCCTTTTCGGAGGGCTACCGCGCGAGCTATTCGCCGCTGGTGGCGGTGGATGACATCAAGGTGATCGTCGGTTTATCGGCGGCGCGCCCTTTGAGCGCCGATTTCCACCCGCGCAGCGAAACCGCCGACGGCGGCATCGGCCTCAAGGTGTTCAGTCACGGCCGCCCAATTCCGCTGTCGGAACGTGTGCCGATCTTGGAAAACATGGGCTTCCGTGTGGTGGACGAGCAGACCCATCACATCGATTTCGATGCCGCGCCCGATGTCTGGCTGCACGACATGGTGTTGGAACGCACCGGCGCCGATATGGCCGATCTCATCGATGCCAAAGGTCGTCTGGAGGCTTGCTTCCTGGTGACCATGACCGGCGGCGCCGAAAATGACGGTTATAACGCGTTGGTGTTGTCGGCGGGGCTGGCTTGGCGTGATGTCGCGCTGATCCGCACGATCTCGCGCTTTCTACGCCAAATTCGCGTGCCGTATTCGCAAGACTATCTGTGGGACACCCTGGTGCGGCACGCGTCGCTCGCGGCGCAGGTTGCGCAGCTGTTTCATGCGCGGTTCGATCCGAGGCTCGACGCGGACTCACGTGCCAAGCGTCAGGGTGCGCTGCATGCTGCGATCGAGCAGGCGTTGGCGGCGGTTCAAAGCTTGGACGAGGATCGCATCCTGCGGCACTTCGTCAACGCGGTGCAGTCGGCGGTGCGCACCAATTTCTATCAGCTTGATGCCGAGGGCCGGCCAAAGGCGCAGATCGCGATCAAGTTCGCCAGCCGCAAGCTTGATGGACTGCCGCTGCCGAAGCCGCTTTATGAAATTTTTGTCTACTCACCGCGGGTCGAGGGCGTGCATCTGCGCTTTGGCAAGGTTGCGCGTGGCGGCATTCGCTGGTCGGACCGGCCGCAGGATTTCAGGACCGAGGTTCTCGGCCTGGTAAAGGCACAGCAGGTCAAGAATGCGGTTATTGTGCCGGTCGGCGCCAAGGGTGGCTTCGTCCCGAAGCAACTGCCGAAGGGCGGGAGCCGCGAGCAGGTGCAGGCCGAAGGCACGGCCGCCTACAGGCTGTTCATTTCGACGCTGCTCGATGTCACCGACAACCTCGTCGATGCCGGCGTGGCGCCGCCTGACAATGTCGTGCGGCACGATGACGACGACCCATATCTGGTGGTTGCGGCCGATAAAGGCACCGCGACATTCTCCGATATCGCCAATGGGATTGCGCAGGAGCGCGGCTTTTGGCTTGGCGACGCGTTTGCCTCCGGCGGTTCGGTCGGTTACGACCACAAGAAAATGGGCATCACCGCGCGCGGCGCCTGGGAATCGGTGAAGCGTCATTTCCGCGAGATGGACATCGATATCGGTGCGACACCGTTTACCGCGGTGGGCGTTGGCGACATGTCCGGTGACGTGTTTGGCAATGGCTTGCTGCGGGAAATGACCACCAAGCTGATCGCCGCGTTCGATCATCGCGATATCTTTATCGACCCCGATCCGGATCCGACGCGCAGCTTCGGCGAGCGCAAACGCCTGTTCGAGCTGCCGCGATCAAGCTGGCAGGACTATGACAAGGCGCTGATTTCGGCCGGCGGCGGCATCTATTCGCGCGCGCTCAAGGAGATCGCCCTGTCGGCGCAAGCGCAGGCGGCGATCGGGCTGGCCAAGGCCAAGGCGACGCCGCAGGAAGTGATGAATGCGATCCTGAAAGCCCCCGCCGACCTGCTGTTCTTCGGCGGTATCGGCACCTATGTGCGGGCCTCGACCGAAACCGACGATGCGGCGGGCGACCGCGCCAACGACGCCATCCGTGTGTCCGGCGCCGATCTGCGCTGCAAAGTCGTCGGCGAGGGCGCCAATCTCGGCATGACACAGCGTGGCCGGATCGAGGCCGCCATGCGCGGCGTGCGGCTTAACACCGACGCCATCGACAATTCGGCCGGCGTCAACACCTCCGACATTGAGGTCAATATCAAGATCGCGCTGACGCTGCCGGTGCGAAACGGTCAACTAAAGGGCGCCGCGCGCAACGCACTGCTGGCCGAGATGACCGACGATGTGGCGGCTTTGGTGCTGCGAAATAATTACCTTCAGTCGCTGTCATTGTCGCTCGCCGAGCGGCAGGGGGTTGGCGATCTGGGGTTCCATCAGCGCTTGATGCAATCGCTTGAAGGCCGGCAATTGCTCGACCGTGCGGTCGAATTCCTGCCCGACGACAAGGAACTCGACGAACGGCGGCGGCGGTCGGTGGGGCTTGCGCGGCCGGAACTGTCGGTGCTTTTGGCCTATGCCAAGCTAACGCTCAAGGACGCGTTGCTGGAATCCAACGTTCCCGACGATCCGTATCTGGCGCGCGAGCTTGGGCGGTATTTCCCCGGTCCGGTCGCCGAACGATTTCCGGACGCGCTTCCTCGTCACCGGCTGAGCCGCGAAATCATCGCGACGCAACTCGCGAATTCGATCATCAACCGCGGCGGGCCGCAATTCGTGGTGCGGATTGAGGATCAGACCGGTTCATCGGCGGCGGCGATCGCCACAGCGTTTGCAGCCGTGCGCGACAGTTACGGCATGACCGCGCTCAATACCGAGATCGATGGGTTGGACAACAGGGTCGCCGGCAACCTGCAGCTCGAACTCTATTCGTCCGTGCAGCGGTTGTTGCGCGACCGCGTGGTCTGGTTCCTGCGCAATGTCGATCTGACGCGCGGGCTGGCCGACCTGGTCAAGCACTATCGCGAAGGGATCGCCGCGGTGGCATCGGCGCTCGACCGGGTTTTGACGCCCGAGGCATTGGCGGCGCGCGATACGCGCATTGCCGAGCTCACCACAGCGGGCGTGCCGAGCGATCTCGCCGGTCGGCTCGCGGGCCTGCCGACGCTCACCGCCGCGCCCGACATCGTGTCGGTTGCCGACCGCACCGACAAGGCCATCGCCGATGTGGCAGCGACCTATTTCGCGTCCGAGGCGTTCTTTCGGCTCGATCGCATCACCCCGGCGGCGCGCGAGATCAAGGTCTCGGATTATTTCGACCGGTTGGCGCTTGATCGAGCGCTTGATGGAATTGGCGATGCCGAACGTCGGCTGGCCGCCGCAATGCTGGCGGGTGGCGCGGCCGGTTCCGCGGCGGTCGATGCCTGGGTCGCGACCCGCGCCGCGGATGTCCAGCGCATCCGTGCGGCGGTGCATGAGATCGCCAATTCTGGATTGACGCTGTCGAAACTGTCGGTTGCCGCAAGCCTGCTCGGCGATCTGGTCCGGCAATAAGTCGTTTCTAATGCCGGAAATGCCGCGTGCCGGTGAACACCATGGCAATGCCATGGTCGTCGGCGGCTCTGATGACTTCGTTGTCGCGCATCGAGCCGCCGGGTTGAATGACGGCGGTGGCGCCGGCTTCGATCGTCACCAGGAGCCCATCCGCAAAGGGAAAGAACGCGTCGGAGGCGACGACCGATCCTTTGGTCAGCGGTTCCTTGAGGCCCGCTTCCTTGGCGGCATCCTCGGCCTTGCGGGCGGCGATGCGGGCGGCGTCCACGCGGCTCATCTGGCCGGCGCCGATGCCGACGGTCGCGCGGTCCTTGGCGTAAACAATGGTGTTCGATTTGACGTGTTTGGCGATGCGGAATGCGAATGTCAGGTCGTTGAGTTCGGCATCGCTGGGCGCACGTTTGGTGACGACCTTGAGCTCCATCGCGTCGACCACCGCACTGTCGCGCGACTGCACCAGGAGCCCGCCGGCGAGCGACTTCACGGTCAGGCCGTTGCCGCGCGGGTCGGGCAGGCCGCCGGCCAGCAATAGGCGCAGGTTTTTCTTGGCGCCAACAATGGCGATCGCCTCAGGGCTGGCATCCGGCGCGATGATGACTTCGGTGAAGATTTCGGTGATCGCGCGGGCGGCGTCTGCGTCGAGCGTACGATTGAGCGCGACAATTCCGCCAAATGCCGAGACCGGGTCACAGCGCAGCGCCTTGGCATAGGCATCGAGGATGGTCGAACCCTCGGCAACGCCGCAGGGGTTGGCGTGCTTGATAATGGCGACCGCGGCGGTGCGTTTGGGGTCGAATTCGGCGACACATTCATAGGCCGCGTCGGTGTCATTGAGGTTGTTGTAGGAAAGTTGCTTGCCCTGCACTTGTCGCGCGGTGGCGACGCCGGGGCGTTGTTCCGGCGAACGATAGAACGCCGCCTGCTGGTGCGGGTTTTCGCCGTAGCGCAGCGCCTCCGCGAGGGTGCCGCCGAAAGCGCGGTATGCCGGCGCAACGTCGCCCAGCATTTGGGCAAACCAATTCGAGATCGCGGCGTCATAGACGGCGGTGCGTGCATAGGCCTTGGCCGCGAGCTTACGACGGAGCGTCGGCGTCGTGCCGCCATGCTGCTTGAGGTCGTCGAGCACGGCCGCGTAGTCTGCGGCATCGACCACAACCGCGACATCGCCGTGGTTTTTGGCAGCGGCGCGAATCATGGCCGGGCCGCCGATGTCGATATTCTCAATGCAGGTCTCGAATCCGGCGCCGTTCGCGACCGTTTCTTCGAATGGATAGAGATTGACCACCAGGAGATCGATCGGGCGGATGCCGTGCGCCTGCATGGCGTCGGCGTGCTCCTTATTGTCGCGGATCGCCAGCAGGCCGCCATGCACCTTCGGGTGGAGCGTCTTGACGCGGCCGTCCATCATTTCCGGGAAGCCGGTGAGTTCGGATACTTCGGTCACCGCGAGCCCGGCGTCGGCCAATGCTTTTCGGGTGCCGCCGGTCGACACCAGTTCCACCCCCCGCGCGCTTAGCGCGCGCGCGAAATCGATCAAACCGGCCTTGTCGGAAACCGAAATCAAGGCGCGGGCTATGCGGCGGATTTGCTCGGTCATTGGCGGTGTTCCAGTTTCACTTTATACGGCCCAACGGTCCGCTCCTGCCAGCGGAAGTGGGCCGGACACTCACTTCTTCGGTTGCTTTGGTTCCTCGCTGCGGCCGCGGCGCGGTCTTGGCGTCGGCGAGGCCGCGATCATCGAGAGCGTCCATTGCACCCGCGCGATCTTGCGGGCGCGGCCGTAGATGACGATCTGCAGGGTGCGGCGCGGTCCATCGTTGCTGGAGAGGTAGACGCTCTCCTCGATTTCGACGCGATCCTCATAGGCGTTGAAGGTCCATACCTCCTTGTTGGGTAAGGTCAGCATGGCGCCATGGGATTCCTGATTGCGCACAGCTTTGATCGTGGGATGCAAATGGAATCGCAGCGCGAACTGATCGAAATTCGGGGCGATCTCGCCATGGCTCGGGTTGAACTGCTCCTCGCCGTCGAGGCGCTGACCGTCGGCCGATAACCGCAGAGAGCGGCGGTGGATGACGCCGAAATTATCCGCATATCCGTCATGCGACGCCGCCAGCACACGCGCGCCATCGGATTCCTCGTCGCGGGTGATGTCGATGGTGTGCGGTCCGCCGACAATGGGCGCGCCCTGTAGCATCCGTCGAAGCGGCCCGGATTCGACGAAACGGCACGACGAGGTGTCGTTGAAGGTTGCGGTCGAATGCGCGCTGGTGGCGCGTGCAACCTCTCGCCAACTGTCGCGGCCGATCGCGGGCAGACCGCAATTGACAATGATCCGATTGGATTTTGCGGACAGTTCGAACGACAGGCAGCCGGCATGTGCTTCCTGGCTGACGGCGATTGGCGGTGGCGCCCCGGTATCCATAATGACGACCGTTTCGTTCGAGTCGATGCGCTGGTAGCCGGAGTGGAGCGCATTCGCGACCGGCGTTCCGCGCGCATCGTCGTAAGCCAGGATGGTGCTCAAGAGGTCGGAGCGGGTTGGTCCCATGCCGTTAAACAGTGCGAAATTGCCGTCGCCATGCCGGAAAAACCGCAGCATTGGCATCATGCGGTCGATGGCATGCATTAGCGGCGCCGGCGGCGGCATGTTGCGGGAGGTAAATACCTGTCGCAGCGGCAGGAGGTCGATCAGCAGACCGATCAATGCACCGGGGTTGCGGCTGATATGGCCGCCATCGGGCAGGATCTGACGCTGAAGTTCGTCGCCGAGGCGTTTGGCTGCGGGTTTGATGTAACGCGCCTGATTGGCCATGCACAAGGACGCATAGACTTCGGCGATGATGCACAAGAGGCGCGGCAGGCCGTCGCGGGCATCGCCTGTGGTATAGCGTAAGTGTCGAACCTGGCGTGTCAGGCTGCGCATGAAGCGCCGGTAAAACCGGACGTCGGATTCGTCGAGCATCAGCGGCGCTTGGCTGATCCAGGAAATGATCCGCCGGGCGGTAACCTCGGGGCGCCGGGCGGCCGCGTTGCGGAAGCCGTTAAGGGAAATCCACTCGTCGACCAGCGCGCGCGCATTGGCGCGGGTGATCCCGGTGTCAGCCGCGCGCAGGTGGCGCAGCCAATTGAAGCCGTGCAGAGCTGCCGCCCATTCTTCGGATGGTGGCCTGATTTCGAACGGCGAGCGGGCATCGCACACTACGACCTTACCGCCAAACGAAAACCGGCCGGCGTAGATTTCGTTGGCGCGTGTGACGTCCGAGGTGCGCAGGTCCTGCGGCGCGATCAGGAGTCGGTCGGTGGCGCCGCCAAAGAACGGCAGCCGCGCGAGCGGTGCGCCGGTCAAAAGGCTGAGCAGCCTGCGCCCCAGTCCCCGCAACAAATAGACGGATAGCCGGGTCCGTTCTGCGACCGTAGCGCGCGCCGACAACGCTTTCGCCCTCCGTGTTACTTGCGTACCGTGATTCCGCGTCCGGACCATAGCGAAGGGCGGGACGGCGGCCAACCGGCGGTTCGATCCTGGTGTGTTCTGCCCAGGCAGGGCGCCGGTTTCGCAGCGACCATTGTCGATCAAAAAGCTGGCCGGCGATTGCTGCTCAGCTTTTGCGTTCCAACCGGCAGGCGTAAAAGCCGTCAAGGCCGCTTAGTTGTGGGTTGGGATCGGATAAATGGCAAGGCAGCGTCCGGAGATCGCCGGCTGTATCCAAGAATTCCACACAGCCATGGACATCGCTTGCGACCAGCGGGCGTCGCTGCAAGCGGGGATCGCGGGCTAGCAGATCTTCGACCACCTCCAGGCCCTCGTCCGGTTCCAGCGAGCATGTGCAATATACAATGGTACCACCAGGCCGCGTCAGCTCGACCGCCTGCGCCAGCAGCCGGCGCTGGAGCGTGGCGAGCGCCGCAATATCGGATTCTTGCTTCAGCCACGGAATGTCTGGGTGGCGGCGGATCGTGCCGGTTGCGGAGCAGGGTGCATCAAGCAAGACGGTATCGAACGGCCCCGCTTGCCAGGCGGTGATATCGGCATGAACAACTTCTGCGGTCAGGCCGAGCCGTGCCAGATTTTGGCTCAATCGCTCAAGTCTTGGCGCGGAGCGATCGACCGCGGTTACGCGCGCGCCGGCGGTGGCGAGCTGGGCGGTCTTCCCGCCTGGCGCGGCACACAGGTCGGCGACCGTCTTGCCGCGCACATCGCCAAGCAATTGCGCCGGCAGCGCCGCCGCCGCGTCCTGCACCCACCACGCGCCCTCGGCAAAGCCAGGTAGGCGCGAGACCGGCCCTTGGACGATGGCGCGAACCGTTCCGGTCGGCAGCACGCGGCCGCCCAAAGTTTCGGCCCAATGCGCGGGATCGCTCTTGACGGTGATGTCGAGCGCCGGCTCCTGACTGTTGGCAGCAGCAATGGCCTGCGTAAGCGCGAGCCCATAGGTCCGCTGCCAGCGGGCGATCAGCCAGGCGGGCGTGTCGAGCGTGGCGGAATCGATGTCATGCACTTGCTGCGCGGCATTCTGTGTAACGCGCCGCAGCACCGCATTGACCAATCCGATATAACGTCGCGCGTGCCGTTCCGCCTGGACCAGCCGCACCGACAGATCGACCGCGGCATGGTCGGGCACCTCGAACCAAAGGATCTGGGCGGCGCCCAGCAACAGCGCGGTTTCGACCCGCGCCGCATTGGCCGGAATACCGCGCTCGAGATAACGGCCGAGGAGGTGGCGCAGCGTGCCGAGTCGCCGCAGCACCGTCGCCACCAGCCGGCGGGTGAGGGCGCGATCGCGCTCGGACAGCGCCGCGATCCCGGGATGCATGCCGCTGCCGTCGAACTGGTCGTCAAGCGCGCGATGGCGGCGCAATACGCCGTCAAGGATATCGGCCGCGACTCGGCGCGCTGGCAGGCCTTGCGGATCGCTCGGTGGGGAATTCATGCGAACCTGTCGCATGAATTGAAGCCGACTTCGAGCGGTTCAAGCGCGACTGAACTTAACCCCAGGGTCCGCCCCGGCGGTTGCCCCATGGGCTGCCCGCGGCCGGCGCCTGGGTGCCGGCAACGCCGCGGCCTAGCGGTTGGCCCATTTCGGCCGCGAGCTGTTGCAGCGCCGCGATCCGGTTCTCGGTGGCGGGATGGGTGGCGAATAAATTGTCCCAGCCATGCCCGCCAATCAGCGGATTGATGATGAACATATGCGCGGTGGCGGGGTTCTGCTCCGCGCTGTGGTTTTCGATCTGCTGGGCGGCGCCCGAGATCTTGACCAGCCCCGAAATCAACGGGCCCGGCGTGCCCTGGATCATCGCGCCGAGCCGGTCGGCGGCATATTCGCGGGTCCGGCTGATTGCCATCTGCACCAGCATGGCGGCGATCGGCGCCAGGATCACCATGGCGAGCGTGCCAATGATGCCAAAGCCGTGATTGCTGTTGTTGCGATTGCCGCTGAACAGCATGCCGAATTGCGCCAGCATCGAGATTGCGCCCGCGATGGTGGCGGTGATGGTCATGATCAGCGTGTCGCGATTTTTGATATGGGCGAGTTCGTGCGCGATCACGCCGGCGACTTCGTCGCGGCTCAGTGTGTTGAGCAGCCCGGTGGTGACCGCGACCGCGGAATTTTCCGGATTGCGGCCGGTGGCGAATGCATTGGGCTGCGGGTTGTCCATAATGAACACCTTCGGCATTGGCAGCCCGGCGCGGCCCGCCAACGCGCGCACCATGCGGTAGACGTCCGGCGCGGAACTCTCATCGACCTGTTGGGCGCCGTGCATCGACAAGACCAATTTGTCGGAGCGCCAATAGCTAAAGAGATTCATGCCGGCGGCGATCACCAGTGCGATCAGCGCACCGGTTTGCCCGCCAATCAGGTAGCCGACGCCCATGAACAGGGCGGTGAGCCCTGCCAGCAGAATGGCCGTCCGAAAGTAATTCATCGCGCTCTCCAAGCGGCCGGGCGGGTTTGGCTTAAGCGGCCGGCCAAGGCGGCAAGCACACCGCCGCGACAGAACATGGGAAACCGCGGCCCGGTCATCAAGATGGCCGGCGCGGCTGGGACTAAATTATTGATAAAACACTAAAAACTCATGCCCCGCGCCGACCCGGGGTCACCGCATGACCACCACGGGGGTGCCGACGCCGACCCGGGCATAGAGATCGAGGACGTGGTGGTTATGCATCCTGATGCAGCCATAGGACACAAAGCCGCCGATCGAGCCGGGCTGGTTGGTGCCGTGGATGGCATATTCGCCGCCACTCAGGGTCATCGCCGCGGCGCCCATCGGGTTGCGCGGCGAGCCGCCTTCGATGACGTCCGGCAGCTTCGGGTTGGCGCGTTTGATGTCGGCGGGGGGCGACCAGGCCGGCCGGATATGCTTGCCGTTAATATAGGAGGTGCCGGTCCATTGCTGGCCGGCGCGCCCGACCCCGACCGGATAACTGATGGCGCGGTCCGGCCCGATCACCAGGAACAGGCGGCGCTGATTGGTCCGGACCACGATGGTGCCGACCGGATAGCCCTGGAAAGCGACGGTGGCTTGCGCTTGCGCCGGGCGCGCGGTGGAATCGATTGCAGTGACGCCAACGACGGCGGCCACGACCGCCAGACAATGCATGAGATAGGACATCATTGAACCCGACATGTTCGAACCGCTTGTTGTGTTTCCGGCTCAGCCGCTAGTGCACAATAGTACCGGCAAACGTCCCGCAACTTCAGAGGAAAGCGTGCAGGAATCGTTGATTTCCCGAATTTGTCCGAGCCCTGTGACGCGCCTGCCACAGCCGTCCTTGCGGTCCCCTGAGCGGTTAGGCCTTGTCCCACCGGCCGCGCAAGAACAGGTCACGCCGATCCGTAAATGTCATCCATGGCGAGCGCAATCCCGGGTGGATCGAGCGCGATGCTGCCCTCGGTGATGATATGGGTGAGGATGGTGTCACCCGAGCCGCGGGCGTGGTGAACGACGGAACGCTGGGTTGGGTCGACAATGAGATAGTGCGCCACGCTTGGCAGCCGGAAGTAGCTGGAAAGCTTCAACGAGACGTCAACACGGCGCGATGATGGCGACAGCACTTCGACGAGAAGAACGGGATTGGGTACCTCAAGTGCGGTGGGTTCGAGTTTCGGCCCGCAATATACGAGGGCATCAGGCTCATAAGCTGTTGCATCGTCGATCCTGACCGTCGGGCCGTCGGTCAGAGCAAAACAGGGAAGACTTCGCTGACGAATCCCGGCAACCAGAGCCATATAGATTGCGCCCTTGACTTCGGTGTGTGCAACCGCCTCGGGCGACATTGCAAAGACCTCGCCTCTGAACAGCTCATAACGACCCGGTCGCCCGGCGGCCCACGCCAGGAATTCGTCAACGGTCATGCGCGGCTTGGTCAGCACGTTCATGGGCGACATTCTACCCGCATTGGCAACCCAACGCGAGAGCAGGCGGAGATCATGCCAGGACAATCGCGTATGGAGTTTGGCCTCATGTTGAGGAGCATCGCAACGCCAAAGCGCTGCGATGCGTCTCGAAGCATGGGGCCGCCCCATCCTTCGAGACGCGGCCTTCGGCCGCTCTCAGGATGAGGCGGACATCCATATGCGATAGCCTTGGAGATCACGCCTCCTTCCGGTTCTGCCGGTTCTTGACGAGGTCATCGACCACGCTCGGGTCGGCGAGCGTCGAGGTGTCGCCGAGCGCGCCGTAATCGTCCTCGGCGATCTTGCGCAGGATGCGGCGCATGATCTTGCCGGAGCGTGTCTTCGGCAGACCGGGTGAAAACTGTATGAGGTCGGGCGACGCAATCGGTCCGATCTCCTTGCGCACCCATTGCACCAGTTCCTTGCGCAACTCCTCGCTCGGCTGCTCGCCCGTCATCAGCGTGACATAGGCGTAGATGCCCTGGCCCTTGATGTCGTGCGGATAGCCGACCACAGCCGCTTCCGAGCATTTCGGATGCGCCACCAGCGCGCTCTCGACTTCGGCGGTGCCGAGCCGATGGCCGGCGACATTGATGACGTCGTCGACCCGGCCGGTGATCCAGTAGTAGCCGTCCTCGTCGCGGCGGCAGCCGTCGCCGGTGAAATATTTGCCGGGATAGGTTTTGAAGTAGGTTTCGATGAAGCGCTGGTGGTCGCCATAGACCGTGCGCATCTGTCCCGGCCAGGAATCGACAATGCAGAGATTGCCGCTGGCCGCGCCTTCGAGCACCTTGCCCTCGGCATCGACCAGCTGTGGCACGATGCCGAAGAACGGCCGCGTCGCTGAGCCTGGCTTGAGCCTGGTCGCGCCGGGCAGCGGCGTAATCAAGATGCCGCCGGTTTCGGTCTGCCACCAGGTATCGACGATCGGGCAGCGGCCGTCGCCGACCACGCGGTGATACCACTCCCAGGCTTCCGGATTGATCGGTTCGCCGACCGTGCCGAGCAGCCGCAGCGAGGTGCGTGCGGTTTTCTTCACCGGCGCGTCGCCGGCCTGCATCAAAGCGCGGATCGCGGTCGGCGCGGTGTAGAAGATGTTGACCTTGTGCTTGTCGCAGACTTCCCAAAAGCGCGACATGGTCGGGTAGTTCGGCACGCCTTCGAACATCAGCGTGGTGGCGCCGTTGCCGAGCGGGCCGTAGACGATATAGCTGTGGCCGGTGACCCAGCCGACGTCGGCGGTGCACCAATAGATGTCGCCATCGTGGTAGTCGAACACGTATTGATGCGTCATCGTGGTGTAGACGTGATAGCCGCCGGTGGTGTGCAGCACGCCTTTCGGTTTCCCGGTCGAGCCCGAGGTGTAGAGAATGAACAGCGGGTCCTCCGCGTTCATGTGCTCGCACGGGCATTCGCTGGTCACCACTGCGGCGGCTTCGTCGTAGTAAACGTCGCGCACTGGATCCATGTCGACCGGCGCGCCGGTGCGGCGCACGACAATGACGTGATCGACCGCAACGCCATCCTTCGCGGCCTTGGCGATCGCGGCGTCGGTATTGGCCTTGAGCGGAATCTTGCGGCCGCCGCGCACGCCTTCGTCGGCGGTGATGACCACGTTCGATTTGCAGTCTTCGATCCGGCCGGCGAGCGAATCCGGCGAGAAGCCGCCGAACACCACCGAATGGATCGCGCCGATGCGCGCGCAGGCAAGCATCGCATAGGCCGCTTCGGGGATCATCGGCATATAAATGGTGACGCGGTCGCCTTTGCTGACGTTGCGGTTGCGCAGGATGTTGGCCATCCGGCACACCTCGTCATGCAGTTCCTGGTAGGTGATCTTCTTGTCGTCCTTGGGGTCGTCGCCTTCCCAAATGATCGCGACCTGGTTGGCGCGCTTGGGCAGGTGGCGGTCGATGCAGTTGTAGGCGACGTTGGTGACGCCGTCTTCATACCACTTGATCGAAACATTGCCGGCATAGCTGGTGTTCTTGGTCTTGGTCGGCGCCTTGAACCAGTGAATGCGTTTGGCTTGCTCTTGCCAGAAGGCGCTTGGGTCGGCGATCGAGCGCTCATACATTGCGCGATAGTCGGCGTCCTTGACCAAGGCGCGTTGCTGCCATTCGGGCGGGACGTCATAGATTTTCTCGGACATCGCTTCCTCCACCTTGCGCGGGGTTCCGACGTGCCGCCGTTTTGCGGCCATCCGCAACCCCGGATCCAAAGGCGCGTCGCTTAATTGACGCCATTATGCGCCGCCGCTCCAACGAGCGACAAGAGCGGGCCGGTAGCACTTTTGTCCAGGGGGAGCTTGGGTGCGATTTTGGGCGCCGAGCCGCCGTTCAGCCGGGTACGCCGCTCTTTTTTGGGCTATAGATAGAAGCATAAAGCAAAGTTCCGAGGAGAACGTGATGATCCCCTATCGCGCTTTTGCCGCGATCCCGTTTCTTGCCATTGCCCTGCTCTGGGGCGGTCCGGCATTGAGCCAACAACCGGCGCCTGAGTCGCTGGCGGCGGCGCGCGAAATGGCCGCGCGCATGCGTGCGGCCGATCAGTTCAAAGCCGTGCTCCCGATCATCATGAAGCAATTAAAGCCGTTGATCGCGCAGGGCCGCCCGGAGGTCGAGCGCGATTACGACAGCCTGTTGCCGGTGATGCTGGCGGTGCTTGAAAAGCGTAGCGCCGAAGTGGTCGATGCCACCGCGGTGGTCTATGCGCGCCATTTTACCGTCGACGAACTGCGACAGCTCACCGCATTCTACGGAACGGCGATCGGACAAAAGCTGTTGGAAAAACTACCCATGGTGACCCAGGAATCGATGGCGGCTGGCCAGAAAATCGGCGAAGCGATTGTCGGCGAGTTGCAGTCGCAGATGATTCAGGAGTTGCGCAAGCGTGGCCACAAGATCTGAAATTAATCAGCGCCGGATCGGCGTTTTCTCGGCAAAGGCATATGGCATGCATTGGTTGAGCGGGATTATTGTCGCGGTCGTCCTGGCGGGATCGACGGGTGCGCCATCGGCACAGCCCTATCCCAGCCAGCCGATTCGGTTGATCGTGCCGTTTACGGCCGGCTCGCCCAACGATGTGGTGGCGCGGCTCCTGGTGCAGCAGCTCACCACCCGGCTCGGCCAGAGCATCGTCATCGACAATCGCCCCGGTGCCGGCACCAATGCCGGCACCAAGGCGGCGGCGTCCGCCGAGCCGAATGGCTATACGCTGCTGTTCAACAGTTCGAGCATCGTGGTGTCGCCCGCGATGTATAAGAATCCCGGCTACGATCCGCTCAAGAGCTTTGTGCCGGTCGCCAATACGGTGTTCGGCCATTGGGTAACGGGGATCGAGAAGTCGATCCCGGCCAATACCGTGGCGGAGTTCATCGCCCATGCCAAAGCCAATCCAGGCAAGCTCGCGTTCGGCTACGGGCAGGGCACGGCGCCGCAACTGGTCGGCGAGTGGTTCAAGGTCAAAAGCGGCATTGACCTCATCAGCGTGCCCTACAAAGGCGGCGCGCAAGCGGTGATCGACATGATCGGCGGTCGCATCCATCTCTATATCGGCACCACAGCGACAATCATGCCGCATATCAGAGAGGGCAGCATCAAGGCGATCTCGGTGTGGAGTCCCAAGCGCTATCCGGAATTGCCGAAAGTTCCGACCATGATCGAGAGCGGCTATCCCGGGATTGCCGTCGGCTTTTGGGCTGGACTGTGGGCGCCGGCCGGCACGCCCGACGCAATCGTCAAGCGGCTCAATGAGGCGACCAATGACAGCCTGCGCTCGGCGGAGATGAAGGCCAGCCTCGAAAAGCTCGGACTCGAACCGGTGATTCAAACCCCACAACAGTTCGGCCAGTTCATTCGCGACGAACTGCCGCGCTGGGCGGAGATTGTCAAAGTCAGCGGGGTGCAGGGCGACTGACGTTGCCCAATCGACGACAAGAGCAATAATCGTCCGGAGGAAATCATGGTCAGGCTGTTGGCGGCGATTGCGGCGATCGGGTTCTGCTTTGCTGCGTCGCTCGCCAATGCGCAAAGCTTTCCCAATCGGCCGATCCGGCTGATTGTGTCGTTTCCGCCGGGCGGCGCAACCGACGTGATTGCGCGCACCGTCGGCGCGCCGTTGGGGCAGCGCCTCGGCCAGAACGTGGTGGTCGACAACCGGCCCGGATCGAACGGCAATATCTCCGCCGAGCTTGCCGCTAACGCCAAGCCCGACGGCCACACCCTGCTGCTCGGCTCCGACAGCCTGTTCGGCATCAATCCGCATCTGTATTCCAAGATGCCGGTCGATTTGCGCAAGGCGTTCGTGCCGGTCACCAATCTCGTCACCAATCTCATTCTGTTGACCGTCAATCCCGATAAGGTTGCGGCCAAGACGTTGCCGGAATTTGTCGAACTTGCGCGCAAGGCGAACCCGCCGCTGTTCTATGCGTCGATCGGCAATGGCAGCCAGCATCACATCGCCATGGAAATGCTAAAGCGGCATGCCGGGATCAATCTCACCCATGTGCCGTATAAGGGCGGTGGACCAGCCGCCATCGCGACGGTCGGCGGCGAAACGCTCGCCATGTTCGGCGGCGGCGCTGTGGTGCCGCTGGTGCGATCGGGCAAGCTGCGCGCGCTGGCGGTGAGCGGCGCCAAACGCTCGTCGTCGTTCCCAGACCTGCCGACGGTTGGCGAATACTATCCCGGTTTCATGGTGACGATCTGGCAGGGCTTGTTTGCGCCCGCCGGCACGCCGCCCGATATCGTGACCAAACTGCGCACCGAAGTGCAGGCGGTGCTCAAGATGCCGGATATCGCGCAGAAGCTGATCGATGCCGGTTCCGGCGAACCGTCGTTGATTTCGGTCGAGGAATTCTCCGCGATGATCGCCAACGATTATGTGCGCTACGGCAAGATCATCCAGGAAACCGGCATCAAGGTCGACAACTGATCCTGAGGCTATTGCGGCAGCGCGCCGCCGGCACGAATCGCGTCGCCCCATTTGGCGAACTCGCTCTTAACAAAGCGATCGAGATAGTCCGGCGAGCGACGATTCGGCGCCACCAAAGTAGCGGCGAGATTGTCGAGTTGATCGCGCAGGCCGGGACCGTCCATAGCCGCGACGGTCGTTGCCTGTAGTTTTGCGATGATCGGGGCTGGCGTGCTCTTGGGAGCAAACAGTGCGGTCCATGTATAGGCCTGCACTGACGGCAATCCCCGTTCCGCGGCTGTCGGCAGTTCGGGCAGTACCGCTGATCGCTGGCCCGAAAGGTTGGCGATCCCCTTTACGCTTCCGGCCTTGATGCTCTGCACAGCGGTGACCGCGATTTCGCACAGAAAATCGAGCCGGCCCGCCATCAGGTCTTGCATCGCCAAGGCGGTGCCGCGGTAGGGCACATGTTGGATCGTGGTGCCCATGGCGCGATCGAGCATGACGCAACCGAGATGCGCCGCCGACCCGACGCCGGCCGAACCGTAATTCATGCGGGCTTGGTTTGCCTTTGCGTAGGCGACAAATTCATCAAACGTGTTGGGCGGCAAGTCCTTGCGTGCGATCAATATCAGCGGGATTTCCGCGATCAGCACGATCGGTGCGAAATCGGCCACCGGGTCATAAGGGGGCTTGTCGACATGCAGTTGCGGATTGGTGTGGGTGGCAATCGTACCGAGCAACACGGTGTAGCCATTGGGATCGGCTTTTGCCACGCGTTGGCCGCCCATGATCCCACCACCACCGCCGATGTTCTCAATCACCACCCGTTGGCCGAGTGCCGGGCTTATGCGCTCTGCCAGGATGCGAGCGAATACGTCGATTGGCCCGCCGGCTGCGGCGGCCACCACCATGGTGATCGGCCGCGTCGGCCAGTCCTGCCCCAGTGCCGCGGCGCTCAGCGCCACCAGGATCGCGGCCGTTGCCCAACAGCGTTTCATCGCACGGTTCTCCGTCGTCTATACTTCGGCGCCGCTACCGCTGTCTTATACACCAATGGCGCCGATGATCGCACCCATCAGCGCCAGCACCAGAAGCCAATAGCCGCCGTCGATCACCAGCAATATGCGCGGGCGCATCGCGAAGCTGTTGTTGACCAGCAGGGTGGTGATGACAAAGCCGAGCCAGCAAAACAGGCCGGAGATCACGCCATTGCGCAGCGTCACCTGTCCCGGGCCAAGGTGGCCGATGATACCGGCCAGCACCCAGGCCATGATGACGCAAGCGATAAATGCGAATACGAATGGCAGATAGCCGCCGGGCTGCTGGTTCGCGTGTTCGATTTTTTCCCGGGTGGTGCCGACCGCGGCCATCCAGGAATTGGCAAACGCCATGTACCATATTGCGCCAAACGCCCAGCCTGCGACCGCGGCGCTTAGCACCGCGAGATAATTGATGCCGGCGAATGTCATGACCGTCTTAGCCCTTCACGCCGCCCAGTTTGCAGATCTGCGACCATTCGGTGGCGGTGACCGGCATCACCGAGAGCCGGGACAATTTCACCAGCGCCATGGTCTTGAACCGCGCATCGCCCTTGATGGTGGCGAGCGTGACTGGCGACTTCAGCGGCCAGGCCGCTCTCACATCGGTCGCGACAAAAGTGGCGGCTTTGTCGGTCGGATCGGGATAGTGCTCGCGGATCACCTCGCCGACGCCGACGATCTGTTTCTCCTTGCCGGTATGATAGATAAAGACCAGGTCGCCTTTCTTCATCGCGTTGAGGTGTCCGCGCGCGGTGAAGTTGCGTACGCCGGTCCAGGCTTCGCCCTTGTCGCCGCGCTTGACCAGATCGGCCCAGGAGAATTCCTCCGGCTCGGTTTTCATCAACCAATGATTCATCGGATCAGCCCTCCGCGCGAAATGGCCGCGTCAACAAGCTCTCGATGGCGTCGTCGACGCTGAGCGTGCCGTCGAGAATGGCGGCGACGGCGGTCGAAACCGGCATGTCGATGGCATGTGCGCGCGCCATGCCGACCAGCACCGGCGCGGTGAAGGCGCCTTCCGCAAGCATGGCGCTGTCCGGCGTCTGGCCCTTTCCAAGCGTGACGCCAAAGGCGAAGTTGCGCGATTGGACGCTTGAACAACTGAGGATGAGGTCGCCGAGGCCGGAAAGCCCGGTCAAGGTTTCCGGCCGCGCGCCCAAGGCGGCGCCGAACCGGAACAATTCGGCAAAACCGCGCGTGACCAGCGCCGCGGCGGCGCTGGCGCCGAGGCCGCGGCCGGCCACAATGCCGGCGCCGATCGCCAGCACATTCTTGGCAGCGCCGCCGATCTCGACGCCGCGCAGATCGTTCGAATGGTAGGGTCGGAACGTCGCCGAGCCCAAGGCTTGCGCCAGCGCGGCAGCCAGCGCTTCGTCGCCGGCTGCGAGGGTGACGGCGGTCGGCAGCCCACGCGCAACGTCGGCGGCGAAGCTCGGGCCTGACAGAATCGCCGGCTGCGCGGCGGGCGCGGATTCCGCGATCACCTCGGTCATGAATTTGTTGGTGCCGCGCTCGATGCCCTTGGCGCAGGCGACCACCGGCGTGCCGTGCGCGAGCGCCGGCGCGATCAGGGTCACCGCCGCGCGCAAGTGCTGCGACGGAATCGCCAACAGGATGGCGTCGCACTGCGCGAGGTCGGGGCCCGCGGCAACGATCCGGATGCCGGCGTCAAACGGAAAATCCGGCAGCCGTGGGCTCGCGCGCTGCTTTGCGACGGC
Organism: Xanthobacteraceae bacterium; assembly: GCA_022841625.1. Taxonomy (GTDB): domain Bacteria; phylum Pseudomonadota; class Alphaproteobacteria; order Rhizobiales; family Xanthobacteraceae; genus VAZQ01. The sequence goes on from JALHRD010000013.1 coordinate 103,400, forward strand.
ATCGGCCGCTTTGCGATCGCGCGCCGCCAGCGTCACGCTGCGGCCGGCGCGCGCCATGGCGTGTGCCAGTGCGCTGCCCCAGGCGCCCGCTCCGACGATGCCGATGTGATCGAATGTCATGGGGGGAGCATAGCGCAATCGTCAGGATGTGGCTTGGCCTGTTGCCGGAACCGGCGGCGCGGTGGGTCGCGCCGTGGTGGCGGACAGCGGCCAACGGGCGAGCGGCGGCGTATCGAGCGGGTCGGTCAGACCGAGTACAAGCCGCTCCGCGCCGGCCCAGGCCACCATTGCGCCATTGTCGGTGCAAAGCGCGGGCGGTGGTGCCACCAGCACGGTTCCGACTTCGAACGCGATCCGATGCAGGGTCTTGCGCAGCGCTTGGTTGGCGGCGACGCCGCCGGCCGCGACCAGCGCGGTTGGTGTCCCATAGTGTCCGCGGAACAGTTTCATTCCGGTGCGCAGCCGGTCCGCGACCACGTCGACAATGGCGGCCTGGAACGACGCACAGAGGTCGCGGACATCGTCATCGCTGATCGGTGCGATTTTCTCGGCCTCAAGCCGCAGCGCGGTTTTTAGCCCCGACAAGGAGAAATCGGCATTCGGCTTGCCGGCCATCGGCCGCGGCAGCGCGAATCGCTGCGGGTTGCCGCCGGCCGCCTCCCTTTCGACCTGCGGGCCGCCGGGATAGCCGAGCCCCAGAAGCTTAGCGGTTTTGTCGAAGGCTTCGCCGATGGCGTCGTCGAGGGTGGTGCCAAGGCGAACGAAATTCCCGACGCCAAGCACGGCAACAATTTGCGTGTGCCCGCCCGAGGCGAGAAACAGGCAATAGGGAAACGGCGTGCCGTCGGTCAGCCGCGCGGTCAGGGCATGGGCCTCAAGATGGTTCACCGCGATCAGCGGCTTGGCGCAGACCAACGCAATGGCCTTGGCGGTGGTGAGGCCGACGATAACGCCGCCGATCAGGCCCGGCCCGGCCGCCGCCGCGACGCCATCGAGCGCGTTGAATGGGCATTTGGCCTCTGACATCGCCTTGGCGATGACATAGTCGAGCATCTCGACATGCGCGCGGGCCGCGATCTCCGGCACCACGCCGCCAAAGGCGGCATGCTCATTGACTTGCGACAGCACGATATTGGACAGAATCTGTCCGCGGCCATTTTCCAGTCGTTTAACGACCGCCGCGGCGGTCTCGTCGCAGGTCGTCTCTATACCGAGCACGATCATCGCACTGTCCAGCATTCCCCGGCCGGGCGCTGTCGCCTATGATCGCGCCTTCCAGCCGGCAGGTCCGGCGTAGCATCGCGAGGTCTCAAGGTGCAATCCTCCGGCGGGTCGGTGACACTGCGAATCGGCACGCGCGGAAGCCCGCTTGCGCTGGCGCAAGCCGCCATGGTGCGCGCCCGCCTAGCATCGGCCCTTGGCTTTGCGTCGGAGCGGATCGACGTCAAAGTCATTCGCACCACCGGCGATGCGATCAGCGATCGGCCGCTGTCGGAGCTTGGCGGCAAAGGCTTGTTCACCAAGGAAATCGAGGAAGCGCTGGCGGCCGGCGACATCGATTTGGCGGTGCATTCCGCCAAGGACATGCCGACCGCGCTGCCGCCCGGCATGATCGTCGCGGCGGTGTTGCCGCGCGAAGATCCGCGCGACGTGTTCATCAGCCGTAAGGCGGCTTCGCTGCGTGATCTGCCGGCCGGCGCGGTGGTCGGCAGCGCATCGTTGCGGCGGCAAGCGCTGGTCAAGCGGTTGCGGCCCGATCTCACGGTGGTTTCGTTTCGCGGCAATGTCGAGACCCGGCTGCGCAAGCTCGACGCCGGCGAAGTCGATGCCACGCTGTTGGCGCTGGCTGGCCTCAAGCGGCTTGGTCTTGCCGATGTCGCGACCGAGACGCTGTCGGCTGAGGCGTTCATTCCCGCGGTCGGGCAAGGCATTGTCGCCATTGAAGCGCGCGCGGCCGACGCCGCGACGCTCAAACTGCTGGTGGCGATCGATCACGCTCCCAGCATGGCGGCGCTGGCATGCGAACGCGCCTTCCTCACCGTGCTCGACGGCTCCTGCCGGACGCCGATTGCTGGCCATGCCGTGGTTGTCGGCGACCGCATCCACCTCCGCGGCTTGATCGCCCGGCCGGATGGCAGCATTTGCTTCGATACCGAGCGGGAAGGGCCGGTGCTCGAAGCGGTCGCGCTCGGCGCCGATGCCGGCACCGAATTGAAGCGCCGCGCCGGTCCGAATTTTTTCGGACCCGCTTGACGATGCGCGTGCTCGTCACCCGCCCCGAGCCCGACGGCGCGCGCACGGCCGCCAAGCTGCGCGCGCGCGGCTGCCAGGTCATGCTGGCGCCCCTGCTGCGCATCGTGCCGCTTAAGCCCGATCTCGGCGGCGCATGGGATGCGCTGGCGCTGACCAGCATCAATGCCGTCCGTGCCTTGGCGGATCGGGCTGAAGGCAAGGCGTTGTTCGCAATTCCGGCCTATGCAGTCGGCGATCGTACCGCCGATGCCGCCCGTGCAACGGGCTTTGCCGAAGTCGTCTCGGCCGGCGGCGATGTCGACGCACTCGCGCGCCTGATGATGGCGCAGCTTCGGCCGGGCGCCCGGGTGCTCCATCTCGCCGGTCAAAACCGCTCCGGCGATCTCGCTGGCGCTCTTGGCGGTGTCGCAGTCGAGACCCGTGTGGTTTATTCCGCGCAGGCGGCCTCGCAATTTCCGCAGGACGTGAATGCGGCTTTGGCAGCGAGACAGCTCGACGGAGCGCTGCATTTCTCGCAGCGAACCGCGGCGATTTATCTTAGCTGTGCCGACGCTGCCGGGCTTGCCGATCGCGCGCTGGCGCTGACGCATTATTGCCTGTCGCCGCAGGTCGCCGCGCCGCTCACCGCAGCGGGCGCCCGGGCAGTCCGGATTGCCGACCGACCGACCGAGGTCGCGCTGGTTGAACTGGTTAATATCTAACGCGTAATTCCGGCATTTGGGCCGGCTTTAATTACCAGCGCAAGGGCTGGAGCCACTTTCCGATTTCAAATTCCTGACCGCATTTGCCGCAAGTGCTGTAGGAACTTCAATTCGGCGGCACTAGTATGACCGGGCGATCGGGCGAATCGCCAAGGGGCATGCCATGACCAGTTCCAATGAGCCCGGCGGGGCGGCGGGGCGGCGGCGTCCACCGACCATCGACTTGAAAGCGACCGAAGTGGGCGACGATCGAATGACCCGAATTCGAGCATCGGCGGCGCTGCTTTGGGCGCGTTTTTTGAACGTCGCGCAGGCTTGGCTGCCGCAGGAAATTCCCTGGCCGCCGATTGCCGCCGGGGCGGTAGGCGCGTTGCTAACGATGGCGGTGCTGGCGCTCGCGGGGGTGTTTTCTGGCCGTGACGACACCACGGCTATTGTCGACATGCGGCTCGCGCGGGTCGAGCAGCAATTAAAGGAACTTGCCGCAAGGCCCATGCCGGCGGGGAGCGCCAATAAAGCAGTGGACGATCTTGCCGGACGGCTGGCGCGCTTGGAAACGGTTGTCGCGACGCCGCGCTCGGCGGTTGCGGATCCCGTCTTGGCGAACCGGATCGCTACGCTTGAAGGCGAGATCAGGGCGCTGGGCGAACGGATCGGCGTGCTGGCGCGGCGTAGCGACGAAGTCGCTTCGATCGCGAGCGAAACGCGCAGCCGTGTCGATGCCGCCGCCGCCGCGGTTGCCGAGTTGCGCAAGCTTCAGCCGCCGGTCGCGCCGGCGATCGAGCGCGCCGAGATCGAGACGCTGGCCGGCCGGCTCGCCGCGCTTGAACGCGCCGCCAAGGCTGTGGAAGCGCAACTCGCAGCGCGGGTCGATAGCGGTTCCGATCGCGTGGCGCGGCTGGTGGTGGCCGCGAATGCGCTTAATGCCGCGATCGAGCGTGGCGCGCCGTTCGTCGCCGAGCTTGACGTTGCAAAAGCGGTCGCGCCGGAGCCGAAGCTGCTGGCGGCGCTGGAGCCGCTGGCGAAATCCGGCGTGCCAGGCATGGAAGCGTTGGCGCGCGAGCTTGCCGCGCTGGTGCCGCTCTTGGCAAAATCGCTTGGAACGACCGCGCGCGATGGCGGCATTCTCGACCGGCTGATGGCGAATGCGGAAAAGATCGTGCGTGTTCGCCCGATCGATGAGGCGACCGGCGATGATCCGGTCGCGGTTGTGCGGCGGATCGAAATGCGGGCGGAACAGCGGAACTTCGCTGGCGCAGTCGCCGAAATTGCTAAACTGCCGGCTCCCGTGCGCGCGCTGACGGCGGATTGGATCGGTCGGGTGGAAGCGCGTAACGTTGCAGTCGATGCCGGCCGGCGTTTTGCCGCCGAGGCGCTGGCGGCAATCGCAAAGCCAACCCATTAAGGTCGCCGCCGCCAATGATCCGGGTCGTCCTCTATCTCCTGGTCGTCGGTCTGCTCGCGGCCGCTGCGGTATGGCTTGCCGACCGGCCAGGCGATGTGACGATCGTCTGGCAGAGCGTCCGGATTGAAACCTCGCTGATGGTGCTCGCAGTGGCGGTCGCCGCGATCGCGGGGCTCGCCGTAGTGCTGTGGACCATGGTGCGCGCGATTTTGCGGTCGCCCGATGTGTTGTGGCTTTATTTGCGCACCCGGCGCGGCGTGCGCGGTTATCTCGCGGTGTCACAGGGCCTGATCGCAATCGGCTCGGGCGATGCGCGCGCCGCGCGCCGGTTCGCCGACGAAGCGGCGAGAATTGCGCCGGACGAACCGTTGACACTGTTGCTGCGCGCGCAGGCCTCGCAATTATCCGGCGATCGCGAAACCGCGGAGCGCACTTTCCACGCCATGGCGGCGCGCGACGACACCCGGCTGCTCGGATTGCACGGGCTTTACATTGAGGCGCAGCGCCGCAACGATGCCGCGGCCGCCAAGCAATATGCCGAAGATGCCGCTAAAAATGCCCGCGCGCCGGCCTGGGCCGGGCTTGCGGTGTTCGATGCGCGTTGCGCCGGTGGCGATTGGACCGGCGCGCTGGAGCGGCTCGAACGCAACATGAAGAGCGGGCTGGTCGGTCGCGACGCCTATCGGCGGCTGCGGGCGGTGCTGTTGACCGCGCGCGCGATCGAACGCGATGGCCAGGACGACCGCGATGGCGCGCGCACGCTCGCGCTTGAGGCAGTCAACCTCGCGCCGACACTGGTGCCGGCGGCGGCGCTGGCCGGACGGCTGTTGGGCGAAGCGCGCGATGCGCGCCGCGCCGCGCGAATCGTCGAGGCCGCCTGGAAGGCCAATCCGCATCCCGACCTCGCCGATGCCTATTCCCATTTGCAGCCGGGCGCGTCCGCGCGCGAGCGGCTCACGCGGGTTGAGGCGCTGGCCGAGAAGACCCCGGGCAATGTGGAGGGCGCGATGGCGGTGGCGCGCGCCGCACTCGATGCGCAGGAATTTGCGGTCGCGCGTCGCGTGCTCGCGCCGTTGTCGATCGCGCCGAGCCAGCGCGTCGCCATGCTAATGGCCGAGCTCGAAGAAATGGAGCACGGCGACGAAGGCCGTTCTCGCGCCTGGATGACGCGCGCCGTGCGCGCCAAGCACGATCCGGCCTGGACCGCCGACGGTATTGTGTCCGATCGTTGGATGCCGGTGTCGCCGGTTACCGGCCGGCTCGACGCATTTCAGTGGAAAGATCCGATTGCCGATCTCGATGCCGACGACACGACGATCGATTTCGATCGCACGCCGCGCGCGCCGGTCGTTGTGCCGGAGCCGGTTGCGCGGCAAAGGCCGCAGGAAACTGCGCCAATCGCCGCCGCGCCGGTGGTGCCGCTGACGCCGGCACCGCGCGGATTGGCCAGGACGGCGGGCACCGTTGCGCCGGTGGTGCCGTTGATCCCTGTCCCCGACGATCCGGGACCGGAGCCGCAGCCCGAATCAAAGGACGGCTGGGGCAAGCTGCGCGGCTTGTTCAAATAGGATTTGCAACGCTGCTCACGCGGCGCCGAACGGCGCGACGGTTATGCCGGCGCGTTCGAGCGCCTGGCGAACGGTGCGGGCCATCGCGATGGCGTGCGGTGAATCGCCATGCACGCAGACCGAATCGATCGAGGTCGCAAGCCGCGCGCCGCCGACGGTGATCAGCGCGCCGTCCTCGACCATGGCGATCACCCGGCTGGCAGCTGCGGTGGCGTCCTGGATGACGGCGCCGGGCTCGCTGCGCGGCACCAAGGTGCCGCGTTCGGTATAGGCGCGATCCGCGTAAATTTGCGAGAACACCCGCAGTCCGGCGCGTTCGGCGGCGCGCACCTGCTCGCTGCGCGCAATCGCAAGCGCGGCGAGATTCCGGTCCACCGCAAAAATCGCGCGCGCCACCGCATCGGCGATATCCGTGTCGGTCTCCGACAGATTGCCGAGCGTGCCATGGGCGTTGACATGGGTGATGCGGTGGCCGGCCTGGCAGGCGAGCGCTTGCGCCGCGCCGATTTGATAGGCCACCAGCCGCTCGATCTCGGCGACGCCGAACGGGATGGCGCGGCGGCCGAAGCCCCACAGGTCGGGAAACCCGGCATGCGCGCCGACCGCGACTTGGCGTTGTTTCGCCAGCGTGAAGGTCCGCGCCATAATCTCGGGGTCGCCGGCATGGAAGCCGCAGGCGACATTGGCGGAGGTCACGATGCCAAGCAGCGCGTCGTCGTCGCCGCAGGTGTAGCGGCCATAGCCCTCGCCCAGGTCCGCATTGATGTCGATGCGCATCTCGGCGACGTCCAGAATGGTTCTGAGTGGTGCCGCGGATAGGATTCGAACCTACGACCCCCGCATTACGAATGCGGTGCTCTACCGGCTGAGCTACCGCGGCGCCGGAACGGATGTAGCAACCCCAAGCCCCGCTGAAAAGGCATAAAAAAGCCGTCCGGCGGTGAAGGTCGGGCGGGATTCGGTGTAACCGTCGGGCAACGGATGCCACCACTACGACGGTTGGCGGTACAGCTCTGTGGCGGCCTTGCGGGGATATAGAGCTGCATGCCTCGCCTGTAGGAACAATGTCCAGCCCGGACACATCGGTTACAGATCGTACCTGAGACCTAGGTGACAATCTCGGGCGGTTCATTCCGGCGAAACGGCCCGTGGCGATTTCTTGCACCACTGTTCGACGGTCAGGCCGCCTCCGGGACATAGTGGAGAACCAGAAGGTCCGTCCGCGGACAAGGCGCAACGGCGTAGGCGCGGCCTTGGTCATCGCTGAACTCCACGAGCAAAGTGCGATCGTCAAGTTGTTCGACGATCGTTCCCACTTGCCCGCGTGCCAGTTGCGGTGCGGGAAGATCGCTTAGCAGCGCCACCACGTCCAAGAGGGTCGGCCCTTCGCTTCGTGCGCGTTTCTTTGCTTTCATCATAGCACCCAACATGTGACGAACGTCGGCGGGTTCTCGCCGGTTCGTACGATCCAGATGGTTCTTACCACAGCGTACCGTATCGGGATTTTCGGCCGACGCAACGCGATGATCCCAAGCGGGATCGCGAATGTCTTGCAAAGCGGCGCTACTCTTGCGGTAGACTTGACCCAACAGGCGGGTGCGGTCGTCGACCCAAACCGCCGGGCGCAGGCACGATAGGGGGAGCCAATGACAACATCTCTTGAGCATTCATTGCGACCACGCGTGGCCGCAATCGCCGCCGCTGCGATTCTCGCCGCTCTGTCAGCGCAGCACGCCGCCGCGCAAGGCGCCGCCCCCAATGGATCGGTCGGCGGGCAGCGGGCGCAATTCATCACCATCGACGGCGCTAAGACGCGCTATTACGAGGCCGGCAAGGGCCGCGATGCGGTGCTGTTGATCCACGGCGCGCGGCCGGGCGGCACGTCGAGCGCCAATACCTGGACGCCGATCATCGCCGGCCTCGCCCAGCGTTACCGCGTGTTGGCGCCCGATCGGCTCGGCCACGGCATGAGCGAGAATCCTAAAGGAATCTACACCGCCACCGCTGAGATGGAACATCTTTATGCGTTTCTGCGAGCCCGCAAGGTCACACGGCTACATGTGATTGGCCAGTCGACCGGCGCATGGCATGCGGCGCGGCTCGCCATGGAAAAGCCCGAGATGGTGCGGTCGCTCATCATTATCGACAGCGCGACACTGTCGCCACCGGTCGGCAATCTCGCCGAGCGTCGCGCCGCGATTGGCCTTGGCCAAGGCGCGGGCGCGCAACGCAAGGGCACCATCGAAGAAGGCTTCCGGTTCAACATGGAGGCGCTGTCGCACAACAAAGAGCACGTCACTGAGGAGTTTGTCGCCGCCGCCGGTTTCATGGCGCGCCAACCGGCCGGCATGCGGACCGACGAAGCGATGCGCGGCGAAGAGGCCAAGCGCTACGAGAATGACATCCAGGCCGGCGCCAAGCAGATGCGCGAGTGGATGGCGCAAGGCCGGCTGCAGACGCCCACGCTGATCTATTGGGGCCGCAACGATCCCTCCGCCATTGTCGAGGTCGGGATGAAGCTGTTCGAGATGATCGCGGAAAAGAACAAGCGCACGCAGATGCTGATCGCCAATGACCGCGGCCACTTCCACTATCGCGAGCACCCGGCGGAATTCGTGCGTACGGTTGCCGGGTTCATGGGGCAGTATTGATCAGTTGATCCGGATCCCCGCCGCTTTCGCCACCGCTTGCCATTTGGCGCTTTCACGCGCCAGGAAGGCGCCGAAGTCCGCGGGCGTGCCCGATTGCGGAATGACGCCGAGCTTGTCCATCATCGCGCGGATCTCGGCTGAGGCCAGGCCGGGCGCGAGCGCATCGCTTACCTGCTTGACGATCGCCGCCGGCGTGCCGGCTGGCGCCACCAGCCCGGTAAACGACATCGACACGAAATCGGCAAGCCCGGATTCGATCATGGTCGGAACGTCGGGAATCGTGGGGTTGCGGGTTTCGCCGGTAACCGCCAGCGCCTTGAGCTTGCCGGCCTGCACCAGCGGAACGATCACCGACGGATTTTCGAATGTCAGCTCGACTTGGCCGCCCATGATGTCGGTCAGCGCCGCGGCGGTTCCCTTGTAGGGAATATGCACAATGTCGATCTGTGTGCGCTGTTTGAACATCTCGCCGACCATGTGCGGCGGCGTGCCGTGGCCGGGCGAGGCGAAATTGATCTTGCCCGGGTTTTTCTTGGCATAGGCGATCAATTCCTTGACCGAATTGGCTGGGAATGCCGGATTGACCGCCAGCACGTTGAAGGTCACCGCCACCAGCGCGATGGGCGCGAACGCCTTCACGGGGTCGTAGCCGGGATTGGCATAGACCGCGGGGCCGACCACCAGCGCGGCCGTGTTGCCATACATCAAGGTGTAGCCGTCGGGATCGGCCGCTGCCGCCGCGCGCGCGCCGATGATGCCGCCGGCGCCGGGCCGGTTGTCGATCACAATGGTCTGGTTGAGGCCTTGCTGCAGCGCCTGCGCGGTCAGTCGCGCCATGGTGTCGGCTGGGCCGCCGGCCGCAAACGGCACCAGGAACTTGATTGGCTTCGAGGGGTACGGCTGTGCATGGGCCGCGGTGATGATGAAAGCGGCGGCGCAGACGGTTGCGAGCGAGATGGCAAGTTTCTTTATCGGCGTTGTCATGGATCTGCTCCCGCGTTCGGCCAATCCCTGCCGCATGGCCGCCGATAACGCAATGGATCGGAATGTCACGCCGCGCGGTTGCTTGACGCGATCCATTCACACCAGACCACCAACCGCACCGCCATGATGACCGGCCCGACGAACATGCCGATCTGGCCGGTTGTCACGGGATCGCGTCGGGCGCCAGCAGGCCGTAGCGCGCGAATTCCTCGGCGATGCTGCTCCGCAGCGCGACGGCTGCGGCGATGTCGGCCTTGCCTCCGGCCTCATCGCCATTTCTCAGCCGGGCGAGGCCACGGCCGTAGAGTGAACTCGCCAGCTTTAGATCGATCGCGAGCGCGGCGTTGTAGTCGGCAATTGCTCGATCGTAGTCGACCTTGAGGTGCCAAGCCACGGCGCGACTCAAGTAGGCAGTGGCGAATTTAGGATCGAGCTTGATTGCCTCGCTGTAGTCGGCGATAGCGCGGTCGTAGTCGCCCTTGGCGTGCCAGGTGACGCCGCGGCCGATGTGGGCATTGGCGTGTTTCGGATCGAGCCTGATCGCCTCGTCGTAGTCGGCGATGGCGCGGTCGAGGTCGCCCTTGCTGCGCCAGGCGTTGCCGCGGTTGGAGTAAGGCCAGGCGAATTTCGGATCGAGCTTGATTGCCTCGCTGTAGTCGGCGATAGCGCGGTCGTAGTCGCCCTTGGCGTGCCAGACGACGCCGCGGCCGATGTGGGCATTGGCGCGTTTCGGATCGAGCTTGATCGCCTCGTCGTAGTCGGCGATGGCGCGGTCGTAGCCTTGTTTGGCTTGCCAGGCGATGCCGCGGTTGAAGTAAGCTCTTGCGGATTTTGGATCGAGCTTGATTGCTTCGCTGTAGTCGGCGATAGCGCGGTCGTAGTCTTGTTTGGCGTGCCAGACGACGCCGCGATTGACGTAAGCCCCGGCTAATTTTGGATCGAGCTTGATAGCCTCATTGATGTCGGCGATGGCGCGGTCGTAGTCTTGTTTGGCTTGCCAGGCGATGCCGCGATTGACGTAAGCCCCGGCTAATTTTGGATCGAGCTTGATAGCCTCATTGAGGTCGGCGATGGCGCGGTCGTAGTCTTGTTTGGCGTGCCAGGCGACGCCGCGATTGACGTAAGCCCTGGCAAATTGTGGATCGAGCTTGATAGCCTCATTGATGTCGGTCATCGCGCGGTCGTAGTCTTGTTTGGCGTGCCAGACGCCGCCGCGATTGACGTAAGCCCTGGCAAATTGTGGATCGAGCTTGATAGCTTCATTGATGTCGGTCATCGCGCGGTCGAGATCGCCCCTGGTGCGCCAAAGGCCGCCGCGGTTGGAGTAGGGCCAGGCGAATTTCGGATTGAGCCTGATCGCCTCGTCGTAGTCGGCCAAGGCTAGGTCGAGGTCGCCCTTTTCTTGCCAAGCGCGGCCGCGCCTGTTGTGGGCGATGGCGAGGTCGGTTTGTGTCTCCCGCTTCGACAGGATAACCGCCGTGCATTCCTTGATCTCCCGATCCCAATCGGGACCATCGCCACCCACGCACGAAGGCCACTGAGGTAGCGGCTGTGCCGGCGCTTGCGTCGTCGCGATCAGTGCTGCGAAAGCAGCACACAAAAGCATGCGAGCGAACATGGTCGCCTCTCCTGAAACTGCAAATACAATCCTAGCGCGACGGCAACGTCTCTGCCATGGGACTTTCTCAGGACGGCAAGTACCCGCTACTCGGCGGCGATGGGGCGCAGTGCCGGTGCGCCGATTGCGGCGAGGCACTTGGCAAGGCTCTCGCCGTCGGGATCGACCAGCGCCGCGGTGCGCGCGGAGGCGATTGCGTCGGCGGCTTGGTGCGGGGGCCATTGCCCGGCGAGCGCCGGCCGGATCGCGTGCTGCTCGATCAAGCCGTAATTGCCGCTGCCGCGAATGTGGGTGTCGCCATAGCCTTTGATCAGCCGCGCGCATTCGACAATTTCGAGTGCCAGCGCGGTTGATTTCCCAGCCGCCTGTTGAATCAACCCAAGCCAGCTTTCGATCGCGCGTTGCTCTTCGGCGTAACGATAGGTGCGCGGCCGCCAGCGCCGCAGCTTTGCCAGCATCCGGAACCGCAGATAGCCGGCGACCGATGTGGTGCTGGCCTCCATGCCCCAATGCAGGCGCCCGAATTTTTCGTGCCGCTGCGCGAATGCAAGAATGCGCCGCGCCACAGGCGGCGGCAGGACCGAGCACAATTCCGCAATGCCGGGCTTGAGAAACTCGACGATCTTGACCGGCTCGCGCGGCTTGGCGCCAAGCTCGGCGGCGATGCGCGCAAAGCGCGCGGGATCGGTCTTGGCCTGGGCGACGCGGATCAGGTCTTCGTAGGACATGCGCACCGCCAGATGCCGCGCGGTTTCGCGCAACAATTGTCCGCCGGCATTGGCGCGCGCATCGGCGTCGCGAATGGATGCGAGCCGGTCGAGATAGCGCTGGGCGTAGCCCGGGCTTTGATAGGCGATCAGCCGGCGCACGCCTTCGCGGATGATGTCGCGCGCCGGCTCCGGGAACCGCTCGATGGTGGCGGCGAAAATGTCGGCCCGGCTGTCGCGCGCGGATGGCGACTTGGCGGGGCTGTCTTGAGCGGCGCTGCCTTGTTGCACGGCCTCCAATCCGGCGCGGAAGCCGCGCAAATTGGCCTCGGCGCCCTTGCCGTCGGCGCGGATCGCGGCTTCGAAGACATCGGTTGGAATCGGCAGCCGCGCGCTGCCGGCCAGAATGCCCAGCATCACTGAATTGATGAATGCGCCGTTGCGCCGCGCAATCGCTTCGATGTCGAGCAGAAGATGAGCCTTGGAGTTCTGCTCGATCGCTTTGGTCAGCCGCGCGGAGTCATAGCGGCCGTCGCCCATCGCGATCTTTTCGGTCATCACATAAAACCGCGATGTCGACGCAATGGTGAGCGTGCGGTCGGGCGTGACAAAGCCGGCACTCACCGCGCGCGCGGCTTCCATCAATTCGCTCGCCAGCAGCACATCGACGTCGCCGGCGCCCGGCGCCAGCGCCAAGACCGGCCGCGCGCCGTCGCGCGCCGGCACAAACTCGATGTAATAGGTGGTTGCGCCGGTGCGCTGGGCGACGCCGGGGATCGACGTGCTCTGCACCGGAAAACCAAGCTGCTCGGCCGCGCTGACGATCCAATTCGCGAGCACGCCGCCGCCTTCGCCGCCCAGCGCGGCGATCAAGAGGGCAATGGGGCGCTGCTGTGAATCGCGACCTTGCTGCGTCGTCCGGCCGGCGCCGTCGTCCACCGGGAGCGGAGTGGGGCGAGGGGTTGCTCTCGGTTCAATAACCCGCTCAGGGCGACCTTCGTCCTTCGGGCGAGTGAGAGGATCGGCGGCCCGGCCGCCCAGCAGCGCGATCGCACTGCTGCGGAACCCATGCAGCCAGCGATCCCAGGCGTTCGGATTGCGCACGATCTCGGCGCGATAGAACGACGGACACAGCACCGCGGCATGGGCGACCTCGCCGCACAAGCCGCAGCCGACGCAACTTTCGATCACGGTCGCGACCGGATCGCTGCGCAGTGGATCGGGATTGGGTTTCACCGTCAGCGATGGACAGCCGGACAGCCGGATGCAGGAGTGATCGCCGGTGCAGATTTCATCGTCGACGCCGTAGCGCGTCCGGCTGACGCGCTGACCGCGCTTGAGCCGCTCGGCGTCGTCGGCGCGCACGCGGCGCTGGCGCGCCAACTGGCATTCGCCGTCGGCAATGATCACTTTGAGGCCGCGTTCGGCGGTGCGCATCGCGTCCTTCAGCGTCGCGACCATTTTCGCAACGCCATAAGTGCGCACGGTGCGCAGCCAGGTGACGCCAAGCGCGCGCAGTGTTTGTTCGATGCTCATGCCGGGCGCGGGGCCCTGGCGGCTGGCGCCGCTCGACGGCAGATATTGCTGGCCGGTGGCCGAGGCGTAGCCATTCTGCATCACAATCAGAACGCCGTCGCCCTTGTTGAACAGGTTCGACGTGACGCCGGTGATCAACCCGTTATGCCAAAAGCCGCCGTCGCCCATGATCGCAATCGGGCGGCGATCGAGATTGGGCGTCACCGCGGCCGCGCTCGCAAGCGACATGCCGTAGCCGAGGATCGAATTGCCCATGCTGAACGGGGCAAAGGTCGCGAACGCATGGCAGCCGATGTCGCCGCTGATGTGGGTCGGGCCAAGCTCGCGCTGCATCAGCTTGATGGCGGCGAACACCGGCCGTTCCGGGCAGCCGGTGCAGAAAGTCGGCGGCCGCACCGGTAGATCGGGCAGCGCCGCCGCGGCCGCGGGCCGGTGCCCATGCAACTGCTGTTCACGCGCAGCCACCGCGCCGGTGTCGATCCCGGCCGGTCGCACTTCGGCGATGAACGCGGTCAGCCCGTGGAGCAGGACATCCGACGTGTATTCGCCGGTCCGCGGCAATGTGCCTTTGCCATATACCCGGGTCTGGATGTCGGCGCGGCGCAATTCGACATTGATCTGTTGCTCGATATATTCCGGCGAGCCTTCCTCGACCACCAGGACCGCGCGTTTGCCGGCGCAGAATTCGCGCAGCTCTTCCGGCACCAGCGGATAGACGCAATTGAGCACATAGATCGGCACCCGCGTCCGGCCGTCGCTGTCGGCAAGCGCAAGCCGCTCCAGGGCGCGCAACAGGCTTGCGGTTAATCCGCCGGCGACGATGACGCCGACATCGGCGAGCTCGCCGGGCATCATTTCGTTGAGTCGGTGTTCGCGGATAAAGGCGCAAGCAGCCGGCATGCGCTGTTCGACCTTGTGCCGCTCCTGCGTGAAGATGACCGGCGGATGGGCCAGCCGGTCATAGTTGAAGCGCGGCGGGCCGACGATGCGGTTGCGGCCGGAAAACGCCGCGCGGCGATTGTTCTTGGTGGCGAATTCGCCGGTGACATGGCAGGCGCGAATCCGCAGCTCCATCATCACCGGGGCGTGACTGGCTTCCGACAGTTCGAAGCCCTTCTCCACCATGCGTACGATGGTGGGCAGGTCGGGCCGCGGATCGAGTAGCCACATCGACGATTTCAACGCATAGGCATAAGAGCGTTCCTGAATGACGCTGGCGCCTTCGCCATAGTCCTCGCCAAGAATGATCATCACCCCGCCGGTGACGCCCGGCGAAGCGAGGTTGGAGAGCGCGTCGGCCGCCACATTGGTGCCGACAATCGACTTCCAGGTGACGGCGCCACGCAGCGGATAGTTGATCGACGCGCCCAGCATGGCGGCCGCCGAAGCCTCGTTGGTGCAGGTCTCGACATGCACGCCGAGTTCGTCGAGCAGTTCCTTGGCCTCGACCATGACATCGAGCAAATGCGACACTGGCGCGCCCTGATAGCCGCCGACATAGCTGACGCCGGATTGCAGCAACGCCTTGGTGACCGCGAGAATGCCTTCGCCGCGGAAGACGTCGCCGTCGCCGAGCTTGAGCAGTTCGACTTCCTTTTTGAACGAGCGTTCCATGGTGCCTTTCACCGCTGGCGGCTGCGTTCAAGCTATTACGAACAAGGGTCTCCTCACAACCGGTACAGACCCTGGCAAACGCCATGTATTAACGCCAAGTCTTCTATTGATGCCAAGTCTTCTGTTTGCGCCAAGTCTTCCCAGCTTCGCCAGAACAAGTCTTCCCAGCTTCGCCAGAATCAGATGAGGTGCGGCGCGAAGACGTGGGCGCGCGTGTCATCTGCGATAGCCCTGCGGGGATGGGGGCGCTTCAATGCTGTGCGAGACCTGTCGATGGACCGAGCGGCCGGGCTTTGTTCGGACGGGTGGGCACGGCGGCGACGCCATGATCCCCTGCCCGGACTGCGGCGGCCAAGGGATCGGCCATTGTTGCGATGGCATTTGCGAACAGCCGGAGGCCGCGCATCGGCAGGCCTCGGGTCCAGAGCCCAGTTCAGAAATCGGTCCATGAACGAGACGACGTCCGCGGTCGCAAATTTCATTGTTCGGCGCGGGGATGTGCGGATCGAGGTGCTTGGGCAGGGCGCCGGCCCGGCCATTGTGCTGCTGCCGTCGCTGGGCCGCGGCGCCACCGATTTCGACGCCATGGCGGCGCCGATCGCGCAAGCGGGCTATCGCGTGTTGCGGCCGCAGCCGCGCGGCATCGGCGCCAGCCGAAGTCCTTCGCCCTATGCGGACTTGCACGATTGCGCCGCCGATATTGCCGCGGTGATCGAAGCCAATGGCGGCGGCGCTGCCTTGGTTGCCGGCCATGCCTTCGGCAATCGGGTGGCGCGGATGCTGGCGACCGACCGGCCCGATCTGGTGCGTGGCGTCTGCCTGATCGCCGCCAATGTCGGCCACGCGCCGTCGACCCCGCCAATCCGCGAAGCCATTCGCAACAGCGCCGATCCGTCGCTGTCGGATGAAGTGCGATTGCAGGCATTGCGATATGCCTTCTTCGCGCCCGGCAACGATCCGCGTCCGTGGCTTCAGGGCTGGCATCCGGCTGTGCTTGCGGCGCAGCGGTTGGCGGGCGATCGCACCGCGCGCCAGGAGGATTATGCCGGCGGCCGTGCGCCGATCCTCTATCTGCAGCCGGGCCACGATCCGCTGGCGCATGTTGAGGATGCCCTTGCATTCAAGCGCGCGCTCGGCGATCGCGTCCGCGTGGTCGTGATCGACAATGCCAGCCATGCCGCGATCGCGGAGCAGCCGGAGGTGATCGGCCGGGCGCTGATCGATTTCGCGATCGGGTTATGGCCGCGTTGAGACCACCGCCGCGCACGCCGGAATTGGCGGGACAGGCCGGTTGCGAGCGCGTAAGTTGCGGCTTCCGACCGCGACCGGGGAGGGGGCGTGTCCAAGGATATCCTGCGCAATGGCGACGTGCTGTCGGGTGCCGTCCTGGCGGCGCTTGGCGTCTATATCTTCATGGAATCGCGGCACTGGGTCTATTACGGCGATGATGGCCCCGGTCCGGCTTTCTTTCCGGCCTGGTATGGCGTTGCGATGGTGGTGCTGTCGCTTGCGCTGATGGTGACGACCATACGCAATCGGACCAAGGCTGAGGCAACCGACTGGGCGGGCGTGCGCCGCGCGCTGGTCGCCTGGGCCGTATTCGCGATCTGCGCGGCATCGATGTTCTGGCTCGGATTCTTTGTAAGCTTCGCGATCCTGACCTTCTTCACGGTGGCCTATGTTTTTCGGCAACCGCCGCTCACCGGCGCGATCATCGCGATATGCGCCGCCGCCGGCTTCTATGTGGTGTTTCCATTTGCGCTGAGCGTCCAGCTTCCAACCGGCGTATTTGGATTCTGACATGGATATCTTCAGCGGCCTGCTGCACGGATTTTCGGTCGCGCTCCAGCCGGCCAACCTGTTCTGGTGCTTTGTCGGCTGCTTTCTCGGCACCGTGGTCGGCATCCTGCCCGGGCTTGGGCCGGCGGCGACCATCGCGCTGCTGTTGCCGCTGACCTTCAAGATGGATCCGGCCAGCGGCATCATCATGCTGGCCGGCATCTATTACGGCGCCAAATATGGCGGCTCGACGACCTCGATTCTGCTCAACATCCCCGGCGAGTCATCCTCGGTGGTGACCTGCATCGACGGTCACGCCATGGCGCGCAATGGCCGCGCCGGACCGGCGCTCGGCATTGCCGCGATCGCCTCGTTCGTCGCCGGCAGCGTCGGCATCATATTGCTCACGGTGCTGGCGCCGCCGGTGGCGCTGTTTGCGCTGCAATTCTCGTCGCCGGAATATTTCGCGCTGATGTGCCTCGGCCTCGCGCTGGTGGTGCTGCTGTCGGGCCCGTCGCTGATCAAGGGGCTGTTGTCGCTGCTGTTGGGCCTGTGGCTGACCTCGATCGGCACCGATCTGTTCACCGCGCAATCGCGTTTCATCTTTGGACAGCCCCAGCTGTTGGGCGGGATGGACTTTGTGGTGATCGCGATCGGGGTTTTTGCCATTGCCGAAGTCATGGCGAGCATCGATGCCGGCGACAAGGCGCGGATGCTGCCGGTGCCGAAGGGCCTGCGCAATCTGCTGCCGAGCTGGGAGGAACTCAAGGCCTGCCGCTTCGCCTTCGTCAACGGCTCGATCACCGGCTTCGTCATCGGCGTCTTGCCGGGCGCGGGCGCGGCGATCTCCTCGTTCATCGCCTATGGCATCGAAAAGGCGTTCTCCAAACATCCCGAGAAGTTCGGCCACGGTGCGCCGGAGGGCGTCGCCGCGCCGGAAGGCGCCAACAATGCCGACAGTGGCGGCGCGCTGGTGCCACTGTTGACGCTTGGCATTCCCGGCGGCGGCACCACCGCGATCATGCTGTCGGCGTTGGTGCTGTGGGGGGTGAAGCCCGGTCCGCTGCTGATGACAGAATCACCCGATGTGTTCTGGGGCCTGGTCGCCAGCATGTATATCGGCAATGTCGTGCTGTTGATCCTCAATCTGCCGATGGTGCCGGTGTTTGCGCAGATCCTGCGCATGCCGGTGCACATTCTGTTCCCGATCATTCTCGGTATTGCGCTGGTCGGCGCCTATGGCGTGTCCGGCCGATTGTTCGATATCGGTCTATTGGTTGGGTTCGGCCTGCTCGGCTATGTCATGGTGAAACTGAAATATCCCACGCCGCCATTGATCCTCGGCTTTGTGCTGGGCGACGCCATGGAACGCGCCTTGCGTCAGTCGCTCACAATGTCGCAGGGTGACTTGAGCATCTTGGTCCGCGGCTGGATATCGGCCACCATGCTGATCCTGGCGATCGTCATTCTACTGCTGCCGCTGTTTGGCCGCTTCAACCAGGCCCGCATGAAGGCGATCGCTGAGGGCGGATGATCTGGTTTGGCTGAACGGATATTGTTTCCGCTCGTCCCGGCGTAAGCGGGGACCCAGGAGGAAGATAAAGATCTGGATTCCCGCGTTCGCGGGAATGAGCGGAGGCGGGGATCATTTGGAGGACACCATGAGAAGATGTTGGGTGCCTTTGTTGGCTGCGCTGGCGCTGCTGACGGCCAGCGCCGGGCCGGCGCAGGCGCAGTTCAAGCCGGTGCGGACGGTCGAGTTCGTGGTGCATGGCGGCCCCGGCTCCGGCAACGATGTGTTCGCGCGCCAGCTCGCGACCATCATCGAGCAGGACAAGCTCGCGCCGGTGCGCTTCCAGGTCGTCAACAAGCCCGGCGGCGGCTCGACCTCGGCGGCCGGCTATGTCGTCAGCAAGAAGGGCGATCAGCACGTGATCGCATGCTTCACCAATATCTGGCTGCTCGATCCCTTGGTGCAGCAGGCGGCGGTGAACCGTCTGCACGATATGAGCCCGATCGCGCGGCTGGTGGTCGAGCCGGCGCTGGTGGTGGTGCTGGCGGATTCGCCGTTCAAGACATTGGGCCAGTTCATTGAAGCGGCCAAGGCCAATCCGGGCAAGCTGCGCTGGTCGGGCGGTTCGATCACCTCCCGCGAAAACACCGTGCGGCAGCTTTTGATGCAGGTGACCGGCGCGCGCTGGCAGTTCATTTCGTTCCCATCGGGCGGCGAGCGGCTGGCGGCGCTGCTTGGCGGCCATGTCGAAATGATGATTGTCGATCCGAGCGAAGCCGGCGAACAAATTCGCGCCGGCAAGTTCCGCGCGATCGCGCAGGTTAGCGAGCGGCGGCTGCCGGGGTTCCAGGATATCCCCACCATCAAAGAAGCCGGTTTCGATATTCCAAACGTGCCGCAGATGCGCGGCGTGGTCGGCGCGCCCGGCATGAGCGCGGAAGCGGTGGCCTATTACGAAGACCTGTTCTTCAAGGTGAG
This sequence comes from Xanthobacteraceae bacterium, assembly GCA_022841625.1. Lineage (GTDB taxonomy): Bacteria > Pseudomonadota > Alphaproteobacteria > Rhizobiales > Xanthobacteraceae > VAZQ01. The sequence continues at coordinate 122,707 of JALHRD010000013.1, forward strand.
CCAGACGCCGGCGTGGAAGAAATTCATCGAGGATAGCCAACTCGATGGTGAGTTCGTTCGGGCGGCGCAGGTAAAGCCGTTCCTGCTCAGCTTTGAGGAGACCTTGCGCGACATTCTCAAGGTCGCTGGCGCCAAGGTGATCCGGTAGCGGGGACTCGGAAGTCCGTGACTACTCCGCGACTACTCCGCCGCGCGCTTGTGGGTCAGCGCGGCGGCGGCTTGGTCATAGGCTTCCTCGCGCGCCAGCATCGGCTTCAACCCGACCAGATCGTAATAGTCATCGAGTGTCAGCACATGCTCCTGGGTCGGCGTCAGCGAATTCTTGCTCTTGAGAATGCGCAGCACATTACGCACCGCATGGGCGGCCGCGAACAGCGGCAGTGATGGGAAGGTCGCCGCCACCACGCCGGCGGCTTCCAGATCCTCCAGGCTGCGCGCCTTGGGTCCGGCGGCTTGCGACAGCGTCGCCATGTGCGGGCCCGGAATTTCGCGCAGCGCGCGCTTGATGTCGGCGATGGTGTCGACGCCCATCGGCTTGGCCATGTCGACCCCCGCTTCCATGAACAGCTGGCAGCGTTCGATCGCGTCCTCGACCGAGGTGACGCCGGCGGCGTCAGTGCGGGCGGCGATGAACAGGCTGGGATCGCGGCGGGCGTCGAGCGCCGCCTTGAGCTTGGCCAGCATCTGCTCGGTCGTGACTATGCTCTTGCCTGGCAGATAGCCGCAGCGGTTCGGGAACACCTGGTCGGAGAGGAACAAGCCGGCGACGCCGGCATCCTCGAACGCGCGCACCATCTGGCGCACATTATTGACGCCGCCGAAGCCGGTGTCGGCATCGACATAGACCGGCACATTCACCGCGGCGCAGACCCGCGCATAGTGGTCGGCATAGTCGCGCATATTGGATTGGCCCATGTCGGGCTGCGCCAAGAGGCTGCCGACCGCGGCATAGCCGCCGGCGACCACCGCTTCGAAGCCCTCCGCCTCGATCACCCGCGCCGACAGCGCATCGTAGCAGCCCGGCATCAGCACTAGCCGCTTGCCGGTCATGATGGCGCGAAACTTTTGGCGTGCGGTCGTCATGGTTCTATCCTCGGTTGGTGCGGCTGTCGGTGGCGGTTTGCAGCCACGGCTGCGCGGCGGCCATGCGTTGCTCCCACGCCTTGATCTCGTCGGTGTGCTTGAGCGTCAGCCCGATGTCGTCGAGCCCTTCCAGCAGCCGCGTGCGGTCGGAGGCCGCGATGTCGAATGTGAGGTCGGGGCCGCCGGGGCCGCGGATGGTCTGGGTTTCGAGATCGACGGTGAACGGCGCGGAACCATTGGCGGCGATCACGCGTTGTTCGAATGCCGCCGCATCGGCGGGCGCGAGCGTCACCGGCAGCAACCCGTTTTGCAGGCAATTCTCGCGATAGATGTCGGCAAAGCTGCGCGCCACGATCACCCGGATATTGTTGGCAAGCATGCCCCACACCGCCGCTTCGCGCGACGAGCCGGCGCCGAAATTATTGCCGGTCACCAGAATGCCGGGATTGCGGAACTGCGGCTGGTTGAGCACGAATTCGGGGTCCTCGCTGCCATCGTCGCGTTGCCGCGCGCGCATGAATAACAGCGCCTTGTAATCGGGCTTGAGCGCGCGCATCGCCTGCACCGGCGCGACCTGGTCGGTGTTGATGTCGTCCTTGAGGAGCGGCACCGCGATGCCGGTATGCGTGGTGAACGGTTGCATGGATTAGCTTTGGTTTCCCGCTCGTCCCCGCGCAAGCGGGGACCCAGAGCGATCGGTTGAGGTCCGGTGCAAAGGAGAATTGGATTCCCGCTTGCGCGGGAATGAGCGGAGTGTGGGGCAGCGAGCGCGGAACATCGCTAGTGTCCTATAGGCTGCGCACATCGGCAATGCGGCCCGCGATCGCGCTGGCGGCGGCGGTCGCGGGGCTTGCCAGATGCGTGCGGGTCTTCGGCCCCTGGCGGTTTTCAAAATTGCGGTTGGTGGTGGAGACAATGCGCTCGCCCGGCTCGCCCTTGTCGCCATTGCCGCCGGCGCACATCGAGCAGCCGCTCTCGCCCCAGGCAAAGCCGGCGTCGCGGAACACTTTGTCGAGCCCTTTGGCTTCGGCGGCGCGTTTCACGGTCGAGGAGCCCGGCACCACCAATGCCTTGACGCCGGCCGCGATGTGGCGACCGCGCACCACCGCGGCGGCGGCTTCAAGGTCGGGCAGCCGCGCATTGGTGCAGGAGCCGATGAACACGCGGTCGATCGGCAGGCCGGCAAGCGGCGTCCCCGGCGTGAGGCCCATATAGGCCAGCGCGCCTTCAAGCGTCGCGCGCCGCTTGGGATCGGACGCCGGATCGGGCACCCGGCCGGAAATGCCGACCACATGGCTCGGATCGGTGCCCCAGGTGATCTGCGGTTCGAGGCCGTCGCAGTCGATGACATGCTCGGTATCGAATATTGCGTCGTCGTCGCTCCTCAGCGTGCGCCAATGCGCCAGCGCCTGGTCCCATTGCGCGCCCTTGGGCGCAAACGGCCGGCCGGCGATCCAGGCGAAGGTGCCATCGTCGGGTGCGACAAAGCCCGAACGTCCGCCCATCTCGATGTTGAGATTGCACAGCGTCATGCGGCCTTCCATCGCCATCGCCCGCACCGCGCTGCCGGCATATTCCACCACATGGCCGCGGCCGCCGGCCATGCCAAGCCGCGCGATAATAAGCAGCGCCACGTCCTTGGCGGTGACATGGGCGCCGAGCGCGCCGTCGAGCCGGATGCGCATCGACTTCGGCCGCTTCATCGCGATCACCTGGGTCGCCAGAATATGTGCCAGCTCGGTGGTGCCGCAGCCGAACGCCAGGGCGCCGAGCCCGCCGACGGTCGAAGCATGGCTGTCGGGCACCGCATGGGTCGCGCCCGGCAGCACCATGCCGACCTCCGGCGCCACCACATGCGAAATGCCTTGCTCGGGATCGCCCAGGTCGAACACCCGGATGCCGTTGCGCGCGCTGCCCTCGCGCATGGCGCGCAGGAACGCCGCGCCGGAGGGATTTGACTCGTCGGTGCGGCCCGGCGTCGTGGAAACAGTGTGGTCCTGCATCGAAAAAGTGAGATCGGGCCGCGGCACTTTGCGGCCCTGCTTTTGCAACTGCTCGAAGGCATGCGGCGCGTGCAGCTCATGCAGCACATGCCGGTCGATATAGATCAGGTCGCGGCCGTCCATGCGCCGCGCCACCAAATGGGCGTCCCAGATTTTGTCGAACAGAGTTTTGGGCATGGCGCGGCCTGGGCGTTTGGGCTCAAGGCGAGCCGGTGGTGTTGTGAGATGGTACTATTGTGGGCGGGCAAGGGGAGCGATGCAAGCGTGGACCTTTGATCGAAGCGGCTTGTAGGATGGGTTGAGCGTAAGCGAAACCCATCACCTCTGGCGATTGTGTCTTGCTTTGATCCGGGCCAGATGGTCGGCATATTTCTCTAGTAACGGGGGTACCTACTTTCGCCAAAGGTGGCTTTTCGCCAAAATGCTTCCTCGCTTACCTTTCGCCAAACTCGTCCTTCTCATCGCTCACGGCATTTCCCGCCCAATCAGTTGGGTAGATTCCAAGTCGGGCCATTCGGAGGAAGGACGAATGAGGCCAGTCTTGCACGCGATTGACGTGACCATGCTTGACCGGATTGAAATGGATGTAGTCAACATGGCGAACGAAGTCGCCCTCGTCTCGCAGGGTATGTTCCCAGTAGCGCCGCTGCCAAACACCCCGCTCACCTTTGGCAATACGGCTTGTCGAAAGACGTTCGCCACGCGGCAGCCCTCGTGAGAATGCCGACTTAATCAGTCGCCATCGCAATGCGAAATCGGCGTCACCCTCCGGTAGCGTCCAGATAGCGTGCAGATGATCGGGCAAAATCACAATTGCCTCGACTGCGAATGGATGCCGCCCGCGAGTATAGCGAAACGCCGCGCGCAGTGATTCGACATGCTCGATGAGCAATCGCGAGCGACGGTCAGCCAAGTTTACGGTGAAGAAAAAGCTGCCGCCAGAAACGAAGTTGCGCCGATAATTCGTCATCGAGACATTTTAGCAATGCTAACCGCGATGGCGATGGGTTTCGCTTCGCTCAACCCATCCTACGGCCTGCATTCGCAAAACGTACAACGATTGCCCGGCTACTCCGCCGCGACCGCCGCTTCCGCAATAAACTGCGACAGCCACTTCTTGCGCTGCTTGACGGTGAGGCGGTAGAGCGCCTCGAACTCCGCCGCCGGGAACGAATGCGTCGAGGGCCGCTTGATCAGCGTGTCCGCCCAGGCCTTGAGCCGCGGATATTTCTCGATCTGCCCAATCGGCATGATGCGGTCGAGGAAATAGTAGCGCTGTAGGAACGGCGCATAGCCGGCATCGACCAGCGAATATTTCGCGCCGTTGAAGAACGGTCCGGCGCCCTGCTTCTCCAGCGCGCGCTCGATGCGCTCGAACGCCTGCGGAATCTGCGCCAGGCATTTTTGGCCGGCCGCGGCATCGTCGGCATAGGCCACGCCGGTCACCTGCTCGGCAAAGGTCGGCACATAATCGGTCCAGGCGCGGTTGATCGCGCGCGCCACCGGATCGTCCGGGTGCAGCCGCGGCGCGATGGTCTCGTCGAGATATTCGTTGATCGCGTTCGATTCAAACAGCGATATGGTGTCGTCGACGCGCAGCACCGGCACCTTCTTGTGCGGCGAGATCGCCAGGAACCAGTCGGGCCGGTTGTCCCTATCGATGTGCCGGAACTCGAAATCGATATTTTTCTCGCGCAGCACAATCGCGGAGCGCTGCACCCAGGGGCAGGTCTTGAAGCTGACGAGAAGATATTTGGTCATGATGTCCTCACGGTGCGTCGGTCGGCATGGCGCGGCCTGGGCGTTGGGGCTCGTGGCCGAGCCGAAGATGTCAATGGAAGCGGAGTATTGTGGGCGGGCGCGGCAGCGGTGGCAAGCCGTCATGCGATGGGCGCATGCCTTGGTGCTGGCCTTGGCGCCTGCGCGGGGCCCGGCGGCTGAAGCGCGGTGAGGGTGCGCGCCGTCGACAATCCGACACTGTCGTCGGTCCGGAAATCGGCAACGATTGCGGTAAATTAAACAGTCTGGGGCCGGAAATTTACCTCCTCTTTACCGTGATCGCCGACGCTGCCCGGAGGCTGCTCGACCCGCACCACACAACCGGCGCGTCCCGCCCGGAGTTCGAAATGGTTCGCTTCTCGTCGCTCGCCAGCAAGCTTGCATTGGCATTTGTGCTGGTTGCGCCGATTTCCTTCTGGCAGCTTGGAAATAGCGCCTATCGGTCATGGGAGGCTTATGTCGACACCCAAACGCTGGCCAAGCAGAATGTCGGTGCCAACGGGTTGATCGCGGGCGTCTACGAGATTCTGATGGAGCGGTTGGCGACCAACAATGCGCTGCTGGCCGAGCAGCGTTCTGAGGCCGATGTGCTTCAGGAGATCGCAAAGCGCCGTACCGCCGCGGCCGCGAAAATTCAAGAGTCCTACCACACCCTCACCGCATTGGCGTTCCCCAATAAGGATGTTCTGCTGGGTGAATTGCAGGGGGCGATCGACAAGGCCAACGCGTATCGTGCCAGGGTCGACTCGGAGCTCAAGCAAGCAAAGACTGGGCGCAATCCCGAAATTGCCAAGGGCGCGTTCGACGCGTTGTCCGGGCTGTCCGCAACATCGCGGACGGTTTGGAACGCGATTCTTTCCAGCATCAGTAAATCGGATGCGGAAATTGCCCGGCTCGCCAATCTGCGCCTCTATGGCTGGAATCTTCGCGATATTGCGGGGTTTGAACGGTCCCAAATCTCGCAGGCGATCGCGGGGAGTACCCGTGTGTCGGCGGACAAGCTTACCGAGATCGCCATTGTCCGCGCGGAGGTCGCGCTGCTATGGCGCTTCCTGCAGGCCAATCTGACCGCGGACGATCACCCGGCGATCAAGAAAGGCGTGGAGCTTGCCCGCGGCGGTTACTTCGCCAAATTCCAGCCGCTCGCCGACCAAATGCTCAAGCTCTCCGAGGCGGGCGCGGCCTACCCGATGTCGGTCAGCCAGTGGGTCAACACCACCACGCCACTGCTTTTCACCCTGCTTGAGGTGATGTATGGCGCCGGTGAGGCCAGCGAGGCGCACATGGCGGCGCAAGTGAACGAGGCGCGCCGTTCATTGATGCTGAGCCTGTCGCTCCTGATATTGGCGGCGCTATCGCTGGTCGCGGCCGTGCTCATTGTGGTGCGTTCGGTCGTGGCGCCGCTCCAAGGGATGACATCGGCAATGCAGGAGATCGCCGAGGGACACTTCGATCTGACGCTGCCCGGCCTCGCACGCAAGGACGAGGTCGGCGACATGGCGCGGGCGGTTGAAAACTTCAAGGCCCAAGCGGTCGAAAAAGCCCGGCGGGATGCCGAGCGGACGAAGTCCGAAGAGCAGCGCGCGGCGGCGCAGCGCAAGAACGACATGCACCGGATCGCCGATGAGTTCGAGCGCGCGGTCGGCAACATCGTGCAGGCGGTATCTTCGGCCTCGAACGAATTGGAGGCCACCGCCAGCACCCTGACCAGAACCGCCGAGAACACGCAGACGCTGGCGGGCACGGTTGCCGCCACTTCCGAGCAGTCCTCCGGCAATGTGCAGTCGGTCGCCGCGGCGGCCGAGGAACTGGTCAGCTCGGTCAACGAGATCGCCCGGCAGGTGCAGGAATCAGCCAGGATCGCTACCGAGGCGGTCAAGCAGGCGGAAAAAACCGATGCCCGCATTGCGCAATTGTCGCAGGCGGCTGGCCGCATCGGCGACGTGGTCAAGCTCATTACCTCGGTGGCCGAACAGACCAATCTTTTGGCGCTCAACGCCACCATCGAGGCTGCGCGCGCCGGTGAGGCTGGGCGGGGCTTCGCGGTGGTCGCGCAGGAGGTCAAGGCGCTGGCCGGGCAGACCGCCAAGGCGACAGAGGAAATCGGCGCCCAGGTCGCCGGCATGCAGGCGGCGACCAGCGAATCGGTGACGGCGATCAGCGAGATTGGCGCTATTATCGGCCGCATTTCCGAGATCGCCACCGCAATTGCCTCGGCGGTGGAACAACAGGGCGCCACCACGCAGGAGATTGCGGGTAACGTCCAAAAGGCGGCGAAAGGCACGGCCGAGGTGGCGGGCAAGATCACCGAAGTCAACCAGGGCGCGGTCGAAACCGGGTCCGGTTCGACGCAAGTGCTGCTTTCGGCAAAGTCGCTGGCCGGCGAGAGCAATCGCCTGAAGGTCGAGGTCGCCAAGTTCCTGCAGGCGGTGCGGGCGGCGTAGCGCGCGTTATTTCCTTATTTCCCTCCGACAGGCCGATCGGTTGGCGGTAAACTGCCGGCGCAGACCACCGGATGGATCAAGCGCCCATGGCCGACATCACTGTCTACAGCGGCGGCGCGCCGAAAGAGGCGCTCAATGTGTTGACCCCGCCGTTCGAGGCGCGAACCGGCCATAAGGTTCGCTACACTTATGCGGTGATCAGCGAGATTCAGAAGAAGCTTGCCGCCGGCGCGGCCCCCGATCTGGTATTCATGCCGGTGCCGGCGATCGATGCCTTGGTCAAGGCCGGGACGCTGAAACCCGCGCCGCGCGGCGTGCTCGGCAGCGTCGGCATTGGCGTCATCGTGCGTGCCGGTGCGCCGCAGCCAGACATTGCCACGCCGGACAGCTTTCGCGATGCGTTGATCAAGGCGCGTGCGGTTGTGCACGCCAATCCGAGCGCAACGCCGAGCGGCGCGCATTTGGCCAAAATAACGCAACAACTCGGCATCGATGACGCGCTGAAAAACAAGCTCACCTACAGCAATGCGCTCGATGGCGGCGTCGAGCGGATCACCAGCGGTGAGGCTGAGATCGGCATCTATCCGGTGAGCGAGGTCATTGCGGTCAAGGGCATTGCGCTGGTCGGGCTGCTGCCGCCGGCGCTGCAAAGCCTGATCGTCTATGGCGCGGCGGTGCTGGCGAACAACGCCGCACCGGAGCCGGCCGAGGCGCTGATCGTATTTTTAACCGATCCCGCCCACCGATCGGTCTGGACCCATGCCGGCTTCGATCCGCCGCAGTAGGCCGGCGGATTGGTCTTACTTGCGTCAGGAGCCTCGGCGCTCGCCTGCTGTGCCCTCTCCTCCGCTCATGCCCGCGATAGTCGGGCATCCAGGACTCTTCTTACACACTGGGCCCCGCTTCCGCGGGGGCGAGCGGGGACCAATGCGCATACGATTTATGTGCACAGAGCCCGACGCGCAGGTTTGCCCCGGGACATCGACACTTCTCATGCGTTCGTGATGTGCATTGCGCAAAGTTATGCACCGAGCGGGTGCTCGCACGTCCACAGCGTCGTGTGACGTTTCATTGATTCACCACTTTGCTGTGCCAAGAGTTCTGCATTGCTCCGTCACGCGCGAGCAGCCACCCGTGCACAAACGGGTTGCTACAGCGGCTGAAAGGCGAGGTTCGCCTCGTGAATGCGGCGCAGCACAGTGTGGCGCGGCCGCGGACCCGGGATCCGCGAGGCACGATGCGCATTAAAATCGGTAAGAGTGTAAGATCGACGAGCCAAGTATCGGGAGAAACAGGTGAATTCCGGCTTTTTCGATCTTACAGCAGCCTGTAAGACCTGTAAGAGAAGTGTAAGATCGTGCGAGACGATCAAGCTCCAACGCCGGTAGGGAGGACATGGTCCCATGAGCAAGCGCTGCGTCGCGGTAATCGGCATTGTTGGCGCGCTGGCAACGCAAGCGCCGGCCTCAGCGCAAGAGTTTTACAAGGGCAAGACCATCAATATCCTGGCTGGTTTTTCGCCCGGCGGCGGCTACGACATCAACGCGCGGGTATTGGCGCGGCACATCGGTCGCCACATTCCGGGCAATCCGTCCATCGTGGTGCAGAACATGCCGGGCGCCGGCAGCCTCAATGCGGTGCACTATCTCGACAACGCGGCCGCCAAGGACGGCACCGTGCTCAACACTTTCAATTTCGGTGCGATCGGCGAAGCTCGGCTGACGCCCGACAAGATCAAGCTCGACTTCCGCAAATACAACTGGATCGGCAGCATCAGCCAGGATCTGACGGTCTGTTATGTTTGGCATGGGCTCGGTGTGAAAACCTTGGAAGAACTCAAGGCGCGTCCGAAAGTGCACTACGGCTCGACCGGCCCCGGCAGTTCCAGCGATCTTAATCAGCGAATTTTGAAAAATATTTTTGGCGTGAAACTGCAACAGGTCGGCGGCTATCCCGGCAGCGCCGAGCAGCGCATTGCCATTGAGCGCGGTGAGCTCGATGGCGATTGCGGCGCCTGGAGCAGCATTCCGGTCGAATGGATCAGCGAGAAGAAAATCAATCCGGTGATCCGCTCGTCGCCGGCGACGGCCGCCGATATGCCGCCCAATGTGCCCTATAGCATCGACATCGCGCCGAATGAGCGCGCGCGGCAAATCATGCAATTGCTGCTGGCGTCGAACCAGCTTGGCCGGCCATTCATGGCGTCGGCCGCGGTGCCGGCCGAGCGCGTCAAGATTTTGCGCGAGGCGTTTGCCGCGACCATGCAGGATCCGGCCTTTATAGCGGAGATCAAGAAGCTACGGCTGCCGCTATCGCCGATTGTTGGTGAGGCGGCGGCCAAGGTGGTCGACGATATCTATGCGATCCCAACGGACATCGTCGAGGCCGCCAAACTGGTGATACGGGATTAACGCGATTGCGATGGGATAGCGCCGATGGATACGCCTGATTCCAATGTCGTCCCGCTGGCACGGCATCCTTCGGCCGACGAGTTGATGGCGCGCGCGCAAGCGCTGGCGCCGATGTTGAAGGAACGCGCGCCGCAATGCGAGAACGAGCGTCGCGTCCCCGACGAAACCATTGCGGATTTCGCGCGTGCCGGATTGCTGCAGATGTGCCAGCCGGCGCGGTTTGGCGGTTATGAACTCGGCTGGGATGTGCTGTGCGATGTCGGCGAGGTGCTAGCCGCCGCATGCGGCTCGCAGGCCTGGTTGCAGCACATCTTTGCGGACCATACCGTGTTGATCGCGACCTTCCCGGCGCAGGCGCAGGACGATGTCTGGAGCAGGAACCACAGCGCCATTGCGTCGGCGTCGTTCGAACCGACCGGGCGTGCGAAACGCGTGGAAGGCGGATTTCTCTATTCCGGGCGGCATGGCTTTGCGAGCGGCATCGATTATGCCGATTGGCTGATCTGCTGCGGGCGGATCGCGGACAAAGACGGCCTCGATGGGCCGCATTTTTTCCTGATCCCGAAGGGCGACGCCGAAGTGATTGACGATTGGGACACCATGGCGCTAGAGGGCACCGGTTCGAAAAGCTTTGTCGTCACCGGCAAATTCATTCCTGTGCATCGCTTCCTTGATGGTGGGCAATCCCGGGCTGGCACCGGGCCCGGCATCGCTGTGAATAAGGCCGCGGTTTATCGCGTGCCGCGGTTCAGTGGCGCATCGGCGGCCGGGTTCGCGGCGCTGGCGGTCGGCATGGCGCGCGGCGTTTACGGCGAGTGGCTGGTCTATACCGGACCGCGGCTCTCGCGCGGGGTGGCAATCGGGGCGCAGCAAGGCACGCAAATTATTGCTGCGCGCAGCGCCGCCGAGATCGATGCCGCGCACGCGCTCTATCAAGGTACGGTGCGTGGCGGCATGCGCAAGACCGAGGCCGGCGCGACCGAAAGCCTGACCGAGCGTCTGACCGGACGTCGCAATATTGCTTTTGCCTGCCAACTCGCGCTCAAGGCGGGTTCCCGCTTGTTCAATGCCGCCGGCGGCCGAGCGCTTTACAGCAGCGGCGCCATGCAGCGGCAATACCGCAACCTGCTGGGCGCGGTGGCGCATCATGGCGTTGGTTGGGAAGCGGCGGCGGCGGATTATGGCTGCGCGCAGCTCGAACAACACGGCGCGCCGCGCAGCAATCCAGCGCTTTAAACATTCAACGGAGCCAGTGCATCAGCACAGTGACCTGCGCCATCGCGTAGGCATTGGCGATGACGTGCAGCAGCATCGGCAACAGCATGGAGCCGCTGCGCCAACGGATGTAAGTGAGCAGTAATCCCATTGCGAACACCTGCAATATGCCAAACCAGTCGTATTGCAGATGCAGGATTGCGAAGAAGGCGGCGAGAATGAGAATGCCGGGCAGTGGATTGCGCGGGGAGCGAACCCAGCCGCGGTACAAGAACCCGCGGAAAATGATTTCTTCCGCCACCGGGGCGGCGACGACGACAGCAAGCCATAGCAACGGCACGGCGCCGGTCGACAGGGCGTTACGGTAGATGTCCGTCATGAACGGGGGGATAATCGCTTGACCCGACAGATAAGCGGCGGCGTCGAGTGCCGGCAGTAAAATCACCAGCGAGGCTAGCGCGACCTTCACCTCCGGCAACGCCGGCCAGTTGATTGCCAGATAGTCCTTGGCCTTCCAGCGGCCGAACCAGATGATCGCCACGAGCAGGCCGGTTTGAATCAGGTTGGTGAAAATGGTCGTCGTACTGAAATGGCGTGCGTCGCTCATCGCGGCGATCAAGTCGAGATCGGTCGGCGTCGCCGCCGGGTTCCAGAAATACAAGCCGGCCAGCGCAATGCCGAGCGCCACCAGATAGGTCAGCAGCACCCAACCAAAGGTCGCAAAATAGCCCCACGCGATGGGCGGTGCGGGAGGTTCCGTGGGCAGAGCGCCGCTAGCGAGTGCCAAGGGATTTGGTCCAATTAAAACGCGCGGCCGATGAGATGATCGAGTGAGATGCGGCCGCCGCCATGCACCAGAAAATAGAACGTTACGACCGTCCACATCACGGTGTATTCGAGACCAAGTTGGTTCCAGAAATATTTTCCAACGCGCCAGCGCTCAAAATTTGTGACCAACAGGAACAGCAGGATGGCGAACGCCGCCGGGCGCGTGAACAGGCCAAGCGCCAAAAGCGGCCCGCCGACCAACTGGGTAATCGAAATCGCCGGTGCCCATAATTTGCCCGGCCGATATCCATCATGGTCGAGCTGGGCCCCGAGTTCAGTCAGGTTATGCGAGCGTACGCCGGTGGTTGGAAAAAATCCGAAGGTGTTGCGCAGTCCGTGCGGGATGAGCCATAGGCCGGCGACTGCGCGCAGCGCCGCTTCCGTCCAGGGTGCGAGGCCTTGGTAGAGCGGGCCAAGCGCGGGGAAGAAGAGTGTCTGTGACGGATCAATCATGGATCGTAGCCCCCGCTTCGTCATGCCCGGCCTTGTGCCGGGCATCCACGTTTTTCTTCGATCTGAGTATCAAAGACGTGGATGGCCGGGACAACAGGGCGTTTACGCCCGTCTTCGACGGGCTATGCCCGGCCATGACTCAGAACGAAAGAAAGGCTGAACTAGAGACGTATCTCGCCGAGATTGACGCTGACGCCAAGCTTGGCTTCGACGGTCTTCTTGGCGCGTCCGGCGGCTTCGATTTCGATCACATAGGCGCCGGAGTTCTCGTCGAGCTTATCGAATTTGAAGTCGCCGTAATTGTCGCTCGTGGCCTCATCGACCAAGAGGCCGTTGCGGAGCAGCCGGACGGTCGCGCCCTCGACGCAATCGACAATGCCATTCGCCTCGGCCGAGACCGAGCCGCCGATGAAGCATTTGGCGTAGCGCCAGAGGTTGCGATAATAGACGCGCGGTTTGGTCTTGAGCTCGGGGCGCATCACTTCGAGACCTTCGTCCAGCGCCATGCGCTGCATGTTTTCATCTTCAATGTAAATCGCGCGCATCGCGCCGGTTGGGCACGATTGATGGCCGCGGGTCTGCTGCCAGCCCTGATCGATCAGATGGGCGTCGAAGTTGTAGGCTTGCGGCACCCGATGCTCTTCATTCCACCAGATATGGCCGTAGGGACAAGCATCGACCAGATCCTTGCGGCCATGCGCCTGCACGGGATCGATCAGTACAATGCCGTCATCGCGTTTCTTGATGGCGCCGCCGCTCTTGGCGATGCAAGGCGCGTCGTCACACTGGTTGCACATGGTCGGAACATAGGCGATGTCGATCATCGGCGACTGGCCGGTTACTTGGCCGCGTTCCTTTTGCAGGATGTTGATCCATTTGTGGCCGTGTTTTTGCATCGGCTTCGAATAGCCGGGCCAATCATTGCCGACATATTCGTCCATGGTCGCCAGGGTGCACAGATTGCAGTTGGTGCACTCGGCGACGTCGACAATCATATTCCACTTTTTCATCGTCTATAAAGCGAATAGCGAGTAGCGAATAGCGAATAGGGTTGGACCCTACTCGCGCGCCGCCGTCGCCATCTGCTTCTCCCTATTCGCCATTCGCGGGTTATTTCGCCGGGACCAGTCGCGCTTCCTTGAGGCTGCGCTTGATCTCGGAGTCTTTTTCCATGGCGGCGAAAGTCTCCGACATGTGTTCGATGCGACGGTCCCATAGCTCAACCTGTACCAGCGCATTGGCGCCGGCGAGCGCATGGGTCGATTTGGTCTGCGACTTGTGCGGCGTCAGCAGATTGAGGCAGCCGCCGCGATCGACCGATTTGCCGGGCTCGCCCATCGGGTCGTAGACCGCCGAGGATTCGTAGCCATGGCACACGCCGCGCGGCAGCCGTTGCGTCGGCAAGGCCGCGCAGATCACGGCGCCACGATCGTTGTGGACTTTGACCAGGTCGTGCTTCTTGATGCCGCGTTCGGCAGCGTCGTCCGCGTTCAGCCGCATGATCCAGTAGTAATAGCCTTCAACATTGACGCGATGGTCTTCGATGTTGAGCAGGAATGAGTCCTTGCCGTCGCCCTGGGTGTGGAACGAGTATTTGGAGTGCGGCGTCAACATCTGGAGTGGATGGCGCGCAAAATCCGGCGAGTGTATGCCGTCTTCCGCCGGCTGGTATTTGACGATTGGCGGACGTTCGGGATCGTTGACGCGCTTGAGGCTATTGCAGTCGAATTCGAGCTTGCCGGATTGGGTTTGCAGGCCGCGCAGGTATTCCTCGGTATAGTCGGATGGCAGCGGTTGCGCCTCCGGCACGTCCTTTTTGCGATTCTCCCAGAACCAGCGGAACGAGACTGGTGCGCGCAATTTTTCCTTTTCGGCCGGCACCACATAATAGCCGCGCTTGAGGAGCGTGCGCCACGAGATCACTTTCGGCAGGTCGGAGGCAAGATAGATGCGCTTGACCCAATCAAGCTCGTTGCAGCCTTCCGAGAAGTAGTTGGCGAGCCCGAGCGGCTTGCAGATTTCATTGAAGATCCAGAAGTCGGATTTGGATTCGCCAAGCGGCTCGATCGCCTGCGCCTGGAACACGATGACGCGGTGATTGAGCTGCTGCTGGCCGTGGTGGCCATAGCCGCCGAGGCCGGCCCATTCCGAAATATCGGTGCGCTCGAAATTGGTGCAGGCCGGCAGGATGATGTCGGCGAATTTGGCTTCGCCTTCGAACCAAATCGATTGGTTGACGACGAATTCGAGATTCGACGATTGATACATCTTCACCCAGCGATTGGTGTTGTTCATTGTCGAGAGAATCGAGCCGCCGTATTTGTAGAGCATATGGACCGGTGAGGAGCCCGGCGCGGGATAGCCGAACTTCTGGAACTGGTGCTCGATCGATTTGCCGATCCAGCGATAACCTTCGGCTTTGCCCTCGGTGATCGCTTCCGGCATCCAGATGCGCGGGATGGTCTGCGCATTGGAGTTCATGGTCGGCAGCTGCGGCATGCGCTGATAGAGCTCGACCGGCATGGCGGTGTTTTCGAGATCGCCCGACATGCCGCCTTCGGAATAGCCGGGGAAATAGAAGTTGAAGTCGAGCGGGCAGCCCCATTGCAGATTGCCCATGTTGCAGCCGGGCTTGCCGAGCCCTTGCATTGCCGACAGGCACACCATCACGCGCGCCCATTGGATGCCGGTCTGGTTGCGGCAGGCGCCGCCGTGGCCGTTGCCCCAGCCGCCGGGCGCGAGATAGACCCGCTTCTTGCCCCAGTCGCGCGCCAGCGCCCGCACATCTCTGGCCGGGACGCCGGTTTCCTTCTCCTGCCATTCCGGCGTTTTTGGAACGCCGTCGTCCTCGCCGAGCAGATAGGCCTTCCATTTGTCGAAGCCGACAGTATGGGTCGCGACATATTCCTTGTGATAGAGGCCTTCCTTCACCCACACATAGGCGATCGCCATGGCCATCGCGACCGAGGTGGTCGGCCGCGGCGCGAACCACTTGCCCGGCAAGAATTGCGCGGTGGCGTTGAAATAGGGGTCGATGTGCACGACCTTGATCGCGAGCTTGGGGTCCTTCAGCCATTGCCGGCGCACGGTGCCTTCTTGCGCGCCATAGGAACCTGACGTCGACTCAGGGTCGGCCGCCCACGACACGATCAAGTCGCAGTTCTGCAAGCAGTCCTCGACCGTGCCATAGGTTTCCGACTGGCCGACGCGCAGCGTGTAGCCCCAGTGATGCACCGCGCCCCAATACCAGCCTTCCCAGCTATCGGGATTGTGGTGTACGCGCGTCATGCCGATCGCATTGGCGAAGCGGAACAGCGCCGAGAGGTAGTAGCCGACATTGCCCCAGGTGTGATGCGAGCCGTGCGAGGTGGCGATTGCTCCGGGGCCGTGCTCGCGCTTCTGGCGTTTGATTTCGTCGGTGACGATCTTGATCGCTTCGTCCCACGAGATCCGCACATAGCCCGATTTGCCGCGGTTCTGCGGGTTGCGCGCGCCGTTCGGATCGAAGTCGACCCGCTTCATCGGATAGAGCAGCCGGTCGGGCGAGTAGATGATCGACTTGGCATTTTGACCATGCGGCGCAAGGGTCGTCTTGCGCGGCGGCGTCAGCTTCACGCCCTTGGCGTCGATGGTCCAGGACGCGCCGTCGTCTTCGGCGAGATCGATCGGCGTCATGCGCACGACCTTGCCGTCCTTGACGTAGATGAAGACCGGGCCGCCATTGGTCATGTTGCAATAGCGCATGGAGCCGTCCTCCATGCGGGTGCCGATCTTGAGTCCGGCCGACTGGCTCATCATCACGGTCTGCGCGAACCAGTTGGTCAGATCCTCGGGGCCGTCGACCGACAGCACGAAGTCCTTTTGCGCGTTGATCTGCCGCAGCCAGTCGATCGGCGGCATCAACAGGCCCGCGCCAATGGTCGCGTTCTTGAACATCAGTTTGCAGTCAGGCGCGGGATGCAGGCCAAAGCCGGAGCGGATATTGCCGTTCTTGAACTCGAACCAGCGGCCGATTTCCTCGTCGCGCGTCATGATCTGGGCGGTGAAATTCCGCTCGCTCAGCCGCTGGCGGAACGCTTCATGGCGCCAGCGCTGGTATCGCAGCATCAGCGACAGGCCGCACAGGATCAGCGAGAGTTTGAGGGTCGAGAAGGACATGCGGTTCTCCAAGGCGGCGGAGCGGTCGTTTCGGGAGCCGTTATATCAGCGCCCTGCGGGCTTTGAAATTGCATTGGCGGGGTGCTGTGGGCGCGGCTATTGGTGGCCCGGTAAGCATGCGACGGACCGCGGAAAGCTTGAAGTTCCGGCTGAAAACACGGATCGTTGGCTTGAACATCCGTTCTCTGCTGCGGGAACCTTTCCCTGTTTGCCGTGTCTCAATTTCGGGGTGCGCTTCACTACTCTGACCCCATTTCACTCATTGCATGGTCAGTGTGGTGATGTCAGGCGGTGAGGTTGCCCGGTGCCTGGCGTGCGGTATGGCGAATGTGCAGGATCACGAGCTCGTCGCCACGGACGGTGTAGTAGATACGGTAGGGGTAGCGCGTTGGCGGCAGGATGCGAATGTCGGGGATGCTCGCGACTGTGCCGATCATCGGGTGCTGCCGCAGTCGGTCGATGCGCGCTCGCAAGTGTCGGCGCACGCGGTCGGCGGCATCCGGCGCCCCTTGAGCCGCGATATAGCTGCGGATGTCACGGAGATCCTGGACGGCGCGCGCGTCGTAACGCAGCTTCATGTCCAGGGCTTGTTGATGGCCTCGTCGACCTCGGCATCGGTGGCGAACTCGCCGCGTCTGGCGCGATCGAGGGCCGGCTCTAGCACGGCGCGCTCCTCGTCCGAGAGGACGTAAAGGTCTTCATCGGCAATCTCGGACAGCGCCTCGACGGCGAGTTGCTGGCGCTGCTGCGGGAGCGTGCGCAGCTTGGCGAACAGGCGCTCGAGTTTTTCTTCGGTCTTTAGCATAGGTACACTTTAGCACGGGATTGCGGCTGCCGCGAAGGGGCTAACCCCAATTCCTCGGGCTGCGTTTCGCATTGCGACGCTTGCCTGAGGCAAGCCTACGGCCCACCGCGCAGATAGGCCCACAACAGGTTCACCTCTTCGAAGTCATGTGATAAGATTAAAACATGAGCTCAGCAGCCAAGACCATCCTTCAGCAGGTCGCCTCCTGGCCGGAAGAGGACCAGGAAGAACTGGCCGAGCTCGCGCGTGAAATTGAGGCGCGGCGATCGGGTGTTTACAACGTGACGCCTGAGGAAGAAGCCGCTATCCGCGAAGGCATCGCGGAACTTGAGCGGGGCGAGGGACTCGACGAGGAACAAATGCGAGCCTTCTGGAAACGCTGCGGCGTTCGATAGCAGTCAACATGACCTGACCCTAATTTCCGTGTCTCACTCAAGGGGGGCAATCCAGTAGTTTTTCCGACGCTTCAGCCAGCCCCTTCGCGATGGCCGCAATCATGTGCTAGAGTGCGCCGATGCTAGCAAGTAGATGGGGTAACGGGCCGGGGCCGGCCCGTTACCCCATCTACGCGCTCCCCTCCTGGATTTGACTTGGGCCATGTTTTTGTCGGATCAATTGACGGAGCGAAACGCTGGACGATTGTCGTCGGCGGGCCTGTCGTAATCAAGGTGGATTGGTGCGCTGTTGGGCCCCAATCCGCCAAAAAAATTGCAGCGGACTTTGCGACGTGGGAACCGCTACGGCCCGCCGCGCAGATAGGCCCACAACAAATTCACATCCGCATCGCTGATGCGGCCGCGAAACGACGGCATGGCATTGCCTTTGCCGTCGAGCACCGCGCCGCGGAAGCGGGCGGGGTCGTCTTTTGGAAATTTGCGCAGATCGAAGGTCACCAGCCCCGGGCTGATCATGTCGCGGCCATGGCAGGTCTGGCAGAACTCCTCGTAGACTTCGCGGCCCTGGTCGATCTGCCGGGGCGAGGGCGCCGTTTCGGCGCGTGCCGCGAACGCGATCATGCAAGCGAGCAGAGGCATGCCCAGGAATACGCATGGCCGGCGCGGCCATATGAAGTAACGACGGGATTTCATTAAAACCACATGAGCAAAGATTGAAACCTCTCCACGTCATGCCCGCGCATAGCCCGTCGAAGACGGGCATAAACGCCCTGGTGTCGCGGGCATCCACGCCTTAATTCGTGAAAACGATTCAGACGTGGATGGCCGGGACGAGCCCGGCCATGACGTCGGAAAGATTGCGATCACAAGCCTCAAACCCTTCGGGTGCGTAGCGCAGCGATCTGGATCGGCGGAATCCAGGGCTTTTCGGCCCAGCCGAGGCCCTTGCGGGCGACCTGGACGTCAAGCAGATAGGGCTTGCCCTCGACGGTGTGCTTGCGGGCGCGCGCCAAGGCTTCGCGTAGCTGGGTGGGATTCTGCACCACTTCGCCGTTGACGCCAAAACCTTTGGCGATCGACGCCATGTCCATGTCGGGGCTGCCGAGATAGTCGTGGACGAATTGTCCGGTCTGCACCATCCGGCCGCTCGGCACGTTGTTGATGACGCGGCTGTGCGGCCCGCCATAGGCATGGTTGTTGTAGACCACGGTAATCACCGGCAGTTCGAGCCGCGCCATGTTCCAGAGCGCGGTCGGGCCGAACAGGAACGAGCCGTCGCCGACCAGACAGATCACCTGCTGGTTCGGGCGCGCCAGTTTCACGCCGGCCGCGGTGCCGACGCCCGAGCCGAGGTGGGCGCCGTAATAAAAGAACAGCTCACGTCCGCCGAGCGGATTAAAGCTGAAACCGTGCAGCGAGACCGAGCCGGCTTCGTGCACGATGATGGCGTCCGGATCGGCAAAGCGCGAAATCTCGTGGGTCAGGCGGTCGGCAATGATCGGCGCCTGGTCCCATTCCGGATTGTTGACGACGCCGGCGCGCAGCGCGCGCCCCCGCGTGGTGAAGGTTTTCACCTCCTCGGCGCGCGCGGCGAACCGCTGCTTGAGCGCGGGCGTCAGCAATTGCTCGACCGCCGCGATCAAATCGTCGAGGCCAAGGCCGACATCGGCGACCAGCGGCACCTCCGTGAGCATGACATTGCCCATGCTCCAGTGGTCGATGCGCATGTCGATGAATTTCCGGCCGCGCGGAACGATCGGCGCCGGACTGTTGTGCTGCATCTTGTTGCCGACATTGATTGCGACGTCGTAATCCTTCGGCCAGGTGATCGATGCCAAAGTTCCCGCCGGCAGGCTGCCGCACCACAACGGATGCGCCTCCGGGAAATTGGCATACATCTGCCGCGGCTGGACCACCGGCATGCCGAGCATTTCGGCGAGCTTGACCGCTTTCGCCACCGCCTTGGCGCGATAGATTTCGTCGCCAACCATCAACAGCGGCATCTTGGCTTCGACCAGAAGCTTGGCGGCGCGCTCGACCTCCTGCGGATTGGGCCGCACCCGCATGCGTGGATCGAATTGGTCCTGCGAAATGATGTCGGTGCGGATGCGCTCGTGGTTGTAGTCGGCGTGCCACGAAATGTAGGAGGGGCCGTTCGGCGGCGTCCACGATGCCTTGAACGCGCGGCGGATGGTCTCCGGGATCATGTCCGGGCGTCGCGCCAGCCACGAATATTTGGTGAACGGCTGGACGATCTGCTCCTGGTTGGGCACTTCCTCAAAGCCGTCGCGGCCGGCGCGTCGCGATTGGTCGGTGCGATAGGAGTAGACCACCAGCGGGGTCTGCTCCTTATAGGCGTTGATCATCTGCCCGATGGCATTGGCCATGCCGACGACGGCCGCTTGCATGACAATGGTCGGTTCGCCGGAGGCTTTGACGTAGCCGGCGGCCATTGCGGCGCCGGGCCCTTCATGGGGCGTCAGGATGTATTTGAGCTGCGGCCGGTCGACCAGCGCTTCATAGAACTCGGCGTCCTCGCTGGCGGAATTGCCGAATACATATTTCACGCCACAAGCAATCAGCTGTTCGGCGAACGCGGCGCCGCCGGTGCCCTGGAACGCCTTCACCGGTCCAGAAGCCGCGGCGGCCTGACCGACCGTGGCCGCGGGAGCCGCTGCGGCTGGCGCGGCGGTGGGTGCCGCAGTCTGCGCATGGCTGACCGAAGCGACCGAGGCCAACACGCCCTGCGCCGCGGTCATGGTGATGCCGGCTTTGGTCAGTCCGCCGACAAAGCCGCGCCGTGAAATCCGGTTGTGCAGATATTTTACGACCAGCTCTCTCATGGTGGTCTCCTTCGGGATTATGGATTCGGTCAAAGCGTTACGCGATCGTTCGGCTGCGATGGGAAATTTACTGACGCGGTTCGGGGGGCTTGGCGTTGGGTCCGAAATCGGTACCGAGATACTCCGCCATCAACTTGATTTCTTCCGCGGTCCACAGGCCGCCGCGGCCGACCATGCGGTAGAGCGCACTTTCCCACCAGCGGGCGTCCTGCCGGGCATCACGCCACATTGAATCGGTATGGCACTGGAAGCACTTGTCCCGCAGCAGTGCGAGGCCGGGATGCTTGGCCTCCTCGGCGCCCGCCGGGGACGCGAGCAAGAATATTGCGCCGGCCAGCAGCAACAGTTTGGTCCTGTGATAGCTGGACATTTCCGCCTCCCACGCAATGGTTTTTTTGCCCGTCGCTGGTCGTTAGATACCGCACGGGTTACCGATTGTTTCAATTTTAAGCGAGCTTTGACCCGTGCGCCAGCGTGGATAGGAACAAATTTGGCAAAATTAGATATTTTCGCTTAGCCGGATCGCAACAAACTCACGCCCAGAATCGCGCGTCGTCCCGGCGCAGGTCCCGGTGAAGTGGGTAGTTGGCAAGCCGATTTCGCGGATAAGGACAAACGCCATGGGCGGCACATGTGAGGAAATCGTCGGCCGTTTTCGGTTCAGTCGAACCGCAAACGGGACGAATCTGTTGGAGGTTAGTCATGTACCGCTTTGCAGTCGTCGCGCTGGCCCTGGTGGTCAGCATTGACCAATATATGTACAGCGGCAAATTCGCTGCTGCCGGAGTTAGGGCATCGACATCGATGCTGCAGCACTTCGGCTTGCTGTAGGACGCATCGGTAGGCGAACGAAGCTCGGGTTCAGCGTGGCGCCGCAGCCGGCGCCGCGGCGGTTCCCCCGCAGCCGGCCGCGCAAGCATCTTTCGTCCTCCGCGGTAGCTCCGCGAGATCGCAACCGAACCGTGGTTTCGGGGCTCAGTCGGCCTTGCCGAGACTGCCGCATACCTGTTCGATCGATGGCCGAACGACCGACAACCATCACCGGTCGGTCCGTTAGCTCGAGGGCATGTGCGCGGCGATTGGACACGGCGCCGCGCACGCGCGCTCGAGCCGCGATCCTCTAAGCTGAGCGTACCGTGCACGACCAAGTCCGCGACCACCCCCGATTCCGCGAGGCCACGATTCTGCTGGCGAGGTCCGCGCTCGATCTCTATTCGGGCAATCGCCTCCTCAATCTTCTCACCAATGATCGCGGTCGCTTCATCGTCGCGCTCCTGGTCGTCGCCTTCGCCGAGGGCGAAGAGGGACTGACCGCTCGCCGTCTGGCCGACGCCTGCGTCGCCACGGGGCTGTGCAGCGCGGGGCGCGCGCGTGCGATGCTGCACCTCATGCACTGGTCGGGGCACGTCGAGAAAACGGGCGCCGGCTTTCGCCCGACCGAGAAGCTCATGGCGCGGCACCGCGAACGTCTGCGGCGCGTCGTGCCGGCGTTCGTCGCGGTGCTGCCCGGCTTCGAGGGCGCGCGCGACGCGGTGGAGGCGCCCGGATTCGTCGAGAGCTTCGTCGCGGCCCAGGCCCGGGCTTTCCTCGCCGGGCGCCGGGTCGGCGAGGGCCTGCCGGCCATCGTCGAGATCGTCGATCGCAACGCCGGACTGCTTGTGCTGTTCGCGCTCTATCTCGTCGACATGGGCGCCGAACCGGGGCCGCTGACCGTGTCCGGGCTGGCGCGTCGCTTCCACGTCTCGCGTCCGCACATCGACGGACTCTTGAAGCTCGCGGAAGAGCGTGGCCTCGCCCGCCGCGCGGCCGACGGCGTGCGGCCGGGACCCGCGCTGCGCGAAGCGGTGGAGCGGATATTCTCGACCGTCATCGCCGCGAACGCGGAATTCCTGGCCGAGGCGATGGCGCGCGCCACGACCGCCGCCTCTGGCCCGCCCCGCGGTGTTTTCCCAGTGTGACCGAACGGCAACGCGACCCTGAATTTGTCCGCCGTCCAAATTGTTGCAGGTGCGCGATCCGAGCCAACTGCGACAGTCGATGTTGGGTTCGAAAGCACGGAGGCCGTGGAGCATGCACAGACGTCGCGCCTCGGGTAGGCGGGGCGGCTCGCCGCCAGCCGCCGCGTTGGCGCGCGCGCTCGGATCGGCGTCGGCGCTTGGGCTCGCCACGGCCCTGTTCGTCCCG